>NZ_JBIUTF010000008.1:0-260503 GCF_044741745.1 Streptomyces sp. NPDC088116 | reverse complement strand
CGGGGGGGGGGGGGGGGGGGGGGGGGGGGGGGGGGGGGGGGGGGCCCCCCCCCCCCCGGCCCGGGGGGGGGGGCGGGGCCCCCCCCCCCCCCCCGCCCCCCCCCCCCCCACGACCGGTTTTCACTCGCGATCGCGCGGTGACCGGACTGGACTGGACTGGACCGGATCGCCGGCGGTACGCACCGCGCACCCGGCGGTAACCGGACGGGCTGTGCTCTGTGATTCGGCCAAACACCGTGCGGCGGCAGCCCATGTGATGGGGTGTGAGCGTCTGTAGATCTTTCGTCGGAAGGGCGCCCATGACGCAACGTTCCTTCACACGCAGGAGATTGATCGGCACGGCGGCCGCCGTCGGCGGCGCGGCGCTTCTCGCCCCGCTCGGCGGTACGGCCGCCGCGTCGCAGCCCACCGGGAGGCGGTGGCCCACCGGCTTCCCGCTGCCCGACGGCTTCCGGCCCGAGGGCATCACCATCGGCTCGGAGCCGTACGCCTATGTCGGATCGATAGCCCACGGCTCCGTGCTCCGTGCGAGTCTCGCCACCGGACACGGCCGGATCGTCGTCCCCGGGCTCGGTCCGGATCATCCCGTCATCGGGCTGAAGACCGACTCCCGGGGCCGGTTGTTCCTCTGCGGTGGCGTGAGCCGTGAGATCCGGGTCGCCGACGTGCGCACGGGCCGGATCACGAAGACCTTCACCGTGGGCACGGCCGGCACGATGGTCAACGATGTGATCCTGACGCCCGGCGCCGCCTGGTTCACCGACTCGTTCCATCCACAGCTCTACAGGCTGGCGCTGGGACGCGACGGTGAGCCGGGCGACGAGGTCACCACTCTGCCGCTGAGCGGGGACTGGGCGCAGGGGCCGGCCCTCACCGCGAACGGCATCACGGCCACACCGGACGGCCGGGCGCTGCTCGTGGTCAACAGCTTCGTGAACGGCGGCGGGTTGATGCGGGTCGATCCGGACACGGGTGTCGCGCGTACGGTGGATCTCGGCCCGGCCCGGCTGCCGAACGGCGACGGTCTGCTGCTCCTCGGCCGGACCCTCCATGCCGTGCAGAACCGGCAGAACGCCATCGACGTACTGGAACTCGACGACGCGGGCACGCGGGGCACCGCGATCACCCGGATCACCGCACCGGACCGCTTCCGGGTCCCGACGACGGCCGCGGTCTGGCAGGACCGTATCTATCTGCCCAACGCCCGCTTCGATGTGGCGCAGCCGACGCCGGAGACGGACTACGACGTCGTGTCGGTCGACCGGGTGAGGGCCGCCGGGTCCTGACCGCGTGAGTACGGGAGCGGGGCGGCGCCCGACGGCACCGCCCCGCTCGACGTTTCGGTTCCCGTGCCCGGTTGGACGGGCGGGTCTCGATCTCCTCGGTCCCGGACGGGACTTCGCGATGAGCGGTCTCAGTCCCCGGACGAATCGTCCTTGTCGTCCGTACCGGCACCGGAGTCCGGCTTCGTGTCCTTGCCCGGTGCGGCGTCCTTGCCCGGCCCGGCGTCCCTGTCCGTATCGGCGTCCCCGTCCGGACCGGAATCCTTGCTCTTTTCCGGGCCGGTCTCCGCCTCCGTCCCCGGGCCGGTCTCCGCCTCCGTCCCCGGGCCGCTCTCCGTATCCGCTTCCGGACCGCCGCGCGGTGGCTTCTGCGGACGTGCCCGGCCACCCGGCGCGTCGCGCAGGAAGGGCGCACCGTCACCGCTCTCCGTGGCATGGCTGCCCGCGCCGCCGGGACCACCCGGTCCTCCCGGCGCCGGGCCGGGACCGCCGTCACGCCGTCGCAGATACCGCTCGAACTCCCGGGCGATGGCCTCGCCGGACGCCTCGGGAAGCTCCGCGGTGTCCCGCGCCTCCTCCAGCGACTGGACGTACTCCGCCACCTCGGTGTCCTCGGCGGCCAGTTGGTCCACCCCCAGCTGCCACGCCCGTGCGTCCTCCGCCAGTTCACCCTGCGGGATCCGGAGGCCGATGAGATCCTCCAGGCGGTTGAGCAGCGCCAGCGTCGCCTTCGGGTTGGGCGGCTGCGACACGTAGTGCGGTACGGCGGCCCACAGGCTCACCGCCGGTACGCCCGCGTGCGTGCACGCCTCCTGGAGGATGCCGACGATGCCGGTCGGGCCCTCGTACCGCGTCTCCTCCAGGTCCATCGTCCTGGCCAGGTCCGTGTCCGAGGTGACCCCGCTGACCGGCACCGGCCGGGTGTGCGGGGTGTCGCCGAGCAGCGCGCCCAGGATGACCACCATCTCCACGCCCAGTTCATGGGCGAAGCCCAGCAACTCATTGCAGAACGACCGCCAGCGCATGGACGGCTCGATACCGCGGACCAGCACCAGGTCACGGGGTTTCTCGCCGCCCACCCGCACCACGGAGAGCCGGGTGGTCGGCCAGGTGATCTTCCGCGCTCCGCCGTCCAGGTAGACCGTGGGCCGGTTGACCTGGAAGTCGTAGTAGTCCTCGGCGTCGAGCGCCGCGAACACCTCGCCCTTCCACTCCCGGTCCAGATGCGCCACCGCTGTGGAGGCTGCGTCGCCCGCGTCGTTCCAGCCCTCGAACGCGGCCACCATGACCGGGTCGATCAGCTCGGGAACCCCCTCGAGCTCGATCACCCAGTGCCTCCTTCCGAAGTTCCCTCTCGTACGGACCAACCTTACGGCTTTACCTCTGCCCGTCCGCAGCCCCGTGCACGCTCGGGTGAACTTCGCCGTACGCGCGCATGGGTCGGTGGGCCGCTGGAGATTTACTCCAGCGCTCAACAGTTCGCTCCACCGATTCATCCGAGCTGTGGCCCCGGTCCCTCACCGGGCGCAGCCGGAAATCTCGTCCCGGCCCTGGACGGTCGGGCGTGCCCACCGCTATACATCGGATGACCGAAGAGGTCCGATGTTCTTCTTACGGGAGCGTGCATGAGCCAGACCGTCACGGGGTTCGAGGTCCACGACATCCGCTTCCCCACCTCGGAACAGCTCGACGGCTCCGACGCCATGAACCCGGACCCCGACTACTCGGCGGCCTATGTGGTCCTGCGTACCGACGACGGCGCCGAGGGGCACGGCTTCTGCTTCACCATCGGGCGCGGGAACGAGGTCACCGCCGCCGCCATCGAGGCGCTGCGCCCGTACGTCCTCGGGCACCCGGCCCCGCACGACGCGGCCTCTCTCGCCGCGCTCTCCACCGCACTCACCCACGACTCGCAACTGCGCTGGCTCGGCCCGGAGAAGGGCGTCACGCACATGGCGGCGGGCGCCGTGATCAACGCGGCCTGGGACCTGGCGGCCAAGGCCGCGGCCAAGCCCGTCTGGGAGTTCCTCGCCACGATGACGCCCGAGGAACTCGTCTCGCTGGTCGACTTCCGCTATCTGACCGACGCCCTCACCCCGGACGAGGCGCTGGCCATCCTGCGCGCCGCGGAGCCGGGCCGTGCCGAGCGGACCGCCCGGCTGCTGGCCGAGGGCTACCCCGCGTACACCACCTCACCGGGCTGGCTCGGTTACTCCGACAGCAAACTGGTCGCGCTGGCCGAACAGGCGGTCGCCGACGGTTTCGAGCAGATCAAGCTCAAGGTCGGCGGTGATCTCGCGGACGACGTACGGCGGATGAAGCTGGCCCGCGCCGCCGTCGGCCCCGGCGTCCGGATCGCCGTCGACGCCAACCAGCGCTGGGACGTGCCCGAGGCGCTGCGCCGGCTGTCCGCCCTCGCCCCCTACACACCGCACTGGATCGAGGAGCCGACCAGCCCCGACGACATCCTCGGGCACGCGGCCGTACGGGCGGGCCAGCCGGTCAAGGTGGCCACCGGCGAACACGTCGCCAACCGGGTCGTCTTCAAGCAGCTGCTCCAGGCCGAAGCCGTCGACTACGTCCAGATCGACGCGGCCCGGGTCGCCGGAGTCAACGAGAACCTGGCGATCCTGCTGCTCGCGGCCAAGTTCGCGGTCCCGGTCTGTCCGCACGCCGGCGGCGTCGGACTCTGCGAACTGGTGCAGCATCTCGCGATGTTCGACTACATCGCCGTCTCCGGCAGCCAGGAAGGCCGGGTCATCGAGTACGTCGACCATCTCCACGAGCACTTCGCCGACCCCGTGGTGATCACCTCCGGGCGCTACCGGCCCCCCGTCGCCCCGGGTTTCTCCGCCCGGATGCTCCCCGCGTCGATCGCCGCACACCGCTATCCGGAGGGGCCCGTCTGGCAGGCCCGCCGTACCACCGTCCCGTCCCGGACCGAAGCTCAGGAGGCAGACGCATGACGGCCGTACGCGATTTCGAGGGGCTCGGCGCCCTGGTGACCGGCGGCGCCTCCGGTATCGGGGCGGCCGTCGCGAGACTGCTGCTGGAACGGGGCGCCCTGGTCGCCGTACTGGACCGGGAGTGCGCCGGAGCACCCGCCGGGGCGCTCGCGCTCACGGCCGATGTCACCGACGACACAGCCGTACGGGAGGCGGTGGACGCGGCGGCCGCGGAGTTCGGCGCGCTGCACACGGTCGTCTCCAACGCGGGCATCGGCGCCATCGGCACCGTCGCGGACAACACCGACGAGGAGTGGCGGCGCGTCCTGGACGTCAATGTCCTCGGCATGGTCCGTACCGCCCGCCACGCGCTGCCCCATCTGCGCCGCTCGGCCGTCGACCGGCCCGGCCTCGTCTCGGTCACCCACACCTGCTCCATCGCCGCCACCGCCGGGCTGCCGCAGCGCGCCCTCTACAGCGCCAGCAAGGGCGCGGTCCTGTCGCTGACGCTGGCGATGGCCGCCGACCATGTCCGCGAGGGCATCCGCGTCAACTGCGTCAACCCCGGTACGGCCGACACCCCCTGGGTCGGCCGGCTGCTCGACCAGGCCGAGGACCCGGTGGCCGAGCGCGCCGCCCTCGAAGCCCGCCAGCCCATGGGACGGCTGGTCGGCGCGGACGAGGTCGCCGCGGCCGTCGTCCATCTGGCGAGCCCCGCCTCGGCAGCCGTCACGGGCACGGCGTTCGCCGTCGACGGCGGCATGCAGGGCCTGCGCCTGCGTCCCGCCACCTGACCCGCGTAGACACCCCCGACAGCCCGACAGCCCGACAGCCCGACAGCCCGACAGCCCGACAGCCCGACACTCCCCAGGGACCAAGGACGGGACATCCATGCCACGACACACCGTGGGGCGTTCCCCACTTCGCGGACCACGTCCGGTACTTCGCGGCCCGCGTCCATTACTCCGCGCGCTGCGTACGACGAGCGCCTCGGCCTGCGCCGTACTCCTGGCCGTCACGGCCCTGGCCGGCTGCAACCGCGACCAGGGCAGCGGCGCGGCGGGTGGCGGCAAGGTCGGTATCGATCTGCCGCGCAGCGACAGCGACTTCTGGAACTCCTACCAGGGGTACGTGGAGAAGGGCGTCACGGCGGACGGGATCGACGCGCTCCCGCTGACCAACTCGCAGAACGACATCGGCAAGCTCGTCTCCAACGTCCAGGTCTTCACCGACCAGGGCGCCAAGGCCGTTGTCATGGCCCCGCAGGACACCGGGGCGATCGCCGAGACGCTCCGGACGCTGAGCGAGAAGAAGATCCCCGTCGTCAGCGTGGACACCCGGCCCGACACGGGCGATGTCTACATGGTCGTACGGGCCGACAACCGCGCGTACGGCGAACAGGCCTGCCAGTACCTGGGCGAGCGGTTGAAGGGCAGGGGCAAGGTCGCCGAGTTCCAGGGGGACCTTTCTTCGATCAACGGGCGTGACCGCTCCGAGGCGTTCAAGTCCTGCATGCACCGGAAGTACCCCGGCATCAGGGTCTTCGAGCTGGCCACCGACTGGAAGGGCGATGTGGCCTCGGCCAAGCTCCAGTCGACGCTCGCCGCCCACCCCGACATCAACGGCATCTACATGCAGGCGGGCGGGGTCTTCCTCCAGCCGACCCTGGCCCTGCTGGAGCAGAAGAAGCTGCTCAAGGCGGCCGGCACCCCCGGTCACATCACGATCGTCTCCAACGACGGCATCCCGGAGGAACTGGACGCCATCCGCGCGGGGAAGATCGACGCCACCGTCTCCCAGCCGGCCGACCTGTACGCCGAGTACGCGCTGTACTGGGCCGAACGGGCGCTGGAGGGCAAGACCCCGAAGGCGGGGCCGACCGACCACGGCTCCACGGTCATCAAGATCCCGAACGGCTTCGAGGACCAGCTTCCCGCGCCCCTGGTGACCAAGGAGAACGTGGACGACGACAAGCTGTGGGCCAACCAGCTGGAGAAGAAGAGCTAGCCATGGAGCCGAGGGAGCGGGAGGCCAGGGAGACACGGGAGGTCAGGGAGACACGGGAGGCGAGGGAGGCCCAGGAAGCGCGGGAGGCACAGAAAACCAGGGAGGCAAGGGAAGCGCCGGCCGCCGTGCACGCGGAAGGCATCGTCAAACGTTTCGGCCCCACCGTCGCCCTCGACGGAGTCCGGCTCACGGTGCGCCCCGGCGAGTCCCACGCGCTCGTGGGACGCAACGGCGCGGGCAAGTCCACCCTGGTCGGCGTGGTCACCGGGTTGCACAGGCCCGACGCGGGACGGGTCACCTTCGGTGGCGAGCCCGCGCCCGCCTTCGGAGACACCACGGCCTGGCAGTCCAAGGTCGCCTGTGTCCACCAGAAGTCGATGGTCGTCCCCGACCTGACCGTCGCCGAGAACCTCTTCCTCAACAACTACGGTCTGTCCGGGGCCGGTTCCGGCAAGAGCCGCCGGTTCATCGGCTGGCGGGAATTGCGCGGGCGGGCGCGGGAGCTGCTCGCGGAGTACGGAGTCGAGGTCGACCCGGACACCCGCGCGAGGGATCTCCCCGTGGAACAGCGGCAGTTCGTGGAGATCGCGCGGGCGCTCTCCTTCGGCGCCCGGCTGATCATCCTGGACGAGCCCACGGCGCAGCTCGACGCACGCGGTATCCAGCGGCTGTTCGGCAAGCTCCGCGAACTGCGCGGCCAGGGAGTGGCGTTCCTCTTCATCTCCCACCACCTCCAGGAGGTGTACGAGCTGTGCACCGCCGTCACCGTCTACCGCGACGCCCGCCACGTGCTGACCGCGCCGGTCGCCGAGCTGTCCAAGCCGGACCTGGTGACGGCGATGACCGGCGAGTCCGCCGGTAGGACCGCCACCTGGCACGCCGTACGCGCCACGGGGGTACGGGATCCCTTACCGGATCCCGTACTGGAGGCCGAAGAGCTGGCGCTGGACGGGGAGTTCGAGCCGCTCGACCTCGCGGTACGCCCCGGCGAGGTGCTCGGCGTGGCCGGAGCCGCGGCCAGCGGCAACACCGCCCTCGGAGAGACCCTCGCCGGGATGCGCGCGGCGACCTCGGGACGCATCGCCGTGCACGGCCGCACGGTCAGACCCGGCAGCGTCCCGCACGCGCTGGACGCGGGCATCGGCTACATCCCCGAGGACCGGCACCGCCAGGGGCTGGTCCCGGACCGCAGCGTCGCGGAGAACGCCACGCTCACGGTCGCAGGCCGGCTCGGCCCCTGGGGGACCGTACTGCCCTCCCGTACGCGGGAGTTCGCCCGGTCCCTGATCGCGTCGCTGGACATCAGGACCACCGGCCCCGAGCAGCCGGTCTCGGGCCTCTCGGGCGGAAACCAGCAGAAGGTCGTCGTCGCCCGCGCGCTCGCCCGCGATCCCCATGTCCTGGTCGCCCTGCGGCCCACCGCCGGCGTCGACGTCCGGTCGAAGGACTCGCTGCTCGGCGTGGTGCGCCGGGTGGCGGACGAGGGCGGCGCGGCCGTGATCGTCTCGGACGAACTGGACGATCTGCGGGTCTGCGACCGGGTGCTCGCGCTGTTCCACGGGCGCGTGGTGGCCACATTCGGCAGCGGGTGGACCGACCGGGAACTGGTCGCCGCCATGGAAGGTGTGGGGGAGCGGGAATGACCGGGACCATACGTCCGCCGGTGGCCGAGGACACCAGGAGCGCGAGCCCGCCGAACCGGCTCCGGTTCATCCGGTGGAGCGACTTCTCGCTCGTACCGGTGATCCTGGTGCTGATGGTGATCGGCTTCATCGTCTCGCCGGTCTTCCTCACCGCGGGCAATCTGATCAGCGTCGTCCAGCAGTCCTCGGAGCTGAGCCTGCTCGTGCTCGGCCAGGCGCTGATCCTGATCTGCGGACGGATGGACCTGTCGCTGGAGTCGACGATCGGCATCGCGCCGGTCCTCGCCATGTGGCTGGTGCTGCCCGCGGAGGGAGGCCGCTTCGCCGGGCTCGGTCTGCTGCCGCTCTGGACGGCCGTACCCGCCTGTCTGCTGGTCGGTATGGCCATCGGCGCGGTCAACGGTTTCCTGATGCTCAAGCTGCGGGTCAACGGATTCATCGCCACCCTCGGCATGCTGACCATGCTGCGCGGTCTCCATATCGGCATCACCGAGGGCAAGTCGATCACCGATGTCCCGGAGTCCTTCCGGTACCTGGGCAAGACCGACTGGCTGGGCGCCCCGGCCGCCGTCTGGATCTGCCTGGCGCTGTTCGCCCTCGGTGGCGCCGCGCTGGCCTGGCTGCGGCACGGACGCGCGCTGTATGCCATCGGCGGCAACCCGGAGGCGGCGCGCGCCGCCGGGATCAGGGTGGACCGCGTCACCTGGATCGTCCTCGCGATCGGCGGGCTGCTGGCGGCGTTCGCGGGCATTCTCTACACCGGCCACTACGGCTCGGTCGCGGCCACCCAGGGCAACGGCTGGATCTTCCAGGTCTTCGCCGCGGCCGTCATCGGTGGCATCAGTCTCAAGGGCGGGCGGGGCACGCTCTTCGGGGCGCTGACCGGGGTGCTGACCCTGCAACTGGTGGTCAATGTGATGACGCTGGGGGGCGTACCGGCGCTCTGGAACCAGTTCCTCAACGGCGCGATCATCATCGTCGCGCTGGTCATCTCGCGCTTCGCGAGCGGTGAGAAGCAGGACTGACGCGTGGTGCGAAAGCCCGGGAGGCAGCGGCTCAGAGCGTCGATCTCAGCCACATCTCCACGCTCGCGATGTGCACGGTCGCCCAGGACCTGGCCGCCTCGGCGTCCCGGTCACGGAGCGCCGACAGGATCGCCCGGTGCTCGTGGAGCGTACGGCTGACCGCGTCCTCCTGGGTCAGCCCGCGCCAGATCCGGGCCCGGGTGGTCGGTCCGGAGAGCCCGTCCAGGAGCGAGCAGAGCACCGAGTTGCCCGACGCCTGCACGATGCCGCGGTGGAACTCCAGGTCGGCCGCGACCAGTTGTTCCACCGAGGGAGCGGGACCGAGGGCGTCCAACTGGGCGCTCAGCGCGTCCAGTTCGTCCTCGCCGATCCGGACGCTCGCCATCGCCGTGGCGGCCGGCTCCAGGATGCGCCGTACGGCCAGGAACTCCAGCACGGTGTCGTCCCGGTGGAAGTCCACGACGAAGCTGAGTGCCTCCAGCAGCAGTTGGGGATCGAGGCTCGTGACATATGTGCCGTCGCCCTGCCGTACGTCGAGGATGCGGATGAGGGACAGTGCCCGTACCGCCTCGCGCAGGGAGTTGCGGGACAGCCCCAGCTCGGCGGCGAGCTCGCTCTCCTTGGGGAGACGATCGCCCGGACGCAGCGCGCCGGAGACGATCATTCCCTTGATCCTCTCGATGGCCTCGTCGGTGACAGCCACGGGCGACCTCCATACATCCGATGTATCGGCCCCCATTATGCGTCCCGTGGGAATACGGGTGAGGGGCGCTCCCCGAAGGAAGCGCCCCTCACCCGCGTACCCGTGCCGTCAGTCCCGCTTCTTCAGCAGGTCCTCGACCTTGGAGCGGATCTCGTCCGTGGCCAGGCCGCGGATCGTCAGTGTCGTACGGCGGCGCAGTACGTCGTCCACTGTCTCGGCCCACTCGTGGTCGCGGGCGTAGACGGCCTGCGCCCAGATCTCCGGCGCGTCCGGGTGGATGCGCTCGGCCAGCTCCGGGTGCTCGTTCGCCAGCCGCACGATGTCGAAGGCCAGCGAGCCGTAGTGGGTGGCGAGGTGCCGGGCGGTGTCCCCCGCCATGGAGGGCCCCTCGCCGCCGCCGTCGATCAGCAGCCGGTGGGCGACCGCGTTCGGGCTGGCGATGCCCGGCAGCGGAAGCTTCTTCGGCAGCCGCGCGACCGGCTCCATGCCCTGGCCGAGCGGGTGCCCCGGCAGGGACTCCAGCTTCGCCAGCACCGTACGGCCGATGTGCCGGAACGTGGTCCACTTGCCGCCGGCGACCGACAGCATGCCGCCCCGGCCCTCCGTCACGACCGTCTCGCGCTTGGCCTTGGAGGTGTCGCCGGGCCCGCCGGGCAGCACCCGCAGCCCGGCGAAGGAGTACGTGATCAGATCGCGGGTCAGCTGCTGGTCCCGGACCGAGAACGCCGCCTCGTCCAGGATCTGGTGGATGTCCTTCTCGTTGACCGAGACGTCCGCGGGGTCGCCCTCGTACTCCTCGTCCGTCGTCCCGAGCAGCAGCATGTCCTCCCAGGGGAGGGCGAAGGTGATGCGGTACTTGTCTATGGGAGTGGCGAGCGCGGCCTTCCAGGGCGCGGTGCGCTTGAGGACCAGGTGCGCGCCCTTGGAGAGCCGGATGGAGGGGGCGGCGTCGGGGTTCTCCATCTTCCGCAGGTGGTCGACCCAGGGGCCGGTGGCGTTGAGGACCAGCCGCGCGTTGACGCCGAACTCCGTACCGTCCGTACGGTCCTTGAGTTCCGCGCCCGTCACCCGGCCCTGGGTGAAGCGCAGTCCGGTGACCGAGGCGTGGTTGAGGACGGTCGCCCCGGAGTCGACCGCCGCGCGGACGGTCATCAGCGCCATCCGCGCGTCGTTCATCTGGTCGTCGCCGTAGACGGCCACGGCCTTGAGGTTGTCCGTACGCAGCGCGGGCACGGACTGGCGGGCCTTGGCCGGGCTGATCACATGGCCGACACCGTCACCGAACGCGGAGAGCGCGGAGTAGGCGAAGACGCCCGCGCCGAGCTTTGTCGCGCCGTGCGGGCCGCCCTTGTACACCGGCAGGTAGAACGTCAGCGGGTTGGCCAGATGCGGTGCCACCTGCCGGGACACCGCACGCCGCTCGAAGTGGTTCTCCGCGACCAGCCTCACCGCGCCGGTCTGGAGGTAGCGCAGGCCGCCGTGGAGCAGCTTGGAGGAGGCGGACGAGGTGGCACCGGCGAAGTCGCCGCCGTCCACGAGGGCCACCCGCAGTCCCGACTGGGAGGCATGCCAGGCGGTGGAGATACCCAGGATGCCGCCGCCGATCACCAGGAGGTCGTACGTCGCGTTGGACAGCTGTTCCCGGGTTTCGGCACGGCTCGGCAGGGAACCGCCGGCCGGGTGCGTCCCCAGGGCGGGGACACTCTGCAGGGTGCTCATGTTCTACTCCTCTTCAGCTCTCTCCGGCTGAACCGCCGGCCGGCTGTTGGTTGGTCAGCTGTCGTCGACGTCGAGCCAGCCCATGGTCCGCTCGACGGCCTTGAGCCAGTTCTTGTACTCACGGGCGCGGGTGTCCGCGTCCATCCGGGGCGTCCACTCGGCGGCCCTGCGCCAGTTGGCGCGCAGTGCATCGGTGTCCGGCCAGAAGCCCACGGCCAGACCCGCGGCGTAGGCGGCGCCGAGGCAGGTGGTCTCGGCGACCATCGGGCGCACCACCGGTGCGTCGAGGACGTCGGAGAGCGTCTGCATCAGCAGGTTGTTGGACGTCATTCCGCCGTCGACCTTGAGCGAGGTCAGCTCGACACCGGAGTCCTTGGTCATGGCGTCGCTGATCTCGCGGGTCTGCCAGGCCGTGGCCTCCAGCACGGCGCGCGCGATGTGCGCCTTGGTGACATAGCCGGTCAGACCGGCGATGACCCCACGGGCGTCGGGGCGCCAGTGCGGTGCGAAGAGCCCGGAGAAGGCGGGTACGAAGTACGCGCCGCCGTTGTCCTCGACCGAGGACGCCAGGGTCTCGATCTCGGCCGCGGACTTGATCAGGCCCATCTGGTCGCGCATCCACTGCACCAGCGAACCGGTGACGGCGATGGAGCCCTCCAGGGCGTACACCGCCGGCTGGTCGCCGATGCGGTAGCCGACGGTGGTCAGCAGGCCGTTGTAGGAGTTGACGGGCTTGCCGGCGGTGTTCATCAGCATGAACGTGCCGGTGCCGTACGTCGATTTGGCCTCGCCCTCGGCGAAACAGGTCTGGCCGAACAGCGCGGCCTGCTGGTCGCCGAGCGCCGAGGCGACCGGAATCCCGTCCAGGACGCCGCCCTTGGCCCTCCCGTACACCTCGGCGGAGGAGCGGATCTCCGGCAGCATCGCGGCCGGTACCTCCATCGAGGCGAGGATCTTGGCGTCCCACTGAAGGGTGTGCAGGCTCATCAGCATCGTGCGGGAGGCATTGGTGACGTCCGTGACGTGCACACCGCCGTCGGTGCCGCCGGTCAGATTCCAGATGACCCAGGAGTCCATGGTGCCGAAGAGGATGTCGCCGCGCTCGGCGCGCTCGCGCAGGCCCTTGACGTTGTCCAGCAGCCAGCGGGCCTTGGGACCGGCGAAGTAGCTCGCCAGCGGCAGGCCGGTCTCGCGGCGGAAGCGGTCCTGGCCGACATTGCGGCCGAGTTCGCGACAGAGCGCGTCGGTACGGGTGTCCTGCCAGACGATGGCGTTGTGGACCGGTTCACCGGTGTTCTTGTCCCAGAGCAGGGTCGTCTCGCGCTGGTTGGTGATGCCGATCGCCTTGACGTCGGCGGAGGTGATGCCGGCCTTCTCGATGGCGCGGGCCACGACCTCCTGGACGTTCGTCCAGATCTCGGTGGCGTCGTGTTCCACCCAGCCCGGCTTGGGGAAGATCTGCTCGTGTTCCTTCTGGTCGACGGAGACGATCCGGCCGTCGCGGTCGAAGACGATGCAGCGGCTGGAGGTGGTGCCCTGGTCGATCGCCGCGATGAACGGTCCCGTGCCGTGGGAGGAGGTGCCGGTGGATGTGGTGTCGCTCACGGTGTCTGCTCCTGTTCGATGCGTGGAGGGAGGCGCTTACGCCAGGACCCAGTTGTAGTAACCGCCGGCCAGCGCGCCGCCGATCAGCGGCGCGAGAACCGGTATCCAGGCGTAGCTCCAGTCGGAACCCCCCTTGTTGGGCAACGGCAGCAGCGCGTGCACGATCCGTGGCCCGAGGTCACGCGCCGGATTGATCGCATAGCCGGTGGGGCCGCCGAGCGAGAGGCCGATACCCACCACGACGAACGAGGTGATCAGGACGCCGAGGGTGCCCAGACCGTTGCCGGAGTTGTTCAGACCCTGTGTGAGGATCGCGATGACCAGGACGAATGTGGCGATGATCTCCGTGAGCGCGTTCTGTAGCGGGTTCCGTACCTCGGGTCCCGTCGAGAACACCCCGAGCACGGGCCCCGCCGCGGGCGCCGACTTCTGGTCGACGAGTCCCTCGACCCGCGGCTGCGCCGCGATGATCTCCGGGTCGGTCAGATGAGCCTTGAACTGGCCCATGTAGGCCACCCAGACCAGGAAGGCGCCGATGATCGCCCCCAGCATCTGGGACCCGATGTAGAGCGGGACGTCGCTCCACTTCGTTCCGCCCTCGATGGCGAGACCGATGGTGACCGCGGGGTTGAGGTGGGCTCCGGAGAGCCCGGCCGAGAGATACGCACCGACCATGACGGCGAAGCCCCAGCCGAAGCTGATGGCGACCCAGCCGGCGTTCTGCGCCTTGGAGCGCTTGAGTACGACGCCGGCGACCACGCCGCCACCGAGCAGGATCAGCAGGGCGGTACCTGTGACCTCGCCTATGAAGATGTCGAAGTTGGACACCCGAGACTCCTTCGTCCAGGGAATGGCAAACCGCCGGCTCGCACCAGTGGTCCGCGCCCTCGTGGTGAGGGCGTGATCGGCCCTTGGCGTTGTCACACACTAACTCGTATTGTCGGTAAGTGTTCGACAATGCCGACCGCTGAACGGCAGTTTTGTCCTGCGGCCCGACACTCGTCAAGGGTTCGGTGGTCGAAACCTCGCCTGATTCCGATGATCCGCCATCCGGTTCAGAAGCGCCCGGCGCCGATGTCCCGGGAAACGGCGCGCGCGCACTCCCGTACCGCCGCCACCAGCTCCGAGCGCACCTCCCCGGCCGGGCAGATGCGTTCCACCGCACCGGTGATGGCGATCGCCCCGACGGGCATCCGCCGCCGGTCGTGGATGGGGGCGGCCACCGCGGCCACGCCCTCCCAGGTCTCCTCGACGTCCGCGGCCCAGCCGCGCGCCCTGGTCAGATCGAGCACCTTCTCGAACTCCGCCAGATCGGTCACGGTCCGCGAGGTGAGGGCCAAGCGCTCGCTCTCGACCGCCTCGTGGTGGGCCACCGGGTCGTACGCGGTGAGCACCTTGCCCAGGGCGGTGGAGTGCAGGGGCTGCATGGCGCCCACCTCCAGCACCTGCCGGCTGTCGTCCGGGCGGAAGACGTGGTGGACGATCAGTACGCCCTGCTGGTGCACGACCCCGAGATGGACGCTCTCACCGCTGGAACGGGCGAGGTCGTCCGTCCAGACCAGGGCGCGCGCCCGCAGCTCGTGCACATCCAGATAGCTGTTCCCGAGCCGCAGCAGCTCCGCCCCCAACTGGTAGCGGCCGGACGGGGTGTCCTGCTCGACGAAGCCCTCCGCCTGGAGTGTGCGCAGGATGCCGTGCGCCGTGCCCTTGGCCAGTCCGAGCGAGGAGGAGATCTCGGACAGGCCGAGTCTGCGCTCGCCTCCCGCGAGGAGCCGGAGCATCGCCGCCGCCCGCTCAAGGGACTGGATGTTCTTCGCCATCGGACCCGGTCCTCCACTACGTTCGACAATGCTGAACACTATCGGTCGATGCCGACCTTGTCTCACTGTGGAGAGAGTCTGTCAAGACCGTGTGCCCTGGGTGTTCCCGCGGAACAGGATGCCGTCCGCCCGCTGGGACGCCGCACCGTTATGAGGCGCGCGACGCTACGCTGGCCGGGTGCGCCGTCCATCCGCAGGCGCAAAGCCGACAGCCGTCGCAGCCCCGGGAGTACTTTTATGGCCTCGTCGCCAACCCCCTCGACCGACAGCCGGACCCGTATCGATGCCTTCCGTGAAGCCCTCGCCACCCGCGTGGTGGTGGCCGACGGCGCGATGGGCACGATGATCCAGGCGCAGGACCCGACGCTTGAGGACTTCCAGGATCTCGAAGGCTGTAACGAGATCCTCAACGTGACACGCCCGGACATCGTCCGGGCCGTGCACGAGGAGTACTTCGCCGTCGGCGTCGACTGCGTGGAGACCAACACCTTCGGCGCGAACCTCGCGGCGCTCGGCGAGTACGACATCCCGGAGCGGGTCTTCGAACTCTCCGAGGCGGGCGTCCGGATCGCCCGCGAAGTCGCCGACGAATTCACCGCCTCCACCGGGCAGCAGCGCTGGGTGCTGGGCTCGATGGGCCCCGGCACCAAGCTGCCGACCCTGGGCCACGCCCCGTACACCGCGCTGCGCGACGCCTACCAGCAGAACGCCGAAGGCATGATCGCCGGCGGCGCGGACGCCCTCCTGGTGGAGACCACCCAGGACCTGCTCCAGACCAAGTCCGCCATCCTCGGCGCCCGCCGGGCCCTGGAGGCCACCGGCACCAATCTGCCGATCATCTGCTCCGTGACCGTCGAGACCACCGGCACGATGCTGCTCGGTTCGGAGATCGGCGCGGCCCTGACCGCGCTGGAACCGCTGGGCATCGACATGATCGGTCTCAACTGCGCCACCGGACCCGCCGAGATGAGCGAGCACCTGCGCTATCTCGCCCGGCACTCCCGCGTCCCGCTGTCCTGCATGCCCAACGCCGGTCTCCCGGTGCTGGGCAAGGACGGCGCGCACTACCCGCTGTCGGCCGAGGAACTGGCCGACGCCCAGGAGACCTTCGTACGCGAATACGGTCTCTCGCTGGTCGGCGGCTGCTGCGGTACGACCCCGGAGCATCTGCGCCAGGTCGTCGAGCGCGTCCGCGGCCAGGAGACCGCGGCCCGCGAGCCGCACCCCGAGCCGGGCGCCGCCTCCCTCTACCAGACCGTCCCCTTCCGCCAGGACGCCTCGTACCTCGCCATCGGCGAGCGGACGAACGCCAACGGATCGAAGAAGTTCCGCGAGGCCATGCTGGACGGCCGCTGGGACGACTGTGTGGAGATGGCCCGCGACCAGATCCGCGAGGGCGCGCATCTGCTGGACCTCTGCGTCGACTACGTCGGCCGGGACGGCGTCGCGGACATGGCCGAGCTGGCGGGCCGGTTCGCCACCGCCTCCACCCTGCCGATCGTGCTCGACTCCACCGAACTCCCGGTCATCCAGGCCGGACTGGAGAAGCTGGGCGGCCGCGCGGTCATCAACTCGGTCAACTACGAGGACGGCGACGGCCCCGAGTCGCGCTTCGCCAAGGTCACCGAGCTGGCGGTCGAGCACGGTGCCGCGCTGATCGCGCTGACCATCGACGAGGAGGGCCAGGCCCGCACCGTCGAGCACAAGGTCGCCATCGCCGAGCGCCTCATCGAGGACCTGACCGGCAACTGGGGCGTACACGAGTCGGACATCCTCATCGACTGCCTCACCTTCACCATCTGCACCGGCCAGGAGGAGTCCCGGGGCGACGGCATCGCCACGATCGAGGCGATCCGCGAGCTCAAGCGCCGCCACCCGGACGTCCAGACCACGCTCGGTCTGTCCAACATCTCCTTCGGCCTCAACCCGGCCGCCCGGATCGTCCTCAACTCCGTCTTCCTGGACGAGTGCGTCAAGGCCGGCCTGGACTCCGCGATCGTGCACGCCTCCAAGATCCTGCCGATCGCGCGCCTGGAGGAGGAGCAGGTCAAGGTGGCCCTCGACCTGGTCTACGACCGGCGCGCCGAGGGGTACGACCCGCTCCAGAAGCTCATGGAGCTCTTCGAGGGCGTCAACACCAAGTCGATGAAGGACGGCCGGGCCGAGGAACTCCTCGCCCTGCCGCTGGACGAGCGCCTCCAGCGCCGCATCATCGACGGCGAGAGGAACGGCCTGGAGGCCGACCTGGACGAGGCCCTCCAGACCCGCCCCGCGCTCGACATCGTCAACGCCACGCTGCTGGAAGGCATGAAGGTCGTCGGTGAACTGTTCGGCTCCGGCCAGATGCAGCTGCCGTTCGTGCTCCAGTCCGCCGAGGTCATGAAGACCGCCGTGGCCCACCTCGAACCGCACATGGAGAAGACCGACGACGACGGCAAGGGCACGATCGTGCTCGCCACCGTCCGCGGCGACGTCCACGACATCGGCAAGAACCTCGTGGACATCATCCTCTCCAACAACGGCTACAACGTGGTGAACCTGGGCATCAAGCAGCCCGTCAGCGCGATCCTGGAGGCCGCCGAGGAGCACCGGGCCGATGTCATCGGCATGTCCGGTCTGCTGGTGAAGTCGACCGTGATCATGAAGGAGAACCTGGAAGAGCTCAACCAGCGCCGGATGGCGGCCGACTACCCGGTGATCCTCGGTGGCGCGGCGCTGACCCGGGCGTACGTCGAGCAGGACCTGCACGAGATCTACGAGGGCGAAGTCCGCTACGCGCGCGACGCGTTCGAGGGCCTGCGCCTGATGGACGCCCTGATCGCCGTCAAGCGCGGGGTCCCCGGCGCCACGCTCCCCGAGCTGAAGCAGCGACGGGTCCGCGCGACGGCGAACACCGTGGTGGAGGAGCGGCCCGAGGAGGGCGCGGCCCGCTCCGACGTCGCGGTCGACAACCCCGTACCGGTGCCGCCGTTCTGGGGCACCCGCGTGGTCAAGGGCATCCAGCTCAAGGAGTACGCGTCCTGGCTGGACGAGGGAGCGCTCTTCAAGGGCCAGTGGGGCCTCAAGGAGGCCCGCAAGGGCGGCGGCCCCAGCTACGAGGAGCTGGTGGAGACCGAGGGCCGGCCCCATCTGCGCGGCTGGCTGGACCAGATGCAGACCCAGAACATGCTGGAAGCGGCCGTCGTCTACGGCTACTTCCCCTGCGTGTCCAAGGGCGACGACCTCATCCTGCTCAACGACGACGGCTCCGAGCGCACCCGCTTCACCTTCCCGCGCCAGCGCCGCGGCCGCAGGCTCTGCCTGGCGGACTTCTTCCGCCCGGAGGAGTCCGGCGAGACGGATGTCGTCGGCCTCCAGGTCGTCACCGTCGGCTCGAAGATCGGTGAGGCCACCGCGGAGCTGTTCGAGTCCAACTCCTACCGCGACTACCTCGAACTGCACGGGCTCTCCGTCCAGCTCGCCGAGGCGCTCGCCGAGTACTGGCACGCCCGGGTCCGCTCCGAGCTGGGGTACGCGGGTGAGGACCCCGCCGAGGTCGAGGACATGTTCGCCCTGAAGTACCGGGGCGCCCGCTTCTCGCTCGGCTACGGTGCCTGCCCCGACCTGGAGGACCGCGCGAAGATCGCCGAGCTGCTGGAGCCCGAGCGGATCGGTGTCCAGCTCTCCGAGGAGTTCCAGCTCCACCCCGAGCAGTCCACGGACGCCATCGTCATCCACCACCCGGAGGCGAAGTACTTCAACGCGCGCTGATCCGTCCGCGCTCACCGACGCCTCACACGCGCCCCGGTCCGCTCCGCGGACCGGGGCGCAGGACGAGCGGACGAGTCGTACACTTGTCGGCCCAGCGCAGGCCGGTCGCCTGTCCCGGCGGGGAGACCCGGAGGGAGAGGTGACCGGCCTTCTCGTCCCTCATGGAGGTGTGCCGGATGACCAGTACGGTCCCCGCGTCGATGACCCGAACGGCCGATGGCTCCATGCTTCAGGCCGTCCTGCTCGACATGGACGGCACCCTCGTCGACACCGAGGGATTCTGGTGGGACGCGGAGGTCGAGGTCTTCAAGGCCCTCGGACACGTCCTCGACGAGGCCTGGCGCGATGTGGTGGTCGGCGGGCCCATGACCCGCAGCGCGGGCTTCCTCATCGAGGCCACCGGCGCCGCCGTCACCCTCGCCGAGCTGACTGTGCTGCTCAACGACACCTTCGAGGACCGCATCGGGCGCGGGGTGCCGATGATGCCCGGCGCGGAGCGGCTCCTGGCCGAACTGGCCGCGCAGGGGGTGCCCACCGCCCTGGTCTCCGCCTCGCACCGGCGCATCATCGACCGGGTGCTGGCCTCGCTCGGGCCCCAGTACTTCGCGCTCACCGTGGCCGGTGACGAGGTACCCCGTACGAAGCCGCACCCCGACCCGTACCTCCTCGCCGCCCGGCGCCTGGGCGCCGATCCGTCGCGGTGCGCCGTCATCGAGGACACGGCCACCGGCGTCGCCTCGGCGGAGGCCGCGGGCTGCCGGGTGGTCGCCGTCCCCTCGGTCGCCCCGATCGCACCCGCCGACGGGCGGATGGTCGTCGGGTCGCTGGAGGAGGTCGATCTCGTATTTCTGCGCGAGATGATGACGCGCGGCCACTGATTCGTGTACCGAGCGTTGTGCTTGAATGCGCAACGGAAACTCCCGGCATGGGCACGGACGTTTTCCGTTGCTCTCCCGGGCCGCATTCATGATCCCCGCAAAGGGCTTCGAGAGTGACCTTTGTCACCCTCTCTCTCATCGACAGGCGCGGGCGGGGCTGATCCGCCCCGCCCTGTGGCGGGTCCACCTGGGGCCTTGTGTCCTGATTGATACGGACGTGTACGAAACATTCCGGCGCCCGAATATCCACACGCGGCTATTGCCGATCACTGTGTGATGTCGAATCGCTTCAAGCCCGTTCCGGCATTCCTGGCGCCTCCGACTAATCTCTTCGCGAGCACTTCGCCGCATCAACGACGTGTCCCGGCGGCCACCCAAGTCGCCATGAGCACAGGACCGATCGCCCTGTTTCCCGGCCCGATCGCACTGCCCCGAACGGGCAAACGCGGCGGAGTCTCCCATGTGCACCGCTGTATGTCAGTGCCGGATGAGGGAGTACGTCCAGGATGAACCGCAAGACTTTGGTGCTGTCGGCCGTCATCGGCCTGCTTGCGCCCGTGCTCGCCGGCTGCGGCGACTCGGACGGTGGCTCCGACGGCGGTGACGCCATTGTTGTGGGCACCACGGACCAGTACGCGGCCACGAAGGACGCACCCGCGCCGCTGGACCCGGCCGCCGCATACGACATCGGCACCTGGAACATCCTCCGTCAGACGGTCCAGACGCTGATGCAGATTCCGCGCGGCGGTGGCGCGCCGGTGCCCGAAGCGGCCTCCAAGTGCGGGTTCACGGACCGTGAGAACCAGAGCTACCGCTGCACCCTGCGCGAGGGGCTCCAGTTCGCCAACGGCGACCCCATCACCGCCGAGGACGTGAAGTACTCCATCCAGCGGACCCAGGACATCAAGGCCGCCAGCGGCGTCTACGCGTTGATGGGGAACGTCGACGCGCTGGAGACCAACGGCGACTCCGAGATCATCTTCCATCTCAAGTCCTCCGACGCCACGTTCCCCTACAAGCTGTCCACCCCGGTGGCCGGCATCGTGAGCTCGAAGCTGTACCCCAAGAACAAGGTCCGCGACGGCTTCGAGATCGACGGCTCAGGGCCGTACACCTTCAAGGCCGACGTGAAGGACGACACGATCGTCCAGGCCACCTTCACCAGGAACCCGAACTACAAGGGTGACCGGAACATCCAGAACGACAAGGTCGAACTCCGGTCCTTCAAGGACTCCGACTCCATGGGCAAGGCGCTCGACTCCGCCGACATCGACGTGATGACCCGGGCCATGTCGCCCCAGCAGGTCCAGAAGATGCTCAGGAGCCCCAAGGACGGCATCCAGCTCACCGAGCTGCCCGGCCTGGAGATCCGCTTCCTCGGCTTCGACACGGATGCCCCGGCCGCCAAGGAGAAGGCGGTCCGTCAGGCCGTCGCCTACACCATCGACCGCGGTGACCTGATCAGCAAGGTGTACGACGGCATGGCCGAGCCGCTGTACTCCATCATCCCGTCGAACGTCGCCACGCACACCAACTCGTTCTTCAACAAGTACGGGGACCGCGACCTGGCCAAGGCCGAGTCCACGCTGAGCGACGCGAGCATCAACACCCCGGTGAAGCTGACGCTGCACTACACCAGCGACCACTACGGCGCGGGCACCCAGAAGGAGTTCGAGACCCTCCGGGACCAGCTCAACAGCAGCGGGCTCTTCGACGTCTCCATCAAGGGCGAGGAGTGGAAGAACTTCCGGCCCAACCAGATCGACGGCGACTACGAGGTCTACGGCATGGGGTGGTTCCCGGACTTCCCGGACCCGGAGAACTACATCGTGCCGTTCCTCGACGCGGACAACACCCTCAATTCGCCGTACACCAACAACACGCTGCGCGGGCAGCTGATCCCGCAGTCGCGCCGCGAGGCCGACCGCAGCGCCGCGACGAAGACCTTCGGCAAGATCCAGGACATCGTCGCCGACGATGTGCCGGTGCTGCCGCTGTGGCAGGGCAAGACGTACGTCGCCTCACACGACGACATCGCGGGTGTGGAGTGGGCGGTCAACTCGTCCGCCGAACTCTCGCTGTGGGAGCTGCGCCGCGGATCCTCCGCGCCCGCCGCCTGACCGCTGCCGACACATGCCTGGGGCGCCGCCCGAGCGGCGCCCCAGGCATGTCACGGCGGTGCCGCCGCGTGCTTCACGGCAGCGCCACCGCTCTCACTCACTGGGCGCCGGGGCGTACCAGGCCGCTCTCGTACGCGTACACCGCGGCCTGAACCCGGTCGCGCAGCCCCAACTTGGTCAGCACATGACCGACATGGGTCTTGACCGTGGTCTCACTGACGAACAGATCCGCGGCGATCTCCGCGTTGGACAGCCCGCGGGCGACCAGCTTGAGCACCTCGACCTCGCGCTCGGTCAGCGTGTGCAGCGTGTCGGGCATCGGCTCCTCGCCGGACGGCAGTTGATCCGCGTACTTGTCGAGCAGCCGGCGCGTGATGCTCGGCGCGAGCATCGCCTCGCCCGCCGCGACGACACGGATCGCCTGCACCAGCTCATTGGCGGGCGCGTCCTTGAGCAGGAAGCCGCTGGCACCCGCGCGCAGCGCCTCCACCACGTACTCGTCGAGGTCGAAGGTCGTCAGGACCAGCACCTTCGCCGGACCGTCCCGGCCGGGGCCGGTGATCTGGCGGGTCGCCTCGACCCCGTCCATCCGGGGCATACGGATGTCCATCAGCACCACATCGGGCTGCAACGCGCGGACCTGGTCGATGGCCTGGAGGCCGTCCCCGGCCTCGCCGACGACCGCGATGTCCTGCTCCGCCTCCAGGATCATCCGGAAGCCGGTGCGCAACAGCGGCTGGTCGTCGACCAGTAGGACGCGGACAGTCACGGAGAACTCCTTCAATAGACCGGCCCCATTCTGCCCTGACCGCCCCACCACGACTCCGCCGGGCGCGGAGCCCAGGTCCTGTCCGGTCGATCTCTGCCGGGCCCGGAACGCCGCGGTGACATCAGCCCGCCACCGCGGCGGGCGCTACCTCGCCACGTTGCCGAAACGCCCACAGGAAACCACCCCGCGCGCGCCCTGGCGCTTGCGATCCACGGCACCAGACCCCGCTCCCTGATCCGGCCTGATCCAAACGAAAGACCCTAGGCGCCCTCCGGCACGCTCACGCTCTCCCGCCCCGCCTCCTGCTCCCGCCCGCCGCCGTCCACCGGCGTGGCACCCACCGGCGCGACACTCAGCGGATACACCGGAGGCGTACCGCCGAATTCCGGGCAGAACGCCTGGTGGTCGCACCAGCCGCACAGCTTGGTGGGCCGTGGCCGCCAGTCACCCGTCTCGGTGGCGAGCTTGATCGCGTCCCACAGCGCCAGCAGCTTGCGCTCCACCCGCTCCAGATCAGCCTCCACCGGGTCGTACGTCACGATCTCGCCGCTGCCCAGATACACCAGTTGGAGACGGCGCGGCAGCACCCGCTTCAGCCGCCGGATCACCAGGGCGTAGAACGTCATCTGGAACCGCGCCCCCTCCGCGTACTCCGGACGCGGGGCCTTGCCCGTCTTGTAGTCGACGATCCGCACCTCGCCCGTGGGCGCCACGTCGACGCGGTCGATCACCCCGCGCAGCCGCAGCCCCGAGTCCAGCTCCGTCTCGACGAACAGCTCCCGCTCCGCGGGCTCCAGACGAGTCGGATCCTCCAGCGAGAACCACCGCTCGACCAGCCGCTCCGCCTCCGCCAGCCAGCGCGTCAGCCGCTCGCCCTCCGTGTCCTGCGCGAACAGCTCGCCCAGCTCGGGCCGGGACTCCAGCAGCCGGTCCCACTGACCGGGCACCAGAGCCCTGGCCCGCGGCGCCGTGCGCTCGACGGCGGGCGCGTCGAAGAGCCGCTCCAGCACGGCATGCACCAGCGTCCCCCGCGTCGCGGCCTCGCTCGGCTTCTCCGGCAGCTTGTCGATCACCCGGAACCGGTACAGCAGCGGGCACTGCATGAAGTCGCTCGCACGGGACGGAGACAGCGAAGAAGGCGGCAGGCTCGTACTCATGACGCAGACCCTACGACCCGACACTGACAGCGAGCCGAATACCATCGACTACAGAGCCTCTCGCACTGCATGATCGAGCGAGCGACGCTGCCGACGAAGGGAACCCGTGAAAGAGGAAGACGAGCGCGGCGAGAGCAAGACGCCGCAGCCCGGTAAGGGGGACACGGGCCCCGGTGGGAAGCCGCCGCGGCGCGAAGACCCCGGTGGCGGCATTCTCATGGGCCGCCCCTTCGGCGTGCCCGTCTATGTCGCGCCCAGCTGGTTCCTGGTGGCCGCGCTCATCACCTGGATCTTCGGCGGCCAGCTCGACCGCGTCCTGCCCGATCTGGGCGGCCTCCGGTACCTGGTGTCCCTGTTCTTCGCGGTCGCCTTCTACGCCTCCGTACTCGTACACGAATTGGCCCACACGGTCGCCGCGCTGCGCTTCAAACTGCCCGTGCGCCGGATCCAGCTCCAGTTCTTCGGCGGCGTCTCCGAGATCGAGAAGGAGTCCGAGACACCGGGCCGTGAGTTCATCCTGGCCTTCGTCGGGCCGCTGCTCTCACTGGTCCTCGCCGGCGTCTTCTACCTCGGCCTGCTGGCCGTCGACGCCGGAACGGTCCCCGGGGTCCTGCTCGCCGGTCTGATGATCTCCAACCTCATCGTCGCGGTCTTCAACCTGCTGCCCGGCCTGCCGCTGGACGGCGGCCGGATGCTGCGCGCGGTCGTCTGGAAGATCACCGGAAAGCCGATGAGCGGCACCGTCGCCGCCGCCTGGGTCGGCCGCGCACTGGCCGTCGCCGTCCTCATCGGCCTGCCACTGCTCACCCAGACGGGTGTACTCGGCGCGTCCACCGAACATGTCAGCGGCATGGAGACCGTCACCGACGCGCTGCTCGCCGCGATCCTCGCCGCGATCATCTGGACCGGCGCCGGCAACAGCCTGCGGATGGCCCGGCTCCGCGAACACCTCCCCGAGCTCCAGGCCCGCGCGCTCACCCGCCGCGCGGTGCCGGTCGAGTCCAGTACCCCGCTCTCCGAAGCCCTCCGCCGCGCCAACGAGGCGGGCGCCCGCGCCCTGGTCGTCGTCGACGGCCACGGGGACCCGACGGCGCTGGTCCGCGAGTCCGCGATCGTCGGCGTCCCGCAGCACCGCCGCCCCTGGGTCGCGGTGAGCGGACTGGCGCAGGACCTCACGGAAGGCATGAAGGTGCCGGCGGAACTGGCCGGAGAGGCGCTCCTGGAACGGCTGCGGGCGAGTCCCGCGACGGAGTACCTGGTGCTGGAGGAGACGGGCGAGATCTACGGGGTCCTGTCCACGGCGGACGTGGAGCGAGCCTTCGTCGCGGCGATGGCCCGGCCGCAGTAGGGGCGCCGTACCCGAGGTGCCGCGCACCCCCACCGCCCCCGCCTGACGGCGCGCCGAGCCCGTAAGAAAAGCAGCTAGGCTGGTCGCATGTCCGAACCGACCGGTGCCGCCCGTCGTCGCGGCCCCTTCAAGGTCGGGGACCAGGTCCAGCTCACCGACCCCAAGGGACGCCACTACACCTTCACGCTCGAAGCCGGGAAGAATTTCCACACCCACAAAGGGTCCTTCCCGCACGACGAGCTGATCGGTGCTCCCGAGGGCAGTGTTGTCCGTACCACGGGAAACGTCGCCTACCTCGCGCTGCGCCCCCTGCTCCCCGACTATGTCCTGTCCATGCCCCGCGGCGCCGCGGTGGTCTACCCGAAGGACGCCGGCCAGATCCTGGCCTTCGCCGACATCTTCCCCGGCGCACGCGTCGTAGAGGCGGGTGTGGGCTCCGGCTCGCTCAGCGCTTTTCTGCTGCGTGTCATCGGAGACCAGGGCATGCTGCACTCGTACGAGCGACGCCAGGACTTCGCCGACATCGCCCAGCAGAACGTGGAGCGCTACTTCGGCGAGCCGCACCCCGCCTGGCAGTTGACGGTCGGTGACCTTCAGGACAATCTGTCGGACACGGACGTCGACCGGGTGATCCTGGACATGCTCGCCCCCTGGGAGTGCATCGAGGCCGTCTCCAAGGCGCTCGTTCCCGGCGGCATCCTCTGCGCGTACGTCGCGACGACCACACAACTCGCCCGCACCGTGGAGACGATCCGGGAGTTCGGCACGTTCAACGAGCCGGCCGCCTGGGAGTCGATGATCCGCAACTGGCACGTCGAGGGCCTGGCCGTACGCCCGGACCACCGGATGATCGGCCACACCGGCTTCCTGGTGACCGCCCGCCGTCTCGCCGACGGCGTCGAACCGCCGCTGCGCCGCCGTCGTCCCGCCAAGGGCGCGTACGGCGACGACTACGACGGTCCCGGCAGCGGGAGCGGCGGCTCGCGCGGCTGACCCCAACACGGCAACGCCGCCGTCGAGTTCCCGCTCAGGAAGCGGAACTCGACGGCGGCGTCTTCATGTTGTGCGTACGCACACCCCGCTGTTCCGTCTCACTGTGACGTGTGGCACGATGCTGGCACCTTCCCACCGTTGTTTTTCCCCGGCAACGCCTTCACAGGAGACACTCCGCGTGCAGCTCTCCGACGCCCCGGACCTCCCGCACACCCGGCCCCACCCGATGCACTGGCTCGCGACGGCCACCGCGATGGCCGCTGTCGTCGCCCTGGCGGGACTGATGGAACCAGGCGACGCCAAGGCGTCCCAGTCGGGTGCCGGGACCCTGAGAGCAGCGGCCCCCGGACAGGACCTGTCCGCCCCCGATCCGTCCGGTGCGGACTTCCCGCTGGAGTGCGGGGGAGCGGCCATCGTCGTGGCGCGGAAGGCCTCCGGCGATCTCGACGGGGACGGCGCCCCCGAGACGGTCGCGGCGGTCCGTTGCGACGCCGGCTCGGGCACCCCTCCGAGCGGTGTGTACGTGCTGACCGGCGCGTCGAAGTCCGGGCCGAGGGTCGTGGCGACCCTGGTCGATCCGGCGGACAAGCAGAGCGTCGGACCCGACTTCGCGATACGTGACGGAGCGGTCCTGGCGACCCTGCTCGGCTACTCGGGGCCTGACGTGCCGCGCTGCTGCCCCGACCAGGAGGAGCGGGTCTCCTGGCAGTGGAAGAACGGCGCCTTCGTACGCGGCGAACAGCCCGCGGCACGTGGCATGTGAGCAGTCACTCCGAGTAACGCTCGGGAGCTGGATCCGGCCATCTATGCCGCTATTCCGCGTCGGGTCCGTACACCTCGACACTGTCCGAAACCCGACGTACGTGAATGCAGTCACCCGGGCACTCCTTGGCCGAATCGACGACGTCGTTCAGCAGCGTGAGGGGCACGGGTGTGGTGGCGCCGGGTGACTGGAGCAGTTCGTCCCCGGAACTCTTCACGTAGGCCAGGCCGTCGATGTCCAGCTCGAAGACCTCCGGGGCGTACTGAGCACAGATCCCGTCCCCAGTACAGAGATCTTGGTCGATCCAGACCTCGAGGGGTTCACCGGTCCCGGTGGCGCCTTCGGTGGGGGCCTCCTGCTGCACGCTCATTCTCCTGCCGTTTGCTGCGTCGAGTGGCGCGTTATGAAGTAAATCGCGCCAGCCTTGACGGGTGTTGAACACTTCGACGATACAACCGGCGGCTTTCCGGTGTCGCTGGGTGGGTATTCCCCTGGCGTGAGGGAGAGCGCAAGGGTGAAGATCGGACACACCCCGACAGTCTTTGTGATCTAGGGGTTTCAATCATCACCCACCCAGGTAGGGTCAGGAAGCGTCCAGCTCCCCTTGGAGGAGGTGAGGACCGTGGCAGCCCACGACGACGACATCAACCGCGGCATCCGGCCCGGGCGGGGGTCTGAAGACCCAGCCGGCCAGGTTGCCTATCTCGAGCAGGAAATCGCCGTCCTGCGACGTAAGCTCGCCGACTCTCCGCGGCACACGAGAATTCTCGAAGAGCGGATCGTCGAGTTGCAGACGAACCTGGCGGGTGTGTCCGCGCAGAACGAGCGGCTCGCCAATACGCTGCGTGAGGCCCGCGACCAGATCGTGGCCCTCAAGGAAGAGGTCGACCGGCTCGCGCAGCCGCCGGCGGGCTTCGGGGTCTTTCTGCACGCGAATGAGGACGGTACGGCCGACATCTTCACCGGGGGCCGCAAGCTCCGGGTGAACGTCAGCCCCGGCGTCGAGCTCGAAGAGCTCCGGCGCGGCCAGGAAGTCATGCTCAACGAGGCGCTCAATGTGGTCGAGGCCATGGAGTTCGAGCGCGCCGGGGACATCGTCACCCTCAAGGAGATCCTCGAGGACGGCGAGCGCGCCCTGGTGATCGGGCACACCGACGAGGAACGGGTGGTGCGGCTCGCGGAGCCGCTGCTGGACATCACCATCCGCCCCGGCGACGCCCTGCTGCTCGAACCCCGCTCCGGCTATGTCTATGAAGTGGTTCCCAAGAGCGAGGTCGAAGAGCTGGTCCTCGAAGAGGTACCGGACGTCGACTACGAGAAGATCGGCGGTCTGGGCGGCCAGATCGAGATGATCCGCGACGCGGTCGAGCTCCCGTACCTCCACCCGGACCTCTTCAAGGAACACGAACTGCGGCCGCCGAAGGGCATCCTGCTCTACGGCCCGCCCGGCTGCGGCAAGACACTGATCGCCAAGGCCGTGGCCAACTCCCTTGCCAAGAAGGTCGCCGAGGTGACCGGCCGGCCCGCGGGGAAGAGCTATTTCCTCAACATCAAGGGTCCCGAGCTCCTCAACAAGTACGTCGGTGAGACCGAGCGCCATATCCGCCTGGTCTTCCAGCGTGCCCGGGAGAAGGCGAGCGAGGGTACTCCCGTCATCGTCTTCTTCGACGAGATGGAATCCCTCTTCCGCACCCGCGGATCCGGTGTCAGCTCGGACGTGGAGAACACCATCGTTCCGCAGCTGCTCGCCGAGATCGACGGTGTGGAAGGCTTGGAGAACGTCATCGTCATCGGCGCCTCCAACCGCGAGGACATGATCGACCCTGCGATCCTGCGGCCCGGCCGGCTCGATGTGAAGATCAAGATCGAGCGTCCGGACGCGGAGGCGGCGAAGGACATCTTCGCCAAGTACCTGACCCCCTCGCTGCCGCTGCACGTGGACGACATCTCCGAGCACAAGGGCTCGAAGGAGGCCGCCGCGCACGGAATGATCCAGTCCGTCGTGGAGCAGATGTACGCGGAGTCCGAGGAGAACCGCTTCCTCGAGGTCACGTACGCCAATGGCGACAAGGAAGTCCTCTACTTCAAGGACTTCAATTCCGGCGCGATGATCCAGAACATTGTCGACCGGGCCAAGAAGATGGCCATCAAGGCCTTCCTCGACCACGACCAGAAGGGCCTCAGGGTCTCCCATCTCCTCCAGGCGTGCGTGGACGAGTTCAAGGAGAACGAGGACCTGCCGAACACCACCAACCCCGACGACTGGGCCCGTATCTCCGGCAAGAAGGGCGAGCGGATCGTGTTCATCCGCACCCTGGTGACCGGAAAGCAGGGCGCGGACACCGGGCGCTCCATCGACACGGTGGCGAACACCGGACAGTACCTGTAGAGCGCGGACCGGCTGCGGGTGTCCGGAAGGGCATCCGCAGCCGGTTGTTTTCACCCGCACCGTCCACCCCACGGGCCAACCACCACACCAGGCCAATGACGGAAATGATCTCCCCAGCAGCGCAGAGGCGTTCTAGGCTCTTCCGTACCGCCGCGTCGCGCAGTGCGGGGCCGGGCACCGCACACGCACCGGAGCACCAGCGGTACTTGAGCGCCGCTCCCGGAGGGGAGCGCCGCCGGGCAAGGAGGGCCGCATGACCGTACGGCGAGTAATGGGCATCGAGACGGAGTACGGAATCTCCGTCCCGGGCCACCCGAACGCCAATGCCATGCTCACCTCGTCCCAGATCGTCAATGCCTACGCGGCGGCGATGCACCGGGCGCGACGCGCCCGCTGGGACTTCGAGGAGGAGAATCCGCTGCGGGACGCCCGTGGCTTCGACCTCGCCCGCGAGACAGCCGACTCCAGCCAGCTCACCGACGAGGACATCGGCCTGGCCAATGTCATCCTCACGAACGGCGCGCGGCTGTACGTCGACCACGCCCACCCCGAGTACAGCTCTCCGGAGATCACCAACCCGCGTGACGCCGTCCTCTGGGACAAGGCGGGCGAGCGCATCATGGCCGAGGCGGCCGAGCGGGCGTCCCAGCTTCCGGGCGCCCAGCCGATCCATCTGTACAAGAACAACACCGACAACAAGGGCGCTTCCTACGGCACGCACGAGAACTACCTGATGAAGCGGGAGACCCCGTTCTCGGACATCGTGCGCCATCTGACGCCGTTCTTCGTCTCCCGGCAGGTCGTCACCGGCGCGGGCCGCGTCGGCATCGGCCAGGACGGCCACGAGCACGGCTTCCAGATCAGCCAGCGCGCGGACTACTTCGAGGTCGAGGTGGGGCTGGAGACCACGCTCAAGCGCCCCATCATCAACACCCGCGACGAGCCCCACTCGGACGCGGAGAAATACCGCCGGCTGCATGTGATCATCGGCGACGCGAACCTGTCGGAGATCTCCACCTATCTCAAGCTCGGCACGACCTCGCTCGTCCTGTCCATGATCGAGGACGGCTTCATCAATGTCGACCTGGCCGTGGACCAGCCGGTCCGTACGCTGCACCAGGTCTCGCACGACCCCTCCCTCGGCCGTCTCGTCACGCTCCGCAGCGGCCGGACACTCACCGCTGTCCAGCTCCAGATGGAGTACTTCGAGCTGGCCAGGAAGTACGTCGAGGAGCGGTACGGCGTCGACGCCGACGAGCAGACCAAGGACGTCCTGGGCCGCTGGGAGGACACGCTCAACCGGCTGGAGAACGATCCGATGAGCCTGTCCGGCGAGCTGGACTGGATCACCAAGCGTGAGGTCCTGGAGGGCTACCGCCGCCGCGACGGCCTGGACTGGGACGCGGCACGGCTGCATCTCGTGGACCTCCAGTACGCCGACGTCCGTCCCGACAAGGGCCTCTACAACCGTCTGGCGGCCCGCGGCAAGATGCGGCGGCTGCTGGACGAGCAGGACGTGGAACGGGCCAGAACCAAGCCTCCGGAAGACACCAGAGCGTATTTCCGCGGCCGCTGTCTGGAGCAGTACGCGGACGATGTGGCGGCGGCGTCCTGGGACTCGGTGATCTTCGACCTGCCGGGCCGTGACTCGCTGCAACGGGTGCCCACTCTGGAGCCGCTGCGCGGCACCCGGAACCACGTCAAGGAGCTGCTCGACCGGTGCCGCACCGCGGAAGAGCTGGTCCGGGTGCTGTCCGGAGGCTGAAATGGTCTCCGTCCGGGAATCATGAAGGTGGTCCCCGTACGTTCGAGAAGTACGGGGCCGATGTCGGACCCGGCTTGTAGGGTCTGATCTTGAAGGTCACATCGAGCGGGGCGAACCGAGCGGGGTGAGGGATATGGCGACCAAGGACACCGGCGGCGGACAGCAGAAGGCAACGCGTTCCACGGAGGAGACCGAGGAACAGGCGCAGGACGCGCAGGGCTCCGAGGACCTCAAGGAGCGCCAGGAGAAGCTGTCGGACGACGTCGACTCCGTGCTGGACGAGATCGACGACGTACTCGAAGAGAACGCGGAGGACTTTGTGCGCTCCTTCGTCCAAAAAGGCGGCGAGTAGCAGCCGTTGTCCGTCCCGGGGCCGGCCGGTGAAAGCCGGTGGCACCGGGGCGGATGACCGGCGACGGCGCGGGTAAGGTCCGTGCACAGTGCGAAAGATCGGCCCGGCGCGAGTGGCGGGCCGCCGCCCTTCCGGAAGGAATCGTGTGGAAGCCAATCCTCGGAGCACCGGGCGTCTGCCGGCCGCCTTCCTGACGCCCGGCTCGTCCTCGTTCATGGACTTCTTGTCCGACCAGTCGCCGGACATGCTGCCCGGCAAGCGTTCGCTGCCGCCCCTGCAGGGCGCCATCGAAGCACCGCACGGCACGACGATCGTCGCGGCGTCCTTCCCCGGCGGTGTGGTGCTCGCCGGTGACCGGCGGGCGACCATGGGCAACATGATCGCCCAGCGCGACATCGAGAAGGTCTTCCCGGCCGACGAGTACTCGGCCGTGGGCATCGCCGGCACCGCCGGTCTCGCCGTGGAGATGGTCAAGCTCTTCCAGCTGGAGCTGGAGCACTTCGAGAAGGTCGAAGGGGTCCAGCTGTCCCTGGAGGGCAAGGCCAACCGGCTCTCCACGATGATCCGCAGCAATCTGGCCATGGCCATGCAGGGCCTGGCGGTCGTCCCGCTGTTCGCCGGCTGGGACGTGGACCGGCAGAAGGGCCGCATCTTCTCCTACGACGTGACGGGCGGCCGTTCCGAGGAACACGGCTACGCGTCCACGGGATCCGGCTCGATCTTCGCCCGTGGCGCGATGAAGAAGCTCTTCCGTGAGGACCTGACGGAGCAGCAGGCCACCACTCTGGTCATCCAGGCGCTGTACGACGCCGCTGACGACGACTCGGCGACGGGTGGCCCCGACGTGGCCCGCCGGATCTATCCGATCGTCACCGTCATCACCGATGAGGGCTTCAAGAAGCTCACGGAGGCCGAGTCCTCCGAGATCGCCCGCTCGATCCTCGAGCGTCGGCTGGAGCAGCCCGACGGCCCGCGTGCCGCGCTGCTCTGACGGCCGCCCTCTTCTGAACAAAAATGCCACTGACAGAAAGGGACGGATAGCCGGTGTCGACGCCGTTCTATGTCTCACCCCAGCAGGCGATGGCCGACCGGGCGGAATACGCCCGCAAGGGCATCGCACGCGGTCGCAGCCTGGTTGTGCTGCAGTATGCCGACGGCATTGTCTTCGTCGGCGAGAATCCGTCCCGTGCGCTGCACAAGTTCAGCGAGATCTACGACCGCATCGGTTTCGCGGCCGCGGGCAAGTACAACGAATACGAGAATCTGCGCATCGGCGGCGTCCGCTATGCCGATCTGCGCGGTTACACCTATGACCGCGACGATGTGACGGCCCGTGGCCTCGCCAATGTCTACGCCCAGACGCTCGGCACCATTTTCTCCAGCTCCGCCGAGAAGCCCTACGAGGTGGAGCTGGTCGTCGCCGAGGTCGGCGCGAGCGCGGACGGCGACCAGATCTACCGGCTGCCCCACGACGGTTCGATCGTGGACGAGCACGGCTCGGTCGCGGTCGGCGGCAACGCGGAGCAGATCAGCACCTTCCTCGACCAGCGGCACCGCGACGGGATGTCTCTCGCCGAGGCGCTGAAGCTGGCCGTCCAGGCGCTGTCCCGGGACACCAACGGCGGCGAGCGGGAGATCCCCGCGGAGCGGCTGGAGGTCGCCGTCCTGGACCGTACGCGACCGCAGCAGCGCAAGTTCAAGCGGATCGTCGGTCGCCAGCTCTCCCGCCTGCTGGAGGCGGACGGTGCCGCGTCCACCCCGACGGACGCTCCCTCGGACACCGAGGAGGCGGAGGACACCGACGAGTGACCGGTGTGTTCCCGCCTGTGCCCCGCTCCGCGCCCGCGGAGCGGGGCACAGGCGTCTGAGGGGTCCTTGCGGCCAAGTCGTCCGGGCCGGGCCCGCCCGGCCGGCGTGGTGTGCTCAGGGGCGGGATATCGAGGGCGGCGGCGCTGTCGAGGCGCGGACCACCAGGCGTACCGGCAGATCGCCGGTCTCCGGCCGCTGTCCGTCCAGGACCGCCAGCAGCGCCGACATGCCGCGCTCGCCGATCCGCTCGGCGGGCAGCCGTACGGTGGTCAGCTCCGGTTCCACCGCCGTCGCGAGGGCCAGATCGTCGAAGCCGGTCACGGAGAGGTCCTCGGGCACCCGCAGGCCGAGCCTGCGCACCGCCTTGCAGGCTCCCGCGGCCAGGATGTCGTCGTCGCAGACCAGCGCCGTGGGCCGGGGGCCAGGGGCGGTCAGGGCGCGTTCCACGACCTCTCGTGCGGCGCCCACTTCCAGCGGTGCGTGGACGGTTCGTACGGTCGCGTCGGGGACGCCGCGTACCGCACCGGCCAGCGCGTCGGCGCGTACGTCGAACGTCCAGGAGGCGATCGCGGAGGCGAGATGGACCAGGTGCCGGTGGCCGAGCCCGAGCAGGTGTTCCGTCACCTGCCGCATGCCGTCGGCGACATCCAGATTCACCCGGGCAGCGGCCCCGGGCGCCGCCGGATCGCTGTCCAGCATCACCAGCGGCAGATCCGCGCCGTCCGCGCCGCGGATCGCGTCCAGCGCGCCGGTCGCCATCGAGGAGGCGATCACCCCGTCCAGCGCGGCCCGCGCGGAGGCGAAGGGGTCCCTGGCGGGCCCCACTCCGGCGGGGGAGGGGTAGAGGACCACCCCGAAGCCGTGCTCGCCGGCGACCTCGGCCGCGCCCGTGTAGACCCGGGCGAAGAACTCGTTGGTGAGCGCGGGCACGACCAGGAGCGCCGTCCTGGTCCGGCCCAGCCGCAGGTTGCGGGCCGCGAGGTTGGGGCGGTAGCCGAGCGCGTGCGCCGCCTCCCGCACCAGCCCGGCGGTCCGCTCCGAGACCCGGCCGCGCGACTTGCCGGCGAGCACGAGGGAGACGGTGGCCTGGGACACTCCCGCGGCCCGTGCCACATCTCTGCTGGTGGGCCGGGCGGACTGCTCTGTCATCGTTGCCGTTCTCCGTCGCGCGGTGTGATCGCGGGTGGACCCGCGGACTGCGCACATGGTACGTATGACGCTCGAAGTTATACGTAAAACCCCGGTCGGGCCGGGACGACCTGAGGAAGAGGGGGCGGGACATGGCCACGGGTTATGTGGACATTCTCAAGGCGCCGCACGCCGCACGGCTGCTCACCGGGACGCTCGTGGGCCGGCTGCCGAGCGCCACCGGCCACATCGCGATCGTCATGTTCACCCGCGCCGAGGGCGGCAGCTACACCCTCGCCGGCGCACTCGCGGCGGTGTACGGCATCGCCATGGCCATCGGCCAGCCGCTGCTCGGCCGGGCCGTGGATCTGCTGGGGCAGCCACGGGTGCAGCTCCCCGCGGCCGTGGTCTCCGCGCTGGGCATGGTCGTCTTCGCCGCCGTCGGAACGGACGCTCTGCTGCTCGCCTACGCGGCCGTGACGATCGGTGGCTTCTTCACCCCGCCGCTGGAGGGCGGGCTGCGGGCGCTGTGGCCCAACGTCCTGGGCGGGGACGACCGGGTGCACCGGGCGTACGCCATGGACGCCGTGGCCCAGGAAGTCATGTTCACCGCCGGCCCGCTGCTCGTCACCGTACTGGTCGCGCTCTGGTCCCCGGCCGCCGCGCTCCTGGTCATCAACGTGATCGGGGTGTGCGGCGCGCTCTCCGTCATCCTGTCCAGGCCCTCCCGGGCCTGGCGCTCCGCACCACGCGAGGCGCACTGGCTCGGTGCCCTGCGGTCGCCCGGACTCCTCGCCCTGCTGTGTGCGTTCCTCTTCGTCGGTATGGCGATGGGCTCGATCACGGTCGCGGGCATCGCCTACGCCGACGACCACGGCCGTGAGTCCATCTACGGGTGGCTGATGGCGGCCCTCGGGCTCGGCGCGCTGGTGGGTGGCATGGCGTACGGAGCCCGCGAGTGGGCCGGTACCCCCGAGCGCCGGCTCCGGGCGATCGTCGTCCTGCTGGCCCTCGGCTATCTGCCGTTGACGCTCACGCCGGGCGTGGCCGTGATGACCGTGCTCTGCGCCGTCGCCGGAGTCTTCCTGGCGCCCGCGCTGGCCTGTGCGTTCGTGGTCGTCGACCGGCACGCGCCCCGAGGCACCGTCACCGAGGCGTTCTCCTGGCTCGTCACCACCTTCGGCGTCGGCGCCTCGCTCGGAACGGCCGTGGCGGGCCCGGCCGTCGAGATCGGCGGCACGCCCGCGAGCTTCGGGGTCGCGGGGGCCGGAGGGATCGCCGCTCTGCTGGTGCTGCTGGCCACTCGGCGGGTCCTCGCGGATCCGGTCAGTCCGTCGAATGCCACACCTCCGACGGAAAATGATCGAAGCGGGGCGGCCGAACCCGGTTTCAGCTCAGGCCATCAGGCGTAATGTTCAGACATGGACCGCCGCATTTTCGGGCTGGAGAACGAGTACGGCGTCACGTGCACGTTCAGGGGACAGCGCCGACTGTCACCTGACGAAGTGGCGCGCTACCTCTTCCGCCGTGTTGTCTCATGGGGCCGCAGCAGCAATGTCTTCCTGCGGAACGGTGCCCGTCTCTACCTCGACGTGGGTTCGCATCCGGAATACGCAACTCCCGAATGCGACAACATCTCCGAGCTGGTCACGCATGACAAAGCGGGCGAACGCATTCTCGAAGGCCTGCTCGTCGACGCCGAACGCCGCCTGCACGAGGAGGGAATCGCGGGCGACGTCTATCTCTTCAAGAACAACACCGACTCGGCGGGAAACTCCTACGGCTGCCACGAGAACTATCTGGTCGCCCGTCACGGAGAGTTCTCCCGGCTCGCGGACATCCTCATCCCCTTCCTCGTCACCCGGCAGCTGCTCTGCGGCGCCGGCAAGGTGCTCCAGACCCCGCGGGGTGCCGTCTACTGCGTCAGCCAGCGGGCCGAGCACATCTGGGAGGGCGTCAGCTCCGCCACCACGCGCTCCCGCCCGATCATCAACACCCGCGACGAGCCGCACGCGGACGCGGAGCGTTACCGCCGTCTGCATGTCATCGTCGGCGACTCGAACATGTCCGAAACGACCATGCTGCTCAAGGTCGGCGCCACTGATCTCGTGCTGCGCATGATCGAGGCGGGCACGGTGATGCGTGACCTGACCCTGGAGAACCCCATCCGGGCGATCCGGGAGGTCAGCCACGACCTCACCGGCCAGCGCAAGGTGCGCCTGGCGAGCGGCCGGGAGGCCTCCGCGCTGGAGGTCCAGCGGGAGTACTACGAGAAGGCCGTCGACTTCGTGGACCGGCGGGGCATCCGCACCGGCACCGTCGCACAGGTCCTGGAGCTCTGGGGCCGTACGCTCGACGCGATCGAGGCGGAGGATCTCGACCGTATCGCCACCGAGATCGACTGGGTCATGAAGTACCAGCTCATCGAGCGGTACCGGGCCAAGCACAACATGACCATGTCGCATCCGAGAGTCGCTCAGATAGACCTCGCCTACCACGACATCCACCGCCGTCGTGGTCTCTATTACCTGCTGGAGAAGAAGGGCCAGGCCGCCCGGATCTGCAACGACCTGAAGATCTTCGAGGGCAAGTCCGTGCCCCCGCAGACCACCAGGGCGCGACTGCGCGGCGATTTCATCCGCCGCGCCCAGGAGCAGCGCAGGGACTTCACCGTCGACTGGGTGCACCTCAAGCTCAATGACCAGGCACAGCGCACGGTGCTCTGCAAAGACCCGTTCCGGTCTGTCGACGACCGGGTGGAAAAGCTGATCGCCGGTATGTGATCCGGTATGCCTGGCGGTATGTCAGCAGGCGTGTGACACGCATTGGTGGAATGCGGACCGGGCCCCGTACGTATCGCGTACGGGGCCCTCGTCACGCCTTAGAGTGTCGGGCAACTACTGTGCCGTCTGAGATCTGAGGAACACGTGCGCCGACTTGCCGGCCTGATCGTCGTCCCCTTGCTGCTGCTGTCGACAGCAGCTTGCGGAGACAGCGGAGGCTCCGACTCCACCTCGTCCAAGAACGGACTTCCCGCGGTCACCGCCGGAAGCAAGTTCGGTGAGAAGCCGACCCTCGAGAAGGGGGAGGGGAGCCCGCCCAAGAAGCTGACGGTCGATGTCCTCAGCAAGGGGGACGGCGCCACGGTCAAGAAGGGCGAAGCGCTCCAGGTCAACTACCTCGGTCAGAGCTGGGACTCCGCCAAGCCGTTCGACAACAGCTTCGACCGCAAGCAGCCCCTCGACCTGACCCTCGGTGCCGGACAGGTCATCAAGGGCTGGGACCAGGGCCTGGAGGGCCAGAAGGTCGGCAGCCGCGTCGAGTTGGGGATCCCGCCGGAGCTCGGTTACGGAGCCCAGGGCCAGGGCGACATCAAGCCCAACGCCACGCTGGTCTTCGTCGTCGACATCGTGAAGGCGACCCAGGTCCCGAAGTCCGCCAAGGGCTCGGAGGTCGCGCAGAACGACGCCGACCTGCCGAAGGTGGGGACCAACGACGACGGCAAGGAGCCGACGGTCACGATCCCGAAGACCGACCCGCCCAAGAAGCTGGTCTCCAACTACGTGCTGGAGAGCAAGGGCGCCGAGGTCAAGGCCTCGGACACGGTCGTGCTGAACTACAGCGCGTTCATCTGGAAGGACCGCAAGCAGTTCGACAGCACGTACAAGACGGGCCGTACCGCCACCTTCCCGCTGCCGCAGCTGACCCTGAAGGGTCTCAAGACAGGTGTGGTCGGCAAGAAGGTGGGCAGCAGGGTCCTCATCGTGCTTCCGCCGGACCAGGCTTTCGGCGACCAGGAGCAGCAGGGCATCCCGAAGAACTCCACGCTGGTGTTCGCAGTGGACATCCTGGCGAAGGTGTAACACTGTCCCGGTTGCCCAGTTCATCATTTGGAGGAGCAGTTCAGTGAGCATCGACAAGCCCGAGGTCGACTTCCCGGGTGGCGAGCCGCCGGCCGATCTGGAGATCAAGGACATCACCGAAGGCGACGGCCCGGTGGCCAAGGCGGGCGACACCGTCTCCGTCCACTACGTGGGCGTGGCCTTCTCCAGTGGCGAAGAGTTCGACGCCTCCTGGAACCGCGGCACCCCGCTCCAGTTCCAGCTCGGCGCCGGACAGGTCATCGCCGGCTGGGACCAGGGCGTGCAGGGCATGAAGGTCGGCGGCCGCCGGCAGCTGATCATCCCCGCGCACCTCGCGTACGGCGACCGCGGCGCCGGTGGCGGCCGTATCGCCCCGGGCGAGACGCTGATCTTCGTCTGCGATCTGATCGCGGTCTGATCATCTCCTGCTGATCGCTTCGCTTTCGATCAGGCGATCAGGTCCGGACATCCGAGGGCCCATGCCGTCCGGCGTGGGCCCTCGGCTTGTGTCCGGACGGTTGCCCGGACCGTGGCCACGACTTTGCCGCGACACCCGGGGGCGGTACGGTCAGCGGGCGGATGCGGCACGATCAAGTGGGGTGTGGGGCGTCGATGGCGATTGCCAAGGCCGAGCGGCTGATGAATCTGGCGCTGTGCCTGCTCGGGACCCGGCGTCCGCTCAGCAAGCGCGAGTTGCGCGAATCCATCGAGGCCTACCTCGAAGCGGGCACCGACGAGTCCTTCAACCGGATGTTCGAGCGCGACAAGGACGATCTGCGCGAACTGGGCCTGGTCATCGAGACGGTGGAGAACCTGGAAGGGGAGACCGGATATCTCGCCCGCCGCGACAGCAACCGGCTGCCCGCCATCACGCTCGACGCCGAAGAGGCCGCCGCGCTCGGGCTCGCCGCCAAGGTCTGGCAGCAGGCGCGGCTGGCCGGTGCGGCGAGCGGTGCCCTCCAGAAGCTCCGCGCCGCCGGAATGCCCGAGGCGGAGGACTCGTACGAGGCACACCACAGTGCCCTCGAACCGCGCATCCCCGTCCACGAGGCCGCGTTCGAACCGCTGATGCTCGCCTGCCGCGACCGGCGCCCCGTCGTCTTCGACTACCGCAAGGCCAACGCCGCCCGCCCCGAGCCGCGCCAGGTCGAGCCCTGGACGCTGGAGTGCTGGCGCGGCCACTGGTATCTGGCCGGCTGGGACCGCGACCGCGGCGCCGAGCGCGTCTTCCGGCTCTCCCGCATCACCGGCAAGGTCCGCTCCCGCGCCGGAGTCTTCGGCGCGCCCGTGCCCGATGTGGTCACCGTGCGGGAGACCGTGGAGGGCTGGGCGGGGGAGACCGCGACCCGCTCCGCACTGATCAAGCTGCGCTCCGGGTGCGGCTATCCGCTGCGTTCCAAGGCGCTGTCGTCGAGAGAGCTGGGCGACGGCTGGGACGAACTGGAGATCCCGTACGGCCACGGTCTCGACGCCTGGCTCGTGGAGTTCGGGCCGGACGTGGTCGTACTGGAGCCCGCGGACCTGCGGGCGGACGTCGTGGACCGGCTGCGCGCCGTGGCCAAAGGCTGAGGGGGCTCGTACACACCATGGCAGCCAACGCCATCGACCAGACCCGGCGGATGCTCTCGCTGGTGACCTACCTGCGGGAGCGCCCCGGCGCCCATGTCAGTGATGTCGCGCGCGCGTTCGGTATCAGTGAGGACCAGCTGATCTCCGACCTCGACGTCCTTCCCATGTGCGGGACCAGCTTCCGCGGCGGCGACCTCCTCGACATCGACACCGACGGTGACCGGATCTGGTGGCACAACGCGGACGATGTCGCCGAACCGCTGCGGCTGGCCGCCGACGAGGCCACCGCACTGCTCGTAGCGGCCCGAGCCGTCGCCACCCTGCCCGGTCTGCGCGAGAGCGACCGGCAGGCGCTGCTGCGTGCCACCGCCAAGCTGGAGACCGCGGCCGGGGAGGCGGCGGGCGCCAGCTCCCGGCTCTCGGTGACCTTCGAGGCCGAGGGCGGGGTGTTCGCCGATGTCGACCGCGCCATCTCCGAGCGCCGCAGGCTGTGGCTGCGCTACTACTCCCCGGCGCGGGACGAGCTGACCGAGCGCGAGGTCGACCCGATCCGGCTGTTCGCCGTGGGCCACACCTATATGGAGGCCTGGTGCCGGCTCTCCGAGGCGCGGCGTACGTTCCGGCTCGACCGGGTCGCCGAGATCAGGCTGCTGGATGCTCCGGCGGCGCCCCCGGAGCTGGAGCTCAGGGACCTGTCGGAGGGGCTGGTGCAGCCATCGGCGGAGGACCCCGAGGTGGTGGTCGAGGTCGGCCCCGGCGGCCGGTGGGTGGCGGAGTACTACCCGCACGACTCCGCGGTCGAGCTTCCCGACGGCGGTCTGCGCATCACCCTGCGCACCTCCGTGCCCACCTCGCTGAGACGGCTCGCGCTACGGCTCGGCGGGGACGGACGGATCGTGTCCCCACCGGATCTGGCGAAGAGCGCGCGGCTGGCGGCCGGTGACGCGCTCGCGGCGTACGACGTCCAGCAGTGAACGGCTCAGTGCCGAACGGCTGGGGACAGTGTTGAACGGCTGGGGACAAGGAGAGCCAAGGAACATGTCGGCGATAACTGGACTGCCGGGATTCTCGACCGTTGTCCCGGTCCTCTTCAGAGCGGCCTGCCCCGAGTGCCGTGGCCGCTTCGAACTCTCCCCGGGCGCGCTGCGTCTCGCGATCGGGGCCAGCCGGAAGACCACCTTCTACTCCTTCACCTGCCCCGAGTGCGAGACCGCGGTCCGCAGGCCCGCCGGTGAGCGCATCATCGAACTCCTCACCGGCGGTGGTGTGCGGACGCTGCGCCTCCACTCGACCGTCTAAGGTCTGTCCCGCGAAGATCCGCCGGACAGGCCCTGGCGGCTCTTGCGCGCGGCTCCTCCGTGCCGCACCTCCCTGCGGTTCTTCCGCAAGGTCGTTTCAAGCAATTTCAAGCAGCCTCGGATTCAGCTGTCCGGGGATGAGAAGTCTCTGAGAACGGTCTAGGTTCTGCCCATGTTCTGGCCCATGCTCGCCATCGCTCTGGGGTTCTTCGGCATCGCCGTACTCGGGGTCCTGGCGATCCGTGTCTTCCTCGAAGCCCAGCGACTCGGCCGCCAGGTCGCCGCCACCACGGACCGGATCAACCGGGCCGCCGAGGACCTGGAGCGTGCGGCCACGAGGCTGGCCTCGACCGGAGACGCGCTGCGGTGACGGAGGGCGGAATCGTCTGCGGTCATGAGCGCCGCCGCACTCTCCTCGCCGATCCTTCCTGGCGGTAGGGTGACGATCGTGGCCCGGACTTCGCGGCGAGGGCCGCCGCCGGGCGTATGCACAGGCATTGCCTCACGTTTACTCCCGCGGGTTACGATCGCTGTCGGCACCATTACCGGGCCCGGCCCGGTCGAAAGGGCAGCCCCACTCCAGCCGCCTCAGTGAGAAGGAAGTCGCACATGATCGGCAATCTGAAGCCGCTCGAGATCTTTTTGATCATCGCAGTCGTCCTGCTGCTGTTCGGCGCCAAGAAGCTTCCCGACATGGCGCGTTCGCTCGGCAAGTCGGCCCGCATCCTCAAGAGCGAGGCCAAGGCCATGAAGAAGGACGACGAGAAGACGGCTCCCGCCGCCGACGCCTCGGCCGACACCACCGCCCACCAGCCGGCTGCACCGCGGACGATCCAGGCGTTCCCCGGCGATGTCGCCGGCGCTCGTCCAGTCAGCGAGCCGAACCGCAGCACCACGCAGAGCTGACGCACTTCACCTGACGGCTGCCGGCGGCCGCTGACGGACGCCGCTACGAGACAAGGGACGCGGGTTGCTCAAGTCTGCCCCGAAGCAGGAGAAAGACGCCGAGGGGCGCATGCCACTCGCGGAGCACCTGCGTGAGCTGCGAAACCGACTGCTCAAGTCGGTGCTGGCGATCGTATTCATCGCGATCGTCGCCGCGGTCTTTTATACGGACATCATCGCCTTCCTGATCAAGCCCGTCCTGGAGTCGGTCGGTTGCGCTGGCCCTCTGGGACGTCAGGAGAATGGTCAGCCATGCGCTGACATGACGTTCAATGGCCTGCTCGCGCCCTTCTCGACGGCGCTGAAGGTTTCCCTTGTCGCGGGTGTGGTGCTGTCCACGCCGATCTGGTTGTACCAACTCTGGGGATTCCTGGCGCCGGGCCTGCACAACCACGAGAAGAAGTACGCGCTGATGTTCGCCGCGGTCGGTGTACCGCTCTTCCTCGGTGGTGCCGTTCTCGCCTACGAAATTCTTCCGCAGACCGCCAGGGTCATGCTCGGCTTCACCCCCGAGGACACACGCAACCTGTTGCCGGTGGACGACTACCTCGATCTCGTCGTGCGGATGGTGATCGTCTTTGGGCTGGCCTTCGAGCTCCCCCTGCTGCTCGTGCTGCTCAACTTCACCGGTGTGCTGACGGCGAAGCGGCTCGCCGGCTGGTGGCGCGGTTTTGTGCTGGGTATCACGGTCTTCGCCGCGTTCGCGACCCCGACCGGCGACCCGCTCACGATGCTTTCGCTGGCTGCTCCCATCATCGTTCTGTACTTCATGGCGCTGGGCGTTTGTTTCGTCAATGACCGACGGCGCCGCCGGAACAACCCGGACGCGGATCTCGATGACGACGAGGCATCGGACCTGGACCTGACTCCCGAGAGGATCAGTGCCGTCGAGCCCGTCTCGCCACCCTTCGTGCCTGAGCAGTCCGACACGGGCCGGACCAGCCACCGGCTGAATGGTTACGACGACATCACCTGATTCTCAGGTTGGTGAGCTGGCACGTTGCCGCACCAGGTGTTCTATCCACCGGGGTTGGTGACGAACGCCACGGCTCTGTGGTCCCTGGATAAGTGAGGGCCTTCTTGCTCGGTGTGGATTGCGACATCCGCATCGGTAACCAGAAAGGCGCTCATGCCGCGCCGCGTCTCCCTTAACTGAGATCGCGCGTCTGCGGCAGGCCCGCTGTGTCGTGGATGACGGCTGGCCGCTGCGGCAGGCCGTCGAACGAGTGCTGGCGAAGCGGTACGGGTCGTGGGAAGACCGGCTTCGGGCGGTTCCGTGGCTGTCGACGGATGGAATCGTGGGACCCGCGAAGCGCTCGGACGCTCACACGGCGGACTGAGCACGAAGATTTCTTCTCGCCTGCGACGGTCGCGGACACCCCCTCGCGTTCCTGCGAACGCGGAGCAGGCCGACCCGTGTGGGGTCGGGACGACAATGGCTACTCGGCCCGCGAAAACCACGCCTACCTGTGCAGACGTGACATCGCCTGCACGATCCCCCGAGCGCGTCGACCGGATCAGCGGACGCCGACGCCGCGGCGAAAGCCTGCGCGACCTCGGCTGCCAGGTCTACTGCTGCCGCAACGTCGTCGAACGCTGCTTCAACCGCCTCAAGCAGAAACAACGCTCGCGCGCTACCCGCTACAACAAACGAGACCGCCTCCTTGAAGCCAGACGGGTTGAAGAGCGCATACTTGTGGTGCTCCCGGGTGTTACCAGGTACCGACATGCACCCGGTGACGCCACCGAAGCTGAACTGAAGGCGCTTGGTTGAGCCGCAGTTGTTGGTGGCGTAGATGGTTGTCGAGATGATGCCGCTGTCATCCCAGGAGTAGCTGAAACATGTGGTGCTACCTCTGTGGATTTCCTGCGGTGTGGCTTCGGTGGCTGTGGCCGGACCAACGGTCAGCAGCCCCACGACTGCCGCCGCCGTAGTGCCTATTTCGCAGGTGCGTTCCTGGCTGCGTTAAAGATCGCGCCGACTGTCAGAGGTGGCGGGTAGGCTCGATCGCAAGATGACTGAGGACCTCTCACCCGCCGAGCGCTACGCCGCTGCCCGGATCCGCGCCGCCGAGCAGGCCACGGCGTTCGCTCCCTTCCGCGAGATGTACGACTTCGGCCTGGACCCTTTCCAGATCGAGGCCTGCCAGGCCCTGGAGGCCGGGAAGGGCGTGCTGGTCGCGGCGCCCACCGGCTCGGGCAAGACGATCGTCGGCGAATTCGCCGTACACCTGGCCCTGACCGAGGGCCGCAAATGTTTCTACACCACACCCATCAAGGCGCTCTCCAACCAGAAGTACGCGGACCTGGCCAAGCGCTACGGAGCGGACAAGGTCGGCCTGCTGACCGGCGACAACAGCGTCAATTCCGACGCTCCGGTGGTCGTCATGACCACCGAAGTGCTCCGCAACATGCTCTACGCGGGCTCGCAGTCGCTTCTCGGACTCGGCTATGTGGTCATGGACGAGGTGCACTACCTCTCCGACCGCTTCCGGGGCGCCGTCTGGGAAGAGGTGATCATCCACCTCCCCGATTCGGTCACCCTCGTGTCGCTCTCGGCGACCGTCTCCAACGCCGAGGAGTTCGGCGACTGGCTGGACACCGTCCGGGGCGACACCGAAGTGATCGTCTCCGAGCACCGGCCCGTGCCGCTGTGGCAGCACGTCATGGCCGGACGCCGGATGTACGACCTCTTCGAGGAGGAGACCGACCACGGCGGCCGTGGCGGGGGCCGGCGTGAGGTCAATCCCGATCTGGTCCGGCTGGCCCGGATGGAGAATCAGCGCACCTACAACCCGCGCGAGCGCCGGCGCGGGAAGATGATCCGTGAGGCGGACCGGGAGCGCGAGCGTCGGCAGCGTGGCCGGATCTGGACGCCCGCCAGGCCCGAGGTCATCGAGCGGCTCGACGCCGAGGGCCTGTTGCCCGCCATCACCTTCATCTTCAGCCGGGCCGGCTGCGAGGCCGCCGTACAGCAGTGCATGTACGCGGGCCTGCGGCTCAACAACGACGACGCGCGGCGGCGGGTCCGCGAGATCGTCGAGGAGCGCACGGCCTCCATCCCCGGTGAGGACCTCCATGTCCTGGGCTATTACGAATGGCTGGAGGGCCTGGAGCGGGGCATCGCCGCGCACCACGCGGGGATGCTGCCGACCTTCAAGGAGGTCGTCGAGGAGCTGTTCGTCCGGGGCCTGGTCAAGGCGGTCTTCGCCACCGAGACGCTGGCGCTCGGCATCAACATGCCGGCCAGGTCCGTGGTACTGGAGAAGCTGGTCAAGTGGAACGGGGAGCAGCACGCCGACATCACCCCCGGTGAATACACCCAGCTGACCGGCCGGGCGGGACGCCGGGGCATCGACATCGAGGGCCATGCCGTGGTGCTCTGGCAGCGCGGCATGGACCCGGGCGCGCTCGCCGGACTCGCCGGGACCCGGACGTATCCGCTCCGCTCCAGCTTCCGGCCCTCGTACAACATGGCGGTGAACCTGGTCCAGCAGTTCGGCCGGCACCGTTCGCGCGAGCTGCTGGAGACCTCCTTCGCGCAGTTCCAGGCCGACAAGTCGGTCGTCGGGATCTCCCGGCAGGTGCAGAAGAACGAAGAGGGGCTCGACGGCTACCGCGCCGGTATGACCTGCCACTTGGGGAACTTCGAGGAGTACGCGCGGCTGCGCCGCGATCTCAAGGACCGCGAGACCGAGTTGGCCAAACAGGGCGCGGCGCAGCGCCGGGTCGCCGCCGCCTCGTCGCTGGAGAAGCTCAAGCCGGGCGACATCATCCATGTTCCGACCGGCAAGTTCGCCGGCCTCGCGCTGGTGCTCGACCCCGGGCTGCCGGCCGGGCGCGCCAACGGACACCGCGGATTCGAGTACCAGGACGGGCCCAGGCCACTGGTGCTCACCGCCGAGCGGCAGGTCAAGCGACTGGCGTCGATCGACTTCCCGGTGCCGGTGGAGGCGCTGGAGAGGATGCGGATCCCCAAGTCCTTCAACGCGCGCTCGCCGCAGTCGCGCCGTGATCTGGCGTCCGCGCTGCGTACCAAAGCCGGACACGTGGTGCCCGAGCGGCACCGCAAGCAGCGTGCGCCCGCCGCCGACGACCGGGAGATCGCCCGGCTCCGTACGGAGCTGCGTGCCCACCCCTGCCACGGCTGCGACGAGCGCGAGGACCACGCCCGCTGGGCCGAGCGTTACCACCGGCTCCAGCGGGACACCCGTCAGCTGGAGCGCCGGATCGAAGGGCGGACGAACACCATCGCCCGCACCTTCGACCGGATCGTGGCGCTCCTCACCGAGCTGGACTATCTGCGCGGCGACGAGGTCACCGAGCACGGCAAGCGGCTCGCCAGGCTCTACGGCGAACTGGATCTCCTCGCCAGTGAGTGCCTGCGCGACCGGGTGTGGGAAGGACTGGGCCCGGCCGAACTGGCCGCCTGTGTATCGGCGTTGGTGTACGAGGCCCGGCAGTCCGACGACGCGGTGGCGCCCAAGGTCCCCTCGGGCGCGGCGAAGACCGCGCTGGGGGAGATGGTCCGTATCTGGGGTCGGCTCGACGCCCTGGAAGAGGACCTGAAGATCAGTCAGACGGAGGGTGTCGGGCAGCGCGAGCCCGATGTCGGTTTCGCCTGGGCGGTCTACATGTGGGCGTCCGGCAAGGGGCTGGACGAGGTGCTGCGCGAGGCGGAGATGCCGGCCGGTGACTTCGTGCGCTGGTGCAAGCAGGTCATCGATGTGCTCGGCCAGGTCGCCGCGGCGGCACCGCGCGACAACAGCACGGTCGCGAAGAACGCCCGCAAGGCGGTCGACGCGGTGCTGCGCGGAGTGGTGGCGTACAGCTCGGTGGGCTGAGGCCGTAGGGATAGCACCGTGACAATTGCGGGCCCCGTCGGGATGATCCGACGGGGCCCGCGCGTTGTCCCTGCCTGCCTGCCTGCCTGCCTGCCTGCCTGCCTGCCCGCCTGGCGCGCCGGCCGTGTGGACGTTGCCGCAGGCGACCTTCGCGGAACCGTCGACCGCGTAGGGGCGCTCCGGGCCCGGCGGAGGATCGGCCGGGCGCGCCCTAGTCGACGCCCCGGGCCCGTGCGAAGCGGTCCCTGCCCTCGTCGAGGTCCACGATCGGGTGCGGATAGTCCAGCCGGGCCCGGTCCGTGTCCGGCAGCTTCCACGGCTGATGGACGTCCGGCCCCTTCAGCCCGGCCAACTCCGGGACCCAGCGCCGTACATAGTCGCCACGCGGATCGAACCGCCTGGCCTGGGCAAGCGGGTTGAGGACCCGGTTGGGGCGGGTGTCCGTGCCGGTGCCCGCCGTCCACTGCCAGTTGAGCTGGTTGTTGGCGAGGTCCCCGTCCACGAGCAGGTCCAGGAAGTGCCGCGCGCCGACCCGCCAGTCCACGTACAGCGTCTTGGTGAGGAAACTCGCCACCAGCAGCCGTCCCCGATTGTGCATCCAGCCCTCGTGGAGGAGCTGGCGCATGGCCGCGTCGACCACCGGATAGCCGGTGCGGCCCTCGCGCCAGGCCGCGATCTCCTTCTCGTCCGTACGCCAACGGTCGCCACGCGTGCGGTAGTCCGACCACGCGGACAGAGGCCGGGCCGCGAGCACCTGGTGGTGGAAGTCCCGCCAGGCCAGCTGCCGCAGGAAGGCCGCCGGACCCACGCCCCGTGCCCGATCGGCCCGGTGCGCCAGTTCCACCGGGGAGAGGCAGCCGAAATGGAGGTAGGGGGAGAGCCGGGATGTCGCGTCGCCCGGGAGGTCGTCGTGCCGGTCCTCGTAGGACTCGATTCCCCCGCCGAGCCAGGACGACAGCCGCTTCCGGGCCACCTCCTCACCGCCCTCGGCGAGGCCGGGCGAGACCCCCTTGACCGCCGCGCGCTCCGGCAACGGTTCGCTGTCGACCGCCGGGACCCGCACCGTCCTGGGCGCCGTCATCACCGCACGCCGGCCCGTCTCCTCCCAGCGGCGGAAGTACGGGGTGAAGACCGCGAAGTGGTCCTTGCCCGACGGGGTGATCTGCCCCGGAGGCACCACCGTGACGACCGCGTCGTGCGCCACCAGCGCGCATCCCACGCCCGCCAGCTCCGTGCGGAGCCGCTCCTCCCTGTGTACGGCGTACCAGCTCACCCCGGCGGCGACATGGACCTCCTGGGCACCGCTCTCGCGCACCACCCGGCGGACCTGCTCGCACACCTCACCCGTACGGATGACCAGCCGGCCGTCGCGCTCGCGCAGTCCGGCGTCCAGCGCGGCCAGGCAGTCGGCCAGGAACGCCAGTCGGTTGGGGGCGTCGAAACCCGCCGCGGTCACCCCCGTATCGCGCACGAACAGCGGAATCACCTCGTCGGCGCCGCTCAGGGCGGCGCGCAGCACCGGCTGGTCGTGCACCCGCAGGTCGGAGGTGAAGAGGACGACGGCAACGCTCATGTACGTGTCCTGTCTGTGTGCGCCCGCGCGTCCAGGCGGTTGTGTCGTACGCCCGCCCCTACAGGCCCGGAAAGTTCATCAGCGCCAGTGGGGCGGAGGTGGGCTGCGCGGAGCCGCCCGCCGGTTCCACCGTGATGCCCATCCCTGAGGCCGCGCCAACGGGACCGGCCATCAGGACGGCGTCCGAGCCGGTCGCGGAGTCCATCAGGCCCGCGTCCCGCATCGTTCCGCCGTCGTTGTACCAGAGCTGGTAGACCATGCCGTTCGGCGGTTTCGGCAGCCCGGACGCGAGGAACGCGGCCCGGTTCCGGCTGGGGGAGACGACCACGGTGCCGGTGGCGCCGTTCGTCAGCCTCGCCGTGGTGATCTTGGCGTCCGGAGCGGCGAGCACGACGGCCAGGGCTTCGGACTGTTGCCGCGACGCCTCGGCCCGCCGCTGTGCGTCCCGTGCCTCCTCGTACTGCCATACGGCGACTCCGCCGAAGGCCGCCGCGGCGGCCAGGCAGGCGGCCAGGGTGAAGCGGGACAACGAGCGACCGCGCCCCGCGCCGCCGCCCGAGTGGGACTGTGGGGCGAGCACCGGGGGTTCCTGGCGCTCGGTGGCGATCCGCCGGAGCACCTGCTCCTTGAGGCGGGGCGGCGGTGTCATGGCCACGGCCTGCCCCAGCCGGGCGGCGGTGGCGCTCAGTTCGCGCACCTCCTGGGCGCACGCGTGGCACGCGTTCAGATGGCGTTCGAACTCGGCGCGCTCCTGGGGCTCCAGGGCGTGCAGCGCGTAGGCACCGGTCAGTGTGTGCAGATCCGCGGTCATGCGGACACCCCCAGGCAGTCACGCAGCCGGATGAGACCGTCGCGGAGCCGGGTCTTGACCGTGCCGAGCGGGACGGAAAGTAACTCGGCCACCTCCCGATAGGCCAGACCCTGGTAGTACGCCATGGTCACGGACTGGTGCTGGAGCTCGGTGAGGGTGCGCAGACAGCGGCGTACCTGCTCCCGTTCGAGGCGGCCCTCCACCTGTTCGGTGACCTCGTCGTAGGCCGGGGTCCGTTCCAGCAGTGCGGCCCGGTGCTCCCGGTCGCTGGACGCCTGGGCCGAGCGCACCCGGTCCACCGCGCGGCGGTGGGCGAGGGTGAGTATCCAGGCCATGGCGCTGCCGCGGCTGGGCTGGAAACGGGCAGCGGTACGCCAGACCTCCAACAGCACTTCCTGTGCCACCTCCTCCGACTGGGCGGGATCGCGCAGGACGGTGCGGACCAGGCCGAGGACGGGCGCGCAGACCGCGTCGTACACGTCGGAGAAGGCATCCTGGTCACCCCGGGCCGCCTGGACGAGCAGTTCCTGCAGATCGGGCCTCGCCGAGGCGGGCCCACCGATGTATACGGCTTCTTTCACGCGGCTTTCCTTCACGGTACGGACGGGCGTTCCGGCATCATGTCGCACGGGCCGGCCGGCGTCCCGAGCACACTTCTCCCAAGGGGTTCGGAGCCATGGCCGCCATGGATTGGTCGGGAAGCGTGGGTGGCGCCGTGTGGGTGACGGGCGGCGGGGCCGGCACGTGGTGCCGACGGGCCGGGTGTACGAGCAGCAGGGCCTGCTGGGCGGGTGGCGAGAGCCGGTCACGAACGCGAGGAAACCCCGGCGGCAGGCAGCCCTGCCGCCGGGGTTTCCTCGCGTTCACCAGGCCCTGTCCTGTCCGGGCCGCTCTCTACTCGCCTTTACGTTCTTGTGCTCCGCCGCTTCCCGGACGCGCTCAGGCCGCGGACTCCTGCTCACGTTCCACCTGCTCGTTCCACTCGCGCTTGACGGTCCGCCACGCCTCGTCGGTCTGGCCCAGCCGCCAGTACCCGGAGACCGACAGCCGCTCGCGCGGGATGTTCCGCTCCAGTCGCAGATGACGGCGCAGCTCCTTCACGAAGCCCGCCTCGCCGTGGACGAAGGCGTGCACGTCGCCGTCGGGGAAGTCCAGGCCGCGTACGGCGGCGATCAGCGCCTCGCCCACCGGTCGGTCGCCGCGGTGCAGCCAGGTGATCCCGATTCCGTCGGGCGTCGTGATCTTCTGCTCCTCCTCGGGGCCCGAGACCTCGACGAAGGCGTGGACGACGGCGTCGGCCGGGACCCGCTCCAGCGACGCGGCGATGGCCGGCAGGGCGCTCTCGTCGCCGACCAGCAGATGCCAGTCCGCGGCCGGGTCCGGCGCGTACAGGCCGCCAGGGCCCAGGAACCGTACGGTCTCGCCCGGTCGCGCCCGCGCCGCCCAGGGCCCGGCCAGCCCCTCGTCGCCGTGCACGACGAAGTCGATCGTCATCTCCAGGGCCACCGGATCCCAGGCGCGCACGGTGTAGGTGCGGTTGGCGGGCCACTGGTCGCGCGGGAACTCCGCGCGGATCCGGTCCATGTCGAACGGCTCCGGATAGGTGACACCCTCGGCGCCGAACAGCAGCTTGATGTAGTGATCGGTGGCCTCACCGGCCCGCACACCGGCCAGCCCCGCGCCGCCCACGACCACGCGCACCATGTGCGGAGTGATCCACTCGGTGCGCAGGACCTGCCCCTCGTGGGTCGTCGGTGCTGTACGGACCGGCTGTTCTGCCACGGCGGACTCCCTGACTCACTCTTACGACACTTAGGCTTACCTAACTTAACACTCAGCGCCGGAGTGTGACGAGAAGGCGTTGCAGTGCACCGCCGAGTCCCCATCGGGTGGCGAGCGCGTCGAGCATGGCCGGGTCGAGCGGCGTCGAGGGAAGCGCCGGGTCGAAGGCGGGCAGGGGAACGTCACCCGCGACCCGGACCACCGTGGGCGCCACCGCCACGTAATCCCGGGCTCCGTCGAGCCGCTTGCGCTGGGAGGGGGTGAGCCTGGAGCCCGGATCGTCGACCGCCGCCATGATCCCGGCCAGATCGCCGAAGGCGTCGAGCAGTTTGGCCGCGGTCTTCTCGCCGATGCCCGGGACGCCCGGCAGTCCGTCGCTCGGGTCACCGCGCAGCAGGGCCAGATCGATGTAACCGGCGCCGTCGACGCCGTACTTCTCCCGCAGCGCCGCCTCGTCGGTGAGCTGGAGCGTGCCTACTCCCTTGACCGGGTACAGCACCCGCACTCCCCGGGCGTCGTCGATCAGCTGGTAGAGGTCGCGGTCGCCCGTGACGATGTCCACCGGGCCCGTCGCCCGGCCGGCGAGCGTGCCGATCACGTCGTCCGCCTCATACCCCGCGACGCCCACCCGGGCGATGCCCAGGGCGTCGAGCACGGCCTCGATGATGGGGACCTGCGGGGCGAGGGTGTCCGGGGTGTCCTCCTCGTCGGGTCCTTCCGCGTGCGCCTCGGCCACGCGGTGGGCCTTGTACGAGGGGATCAGCTCCACCCGCCACTCCGGCCGCCAGTCGGCGTCCATGCATGCCACCAGCTCGTCGGGCCGGTGGTCGTGGACCAGGCGGCCGATGAAGTCCAGCAGGCCGCGCACCGCGTTGACCGGGGTGCCGTCCGGGGCCCGCACGGAGTCGGGGACTCCGAAATAGGCCCGGTAGTAGAGGGAAGCGGTGTCGAGGAGCATCAGGCGTCGCGTCACATCCCCGATGATGCCCCACGCCACTGACAGTCACGGTGTGTACGGAAAGCCACCGATGTCACCGACGATGACCGGCGGTCACGGAGTGCCGCGAAACGTCACCCCGCGCGCTCGCGAACGGCCGGCGCGGGCCCTTGGATCACCCGCCGGGTGTGACGTGAATCACAGACTTGTTTGGCTCGTGTAAGTACGGGCAGGCGCGCATGCGGAGCGAACCAGGTTGCATGTTCAAGCATTGTTGCCGGGTGTGGGGCCGACCCCGCGTGCTCCACGGCCCGCCCGCGGGGGTTGCGGGCCGTTTTTCCGTTCAACGCGTGAGGTGTATGTGTCCAGGCTGCAAGCCGAACACCTGTACAAAGTCTTCGGTAGACGACCAGTTGAGGCTGTGAGGAAGCTCGAAAGCGGCACGGACCGTGACGAGCTCCGCACCGATGGTACGACCGCAGCGGTGATCGACGCTTCCTTCTCGGTCGAGCCCGGCCAGATATTCGTGGTCATGGGGCTGTCCGGATCCGGCAAGTCCACGCTGCTTCGCATGTTGAACGGATTGCTCGAACCGACATCGGGACGGGTGCTCTTCGACGGTCAGGATCTGACCGCGCTGAGTCCGCAGGAGCTGCGGCACGTACGCTCCACCAAGATCAGCATGGTCTTCCAGCACTTCGCGCTCTTTCCGCACCGCAGCGTTCTGGAGAACGCCGCGTACGGACTCGAAGTGCAGGGTGTGTCCCGTGAGGAGCGTGAGAAGCGCGCTGCCGAGTCGCTGGAGATGACGGGCCTGGGCGGCTGGGAGACGTCCTGGCCGGACGAGCTCTCCGGCGGTATGCAGCAGCGCGTCGGTCTCGCCCGCGCGCTCGCCACCGACGCCGATCTGCTGCTGATGGACGAGTCCTTCAGCGCGCTCGACCCGCTGATCCGCCGCGATATGCAGGATCAGTTGCTCCAGCTCCAGAAACGGCTCAAAAAGACCATCGTCTTCATCACCCACGACCTCAACGAGGCCATGCGCCTCGGTGACCAGATCGCGGTCATGCGTGACGGTGAGATCGTCCAGATGGGCACCGCCGAGGACATCCTCGTCACCCCGGCCAACGACTACGTCGCCTCCTTCACCCAGGATGTCGACCGTTCCCGGGTGCTCACCGCCGGCGCCATCATGGCCGACGCGGAGACCGCTTTCGGTATCCGTACGGACGGTGGCAAGGAACTGCGTACCGCCGAGGACGTACTCGCCGCCGCGCCCGCCCAGGTGGCCGAGTCCGCGCCGATCATCGAGCTGTTCACGCCCTGCTCCACCAGCGCCGTCCCGGTCGCCGTCACCGACGAGGAGGGCGCGCTCGTCGGAGTCGTCCCGCGCGCCAGGCTGCTGGCCGTCCTCGGTGAGCCGATGGCGCCCGAGGTGCCCGCTGGCGCGCCGGCCGGCACGTCGGTCTCCAAGGACAACAGCGACAAGGCGGTAGCCAGTGCCTAGGCTTGCTCTCGGTGACTGGGTCGACAGCGCCGTCACCTTCCTGCAGAACCACTTCGCCTGGCTGTTCGACGCGATCGGCTCGATCGTCTCCGGTATGTACGACGGCATCAACGCGGTGCTCTCGGCTCCGGAACCGCTGCTCCTCGCGGGCATCCTCGCCGTATTCGCCTGGTGGCTGCGCAGCCTCCTCGCGGGCGTTCTCGCCTTTGTCGGCTTCGCTCTGATCGACTCCATCGAGTTGTGGAGCGAAGCGATGGAGACCCTGTCGCTCGTGCTGGTCGCGACGATCGTGGTGCTCGTCATCGCGGTGCCGCTCGGCATCTGGGCCGCACGCTCCAAGACGGTCAGTTCGCTGGTCCGGCCGGTGCTCGACCTGATGCAGACCATGCCCGCCATGGTCTATCTGATCCCGGGTGTCATCTTCTTCGGTCTGGGAGCGACCCCCGGCATCGTCGCCACGATCATCTTCGCCCTGCCGCCCGGCGTCAGGATGACCGAGCTGGGCATCCGCCAGGTCGACGCGGAACTGGTCGAGGCCGCCGAGGCGTTCGGTACCACCCCGCGCAACACCCTGCTCCGGGTCCAGCTGCCGCTGGCGCTGGAGACGATCATGGCCGGCATCAACCAGGTGATCATGCTGGGCCTGTCCATGGTGGTCATCGCCGGCATGGTCGGCGGTGGCGGTCTCGGTGGCGCGGTCTACCGCGCTCTCGGCAACATCGACATCGGCCTCGGCGCCGAGGCGGGCGTCTCCGTCGTCATCCTGGCCGTGTACCTGGACCGGATGACCGGTGCGCTCAGCCTTCAGGTCTCCCCGGTCGGCCGCCGTGCGCTGGCCAAGGCCCAGGAGATGGCCGGTGGGCTGAAGATCTGGACCCACCGTCCGCAGCCCGTCGTCGCGATCGCCGGTGTGCTCATCCTCGCGCTCGTCGCGGGCAGCATCGGTCTGTTCGGCGGTTCCAAGAGCGCCGACACCACAGCGGACGCCGACAACGTCGGCCAGGGCAAGAAGATCAGCATGGGGTACATCCCCTGGGACGAGGGCATCGCCTCCACCTTCCTCTGGAAGGAACTGCTGGAGCAGCGCGGCTACGAGGTCGACGCCAAGCAGTACGAGGCCGGTCCGCTCTACACCGGCCAGTCGGCCGGCCAGATCGACATCCAGACCGACTCCTGGCTGCCGATCACCCACGCCACGTACTGGGCCAAGTACAAGAACAAGCTGGAGGACATGGGGGCCTGGTACGACAAGACCTCCCTGGAGATCTCCGTGCCCTCGTACGTCAAGGGTGTCAAGTCCCTGGCCGACCTCAAGGGCAAGAGCTCCACCTTCAAGGGCAAGATCATCGGCATCGAGCCCAGCGCCGGTGAGATGGGCCTCCTCAAGAGCAAGGTCCTCAAGGAGTACGGCCTCGACAAGGAGTACACGCTTGTCGACGGTTCCACGCCCGGCATGCTCGCCGAGCTGAAGCGCGCGTACGCGAAGAAGGAACCGATCGCGGTCGTGCTCTGGTCGCCGCACTGGGCCTACAACGACTACGACCTCACCAAGCTGAAGGACCCCAAGAAGGCCTTCGGCGCGGAGAGCGACGGCATCCACACCCTGGCGCGCAAGGGCTTCTCCTCCGAGAACCCGCAGGTCGGCAAGTGGCTCAAGAACTTCAAGATGAACGAGAAGCAGCTCACCAGTCTTGAGGCCAAGATCCAGACGACCGGCAAGGGCAAGGAGCAGGAGGCCGTCCGCGAGTGGCTGAAGGAGAACCCGGGCCTCGCCGACAAGTGGACCCCGGTCGCCAAGGCCGGTAAGGCCGCGAACGGCGAGGACGAGCGCAACCGGCCCGTGCAGGTCGCCTGGTTCCCCTGGGAGGAGGACATCGCCGCCACCTATCTGTGGAAGGCGGTCCTCGAGGAGCGTGGGTACAAGATCGAGCTCAGTCAGTTCGAGCTCGGACCGATGTACGCCGCGATGGCCCAGGGGCAGGTGGACGTTCAGTTCGACGGCTGGCTGCCCAACGCGCAGAAAAAGTACTGGGACAAGTATCAGGGCAGTCTCACCAAGCTCGGCTCCTGGTACGGTCCGACCTCCCGCGAGGTCGCCGTCCCCTCGTACGTCAAGGGCGTCGACTCCCTCGCCGACCTCAAGGGCCGGAGCGACGAGTTCAAGGGGCGGATCGTGGGCATCGAGCCGGGCACCGAGGAGATGAACGTCCTCAAGGACAAGGTGCTGCCGGACTACGGTCTCGACAACGAGTACAAGGTCGTCGACGGCTCCACCCCGGCGATGCTCGCCGAGCTGAAGCGCGCCTACGCGAAGAAGGAACCGATCGCGGTCACGTTGTGGACGCCCCACTGGTCCTACAACGAGTACGACCTGACCAAGCTGAAGGACCCGAAGAAGACCTTCGGCGGCGGTGACCAGCTCACCAACGTCGCGCACAAGGACTTCCCGAAGAACTACCCCCAGCTGACCAAGTGGCTCAAGAACTTCAAGCTCGACGAGCAGCAGCTCGGCAGCCTGGAGAGCGAGATCAAGAAGGCCGGTACGGGGCACGAGGAGGAAGGCGCGAAGGCCTGGATGGCGAAGAATCCGGGCATCGCGGACAAGATGGCCCCGAGGTAGTCGTAGTGGCCGCCTCCTTAGGAGGCGGCCACTACGGGGGAGTGTCTTCGGAAGGGGTGGGCGTCGCCGGTGGGCGAGCCCGCCCCTTCCGCCTGTCCGGGCGCTGAGGCCCGGCCCAGGGCTTTGCGAATCGCCCGGCGGCGCGCATTATTGACCCCGGGGGTCACCCGCTCTCTTCGTCCGTGTGTTCGTACCGGCCGGGGGGGTTCCGTACGGGTGCGGCAGGACAGCCCTTGTACCGGCGTCAACTCTGAGAAGATGACGATCCGGTCGGGAGGGAGCCAGTCATGGACGACAAGGAAGCGCTCAGGGTGGGCGCCGCCGTCCGCAGGCGGCGCAGGTCCCTGGGCCTGACCCTGGCGGCGGTCGCGGCACGCAGTGGGCTGTCCGTTCCCTTCCTCAGCCAGATCGAGAACGAACGCGCCAGGCCCAGCACCCGCTCGCTGGACCGGGTGGCGGACGCCCTGGAGACGACCCCCGCCCAGCTGCACGCGGCCGCCGACTCGGCGCGGACGGTCGATGTCGTACGGGCCGGTGACCTCGGGCCCGGAGTACGCCGGGTGGTGCGCGGCGGACACCAGCTGAACGCCAAGGAATTCACCGGCGAGCAGGACACCGGCCGGGAGTACCAGCACCGCAATGACGAGATCATGTACATCGCCGACGGCGCCGCCGAGGTCGAGGCCGAAGGCCGTGCGTACCGCCTGGAGCGCGGGGACACGCTCTATCTGTCCGGTGGCGTACGGCACCGCTGGCGGGCCACCGAGCCCGGAACCCGCATCCTGGTCGTCGCCGTCGCCGAGCACATCGACGCGACGGTCGACCCCCCTCGCTGACGAGGGCCGGGCCGACGCCCACCGGCGCCCGGCGCCGGTGGGCGTCTCCTCAGCCGGTACGGGCCGTCGCCGGCCGGGGCACCGCGGGCGCGGCGAGCAGCCTTCCGCCGAACAGGCCCCGCAGCGTGCACCACCCGGCCACCGCCCACGCGGTCACCAGCAGCACAAAAAGCGTCACCGCCAGCCACTCCAGAGCCACCAGACCCGTGCGCCTGCCCAGCCCCTCCGCTCCCGTCACACACGTACCGACCGGGAAGGTGAAGGCCCACCACGTCATCGTGAAGCGCATCCCCCGCCGTACCGCACGCACCACCAGAGCCGCCGACAGCGCCAGCCACAGCAGCGCGAACCCCATAACCGGCACGCCGTACACCACGGCGAAGGCGCCCAGCGCGTCCGCGTACGGAGCGCCCAAGGCCGACGGCGCCACATCGGCCACCTGATTGACCGCCGTGGTCGACTGGCCCAGCGGGCCGAGTACGAGAAAGAGCACCGGGGTCAGTGCGAGGGGCAGCGGACCGCGCACCACCAGCCGCGCGAAGACCAGCGGCAGCATCGTCAGCGTCGCGAGCATGCTCAGCCCGAACAGCGCGTAACAGCCGAGCAGCAACGCCTCGCGCCCCTGTCCCGCCGGCAGATACGGCACCAGCGCCGGACCGACCGCCGCCGAGACCATGGGCGTCACCAGCGGCAGCAGCCAGACCGGCGACGCGTCGGCCGCCTCCAGGCGGTGACGTACGACCATCAGGTACGGGATCGTCACGGCGACCGCGACACCGAGAAGCGTCCCCACGCCGAACAGCACCGCGTCGACCGCGACAGCGGCGCCCTCACCGAGCACATCCCGGCCCACGGCGAGGGTGGCGGCCCCGACGGCCAGCAGCGCCATCGCGAGGCATCCGTAGAAGGGCGCCACTGCCGGGTCGAGGAGATGGTCGCGCGCCTGGTCACGGTGGTGCAGCCAGTGCCCCGCGCGCGCGACCAGTACGACGGCCAGCAGAACCGCCGACAGTGCCCACACCACCGCGCAGCCGGCCCGCAGCCCCGGCACATCCAGCGGGAGCCCGGCCCCGGCGGTCGCGACGATCGCGGTCCCCATCACCGTCGCGTACCAGTTGGGCCCGAGATGCCGCAGGGCGGGCAGCCGCGTCCCGGTGGCGCCGCGCGAGGTGGGTGCGGCGGAGAGCGCGGCGCTGTGCGCGAGGGTGACCATGTTCCCACCTTCGCCGTCGCGTACGGCCCCCACCAGCCCCGCCGCCTCTATGAGGCCATAACCTGGGGTTATGGCCGATCCTCCGCCCGCCGTCCCCCTCACCGCTCCGCTCGCGCACCGGGTGCCCGACCTCGGCGCGCTGGAGCTGCTGCTCGCGGTCGCCCGGCTGGGCAGCCTGGGCCGGGCCGCCCGGGAACTCGGCATCAGCCAGCCCGCCGCCAGCAGCCGTGTCCGGGCCATGGAACGCATGCTCGGGGTGGCCCTGGTGGACCGCTCACCGCGCGGCTCCCGGCTCACCGACGCCGGGACACTGGTCACGGACTGGGCCCGACGCGTCGTGGAGGCCGCCGAGGCCTTCGACGCGGGAGCGCAGGCACTGCGCGACCGCCGGGACTCCCGTCTGCGCGTCGCCGCCAGTATGACGATCGCCGAGTATCTGCTGCCCGGCTGGCTGATAGCGCTGCGCCAGGCCCGGCCGGACACCGCGGTCTCGCTGCACGCGGGCAACTCCGCCGCTGTCGCCGAGCGGCTCCTCACGCACGAGGCGGACCTCGGCTTCGTGGAGGGCACGGCGGCGCCGGACGGCCTCGACTCCGCCGTCATCGGCCACGACCGGCTGCTCGTGGTCGCCGCCCCGGGGCATCCCTGGGCCCGCCGCCGTACCCCGCTGGATCCGGCGGAGCTGGCCGGGACCCCGCTGATCCTGCGCGAACCGGGCTCCGGGACGCGTCAGGTACTGGACGCCGGACTCACCGCGTACGGCGGCGTGGCCGAGCCGCTGCTGGAACTCGCCTCCACGACCGCCCTGAAGGCCGCCGCGGTGAGCGGGGCGGGGCCCTGCGTACTGAGCGAACTCGCGGTCGGCGAGGAGCTGGCGGCCCGTCGGCTGGTGAATGTGCCGGTGGAGGGCGTGGGGCTCCGCCGCGACCTGCGTGCGGTCTGGCCGGCGGGCACCCGGCCCGCGGGTCCGGCCCGCGACCTGCTGTCCCTGACGCGCGGAGCGCGCGGCTGACGGCGCCGGGCCCGGCCGCAGGTCACCGGCGGCCGGACGTGTCGGCGGTTCTCCGTCAGCGGCGGCCGGTCACGGCCGGTGTGGCGGCCGCCTCGACCAGCGCGGTCATGACGCGGGTGTCCAGGCCCATCTCCGGATGCCACTGGACGCCCAGCACCCATTGCGGGGCCGGAAGTTCGACGGCCTCCACCGTGCCGTCCGACGCGAACGCCGAGGCGGTCAGCCCCGTACCGAGCCGGTCGACCGTCTGGTGATGATGGGTCGGTACGTCGAACTCCTCGGGCACCAGATCCCCGTAGCGGGTCCCGGGCAGCGGCTTCACCGGATGCTCGCCGAAGCGGCCGACGACCGGTGAGGTGTGCCCCTCCACATGCTGGACGAGCGTCCCGCCGAGCGCCACGTTGAGCAGCTGCATCCCCCGGCAGATCCCCAGCAGCGGGGTGCCGGACGCGAGGGCCGCCTGGATCAGGGCCAGTTCCCAGGCGTCCCGTTCGAGGGCCGGCGGCCCGGTGCGGGGGTGCGGCTCGGCTCCGTACCGTACGGGCTGTACGTCGGGGCCACCCGCGATCACCACCCCGTCGAGCCGCGCCACCGCCGAGGCCGCCTCCGCCGGGTCGTCCGGCGGGAGCATCACGGCCAGTCCGCCGGACCGCTGGACGAGTTGGGGGTAACCGGCGGGCAGCAGAGCCGCGGGCAGTTCCCAGACGCCCCACGCGGCGGATTCCTCCAGGTAGGTGCTGATGCCGATGAGGGGCTTCACGGATGAGTCCTCCGTCGTTCTCGTGCTGTGTGCTGGGTGTGCTGCCTTCGGTGTCGACGTCAGCCGCGTTCCAGTTCGGCCTCGGCCGCGGCCAGGGCCGCGAACTCCTCCTCGGGAGCGGCCGCGACCAGTCGGTGGCGGCTGTAGAAGGTGAAGTAGGCGAGAGCGACGACATAGACGCCCAGCGCGATGAACGCGGCGTCCTTGTCCACCAGGAACGTCGCGACCAGCGCCGAGAGGGCCAGTACGAACGCTACGCCGGAGGTGAGCATGCCGCCGGGCGTGCGGTACGGGCGGGGCAGCCCCGGCTCGCGGCGGCGCAGCACGAGGTGGGACAGGGCCATCAGGGCGTACGAGATGGTCGCGCCGAACACCGCGACGTTCAGCATCCGTCCGCCGTCGCCGGTGCCGGCGGCGAGCGCGAAGCCGATCGCACCCGGGATGAGAAGACCCAGATAGGGGGCTTTTCGGCGGCTCGTCAGGGACAGGAATCGGGGCAGGTAGCCGGCGCGGGAGAGCGCGAACAGCTGCCGGGAGCCCGCGTAGATGAGGGAGAAGAAGGATGCGACCAGACCGGCGAGACCCGCGTAGTTCACGAACCGGCTCAGTGGCGTCGGATCACCGTCTCCCTGAAGGGCGACCACCAGCGGATTGCCCGCGTCCTGGATGGCGGCCGAGCCGCGCGCCCCCGTCGCGGCGAAGAAGGTGATCACCGCGAGCAGCACCAGCACGCCCATGGCGATCGACAGCGCCCGCGGCATCGAACGGACCGGGTCCTTGGCCTCCTCGGCGGCCAGCGGTACGCCCTCCACCCCGAGGAAGAACCACATGGCGAAGGGGAAAGCGGCCCAGATGCCCAGTACGCCGAACGGCAGCCAGGAGCCGGAGCCGAAGGCGTCCTGGTCCACCGGGATGTCGTTGAGGCCGCTCGCGTCGAACTCGGTGAAGGCGCCGACCGCGAAGATCAGCAGCGCCGCCACCGCGATGGCCGTCACCACCAGACTGAAGCGCAGCGCCTCGCCGACGCCCCAGAGATGGATCCCGATGAAGATCGCGAAGCAGGCCAGGTAGACGGGCCAGCCGGCGGTCAGGCCGAAGAGTTCGAGGGACTCGACATACTCACCGATGAAGATGGAGATGGCGGCCGGAGCCAGGATGTACTCGATGAGGATGGCCGTACCGGTGAGGAAGCCGCCCCAGGTGCCGAGCGCGCGCCGGGCGAAGCCGTAACCGCCGCCCGCGGTGGGCAGGATGGCGGACAGCTCGGCGAGCGAGAAGACCAGACAGGCGTACATCACCCCCATCAGCAGCGTGGCGATCGCGAGACCGCCGAAGCCGCCTTCGGAGAGACCGATGTTCCAGCCCGAGAAGTCACCGGAGACGACATAGGCGACGCCGAGACCGGTGAGCAGCAGCCAGCCGGCGCTGCCCCGGCGCAGCGTGCGCCGTTGGAGATACGCGGCGTCCTGCTGGGCGGAGGCGTCTGGGGGCGCGGCCGGGCCGTCGGCCGCTTCGGCTGGTGGAACGCGCGAATCGGTGCCGTCGGACATGAGCAGCTCCTACCTCAGGGGGGTAAAGGTGTGAGGCCATACCATTGCGGCCCCGGTGGCCGCGCGCAAGCCCCGTGCGTTAAACGGCTGTTACGGGTGAGCGGTGCGGGTGGCCGTGGTGTGCGCGGCCGGGGCGCGTCATGGCTTCCGGACGGGGAAGGGCCTTGCCCGGGTGGCGAAGTCCTGCCCCCGGACAGACATGCTCAGTACTCACGCGAGGAAACCCCGCGGTACTCACGCGAGGAAACCCCGCAGCAGCGCCGCCGTACCCCCGCAGTGCTCGCGCGCGATCTCACGCGCTCCGTCCGCGTCCCCGTCGAGCACCGCTTCGGCCAGTGCCGTGTGCTGTCGCTGCGAGTGCTCCAGATTCCGTACGAGCAGCGGGATGCAGTCCAGCAGGACATTCACCTGCGCCCGTACGGAGGCGTACTGGGCGGTCAGGGTCGCGGAGCCGGACAGTTCGGCGAGCGTCAGATGCAGCAGCGTGTCCAGCCTGCGGTAGTCCGCCAGCGGCGCGTCGTGTGTCGCGGCCAGTGCCGAGCGCAGCCGTCCGGCCTGCTCCCCGGTCAGTCCGTGCGTCGCGCACAGCCCCGCCGCGCCGACCTCCAGCACCTCGCGGAAACGCAGGACGTCCTCGATGTCCACGCCCTCCACGCGCCGCCGCAGCTCCTCCCCGGCGCCCCGGGCGGGGGCGTCGGGCCGGCGCCGCACGAAGGTTCCGCCGTACCGTCCCCGCCGGCTCTCCACCAGGCCCTCGTCCTGGAGGACCTTGAGCACCTCGCGGAGGGTGACCCGGCTGATCCGCAGCCGGTCCGCCAGTTCACGCTCGGCGGGCAGCCGTTCGCCCGCCGCCACCAGCCCCAGCCGTACGACCTGAAGGATCTGCTCCAGTGCCTCTTCGAAACCGTTTCCCGCCCGCACGGGCCGCAGTACTGGAGTCAGCGGGTCCATCGGCTCGTTCTTCTTCGCCACGTCGCCGTTTCCCCTTCCCAACCAAAGGTCTTCAGGAATACCTTATGGCTTCCGGCTGACCGAAGGAGGAGCAACCCCGTGGCAGACCGCACACCCCCGCTCAGTGTCGAGGATCTGCGGATCCTGGTGGAGAGCGGCGAGATCGACACGGTCGTTCTGGCCTTCCCCGATATGCAGGGCCGGCTCCAGGGCAAGCGGTTCGCCGCGTCCTTCTTCCTCGACGAGGTCCTGGAGCACGGCACCGAGGGCTGCAACTACCTGCTCGCCGTCGACACCGAGATGAACACCGTCGACGGATACGCGATGTCCTCCTGGGAGCACGGCTACGGCGACTTCGCCATGCGCCCCGACCCCGCCACCCTGCGTCGCGTGCCCTGGAACGAGGCCACGGCGATGCTCGTCGCCGACCTCGCCTGGAACGACGGCTCGCCGGTCGTCGCGGCGCCCCGCCAGATACTCCGCCGCCAGCTGGAGCGCCTCGCCGCCCACGGCTACACCGCGCACGCCGGCACGGAACTCGAATTCATCGTCTTCAAGGACACGTACGAACAGGCCTGGGACAGCGGCTACCACGGTCTGACCCCGGCCAACCAGTACAACGTCGACTACTCCGTCCTCGGCACCGGCCGTGTCGAACCGCTGCTGCGCCGGATCCGTAACGAGATGGCCGGCGCGGGACTGACCGTCGAGTCCGCCAAGGGCGAGTGCAACCCCGGCCAGCACGAGATCACCTTCAAATACGACGATGCCCTCGTCACCTGCGACCAGCACGCCATCTACAAGACCGGCGCCAAGGAGATCGCCTCCCAGGAGGGCGTCTCGCTCACATTCATGGCCAAGTACAACGAGCGCGAGGGCAACTCCTGCCATATCCATCTCTCGCTCCAGGACGAGGACGGCGCCCCGGTCATGGCCGGGGACGGGCCCGACGGCATGTCCCCCGTGATGCGGCACTTCCTGGCGGGCCAGCTCGCAGCGCTGCGCGACTTCTCCCTCCTGTACGCGCCCACCATCAACTCCTACAAGCGCTTCCAGCCGGGATCCTTCGCGCCCACGGCCGTCGCCTGGGGCCACGACAACCGCACCTGTTCACTGCGGGTGGTCGGCCACGGCCGGTCGCTGCGCTTCGAGAACCGGCTGCCCGGCGGGGACGTCAATCCGTATCTCGCCGTCGCCGGTCTGATCGCCGCGGGGCTGTACGGCATCGAGAACGAGCTGGAACTTCCCGAGGCCTGCACGGGCAACGCCTACACCGCCGCGTACGACCATGTCCCCGCCACCCTGCGCGAAGCCGCCGAGCTCTGGGAGAACAGCCCCATCGCCCGCGCGGCCTTCGGCGACGAAGTCGTCGCGCACTACCGCAACATGGCGCGGGTCGAGGTGGATGCCTTCGACGCCGCGGTGACCGACTGGGAGCTTCGCCGCTCCTTCGAACGCCTGTGAGGGAACGCCCCGTGAACGAACACCCCCCGACCGGACACCCAGGGACCGAGCACCGAGCGGCTGAACACCAGGTCCTCAACCCGGCCACCGGCGAGGTCGTCGCCACCGTCCCGGCGACCACCCCGGCGCAGGTCGACGCGGCGGTCCGGCGGGCCGCGACGGCTCAGCGCCGGTGGGCCGCGGCAGCCCCCGCCGACCGCGCGCGACTGCTGCGCCGCTTCGCCGCGGTCGTCGACGCGCACAACGAGGAACTGGCCCGGCTGGAGGTCCGCGAGGCGGGCCACACCCTCGGCAACGCCCGCTGGGAGGCGGGCAACGTCCGTGACCTCCTGGACTACTCCGCCGGGGGAGTGGAGCGGCTGAACGGCCGCCAGATTCCGGTCGCGGGCGGCCTCGACATCACCCTGCTGGAACCGCTCGGGGTGATCGGGGTGATCGCGCCCTGGAACTTCCCCATGCCGATCGCCGCCTGGGGCACCGCCCCCGCCCTCGCGGCCGGCAACGCGGTGCTCCTCAAACCCGCCGAGACCACCCCGCTCACCGCGCTCCGACTGGCCGAACTCGCCCTGGAGGCGGGCCTTCCCGAGCATCTCTTCCAGGTCCTGCCCGGAGCGGGCGACGTCGCGGGCAACGCACTGGTCGAGCATCCGGGCGTGGCCAAGATCGTGTTCACCGGCTCCACCCGCGTCGGCAAGCGGATCATGGAGAAGAGCGCCACGCTGGTGAAGCGCGTGACCCTCGAACTCGGCGGCAAGAGCCCCAACATCGTCTTCGCCGACTCCGATCTGGACGCCGCCGCGGCCACCGCGCCGATGGCCTTCCTCGACAACTCCGGCCAGGACTGCTGTGCCCGTACCCGCATCCTCGTCCAGCGCGAGGTCCACGACCGGTTCCTCGAACTCCTCGCCCCCGCCGTCGAGTCGGTGGTCGTCGGCGACCCCTCCGACGAGCGGACCCAGATGGGCCCGCTGATCTCGGCGGTCCAGCTGGAGCGCGTGCGGTCGTACGTCCCCGAGGGCGCGAAGGGCATCCGGGGCACCGCACCCGGCGGCGCCGGATTCTGGTTCCCGCCGACCGTCCTCACCGATGCCGCCGCCGACTCACCGGTCGCCACCGAGGAGGTCTTCGGGCCCGTGGCCGTCGTGCTGCCCTTCGACGACGAGGAGGACGCGGTCCGGCTCGCCAACGCCACCGACTACGGACTCGCCGGGTCGATCTGGACCCGTGACGTGGGCCGCGCCCTGCGGGTGTCGCGTGCCGTCGCCGCGGGCAATCTGTCCGTCAACTCCCACAGCGCCGTGCGCCACGGCACCCCGTTCGGCGGCTACAAGCAGTCCGGCCTCGGCCGGGAACTGGGCCCCGACGCCCTCGCAGCCTTCACCGAAACCAAGAACGTCTTCATCAGTACGGAGGCCTGAGCCATCATGACCGCCCCCATCAGCGCAGCCACGAACGACCCCGTCTGCCGGCGTCTGACCGGCCGTACCGCAGTCATCACCGGAGCCGGCAGCGGCATCGGCCTGGCCACCGCGCGCAGGCTCGCCTCCGAGGGCGCGCACGTGGTGTGCGGCGATGTCGACGAGACCACGGGAAAGGCCGTGGCGGAGGAGGTCGGCGGGATCTTCGTACCCGTCGATGTCACCGACGCCGAACAGGTCGAGGCGCTGTTCAAGACCGCCTATGACACCTACGGCAGCGTCGATATCGCCTTCAACAACGCGGGGATCTCACCGCCCGACGACGACTCGATCCTCACCACCGGCCTGGAGGCCTGGAAGCGGGTCCAGGAGGTCAACCTCACCTCGGTCTACCTCTGCTGCAAGGCCGCCATTCCCTATATGCGACGCCAGGGCCGGGGCTCGATCATCAACACCGCGTCCTTCGTGGCCCGGATGGGCGCGGCGACCTCGCAGATCTCGTACACCGCGTCCAAGGGCGGTGTGCTCGCCATGTCACGGGAACTGGGGGTGCAGTTCGCGCGCGAGGGGATCCGGGTCAACGCGCTCTGCCCGGGGCCCGTCAACACCCCGCTGCTGCGAGAGCTGTTCGCGAAGGATCCGGAGCGGGCCGCACGGCGGCTGGTGCACATTCCGGTCGGCCGGTTCGCCGAGGCGGAGGAGATCGCGGCGGCGGTCGCGTTTCTCGCCAGCGACGACGCGTCGTTCGTGAACGCCACGGACTTCCTGGTCGACGGTGGTCTCACGGGGGCGTACGTCACTCCTCTGTAGGCGCTCTCCTGATTCCACGCCCCCTGTGGGCACTCTCCTGGTGCCCGCGTGGGCCCCGCACGGCCCTGAGGCGAGGACTCCTCAAGGCGACTCCTGAGCCTGAGGAGTCGCGCTGAGGAGCCCCTCCTCAGAAGATTTCCCCTCGGAGGAGCCCCTCAGAGGAAGGTCCGGCCCTCGCCCCGGTACGTGGGGGCGGTCGCCACCACGCGGTCGCCCTCCACCAGCTGCAACGCGTCGAATCGCTCGCACAGTTCACCGGCCTTGGCATGCCGGAACCACACCTTGTCGCCGATCAGCAGGTCGTCCGCCGCCGAGCCGAGCAGCGGGGTCTGCACCTCTCCGGGGCCTTCCTGGCCGTCGTACCGCAATCCCTCCGGCAGATACGGCGTGGGCAGCCGGTCCCGGCCGGCCGGCCCCGACGCCGGATAGCCGCCGCCGAGCACGGTCACCACGCCGACGCCCGGCCTGCGGACCACGGGCTGGGCGAACAGCGCCGCCGGACGTCCCGTGAACGATGTGTAGTTGTCAAAGAGCCGTGGGACGTAAAGCCCCGAGCCCGCGGCGATCTCCGTCACGGAGTCCTCGGCGGCCGTGTGCTGGACGCTGCCCGTGCCACCGCCATTGACGAACTCCAGCTCCGGCGCGACGGCCCTCACTGCACGAACCACCGCCGCGCGCCGCTCCGCCAGCTCCTTGCGGGCCGCTGTCTGCATCAGTCGGATCGCCCGCGAGCGCAGCGGCTGTCCTGCCAAGGCGTCCCCGACCCCGGCCACATGTCCTTCGTATGCCATAAGCCCGACCAGCCGGAATCCGGGGCGTCGCGCTACAGATCTGGCCAGCTCGGCCAGTTGGCCCGGCTCGCTCAGCGGGGAACGCAGTGCACCAATCCTGACCCGGCCGCCGAACAGCCGCAAGGCCGTGTCCAGTTCCAGACAGACCTTGATCTCCTCCCGGCCGCCCTCGCGTGCCCCGTCGATCAGACCCAGGTGCGCCGGATCGTCGATCATCACGGTGACGGCGGCGGCGAGTTTGGGGTCGGCGGCGAGCTGGGCGTAGGCGGCGCGGTCGGCCGAGGGATAGGCGAGGAGTACGTCCTCGAATCCGGCGCGCGCCAGCCACAGCGACTCGGCCAGGGTGAACGACATGATCCCCGCGAAACCGTCACGCCCCAGGACACGCTCCAGCAGCGCCCGGCAGCGCACCGACTTGCTGGCCAACCGGATCGGTTTGCCCCCGGCCCGCCGGACGAGGTCGTCGGCGTTGGCGTCCAGCGCTTCGAGATCGACGAGGGCGAGCGGGGCGTCGAGATGGGCGGTAGCCCGGTCGTACCGGGCCCGGTCAGTGGCTCGCGGGGGCATGGGCGGAGTCATGGGCCGAGCTTGCCAGACCGGATTACCGCACGGTAGGGGGAGGATTTGGGCAGATCACCACGGGCCTTCGCGCTCGTTCCCGCCGCGCCTGTTCCAGCCCGTAGAGTGACGCACACACCACGCGAACGTGGCCGTTCCGTAAGCGGATCGGCGTGCGGGTGGATCAATCTGTACGGGCGGCTCAGGGGGGCGGATGAGTACCGAAGCGCAACGCGCTCCCGTACCACCCCGCCCCACGACTCCACCGCCGACGCCCGGTGCGTCCGGGCCACCCGTCACACCTGTCCTGCCAGGTGCTTCCGGCCTGCCCGGCACGTCCGGAACGACCGGCACCCCCGGTACGGCGGGAACAGCCCATACGTCTACGGCCCATACGTCTACGACCGATACGTCTGCGTCCGCCGGATCCGAGCCGGGCGCGGGCGCCCCGCGTACGCCGGTCTCGCGCATCACCGACGCCATGCTCCCCCCGTCGGCACCGTCGCGGATACCACCACGGCCTCCTGGCCCTCCGGCGTCGGCGGTGCCTCGGGGCACGGACCGGCGGCCCGGCGATCCTCGCGCCGACACGAGCACCCCGTCCGTGATCCCGCACACCGGTTACGGCCCGCCCGCGGCGGGCCGCCCGCCCGGTGGGCAACGGTCCGGTGCGCAAAGCGGCGGTTCGCAAAAGGGCGGCTCGCAGGCAAGCGGTGAGCAAGCAGGTGCGGGCCGGGCCCCGGGCGCGACGACCGCACGCGGCCTCGGGAGCAATTCGCCATCCGCGGCATCCGGGGACGCTCAGGCCTCGCCGTACGGGCCGTCGTCCACCACGGCTCCGTCCGGCGTCCGGCGTTCGGCCGGCGTGCCGCTTCCCGACGAGCGGGACCCCCGGGCCCCGGCGCCGACGAGCGCCGAATGGTTCGGTACGAGTGGCTCGGCCACCACACCACGCCGTTCGGCCGGCCCGTCCTCGGCCACGCCACCGCGGTCGGCCACGCCACCGCGTTCGGGCACTCCGCGGCCAACCGGCGAGCCGCGCACCAACGCTGCCTCGCGTCCCGCGCAGCGCTCGGCGCAGGCCCCGCCCGTCACCGACCGGTTGAACAACGCGGGCCCCGCGCCTCGTACCGCCGCGACACCACCACGTACCGCCGCCACACCACCACCTACCGTCGCCACTCCGCCGCGTCCGGCCACCTCCCCGGCCGGTTCCCGGACCACCGCATCGTCAGGTTTCCCGACGACCACACCGCCCGCAGGCGCCCGGAGGCCCGGCGGCATGTCCACGCCCCCGCGCGCATCGGCATCCGCGCCCCCGCCCACCCCCGCCGAGACCACCACCCGGCTGCGCCCCGTGCCGCCGGGGCCTCGTACCGGCGCGGTGCCGCCTCGCCCCGTACGGCGGCCCGGTGAGGCGCCTTCCGTACCACCGACGCCGCCCGTGCCCCGGAGCCGTGCTCACGGCGATGCCGGTGCCGGTCGCCCCGCGCCGACGGGGTACCGCTGGGCCGGAGCGCCGCCCGAGACGCCCGCGGAGACCACCACCCGGCTGCGGCCCGTGCCCGCGCGGCGCCCTGCCAGGGCCGTCGCCGCCGTGGCGTGTGTCGTGCTGGGACTCGGGCTGATCGGCGGTGCCGCCACCGGCAGTTGGCTGACCGGGGACTCGGCCGCCGAGTCCCCGGGCCGGGACAGCTTCACCGCCGCCCGCACCCTCTGGCACAGCGTCCCCGTCGACACCCTCTTTCCGCGCACCCTCAAGGGGAACGGAGCCGGACCCGGCGGCGCGGACCGCGACTGGATCCGGATCGCTGTCGCGCCAGACAGCGGCTGCGCCGGCACACTCGACCCCCTGCTGCTGGGAACACTGCGGCCGGCCGGTTGTGTACGGGTGCTCCGCGCCACGTACGCCGACTCCACGTCCAGCAGCGTCACCACCGTCGGGTTCGTCTTCACCCAGGCCGACCCCGACGCCATGGCCTCCCTGCGTGACCGTTTCCGCGACGAGGGGCTGGGCGAACGCGCCGACCTGATGCCCCGTACCTTCCCCGTCGGGAACACCGTCGCCGCCGGATTCGGCGACGCGCAGCGCGCGAGCTGGACGGTGAACGTGCTCACCGACGCGCCCGTCGTCGTGTTCGCCGTCTCCGGTTTCGCCGACGGACGTACGGTCACCTCCCCCCAGCCCGTCGACAAGGCCATGGCCAAGGGAGCCACGACCGCACCCGCGCAAGCCGGCCTGGGACACGAGGCCAAGGGCATCGCCGACCGCATCGAGCGCGGGCTGCGCACGACCGTCAGCGGCGGCACGGCGGCACCCTGATGACCCCGATACCCCGAATGCCTCCGATGCCGAAGAGCCCGAGAATCCCCATGACCCCACCGCGCCCAGGAGCCCCACGGCGCCGCCACCGCCTCGTCGCCGTCCTCGGTGCCGCGTCCTTTCTGCTCGTCCCCGCAGCCCCCGCGCACGCGGACACGATCCGGTCCCAGCAGTGGGCTCTCGAGGCCATGCACACCGAGCAGGCCTGGCGCACCAGCCAGGGCACCGGCGTCACCGTCGCGGTCCTGGACACCGGCGTCGACGACACTCATCCCGACCTCACCGGACAGGTGCTGCCGGGCAAGGACCTGATCGGCTTCGGCGCCACCAGCGGCGACCGGGCCTGGGCCCGGCACGGCACCGCCATGGCCGGGATCATCGCGGGACACGGCCATGGTCTCGAGCGCTCCGACGGGGTCCTCGGGATCGCGCCGCAGGCGAAGATCCTCCCCGTCCGGGTCATCCTCGAAGGCACCGACCCCGCCCGTGACAAGGCCCGCACGTCCAAGGGCGGCGCCCTCGCCGACGGCATCCGCTGGGCCACCGACCAGGGCGCGGACGTCATCAATCTCTCCCTCGGCGACGACAGCGAGTCCGCCCACCCCGAACCCGCCGAGGACGCGGCCGTCCGGTACGCCCTCGACAAGGGCGCCGTCGTCGTCGCCTCGGCCGGCAACGGTGGCGAGAAGGGCGACCACATCTCCTATCCCGCCGCCTACCCCGGTGTGATCGCGGTGGCGGCCGTCGACGAGTACGGCACCCACGCCGCCTTCTCCACCCGCCGCTGGTACGCCACCGTCAGCGCCCCGGGCGTCGACGTCGTCATAGCGGACCCCGACCGCAGCTACTACGAGGGCTGGGGCACCAGCGCCGCCGCCGCGTTCGTCTCCGGGGCCGTCGCCCTCGTGCGCTCCGCTTACCCGGATCTGACCCCCGCCCAGATCAAGAAGCTCCTCGCGGACACGGCGCGTGAGACCCCGCAGGACGGGCGCGACGATGCCAGGGGACATGGCCTCGTCGACCCGGCCGCGGCCATCAAGGCCGGCGCGAAACTGTCCCGTACGGAGTTGGAGAGCGAGGCCGCGGGCTTCGGCAAGCAGTACTTCGGCAGCGGTCCCGACGCCTCGGACGGGGCTTTGGAACCGGCCGGCTGGATCGCCCCGGTGGCGGGCGGCGCCGGCGCCCTGCTGCTGGCGTGCGCGGTGGTGCTCTGGCGCGGCGGGTTCAGCCGCTCCGCTGCCCGACCCGGCGCACGGCGCTGACGGCGGCCTCCTCGACCCGGGCGATTCCCTCCTCCAGCGACGCGTGGCCGTCGGACAACACCGCGACGAGACAGTCCCGTATCCGCCCTGCCGATGTGTCCCGTACGTGCTCTGCCGACCGGCCCCGTAGGTGTTCCGTCGGCCGGCCCCGTACGGGGTCCCGTTCTTGCCCCGTACGGGACCCCCTACGGGACCGGTCCCGTACGAGCCCCACCGAGTGCACGACCCACAGGCCGCTCCCCGTCCTCGGCAGCCAGCCGTTCTTCAGCGCCCAACCGCCGCCTGCTGTTTCGCCTGCCGCTCGGCCCGCCGTTTCGCCCGCCGGGTCACCTCCGGCCGCCGCCGACACGCCCCAGTCCTGTCCGGGCACCACTCGCCCCATCAGCCGCGCCAGAAAGCGGCGCGAGTCGCCGTTCAGCACCGGCGGCCCGCAAGCCCCGCCGAACACCGCCCTCAGCAGCGTCAGTTGATCGCGCGCGGTGGTCCGGGTCAGCCCCCAGGCCGGCGCCGCCGTCGTCCGGGTCATACCGAGCCGCGCGTGCGCCGCGTCCAGTCCCGCCACGCCCCCGGCCGCCGCCCGCAACGCCGTCGCCGCGTCGTTGTCGCTGCGCTCGATCATCGCCGCCGCGAGGCGCTCCTCCTCGGCCGTCAGCCACCGGCCGGTGTCCTGCGCCCGCAGCAGCAGCGCGGCCAGGACCGCCACCTTCACCACGCTGGCGGTGACATACGTCCGGTCCGCGCCGAACGCCGTCTCGCGCCCGCCCTTCATGTCGTACACCGCGACCGAAAGATCCACCCGACGACGGTACGTTGCCGCGCGCGGCCGGGTACGCGTGCGTGCCGCTTCCCCGCGGCCGGGCCTTCGGAAGGACTCGTCTAGTCTCGACGCGTGGCCCTCAAGAACATCCCGGACTCAGGTTTCTCCGACGACGACGGCACCGCTGATCCCGCTCTGACGGAGGCCCTGGCCGCCTGGGCCGGGGACCGGTCGGCCGAACCGCGTGTGCTGGCCGCCCTCAGGAGCGCCCGCCTGCTGGTTCCCGTCGTCGCCGTCCTCGGTGAGACGGAGGAGGACGAGAACGGCCTGCGCCGCGAGAAGACCAGCGACATGGCGGTGCCGACCCTCCGGGCGGGCGACCGGCGCGCACTGCCCACGTTCACCTCCGTCGCGGCGCTGGCCCGCTGGGACCCCGAGGCCCGCCCCGTCGCCGTACCCCTGCACCAGGCGCTCCAGGCCGCCGCCCACGAGAAGGCCGACACGGTGGTGCTCGACCTCGCCGGACCCGTCCCGTACCAGCTCACCGGGCCCGCCCTGCTGGCCCTCGCCGAGGGGCGGCCGAGCACCGATCCGCTCGACGACCCCGCTGTCACCACGGCGGTACGGTCCGCCGTCGCCGCCGAGCCCGCCGTGCTCCGGGCGCACCTCGGCCCCGGTAGCGCGGACGGCACCCTGGCGCTCGTCCTGGACCCGGCCACGCCCCCGGCGGAGGCGGCCCGCCGGGTCGCCGAGGCCCTCGCGGCCGATGACGTACTGAGGGCCCGCCTGGTACGCGGACTCGACCTGGCACTGCTGCCGGCCGAGGCCACGCCTCCCGGCGAGCCCCTCTTCGTACGTGTGTGACGCGAACCGGTCGGCGGACGACATCACACGAATCGGCTTGCTGGCGGACGGTCAGCCGTAGACCGGACCCGTGTACTTCTCGCCCGGACCCTGCCCCGGCTCGTCCGGCACCAGCGACGCCTCGCGGAACGCCAGTTGGAGCGACTTCAGCCCGTCGCGCAGCGGCGCCGCGTGGAACGAGCTGATCTCCGTCGCGCCGGCGTCCATCAGACCGGCCAGCGCGTGGACCAGCTTGCGCGCCTCGTCCAGGTCCTTGTGCTCGGCGCCCTCCTCGGTCAGCCCCAGTTTCACGGCGGCCGCGCTCATCAGGTTCACCGCGACCGTGACGATCACCTCGACGGCGGGAACTTCCGCGATGTCGCGGGTCATGGCGTCGAAGCCGGCGGAATCTTGGGCGGAGGGGGAGGTCGCGTCGTTCATGCCCCACACGATATGCCCCGGCGGTACCCGGCCGTCCCTCGCCTCCGGCAGCGGCCCGGCGGCACCCCGCCGGCCGGTCCTGCGGACCACCGCGGCTTCACGGCGCGCTCGGCGCCCGCTCCTCCGTTAGCTCCTCCGGGCCAATGGTGCTAACCTGGAGTGACGACCGGCCGGACACCTGCGTGCCCGGCCCACAAGTGGAGGCTCCGATCTCCCACCTGGCTGCCCCTTCCGGGCAGCGGGTCACCGGTCAGGCGGTGCCCATCGTTCCGTACGGACGATGGAACCGCCCGATGCGCCCCGTGGCACATGCACGGCGGTGCTCCGGTATTCGAGGAGCTCCTGCCTGTGTGCCGTCCGGGGCATTTTTGATGTTCCGCCGCGGTTGGTCTGATCACAACAGACGTTACGCGGCTGTCTGCCAGACAGTCGTGTGGTGCTACCGAGGAGGATCCATCAGCGCCGAGCCCCGCATCAACGACCGGATTCGCGTTCCCGAAGTGCGACTTGTCGGTCCCAGTGGTGAGCAGGTGGGCATTGTCCCGCTCGCCAAGGCCCTGGAACTTGCGCAGGAGTACGACCTGGACCTGGTCGAGGTCGCGGCGACAGCCCGTCCGCCCGTGTGCAAGCTCATGGACTACGGGAAGTTCAAGTACGAGTCGGCCATGAAGGCCCGTGAGGCGCGCAAGAACCAGGCGCACACGGTCATCAAGGAGATGAAGCTCCGGCCGAAGATCGACCCGCACGACTATGACACCAAGAAGGGTCACGTCGTCCGGTTCCTCAAGCAGGGTGACAAGGTCAAGATCACGATCATGTTCCGTGGTCGTGAGCAGTCCCGCCCCGAGCTGGGCTTCCGACTGCTCCAGCGGCTTGCTTCGGACGTCGAGGACCTCGGGTTCATCGAGTCCAACCCGAAGCAGGACGGCCGGAACATGATCATGGTTCTTGGTCCGCACAAGAAGAAGACCGAGGCCATGGCCGAGGCCCGTGAGGCGCAGGCCGCCCGCAAGGCGGAGCGCCAGGGTTACGCGACCGAGGACTCGGCGGACGCGGGCGCCGAGGCTCCGGCCGAAGCACCTGCCGAGGCCAAGGCCGAGACCCCGGTCGAGGCATCTTCCGAAGCGTGATCCGAGCGGGTTGCCACCCAGGCAGACCCTCGGTTCCGGTCCGGAACCACACACCAGAGACATGACGCTCCCGCGCGCCGGTCGGCCGACCGGCAGGGGGCGCCACTGACGAGGAGAGACGGCGCTATGCCGAAGAACAAGACGCACAGCGGTGCCAGCAAGCGCTTCAAGATCACCGGCTCCGGCAAGGTGCTGCGCGAGCGGGCCGGCAAGCGCCACCTGCTCGAGCACAAGTCGTCCAAGCTGACGCGTCGCCTCAGCGGCAACGCCGAGATGGCCCCGGGCGACGCCAAGAAGATCAAGAAGCTTCTCGGCAAGTGATGTCGCGGCCCCCGGTGACCGGGGGCGCGGCAACAGGACCGGGATCCATTCGTTTCCGGGCCGTGTGAGTCCAACCACGGCCCCGCTACAAGGAGTCAACACGTGGCACGCGTCAAGCGGGCAGTCAACGCCCACAAGAAGCGCCGGGCAATTCTGGAGCAGGCCAGCGGTTACCGCGGCCAGCGTTCGCGCCTGTACCGCAAGGCGAAGGAGCAGGTCACCCACTCCCTCGTTTACAACTACAACGACCGCAAGAAGCGCAAGGGCGACTTCCGTCAGCTGTGGATCCAGCGGATCAACGCCGCTGCCCGCGCCAACGGCATCACCTACAACCGCTTCATCCAGGGTCTGAAGGCCGCCAACGTCGAGGTGGACCGCAAGATCCTCGCCGAGCTCGCGGTCAACGACACCAACGCGTTCGCCGCGCTCGTCGAGGTCGCCCAGAAGGCCCTCCCGAGCGACGTCAACGCCCCGAAGGCCGCTGCCTGATCTCCGTCAGGCCGCAAGGGGCGCTGTGACGGCCCGCCTGGCCTCCGGGCGGATGGCGTCGGCCTCGCGACACCCCTCAGCACTTCCCGCCGGACCCGCAGGCACCGCGCCTGCGGGTCCGGCGCGTTCCACCCGCACATCCGCCTTCTGCGAGGTGCCGGCCGTACGCCCGCTCTCCGCGCCTCCCGTTTCCCCACACGCCCCCCTCGTACGAGAAGTGAGAACCGCCGCTCATGGGCACCCCCGAGCTGATCTCCCCGCGTTCCCCGCGAGTCACGGCCGCGCGCAGGCTCGCCAAGCGCGCCTTCCGAGGCAAGGAACGCCGGTTCATCGCCGAGGGGCCACAGGCCGTACGCGAAGCGGTGGCCCACCGCGGCGGTGACGGGGAGCCCACGCTGGTCGAGCTGTTCACCACCGCCGAGGCCGCCGAGCGGTACGCGGACATCGTCGACGCGGCCCGTGCCACCGGGGCCCGGGTGCACTTCGCGGCCGACGCGGTGCTCGCCGACGTGTCCCAGACCGTCACCCCCCAGGGGCTGCTCGGCGTCTGCCGCTTCCTCGACTCGCCGTTCGAGGAGATCCTCCGGGCCCGCCCCCGGCTCGTCGCCGTCCTGTCGAACGTCCGCGACCCCGGCAACGCCGGTACGGTGCTGCGCTGCGCCGACGCGGCGGGCGCCGACGCCGTCGTCCTCACCGACGCCTCCGTCGACCTCTACAACCCCAAGTCGGTCCGGGCGTCGGTCGGTTCGCTCTTCCATCTGCCCGTCGCCGTCGGAGTCCCCGTCGAGCGGGCCGCCCAGGGGCTCCAGGAGGCCGGCGTCCGTATCCTCGCCGCCGACGGCGCCGGCGAGAGGGACCTGGACGACGAGCTCGACGCGGGCACCATGGGCGGGCCCACGGCCTGGATCTTCGGCAACGAGGCCTGGGGGCTGCCGGCCGAGACCCGCGCCCTCGCGGACGCCGTGGTGCGGGTGCCGATCCACGGAAAGGCCGAGAGTCTGAACCTCGCGACGGCCGCGGCCGTATGTCTCTACGCCTCAGCGCGCGCCCAGAGAGTCCACGGCAAACGCTGAGGGGGTCCGCTCCGTCACGTTCAGCTAGTAGTGTGGCGGTTTCGGAGGCCCACTGAGCACTGAGCGACGCGGAAGAAGGTGGGATGCGGGGATGACTGTCGGTGAGAGCAGGCCCTTACCGCCACCATGTGCCTCCGGAGGTCCCGCCGCGTCGGGGACACGTACGGAGTCCCGGAACGGTACGAACGGGATCAAGGCCGGGGCCGGTACCGATGGGGCCGCCATCGATACGTGGAGTTCCGGGATCGACCCCGACGACCTCCCCGACGGCCTGATCGTCGCCGACGAGACCGGCCGGGTCATCTGCTTCAACGCGGCCGCCACCCGCATCACCGCCGTACCGCCCTCCGACGCCCTGGGGCAGCCGCTCGAACGCGCCCTGCCGCTGGAGGACCTGAAGGGCCGCCGCTGGTGGGCGCTGACCGATCCGTACGGCGGACTCGCCACCCGGGTCGGCCAGCCCGAGCGCAATCTGCTGCTCCCCGGCGGCCGTGAGGTCCTGGTCTCCGCCCGCTACGTGCGGACGTATCCGACCGGTCCCGTCCACCGTGTGGTCGTCTCCGTCCGCGGCACCGAGGCCCGCCGCCGCACCGAACGCAGCCATGCCGAGCTGATCGCCACCGTCGCCCATGAACTGCGCTCCCCGCTGACCTCCGTGAAGGGGTTCACGGCGACGCTGCTCGCCAAGTGGGAACGGTTCACCGACGACCAGAAGCGGCTGATGCTGGAGACCGTCGACGCGGACGCCAACCGGGTGACCCGGCTGATCGCCGAACTGCTGGACATCTCCCGTATCGACTCGGGACGGCTGGAGGTACGGCGCCAGCCGGTCGACATCGGGGCGGCCGTCGGACGCCATGTGCAGGCGCACACCGCCGCGGGACAGTCGCCGGACCGTTTCCTCGTACGGATACAGCAGCCGCTGCCCGACCTGTGGGCCGATCCCGACAAGATCGACCAGATCCTCGGCAACCTGCTGGAAAACGCGGTGCGCCACGGCGAGGGAACCGTCACCATCGAGGTGGCGCCCGCGCGTATCGCACGCGCGGAGAGCGCCACGAAAGCGGCCGGGAGCACGTGCGGCGCCGGGAGCGAGGACAGTGCCGAGAGCGTGGACGGCGCGGAGAAGGGGACGGCGGTCACCGTGTGCGACGAAGGCCCCGGCATCCCCGAGGAATCGATGAGCCGCGTCTTCACGCGTTTCTGGCGGGGGAGCAAACGGGGCGGGACAGGTCTCGGGCTGTATATCGTCAAGGGCATCGTCGAGGCCCACGGCGGTACGATCACGGTCGGCCGCGGACCCGGCGGCGGAGCCCAGTTCCGATTTGTTCTGCCCGTCGCCGCTCCGGCCTATCTGTCCTGAGCGTCCAGGTCCTGCCCCTCCGGTGTGTGAGAGCGGAGAGACAGGCCCACGGGCCACTTCACCCTCGTACGGCCTTGGGGCCCTTACGGAGTGTGCGGCCGGCTCGCGACGCCTGGCACCACGCCTCGCCGCGTTGTCGGAGGCGTCCGAGTACGTCCAGTACGCGGACGATCCTCCGCCTTGCGATGCGCGGCACCAGACGCCGCGAGCTACTCGTCCGCCACTCCGCAAGGACCCCTTAGACTCGACTTTTGGCACCCAGGCCCTGTCGCGGCGCCCCCAGTGTTCGAGCAGGGTCGTTTCGCCAGCCAATCGGAAGTACGGGAAGAGATGTCGGCACCCAACAAGTCGTACGACCCAGTCGAGGTCGAGGCACTGAAACCGGAGCAGATCGAGCGCATGCGGGACGAGGCGCTCGCCGCCTTCGCCGCGGCCGGTGACCTCGACGCACTCGCCCACGCCAAGACCGCCCACACCTCGGGCACCTCGCCGCTCGCCCTCGCCAACCGGGAGATCGGCGCACTGCCGCCGCAGGCCAAGGCCGAGGCCGGCAAGCGCGTCGGCCAGGCGCGCGGGGCCGTCAGCAAGGCCCTCGCCGCCCGTCAGACGGAGCTGGAGGCCGAGCGCGACACCCGAGTGCTGGTCGAGGAGGCGGTGGATGTCACGCTGCCGTACGACCGCACCCCGGCCGGCGCCCGCCATCCGCTGACCACGTTCATGGAGCGGGTCGCGGACGTCTTCGTCGCCATGGGCTACGAGGTCGCCGAAGGGCCCGAGGCCGAGGCGGAGTGGTTCAACTTCGACGCGCTCAACTTCGTGCCCGACCACCCGGCGCGCCAGATGCAGGACACCTTCTTCGTCCAGGGCCCCGAGGGCACCACGGGCGACGAGTCCGGTGTCGTGCTGCGTACGCACACCTCGCCGGTCCAGGCCCGTGCCCTGATCGACCGCGAGCCGCCCGTCTACATCGTCTGCCCGGGGCGGGTCTACCGCACCGACGAGCTGGACGCCACGCACACCCCGGTCTTCCACCAGATCGAGCTGCTGGCCGTCGACGAGGGGCTCACCATGGCCGACCTCAAGGGCACGCTGGACCACATGGTCCAGGCGCTCTTCGGCCCGGACATGAAGACCCGGCTCCGTCCGAACTTCTTCCCCTTCACCGAGCCGTCCGCCGAGATGGACATGGTCTGCTACGTGTGCCGCGGCGCCTCGGTCGGCAACCCCGACCGGCCCTGCCGCACCTGTGGCAGCGAGGGCTGGATCGAGCTGGGCGGCTGCGGCATGGTCAACCCGAAGGTGCTGACCGCCTGCGGCGTCGACCCCCGGAAGTACAGCGGATTCGCCTTCGGGTTCGGCATCGAACGGATGCTCATGTTCCGCCACAACGTCGAAGACATGCGAGACCTGGTCGAGGGTGACGTCCGGTTCACCCGGCCGTTCGGGATGGAGATCTGATGCGCGTCCCGCTTTCCTGGCTGCGGGAGTACGTCGACCTGCCGGTGACGGAGACCGGCCGCGATGTGCAGGCCAAGCTCGTCTCCGCCGGTCTGGAGGTCGAGACCGTCGAGCAGCTCGGCGCCGGCCTCAAGGGCCCCCTCGTCGTCGGCAAGGTGCTCACCATCGAGGAACTGGAGGGCTTCAAGAAGCCCATCCGCTTCTGCACCGTCGACGTCGGCACCGCCAACGGCACCGGTGAGCCGCAGGAGATCGTCTGCGGCGCGCGGAACTTCGCCGTCGGCGACAAGGTCGTCGTGGTCCTCCCCGGCGCGGTGCTGCCGGGCGACTTCGCGATCTCCGCGCGCAAGACGTACGGCAGGACCTCGCACGGCATGATCTGCTCCGGCGACGAGCTGGGCATGGGCGATGACGGCACGGGCGGCATCATCGTGCTGCCGCCCGAGCACGAGGCCGGTACCGACGCCATCGCGCTCCTGGAGCTGGTGGACGAGGTCCTCGACATCGCCGTCACGCCCGACCGCGGCTACTGCCTCTCGCTGCGCGGGGTCGCCCGCGAGACCGCCATCGCGTACGGTCTGCCGCTGCGCGACCCGGCGCTGCTCGACACCCCCGCGCCGAACGCGTTCGGCTACCCGGTGAAGATCGCCGACCCGGCGGGCTGCGACCGCTTCACGGCCCGTACGGTCACCGGTCTCGACCCCGAGGCCCGCAGCCCCATCTGGCTGCGGCGCCGGCTCCAGAAGGCCGGTATGCGGCCGATCTCGCTCGCGGTCGACATCACCAACTACGTGATGCTGGAGCTGGGGCAGCCGCTGCACGCGTACGACCGGTCCCGGCTCGACGGGCCGATCGGCGTCCGGCGCGCGCACGCCGGCGAGAAGATCACCACGCTCGACGGCGCCAAGCGGGTCCTGGACGCCCAGGACCTGGTCATCACCGACGACCGGGGCCCGATCGGCATCGCCGGCGTGATGGGCGGGGCCGACACCGAGATCGCCGATGTCGTCACCGACCCCGAGACGGGTGAGACGCGGGGCACGACGGAGGTGGTCATCGAGGCCGCGCACTTCGACGCGATCACCATCGCCCGCACCGCGCGCCGCCACAAGCTGCCCTCCGAGGCGTCCAAGCGCTTCGAGCGCGGAGTGGACCCGCAGGCCACGGCCGCCGCCGCGCAGCGGACCGTCGACCTGCTGGTGCTGCTCGCCGGCGGCTCCGCCGAGGCCGGTGTCACCGATGTCGTCGCGCCCTCCGGGCCGCACACCATCGCCATGCCCGCCGATCACCCCGACCGCGTCGCGGGTGTCGACTACGGCCGGGAGACCGTCGTACGACGGCTCCAGGAGATCGGCTGCGACGTGTACGGGCAGGACGAGCTGATCGTCACCGTCCCGTCCTGGCGCCCCGACCTCGGCGAGCCCAACGACCTCGCCGAGGAGGTCATCCGCCTGGAGGGGTACGAGAACCTCCCCTCGACGCTGCCCACCCCGCCCTCGGGCCGCGGGCTCACCGACCGTCAGCGGCTGCGCCGCGGGATCGGCCGCGCGCTCGCCGGAGCCGGCTATGTCGAGGCGCTGAACTACCCGTTCATCGGTGACGCGGTGCTCGACGCGTTCGGACTGCCCGCCGACGACGACCGGCGCCGTACGGTCACGCTCGTCAACCCGCTCTCCGACGAGGAACCGGCGCTGCGCACCACGTTGCTGCCGGGTCTCCTCACCGCGCTGCGCCGCAACGACGGGCGCGGTTCGCACGACCTGGCGCTCTTCGAGACCGGTCTGGTCTTCCGGCCGACCGGCGAGGAGACCGTACCGGTCCGGCTGTCCGTCGACGGACGTCCGTCCGACGAGGAACTGGCCGGACTGGACGCCGCGTTGCCGCTCCAGCCGCGGTACGCCGCGGTCGTCCTGGCCGGGGCGCGTGAGCAGGCCGGCTGGTGGGGCAAGGGCCGCCCGGCCGACTGGGCGGACGCCGTCGAGGCCGCCCGTACCGTCGCCAAGCAGGCCGGGGCCGCCCTCGCCGTACGGGCCGGCCGGCGTGAGCCGTGGCACCCGGGCCGCTGCGCGGCCCTGCTCGCCACCGTGAACGGCGAGGAGACGCTCGTCGGCCACGCCGGAGAGCTGCACCCGCGCGTCGTCAAGGCGCTCGGGCTGCCGGAGCGCACCTGCGCCATGGAGATCGACCTCGATCTGCTGGAGCGGGCGGGCACCGGCCCGCTCCAGGCGCCGCGGATCTCCTCCTACCCGGTCGCCACCCAGGACGTGGCGCTGGTCGTCCCCCAGGACGTGCCGGCCGCCGAGGTGGAGCGGGCGCTGCACGAGGGCGCGGGTGAACTCCTGGAGTCCCTGCGGCTGTTCGACGTCTTCGCCGGAGAGCAGATCGGCGAGGGGCGCAAGTCGCTCGCGTACGCCCTGCGCTTCCGCGCGGCGGACCGGACGCTGACGGTCGAGGAGGCCACGGCCGCCCGTGACGCGGCGGTCGCGCTCGCGGCCGAGCGGACCGGGGCGGTGCTGCGCGGAGCGTAGTACCCGGTACTCAGTGAGGGGCGCGTCCGGAATTCCGGACGCGCCCCTCACTCGTCCGGGTGGGCTGTGGGGTCGGCGTCGTCCGCCCCGCGGCGGAGTGTCGGGCAGGACTGCGGGACGGACGACGCCGTTTCGGGCCACCGCACTGATACGAGGGGGAGCCGGCGGCCCGGCGGCCCCGTTGCGGAGCGAGGCGATTCAAGTCAACCCGCCGGGCGGTCCGATGGACAGTGTGCGCACGGTCCGGACGAGGGCATTCCGTTCACACCCCGTGCGATTGCCCCTTCGCTACTCTTGACATGACGAGTCATCGGAGGGGCCACATGCAGCCCAACAGCCTGCTCGATTCCCTGCTCGACGAGGCGGGTATCTCCCACGCCGGTCTTGCCGCCCGTATCAATCAGGCGGGCCGGGCCAGAGGCATCGCGTTGCGGTACGAACACACCGCCGTGTCACGGTGGTTGAAGGGCCAGCGGCCACGCGGCCAGGTGCCCGACCTGATCTGCGCGGTCCTCAGCGACCGGCTGCGCCGCCCGCTCACCCTGGACGACATCGGGCTCGGAGTGGCGGGAGAAGCGCTGATGCCCGGCGCCACACCGCTCGCCGGGTTCGTGGAGCGGGCCACCGCGTTGTGGCGCAGTGACGAACAGCAACGGCCGCACATAGTCGAGGCTCCGGCCGTCACCGGCACGCCCGCGATCATGCCCGTATGGGAGTGGGAGAACCCACCGGAGGACTCCGACGTCTCCCGCAGCGGCTGTACGAGAGTGGGCCCGGCCGACATCAAGTTGATGCGGGCGGCCAGGGCGCACTACGAGCTGATGTACCGAAGAGCCGGCGGCGTCGCCACCCGCGCCCGTGTCGTCGGCTTCCTCAACGCCGAGACCGCGCCCCTGCTGCGCGGCGGGTACAGCGACGCCCTGGGACGTCAACTGCACCGGTCCACGGGCGGGTTGGTCGCGGTGGCCGGTATCTGCGCGTACGACTCCGACGCCCATGGTCTCGCCCAGCGCTACTTCCACCAGGCGCTGCGGCTGGCCAAGGCCAGTGGCGACCGGGGGCTTGGCGCCTATGTGATCGCGTTGCTGGTCAACCAGTCGCTGTTCATGGGGGAGTACCGCCAGGCCGTCGCGTTCGCCGAGGCCGCGCTGCGCACGGCGGGGCGCCAGATCACCCCCGCGCTGGCCGCGGATCTGTACGCGATGCAGGCCAAGGCGTACGCCCATCTCGGCGACAGCGGCGCCGCGCTCGGCTGTATCCGGCTCGCGGAGACGGAAGCGGAGCGTATCCGGCCGTCGGGCGAGCCGGACGAGACGGGCTACGTCCAGCCGGGACTGGTGAACGTACAGGTGGCGGAGGCGCTGCTCAGCCTCGGTGATCTGACAGCCGCTCGGGTGCACGCGGCCGCTGCCGTGGACACACCGGCGCACGACCGCGGGCGCGTGCACCGGCTCGCGATGCTCAGCCATATCGAATTGCGGCAGGGCGAACCGGACCGCGCCGCGAGGACGGCGGCGGAGATGGCCGAACGGGCCAGGGGAATGGAGTCCCAGCGACTGCGGGACCGACTGCGCGCGGTACGGGAACAGCTGGTGGCCAGCGGTTCCGCCGACGCGGAGGAGACGGCCGAACTGATCGACGGGGCGCTCAGTCTCCCTCTCTGAGCCCCATCGCGGGCCCGTGGTCGTCCCCGGGACACGTCCCGCGCCATCACCGTGGGGTTCCTGTGCAGTCCCCGCGTGGTTCCCCGCATAGTCACCGCGGAGTCTGGGTGTAGTCCCTGTGGAGAGCTTCCGTAGTCCCTACGGAGGCCTCGCGGAGGCCCTGCACCGGTCCTCCGTGAGCCCCCTACGCGTTCCCGTGAAGGTGAGCTGCTGCTGCGATATTGCCATCAACTTGTCGGAAGGTGGCAGAAACGTGCAGTGGACGAAACTAACCGAACAGACTGTGTACGAGAATCGCTGGTTCCGGGTCAACCTGGCGGACGTCAAACTCCCTGACGGCCGGCACCTGGACCACTTCCTCATCCGGCTCCGTCCGGTCGCCGTCGCGACCGTGGTCAACCCGGCGAACGAGGTGCTCATGCTCTGGCGGCACCGCTTCATCACCGACAGCTGGGGCTGGGAGCTGGCCGCGGGTGTCGTCGAGGACGGCGAGGACATCGAGACCGCCGCGGCACGGGAGATGGAGGAGGAGACCGGGTGGCGCCCCGGACCGCTCCGGCATCTCCTGACGGTCGAGCCGTCCAACGGCCTGACCGACGCCCGCCATCATCTCTACTGGGCCGAGGACGCCACGTTCATCGGCTATCCCGAGGACGATTTCGAGTCCTCGCGCCGGGAGTGGGTGCCGCTCAAGCTGGTGCCCGACATGATCGCCAGGGGCGAGGTCCCGGCCGCCAATATGGCGGCCGGGCTGCTGATGCTCCATCACTTACGGCTGGGATGACTCCGGTTCGGGGCCCTGCGGGCCGGGTCGAGGCCCGGTGGAGCGGGCGTTCCGGGTGGAGGTCCGGCGGTGGTGAATGATCCAGGTCCGGTCCGGTCGGTCCTGCCGGATCGGACCGGGGCGTCTGGTGCGGTGGTTCGCAAGACGCCGCCGCGCCAGGCGTTCCGTGCCAGGCGTTCCGTGCCCGGCAGGGATCGGCCGGGCGGGGACCTTCGCAACACGTCCTAGTGCCCGATGCCCTGCCAGACCGTCACCGCGAGTGCTGCGACTGAGCAGAGAGCGGCCACGGCGGGCAGCGGCCACCTGGCGTTCTCCAGGGCCGCGACGCGCGCGGCCAGATCGTCCATGTCCTTGTCGGTCTCGTCGTGGCGATGGGCCAGCAGCGCCAGTCTGCCGTCGGTCCTTGCGAGACCGACGTCGAGGCCGCGGCGTAACTCCGCGTGGCTCTCGACGGCCACGGAATAATCGGGGTCGGTGGGCACGAGTCCGCTCCTGTTCGGGAAAGTTGTACGACAGTTCCTTGAGTGGGTGGAACTGAGTCAACTACGCCTGGACGGAGGGCATCAGGGTGCGTGGATGGCATATGCGAGCGCCCTTCGCACACTCCGTGCGAATCACGAACGCGGGGGGTACTCGGAAGTACGGACGGCAGCATTCCGGAGCGGGCACGCCCGCACTCCGGAGCGTGAGCGGGAGTGCTCCGGAGTGCGGGCGGGGCGCGCGGAGGTACGGGGACGGGGCACGCGGAGGTACCGGTGAGCGTGCGTGCTCAGAGGTACGTGTAGAAGCCCGCGCCCGTCTTGCGGCCGAGCCGGCCCGCGTCCACCATCCGCTGAAGCAGCGGGGGAGCGGCGTACAGCGGCTCCTTGAACTCCGCGTACATCGAGTCGGCGACCGAGGCCACCGTGTCCAGGCCGATCAGATCGGCGAGTTTGAGCGGCCCCATCGGGTGGGCGCAGCCGAGCTCCATGCCGTTGTCGATGTCCTCGCGGCTCGCGATGCCCGACTCGAACATCCGGATCGCGGAGAGCAGATACGGAATGAGGAGCGCGTTCACCACAAAGCCCGAGCGGTCCTGCGCCCGGATCGGGTGCTTGCCCAGCAGCTCCCGGACGACGGTGTCGGCGCGCCGGATCGTCTCCTCGGAGGTCGTCAGCGCGGGGATCAGCTCGACCAGCTTCTGCACGGGCGCCGGGTTGAAGAAGTGGATCCCGATGACCTGGTCGGGACGGGAGGTCGCGACGGCCAGCTTGACCAGTGGAATGGAGGAGGTGTTGGAGGCCAGGATCGCGTCGGGGCGGGTCACGACCTGGTCGAGCACCTGGAAGATCTCGGTCTTGACCTGCTCGTTCTCCACGACCGCCTCGATGACGAGGTCGCGGTCGGCGAACTCCCCGAGGTCGGTGGTGAAGCTGAGCCTGCCGAGTGCGGCCTCGCTCTCCTCCTCGGTGATCTTGCCCCGTTCCGCTGCCTTCGAGAGGGAGTTCAGAAGCCGGGTGCGGCCGATTTCCAGGGCTTCCCCGGTGGTCTCGGCGACCATGACCTCCAGGCCGCTGCGAGCGGCGACCTCCGCGATGCCTGCGCCCATCTGGCCGCAGCCCACCACTCCGACGCGGGCGATATCGGTCAGGGTGTCGGTCACATCGTGCCTTTCGCTGGTCCGTGTCCCGGCAGGTCGTCCCGGTGTTTCGGCACCTGCCTCCGGACAGGACGTTACTCCGTCCGGGTGTGTGGACGACGTGCCGGGGCGGGCATGCTCAGCGGACACGGCGGGCCGCGGGCGCCGAGGTCCTGTCCGGACGGACCCGGTGGGAAGGAAGGCGTATGGAGCAAGGAGACAGGGAGCAGCACATGGGGCAGGGGCGCGGTGGCGATCTCGTCGGAAGAACGGGCACGGGGCAGGGCGGCGGACGGATCGGCCGTCGGGAGCTGGCGGTGGCGGCGGCCGGGATGGCGGCCTCGCTGATGATGACCGGGGACGCGGCCGCGGTGGTACGCGCACGAGGGCACGGAGGGCATGGCGGGGGCGGGGGACACCATGCCGCGCGCGGCGAATTGCGCGGTATGTGGATGGCGACCGTCACCAACCGTGACTGGCCCTCGAAACCGGGACTGACAGCCGCGCGGCAGAAGGCCGAACTGATCACATACCTGGACACGGCGGTGGCCCGCAAGCTGAACGCCGTCGTGCTCCAGGTCCGGCCCACGGCGGACGCCCTGTGGCCCTCCCCGTACGAACCCTGGGCGCAGTGCCTCACCGGCACTCAGGGCAAGGACCCGGGCTGGGACCCGCTGGGGACGGCGGTGCGCGAGGCGCACGCGCGCGGGCTGGAGCTGCACGCCTGGTTCAATCCGTACCGCGTCGCCACCCACGCCGATCCGTCGCGGCTTTCCGCGAAACACCCGGCGCGCGTGCACCCGGACTGGGTCCTGCCGTACGGCGGGAAGCTGTACTACAACCCGGGGCTGCCCGAGGTCAGGAAATTCGTCCAGGACGCGATGCTGGACGCCGTCAAGCGCTACGACATCGACGCGGTGCACTGGGACGACTACTTCTACCCGTATCCGGTCGCCGGGCAGACCTTCAAGGACGACGCGGCGTACGAACGCTACGGGGGCGCCTTTGCGAACAAGGCGGCGTGGCGGCGGGACAACACCGACCGGCTGGTACGGGAGACGGCCGACCGGATCAAGAAGATCAAGAAGGATGTGCGGTTCGGGATCAGCCCGTTCGGGGTGTGGCGCAACATCGCCACCGATCCCGCCGGTTCCGACACCCGGGCGGGCGTGCAGACGTACGACGATCTGCACGCCGACACCCGCAAGTGGGTCCAGAAGGGCTGGATCGACTACATCGCCCCGCAGTTGTACTGGAACATCGGCTTCGCCGCGGCCGACTACGCGAAGCTGCTGCGCTGGTGGGACGGGGTGGTACGGGGGACGGGCGTCGATCTCTACATCGGCGAGGCCCTCTACAAGGCGGGGGACCCGGCACAGCCGGCCGCCTGGCAGGACCCGGCCGAGCTGTCCCGGCATCTCACCCTCGCCAAGAAGTACCCCGGGGTGCACGGGCACTGCTACTTCTCGGGGAAGGAAGTCGGTACGGATCCGATCGGGGCGATGACGCGGGTGGTGAAGGACCACTACGGCAAGCGGGCGCCGCTGCGAGGCGGTACGGGCTGAGGCGGTGCGGGCCGAGGCGGTGCGGGCCGCGCTGAGCCGGGGCCCCGTGCGGGGCGGACGGGGGCTGGTCTCCCTCAGCCGCGCGCCCGTTGGGTGACCGCGATGCAGACCAGTACCGCCACGGCCGCCACCGGCGCGGCGGGCGTGAGCTGTTCCCCGAGCAGAAACACCGACCAGACCAGGGTCAGCACCGGCTGGGCGAGCTGAAGCTGGCTCGCCCTGGCGATGCCGATCGACGCCATGCCGCGGTACCAGACGTACAGCCCGAAGAAGGTCGAGACCGCGGCCACCCAGACGAGTCCGATCACCCCGTGGCCCGTCAAGCGCACCGGTTCGAAGGCCAGGGCCACCGCCAGGCCCGTCACCGAGAGCGGCAGACACGCGATCAGCGCCCAGCCGATCACCTGCCAGCCCGGCATCACCCGGGCCAGCCTGCCGCCCTCCGTGTACCCCGCGGCGCACACCAGCAGCGCGCCGAAGAGGTGGACATCGCCGGTGGAGACGGACCCGCCGCTCTGCTGGACCGCGAAGGTGATCACCACGGCGGCGCCGACGAGGGCGGCGACCCAGAACGTACGGGCGGGGCGGCGGCCCGTACGGACGGCGGCGAACGCGGCCGTGGTCAGCGGCAGCAGACCGACCACCACGGCCGCGTGCGAGGTGGTGGAGGTCTCCAGCGCCAGCGTCGTCAGGAGCGGGAAGCCGACCACGACCCCGCCGGCGACCACCGCGAGCCCGCCCCGGTGCCGACGCTCGGGGACCGGGACGCGCAGCGCCAGCAGAAAGCCCCCGGCGATGAGTGCGGCGAGCGCGCTGCGCAGGGCGACGAACGACCAGGGGCCGAAGCTCTCCAGCCCCCACGCGGTGGACGGGAAGGTGAGGGAGAAGGCCACCACGCCCAGCACGGCGAGGAGCGTGCCTCTGCCGGCGGTCTCGTCCGTGCCGCTGTTGACCGCTATCGTCGAGGTGTGAGTAGCGCTATTCTCTGCTGTCATGCAAGAGCGTAGCAGCGTGGCTGAACTGGCAGACTCCCTGAGGCGGGAATTGAACCGCTACTCACCTGGTGGAAAGCTGCCGTCGAGCCGGGTGCTGGTCGACCGGTACCGGGTCTCCCCGGTGACTGTCTCCCGGGCACTCGCCCGGCTCGCGTCCGAAGGGCTGGTCGTGACCCGCCCCGGTGCCGGGGTCTTCCGCGCGCCCGCCCGGACCGGGACGCCGGCGCCCGGTGACACCTGCTGGCAGGAGGTCACCCTCAGCGCCGACGCCGCCACCGAACTCGTGCCGCGCGCCGTCGACGCCTCCGGTGTCCTGATCACCCTGGCCGCGCCGCCGCCCGGCGTCATCGAGTTCACCGGCGGCTATCTCCACACCTCGCTCCAGCCCGAACAGGCGATGGCCGCGGCCCTGGCGCGGGCGGGCAGGCGGCCCGGCGTCTGGAGCAGGCCGCCCGCCGACGGACTGCACGAACTGCGGGCCTGGTTCGCCCGGTGGATCGGAGGCAGCCGCACGGCGGCGGAAGTCCTGGTCACGGGGGGTGGGCAGAGCGCGCTCACCACCGCGCTGCGGGCGCTCGCCCCGCCCGGTGCGCCCATCCTGGTCGAGTCGCCCACGTACCCGGGGACGCTGGCCATCGCCCGCGCCGCCGGGCTGCGCCCGGTGCCGGTGCCGGTGGACCGCGACGGAGTACGGCCCGATCTCCTCGCCGCCGCCTTCCGGGCCTCCGGTGCCCAGGTCTTCGTGTGCCAGCCGCTCTTCCAGAACCCCACCGGAGCCGTGCTCTCCCCGGAGCGCAGGCCCGAAGTGCTGCGCATCGCGCGGGAGTTCGGGGCCTTCGTGATCGAGGACGACTTCGCGCGGCTGATGGTGCACACGGACGCGGGCCCGCTGCCCGAGACGCTCGCCGCGCATGACCCCGACGGCGTCGTCGTCCATGTCTGCTCACTCACCAAGGCGACCTCCCCGAGCCTGCGGATGGGCGCGCTCGCGGCCCGGGGTCCGGTCCTGGAGCGACTGCGCGCCATCCATGTGGTCGACACCTTCTTCGTCCCGCGCCCGTTCCAGGAAGCCACTCTGGAACTGGTGGGATCGGCCGCCTGGAAGCGTCATCTGCGCACCGTGTCCGCCGAGTTGCAGACCCGCAGAAACACCCTGGCCGCCGCGCTGCGCACCGAACTGCCCGAACTCGCCCTCCCGTACGTCCCGTCCGGCGGCTACCACCTCTGGCTCCGCCTCCCCGACGGCACCGACGAGCGGGAGGTCGTCTCCGCCGCTCTGCGCGCGGGCGTCGCGGTGGCCCCGGGCCGCCCGTACTTCAGCGCCGAACCACCGGCCGCACACCTGCGGTTGAGTTTCGCGGCGGTGGCGGGCCCCGCCGAGATCGCCGAGGGGGTACGGCGGCTGCGTACGGCGTGCGACGAGGTGCTCGGGTGAGGGGAGGCACCCGGATCGAGCATGACCGAGCACTCGACATGACCGAGCGCCCGACATGACCGAACACTCGAAGGGTTGATCCCAAGTCGCGTCAGTACAGGCTGAGTTGGCGCGATTATGCCTGCCGGATTCCTCTTGACCCGCTGGGCTTTCGGATCCACGATCGCGGCCATGAGTGTTCGGGTCACGTTGATCGCCGCAGCGCGCAGCTCGGACCTGTTCGACGAGCGCTTCGACGACGACCGTCCGCTCGACCAGGTCGGCTGGCACCAGATGCAGCTCGTCGCCCATGCCCTGGTCCCGCTGGCCGCCGCCGAACTCCGGTACTGCTCACCCACCTTGCGCAGCCGCGCCACCGGTGACGCCCTGGGCTTCGCGCCACTGGCCCAACCCGCCCTGCGCGACTGCGACATGGGCCGCTGGCGCGGTTTCACCCTCGGTGAGGTGATGGCCCGCGAACCGGCCTCCGTGGACACCTGGATCGCCGACCCGCGCTCCGCCCCGCACGGCGGCGAGCCCCTGCTGACCTTCATCTCCCGGATAGGGGGCTGGCTGGACACCCGTCCGGCCGAGGACATCGCCGCCATCGTCGCGGTCGCCGAACCCGCCGTCGTACGGGCGGCCCTGGTGTACGCGCTGAAGGCGCCGCCCCGGACCTACTGGTACGTGGATGTCCGGCCGCTGTCGACGGTCACCCTGACGCGCGGCCCCGGCCGTTGGAACCTGTGCCTCGACGCGGGCGCCTGAGACGCGGACGGCTGAATCGTGGACGGCTGAGACGCGGGCGGCTGAGACACGAGTGCCTGAGCAGATCCGTACGGAGCCGGGGCGGCGGGTGGATCACGACGTACCGAGCGTCTCCAGGATCTGCTCCCCGTACTTCGCCAGCTTGTTCTCGCCGACCCCGGTGACCGTGCCGAGTTCCGACAGGCTCGACGGGCTCAGCATCGCGATCTCGCGCAGCGTCGCGTCGTGGAAGACGACATACGCGGGCACGCCCTGCTCCTTCGCCGTCGCGGCCCGCCACGCGCGCAGCGTCTCGAACACCGGCAGGGCCTCCTCCGGCAGATCGACGGGCGCGGCACGGTTCCTGGCCGATTTCTCCGTCCTCTCGCGCGCGGGCGCTGCCGCCTTCTCGGGTTCGCGCCGCAGCGCGACCGGGCGCCGCCCGCCCAGTACCTCGGCGCTCTCGTCCGTGAGGACCAGCGTCCCGTAGTCGCCCTCGACGGCGATCAGCCCCTGCGCCAGCAACTGCCGCACCACACTGCGCCACTCCGCCTCGCGCAGCTCCGTACCGATACCGAACACACTGAGCGCGTCATGATCGAACTGGATGACCTTGGCCGTCTTCTTGCCCAGCAGGATGTCGGTTACCTGTCCCGCGCCGAACTTCTGATTGCGTTCGCGCTTCAGCCTGACCACGGTCGACAGCAACTTCTGCGCGGGCACCGTGCCGTCCCAGGACTCCGCCGGAGTCAGACACGTGTCGCAGTTGCCGCACGCGGTGCTCTTCTGCCCGAAGTACGCAAGCAGTTGGACCCGGCGGCACTCGACCGTCTCGCAGAGCGCGAGCATGGCGTCCACATGCTCGCTCAGCCGCCGCCGGTGCGCCTCGTCGCCCTCGGAGGTGTCGATCATCTTCCGCTGCTGGACGACATCCTGGAGGCCGTACGCCAGCCAGGCCGTGGACGGCAGCCCGTCCCGCCCGGCACGCCCGGTCTCCTGGTAGTACCCCTCGACGGACTTGGGGAGGTCGAGGTGGGCGACGAAGCGTACGTCCGGCTTGTCGATGCCCATCCCGAACGCGATGGTCGCGACCATGACCAGCCCGTCCTCCCGCAGGAAGCGTGACTGGTGCTCGGCGCGCACACGCGAGTCGAGGCCCGCGTGGTACGGCAGCGCGGAGACCCCGTTCTTGACCAGGAATTCGGCGGTCTTCTCCACCGATGCCCGCGAGAGGCAGTAGACGATTCCCGCGTCGCCGGGATGCTCGGCGCGCAGCAGTTGCAGCAGCTGCCGCTTGGGGTCGTTCTTCGGCGCGATGCGGTACTGGATGTTCGGCCGGTCGAAACTCGCGACGAAGTGCCGGGCGTCCTGGAGCTGGAGCCGGGACGCGATCTCCGCGTGCGTGGCCTCGGTGGCGGTCGCGGTCAGCGCGATACGCGGCACATCGGGCCAGCGTTCGTGCAGCGCCGACAGGGCGAGATAGTCGGGGCGGAAGTCGTGCCCCCACTGGGCCACGCAGTGTGCCTCGTCGATGGCGAACAGCGAGATCGTGCCGCGCTCCAGCAGCCGTACGGTCGCCTCGACACGCAGCCGCTCCGGCGCCAGATAGAGCAGATCCAGCTCGCCGGCCAGGAACTCGGCCTCCACCAGCCTGCGTTCGTCCAGATCCTGGGTGGAGTTCAGGAACCCGGCCCTGACGCCGAGCGCCCGCAGAGCGTCGACCTGGTCCTGCATGAGCGCGATGAGCGGCGACACGACGACGCCGACGCCTTTCCGTACCAGCGAGGGGATCTGGTAGCAGAGTGATTTTCCGCCGCCGGTCGGCATGAGGACGAGGGCGTCGCCGCCGCCGACCACATGCTCGATGATCTCCTGCTGGCTCCCGCGGAACGAGTCGTATCCGAAGACGCGGCGCAGGACACTGAGCGCCTCGCTCGCCTCGCTCCCCCCGGGAGGCGCCTCGGAGCCTGTCGCGGCAGCTGTCTCGGAAGGGGCCTCGGGACGGACGTCGGGACGGGTGTCAAGGCCGGTGTCGGAATCGGGAGCGCTCATCCGGCGATTCTACGAGGATCGCGCCACGCCGATCAGGCCGATCCGGCTGCTCTGCCCGATCCGGCCGGACCCGGTGGTCCCGTACGGGGAAACCGTGCCGCCGCCGACCTGGCAAACCGATGTAGGACATGGCCTGACCTGCATGCGATCTAGCGTCGGCCATCCGACCTCGTACCGCGGGGAACGCCCGCGGTACCGGAAACATCCACACCGCGAGGAAAGACTCGCACCGCAGGAAACAGGAGACACCCATGAGCTACGTCACCAGCAATCAGCCGGACGGTACCCCGACATGGATCGATCTTGACGTGCCTGACCTCGGTCGCGCGACGGAGTTCTACGGGGCGCTCCTCGGCTGGGACTTCAGCGTCGAATCGGCGGGGGAGACCACGGGCACGGAGAGCGCGGCAGGGGCCGGGGCAGGGTCCGGCGGCTATGCGATGTGTCTTCTGCGCGGCCGTGCCGTCGCGGGTCTCCGGCAGACCCCGGCGGCCGGAGCCCCCACGGCGGGCACTCCCGGCCACTGGCTCATGTACTTCGCCACCGAGGACTGCGACGCCACCGCCAAGCGCGTCACCGGCGCCGGCGGCACTCTGCTCCAGAGCCCGCAGGACGTCGGAGTGGGCCGCAGAGCCCTCGCGAAAGATCCCGTGGGTGCCCGCTTCGGGCTCTGGCAGGGCCGTACGCACCCCGGCTGCGAGATCGTGAACGAGCCGGGCTCCCTCGTCCGCAATGATCTGACCACCCCGGATCCCGGCCCGGCGCGGGCGTTCTATCCGGCGGTCTTCGACTTCACCCTGGACGCCAACGACGATCTTCCGGACGCCGACTTCACCTTCCTGCGCCGCCCTGACGGTCATGAGATCGGCGGCATCATGGGCGTACCGGCGGCGGACGTACCCACGGCGGACGTACCCACCGCGGCGGCCTCCGTCTGGCAGACGCTCTTCGAGGTCGCCGACACCGACGCCACGGTCCGCCGGGCCGTCGCGGCGGGCGGCACCGCGAGTGCCCCCGTGGACACCATCTATACGCGGATGGCGGAGATCACCGATCCCTTCGGCACCACCTTCCAGGTGGGCGCCAGGCCCCGGGGCGGCCGGGAGAGCTGAGCCGCCCCGGGCGGCGCGGTCGTCCTTCAGGAGCGTCGTCGTACTTCACGTACGTGTGCGTCCTTCAGGCGTGCTGCGGGATCTCGTCCTTGAGCCCGGCGCGGATCTGCTCACGCAGCTCGGGGCCGTCCATGTGCCCGTGCACGGACGCGGCGTGCTCGCCGGCGGCGCGGACCACTTCCTCCTCCTCGCCGGAAATGGCGAGGGTGCATTTCGTCTCGCTGGGGAAATCGCGGCAATCGGCTATTTTGCGCATGATGCACCTCCTCGTACCAGTATCCACCACTCACTGGGTGCTCGGACTGGTCCGGGGCCGGGTTCGATCCCGTACCTCATCCAAACGAAACGCCCTGTTCCTCGTCGTCGTCCTCGTCCTCGATCAGGTCCTCCAGGTCGTCGGCCCCCTTGTCGGCGACCTCCCCGAGGAACCGCGCACAGGTCCAGGCTTCCGGTCCGCTCACGCCTTCCGGTGCCGGGAACTCGTCCGGCGCGTAGAAGTGCGGCATCCCCTCCCGGAACTCCGCGTACCGCAGCCGGGGGTGCTCGTCGGTGTGGGCGCACTCCTGTGGCCGGGGGATGCCGGCGACGGTGCGCAGTACCGGGAGGATGTCGCGGACCACGGGGAGCGCCGGGCTCGGATACGCGACGTGCATCGCCTGGTAGGCGGTGAGCAGCAGTACGGCGCGTTCACGGTCGCCGGAGGAGTGCTCGTACCGCCGGGCCGCCCACAGGCCCAGGTCCTCGGCGTACTCCTCGTTCCAGGGCAGCTCGTCGAGCCGCTCCGTGATCTTCTCGATGTCCAGCCGCCCGTCCGGGCGCAGGTACTCCGCGTCGGCGTGGGAGGTGTCGCGCCGGCCGAAGAGCGCCTCGCGGCGTTCACACAGCTGACCCAGCGAAGCCCGCGCGGTGGCGGCGGTGAATGCCGGGCACAGCAGGGTCTCCAGTGGCGGGGCCCCCATTCCCCTGCGGCGGTCGCGTTCATAGGCGCCCCGGCCGCCGGCGGAGCTCAGCCTGATGCCCAGCTCGGCGGCCGACGGTCCGCTGTCGGGCAGTTGGGGGTGGCCGTCCGGGCCGTGCGGGCACGGACCGGAGTCGTGCGTCAGAGTCTTTTCCAGCGCCTCGATCAGGTCGTCGAGGACCGACTTCTTGCGCACCATGCCGGAGACGGCGTACCAGCTCACCGCCCTGACGACCATGACCCGGCCCGCGCGTTCGTCCGGATCCGCCGCGGTGGACAGGTTCCAGCCCTGCGAGGCGATCTCGTCATCGATGTCGGTCCACGGCTTCGCGTACCCCTCGAGGAGGGCGGAGAGCGTGCTGATGGCGTCCAGCGCCTCCATCGGCAGGCGCGCGGGGATGTCCGTGGCCGAGCCCGGCTCGATGATGTCCATGGCGATCCGCGCGAATCCGGCCGCGTTGAGCGGACAGAGCCACTCGTCCCGGGGCCGGTCCTCCTGCCACTCGTCCGTCTCGTCGGCGAGCGGCGGCAGCAGGGCGGCGAGGTCTTCGTCGTCCTCGTCGGTATGGGTCTCGTACGGGTGGGAGGCGTGGTCGCAGCGCCGGGCCCGCATGGCCTTGTCCGCGGCCCGAAGGGCGTCGACCGCTGCGGTGACCACCCCCTCGCCCGGCAGCCAGGTGAGATAGGGGGCGGTCAGGACCAGCCCGAACGTCCACAGATACGCCAACTCGCCGACGGGGTCGGCGGCGAGGAGGGCGGCGCAGTCGAGGACGGTCCGGTCGTTCCGGCTGTCTTCGGAAACTTGGTGATCCTCGCGGATCCCGTTCCAGGATTGGATGAGTTCATCGAGGGGTGTGCCGTCCATATCCATCACGATCATGACGACGCGACAACGGAGTCTCCGGGTTCCGCCCAGGGGCCGGCGTCTTGGGGCCGACGAGGTGGCCGGGGCCGCTCCCGTCCACGTACGGACGTCGACCTCACGTGACGGTACGGCCGAGGTAGCCGGCCAGACGGTCGAGAGCGGGCGCGTCCTGAGGGGCCGGACGGGACGGAGCGAAGGAGCCGCCCGCGGTTCGGGGCAGGGCGCCGTATATCTCCCGTACCACCGGGAGAGCCGACTCGGCGAGGTCGGCGACGAGGTCGCGCGGGTGCCCGATCGCCTTGGCCAGGTCCCAGCAGTGGACCAGCATTTCGATGATCAACTGCTCGACGAGCCGTCGACCCGGTGCGGGTCCGTACCGCTGGTCGAGCATGCCGGGGCGACGGAAAGCGGCGAGTGTGCCCTGCGCGGCGGAGCGGAACGCCTCGATGTGGTCCTCGCCCAGGTGATCGGCGGTGGCGTCGAGGCGAGGTACGCCGTTGGCCAGGCCGGACCACACCAGGTTCTCCCAGACCAGGTGGTTGAGCAGGGTGCGAACGTCCCAGCCGGCACATGGTGTCGGCCGGTCGAACAGGTCCGGATCCACGGTGGAGACAACGCCGCCCACGGCGTTCAGGGTTCGCTCGCAGGCGTCGAGCACACCCGCGGGTTCCCAGGCTTCGGTCCCGGCGTCGTACAGGTCACCCAACTCCGCCGCGCGTGCCCCGGGTTCGGGGTTGGCGCGCAGCGCTGTCTTCAGCCAGTCCCCGGCCACTCCCATGTTCGGTCGCACGGGTTGGCCATTGATGACGCAGAGCAGCTGCCAGTACCGTTCGACTCCCGTGTCGGAGGCGACTTCAAGTTGTTCCAGCAGCAGACGTCTGGCCGAGGCGCTGTCGGTGCGCACCTTGTCACGGGTCTGTGCCTGGGTGGGGATCCAGGCCGCGACGATGGCCTCGACGACCAGGTCGGCCGCTGGTGAGTCCGGGGCGATCCCCTCCCGTATCGCCGTGTCCACTCGCTGTGTCCAGTCGTCGGTGACCTGCCGCGCGGCCCGGAGGGTCTCCTCGTCGTGTTCGCCCGGGGCGTGCTCGGCGGCGTACCGCGCCATGCGTCGTACGCCGGAGTGCAGAGCGGGATCGGTCACCAGGTCGCTCAGTTCGAGCCACGCGTCGACCTGCTCGTCCGTGGGGTTGTCGGGAAGCTCCGGGGTGGCGGCCAGCAGTCCTCGGCGGTAGCTCGGCACATCAAGGTCTCCGATGGCCCGGGTCACGAAATCGTGGATGATCGTGCGGCGTTCAGCGGTGGACAGCCGGGCCGTTCGGTTCATGAAGGCGAGTCCTTCGGCGGTGGGTTCGTGGCGGATGACGGCGCGCAGTACCGCCTGCTGAGAGCGCAGTGTGCGGATCTGTGCCTCCAACGCGTCGAGGTGGGCCGCGGCCACCTCCGCCAAGGTCCGCTCGCGGTCGAGTACGTCACGGATCACCGGCAGGCCAAGACCGAGGTCCCGCAGTGTCCTTGCCAGCTCCAGCCGGGCCACGGCCTCGCTGTCGAAGGCGCGGTATCCGGCAGCCGTCCGTGCGGTCGGCGGTACGAGCCCCATGTCGGACCAGTGCCGGATGAGCTTCACCGACAGTCCGGTCTTCCCGGCAACCTCTCCGATGCTCCAAGGTCCCCTGTCCTCAACGTGCATGAGCCCACTCTCGGGTCTCCTACGGTGGGAGAGTCAACTGGCCGGGTATTCCCCAGTACTTGCGGCCAACGGAACGGCAGGACAGACCCGGCCGGCCTGGCGTGTCGCTGCATGAGCGGTTGACATTGGCGTGGTGATAGCGTTTCCGACGTTCGTGTCTGATCCGGATTGAGGAAGTGGGGAGGTGAGGTTGATGACCGCGCTCAAGGCCACCGCCATGTGCTCTGCCCGGACCACCCTCACGTCCCGGGCTGTGGCCTGACCTCATCCCTACCTCACTGGATTCGCCCTCGCCGGGAGCGTGAGCTCGCGGGGCACCTCTCATACGAACCAACCATGAAACGGATCTCCGTCCCGTCATGAGCATCAACTGGATCACGCGTGCTGAGACCAGCACCGACATCCCCACCATTCGCGAGATCAGCCTCGCCGCGTTTGACACTCCGTTGGAGGCCGATCTCGTCGACGCGCTGCGCGCCGACTCCTCGTGGATCGACGGACTGTCGATCGTCGCCACCGACCAGGACGGTAAGGTCATCGGCCACGCGCTGCTGACCCGCTGCCATATCGACGACCGTCCGGCCCTGTGTCTGGGCCCCGTCGCCGTCTGGCCCCAGTACCAGAGGACTGGCGTCGGCTCCGCGGCGATCCGTACCTCGTTGCAGGCCGCCAAGGATCTTGGCGAGCACTTCGTCACTGTCCTCGGACACCCGACGTACTACCCGCGGTTCGGCTTCACTCGCGCTTCCGACCACGGCATCGGACTCGGTATCGACGTCCCGGACGAGGCCATGATGGCCCTCGCCCTCGACGCCGACCACCCGCTGCCCAGCGGAACTGTCCACTACGCCGCGCCGTTCGGTATCTAGGACCTGCGACCTGCATGAGGCCCTGTCGGTCGTAGACCATGGCTGTCTCGCCCAGTTCGCCGGTCCTAGGACCGACCGGCCTAAGTGATCACGGAGACAATGGCAACGGTGCTCGCCGCGCTGTTCGCCGCGGCGGTCCGAGCCACCGCGGTGTTCACGGCCGTGGCTCCCCAACTGCCGCGCTCCAGCTCCTTCGCGCGCTCGCTGACCTCGGTCGACCACTTCGGGGCCGGGTGGAACGTCGGTAGCGTCCCGCTCGCGGAGAGCACCGCGATCACCGCCGCTGTGCGAGCGTCGGGGCTCTCGCCGCGCTCCAGTACGGCGCACACCTTCCGCCGGAGTTCGCTCTCGTGCCGCATATCGTCGGTCGGCAGCCTGGTCGTGCGGAACAGGCCCAGCATCCGCTTGCTCTCGCGACGAATGAAGCCGCGCTCGACAAGCCGGTCGATCACCGGTTTCCTGAGGCCGCCTCCGATCTGGAGGAGGAGCGTCTGGACGTCACGGGGCCGCTCGGCGATCTTCTCGTAGGCGGACTGAAGCAGGGGGTCCGGGAGTGGACCATCCCCTACCGCAAGGACTTCGGGACCGTTCAGCCCCGCACGGCCCTTGTCGGTCTCGATCCTGCCGAGGAGCGCGAGTTCGACGAGGACAGCGCCGCCGAGGGTGTAGTGAAGGGTGCCCGCTCCGGCCGGGACCCCCGTCTCGTCGTCGAGCAGCATCAGCATCACGTCGTCGACGATCAGCGTTTCGCTCCGCATGTTCTCCCTTTCGTCTCCGGCCTTCTTCTCCCGTGGCCACTTCATCTCCGGTGGCCACTTCTCCACGCTCTCCTGGAGCAGGCCCCCTTGGCAGTGCGGTCTGTCATGGGTCCCCATGACAGACGTCATGCCGACCCATGACAGACCGCACTGCCATCCGCCTCGTATCGCCGGGAGTGTGGAGTGCATGAACACAGTCATCGAAACCGTCGGACTGAGGCGGAGCTACCGGGGGTTCGACGCCGTACGCGGCATCGACTTCACGGTCGCCCGCGGAGAACTGTTCGCCCTGCTGGGAACGAACGGAGCCGGCAAGACCTCGACACTCGAAATCCTGGAGGGCCAGGTCACTCCGAGCGGCGGGAGCGTCCGGGTGCTGGGCCGGGACCCGTTCCGCGACCGCGCGGCGGTCCGGCCCCGCATCGGAGTGATGCTCCAGGAGGGCGGCTTTCCGCCGGAGTTGACGGTCCTGGAGACCGTACGGATGTGGGCGGGCTGCACCAGCGGAGCCCGCCCCGCCGACGAGGCCCTGGAACTGACCAACCTGCGCGACCGGAGCACGGTGCGGGTCAAGCAGCTCTCCGGCGGTGAACGACGCCGCCTCGATCTCGCACTCGCCCTGCTGGGATGCCCCGAGGTGCTGTTCCTCGACGAGCCGACGACCGGCCTCGACGCGCAGTCCCGCCGCGACACCTGGGAGTTGATCCGCGAGCTGAAGGCCCAGGGCACGACCGTGCTGCTCACCACCCACTACCTGGAGGAGGCGGAGCAACTCGCCGACCGGCTGGCGATCATGCACCAGGGGCTGATCGCCACCACCGGGCGGGTGGCCGACGTGGTGGCCGAACGGCCCTCCCGGATCAGCTTCGAGCTGCCCCAGGACCTCTTCCTGGGTGAACTGCCGCCTCTCGCGCAGATGGGCGTGACCCGGCACGAGACCGCGGGCCGGACCGTCCGTCTGGAGACCCGCGACCTGCAGCACACCGCCACCGCACTGCTCACCTGGGCACAGCAGACCGGGGTGGCGCTGCGCGCCCTGGACGCGCGGTCGGCATCGCTGGAAGAGGCGTTCATGGAGATCGCCAAGAACCTGGAGACGGAAGAGACACGATGACGACGACCACCCCTGCCCGACCGATGGCCACCGGCGCGCCCGTACGGTCCGGATCCGCATCCCGCATGGCCGCCCTCGGCCGCGCGGAGCTGACGCTGCTGCTGCGCAGCAGAGCATCCCTGTTCACGGCGCTCGTACTGCCCGCCACCATGGCCTTCTCGATGCGTGGCATGGTCGAGGACCTTGATCTGGGAGGCACCGGACTGTCGATCGCGACCGTCCTCGTGCCCGGCACCTTGGCCATGGCCCTGATCTTCTCCGTCTACACGAACCTGGTCGGCGTGTACGTCACCCGTCGCGAGAGCCTGGTGCTCAAGCGGCTGCGCACGGGCGAGGTGCGCGACTGGGAGATCCTCGCCGGCGGCGCGCTGCCGGCGCTGGTGCTGGCGTCGGTGCAGTGCGTACTGCTGGCCGTCGGTCTGACAGCGGTCCTGGACGCACCCGCACCGGCAGCCCCGCACCTGGTGGTCCTCGGTCTGCTGATCGGTATGGTGCTGCTCGTGGCCGGAGCCGCGCTGACGGCCGCCATCACCCGGACGGCGGAGAGCGCGCAGTTGACGTTCCTGCCGTTCATGCTGGTGAGCCTGGCCGGATCCGGCCTCTTCCTGCCGCGTAAGGTGCTGCCGGGCATGGCGGCCGACATCAGCGCCTGGCTGCCGTTCTCGCCCGTCATGGATCTCCTCCAGGGCGGCTGGACCGGCGACCTCGGCGGCCTGGACCAGGGCCGACTGATACTCGCCGCTCTGGCCTGGACAGGTGTGGCGGCCCTCGGGGTGCGGCAGTGGTTCCGCTGGGGCCCGCGCCATTGAGTTCGGCCGCCCGGGGCGAGAGAGCTGAGGACCATGAGCGTGAACGACTGGGTGGAACGGCTCGGTGGCCCGGACGGCCCCGGCCGGTACCGCCGGTACGCGCTCGTCAACACGGCCTACTTCGCGCTCATCGAGGCCGGCCTGTGGGCGCTGTGGGTGGCGCAGACGGATGCCGAAGCGCCCGCGCTGGCCTCCGTCGCCGTCCTGGGCGCGGCACACGCCGCCATCCAGGTACCGCTCTCCCGTGCCGCCCTGCGCCACTATCTCGGCTCCGGTCCCCGGCCCGGCCGGCTGGTCGCGCTGTACACGACCGTGACGGTGGCCATGGCCGCCCTGGGGTGTGCGCTGCTGGCCACCGGCCGCATCGACGAGGGGGACCTGGCGCCCTGCCTGTTCTGGCTGTTGATGCTCTACGCAGGCCCTTCCGCACTGGCAATGCCGCGCCGCGCGGGCGCGGTGCTGGTCGCGGTGGTCTCGGTGTCCGCCGTGGGAGGCAGTGTGGCCGCGGGGCTCTCCGGGACACAGTTGGGCCTCGTGATCGGCGGCGCCGTGTTCATGGCGCCGGTCATGGCAGTGGCGTTCCGGGCCACCGGCTGGGGCGTTCGGCTGGTCGAGGAACTGGCCGCGGCACGGCAGACGCAGGCGCGGCTCGCCGTGGCGGAGGAGCGGCTGCGCTTCGGCCGTGACCTGCACGACGTACTGGGCCGCAATCTCGCGGTCGTGGCGCTCAAGAGCGAACTGGCGGCACAACTGGCACGGCGCGGCAGGCCCGAGGCGGTGGATCAGATCCTGGAGGTGCAGGTCATCGCCCAGGAGTCGCAGCGGGAGATCCGGTCAGTGGTACGCGGGTACCGCACCGCCGACCTGCACACCGAACTCGCCGGAGCGCGCTCCGTCCTGGAGGCCGCGGGCATCGCCTGCCACATCGAATACGGGCCGGCCGCCCGGCTGCCCGACAAGGTGCAGGTGGCCCTCGGCTGGGTGGTCCGCGAGGCGACGACGAATGTGCTCCGCCACGCACAGGACGCCTCCTCCTGCACCCTCTCGCTGCGCACCGCGGGTCCGGCCGCGGCCCTGCTGGTGATGCGCAACGACGGCGCCTCCGATGTGCCGTCCGGCGCGGGCACGGGGCCCGGCGCGGGCACGGGCCTCACCGGGCTGAAGGAACGCCTGACCGCACTGAGCGGCACGCTGACCACCGAGCGCCACTCCGGCGGGATATTCCGCCTCACCGCACACATCCCGTGGGAGCCATCGGCGTTCACGGGCGATGCGGGCGGCGACGTGCGTCCTCCAGGGTGAGGAGGGAGGCGGGTGCGCCCCCTCTCGCATACTCGCGCCCGCATACTTATTGCATAAAGCTGCGGCGGAACGTATAGTCATGCCATCACCGAGGAGGGTTTTTCGATGGCTGTACGTGCGGCAGTGGCAGGTGCGAGTGGATACGCGGGCGGTGAAGTGCTGCGTCTGCTCCTCGCCCACCCCGAGGTCGAGATCGGAGCCCTCACCGGCAACTCCAACGCCGGTCAGCGCCTCGGCGGCCTTCAGCCGCACCTGCTGCCACTGGCCGGCCGGGTGCTGGAGGCGACCACCGCCGAGGTGCTCGCCGGGCATGATGTCGTCTTTCTCGCGCTGCCGCACGGGCAGTCCGCCGCCGTCGCCGAGCAGCTCGGCGACGACACGCTCGTGGTCGACATGGGCGCCGACTTCCGGCTGAAGGACGCGTCCGACTGGGAGCGGTTCTATGGTTCCCCCCATGCCGGGACGTGGCCCTACGGCCTCCCCGAGCTGCCGGGGGCCCGCGCCGCGCTGGCGGGGTCCAAGCGCATCGCGGTGCCCGGCTGCTATCCCACCGCCGTCTCGCTCGCGCTCTTCCCGGCGTACGCGGCGGGGCTGGCCGAGCCCGAGGCCGTGATCACCGCCGCGTCCGGCAGCTCCGGGGCCGGCAAGACGGTCAAGCCGCATCTGCTCGGCTCCGAGGTCATGGGGTCCATGTCGCCGTACGGAGTCGGCGGCGGCCACCGGCACACCCCCGAGATGATCCAGAACCTCAGCGAGGCCGCGGGCGAACGGGTCACCGTCTCCTTCACGCCCACCCTCGCCCCCATGCCGCGCGGCATCCTCGCCACCTGCTCCGCCAAGGCGAAGCCCGGCACCACGGCCCAGGACGTACGGGACGCGTACGAGAAGGCGTTCGCCGACGAGCCCTTCGTCCACCTCCTCCCCGAGGGGCAGTGGCCCACCACCGCGTCGGTCTACGGCTCGAACGCCGCGCTCGTCCAGGTCGCGTACGACGAGTCCGCCGGCCGTGTCATCGCGATCAGCGCCATCGACAACCTCACCAAGGGCACCGCGGGCGGCGCGGTGCAGAGCATGAACATCGCCCTCGGGCTCCCCGAGGACATCGGACTCTCCACGACCGGAATCGCACCGTGAGCGACGCACACGCGCCCGCCGCGTCGCGGACGACGACGACATCCGCACCACCGCGCCCAGGCCCTGTCCGGCCGGGCGACAGTGACATCAGCTGCTACCGCAGCGGGGCAGACAAGGAGATGCAGTGAGCGTCACGGCAGCCAAGGGGTTCACGGCGGCGGGCATCGCCGCCGGAATCAAGGAGAACGGCAACCCGGACCTGGCCCTCGTGGTCAACAACGGGCCGCGCCGCGCCGCCGCGGGTGTCTTCACCTCCAACCGTGTCAAGGCGGCCCCCGTCCTCTGGTCCGAGCAGGTCCTCAAGGGCGGCTCGGTCACCGCGGTCGTCCTCAACTCCGGTGGCGCCAACGCCTGTACGGGACCGAAGGGCTTCCAGGACACCCACGCCACCGCCGAGAAGGCCGCCGAGGTCCTCGACGAGCTGAGCGGCGGCGCGCCGGCCGGCGGACACAGCGCCGGCGAGATCGCCGTCGCCTCGACCGGGCTGATCGGGCTGCTGCTCCCGATGGACCGGCTGCTGCCCGGGATCGAGAAGGCCGCGGCCGGACTCTCCGAGCACGGCGGCGAGAAGGCCGCCATCGCCATCAAGACCACCGACACCATCCACAAGACCGCCGTCGCGGGCGGCGAGAGCGCCGACGGACGGCCGTGGACCGTCGGGGGCATGGCCAAGGGCGCGGGCATGCTCGCACCCGGCCTCGCCACCATGCTCGTCGTCCTCACCACCGACGCCGATATCGAGGCGCCGACGCTGGACACCGCGCTGCGCGCCGCCACCCGGACCACCTTCGACCGTGTCGACTCCGACGGCTGCATGTCGACCAACGACACCGTGCTGCTGCTCGCCTCCGGCGCGTCCGGGGTGACGCCCGGGTACGAGGAGTTCGCCGAGGCCGTCCGCACGGTCTGCGCCGATCTGGCACGTCAGCTCATCGGGGACGCCGAGGGCGCCTCCAAGGACGTCCGGATCGAAGTGATCAACGCCGCGACCGAGGACGACGCCGTCGAGGTGGGCCGCTCCATCGCCCGTAACAACCTCCTCAAGTGCGCCATCCACGGAGAGGACCCCAACTGGGGCAGGGTCCTCTCCGCCATCGGTACGACGAGCGCCGCGTTCGATCCGGACCGGCTCAACGTCGCCATCAACGACGTCTGGGTCTGCCGGAACGGATCGGTCGGCGAGGACCGCGACCTGGTCGACATGCGGTACCGCGAGGTGCGGATCACCGCCGACCTGTCGGCCGGAACGGACTCCGCGGTCATCTGGGCCAACGACCTCACCGCCGAGTACGTCCACGAGAACAGCGCGTACAGCTCATGAGCGCCCGCAAGCACACCGCGCTGCCCAAAGCCCGCATCCTCATCGAGGCGCTGCCCTGGCTGACCCGCCACAATGGGAAGATCGTCGTCATCAAGTTCGGCGGCAACGCCATGGTCGACGAGGACCTCAAGGCCGCCTTCGCCCAGGACGTCGTCTTCCTGCGGCAGGCCGGCCTCCGGCCGGTCGTCGTGCACGGCGGCGGTCCGCAGATCAACGCCCAGCTCGACCGGCACGGCCTGGTCAGCGAGTTCAAGGCCGGTCTGCGGGTCACCACCCCCGAGGCGATGGACGTCGTACGGATGGTGCTGGCCGGGCAGGTCCAGCGCGAGCTGGTCGGGCTCCTCAACCAGCACGGCCCGCTCGCCGTCGGACTGACCGGCGAGGACGCCCACACCATCACCGCGACCCGGCACCGCCCGCGCATCGACGGGGAGTTGGTCGACATCGGCCGCGTCGGCGAGATCACCAGGATCGACACGGGCGCCATCGAGGCGCTCCTGGCGGACGGCCGTATCCCGGTCGTCTCCTCCATCGCGCGCAGCGCCGACGACGGGCATGTCTACAACGTCAACGCGGACACCGCCGCCGCCGCGCTCGCCGCCGCGCTGGGCGCCGAGACGCTGATGGTCCTCACCGACGTGGAGGGCCTGTACGAGGACTGGCCCAACAGCGACGACGTGATCAGCCGGCTCACCGCCACGCAGCTGGAGAAGCTGCTGCCCGAGCTGTCCAGCGGCATGGTGCCGAAGATGGAGGGCTGCCTGTTCGCCGTACGGGGCGGAGTCACCACCGCTCGCGTGATCGACGGCCGGGTCCCGCACTCGATCCTGCTGGAGATCTTCACCGACGAGGGCATCGGCACGATGGTCGTGCCGGACGGACAGACCGAGGAAAAGGAAGCAGGCGGAGCGCGGTGACCGGCAACGAGGAGCTCGTCCAGCGCTGGCAAGGCGTCATGACCGACAACTACGGCACGCCGAAGCTGTCCCTCGTACGCGGCGAGGGCGCCCGTATCTGGGACGCCGACGGCACCTCGTACACCGACTTCGTCGGTGGTATCGCGGTCAACGCCCTCGGCCACGCGCATCCCGCCGTCGTCGAGGCCGTCTCCCGCCAGATCGCCTCTCTCGGCCATGTCTCCAACCTCTTCGTCGCCGAGCCGCCCCTGGCCCTGGCCGAGCGGCTGATCCAGCTCTCGGGCCGACCGGGCAGGGTGTTCTTCTGCAACTCCGGCGCCGAGGCGAACGAAGCCGCCTTCAAGATCGGCCGGCTGACGGGCCGTTCGCACATGGTCGCCACCGAAGGCGGCTTCCACGGCCGCACCATGGGCGCGCTCGCCCTGACCGGCCAGCCCGCGAAGCAGGAGCCGTTCCGGCCGTTGCCCGGGGATGTCACGCATGTCCCCTACGGAGACGCCGAGGCGCTGCGGGCCGCGGTCACCGAGGAGACGGCGTTCGTGATCATCGAGCCGATCCAGGGTGAGAACGGCGTGGTCGTCCCGCCCAGGGGCTATCTGGAAGCGGCCCGGGAGATCACCCGCGCCACCGGCACCCTGCTCGTCCTGGACGAGGTGCAGACGGGCATAGGCCGGACGGGGAACTGGTTCGAGTACCAGGCCCACCAAGGCGTCGAGCCCGACCTCGTCACCCTCGCCAAGGGCCTCGGCGGAGGGCTGCCGCTCGGCGCGGCCGTCGCGTTCGGCGAGGCCGCCGATCTGCTGCTGCCCGGTCAGCACGGTACGACGTTCGGCGGCAATCCCGTCGCCTGCGCGGCCGGGCTCGCCGTACTCGACACGCTCGCCGCCGGCGGACACCTCGACGAGGTCAAGCGGCTCGGCGAGAAACTGCGCGACGGCATCGAGGGTCTCGGCCATCCGCTGGTCTCACATGTCCGTGGCTCGGGCCTGCTCCTGGGTATCGTGCTCACCGAGCCCCTTGCGCCCCAGGTGCAACAGGCGGCTCAGGGTGCCGGTTTCCTGGTGAATGTACCCGCCTCCGATGTCGTACGGCTCATGCCGCCGCTGATCATCGGCGACGACGAGGTGGACGCGCTCATCGAGGCGTTCCCCGGCATCCTCGACCACGCGCACGAGGACGGGCGATCCTGAGAGATGAGACGACGATGACCGAGGCCCAGGGACAGGAATCCGAGCAGGGCGGACCGTCGGTGCCGCAGACCAGAACGGCGCGCCACCGCAGGATCGTCGACATCCTCAACCGGCAGCCGGTGCGCTCCCAGAGCCAGTTGGCGAAGCTGCTCGCGTACACCGGGCTGAGCGTCACGCAGGCGACGCTCTCCCGGGACCTGGACGAACTGGGCGCGGTGAAGATCCGTAACACCGGCGGCGAGTTGATCTACGCGGTCCCCAGCGAGGGCGGCTTCCGCACCCCGCACGCCCCGCTCGGCGAGTCGGCGAAGGAGGAGCGGATGCGCAGGCTGGCCGGCGAACTGCTGATCTCCGCCGAGGCGTCGGCCAATCTCGTCGTCCTGCGCACGCCCCCGGGCGCGGCCCAGTTCCTCGCCTCGTCGATCGACCAGGCGGAACTGAGCGATGTCCTCGGCACCATCGCGGGTGACGACACCCTGATGCTGATCAGCCGCGATCCGGCGGGCGGCCAGTCCCTCGCGGACCACTTGCTGAAACTGGCTCAGAACGACCGCTGAGGTGTGTGGTCCGGGTCCTCGATCGCGCTCGCTGTTCGAGGACCCCGCACCAGAAGTCCCGGCGAAGGCCCCGTGTCAGGCGTTCAGCTTCGCCGTGTAGCGGTGGAAGCCACTGGTCTTCCAGGTGCCTCCGTCCGTGGTGACGGCGAAGCCCTCGGCGCCCGGCAGCGCCTCCAGCCAGTCCCGCGCCCGCTCACCCATGGCGTACGCGGCGGTCGCCCTCGCATCCGCCATGGTCAGACCCTCCCGGCAGACGACCGTGAGCGAGGCGAGAGCGTCGACCGGGGCCTCGCCCGTATGCGGGTCGAGGACATGACAGCCGCGCTCGGCCGGGCCCGAGGTGGCCACTCCCAGGCCCTCCTGTGTCTCGATCACCATGGCCAGTTCGCCCGGGTGCAGTGGATCGGCGATGCCCACCCGCCAGGGACCGCCGAGCAGTTGGACGTCGCCGCCGCCGTTGAGACACACCGAGGCGGCACCGGACGAGGCGATCATCCGTACCGCCCGTTCCACCGCCCAGCCCTTCACCAGCCCCGTCGGATCGAGGCCGCCGCCGTAGCCGGTGGTGAACCAGCCGTCGCTCTCCCGCTCCGCCCGCGTGCACAACTCCAGCACCTCGGGGACCTCCGTCACACAGTCGGACAGGGCCAGTTCGCCTCGGCCCAGCCGCATGATCTGGCTGTCGGGACGGAACGGCGAGAAGACCTCGTCCACGCGGTGCAGGGAGGCCACGGCCGCCCGGAGCCCGGCACGGACCCTGGCCTCGTCCTGGGCGCCGCGGATGTCGAACGAGAAGACCGTGCCCATGGACTCCTCGACATGACGCAACCGGCCCGCGTCCCCCGAGACCACATCACCCGACGCCGCGTCCCCCGGCATCAGAGACCCGCCTTGTCGAGCGCGCTCTGGAGGGATTCTTGGTATCCCTTGCTGGTGTAGCTGGCTCCGGATATGGCGTCGACTTGGGCGCTTTGTGTGGTGAGGGTGGCTTGGTTGAGTTGGGGTACGGCGTCGGCGGTGATGGATTGGCTGCGTGCGTCGGAGTTGGGTGCTTGGACGGCTTCGGCCTTGGTGATCTTGCCGTTGTCGAGGGTGAGTTGGACCTGGACGGGGCCGTACTGGGTGTTCACGGCATCCCCGAGTACGGTCTGACCGCCCCCGGATCCGGCACCGGCCCCGGCCTCCTGGCCCGCGCCGGCCTCGGCTCCTGAATCCGCGCCCGCCCCGGCCTCCGCCCCACCGCTCGCGGAACCGGAACCCGCCTTGTCGAGCGCGCTCTGGAGGGACTGTTGGTATCCCTTGCTGGTGTAGCTGGCTCCGGATATGGCGTCGACTTGGGCGCTTTGTGTGGTGAGGGTGGCTTGGTTGAGTTGGGGTACGGCGTCGGCGGTGATGGATTGGCTGCGTGCGTCGGAGTTGGGTGCTTGGACGGCTTCGGCCTTGGTGATCTTGCCGTTGTCGAGGGTGAGTTGGACCTGGACCGGGCCGTACTGGGTCTTCACCGCGTCCCCGAGCACGGTCTGCCCGCCGGCGGCGGCCCCCGCGGCGGCCCCCGCGGCGGCCCCCGCGGCGGCCCCCGCGGCGGCCCCCGCCCCGGCGCCCGCCTGGGAGGACACCCCGCCGACCGGTGACCCGCCCGGCTGCTTCAGTGCGAGCAGCAGCACAACCCCCGACGCCGTCGCGGCGGCACCGATCATGATCCGCCGGAGCGGGTGCTTCCTCTTCATGGACTGCCTCACATCTCGAAGGACTCATGATGGATACGGCGGGCCGGCACGCCCGCTTCACGCAGGGCTTCGTACGACTGACGAGCGAGCCCGGTGGGCCCGCAGACATAGACGTCGTGTTCGTCGATGTCCGGCAGCAGCTCCCGCAGCCGCTGCGGGGTGATCTCGGGCCGTACGCCGTCGGGCCCGTTGACCGCGTACAGCAACCGGGCCCCGCGCGCCGACGCGATCTGCCGCAACTCGCCCCAGAGCGCCAGGTCCTCGGTCTTGCTGGCCCGGTAGAGGAGGGTCAGATGGCCGGATTCGCCGGGCAGCGTCTCGAACAGGGCGCGCATCGGGGTGATACCGGCGCCACCCGCGATCATCAGCACCTTCTCCTTGCTGCGCCGGGCCGCCGTCATGGCTCCGTACGGCCCCTCCGCCCACACCCGGGTGCCCGGTTCGAGCCGGGACAGGGCCGCGCTGTGCTCGCCGTTCGCCTTGACGGTGATCCGCAGCAGATCGGGCCGGGGCGGAGCCGACAGGGAGTACGGATTGGAGCTCCAGCGCAGCCCGTCGGTCAGGAACCGCCAGCGGAAGAACTGGCCTGGCTGGGCGCCGAGCCGGTGCAGCCGTCGCCCGGTGATCAGTACGGAGACCACACCGGGCGCCTCGTACACGGTCTTCTCGACCCGCATCCGGTGGCGCTGGTTGAGCCGGATCGGGGCCAGCACGCGGTACCAGACCAGCAGGGCGCCGGCCGCGCCGTACAACACGTACCAGGCGGTACGGGCCGTCTGGTTCGCGACGAACTCGGCGCCGGTGGCGAGTTGGTGCCAGAAGGTCAGATAGACCGCGGCATAGGTGAGCAGATGGAGGTAGTACCAGGTCTCGTAACGCACCTTGCGGCGCACCGCCCCCGCCGAGACGAAGCCGATCACCAGGAAGAGCGCGGTTCCGGCGGTCGCCTCGATCATCCGGGGGAACTCGGTGACCACGCTGACGGTCTGTTCCACGAACCCGGTCCCGGACTGCACCGCGTATCCCCAGACGGTCAGTCCGACATGCGCGATCACCAGGCTGATCGCGTACCGGCCGCTCATCGCGTGCCAGCGCGCCACCCGGTCGGAGCCCACCCGCCGCTCCAGCGCGGGAACGCGCGCCATCAGCAGCACCACGATCGCGATCAGGTAGCCGCCGAGCAGCCCGGTGAGCCGGCCCGCCCCGGTCAGCCACTCGGCCATGTCCATCCGTACGACCAGGGTGTTCTGCCACCACAGGGCCATGACGGCCGCCGCGCCCGCCCAGCACAGCACCAACAGCGGCAGCGCGCCCGACCGCTGCGGGCGGATCGCGCGCATGGTCTGTCTTCTGGCGGCCCGACCGTTGTGCAACATCGCCACGGCACTGCTCCTCAACTCTCCTGGTGTCCGCCGATACGGATTTGAGCGACGGCGGGTTCAACCAGGAGAGGACGGGGAGCCGTGAATTCAGTTTTTGGCTGTTCCTCCGAGTGCGGCACGGGCGTTGTCGGCGGTGACCGCCGTGATGGCGGTCGGTCCGGTGGATGTGCCGATCGCGAGGTGCGGGCTCCGGTCCGAGTCGGCCCAGGCGAGGATGCGCAACATCGCGTCGGCGGGGACCGACACGCAACCGGCGGTGGCACCACGCCCGTTGACATGGAGGAAGATCCCGGCGCCCCGGCCGCGCACGGGACGGTCGTAGTTGAAGTCGGTGATCAGACCGTGGTCGTACTGCCCGGTGTACGTGATCATGTGCTCGGCCTCGGCGGCCCGACAGCTGCCGGGCAGGGGCTCGACCCAGCGGTTGTAGTGCGGGGAGTCGTTGTCCTGGCACCACCAGGACCGGTCGGTGACCCGGCGGTAGGGGAATCTCGTACCGTCGGGCGCGTCCTTGATACCGAAGGCGTACGGGAAGCCGTACAGCCCGACCGGAGTGGTGGAGGTGCCCTGGCGCCGCTCCGTCCCCTCCACGAGCCCGCCCGAGCCGAACCGGGCTTCGGCCGATCCCGCCCGGTGCCAGCGGTCCTGCCGCAGCTCCCACCAGGTGAGGGTGCCGGTGGTGGAAGACGTGCGTGGGGCCTCGGCGGTGATCAGCTGGGTGCCGCCGCCGGTGTCGGCCATCCGTTCGGGGAGCGAGGCGCCGGCCGGCGTGGGGTCCGGGCAGGGGGCGGCCGCCAGGGTGAGCTGGGCGAGCAGGGCGGCGGCACAGGCGACGGCGAAGCGCTTACGGAAGATGCGGGGCGTCCGGTTCGAGGCCGTGAGGGGCTTGCCGGGCCGGAGAGGTCTGATGGGTCTGAGCGGCTTGAGAAATCCGAGGGACCTGCGAAATCGGAGAGACCCGCGGGGCTCGATGGGCCGGTGGGGCTCGGCAGGTCTGACGGGTCTGACCGGCTCGACGGGCTCGGTGGACTCGGCGGGCTCGACGGGTCTGATCGCTGTGACAGGGGAGTTCGCTGTGGCGCCTGCGGACATGGGGCAGCCCCTTCGTACGGTCGGTGTGATCTCAGACCGTACGTGCGGGCAGCGGCAGCGGCAGCGCGGGTAGGCCATCCAGGCTCACCCCGACGTGGTCCTTCTTCTCGCAGTACGCGGCGAACTCCTCGTCCGACTTCCGGCCGAAGTGCTCGGCGTGCTGGGTGCGTTCCGCCCGGTAGTCCATGAAGGGCACGGCGAATCCACACGCGTCGCTGACGCGCAGGGCGTGGATCACGATGATCGCGCGGGCGCTCGGCCCGTCGGTCTCCTGGAAGTGCCGGATGTACGTGGCCCAGCGCGGGTCGTCGCGGAAGACGGGCTCGCCCCGGCCGTGCACCCGCAGCACCTTGGGCGGTCCGGTGAAGGCGCACCACATCAGGGTGATGCGGCCGTTCTCCCGCAGATGCGCGATGGTCTCGGCGCCACTGCCGCCGAAGTCGAGATAGGCCAGCGTCAGCTCGTCGATCACCACCAGCGTTCCGGCCCGTCCCTTGGGCGAGACATTGACATGACCGTCGTCCGCGAGCGGGGCGGTGGCGGTGAAGAAGACGGGCTGCTCCTCGATGAAGGCGCGGATTCTTCCGTCGATGCGTTCGTAGAGTTTTCCCATATGGATGATTATCGTCCGGCGGCGGCGCCGAACAAGGGAATACGGGGCGGGGGAAGGGCGATGCCGACGCCCTTCCCCCGCCCCGTACCGGTCAGTTGTTCAGCGTGCAGGGAGCGAGCGCGTCCAGGCCGGCGGGCTTTTCGGCGGTGCGGCCGATGGCGGTGGCCATGCGGTTGATGGTGGCGACGCGCTTGTCGGCGAGGGGGCCGAGGATGGCGTTCTGTACGAAGTTGGCGCCGCCTTGGCCGACGGTGTCGATCAGGCGCTGGTTGGCCTCGGCGATCTGGGTGTCCAGGAGGGCGAGGTTCCGGTCGATCTCGGCCTGGGCCGAGGTGGGCACGACGGGCAGGCTGGAGGCGACGTCGGGGCAGTTCACCGTACCGACGCCACTCGCGTCCCCGGCTCCCGCTTCGCCCGCCCCGGCTCCCGCACCGGCGTCTCCGGCTCCCGCGTTCCCGGCGCCGGCGTCTCCCGCACCCGCGTTCCCGGCGCCGGCGTCTCCGGCACCAGCGTCGCCCGCGTCGGCGTCCCCGGCGCCGGCGTCCCCCGCACCAGCGTCTCCGGCACCAGCGTCGCCACCCGCCGCGTCGCCGCCTCCCGCGTTCAGCGTGCAGGTGGCGAGTGAGTCGAGTCCGGCGGGCTTTTCGGCGGTGCGGCCGATGGCGGTGGCCATGCGGTTGATGGTGGCGACGCGCTTGTCGGCGAGGGGGCCGAGGATGGCGTTCTGTACGAAGTTGGCGCCGCCTTGGCCGACGGTGTCGATCAGGCGCTGGTTGGCCTCGGCGATCTGGGTGTCCAGAAGCGCGAGGTTCCGGTCGATCTCGGCCTGCGCGGAGGCCGGGACCTCGGGGAGGCTGGGCGCGACGTCCGGGCAGTTCACCGTTCCGGGTGACGCCGCGGCCGCCGCGCCGCCCGCGCCCTGTCCGCTGTCGCCCTCCCCGGCCATGGCGTTACTGACGATCACGGCCCCGGACAACACGACCGCGGCCGCGCCGCCCGCGATGAGGACACGGCGCTTGTTGTACTTCGGAAGAGCCCTGGACATGCGGAAACCTCACTCGGATCAGGGTGGGGCAGGGGCCGCCCGGGTGCGCTGCCGGACGGCTCTCCCTGGGTGGTGAAACGCGGCGCCTGCGTTCGGTGGGGGATACGAGGCGCGGTCGTCCCACGTTCAATCAGGGCCGAGATTGACGAATCATACGGAGGGATGCATACTTATGCCCATCAGTGAATGCATCGTAAGGAGATACCCGTGACCGAGCGCGTCGTACTCGCCTACTCGGGCGGCCTGGACACCTCCGTCGCCATCGGCTGGATCGCCGAGGAGACGGGCGCCGAGGTCATCGCCGTTGCCGTGGACGTCGGCCAGGGCGGCGAGGACCTGGACGTCATCCGCAAGCGCGCGCTCGCCTGCGGTGCCGTCGAAGCCGAGGTCGCGGACGCCAAGGACGAGTTCGCCGAGGAGTACTGCCTCCCGGCGATCAAGGCCAACGCCCTTTACATGGACCGTTACCCCCTGGTCTCCGCCCTTTCCCGGCCGACGATCGTCAAGCACCTCGTCGCCGCCGCGAACAAGCACAACGCCGGGATCGTCGCCCACGGCTGCACCGGCAAGGGCAATGACCAGGTGCGGTTCGAGGCCGGCATCACCGCCCTCGGTCCCGACCTGAAATGCATCGCCCCGGTCCGTGACTACGCGATGACGCGGGACAAGGCGATCGCCTTCTGCGAGGAGAAGAACCTCCCGATCGCGACCACCAAGAAGTCCCCGTACTCCATCGACCAGAACGTCTTCGGACGCGCCGTCGAGACGGGCTTCCTGGAGGACATCTGGAACGGCCCGATCGAGGACGTGTACGAGTACACCTCGAACCCGGCCACGCCGCGTGAGGCCGACGAGGTCGTCATCTCCTTCAAGGAGGGCGTCCCGGTCGCCATCGACGGCAAGCCCGTCACCGTTCTCCAGGCCATCCAGCAGCTCAACGAGCGGGCCGGCGCCCAGGGCATCGGCCGGATCGACATGGTCGAGGACCGCCTCGTAGGCATCAAGTCCCGGGAGATCTACGAGGCTCCGGGCGCCATCGCGCTGATCACCGCGCACCAGGAGCTGGAGAATGTGACGGTCGAGCGCGAGCTGGCCCGCTACAAGCGGCAGGTCGAGCAGCGCTGGGGCGAGATCGTCTACGACGGCCTGTGGTTCTCGCCGCTCAAGCGTGCCCTGGACGGCTTCATCAACGAGGCCAACCAGCACGTCACCGGTGACATCCGGATGACACTGCACGGCGGCCGCGCCGTCGTCACCGGCCGTAAGTCGGACGAGTCGCTGTACGACTTCAACCTCGCCACCTACGACTCGGGCGACACCTTCGACCAGTCCAAGGCGCAGGGCTTCATCGAGATCTTCGGCCTCTCGTCGAAGATCGCCGCGCGGCGTGACCTCGCCTGATCCGAGTCGTTCGACAGTCCGCCTCCCCGATCCTCAGCGGCGGGGAGGCGGTCGTTCTTTCCCGACCCCCTCCAAGGAGCAGCAGTGAGCAGCAACAACGGTGACGTCCGGCTCTGGGGCGGCCGTTTCGCCGACGGCCCGTCGGACGCGCTGGCAGCCTTGTCTGCGTCGGTCCACTTCGACTGGCGGCTCGCGCCGTACGACATCGCGGGCTCCCGCGCCCACGCCCGTGCGCTCCACAAGGCCGGGCTGCTCACCGATGACGAGCTGACCCGCATGCTGGCCGGTCTCGACCAGCTCGAAGCCGATGTGGCCGACGGCTCGTTCACCGGCACCGTCGCCGACGAGGACGTCCACACCGCTCTGGAGCGTGGCCTGCTGGAGCGTCTCGGCGCCGACCTCGGCGGCAAGCTGCGCGCCGGACGGTCGCGTAACGACCAGGTCGCCACGCTCTTCCGGATGTACCTCCGCGACCATGCCCGGACCATCGGTGGTCTGATCGCCGACCTCCAGGACGCCCTGGTGGGCCTCGCCCAGAAGCACGCGGACGTCGCGATGCCGGGCCGCACGCACCTCCAGCACGCGCAGCCCGTCCTCTTCGCCCACCATGTGCTGGCCCATGTGCAGTCCCTGTCCCGGGACGCGGAGCGGCTGCGGCAGTGGGACAAGCGCACGGCGGTCTCCCCGTACGGCTCCGGCGCGCTGGCCGGATCCTCGCTCGGGCTCGACCCCGAGGGCGTCGCCATGGACCTCGGCTTCGAGCGCGGTTCCGCCGGGAATTCCATCGACGGCACGGCCTCGCGCGACTTCGTCGCCGAGTTCGCCTTCGTCACCGCGATGATCGGCGTCAACCTGTCGCGGATCGCCGAGGAGATCATCCTCTGGAACACGAAGGAGTTCTCCTTCGTCACCCTCCACGACGCGTTCTCCACCGGCTCGTCGATCATGCCGCAGAAGAAGAACCCGGACATCGCGGAGCTGGCGCGCGGCAAGTCGGGCCGGCTCATCGGCAATCTGACCGGGCTGCTGGCCACGCTGAAGGCGCTGCCGCTCGCGTACAACCGTGATCTCCAGGAGGACAAGGAGCCGGTCTTCGACTCCTGCGACCAGCTGGAGGTGCTGCTCCCGGCCTTCACCGGGATGATGGCGACGCTGACGGTCAACCGGCAGCGGATGGAGGAGCTCGCCCCGGCCGGTTTCTCGCTCGCCACGGACATCGCCGAGTGGCTGGTCCGGCAGGGTGTGCCGTTCCGGGTGGCGCACGAGGTCGCGGGGGAGTGCGTCAAGCAGTGCGAGGCGCTGGGCATCGAGCTGGACGAGCTGACGGACGAGCAATTCGCGAAGATCTCCGAACACCTCACTCCCGAGGTGCGGTCCGTGCTCAATGTGCCGGGCGCGCTGGCCTCCCGTAACGGCCGTGGTGGTACGGCTCCGTCCGCCGTGGCCGTTCAGCTCTCCGAGGTCAAGGCCGATCTGGTGATACAGCACGCCTGGGCCGACGCCAAGAAGTAGCTGTCGGAACCAGCCCTCGGAAGTAGCCGTCGGCGCGAGCCGGCGGTCGTACCTACAGCGCCGCCGCCCAGTCCGCGAGCGTGTCGAAGTCCGGCCGGGCCGACCCGGTGCCGGGATCGATCCGCGGCAACAGGGCGGCGGCGTCGTGCTGTTGGTCCACCCACTCGTGGTCTCACGACGTGATCTCGTCGTCTCGACCCAGGTGAACGGCCGCCCGGCCGCTGCCGCGTGCAGCCCTCCGGCGGCATTGGGCCGCAGAGGGCGGCGTACGGGTTCAGCGACCCGTCGACATCGATCAGCAGCAGCGGCTTCACCGGTCTCACGCGACTCGCATGCTTCCGGACGGGCTCATCGCGGGTTCCTTCCCGGCGGGTCGGCTTCGGCCACCGTAGAGAATGAGACGTTGATGTCTCGTATGGGTTACTCTCGCCTCATGGCCGTTGATCGAGATCAGATGCTGCGCACCGCCGCCGCGCTCCTCACCCGTAAGCCGACGGCCACCATGGACGAGGTCGCCAGGGCCGCCGGGATCGGCCGCGCGACACTCCACCGGCACTTCGCCGGGCGGGAGGCGCTGATCAAGGCGCTGGAGGAGCTGGGCATACGGGAGATGGAGAAGGCGCTCGACGCCGCCCGGCTCGACGAGGGTCCGGCGGGCGACGCGCTGCGACGGCTCGTCGGGCTCGTCGAGCCCGCCGCCGGACTGCTCGCCTTCCTCATCACCGAGAACCAGCTCTTCGAGGGCGACATCGACACCGGCTGGGACCGGATCGACGGCCGCTTCTCCGCGCTGTTCCGGCGCGGGCAGGAGCAGGGTGAGTTCCGGATCGACCTCAGCCCCGCCTGGCTGACCGAGGCGCTCTACGGACTCATAGGCGCCGGAGCCTGGGCGGTCCAGGACGGGCGGGTCGCCGCCAAAGACTTCCAGTACATGATCATCGAGCTGCTGCTCGGCGGCGCACGACGGAGTGTGAACACATGACCAGTACCCACCGGGCGGCGACGGAGAGCGAGTTCACCCCCCGTCCCGGGCGGTGGATCGCACTCGCGGTGCTGGTGCTGGCCGTCCTGCTGGTGGCCGTGGATGCCACGGTGCTGGGCCTGGCCACCCCGTTCCTGAGCGAGGATCTGAAGCCGACGGGCACCCAGCTGCTGTGGATCGGTGACATCTACTCGTTCGTCATCGCCGGGCTGCTGGTCACGATGGGCAGCCTCGGTGACCGTATCGGCCGGAAGAAGCTGCTGCTGACGGGCGCGGTCGCGTTCGGCGGGGTCTCCGTACTCAACGCCTATGCGACCAGCCCGGAGATGATGATCGTGGCCAGGGCGCTGCTGGGGGTCGCGGGCGCGACCCTGATGCCGTCCACGCTCGCTCTGATCCGCAATATCTTCCACGACCCCAAGGAACGCAGTCTCGCCATCGGCATCTGGGGAGCGATGGCCAGCGCGGGCACGGCCGTCGGCCCCGTCGTCGGCGGCTTCCTGCTGGAGCACTTCTGGTGGGGCTCGGTCTTCCTCATCAATCTGCCGGTGATGGCGCTGCTGGTGCTCGTGGGCATCAAGACGCTGCCCGAATCGAAGAACCCGGCGCCGGGCCCCTGGGACCCGGCCAGTGTGCTGCTGTCACTCGTCGGCATCGTCGGCATCGTGTACGCGGTCAAGGAGCTGGCGGCGCACGGCCCGAGCCCGCATGTCGTCGTGGTGGGCCTGCTCGGCGCGGGCGGGCTGTACTGGTTCGTACGGCGTCAGCTCACACTGCCGGCCCCGCTGCTGGACATGCGGCTGTTCCACCACCGCGGTTTCTCCGGCGCGGTGCTGGCGGATCTGCTGACCATTCTCGGCCTGTCGGGGCTGGTCTTCTTCCTGTCGCAGTATCTGCAACTGGTCCAGGGACGTTCGCCGTTGGAAGCGGGCCTGGCCGAACTGCCCGCGGCGGTCGGCGCGGTGACGGCGGGGCTCATCGCGGGGACGACCGCGCGCCGCTTCTCCGTGCGGTCCGTGGTGGCCGGCGGGCTCGGGGCGATCGGTGTGGCCCTCGCGGTCGTGACCGGAATCAGTCAGTCCACCGGCTATCCGCTGCTGGGCGCGGTGCTGCTGGTCGTCGGAGTCGGCGCGGGGTTCTCCTTCACCGTCACCGCGGACGTGATCCTCTCCAGCGTCCCCACGGAACAGGCGGGCTCGGCCTCCGCCGTGTCCGAGACGGCGTACGAACTGGGTGCCGCGCTCGGTATCGCGGTGCTGGGCTCGATCGTCACCGGCGTCTACCGGGATTTCCCCACCCCGGCCGGAGTCCCGGCGGCGGCGTCGTCGGCCGCCCACGAATCGCTGGGCGGCGCGGTCGAGGCGGCGGCCCGCCTCCACGACGCCTCGGGCGCGGCCCTGGTCGCCGCGGCGCAGGACGCCTTCGTGGACGGCCTGCGGCTCGCGGCGGGTGTCGGGGCGGCGGTGCTGCTGGCGACATCGGCCGCCGCGTGGTTCCTGCTGCGCGGCCAGAAGCTGGAGGACGGTGTGGAGCACTGAGCAGTTCCTGTCCGTGACCCGGACAGGAACCGGACGAGACCTTGTCCGCGACCTGGGGCCTCTTGTTTGGCTCTTGCCGGGCTCGCGTGCCCTGGTGCCGCGCCTCGCCGCGTTGTCGTCAGTCCACGACGCTCCGCGTCGCCTCGCTCCTCCGCCTTGCGATCCACGGCACCAGACCCCGCTCCCTGATCCGGCCTGATCCAAACGAAAGACCCTAGACCACCAGCCAGAGCAGGCCCGTCAGCGCGAAACCGAACACCCCCATCGCCGTCGTCAGGACGGTCCACGTCCGCAGACCGTCCCCCACCTCCAGCCCCGCCAGCTTGGTGAACATCCAGTACCCGGCGTCATTGATGTGCGACACCGCCAGCGCGCCCGCGCCCATCGCCAGGCAGACCAGGGCCAGTTGCTGCGCCGACAGATCGGTGCGGTGCAGCAGCGGGGTGATCAGACCGGCCGTCGCCACCAGCGCGACCGTCGCCGACCCCTGTACCGCCCGCAGCAGCAGCGTCATCACGAACGCCAGTGCCAGCAGCGGCAGTCCGGTGCGGTCCAGGATGTCGGCCACCGCGTCCCCGATGCCGGTCTGGACCAGCACCTTGCCGAACACGCCGCCCGCGCCCGCCACCAGGATGACCATCGCCACGCCCGGCAGCGCCGACCCCATCACGCTGGATATCTGGCCGCTCGACCAGCCGCGCCGTACGCCCAGGAAGTACGCGGCCAGCCCCGCCGCGATCAGCAGCGCGACCATCGGCGCGCCCAGCACGGTCAGCACAGCGCGGGTGACCGAGCCCTCGGCGAGGGTGTTCGTACCGATGGTGCCCAGCAGGATGAGGGCGATCGGGGTGATGATCAGGCTCACGACCATGCCGAAGGACGGCGGGTTCGCGCTCCCGCTCACCGGCTGTCCTCCCGGACCTCCTGGGACGCTCCCGCCGCTGCCGGAATCCCCGCCGGACGCGATGGACTCGGGAGAATCGACGGGCTCGCCGCCACCGTCGCCGTAGACCTTCTCGTACACATCGGCCGTCAGCGTGTACTCACGTCGGGTCATGCGCTTGGCGAGCAGATGGCCCGCGAGGATCACGACCGCCGTCAGCGGTATGCCGAAGAGCAGCACCCACCCCTGGTCGGCGCCGATCGTGGCTGCCGCCGCCACCGCACCGGGATGCGGCGGCAGGAAGGCGTGGACGGTGAGCATGGCCGCCGCCATCGGCAGGGCGTAGACGAGCAGCGGCTTACGGGAGGCACGGGCGACCCCGTACGCGATCGGCATCAGGATGATCAGACCGACCTCGAAGAAGACCGGGATGCCGAGCAGGAAGCCCGCGACCGTGAGCGCGAGCGGCGTGCGTTTCTCGCCGAAGCGCGCGATGAGGGAGTGCGCCAAGGAGGCCGCGCCACCGGAGAGTTCGACGATCCGGCCGATCATGGCGCCGAGCGCGATGATCGTGGCGATATGGCCGAGCGTCGAGCCCATGCCGTCCTCGATGGTCGACACGAGGTCGGCCGCGGGCACACCCGCCGCCAGCGCCACCCCGATACTCACGACCATGAGCGCGACGAACGGCTGGACCTTCGCCTTGATGATCAGCAGGAGCAGCAGTGCCACCCCCGCCGCGGCGATCAACAGCAGGGAGTTGTGACTCATCGGTCCTCACCGTCCGCTGGGGAGAGCACGGTGACGATGGAGGAGTCGTCGCGGCCGGCCAGCCCCGCCCGCTCGCCCAGCAGGTAGAGCTGTTCGGCGGCGGCGGCCAGCGGCACCGGCACATGCGCGTTCTTCGCGATACCGGTCACGATCCCCATGTCCTTGACGAAGATGTCGAGGCGCGAGCGGACCTCGACCGCTTCCGCGTCCTCCCCGTACGCCTGCGCCATGCGCGGTCCGCGGTCGGCGAACATGAACGATCCCGCCGCGCCCTGGCTCAGACTGTCGATCACCGTCCGCGGGTCCAGGTCGAGGCCGCGCGCGAGGGCCACGGCCTCGGCCGCGGCGGCGATGTGCACGCCGGCCAGAAGCTGGTTGATGGCCTTGAGCGCCTGGCCGTCGCCGGGCCTGCCGCCGATCACGGTGAGCGTCGAGGCGAGCCGGTCCAGGACCGGCCGGGCCAGGTCGAGGGCGGCCGGGTCGGCGCCGACGACGATCAGCAGATCCCCGGTCCCGGCGCGGGCCGGGCCCCCGCTGACCGGGGCGTCCACGAGCAGGGCGCCGTGCTCGGCGAGGGCGGCGGCGGTCGCACGGGCCGCGTCGGGGCCGACCGTGCTGGTGAGCACGACCACGGCTCCGGCGCGTACGGTCCGCGCGACCCCGTTCTCGCCGAACAGCGCGCTGTCGACCTGGGCCTGGTCCCGTACGGCGAGGAGAACGACATCGGCGTCGCGCGCGGCCTCGGCGGGGGTGGCCGCTTCCGAGGCGCCGTCGGCGACGGCGAGCGCGCGCCGCTCGTCGGAGATGTCGAAGACCGTCACGGGCAGTGCGCCCGCCAGGTGCCGGGCCATCGGCAGGCCCATGGCGCCCAGGCCGATGACGGCGGTACGCGGGGCGGCGGAGGAGGACGTGGCGGACACGGGAGTGGAAGAAGGCATGCGGGTTCCTTGGAGGTGGGTAAGGCGGGGTGCGGGGAAGAAGCACAGGGGTGAGAAGGAGACAGGGCGATGCAGCCGGTGAGCGGCGGTCGGGTGCCGCGATCGCGCCGGACCCGTCAGCGGCGGCGCGCCCGCGCCCGTCTCACACCGGGGAGCCGGCCGACGCGAGGCGCTCGGTGATACGCAGCGCCGTGGCCGCCACCGCGTCGCGGCCGGCCGTCCAGGTGGCGACGGCGTCGGCGCCCGGCAGGGCTCCGGGCAGGACGGCGGCGACGGCGGTCAGCCAGGCGCGGCGCAGTTCCGCGTTGACGTTGACCTTCGCGACGCCGCGCCGTACCGCCCCCAGCAACTGCTCCTCGGGCAGGCCGCTGGCGCCGTGCAGCACCAGCGGTACGGGGACCAGCGTCCGGATGCGCTCCAGCCGGCCGAGGTCGAGGCGTACCGGCTCGGCGGTGAAGCCATGGACATTGCCGACCGCGACGGCCAGCGCGTCCACACCGGTGGCGGCGACGAACTCGGCCGCCTGTTCCGGATCGGTCATCGATCCGCCCGCCGCCGTCGCGCCGGTCGACACGTCCTCGTCGCCCGCGAGGGCGCCGAGTTCGGCCTCGGCCCAGACGCCCGCTTCGTGGGCGAGTTCCACGGCCCGGCGGGTGAGCGCCACGTTCTGCGCGAAGGGCAGGTGCGAGCCGTCGATCATGACCGAGGTGTAGCCCGCCTCGACGCAGGCGGCGATCTCGTCCAGGTCCCGGCTGTGGTCCAGGTGTACGCCGATCCGCGCGCTCGAATCACGCGCGGCCCGCAGCGCGAGGGCCATCAGCGCCTCGCTGCCCGCGTGCTTGAACGCGCTCGACCCGGCCTGGAGCAGCACTGGACGGCCGGACTTCTCGGCCGCGGCCACGATGCCCTGAGCCGTTTCGAGGTTGTAGGCGACGAAGCCGGGAATCGCCGAGCCCTCGCGGGCGGCGTCGGCCAGGGCCTCGGTTCCGTGCAGCAGCATCAACGGCTCCGGAGCAGGTCGACCACCTCGGCGAGGGCGTCCTCGCCCCCGACGTTTCCGGCGAACACGATGTACGGGATTCCGACGCTCGGTCCCGACACCGGCTCCCACAGCGAGACGATCCCCGGCAGCAGGGTCCCGCGCGCCCAGGCACGGCGGATCTCCAGCCCCTGGGTCGCCACATCGCTGGAGGTGATGCCGCCCTTGGCGACGACGAAGGCGGGCCGCCGTTCGGCGGTGATCGCGCGTACGGTCTCGACCACGGCGCCGGACACGGCGCGCGCGATGGCGAGCGAGTCGTCGGCGTCGGCGCCCGTGACGAGGGCGCGGGTGGTCCGTAGCACCACCTCACCGCCGGCGAGCGCCTCGGCACAGGCCCGCGCCACCTCGGCGACATGGATGGCGCGCCGGTCATCGTCGAGCAGCGAGGGCACATCGAGTTCGAACTCGGCGAGCCCGCCGCGCTCACGCAGCCGGTCCAACTGCCGTGTGGTGAGCCCGACATGGGACCCGACGGCGATCAGTCCGTGCGACGCCGGTTGGGCGTCGGCGGCCTCGGAAGCCGCTGTCGGCGAGGCCCCCGGGTGGGAGAAGGCCCGCAACCGCGCCGCCGTGAGCGGGGGGTGCGCGGCCTGCCCGGCCCGTGCGCGTACGAACGACGGTCCGACGCGGTAGAGCAGCCGGGCGCCGGACCCCTCGGCCGCCGCGCAGGCCAGCGCCAGCACCCGCAGATCGTCGTCGCAGAGCGCGTCCACCACCGCGGGGCGGCCGTCGCTCAGCGAGGTCAGCAGGCCGGCGACGTGCTCGGCCCCGCGCAGCCGGATGTCCTCCAGCGTGATGCGCAGGACCTCCCCGGCGGGTATCCGGCCGTCGGTCTTCTCCTCGATCCACTCCGGCAGGCCGGAGTTGGCGTAACCGAAGGTCGCGTCCTTGGCGAACTCGCTCTCCGCGACGGGCAGCATCCCCTCCGCCGTACGCATCCAGTGCACCGAACCGGCGGTGAGCCGACCCGCCTCGATGTACGCGGGAACGAGGACGACGCCGTCCACCGCAACCTCCTGTGCCAGGACGTCCGTCTCCAGCGGGAAGTGCCCGCGCAGCGTGGAGTCACCGCGACTGGCCAGCACGAAGCCGGTGCCCTCGGCGGCCGACGCCTCCGTCAGGGCCCGTACGACCTCACGGTTGCGGGCGGCGGCGGCCTCCGGCGCCAGGCTGCGGGTGTTGGTGAGCACGAAGAACGCCGCGCTGTCCTGGCGCAGCGCCCACCGCAGGTCGTCCACGGTCCAGGTGGTGAGGACGGGTACGCCGGCGACCGTCTGGGTGCCGGTCGGGTCGTCGTCCAGGACGACCAGACGGCGGCCATCGGCGATCGCGGCGCGTACCTCGGCGGGGTCGACCTCGCGGACCGGCGGCAGTTCGGCTGCCTCGGGGAAACGGAGGGTGTGGAGCATGAGCGGCTCTGCTTTCGTGTCGCGTTTCGTGTCGTGGGGCATGCGAGCGGGCGGCGCGGTGCCACGGGCAGGGGCATGAGCGGGCGCACGGAGGTGGTGGGGAGAGGGGTGAGCCGGCCTCCGGGCCTGTCCCCGGGCGGGCTCGAGCCCGACGGCCCCAGCTCAGGCCTTTTTGTCGATGACGTGGGTCCGCAGGTCGTCCGCGGTCTGCGCCATGTGGTCGTCCATGGCCAGCCGTGCCATCTCCGGATCGCCCGCGCGCAGCGCCGCCAGCACGGCCTCGTGGTGCCGGACGGCGTTCGTACGGATCTGGGGCACGGCCGAGGTCTGGCGGCGGCCCTCGACCAGCAGTCGCCCGAAGGGTTCGAAGAGCAGCGGTACGAAGGCGTTTCCGGAGGCGCGCATCACCACTTCGTGGAAGGCGATGTCGGCCTGTACGAACTGCTCGGTGTCCCCGTCCAGGGCCGCTGTCCGCATCTCGTCGAGGGTCTCCTCGAGTTCGGCGAGGTCCTCGTCGGTACGCCGTGTCGCGGCGAGCCGGGCGGCGCCGATCTCGATCATCTGCCGCGCCTCGATCAGCTTCTCGGAGATCGCCCCACCGGCGGGCGGGGCCGCCGCGGCCCTGATCATCGGTTCGAGGGCGGTCCACCGGTCGGGGGCGTTGACGAACGTACCGCGACCCCGCTGGATACGGACGACGTTCTGCGACCGCAGGACCTTGACCGCCTCGCGGACCGTCAGCCGGCTGACCGCGTGCTCGTCGGCCAGCACTCCCTCGGAGGGGAGCGCGGTTCCGGGCGGGTACTGGCCATCGATGATCGAGGACAGCACGCGTTCGGCGATCTCGTCGGACAGCGGCATTGCTGTCGACCTCCTAGCATTCGGAGACATCAGACGTCTGATGTCTCCGAGTGAAACTAGGCGGGTGTTTTCGCGGACGTCAAGACCTTCGGCCGGGAAATTTCGGAAAGACGCCCAGGTGGCAGCCCCGCCTGAGCTGCCCTCACGGGGCCCTCGCTTCGCCCATGGCACATACGGCGATGTGATGCGGGGCTCAACACCCCTGGTTGCAGGCCGGGTTGCCCGAGCCGCGTCCGGACGGACTCAGGCCGCCTTCGCCTTCGTGGCGTACATGTCCACGTACTCCTGCCCCGACAGCTCCATGACCTCGGTCATCACCGAGTCCGTCACCGCGCGCAGCACATAACGGTCGCGGTCCATGCCCTCGTACCGCGAGAACTCCATCGGCTTGCCGAAACGCACCGTCACCTTGCCGCTGCGCGGCATGCCCGCGCCGTTCGGCTGGAGCTTGTCCGTACCGATCACCGCGAAGGGCACCACCGGCGCGCCCGTCATCAGCGTCAGCCGCGCGATGCCCGTACGGCCGCGGTAGAGACGGCCGTCGGGGGAGCGGGTGCCCTCCGGGTAGATGCCGAAGATCTGCCCGCTTTCCAGCACCCGGCGGCCGGTCATCAGCGCCGCGGCACCGCCGCGGCCGCCGTCGCGGTCCACCGGGATCATGCCGGACCCCGTGAAGAACCACGCCATCAGGCGGCCCTTGAGGCCACGGCCGGTCACGTACTCGTCCTTGCCGATGAAGAAGACCTGACGGTCGCAGACCAGGGGCAGGAACATCGAGTCGATGAAGGTCAGATGATTGCCGGCGAGGATCACAGGACCGCTCCCGGGGATGTTCTCCGCGCCCTCCACCCGTGTACGGAACATCAGGCGCATGATCGGTCCGAGCACTGCCTTGATGAGCGCGAAGCGGGACAACGGGTCCTCCGGTGTCGTGGGCGGTCCGAAGATGTACGGCCGGGAACCGTGAGCGAGGTCCGGTCGGGACCGGGGGCCGGTCCGCCTCTCCGTCTGTCTGTGGTCTATGAAGTCTATGCAGGTGAGGACGATACTCGCGGGTTGTGGCGGAACGCACGTCGGGTTCATCGACTTGATACACGGTGTTGACGTGAGTTTCCTTCACGTTCCCCCAGGGTCTCCCGTACGGAAGGCGCGGACGCCTACGCTCGGGCCTCGCTTGGCAGGTGCGGGACATCACAGCGGTACTTCATATCAAGGAGCGTTCATGACACAGGGTGCGCGGAACACGCCCGGACGACGGACCGTCCTGGGAGCGGCGGTGCTCGGCTCGGCCGCCATGGCAATTCCCGGAGCGGCGCAGGCGCAGGCCGCCGAGCAGGGCCGGGGCGGCCACGGACCGTCGCGGCCCGGCCTGCCCGTGCCCACGATCGTCGGCCACCGCGGGGCCAGCGGCTACCGCCCGGAGCACACCCTCGGCTCGTACCAACTCGCCCTCGACATGGGCGCGCACGTGATCGAGCAGGACCTGGTGCCCACCAAGGACGGGCACCTGGTGTGCCGTCACGAGAACGACATCACGGCGACCACCGATGTCGCCGACCACCCCGAGTTCGCGAGCCGCAAGGCCACCAAGAGCGTCGACGGCGTCAGCCTCACCGGCTGGTTCACCGAGGACTTCACGCTCGCCGAGCTGAAGACCCTGCGCGCCAAGGAGCGCATCCCCGGCAACCGTCAGCACAACACCCTCTACAACGGCCGCTGGGAGATCCCCACCTTCGAAGAGGTGCTGCGCTGGGCGGACGAGCAGGGCCGCCGCCGGGGCCGCCCGGTCTGGCTGTACACCGAGACCAAGCACCCCACCTACTTCCGCGGCCTCGGCCTCGGCCTGGAGGAGCCCTTCGCGAAGCTGCTGCGCCGGTACGGGCGCGACCGCGCGAACTCCCCGATCTTCCTCCAGTCCTTCGAGCCCACCAGCATGCAGCGGATGGCGAAGCTGGTCTCCTCGCCGCGCGTCGTCCTCTTCGACGCCGCCGACACCACTCCCTGGGACCTCAAGGAGGCGGGCGACCCGCGCACGGTCGCCGATCTGGTCAAGCCCGAGGGCCTGAAGTGGATCGCGTCCTTCGCCCAGGGCATCGGCCCGTGGCTCGAACTGGTCATCCCGACGGACAAGGCGGGCAAGCTGGGCACGCCCACGACGCTGGTACGGGACGCGCACGCGAAGGACCTGATCGTCCACCCGTACACGCTGCGCGACGAGAACACCTTCCTGCCCGCCGACTTCCGGCGCGGTACGGACCCGAACGCGTACGGCGACGCCTTCGGCGCCTTCAAGGCCTACTTCGAGACGGGCATCGACGGCATCTTCACCGACAACCCGGACACGGGTCTGCTGGCGCGGGAAGACTTCGTCAGCGGCTGACCGAGGTTGCCCCGGTCGGGTGATGGCCCGGCCGGGGAGCAACCGTCCGTCGTCGCGTGAACGTCACGCCGGGCATGACGCCGGACAGCACGCCACCCCGAGCCACCACGTCCCGCCGCGCACCCCGGCCGCCCCGGCCCACCGGGGCCCGCGCCGCGCCCGGGGCCGCGTCTGAGCGGCACCGGGCGGGACCGGCCGTACGCACACAGCCCTCGCTCCCGCCGGCCGTCCTCACCTCCTCGGCCTCCACTCCCTCAGCTCTCACTCCCTCCGTCCTCACCCCCGTCGCCGTCACTTCCTCAGCCCTCACCTCCTGCGCCCCGGCACAGCGCCGAACCTCCGCCGCCACTCCCGCGCCCGGTGCCGACGCCGCCGTGGACGCCGATCCCGCGTCCGCTCCGGAGGACCTGTTCCACGCGCTGCTCCCGCTGGTGCGCGCGGAGGCCGCGGCGGAGGCGCCGGTGGCCGGAGCGGAGGCCGGAGACCTCGAACAAGGCGTCTGGGTCAGGCTGCTGGAGCGGCTGGCGGCCGAGGGCCCGCCATTGCCCGCCGGTCTCGGCCGCTGGGTACGGGACGCGGTACGGGCGGAGGCGAGCCTGGCCCGGCGTGCCGCCGCCCACGAACACCCGTACCGGGGCGATCCCGCCACCGGCCCCGAGTCCGATCCCGAGCGGCTCGCGCTGCGCATCGACCGGAGGCGCACGCTCCGCGCGGCGGTGGGCCGTACGCCCGGCCGTTGCCCCCGCGTCCTGGCCGCGATGCTGTCGCCCCAGGACCTCACCTACCGGGAGATCGCAGGGAAGTTGGGTATGTCACAGGGCAGTTTGGGCCCATTGCGCTCCAGATGCCTGGGATGCCTGCGTCGAATGCTGGCGGCGGAGGTTGGGGCTCCTGAACGTGGGGGAAAGGAGCGATAGACAATCGGCGGACCAAGTGAGCGGGAGGCATGCACACATGGGCATGAGCGTGACCATCTCAGCGGCGACTGCGCAGGACGCGGAGCACATCCTCAAGCTTCAGTACTTGTGCTATCAGAACGAGGCGGAGCTGTACGGCGACTACTCCATCGAGCCGCTCACGCAGACTCTCGACGGCCTCAAGGCCGAACTGGACAGCGGCCATGGTCTGGTGGCGCGCCTCGGCGACGAGGTGGTGGCTTCCGTCCGGGGCAGTGTCGACGCGACGGGCACCGCCCGTATCGCCAAGCTCATCGTCCATCCGCGACTGCGGCACCACGGTCTCGGCGGCCGGCTGCTCGACGCCATCGAGTCGCATTTCGCGGGGGAGCCGGCGGCCCAGCGCTTCCAGCTCTTCACCGGCCACCGCAGCGAGGGCAATCTGCGGCTCTACCGCAGCCGGGGCTACGCGCCCGTGTCGACACAGCAGCTCGGCCCGCGGCTGAGCCTCGTCACCCTGGAGAAGCCGGCCGCCACCGCGGCGTACATGGCGAGCGCCTGACGCGAGCGTGGAATCCCCCGGCGCTGGGGGATTCCGTCGTTACCGTCGCGCGTTGCGCAGCCAGAGGATGCCCGTGACCGGCAGCAGGACCGGGATGAACAGATAGCCCATGCCGTAGTCCGACCAGACCGTGGCGTCCGGGAAGGCCGAGGGCGCGGCCAGCGTCCAGGTTCCGACGGTCAGTACGCCCACGAGTTCGGCGGCACAGCACACCAGCGCCGCCTTGCGGGCCGTCTCCCCGCCCCGTACCAGCGTGTACGTGATGAACGCGTAGACCACGGCCGCGACGGCGGAGAGCGTGTACGCCAGCGGTGCCCGGTGGAGTTCGGTGCCGATCTGGTAGACCGACCGGGAGACGGCGCCCACGGACATCACGCCGTACAGCCAGACGAGCAGCAGACCGGGCCCCTGGACGAGCCTCTTGCCGTTCCCGCGCTTGCCGCCGGACGCGGTCCCGTTCCCCGTCTCGACCCCGGCCTTGTCCGTCACCGTTTCCCCGTCCATCGTCAGCCTCCCCAGATGTCGTGGAGCCGTACTTCCAGCACCGCCAGGACGACGGCTCCGGCGGACACCGTCACCGAGCCCCAGCGGGTCCGCTCGCTCAACGACAGGAAGCCCGCCGCCGGCACGGCGAGCACGGCGCCGAGCAGATACGAGACGAAGAGCACCGCCCCCTGGTCGGCGGTGTCGCCGCCCGCCAGCCGTACGATCCCCACCACCAGCTGGACCAGCGCCAGCACCGACACCACGGCCATGCCGATGAAGTGCCAGTCCTTGGTGGGCTGGTCGCGGTACGCGGCGAAACCGCACCAGGCGGCGAGGACGAGCGCGGTCACGGAGACCGTGACCGTCAGGGCGACAAGCATGAGCCGAGAGTATTACGGCGCAAAAGGCCCCCCGCGCGCGCCCCCGCACACGCTCCGCCTGTCCTCCGCCTGTCCTCCGGCCCCTCTTCCCGTCTGTTTTTCCCGTCTCTTTCGCACGCGCACCTCTTTCGCATCCGCGCCCGGCCATGAGGATCATCACCTCGGACCGCTGGGCCTGTGGCCCAGACCCGCACGTAGGGTCGATCACCATGAGGATCCACGCCGAAGCCCTGCTGTTCGACAACGACGGAACCCTTGTCTCCTCCCTGGAGTCGGTGAACCGCTGCTGGTCCCGATGGGCGCGCGAGTTCGGTGTGACGGCGGAGGACTTCGTACGGGTCGGGCTGCACGGCCGTCCCGCCGCCGAGATCGCCGCCGACCTGCTGCCCGCGGACGTGGTGCCGCGCGCCGTGGCCCGTATCGAAGAGCTCGAGGTCGACGACGTCGTCGGCGGGGTCGTCCTGCTGCCCGGCAGCGCCGACCTGCTCGCCTCCCTGCCCGCCGAGCGCTGGGCCGTGGTCACCTCGGCCTCCCGGCGGCTCGCGGAGGCCCGCCTCGGCGAGGTCGGCGTCCGGCCCAAGTCGATGATCACCGCCGATGACATCACGCGTGGCAAGCCCGACCCGGAACCGTTCCTGCTCGGCGCGCGGCTGCTCGGGGTGGACCCGGAGCGCTGTGTGGTCTTCGAGGACGCCCCGGCGGGACTCGCGGCGGCCCGCGCCGCCGGCATGCGGACCGTGGCCTTGACCACAACACACCAGCGTTCCGAGCTGGACGCGGATGTGGTGGTCGGCGACCTCTCCGAGGTGTCGGCACAGGTCGTCGCCGGGGGAGTGGAGATCCGCACGGCCGGGTGACGGCCTCCCGGGCCACCCCCGCCTCCCGGCCGCCCGTCCGAATGGCGCGACAGAAAGGTCCGCTATGCGGACCAGCTTCTTGAGGCGATGCCACCGTCTGTTTTACTTGCGTCATGACCACGACGAGCAACCGCGCCCCCGCGACCGAGGCGATCACGACGCCCGGTGCTCGTTGTCTGTGTCGAATGTGCGCCACCTGAGGGTCCCCGCCCGAGTCTCGCGCCCCGAAGCGAGGCATCGATGGCCCAGACCGTGCCCGTATGCCACGAGGGTCGTGAAAGCCACGCCCCGAAGGCCGGCCGGTCCACCGCGCCCCCGCCCCGCGCTCGCTGCCTCCCCGGTCACCCGCCGCGTCAGCGTGCCGCGTCGGAATGACGAATGCCCCGTGCCCGGCGGACCCCTCGCCGGGCACTCGACAGTGACGGAAACCCCTGTGATCACTACTACGGGCCTGACGAAGGTGTACCGGTCCGCGCGGTCGCGCGGCCGGGAAGTCACCGCTCTCGACGGCGTCGACCTGCATGTCCGCGAGGGCGAGGTCTTCGGAGTCGTCGGACAGAGCGGCGCCGGAAAGTCCTCGCTCATCCGCTGCGTCAACCTCCTGGAGCGCCCCACCGACGGCACCGTGACCGTCGACGGCCAGGACCTCACCGCACTCGCCGGCCGAGGCCGGCGCGCGGGCAAGGAGCTGCGCCGCGCGCGCAGCTCGATCGGCATGGTCTTCCAGCACTTCAATCTGCTGTCCTCCCGCACGGTCAAGGACAACGTCGAACTGCCGCTGGAGATCCTCGGCGTCTCCGGCCATGAGCGCACCCGCCGCGCCCTGGAACTGCTGGACCTGGTCGGTCTCGCCGACAAGGCCCATTCCTACCCGGCCCAGCTCTCCGGCGGTCAGAAGCAGCGCGTCGGCATCGCCCGCGCGCTGGCCGGCGACCCCAAGGTGCTGCTCTCCGACGAGGCGACCAGCGCCCTCGACCCCGAGACCACCCGCTCGATCCTCCAGTTGCTGCGCGACCTCAACCAGCAGCTCGGTCTGACGATCCTGCTCATCACGCACGAGATGGACGTGGTGAAGACGATCTGCGACTCGGCGGCGCTGATGCGCAAGGGCAGGATCGTCGAGTCCGGCACCGTCGACGAACTGCTGGCCACCCCCGGCTCGCAGCTGGCGCAGGAGCTGTTCCCGGTGGGCGGCGCCGCCTCGGGCCCCGACCGCACGGTTGTCGACGTCACCTTCCACGGCGAGGCGGCTGGCCGGCCGGTGATCTCGCAGCTCTCCCGTACGTACAACATCGACATATCGATCCTGGGCGCCGCGATGGACACCGTCGGAGGACGGCAGATCGGCCGGATGCGGATCGAGCTGCCCGGCGCGTACGAGGACAACGTCGTGCCGGTCGGCTTCCTGCGGGAACAGGGCCTCCAGGCCGAGATCGTCGACGAGAAGGCCGCCGACGCGGGCGAAGGCCCCGGCCCCTCCGCCACTGCGGCCGTCCCCGCCCAGAACGCCACACTGTCGAAGGAAGATGCCAAGTGACCTGGTCGGAGATGCAGCCGCTGCTGTCCCAGGGAACCATCGACACCCTCTACATGGTGCTGTGGTCCGGACTCGTCACCATCGGCGGCGGGCTGCCCCTCGGCATCCTGCTGGTCCTCACCGACAAGGGCGGACTGCTCCAGAACGCCCCGGTGAACAAGGCGGTGGGCGTGATCGTGAACATCGGCCGCTCGCTGCCGTTCATGATCCTGCTGATCGCGCTGATCCCGTTCACCACCCTGGTCGTCGGTACGTTCATCGGCCCCACCGCGATGATCGTGCCGCTGGCGATCGGTGCCATCCCGTTCTTCGCGCGCCTGGTCGAGACCGCGATCCGCGAGGTCGACCACGGGCTGGTCGAGGCGGTCCAGTCGATGGGCGGGTCGATCCCCACGATCGTCGGGAAGGTGCTGCTGCCGCAGGCCCTGCCCTCGCTGATCTCCGCCGTCACCACCACCGTGATCGTGCTCATCGGCTACTCGGCCATGGCGGGAGCGGTCGGCGGTGAGGGGCTCGGCTCCAAGGCGGTCACCTACGGATTCCAGCGCTTCGAGAACGGCTTCATGATCGCCACGGTCGTGATCCTCATCGCGATCGTCACGGTGGTCCAGCTGATCGGCGACGGTGCCGTGCGCCTGCTGTCGCGTCGCGGCCGTACCGCCTCCTGAGCCCCCTGCAACTGCCCCTCCCCATAAGGCCCGCACTCCTTGTCCGGGCTTCCCGACGCATCACCGGAAAGAGGCACTCTTCGTGCGTACCACCGTCAAGTTCAGCGCGGCCGCTGCCGCCACCGCTGCCCTCGCCCTCGGCCTCAGCGCCTGCGGCACCGCTTCCGACCCGGGTTCCACATCCGACGGAGCGACGGCGGACACCTCGAAGCCGCTGGTCGTCGCCGCGAGCCCGACACCGCACGCCGACATCCTGAACTTCGTCAAGAAGAACCTCGCCGAAAAGGACGGACTCAAGCTGGAGGTCAAGGAGTTCACGGACTACGTCCTGCCGAACACCGCCACGCAGAGCGGCGAGGTCGGCGCCAACTTCTTCCAGCACAAGCCTTATCTGGACGACTTCAACAAGAAGAAGGGCACCGACATCGTGCCCGTCGTCAATGTCGAACTGGAACCCCTCGGCCTCTACTCCAAGAAGGTCAAGGACCTGAAGGACCTCAAGGCCGGTCAGACGCTCGCGATTCCGAACGACACCACCAACGAGGGCCGCGCGCTCAAGCTGCTCGCGGACAACGGTGTGATCACGCTGAAGGACGGTGCGGGAACCGACGCCAACCTTTCCAGCATCGAGGACGCGAAGGGCCTCAAGTTCAAGGAGCTGGAGGCCGCCACGCTGCCCCGCGCCCTGAACGATGTCGACGCCGCCATCATCAACGGCAATTACGCCATCGAGGCCAAGCTCAAGCCCGCGGAGGACTCGCTGGCCCTGGAGAAGGCCATGGACAATCCGTACAGCAATTTCCTCGCCGTCAAGCGCGGCAACGAGAAGGACCCGCGGGTGCAGAAGCTCGCGAAGCTCCTCAACTCGCCCGAGGTCAAGAAGTACATCAATGACACCTACGACGGTTCGGTCGTACCCGCCTTCGGCGCGGTCAAGTAGAAGAGCGGTCGAGCAAGCAGAAGAGCGGTCGAGCTGGGGACCGGCAGCGGCCGGTCCCCAGTAGGCCGAACAGCCCGTCAAGTCGTCGCAGCAGTAACGTTCTTGCCGGCGTGGGCCCCGCACACACCCGTTGTGTGCGGGGCCCACGCATCCGTACCGCCCCGGCCATGCGCATTCCCACCCGATGCTGCATGCTGTGCATTTATGACGGACTGAGGCATGGAGCTGTGCATGACTACCACCTTTCCGGACGTTTCCATCAGCACGGAGCGGTTGGTGCTGCGCCCCTTCGAACCGGCGGACATCCCGGCGCACATCGAGATGATGAACGACGAGATGGTCACGGCGTGGACCTCCGTACCGCATCCGTACACCAGAAGGGACGCCGAGGAGTGGGTCCGCCGGATCGCTCCCGCCGAACGTGTCAAGGGACGCGGGATCGCCTTCGCCGTCACCGAGTTCCTCACCCAGCGGCTGGTCGGTGTCGTACGGCTGCGGAACACCAACTGGCATGCCCTCGCCACCGAGGCGGCCTATGTGACCGCCCCGTGGGCCCGCGGTGAGGGATACGCCACCGAATCGGTGCTCGCCGTCGCCCAATGGCTCTTCCGCGACCAGAAGTTCGAGCGCATCGAGGTGCGTACGCCCGCCGACAACACCGCCTCCCAGCAGGTCGCGCAGAAGATGGGATGCATCAGCGAGGGCGTTCTGCGCAATGCCTGGATAGCGCGCACCCAGACCGAGGACGGCGGCTGGACGGACATCCGGACCGACCTGATCGTCTGGAGTCTGCTGCCCGAGGACCTCGAAGGCATCGCCGAACAGCTGGCCGACACCACCGGCTACGCCTCGTTCACCGACTGGAACTGACGGGCACCCCCCTACCGCCCGGCCGCCCCCGAACCCGGCCAGGTACTCTCAGCCTGCCTACCTGACCTGCCCACGACCGTACGGTCGGCACCCTTGCGCGACGACCGTGGTCCGCTCCACCGGCCACCGGTCCGCGTCGGCGGCCCGTGACCAGGAACGACGGCCACGGGCGAGGCCACAGGCGACGACCACGGGCGGCGATGCGCCCCCATCCGCGACAACTTCGGGAGACTGACGAGATGGCCGACCGCGTCACGGTGATCGGCTGGGACGGCTCGCCCCTCACCGCCGGGGCCAGGTCCGCACTCTCGGCCGCCACCCTGGTGGCCGGAGCCGGCCACCACCTGGCGCTCCCCGAGGTGCCGGCCAAGGCCGAGCGCGTCCGGCTCGGCAGCATCGACCTGGCGGCCCGCCGCATCGCGGGACACCGGGGCAGCGCGGTCGTCCTCGCCGACGGTGACCCCGGCTTCTTCGGTGTCGTACGCACCCTGCGCGCCCCCGAGCACGGCCTGGAAGTCGAAGTGGTCCCCGCCGTCTCCGCCGTGGCCGGTGCCTTCGCGCGGGCCGGTATGGCCTGGGACGACGCCCAGGTCGTCGTCGCCCACCGCCGCACCCTGCGCCGCGCCGTCAACGTCTGCCGGGCGCACACCAAGGTCGCCGTCCTCACCTCACCCGGCGCCGGGCCCGCCGAACTCGCACTGCTCCTCGACGGCGTCCACCGCACCTTCGTCATCTGCGAGGAACTCGGCACCGACCGCGAACAGGTCACCGTCCTCACCTCCGACAAGGCCGCCGACCACGTCTGGCGCGACCCCAATGTCGTGATCGTCATCGGCGGAGTCGGCGCCGCGGCCTCTCCAGGCGGCGGCTGGCTCGCCGGCCGCGACCCCGGCTACCCGCCCGCCGTACGGGGCTGGGCGCTGCCCACCGCGGAGTACGGCATAGATCTCGACGAGGGCGAGTCGACCTGGCTGCGCGCCGCCCAACTGGCCCGGATCGGCGCCCGTAGCGGCGACCTGATCTGGGACATCGGCTCCGGCAGCGGAGCACTCGCGGCCGAGGCGGCCCGCTTCGGCGCGGCCGTGATCGCCGTGGACGACGAGCCGGGAGCCTGCGCCAGCACGGACGCCGCCGCCCGCCGCGCGGGCGTTCAGCTCCAGGTGGTCCAGGGGCGGGCGCCGCATGTGCTGGAGCGGCTGCCCGAACCCGATGTCGTACGGATAGGTGGCGGCGGCATCGATGTGGTGATCGCCTGCGCCGACCGCAGGCCCGAGCGCATCGTCACCCACGCGGCGACCCGGGACGAGGCGGAGGCGGTCGGAACTGCCTTGGCCGAGGGCGGATATGAGGTGGAGTGCGCTCTCCTCCAGTCCGTCGACCTGGACACCGTCGCCTGGTCGGAGCGCGAGCGGTCCGTCGTCTTCCTCGTCTCGGGGCGGCGACCGGAAAGCGCCCCCTGACCCTGCTGACGCACGACGCGAGGTAGGCTGGCCGATCGTTGTACCGCAGCCGGGTGTTCGTCGATTCGTTCGTCAATGTCCGGAAAAGGGGCCCGTTTTGGGGCCTCATGTGGTACGGCGGAAACCGGGGGACGCGCCGACGTGGCGCAGTCCACAGCGGGTCGTGGCGGGTCCTCCGCCACGGCTGCGAAGGGCCGCGGGAAGCCGAGAGGTTCGGAGAGCCGAGCGATTTCGGGGACGACCGCCGGTCGTTCGTGCCGCGCGGGGCCCACGCTCGTTGTTCCCGACGGGTGCCGGAAGCGCCGTGGACGAGGCGCCCCGGGTGATGGGCCGAAGGAGCACAACCAATGGGCGAGGGGTACGCATGACTGACACCGGCCAGGTCCCGGGCCAGGGACTGCCGGAGAACGCAGGCATGGTGGAACAGCCGCCGGGCATCCCCGCTCCCGGCGAGTACACCTACCTGAACCCCTCCGAGCCCACCGCCGAAGACGAAGACCTGCTGCTGATGCCGAGCGCGCAGGGCGGGTGGAACGATCCGCAGGTGGTACCCGCGGAGACGCCCGTCGCCTACACCACACCCGACGGTTACGCGGTTCCCGAGGGATACGCGTCTCCCGAGACGTACGGATACGCGGTTCCGGAGGGATACGCCGTCCCGGAGGGGTACGCCGTGCCGGACAGCTATGCCGTGCCGGACGGGTATGCGGTTCCGGAGGGGTACGCGGTTCCGGAGGGTTACGCGGATCCCGGGCAGCAGGCGCAGGTGCAGCAGCAGGTGCCGCCCATAGAACAGCCGGCGCCGATGGCGGAGCCGGTGTCACAGGTTCCGGCGCAGGCGCCGGACGCGGTCCAGGCACCGCACGAGGCCCCCGCCGAGGCCTTTGCCGAGCAGCAGATCCACCCCGAGTTCCAGGACCTTGCTTCGACGGGCCAGGACGTTGTGGCCGAGCCCGGGGCGTCGGTTCCGGAAGCACCGGTCCCCGAGGCCGGGGTGCCGGTTCAGCAGGTGGCTCCCGAAGATCCGGAAGGGGCTGCCGTGCAGCCGCCGCAGGAAACCGCCGAACAGGCGCAGACCCCGCACCAGCCGGGTGCGCACGAGACCGGAGGCCGGGACACCGGCTCGGTGGACCTCAGCGGCGTACGTATCCCGCAGCCCGTGTCGGCACCCGCCCCGGCTCCGGCCCAGGCCGCGGCACCCGCCCCCGCGCCCGCCCGCCGTCCGCTGCACATGGGCCCGCCGGTGCCCGACCCGACGGGCGGTGTGGTGCGCTCGCTCGCGGACCGCGGGCCCGCGGGCGCGCCGACGCAGGCGGTCCGTGTACGCCCCCAGGTGCAGGCCCAGGCCCGGGTGCGGGAACAGCCCCTGGCGCAGCCTCAGGAGCAGGTCCAGACCCAGGTCCAGGAGCAGCCTCAGGTCCAGGAGCAGGCGCAGGAACAGGTTCAGGAGCGGCCGCCCGCCGCGGGCCCGGAGTACCTGGATGTGCCGCGCGAGGAGCCGGCCGTACTGCCGGGGCCGCAGCTCGGCGAGATGCCGCCGCAGGCGGGGGAGCCCTGGACGACGGAGCCGCCCCAGTCGGATCCGCCCCAGTCGGAGGCTGCTCCCGAGGTGCCTGAGGCAGCGGTCGAGGCTCCTGTGGTGCCGGAGGCCCCCGAAGCGGTCGAGGTGCCGGAGATCCCAGCAGAAACGGTCGTCCCGGAGCCGGAGCCGGAGCCGGAGGCCGCCACCGAATCGGTCGCTGAGCCGGTCGCCGAGGCCCAAGTGGCCGAGGAGGTCCCGGAGGTCCAGGAGCCCCTTGAGGCCCCGGAGGTTCCCGAGGCCCAGGAGACGGTCGAGTCCGCTCCCGTACCGGACGTTCCCGCCGCGCCCGTCGAGCCGGAACCGGAGCCGGTCGAGGCAGCCATCGCCGAGCCGGAACCGGAACCGCAGCCCGAGCCCGCCGCACCCGAGCCCACTGAAGCGGAAGAAGTCCCCGCGGCCGAGGGGCGGATCGAGCGCGTCGCGGATGACGAGGTGATCCTGGCCCCCGCCGTGGAGCAGCCGGCCGCTGTGGAGGAACCGCTTGCCGGGGCGCCGCTCGCAGAGGTGCCGATCGTGGAGGCCCAGCCCGAGGTCGAGCCCGTAGCCGCACAGGAGTCCGTGCCGGAACCCGAGCCGGAGCCGGAATCCGTGCCCGAGCCCGCGCAGGAGGCTCCCCAGGCACCCCCATCGGAGCCCGAGGCGGTCCCGGAGCCTGAAGCCGAGCCCGTGCCTGCGGCCGAGGCCGTACCGGAGCCGGAGCCGGAGCCGGCGTCGGAGTCAGAACCGGAGCCGGAGCCGGAAGCTGAGCCCGCACTTGAGGCCGAGCCCGAGCCCGAGACTGCCCCCGAGGCAGCTCCCGAACCCGCGTCCGCCCTCGCCGCCGACGACTCCACCGCCCCCGCCGACCTGCCCGTGACCGGACCCGTCACCGAACCGGCTTCCGAGCCCGTCCCTCAGCCCGAGTCCGTCCCGCAGGAAGGGACAGCCGCCGAGTCCGGGTACGACGACGCCGAGCGCGAGGCCGTGCTCCGGGTGATGCGCGAGCGCCGGGACATCCGTAACGGCTTCCGGTCCGACCCCATCCCGCACGAGGTGCTGCTGCGCGTCCTGGAGGCCGCGCACACCGCGCCCAGCGTCGGTCACTCCCAGCCCTGGGACTTCGTCGTCATCCGCTCCGCCGAGACCCGGCGGTCCATGCACGAACTGGCCCAGCGCCAGCGCGACGCCTATGCCAAGTCGCTGCCCAAGGGCCGGGCCAAGCAGTTCAAGGAACTGAAGATCGAGGCCATCCTCGACACCCCGGTGAACATCGTCGTCACCGCGGACCCGACCCGCGGCGGCCGCCACACCCTCGGCCGGCACACCCAGCCGCAGATGGCGCCCTACTCCTCCGCACTCGCCGTCGAGAACCTCTGGCTCGCCGCCCGCGCCGAGGGCCTCGGCGTCGGCTGGGTCAGCTTCTTCGACGAGCGCGAGATGGTGCGCGCGCTGGGTCTGCCCGAGCACCTCGAAGTCGTGGCGTACCTCTGCGTCGGCTACGTGGACGAGTTCCCGCAGGACCCCGAGCTGATGCAGGCGGGCTGGTCCAAGCGCCGGCCGCTGTCGTGGGTCGTCCACGAGGAGACGTACGGCCGCCGGGCCCTGCCGGGCGAGGAGCCGCACGACCTGCTCCAGGAGACCATCGCCGGGATCCGCCCGCTGGACGCCAAGGCGCTGGGCGAGGCCTGGGAGCGGCAGAAGCGGATGACGAAGCCGGCCGGCGCGCTCGGCATGCTGGAGATCATCTCCGCACAGCTCAGCGGCCTGTCCCGGCTGTGCCCGCCGCCGATTCCGGAGCCCGCCGCCGTCGCGATCTTCGCCGGTGACCACGGAGTGCACGCACAGGGAGTGACTCCCTGGCCCCAGGAGGTGACCGCGCAGATGGTCGCCAATTTCCTGGGCGGCGGCGCGGTGTGCAACGCGTTCGCGAACCAGGTGGGCGCGGAGGTGTGCGTCGTGGACGTGGGCGTCGCGAGCGAACTCCCCGCGACACCGGGCCTGCTGCCCCGCAAGGTCCGCGCCGGTACGGGCGACTTCACGACGGGCCCGGCCCTGAGCCGCGAGGACGTCCTGTCGGCGATCGAGGTCGGCATCGAGACGGCCCGTGACCTGGTGGCCGCGGGCAACAAGGCGCTGCTCACCGGTGAGATGGGCATCGCCAACACCACGGTGTCGGCCGCGCTGATCTGCGTCTACACCGGCCAGGACCCGGCCGAGGTCACCGGACGAGGCACCGGCATCAACGACGAGATGCACGCCCGCAAGGTCGACGTCGTCCGCCGCGCCCTGGACTTCCACCAGCCGGACCCGGCCGATCCGATCGGCGTGCTCGCGGCGGTCGGCGGCCTGGAACACGCGGCGCTGGTCGGGTTCCTGCTGGGCGGCGCCTCCATGCGTACGCCGGTGGTCCTGGACGGCGTGAGCGCCGGAGCGGCGGCACTGGTGGCGCGAGCGATCGCGCCGGAGGCCCTGGCGGCCTGCATCGCGGGCCACCGCAGCGCGGAGCCGGGCCATGTGGCGGCCCTCAACAAACTGGGCCTGCGCCCGCTGGTCGACCTGGACCTGCGGCTCGGCGAGGGCACGGGCGCGCTGCTGGCACTGCCGGTGATCCAGAGCGCGGCACGGGCGATGCACGAGGTGGCGACGTTCGACGCGGCGGGCGTAACGGAGAAGTAGCCACGGCCGCCAGGCCGGGCGCGGGGACCGGGCGACCCCCGCGCCCCGCGGATCCCCACCGGGGAAGGCGCCGGGCGCGGAAGATGACGCGTCCGGACGCGGATCGCGATGGACGCGCGGACCGACACGGTCACCCGGCAACCGGTCCGCACACGCACGTCACACGGTCCGCACGCGCCGTGCACCACACGGTCCGGACACGCTCCGACGGTGCCCCGGCCCCGGCGGCTCGCACCACACCCGGCGAGCGTTCCGTACCCCAGAAGGCCCCGCCCCGCCGGACAGCGCTCCGTACCCGTCCCCAGCCACCCGGACCCCCGCCCCCGTAAGCTGGGCGCCGGGGCCGTACCCCACCCCACCAGCCGCTTCACCGCCGCAGCGGACCCGCGCACCCGAGGAGCCCCCACCGACATGGCCGAGCACGCCGAGCACCCCGCCTATCCCGTCGGACTCCGCCTGTCCGGGCGTCGCGTCGTCGTCATCGGCGGCGGTCAGGTCGCGCAGCGCAGGCTTCCGGCGCTCATCGCGGCGGGAGCCGACATCGTCCTGGTGTCGCCGTCGGCGAAGCCGTCCGTCGAGGCCATGGCCGAGGCCGGCGAGATCCGCTGGGAGCGACGGCGCTACGAAGAGGGCGACCTCACCGGCGCCTGGTACGCCCTCGTCGCGTCCAGCGACCCCGCCGCCAACCAGACCGCCTCCGCCGAGGCCGAGCGCACCCGGATCTGGTGCGTACGCAGCGACGACGCGGAGGCGGCCACCGCCTGGACCCCCGCCACCGGCCGCGGCGAGGGCGTCACCGTCGCCGTTCTCACCGGACGTGACCCGCGCCGCTCCGCCGCCGTACGGGACGCCATCGTCGAGGGGCTGCGCGACGGCACCCTCGCCGCGCCCCACCACCGCACCCGCACCCCCGGCGTCGCCCTGGTCGGCGGCGGTCCCGGCGACCCCGACCTGATCACCGTGCGCGGCCGCAGGCTCCTCGCCGAGGCGGACGTCGTCATCGCCGACCGCCTCGGCCCCCGTGATCTGCTCGACGAACTGCCGCCGCACGTCGAGGTGATCGACGCCGCGAAGATCCCGTACGGCCGCGCCATGGCCCAGGAGGCCATCAACGACGCGCTGATCGAGCACGCCAAGGCGGGCAAGGCCGTGGTCCGCCTCAAGGGCGGCGACCCCTTCGTCTTCGGCCGCGGCATGGAAGAGGCCCACGCGCTCGCCGAAGCGGGCATCCCCTGCACCGTGGTGCCCGGTATCTCCAGCTCCATCAGCGTGCCGGGCGCCGCCGGAATCCCGGTCACCCACCGGGGAGTCGCCCACGAGTTCACGGTCGTCAGCGGTCATGTCACCCCCGACGACGACCGCTCGCTCGTGGACTGGGCCGCGCTCGCGCGCCTGCGCGGCACGCTCGTCCTGCTGATGGCGGTCGACAAGATCGGCGCCATCGCCCAGGCGCTCATCGAGCACGGCAAGGCCCCCGGGACACCCGTCGCCCTCGTCCAGGAAGGCACCACCGCCGCCCAGCGACGGATCGACGCGACACTCGCGACGGTGGGGGAGACGGCGCGCACCGAACAGGTACGGCCCCCTGCCGTCATCGTCATCGGTGAGGTCGTCGCCCTGGGAGACGGACGGTAACCGCCCACCCCGGCGCGCACCGAAGATCCCTGCCGGGCTCCCGACGCCCCGCCTCTCACTCATCCTGGACAAGGCAGTACCACCCTGTGGCTGAACTCCTCACCGTCGACGACCCCGACGACCCGCGCCTGCGCGACTACACCGGCCTGACCGACGTCGAACTGCGGCGCCGGCGCGAACCCGCCGAAGGCCTGTTCATCGCCGAGGGCGAGAAGGTCATCCGCCGGGCCGGGCAGGCCGGTTACGCGATGCGGTCGATGCTGCTCTCGGCCAAGTGGGTCGACACCATGCGGGACATCATCGACGAGGCTCCGGCCCCGGTGTACGTGGTCAGCCCCGAACTCGCCGAGCGGGTCACCGGCTACCACGTGCACCGCGGCGCCCTCGCCTCCATGCAGCGCAAGCCGCTGCCCAGCGTGGACGAGGTGCTCCGCACGGCCCGCCGCGTCGCCGTGATGGAAGCCGTCAACGACCACACCAACATCGGCGCGATCTTCCGCAGCGCCGCCGCTCTCGGCATGGACGCCGTCCTGCTCTCCCCGGACTGCGCCGATCCGCTCTACCGGCGCTCGGTGAAGGTCTCCATGGGCGCGGTGTTCTCCGTCCCCTACGCCCGGCTCGACGGCTGGCCCAGGTCGCTGGGAACCGTACGGGAGGCAGGCTTCAGGCTGCTGGCCCTCACCCCCCACGAACAGGCCACCACCATGGACGCCGCAGCCCCGCACAAGCTGGAGCGTGTCGCCCTGATGCTCGGCGCGGAGGGCGACGGGCTGTCCGCACGGGCGCTCGAAGCCGCCGACGCATGGGTACGCATCCCCATGGCGCACGGCGTGGACTCACTGAACGTGGGCGCGGCCGCGGCGGTCGCGTTCTACGCGGTCACGACGGGCCGCCCGGCGATCTGACCCGGCTCAGAGCTGCTGGGCCGCGGCGATCCCCAGGGCGACCACCAGGGTCACGACGACAAAGACGATCAGCCGCTGCCGCAGCAGTCGCGGGTTGGCGGGCCGGAGTCCGCCCGACGTCGGCCGTGAACCGGGCCGCTGACGGCCGTCCGTACGGGAATCACCACGGGGCCGAGGCGGCCGCGAACGGCCGGTACGCGCCGAGGAGCCCGTGCCCCGCGACGGCCCCGGACGGGAGGCCGAACCACCGGAAGCGCCCGGCGCACGCCCCTGAGGGGCCCGCTCGGGGCCGCGCTCCGTGTACCGCTCGGTCAGCCGCCCCGTCGACAGCTCCTGGCCGTCGCGAGCCCGCCGCACACGCGGCCGGCTGTCGGAGAGCCCCTGGGCCTCCCTGGCCGCGATCTCCTTGAGCCGCATCGACAGTTGGAGGGTGCTGGGCCGCTCCTCCGGATCCTTCGCGAGACAGGCCCGCACCAGCGGCGCCAGCGCGTCCGGGACCCCGTACAGGTGCGCCTCCTCATGCACCACCCGGTAGAGCATGACCTCGGAACTGCCGTGCCCGAACGGGGAATCGGCGGTCGCGGCATACGCCAGCGTGGCCCCCAGCGAGAACACGTCCGTCGCCGGAGTCACCGCCGCGCCCCGCACCTGCTCGGGGGCGAGGAAGCCGGGCGAACCCACCGCCGTACCGACATGCGTCAGCGTGCTCGCGCCGGTCGCCCAGGCGATACCGAAGTCGATGATGCGCGGGCCCTTGGGGGAGAGCAGGATGTTCGACGGCTTGAGATCGCGATGGACCACCCCGGCCTCGTGCACGGCCACCAGCCCCTCGGACAGCGCGGCGCCCACCGAGGCCACCTCGGCGGCGGTGAGGGGCCCTTCCTCGTTCACCTTGTCGTGCAGTGAGGGACCCGGCACGTACTGAGTGGCGAACCACGGCCGGTCCGCGTCCAGATCAGCGGCCACCAGCCGCGCCGTACAGCCGCCACGGATCCGCCGCGCGGCGGACACCTCACGGGCGAACCGCGACCGGAACTCCTGATCCTCGGCCAGGTCCGGCCGGATCACCTTGAGCGCGACCCGCTGGCCGCGCCGGTCGGAACCCAGATAAACCACGCCCATGCCGCCCGCGCCCAGCCGCCGGTGGAGTCTGAACGAACCGACGACACGCGGGTCCTCGCGCCGGAGCCGCATCATCGCCATGTCCATCCCCGCTGCCCGGTCGTCCGTGTGACGTGGCACAGCTTACGTACCCGCGCCCCGGCGCGCTCATAGGCCGCGCCCTCCCGGACCGACCGATTGTCAGTGCGGGGTGGGAAACTTGAGGAGTGGTCAGGGGACGGGGGATCCCAGGTCCTCCACTCCCGCGGGAGATCTCAAAGATCTGTCACAGAAGGGGGATTGGATCGTGAAAGGTGACCGTGTGGAGATAGTCGTGGACGCCGGTGACACGACACGGACGTACGAAGTGGTGGCCGGCAGGGCGGGCCGCCGGGTGGAGACGGCGGTGCGGCGGGGCGTGGTGGAAGTGAGTGAAGTCACCCGCAACGGGGCGGTGGTCAGGACGGCCCGCTTCATGGCCACGCGCGTTCTCGCACTGGTCGAGCAGCCGGTACCCAGGGAGGACTCCTCGGAGCGTCCCCTCAGGGAAGACCCCAAGGCGTAGGACCACCTCTCCACCCAGGGGAGTACGCCGCCGGTCCACGGCTCATCCTCGGGGAGGCCCGGGAATGGGTACGCGGGCATGACGACCCGGGCCCGCCGGATCCCTAGGCTTGAGGTCAAGCGGCGGGTGCGCACTCGTCCCCCGAGATCAGACACTCGCCGCTGCTGAATGGACAGGGAGAGGGACCATGGCGGACACGGCATCGCGGGCAATGATCCGGACGCAGGGGCGCAAGGCATTCGCCGCGTTCGGCGGACGCCAGTCCGGTACGCGTCATCCGCTGGTGGCGACGGCGATGGTCCTTCCTCTGGCGGCGCTGCTCGTGGTCGTTTTCGGCGGCTGGGACGCGGTGGTCACACAAGCGTCGTCCGTGGGCGTGATGCTGGGGCGCTGAGCGGCGCTCCAGGCCCGGGAGAGCGGCCCGGGTCGGGGACATCCGGCCAACAACCCCGTGGGGACGGGGGTGCGGCGGACGGCAGCGATCGGCCGGTCAGCTGGGGAGCTGACCGGCCGTCGCGCTGTCGGCGTCCGGCGAGGGCGGTGTGGTGTGTGGGTGGTGCGGGGCCGGGGCCTCCGGAGGTACATGTCCGGACGGCATGATGTACGGCGCGTGCGGGTCTTTTGCTGGGTGTGGCGCACACCGGCCGTCCGGCTACGACGAGACCCGCACGCGCCGTACATCGTGCAGTGCAGGACATGGCCCCGGATCGGCACCCGGCAACAACCCGCGACGAACCACTCACCGGCCCCGGACCATGCCCTCGCCGGACGGCGTACCGCACCCCGACCACGCCCCCGCCGGAGGGCGAACCCGTACGCTCGCGCCGGAACGCTTCGTATCTCCGGGGGAAACCAGTGACCGCATCCGTCATACGCGCGCTCGGGATCGTCGCCCGCGGTGCCGCCCACCCCGCCGGAGGTCGCCCAACCCGCTGTCCGGCGTGCGGGCACGAAGAGGACGTGCTCGCGGACCGGGCGGACGGAGTTGTCGTACGGCACGGCAAGGTCGTCGCCAAGGCGCACGCCGGTGGTACGGATGCAGCCGGTCACCGCGCCAGGCTCGCCGTCGCCGCGCACCCGCGGCTCGGCGGCATCCTCCTGCCGCCGCTAACGGCGGATACCGAGAACCTGTACGGGCGGCCTGTCACCGCCTGGCCCTACGGCACGCCGGTCGACCCGGCCGACCCCGACGGCGCCCCCTGGGAGCAGGCCGGGGAACTCGTCGCGCGGCTGCACGCCGTACCGCTCGCCGTCCTGCCCGGCCCCGGCAGCCTGCCGCCCACGTGCGGGCCCGCCAAAGTGGCCCTCGCGCTCGCCCGGATGCACGCAGCCGGGCCGCACCCCGCCGCAGGACCCGTGCGGCGGGCCGGAGAGCGGCTCCCCGCCTGGGCGCGCGGTGAGGCGGGGGCGCCGGGGCCGTATGCCCTCTGCCATGGTGACCTGCATCTCGGCCAGCTCGTACGCCACCCGGCGCCCGACGGGCCCTGGCTGCTCATCGACGTGGACGACCTGGGAATCGGCGACCCGGCCTGGGACTTGGCCCGGCCGGCGGCCTGGTACGCCGCCGGGCTGCTGCCCCCGGAGGTCTGGCAGCGCTTTCTCGGCGCGTACCGGTCCGCGCACGGCCCCGCCGTGCCCGCCGTCGGCGATCCATGGCCCCGACTGGATGTCCCCGCCCGCGCGCTCACCGTCCAGACCGCCGCGCTCGCCGTCGCCAAGTCCGTGGCGGAGGGCCGCGATCCGGATGAGGTCGAGCAGTTGATGATCGATGCCTGTGCCCGAATCGCGGACCTCCCGCCCGAGTTGGAAACACCTGGTCGTCGTAGGCTGAACCGACCGTCGCCGGACACGTGTTCCGGCGATGCCAGACGAACGGCGAGGAGCTGAGCCGACGATGCAGTGTCCGAAGTGCCATGCACCGATGCATACGTACAACCGCAATGGCGTCCAGATAGAACAGTGCAGCGGCTGTCGGGGGATCTTTCTCGACTACGGCGAGCTGGAGTCCCTGACCCGCCTGGAGTCGCAGTGGTCGCAGCAGGCCCCGCCGCCGCCCGGACCGCCGGCCCCGCAGGCCTACCCGGGTGCGCCCGCGCCCGCCTGGGGAGCCCCGCAGCACCACGGTGGGCATCATGGCGGCCACCACGGCGGTCACCACCGTCAGGGCTTCGGCCGGATGCTCTTCTCCTCCTGACCGAGGCGGGCGGCACGACGAAGCCCCCGGTCGTGGATCCGACCGGGGGCTTTTCGACAGTGCGCGATACTGGGATTGAACCAGTGACCTCTTCCGTGTCAGGGAAGCGCTCTCCCGCTGAGCTAATCGCGCAGGTCACCCTGCGTTTGCTGCCTACTGCGTGCGCGATACTGGGATTGAACCAGTGACCTCTTCCGTGTCAGGGAAGCGCTCTCCCGCTGAGCTAATCGCGCGGGAATCCGGATGGATCCAGTGGACGATACTGGGATTGAACCAGTGACCTCTTCCGTGTCAGGGAAGCGCTCTCCCGCTGAGCTAATCGTCCTTGGAGGTGGAGACGGGATTTGAACCCGTGTAGACGGCTTTGCAGGCCGTTGCCTCGCCTCTCGGCCACTCCACCAGGAGTGCGGGGGTCCGCAAAAGATCCCCCACATTCGAGCGGACGACCAGGTTCGAACTGGCGACCTCAACCTTGGCAAGGTTGCGCTCTACCAACTGAGCTACGTCCGCGTGTCGTTTCCCGGTCCGTCTTCACGCCCCGGCGACGTGTTGAACTCTAGCGGATTCCGGGGCCAGTACAAAAACGCGTTTCCGCAGCGTGCTGCGGTGCGTTTGCCGCAGGTTCAGGCCCGAGTGGCCCGACGGAGGCTGTTCTAGACTCGCAATCGTGCACGACCTCGCTCCGATGGCCCGCTTCGGCGGCCTCGTCGCCTCCGGTCTGCGGGATGTCACCCATGATCCGGAGGCGCTCGACTCCGCCGGGTTCTGGGCCGTGGCCGCGGACTTCGAAGGGCATCTGACCTGCGCCCGTTTCGACGACGTGCGGACCGAACCGGTGCCCGTACCCACGCCGGGGCGGTGGCGGGGACCCGACGCCGGTGGCTGGACGTCGTCGCTCGACCGCACCGCGTACATCACCGGCGTACGCCGCGTCCGCGAACGGATCGCGGCGGGCGACGTCTATCAGGTCAACCTCTGCCGCGTACTCTCCGCGCCGCTGCCCGATCCGGCCGTGGCCGACGTCGACGCGCTGACGGCTCTGCTGGCCCGTGACAACCCGGCCCCGTACGCCGGGACCTTCCGGCTTCCGGGGCACGGCGTGGAGATCGCCACCGCCTCGCCCGAGCTCTACCTGCGGCGATCGGGCCGCACGGTCGAGTCCGGCCCGATCAAGGGCACCGGCCGTACCGCGGCGGACCTGCTGGAGAAGGACCACGCCGAGAACGTCATGATCGTGGACCTGGTCCGCAACGACCTGGGCCGCGTCTGCGCCACCGGCTCCGTGACGGTCCCGGCGCTCTGCGCGGTCGAACAGCACCCCGGGCTCGTCCATCTCGTCTCGACCGTACGGGGCGAACTCGCGCGGAAGGCGGGCTGGCCGGAGCTGCTGCCCGCCACTTTCCCGCCCGGCTCGGTCACCGGCGCCCCCAAGTCCAGCGCGCTGAAGATCATCGAGGAGCTGGAGACGGCCCCGCGCGGCCCCTACTGCGGCGCCATCGGCTGGGTCGACGCCGACCGGGGCACGGCGGCACTCGCCGTGGGGATACGGACCTTCTGGATCGACCGGACCGCTGAGCGGAGCCCGGTGCTGCGCTTCGGCGCCGGCGCCGGGATCACCTGGGGATCCGATCCGGACAGGGAGTGGGAAGAGACGGAACTGAAGGCGTTCCGGCTGCTCGCGATAGCGTCGGGAGTGGATGAGTCCGGAGTGCGCGGGTCCGGAGCGTACGAGGCGAGCGGAAGGACGGAGTAGATGAAGATCTGGGTCAACGACGGACTGCTGGCGGCCGAAGGCGCCCTGGTGTCCGTGTTCGATCATGGACTGACCGTCGGCGACGGCATCTTCGAGACGGTCAAGGCGGTGCAGGGGCGGCCCTTCGCCCTCACCCGGCATCTGGACCGGCTGACGCGTTCGGCCAGGGGTCTCGGGATGCCCGAGCCCGACCACGACCGGATTCGCCACGCCTGTACGGCCGTCCTGGACGCCAACCCCATGGCGCTGGGCCGCCTGCGGATCACCTACACCGGCGGACTCTCCCCTCTCAGCTCCACACGCGGAACGCAGGCCCCCACCCTGGTCGTCGCCGCCGGTGAGATCCAGCGCCGACCCGACACCACCGCCGCCGTCACCGTCCCCTGGACACGCAACGAACGCGGTGCCGTGGCCGGGCTCAAGACCACGTCGTACGCGGAGAACGTCGTCGCCCTGGCCCGCGCGGGCGAGCAGGGCGCCTCCGAGGCACTGCTCGCCAACACGGTCGGGCGGCTCTGCGAGGGCACGGGCACCAATGTCTTCGTCGTCATCGACGGCGAAGCGCACACCCCGCCCCTCGCCTCCGGCTGCCTCGCCGGAATCACCCGTGCTCTGGTCCTCGAATGGTCCGGTGCCCGCGAGACCGATCTTCCGCTGGATGTGCTGGAGCGCGCGGACGAGATCTTCCTGACCTCGTCGACACGCGACGTGCAGGCCGTCCACCGCATCGACAACCGTGAACTGCCCGACGCCCCCGGGCCGGTGACCAGCAAGGCCATGCGCGTCTTCGAGGAACGGGCCGGCGCCGACCTGGACCCGTAGCCGGACCGGAGCAGGCGCGGTGCCGGATCCGTAAATCGGATGACTCGGTACCGCGCCGTGGGTACAACTCCGGTGATGACCACCACCCTGCGGCCGACCGGGCCGCTCCAACTGGCCGACAACGGCGCGAAGTCACGCACCTACGAGGTCCGCGTGAACAGCCGTCCCGTCGGGACGATCGAGCTGGCCACGGACCCCGGCTCAGGTCCCCCCTGCGGGATCGTGCGCTCGCTGCGGATCGACGAACCCGACCGTCGCCGCGGCCGGGCCACCGTAGCCGCGCTCGCGGCCGAAGAGGTGCTGCGCGGCTGGGGATGCGGTGAGGTACAGGCGTCCGCACCGGCCGGCGCCGTCCCCGCGCTGCGCCTGCTGGAGTCCCTCGGCTACACCGAGCGCAGCCGCAAGATGCTCAAGGAACTGCCGCCCGGACCACCGGTTCTCCCGGCGGGCGTCGAGGGCCGTGCCATGACCGAGGACGAGTACACGGCCTGGGCGGCCCAGACCGTCGACCGCTACGCACGGAGCTGGACCGACCACGGCATGCCGCCGGAGGAAGCGCGCGCCAACGCCGAGGCCAGTCACCGGGACATCCTGCCCGACGGTCTCGCCACCCCGGGGATCTCGATGAGTGTCCTGGTCCACGGGGGAGACGTCGTTGGCCATCTCTGGGTCGCGCCGCGCGAGGTCCGCCCCGGCGAGCGGGCGTCGTACGTGTACGACGTGGCCGTCGCCGAGGACCGGCGCCAAAACGGCTACGGCCGTGCGCTGATGCTGCTGGCCGAGCGGGTCGCCCTGGAGGCCGGGGACACGCTGCTGGGCCTGCACGTCTTCACGGACAACACTCCAGCGGTCCGGCTGTACGAATCGCTCGGGTACGAGACGACCGTCCGCAACCACGTGAAGCGGCTGCTCTGACAGGCCTTACGCGGTGTCCGGCGCGAGCCGTTCGACGATCTCCTCGATCCGCTCGCGCAGCCCCTCCTGGCTCTTGCCGCCGTGCAGCAGCTCACCGTCGATGGCGTACGTGGGTGTACCGGTGACCCCGATCGCCTTGCCCTCGGCCTGGTCGGCGTCGACGATCAGCAGATGACGGCCGTCGATCAGGGCGGTGTCGAACTCCTCGGCGTCCAGCCCCAGCTCGCGCGCGACGTCCAGGAGGACGGGTTCGCCCTTGGCCGCCAGGTCCGCCGTACGGGCCAGCAGCGCTCCCGCGTACGGCCAGCCCTGCCCCTGCTCGGCGGCCTCCTCCGCGGCCTGCGCGGCCGCGTAGGCGTGCTTGTGCTTCTCCAGGGGGTAGTGGCGCAGCCGCGGCTCCAATCGGCCTCCGTAGCGGGCGCGCAGGGCCCGCAGATCCTCCAGTGCGCTGTGGCAGTCGGGGCACTGGAGGTCGTACCAGACGTCGAGGACGACGGGACGCGCGGTCGTGGAGTCGCTCATGGAGGCCAGTCTCCCAGTACGCGGACCGTGCGCGGACCGCCGCCCCCGACCGGGACCTGGGGATGACGAGGTCCCCGATATCTCCCCGAGATCCACCCGGCCGCAGCCCCGGACCGTGGCCCCGACCTGCCTGCCAGGTGCAGGATGGAGACAAGGACTGTTCGGCCGATGACACGCTCTGCCTGGAGGACCCGATGATTGCCGAGACCATTTGCGCGGCGGTGTCAGCGGCGGGTTTGGGTATCGCCGCGATCACGGCGTACCGCAAGCGATTCCTCGCGGCGGCCCGTATCGCCGCCTATGCGCTGGTCCCGGCGGGACTGGTGATGACGGGCCTCGTGAAATGGGTCGCCAATACGGCCTTCAGCCCGACGGCGTGGGCGGGCTTCGCCGTCCTCGCGGTGGCGTGGCTGCTCTTCATGACGACCCGCGCGGTGGAGCGGCGCGGCGGCGGGACCCGCAAGGAGCGTCGCGCGGCGGCCAAGGCGGCGCGGCAGGGCGGAGCGGTCGAGCCCGCCGCGTCCGCGCCCTCACTGGGCGCCGGCGACAAGCCCGTCACCCGGTCGAAGCCCAAGCAGTCCGCCGCACAGTCCGGTGACGACTTCAGCGATATCGAGGCCATCCTCAAGAAGCACGGCATCTGACCTGACCAGGCCCCTGTCCAGGGGGCCGGTGGCACGCACCACAGGTGTGCCGATTCCGTAGGGGATTCCCGGTCACAATCCACGGAATATGATGAACTCCCGGCCTGGTGACACGTGTTGGTCAACGGGTGCCTCCCGGTTGCGTCATGATCGCCCCGAGATGCTCGATACCTCCCGGGGGCAGCCCCCCGCACCCACCGATGAGCAGCGCGGTTGCCTTTTCGCGCTCTCCCAGCCGCCGTTGATGATCTTCCTGGCGGTGATCGGCTCGCTGTTGCTCATGGCAGCGGTGCACGATCTGTTTCTGCTGTGAAGGTCAGCCGGCCGCTTCCTTGCGGCGTGCCCGGTAGGCGGCCACATGCAGCCTGTTGCCGCAGGTGCGGCTGTCGCAGTAACGGCGCGAGCGGTTGCGCGACAGGTCGACGAACGCGTGCCCGCAGTCCGGGGCCTCGCAGCGTCGCAGCCGTTCCTGCTCGCCGGCCACGACCATGAAGGACAGAGCCATGCCGCAGTCGGCGGCCAGATGATCGGCGACCGAGGCGCCCGGCGCGAAGTAGTGGACATGCCAGTCGTAGCCGTCGTGGTCGGTCAGCTGCGGAGTGGTCCCCGCGGCGGCCACCAGCTGATTGATCAGGTCGGCCGCGGTACGTGGATCCGGCGCCGCGAGGACCTCCGCGAAGCGTGTCCGTACGGCCCGTACGGCCCGCAGATCCCGTTCGTCGAGGTCACCCACACCGCTGACGTTCTGGTTCCGTACGAACTCGTACAGCGCGTCGAGGTCGGCGAGCCGGTCGGCCGCCGAGTCGCCCGTACCGTCCTGCGGCGCGGTGTTCACCAGATCGACGACGGTGTCCAGTGCGCTCCGGGTGTCGTGTGGAATGAGCACGATCCGCTCCCTGGCCTGCCGCGGGCCGGTGCCCGCCGATCCCGCCGACTGTAGTCGCTGCCCAGGCGGCAGTGGCGGGGCACAGGCCCGCCGGGAGAGCGCCGACGCCGTCGCAGCGGTGGTTTCCGCGGCGACGGCGCCGGTGTCCTCCGTATGCGGTTTTCCGCACGGCGCCGTCTCCCCGAGTCGGACGGCGCCGAGCAGCTCTCGGCCTGGCTCAGCTCTCGGCCAGGATGTGAGAGAGCTCCGTATCGAGATCGAAGTGACGATGCTCGGTGCCGGGTGGCACTGCGGCGTCGGTCCGTTTGAGGAACGACTCCAGGGCCCGGGCAGGGGCCTCGAGCAGGGCTTCGCCCTCCGGGGAGCTCAGAGCGATGCAGACGACGCCTTGACCGTGACTGCGGGATGGCCAGACTCGGACGTCGCCGGTACCGGTGGGCCGGTGCAGCCCCTCGGCGAGAAGGTCGCGGGCGAAGACCCACTCGACCGTCTCTTCGGCTCCGGTGTGGAAGGTGGCGTGCACGGCGTAAGGATCGGCCGTGTCATACCGCAGGCCCGCCGGTACAGGCAGTGAGGACTCGCTGGATACAACGAGGCGCAGGTGCAGCTCGCAGCTGACCGTGGTGTTCATAAGCGCCAGGGCCTTTCGCTCAGTGTGCGCTCGGGGATTCGCACGTCGGCGAAATCGACATGCCACCTACGGTGCCGTTGTAAACCCCTCTGTCTGTTTTGTGATCCTTCGGGTAGCTCGTACGGCGGTGTGTGACTTCGGGCCATACCGCCATTCCAGTGACGCACAGGATTCCGGTAGGTTGGGCGCCATGCATGCGCAGAGTGACGAGCGGGGGAAAAGCATCGTGTCGACGGCCACACGGCCCGCGACGGGGGACGTGACGGGCGACGCCGCGGCGGCGCCCGAGCGGGAGCCGCGGGAGCTGGGCTCGCGCGCGCCGAGATTCATCAAGGCGTCACGGCCGCTCCACCTGAGCTGGCAGGTCGGCGTTTTCGTCGTCGGTCTCGCGGTGGTGGTCGCGGGCGTCTTCATGCTCGTGCTGCCGGGCCCCGGCTGGCTGGTGATCTTCGGCGGCATGGCGATCTGGGCGACCGAGTTCGTCTGGGCGCAGCTGGTGCTCCGCTGGACCCGGCGCAAGGTCACCGAAGCGGCCCAGAAGGCCCTCGACCCCAAGGTCCGGTGCCGGAACATCATCCTCACCACCGTCGGCCTGGTGATCATCGCCGTGCTGGTCGGGATCTACCTCTGGCTGTTCGGAATCGTCATGCCGTGGAAGATCGAGCAGTGAACCGGCAGGCGTCCTGGAGCGCCGCTGACATGGGGTAATGTGTGCGGTGCACCCGGGCGATTAGCTCAGTGGGAGAGCGCTTCGTTCACACCGAAGAGGTCACTGGTTCGAACCCAGTATCGCCCACGTCCGCAGCCGCAGGCCCCGAAGACCGCACAGGTCTTCGGGGCCTCGGTCGTTCCCGGCCCGGACCCCGTCCCGGTGTTCCCGTCCCGCGCCCGGCAACTGGCCTCTGTGTGCGTCGATTCGGGCCGGATCCGGCCGGTGGGCGCCCGCTCCTGAGTGTGTGGCGGAAGCTTCCGCGTGGTCGCGGGGTGCGGTGCGTGCCACGTACGACGCCATCGGTCCCCCGAGCCCCTGATGCCGGGGCGGGTGCGCCTCATTCGGTTTGAACGAAGCCCGCGCGGGCCTGTATGGTTCAGTGCGTTCCCGGGCGATTAGCTCAGTGGGAGAGCGCTTCGTTCACACCGAAGAGGTCACTGGTTCGAACCCAGTATCGCCCACCGGGAAAGGCCGGTCCGTCAGCGACGGACCGGCCTTCGCGCGTTCCGGCCGCCAACTGCCGTCGCGAGGCCGGGTGACGGCGAATCAGGCGGCGGCGGGCAGTTCGGGCCGCAGTGGCCACGCGGTGTCCACCGTCTCCTCCGCGCCGCCCCGCGCGAACCACGTCTGCAGGCTCCGTGCCTGCGCCGCGTGCCACACGGCCTGGAGCGTGTGCAGCTCGGCGGCGCTCAGTCGCTCCATCCGCGAAGCGAAACGGCGGCCGACCGCCCGTACCACCTCCAGTGCCGCGAGTGCGTCGACGGCCGCGTCGTGTGCCCCGTCCAGCTCCACCTCGTACTGGGCGCAGAGGTCGGTGAGCGTGCGGCGGCCCTTGCGGTAGCGGTCCAGATGCCGGTCGAGGACCTTCGGGTCCAGTACGCACAGCGGGACGCCCTCCAGGCGGCGGTCCAGTGACGAGGCCCGGTGGCGCCGTAGTTCACGGTCGAGAATCGTCAGATCGAACGGAGCGTTCATCACCACCAGCGGCCGGCCCGCGGCGCACTGCCCGGCCACCGCGTCGGCCAGCTCGTCCACCGCCGGGGCCGGCCAACGGCCGTTGCGGTGCAGGAAATCGTCGGTGAGACCGTGTATCGCGGTGGCCGCCTCCGGCACCGGGACCCCCGGATCTATCAGCCAGCGGGTCACCCTCGGTCGCGCCCCCGCCATGTCCTGGACGACGAGGGCGGCGGACACGATCCGGTCCTCCTCGACGTCCACCCCTGTCGTCTCGGTGTCGAATGCGGCCAGTGGCCCCTCGTACCAATACGTCATCCCCGAACTCCTCGCGCATACACGGCAGATGGTGTTCATTCCAACCGCCCGAACCGGTGATACCCGGACAGGTGGTGCGGTACGCGCCGTTTACGGAGGGCTCCGGAGGGTGACAACACAGGTGGCGGGCAAGGAAGATGGCAGCCCGTCGTACCAACTGACCGGTACGGCCCGGAAGGCACCAGAGCCATGGCTCTCGCGAAGCCCGACCCGGGCGGGCTGTTGCCCGAGCGGTTAGCGCCGCTGCGCGGAGCGCTCGCCACCACCGCCTGCATGGAGACCCTCCAGGTGGGTTACCTCCACGCGGTCGCGGCCGCCGCCGGCTGCTCCCTCAGTCAGCCCTTTCCCGACAACGGCATCGACTGGCACGTGAGTCACAGCAGTCCCGGGCACCTCGCGGACGACGAAGCGACCATCAAGGTGCAGCTCAAGAGCACGTATCAGCTCGCGGCCCATCCGCAGGGGCTGGCCTTCTCCTTCGCTCTCGACAACGAGCATCTGGTGAAGCTCGCCCGTACCCCTGTCTCGGTGCACAAGATCCTGATGGTGATGATCGTGCCCAGGACCCAGGACGAATGGCTGCGGGCCGGCCACGACCGGCTCGATCTCAGGCACTGCTGCTACTGGATCAATCTGGCGGGCCATCCGGTGACCGGCCGGTACCGCACCACCGTGCGCGTCGCCACCGCACGGATCTTCGACGACCGGGCGCTCTGCGAGATCATGACCCGGGTCGGGTCGGGAGGGAGACCGTGATGAACCCGCCGTCCGACGAGCCGGTCGACGAGGCGATACCGCCAGGTGACCGCGCCCGCCCGGCACCCGCGATTCCCGGGGCCTGGACCGGGGGAGTGGCCCAGGACCCCGACCCCACCGGGACCGATCCCGCCGTCCTCGGCGCGCTGCTCGCCCGGTACGGCTGGCGGCGACGGGGCGGAGCACCCGGGCGCTATGCCCGCTGGACGCCGCCGGGGCCCGGCAGGGGCACGAGTCTGCTCGTCCCGGAGAGCCGCGCCTTCCCGGACTGCGAGGACCTGCTCTCCGAAGCCCTCACCGCGCTCGCGCGCAGCGCGGCCCCGTCCGCGCGGCAGGTGCTCGTCGGGCTCGCCGTGCCCAGCGACGAGATCCGCTGGTGGCGTGACGTACCGCCGGGGCCGCTCGGCGCGGTGGCCTGGACCGTGCAGGAACAGTTGCGTACGGCGGCGCGGCAACTGCTGCTGGCCGGGGCGCTCGCGGTACGGGCCAAGGCCGGTTACTACGGAGCGCGCCACCGCAGGCAGGCCCAGGCCACCCTCGAAGGGGTGCTGACGGGCCCCTCGCCCGGCGGCCGCGAGCTGACCGCCTTCCTGCCCGTGACGGCCGGGAGGGACCTCGCCGTACAGCTCCACCACGCGCTGTGCGCGGCCCGCGAGGCCACCGACTACCAGCGGGCCACCGGCGGCATGGACGCGTTCGACGCGGCGGTGGCGGCAGGCGTGAGCCGGGAGCTCACGGAGGCACTCGTGGCGCTCGTGCGGGGTACGGAAGGCGCCAGGATCGCCCTGGCGTGGGCGCCGGGCGCGGGCGTGCCGGAAGGGTGCGCGGCCCGTCCCGAGCCCGTCGAGTTCTCGCCCGGCGATCTGCCGGCCCTGCGCGAGGCGAGCAGGCGCTATCTGCGGGACGAGCCGTCCGTGCCGGTCCGGATCACCGGCGCGGTGGTCCGGATGCGCCGGTCCGGGGCCGCCGGCGACGGGTCCGTCCGGCTGCGCGTGCTGGCCGGGGCGGAGATCCCGCACATACGGGTGGCGCTCGACGAGGAGTCGTACCGCATCGCCGGGCACGCGCATCTGGTCGGGCTGCCCATCCGGGTGGTGGGCCGGCTGGAGAGCCGGGGAGGGTTCCGCAGGCTCACCGACGCGAGCGGTGTGGTGGCTGTCCAGGTGGACGAGACGGAGCGGGACCGGCTGCTGAAATCCCTCCAGGAGGACGCGGATTTCTTCGAGGAGGCATCCGGCGGGGACGCCTGACGGCAGCTGCCGGGGAGCGTGGTGACGGGCCTCGGCGGCCCTCACGGCAAACCGTTTCGCGAGCGGTCCTCCGGGCTCGGTACGATTCACAGCGCGCAGTGTTCGCTGTCGCGCCCCGTGAGTCAGGAGAGACCGGTGTCAGACGTCCGTGTGATCATCCAACGCGATTCCGAGCGGGAAGAGCGCGTGGTGACGACGGGCACTACGGCTGCCGAGCTCTTCCCCGGCGAGCGCACCGTCGTCGCCGCGCGTGTGGGCGGTGAGCTGAAGGACCTCGCCTACGAGATCGGTGAGGGTGAGGTCGTCGAGCCCGTCGAGATCTCCTCCGAGGACGGCCTCGCCATCCTGCGCCACTCCACCGCGCATGTGATGGCGCAGGCCGTGCAGGAGCTGCACCCGGAGGCCAAGCTGGGCATCGGCCCGCCGGTCAAGGACGGCTTCTACTACGACTTCGATGTCGAGACCCCCTTCACCCCCGATGACCTCAAGGCCATCGAGAAGAAGATGCAGGAGATCCAGAAGCGCGGGCAGCGGTTCTCGCGCCGGGTCACCAGCGACGAGGCCGCGCGCGAGGAGCTGGCCGGCGAGCCGTACAAGCTGGAGCTCATCGGCCTCAAGGGCAATGCCGCGCAGGCCGCCGACGGCGCCGACGCCGAGGTCGGTGCCGGCGAGCTGACCATCTACGACAACCTCGACGCCAAGACCGGCGAGCTGTGCTGGAAGGACCTCTGCCGGGGTCCGCACCTGCCCACCACCCGGAACATCCCGGCGTTCAAGCTCATGCGCTCGGCTGCCGCCTACTGGCGCGGCAGCGAGAAGAACCCGCAGCTCCAGCGCATCTACGGCACCGCGTGGCCGACCAAGGACGAGCTCAAGGCGTACCTGGAGTTCCTGGCCGAGGCCGAGAAGCGTGACCACCGCAAGCTCGGCACCGAGCTCGACCTGTTCTCCTTCCCGGACGAGCTGGGCCCGGGGCTCGCGGTCTTCCACCCCAGGGGTGGCGTGATCCGCAAGGAGATGGAGAACTACTCGCGCAAGCGGCACGAGGACTCCGGCTACGAGTTCGTGAACACCCCGCACATCTCGAAGGAGCATCTCTTCGAGATCTCGGGGCACCTGCCGAACTACTCCGACAGCATGTTCCCGCCCATCGAGTTCGACGGCCAGAACTACCGCCTCAAGGCCATGAACTGCCCGATGCACAACCTGATCTTCAAGGGTCGTGGGCGTTCCTACCGTGAACTGCCGCTGCGGCTCTTCGAGTTCGGGACCGTGTACCGGTACGAGAAGTCGGGCGTCGTGCATGGCCTGACCCGCTCGCGCGGTTTCACGCAGGACGACTCGCACATCTACTGCACCAAGGAGCAGATGGCCGGGGAGCTGGACTCGCTCCTCACCTTCGTGCTCGACCTGCTGCGCGACTACGGCCTGGCCGAGTTCGAGCTGGAACTGTCCACCCGCGACCCCGAGTCCGACAAGTTCATCGGCGAGGACGCGGAGTGGGAGGAGGCCACCGAGGCGCTGCGCGTGGCAGCGGAGAAGCAGGGGCTTCCGCTCGTGCCCGACCCGGGTGGCGCGGCCTACTACGGGCCGAAGATCTCCGTCCAGGCGAAGGACGCGATCGGCCGGTCCTGGCAGATGTCGACCATCCAGGTCGACTTCCAGCAGCCCAAGCGGTTCGGCCTGGAGTACACGTCGGCGGACGGCTCGCGCCAGCAGCCGGTCATGATCCACCGCGCGCTGTTCGGCTCGATCGAGCGGTTCTTCGCGGTGCTGCTGGAGCACTACGCGGGCGCGTTCCCGGCGTGGCTGGCGCCGGTGCAGGCGGTGGGCATCCCGATCGGCGACGCGCATGTGCCGTATCTCCAGGAGTTCGCCGAGGCGGCGAAGCGGAAGGGGCTCCGGGTCGAGGTGGACTCCTCCTCGGACCGGATGCAGAAGAAGATCAGGAACCATCAGAAGCTGAAGGTTCCGTTCATGATCATCGCGGGTGACGAGGACATGGCCAACGGTGCCGTCTCGTTCCGCTACCGCGACGGTTCGCAGGAGAACGGCATCCCGGTCGACGAGGCCATCGCGAAGATCGCGAAGGTCGTCGAGGAGCGCGTGCAGGTCTGACGTACCGGCGGCCGGCAGGAGGGGGCCCGGGAAAGCGTCAGCTTCCCGTGGCCCCCTCCTTGTCCTCCCGGTCGAAGACCTGGACCAGCCACGACGAGAACGAACCGGTCACCGCCCCCAGCAGCGCCACACCGCAGGCCATCAGGAACACCGCGAACAGCCTGCCGAGCGGCGTCACGGGCGTCACATCCCCGTAGCCGACAGTGGTGATCGCCGAGCAGGCCCACCACACCGCGTCGCCGAAGGTACGGATGGTGGCGCCCGGCGCGCCGCGCTCCTGCTGGTAGACGGCGAGCGCGGCGGCGAAGCTCAGCAGGCCGGAGGTGAGTCCCGCGTACGCCATCACCCGCCCGTACAGACTGAGCCGGGGGCGGTCCCGCCGACGCTGCACGGCCACATACGTGTTCACGATCCGCAGGGGGCGCAGCAGGGGCAGTACGAGGACGACGGTGTCCAGCCAGTGCGACCGTACGAACCGCAGACCCTGGCCGCTGAGCACCAGCCGTACCCCGAAGTCCAGGGCGAAGACTGCCCAGATCAGGAGGGCCAGGGACAGCGCGAGGTCGCGCCAGATCGGGTCGGGGCTCTGGTTCAGGACGCGTACCGCGTAGCAGGCGAGGAAGACCGGCGAGGCCAGGAGAAGGGGCAGATCCATGCGCCGGTCCCAGTGGCGCAGCCGGTCCGGTTCATTCTGGACATACATCGCCCCAGCATCCCGGGGGGCTTGAGGAACGGGCCCGGCGACACGCTTCGCGCCGTCGAAGTCATATGCTGCACACCATGACGAGTGAGCCGGAGCAGCAGATCGGAGTGGGGACCCAGGACGCGTTTCGGCGCCTGTGGACGCCCCATCGGATGGCCTACATCCAGGGCGAGAACAAGCCCACCGGGCCGGGCGCCGAGGACGGCTGTCCCTTCTGTTCCATCCCGTCCAAGTCCGACGAGGACGGCCTGATCATCGCCCGTGGTGAGCGGGTGTACGCGGTGCTCAACCTGTACCCGTACAACGGCGGGCATCTGATGGTCGTGCCCTTCCGGCATGTCGCCGACTACACCGAGCTGGACGAGGCCGAGACCGCCGAACTGGGCCTGCTCACCAAGCGTGCGATGACCGCGCTCCGTACGGCCTCCGGGGCGCACGGCTTCAACATCGGGATGAACCAGGGTGCTTCGGCCGGCGCCGGGATCGCCGCCCACCTGCACCAGCATGTGGTGCCGCGCTGGGGAGGCGACACCAACTTCATGCCCGTCGTCGGTCATACGAAGGTGCTGCCCCAGCTGCTGGCCGACACCCGCGCGATGCTCGCGGATGCCTGGCCCGTACAGCCGTAGCCCATCGTCCTGAGGGCCGTCGCTACGCGTCGTAGGCGTCGGCCTTCTTCGGGGACAGGTCCTGCACCGCGCCGCTGAGGGAGGACGACCGGCTGCTGAAGCGGTCGGTGTCCACGCCGTGCTCCTGGAGCACCTTCAGCGCCGCGTTGTGCGCCACCCGCAGCACCGGCGTCGCGGCGCGCATCGCGTCGTCGGCCATGAAGCGGTGACGCCAGGGCTGGTCGGCCCAGGCGTGCCGCAGGCCGAAGGGCTCCGGCAGCGACAGCTTGCCGCCGAGGAAGTCGAGGATCGGCGGATACCAGGTGAACGGCGCGCGCACCGCGAGCCGGACCGCTTCGCGCGGCGTGACCAGCGGCAGCGTGTGCGAGGTGGTCTCCCAGAACCGGACCGTCTTGGCGCGCGTGACGGTCTTCGGCGAGGACTTCGTCGTGAACAGGCCGTGGACCGGGCCCAGGGCGTGCCCCGTCACCTCGATCCGCAGCGTCTCGTGAAGGACGGTGACCGTGATCATCATGGTGATCACCAACTGGCCGTCCCAGAGGACGAACTGCACACCCAGATAGTGGCGGTTGCCACTGCCGAACTGCTGGTGGTTGCAGATCCGCTGTATCTCGTGGCTCTTGACCTGGTACGCCTCCACATCCTGACCGTCGGGCCGGGACACGGAACCGGCGCCCTCACCGACCGGCACCACGATCCAGTGCGTGACCGAAGGCTTCGGGAAACCACCGGAGTTGAGCGGGCCCCGCTCCAGCAGCTTCATCTGGTCGTGGATCGCCCGTATCACGTCATAGCTGCGGAACTGGTGGATGTCCTTGCCCGGCTCCTTGGAGACCAGCTCCTCCGCGAGCTGCCAGCTGCCCCAGCGGGTGCCCATGCCGAGTATCCCCTTGGGACCGGCGTAGAAGACCACGTTCGAGTGCTGCTCGGCGGTGAGCTGGTGCAGCCCTTGGCGCAGCGCCTCCCTGGCCGAGTCTCCCGGGTTGCCCGGGACGGCGTCGGGGATCTTGGCGCCGAGGCCGCCGCCGGAGAGGAGGTTGTCCCAGCGCAGGCGCAGATCCTTCGCGGTGGCCTCGCAGATCCGCTTGGCGAGCACCCAGCCGATGACGGGGGCGACGATCATGCCGCGCAGATACCAGCCCAGGACGCCGGTGAACGGCAGCTTGATCAGGAAGAGCACGGCCAGGACCGCCACTGCCGTCAGCAGGACGCCGCCCAGCAGGCCGGCCCGCTTGTCCTTCGATCCCGCCATGGTGCGGCGCAGCTGGAACACGGCCAGCCAGACCAGCAGACCGGGCAGGAAGAGCACCCCGAACAGCGCGGTCACCGCGGTCAGTTTCTTGTCCCGCTCCTTACGGATGTGCGTAGCGGCCAGGGCGTGCTCGACCACGGTCTGCGGCTCCATGCCGAAGGACTGGATCAGCGCGCCGCGGCCGCCACCGAGCGTCCGCATCTGCACGGCCCGGGAGAACGCCTCGCCCAGATTTGGCTCGAAGAGCGAGAACTTGCCCTTCGACACACCGGACTTGTGCCACTCGTTGTCGGCCTTGAGGATCTCCTCGACCGGACTGTCCCGGTACGCCGCCGAGGCGAGGGCGTGCGTCGCCGCCGTCTGCCCGGCCGCGCCCGTGAGCGGGACCTGTGCCCCCGGGCTGAAGTCGAATACGTTGTCCGCCACTGCCGCCCCCTCGCCGCCAAGCATCCGTTCGCCGGGGCCGGTTCCCGGCCCACGTGCCCCGCACACCTGCTGGAGCTGGGCACCACAGCGTAACCGGGCGGCACCGTTCGCGTCATGGGTCCTGGCTCTCTTCAGCCACCGGTTCGCTCTCCGGGCGGCCTCCGGCCGCGGGCGCGGGCGGGACCTCCACCGGGCCTTCGCCCCGGCGGCACCGGCCCGTCACGTGATCCGCACCAGGTCACCACCCGGCGACGTCTCCCCGGAGCCGCCCGCCGCACCAACTGTGCGGGATCGGCTACGCGTTGCTCGCCTCCCGTTCGTGGAACGTGTCGGCCACGGCGGGTGGAACGGCCGCGTGATGGCTGTACGAGCGGCTGAACCGGCCGGTGCCGTGCGAGACCGACCGCAGGTCCACGGCGTACCGCCCGATCTCCAGCTCCGGCACCTCGGCCTTGACCAAGGTCCTTCCCGGGCCCGCCTGTTCGGTGCCGACGACCCGGCCGCGCCGTCCCGACAGGTCGCTCATCACCGGCCCCACGTACTCGTCGGGGATCATGACCCGTACCTCGGCGACCGGCTCCAGCAGATGGATGGCGGCCTCGCCGGCCGCCTCCCGCAGCGCGAGGGCGCCGGCCGTCTGGAACGCGGCGTCGGAGGAGTCCACCGAGTGGGCCTTCCCGTCGAGCAGGGTGACCCGGATGTCGACCAGCGGATGGCCCGCCGCGCCCCCGCGCGCCGCCTGGATGCGGATGCCCTTCTCGACGGAGGGGATGAACTGCCGGGGCACCGCCCCGCCCACCACCTTGTCGACGAACTCGACACCGGACCCCGGAGGCAGCGGATCGACCTCGATCTCGCAGATCGCGAACTGGCCGTGGCCGCCGGACTGCTTCACATGACGGCCGCGACCCGCCGACTTCTCGCCGAAGGTCTCGCGCAGCGCGACCCGGTACGGTACGGCGTCCACCTGGACCCCGTACCGGCCGCGCAGCCGGTCCAGCGCCACATCCATGTGCGCCTCGCCCAGGCACCAGAGCACCACCTGACGCGTGTCCGGATTCTGCTCCAGGCGCATCGTCGGGTCCTCGGCCACCAGCCGGGCGAGCCCCTGGGACAGCTTGTCCTCGTCCGCCTTGCCGTGGGCCTCGACGGCGAGCGGCAGCAACGGGTCGGGCATGGTCCACGGCTCCATGAGCAGCGGATCGTCCTTGGCGGACAGGGTGTCCCCGGTCTCGGCGCGGGACAGCTTCCCGACGCAGGCGAGATCTCCGGCGACACAGTGGGCCAGCACGCGCTGCTGCTTGCCGAAGGGGGACGAGAGCGCGCCGGTCCGCTCGTCGACGTCGTGGTCCTCGTGGCCGCGGTCGGCGAGGCCGTGGCCCGAGACATGCACCAGTTCGTCCGGCCGCAGCGTGCCGGAGAAGACCCGTACGAGGGAGATCCTTCCGACGTACGGGTCGGAGGCGGTCTTGACCACCTCGGCGACCAGCGGACCCTGCGGATCGCAGCTGATCCCCGGGCGCGGGGTGCCGTCCGGGGTGGTGACCTCGGGGGCCGGGCGCTCCAGCGGGGTCGGGAAACCGCCGGTGATCAGGTCGAGCAGCTCGACGGTTCCCAGCCCCTGGCGGGCACCGTCCGGAGCGGGAGCCGCCGCGAGCACCGGATGGAAGATGCCGCGCGCCACCGCCTTCTCCAGGTCCGCGATCAGCGTCTTGACGTCGACCACGCCGCCGCCGAGGTAGTGGTCCATGAGGGTCTCGTCCTCGCTCTCGGCGATGATCCCCTCGATCAGCCGGCCGCGGGCCTCCTCGATCAGTGGCAGCCGGCCCGGATCGGGCGGATTCTCCCGGCGCTCCCCGGACGAGTAGTCGAAGATCTTCTGGGAGAGCAGCCCGGTCAGCCCGGTGACCGGGGCGTGCCCGTCGGGGCCCTGAGCGCCGTACACCGGCAGATACAGCGGCAGTACGGCGTCGGGATCGTCCCCGCCGAAGATCCGCGCGCAGATCCGGGTCATCTCGTCGAAGCCGGTGCGCGCCGTGTCCAGATGCGTGACGACGATCGCGCGCGGCATGCCGACCGCCGCGCACTCCTCCCAGACGGTGCGGGTCGTACCCGCCACGGCCTGAGCCTCCTGCGCGGCCGACACAACGAAAAGGGCCGCGTCCGCTGCCCGCAGACCGGCCCTGAGTTCCCCGACGAAATCGGCATAGCCGGGAGTGTCCAGCACATTGATCTTGTACCCGCCCCATTCCAGGGGGACGAGCGAGAGCTGTACGGAACGCTGCCGGCGGTGCTCGATCTCGTCGTAGTCGGAGACCGTCGCCCCGTCCTCGACCCGGCCCGCCCGGTTGACCGCCCCCGCGGTGAGCGCGAGGGCCTCGACGAGGGTGGTCTTTCCCGAGCCGCTGTGGCCGACCAGCACCACGTTCCGTACCGACGAGGGACGGTCGGCCGTCGCCCCCCTGCCGGCGGCCCCGGGGTGTGTATGCGCCTTGTCGCCCATGATTCCTGCCTCCCGATCGTTTTCACGGTGAGGGTTGGAGAGAGAAGTGAGGCGCGGTCCGCAGGAGCCGCGCGGCAGCTCCGGCGATGCCCGCGGTGGTCCTTCGAGCTTCGCACTCCCGCCATGGTGCGTCCATACGTCGTACCCGCAGGCCTGATGCGGGTGCCCACCGGTACGGTGTGGCGGTCCTGGCTACGATGGGTCAGCCGGTGGCCGTAGGGGCCGCTCGGCCCACCGAACCTCGGGAAGGCCATGCTGAACAAGTACGCGCGTGCATTCTTCACGCGTGTCCTCACACCGTTCGCCGCATTTCTTCTCCGTCGTGGAGTCAGTCCGGATGCGGTCACGCTCATCGGTACGGCCGGAGTGATGGTGGGTGCGCTGGTCTTCTTCCCTCGCGGGGAGTTCTTCTGGGGCACCATCGTCATCACGATCTTCGTCTTCTCCGACCTCCTCGACGGCAATATGGCCCGGCAGGCGGGGATCTCCAGCCGCTGGGGCGCCTTCCTGGACTCGACCCTGGACCGGGTCGCCGACGGCGCCGTCTTCGGCGGCTTCGCGCTCTGGTACGCGGGCACCGGCGACAACAACGCGCTGTGCGCCGTCGCGATCTTCTGCCTGGCCAGTGGCCAAGTCGTCTCGTACACCAAGGCACGCGGCGAGTCCATCGGTCTGCCGGTGGCCGTCAACGGTCTGGTGGAGCGCGCCGAACGGCTGGTCATCTCCCTCGTCGCGGCCGGTCTCGCAGGGCTGCACACCTTCGGCGTCCCCGGCATCGACATCCTGCTGCCGATCGCGCTGTGGATCGTGGCCGTGGGCAGCCTGGTGACGCTCGGGCAGCGCGTCGTCACCGTACGGCGCGAAGCGGCCCAGGCCGACGCGGAGTCCGGGACCCCGCGGGGAAGCGGGGCAGCGTCATGAGCGCCGCGAAGGACCGGATGACGGACGCGCTGTACGGACTCGGCTGGGGCGTGGTCAAGAAGCTCCCCGAGCCGGTGGCCAAGGCCCTCGGCCGCACCATCGCCGACCTGGTGTGGAAGCGGCGCGGCAAGAGCGTGCTGCGCCTGGAGTCCAACCTGGCCCGCGTGGTGCCCGACGCCGGGCCCGAGCGGCTCGCCGAGCTGTCGAAGGCCGGCATGCGGTCGTACATGCGCTACTGGATGGAGTCGTTCCGGCTGCCCTCCTGGAGCAGGGAGCGGGTGAGCGACGGCGTCGAGATCAAGGACATAGCCTTCATGACCGATGCCCTCGCCGCCGGGCGGGGCGTCGTCCTGGCGCTGCCCCACATGGCCAACTGGGACCTCGCCGGAGCCTGGCTCACCCGGCAGGGCGTGCCCTTCACGACGGTCGCCGAACGGCTCGAACCGGCAACGCTGTACGACCGGTTCGTCGCCTACCGCGAGGGCCTCGGCATGGAAGTACTGCCGCACACCGGCGGCTCCGCCTTCGGCACGCTCGCACGGCGGCTGCGGGACGGCGGCCTGGTCTGTCTGGTCGCCGACCGCGATCTGTCGGAGTCCGGCGTCGAGGTCGACTTCTTCGGCGACACGGCCCGGATGCCGGCCGGCCCCGGTCTGCTGGCCCAGCAGACCGGGGCGCTGCTGATGCCGGTGGCCCTGTGGTTCGACGATTCACAAGTGATGCGCGGGCGGGTGTACCCGCCGGTCGACGTGCCCGAGACGGGGACCCGCGCCGAGAAGACGTCGGTGATGACGCAGGCGATGGCCGACGCCTTCGCCACCGGAATCGCCGAACACCCGGAGGACTGGCACATGTTGCAGCGGTTGTGGCTCGCGGACCTCGAACCCCGCGCGGACGAGCCGGTCGGGGGGCCCCGGTGAAGATCGGCATCGTCTGCCCGTACTCCTGGGATGTGCCGGGCGGCGTCCAGTTCCACATCCGGGACCTGGCGGAGCACCTGATCCGGCTGGGCCACGAGGTGTCCGTCCTGGCCCCCGCGGACGACGAGACCCCGCTGCCGCCGTACGTCGTCTCCGCCGGCCGCGCCGTCCCCGTGCCGTACAACGGCTCGGTAGCCCGGCTGAACTTCGGCTTCCTCTCGGCCGCGCGGGTGCGGCGCTGGCTGCACGACGGCACGTTCGACGTGATCCACATCCACGAGCCGGCCTCCCCGTCGCTGGGCCTGCTCTCCTGCTGGGCCGCGCAGGGCCCGATCGTCGCGACCTTCCACACGTCCAACCCGCGCTCCCGCGCGATGATCGCCGCGTACCCGATCCTCCAGCCCGCCCTGGAGAAGATCAGCGCGCGGATCGCCGTGAGCGAGTACGCGCGGCGGACGCTGGTGGAGCACCTGGGCGGTGACGCCGTGGTCATCCCGAACGGCGTCGACGTCGACTTCTTCGCCAAGGCCGAGATCAACCCGGCGTGGCAAGGGCGCACGATCGGCTTCATAGGGCGGATCGACGAGCCGCGCAAGGGGCTCCCGGTGCTGATGAGGGCCCTGCCGAAGATCCTCGCCACCTATCCGGAGACACGGCTGCTGGTGGCGGGGCGCGGCGACGAGAAGGAAGCGGTGGAATCGCTGCCCGAGGAGATGCGGGCGCGGGTCGAGTTCCTCGGGATGGTCAGCGACGAGGACAAGGCGCGGCTGCTGCGCAGTGTCGACCTGTACATCGCGCCCAACACGGGCGGCGAGAGTTTCGGCATCATCCTCGTCGAGGCGCTGTCGGCGGGCGCGGCCGTCCTGGCGAGCGACCTGGACGCGTTCGCGCAGGTCCTGGACCAGGGCGCGGCGGGCGAACTCTTCACGAACGAGGACGCGGACGCGCTGGCGGGCGCGACGGTACGACTGCTGGGTGACGCGGAGCGGCGCGCGGAGCTGCGGGAGCGGGGGAGCGCGCATGTGCGGCGCTTCGACTGGTCGACGGTGGGGGCGGACATTCTGGCGGTGTACGAGACGGTGACGGACGGCGCGGCGTCGGTGGCGACGGACGAACGAACGGGCCTGCGGGCGAGGTTCGGGCTGGCGCGCGACTGAACGCGGTACGCCGTCCGGCGGGGGCCGTGGTTTGGGGGTGCGTTGTTGGCGGGGGCGCGGTTTTCGTGTGCGGGTTGTTGCCGGGTGCCGCGCAGGGGCCATGTCCTGCACTGCATGATTTACGGCACGTGCGGACCGGATCTCGGCGTACTGGTTGTCGTGCGCCACAAATCACGCTTTACGTTCCGGACACGACCCCTGCGCGGCCCCCTTCACCGCCCGCCACAGACCACCCCCACCGGGCAGGCGGGCGGAGAGGGATGTCCCACCGGCCGGCAGACGGGGAACCGGCGGGAGGGGGGCGGGGTCGCAGGAGGTGATGTGTCCGGACGTAGAGCGTGATTTGTGGCGCTGCTCGGCCCGCACTCCAAAACAAGCCCGCACGCGCCGTAAATCATGCAGTCCGGACATGCGCCTCCGGAGGCCCCGGGCCCCGCACCACCCACACACCGCACCGCACCCCGTCCCCCCGCCGGAAGGCGATACCGTTGGCGTCCGTGATCGAAACCCTTGTCTGGATCGTCGTGGCCGTCGTCGCGATCGGCCTCTACCTCAGCTGGACCGCCGGCCGTCTCGACCGCCTGCACACCCGTATCGACGCCGCCCGCGCCGCCCTCGACGCGCAGTTGCTCCGGCGCGCCTCGGTCACCCAGGAGTTGGCCACCTCGAACGTGCTGGATCCCGCCGCGTCCCTCCTGCTGTACGAGGCCGCGCACGCCGCACGGCAGGCCGAGGAGGACCAGCGGGAGGTCGCGGAGAGTGAGCTGAGCCAGGCGCTGCGCGCCGTGTTCGGGGAAGCCGCGCAGGTCGAGGTCGTACAGGCGGCTCCCGGTGGCGAGGCTGCGGCGGGTGAACTCGCCGCCGCGGTACGGCGCGTACCGATGGCCCGACGGTTCCACAACGACGCCGTACGGGCCGCCCGAGCCCTGCGCAGGCACCGTAAGGTCCGCTGGTTCCGGCTCGCCGGACACGCGCCGTTTCCGCTCGCATTCGAGATGGACGACGAGCCGCCCGTCGCGCTGGCGGACCGGCCGGGGACCTGAGCCAGTACGGGGACATGACCGGCCGGGGACCTGACCTGGCGGAGGTCCGGGGCGAGGAGAACGATCCACCGGCCCGCCATTGGCCCTTGCTGGGGGCCGGTCCCGAGGCGTTCTCTGGTGGGGCAGTTCTCCATCGTTTTCAGCCTGTGAGGTCGCTTCGTGTCCAGCTCGCTCCCCACCACCCCCCAGTCCGTGGAAAACGCCGCGACCGGTACCGCACGCGTCAAGCGCGGCATGGCCGAGCAGCTCAAGGGCGGCGTGATCATGGACGTCGTCACGCCCGAGCAGGCGAAGATCGCGGAGGACGCCGGCGCGGTCGCCGTCATGGCGCTGGAGCGGGTTCCCGCCGACATCCGTAAGGACGGCGGCGTCGCCCGGATGTCCGACCCGGACATGATCGAGGGCATCATCGAGGCCGTCTCGATCCCGGTCATGGCCAAGTCCCGGATCGGCCACTTCGTCGAGGCGCAGGTCCTTCAGTCCCTCGGCGTGGACTACATCGACGAGTCCGAGGTGCTGACCCCGGCCGACGAGGTCAACCACTCCGACAAGTGGGCGTTCACCACGCCCTTCGTCTGTGGCGCCACCAATCTGGGCGAGGCTCTGCGCCGGATCGCCGAGGGCGCGGCCATGATCCGCTCCAAGGGCGAGGCCGGTACGGGCAATGTCGTCGAGGCGGTGCGGCACCTGCGTCAGATCAAGAACGAGATCGCCCGGCTGCGCGGCTACGACAACAACGAGCTGTACGCCGCCGCCAAGGAACTGCGCGCGCCGTACGAGATCGTCAAGGAGGTCGCCGAGCTCGGCAAGCTGCCGGTCGTGCTGTTCTCCGCCGGTGGTGTCGCCACTCCCGCGGACGCCGCGCTGATGCGTCAGCTCGGCGCCGAGGGTGTCTTCGTCGGCTCCGGCATCTTCAAGTCCGGTGACCCGGCCAAGCGCGCCGCCGCGATCGTGCGGGCCACCACCTTCTTCGACGACCCGAAGACCATCGCGGAGGCGTCCCGGGATCTGGGCGAGGCCATGGTCGGCATCAACTGCGACACGCTTCCCGAGGCCGAGCGCTACGCGAACCGTGGCTGGTAAGCACCGATGAGCACACCGGTGATCGGGGTCCTGGCTCTCCAGGGCGACGTACGGGAGCATCTGGCGGCCCTGACCGCGGCGGGCGCCGTGGCCAGGACCGTACGGCGTCCCGAGGAGCTGGACGGGGTCGAGGGGCTGGTGATCCCGGGTGGCGAGTCCACGACGATGTCCAAGCTGGCCGTGCTGTTCGGGATGCTGGAGCCGCTGCGTACGCGGGTACGGGCCGGGATGCCGGTGTACGGCACCTGCGCCGGGATGATCATGGTCGCGGAGAAGATCCTGGATCCCCGCTCGGGCCAGGAGACCATCGGCGGCATCGACATGATCGTCCGGCGGAACGCCTTCGGGCGGCAGAACGAGTCCTTCGAGGCGGCCGTGGAGGTCGCCGGTATCGACGGCGGTCCGGTCGAGGGTGTCTTCATCCGGGCGCCCTGGGTCGAGTCGGTGGGCGCCGAGGTCCAGGTGCTCGCCGAGTACGGGGGCCATGTCGTCGCCGTACGTCAGGGCAATGCCCTCGCGACGTCGTTCCACCCGGAGCTCACGGGAGACCACCGGCTGCACCGGTTCTTCGGTGACATGGTGCGCTCCGCACGGTGACGGGATCCCGGTAGGATCTCTGCCGAACGGAGCAGAACCGGTTACGCGAAGGAGACAGGCAGATGTCCGGCCACTCTAAATGGGCTACGACGAAGCACAAGAAGGCCGTGATCGATGCCAAGCGCGGCAAGCTCTTCGCGAAGCTGATCAAGAACATCGAGGTCGCGGCGCGTACCGGCGGCGCCGACGTGGACGGTAACCCGACTCTCTTCGACGCCATCCAGAAGGCGAAGAAGAGCTCGGTACCGAACAAGAACATCGAATCGGCGGTCAAGCGCGGTGCCGGCCTGGAGGCCGGCGGCGCCGACTACGAGACGATCATGTACGAGGGCTACGGCCCGAACGGTGTCGCGGTGCTGATCGAGTGCCTGACCGACAACCGCAACCGCGCGGCCTCCGACGTACGGGTCGCGATGACCCGCAACGGCGGCTCGATGGCCGACCCGGGCTCCGTCTCGTACCTCTTCAACCGCAAGGGCGTCGTGATCGTCCCCAAGGGTGAGCTGGGCGAGGACGATGTCCTGGGCGCCGTGCTGGACGCGGGCGCGGAGGAGGTCAACGACCTCGGTGAGTCCTTCGAGGTGCTCAGCGAGGCCACCGACCTGGTCGCGGTCCGTACCGGGCTCCAGGAGGCCGGCATCGACTACGACTCCGCCGACGCCAACTTCGTCCCGACCATGCAGGTCGAACTGGACGAGGAGGGCGCCCGCAAGATCTTCAAGCTGATCGACGCCCTTGAGGACAGCGACGACGTGCAGAACGTCTTCGCCAACTTCGACGTCTCGGACGAAGTGATGGAGAAGGTCGACGCCTGACGCGGCCTCACCTGACGGCCGACGGGGACATGTCCACCCGTCGGCCGGCCGCGGCCCCTCGTCGAGCGCTTTCGCACACTCCCCTCGATGTCTGCCCGTCGCGTTGTCAGTGGCGACGGATACTGTGCCGATCAGGGGTTCCGCCCGAGGGCGGAACGGGTGATCGAACGGAGTGGGGCGCTATGCGGGTTCTGGGTGTTGACCCCGGACTGACCCGGTGCGGAGTGGGCGTCGTCGAGGGCACGGCCGGACGGCCGCTGACGATGCTCGGTGTCGGCGTGGTCCGTACGACCGCGGACGCGGAGATCGGGCCCCGGCTGGTCGCCATCGAGCAGGGCATAGAGGCCTGGCTCGACGAGCACCGGCCCGAACTCGTCGCGGTGGAGCGGGTGTTCGCCCAGCACAATGTCCGTACGGTCATGGGTACCGCCCAGGCCAGCGCGGTCGCCATGCTCTGCGCGTCGAGGCGCGGCATCCCCGTCGCCCTGCACACCCCCAGCGAGGTCAAGGCCGCCGTCACCGGCAGCGGTCGCGCGGACAAGGCACAGGTCGGGGCCATGGTGACCCGGCTGCTGCGGCTCGCCGCCCCGCCGAAGCCGGCCGACGCCGCGGACGCCCTCGCGCTCGCCATCTGTCATATCTGGCGTGCCCCCGCCATGAACCGCCTCCAGCAGGCGCAGGCGGCGGCCCGTTCCTCCCGTATCCCCACCACCACATCCGTACGGAAGGTCACGCGATGATCGCCTTCGTCAGCGGCCCGGTCGCCGCCCTCGCCCCGACCACCGCCGTGATCGAGGTCGGCGGCATCGGCATGGCGGTCCAGTGCACCCCCGGCACCCTCGCCGACCTGCGTATCGGCCAGGACGCCAAGCTCGCCACCTCCCTGGTCGTACGGGAGGACTCACTGACCCTGTACGGCTTCGCCGACGACGACGAGCGCCAGGTGTTCGAGCTGTTGCAGACGGCCAGCGGGGTCGGGCCCCGGCTGGCCCAGGCGATGCTCGCCGTACACGCCCCGGACGCACTGCGCCGCGCCGTCTCCACGGGGGACGAGAAGGCGCTGACCGCCGTCCCCGGTATCGGGAAGAGGGGCGCGCAGAAGCTTCTTCTGGAGCTCAAGGACCGGCTCGGCGAGCCGGTCGGCGCCACCGTCGGCCGCCAGGGCATCGGCACCACCGTCTCCGTCTCCTGGAGCGACCAGCTGCACGCGGCCCTGATCGGCCTCGGCTACGCCACCCGCGAGGCCGACGAGGCGGTCACCCTGGTCACACCCCAGGCCGAGGCCGCCGTGGCCGAGGGGACCCAGCCTCCCGTACCGCAGCTGCTGCGCGCCGCGCTCCAGAGCCTGAACAGAACGCGCTGAGCCGGCGCCGGCTCCCCGACCGTGCCGTACTCCATGGGACCGTCCCACGACGGTCCCGCTCCCCGAGGTGAAACTGAGTGAACTGGGACGACACCAGCAGCGAGGCGCCGATGCCGGCCGAGGCGGCCGAGCGGCTCGTCGGCGCGTCCGCCGATGGCGAGGACCAGGCGGTCGAGGCGGCGCTGCGGCCCAAGTCGCTGGACGAGTTCGTGGGCCAGGAGCGGGTGCGTGAACAGCTCGACCTGGTGCTCAAGGCGGCTCGGGCCCGCGGCGCCACCGCCGACCACGTACTGCTCTCCGGGGCGCCGGGACTCGGCAAGACCACCCTCTCCATGATCATCGCGTCCGAGATGAACGCCCCGATCCGGATCACCTCGGGCCCCGCCATCCAGCACGCCGGTGATCTCGCCGCGATCCTCTCCTCCCTCCAGGAGGGTGAGGTCCTCTTCCTGGACGAGATCCACCGGATGTCCCGGCCCGCCGAGGAAATGCTGTACATGGCGATGGAGGACTTCCGGGTCGACGTCATCGTCGGCAAGGGGCCGGGCGCCACCGCCATCCCCCTGGAGCTGCCGCCGTTCACCCTGGTCGGCGCCACCACCCGGGCCGGACTGCTGCCGCCACCGCTGCGTGACCGCTTCGGTTTCACCGGGCACATGGAGTTCTACGAGAGCACCGAGCTGGAGCGCGTCATCTACCGCTCCGCCCAGCTCCTCGATCTGGAGATCGACACCGACGGCGCGGCCGAGATCGCCGGCCGCTCCCGGGGCACGCCCCGTATCGCCAACCGGCTGCTGCGCCGCGTCCGCGACTACGCGCAGGTCAAGGTCGACGGAAACATCACCCGTGAGGTGGCTTCCGCGGCCCTTCAGGTGTACGAGGTCGACGAGCGTGGACTCGACCGGCTGGACCGGGCGGTGCTCCAGGCGCTGCTCAAGCTCTTCGGAGGCGGACCCGTGGGCCTGTCGACCCTGGCGGTGGCCGTGGGGGAGGAGCGCGAGACGGTGGAGGAGGTCGCCGAGCCCTTTCTGGTACGGGAGGGCCTGCTGGCGCGCACTCCGCGTGGCCGGGTGGCCACGCCCGCCGCCTGGGCGCACCTCGGACTCGCGCCGCCGCGGCAGGCCGCCGGTTCCGGTGGGCAACCCGGCCTGTTCGGGGCGTGACGGGAAGCGGCGCCGTCCGGTCAGGAACCCAGGCGCCTCGCCGGGCGTTGTTCCAACGATGCGGACTCGCTTAGACTCCGCCGATGCCGCCCTTCCGGGTCGGCGTGCCCACCCCCGTATATCAGGCCGCTCGACAGCGCGGTCGTGCGAAGGAAGTTCCCTCCCGTGAGTCTCGTGACCCTCCTCCCCTTCATTGTGCTCATCGGGGCCATGTTCCTGATGACCCGGTCCGCCAAGAAGAAGCAGCAGGCGGCTGCGCAGATGCGCGACGAAATGCAGCCCGGCACCGGTATCCGCACCATCGGGGGCATGTACGCCACCGTCAAGGAGGTGCACGACGACATGGTCCTTCTGGAGGTGGCTCCCGGAGTCCACGCCGTCTACGCGAAGAACGCGATCGGTGCGGTCCTGGACGACGACGAGTACAACCGCATCGTGCACGGCGACGACCACATCGAGGCCGACGCCCCGGTCGTTCCGGACGACGCTTCCTCGCTGACCGGCCCTGACGACTCCGCCACCGCGGACAACGCCAAGATCGACCTGGTCAAGGAGCCCGAGGCCGGCGACGCCGCGCCCGAGAAGGACGCCGCGGCCAAGGACAGCGAGGCCGACGACGCCGCGCCCAAGGCCGACGCCGAATCCAAGGCCGAGGCCAAGGACGGCAAGGCCGACGGCGAGGCCGGCGCGAAGTAGTCACGTCCGTGACGGTGGGCCGTCCAGCGGCCCACCGCGGCTCACGAGCGCGCTGATTTCTGCGGGGGCAGGTCCCCAACACTTCGTGGCCGCTCGGCGCACACCCGGCGTGGGGCGGTTGGACAGGGAGAAACGAGAAGGTGGCAGCACCTAATAAGGGCCGAAGGCAGACAGGGTCCCCAGGCAGGCCAGGGCGCACCCTGGTCCTGTTCCTGATTGCCATGGTCGCCCTCACGGGCGGGATGTTCTGGTCCGGTCATGTCACGCCACGACTGGGTATCGACCTCGCGGGCGGCACGAGCATCACGCTCGAGGCGAAGAACACGCCGGGCAAGCCGAACGCCATCAACAAGACCAACATGGACACCGCGGTCAGCATCATCGAGCGGCGCGTCAACGGTCTTGGTGTCTCGGAGGCCGAGGTTCAGACCCAGGGCGACAAGAACATCATCGTCAACATCCCCCGGGGCACGAACGAGAAGCAGGCCCGGGATCAGGTCGGTACCACGGCCCAGCTGTACTTCCGGCCCGTACTGACCGTCGCGGCAGGCAGTCAGACCGCCCCGCAGCCCTCCGCCAGCGGCTCCCCGAGCGGCTCTCCCAGTTCGTCGTCGAGCGCTTCGTCGGGCAAGGACTCCGCCGACAAGCCGGACTCGGAGGCGACGCCCTCGTCGAGCGCCACCACTCAGGGCCGGGCCGTGACGGACGCCCTCAAGAAGGACGAGACTCCTTCCCCGGATTCCTCCTCGGGCACGTCCGACTCCTCGGACAAGTCCGGCTCCTCGCCGAAGCCCGATCCGTCGGCCACGACGCCGCCCGACCCGGCCACCGCCGCGCTGCAGAAGAAGTTCACGGAGCTGGACTGCAAGAACAAGTCCGCGCGCACCAAGGCCAATCTCGGAGCCACGCCCAAGGACACGATCGTGGCCTGCGGCACCAACTCCGCCGGGCAGTGGGAGAAGTACGTCCTCGGCCCCGCCGAACTCGAAGGCACGGACGTCGATGACGCCAAGGCCGTTCTGGACCCCCAGCAGGGGCTCTGGAAGGTCACCATGGACTTCACCGGCGCCGGCACCAAGAAGTTCTCGGCGATCACCGGGAAGCTCGCGCAGCAGCAGTCGCCGATGAACCAGTTCGGCATCGTGCTCGACGGCGATGTCGTCTCGGCTCCCTCGGTGAGGCAGGCGCTCGGCGCCAACGCGGAGATCTCCGGCAACTTCACCCAGCAGTCCGCTCAGGACCTGGCCAACATCCTGTCGTACGGTGCGCTGCCCCTCAGCTTCCAGGAGCAGAGCGTCACCTCGGTCACCGCCGCACTCGGCGGTGAGCAGCTCGACGCGGGTCTGATCGCCGGCGCGATCGGCCTCGGCCTGGTCATCATCTACCTGGTGGCGTACTACCGCGGCCTCGCGGGGATCGCGATCCTCAGCCTCGCCGCCTCGGGCATCATGACGTACACGATCATGGCGCTGCTCGGGCCGGGTATCGGCTTCGCGCTGAACCTCCCCGCGGTCTGTGGCGCGATCGTCGCCATCGGTATCACCGCGGACTCGTTCATCGTGTACTTCGAACGCATCCGGGACGAGATCCGCGAGGGCCGTACGCTCCGCCCGGCCGTCGAACGCGCGTGGCCGCGCGCCCGGCGCACGATCCTCGTCTCCGACTTCGTGTCGTTCCTCGCCGCCGCGGTGCTGTTCCTCGTCACCGTCGGCAAGGTCCAGGGCTTCGCGTTCACCCTCGGTCTGACCACCCTCCTCGACGTGGTCGTGGTGTTCTTCTTCACCAAGCCCGTGATGACGCTGCTGGCCCGCACGAAGTTCTTCTCCGGGGGCCACCCCTGGTCCGGGCTCGACCCGCAGCGCCTCGGTGCCAAGCCGCCGCTGCGCCGCGCCCGCCGTGTCAGCGCTCCCACCGACCCGAAGGAGGCGTGAGATGTCGCGACTCGGCGATCTCGGCGCCCGGCTCTACCGCGGTGAAGTCGGCTACGACTTCATCGGGAAGCGCAAGTTCTGGTACGCGCTCTCCATCCTGATCACCATCACGGCCATCGTCGGCCTGGCGGTGCGCGGCCTCAACATGGGCATCGAGTTCAAGGGTGGCGCGGTCTTCACCACCCCGAGCACGAGCGCCTCCGTGTCGCAGGCCCAGTCGTACGCCTCGTCGGCGTCCGGACACGACGCGATCGTCCAGAAGCTCGGCAACGGCGGACTGCGGATCCAGATCACCGAACTGGACACCAAGCAGTCGGACGCCGTGAAGACCGAGCTGGCCAAGGACCTGAAGGTCGACGAGGCGAAGGTCAACGCCGACCTCGTGGGCCCGAGTTGGGGCGCGACCATCGCCAACAAGGCGTGGATGGGCCTCGGGATCTTCATGATCCTGGTGGTGATCTATCTGGCGATCGCCTTCGAATGGCGCATGGCGGTCGCGGCGCTGGTCGCCCTGATCCACGACCTCACCATCACGGTCGGTGTGTACTCGCTGGTCGGCTTCGAGGTCACCCCGGGCACGGTGATCGGTCTGCTCACCATCCTCGGTTACTCCCTCTACGACACCGTCGTCGTCTTCGACAGTCTCAAGGAGGGGTCGAAGGACATCACCAAGCAGACCCGCTGGACCTACAGCGAGATCGCCAACCGCTCCATCAACAGCACGCTGGTGCGTTCCATCAACACCACCGTGGTGGCGCTGCTGCCGGTCGCCGGTCTGCTCTTCATCGGCGGTGGCTTCCTCGGCGCCGGCATGCTGAACGACATCTCGCTCTCGCTCTTCGTCGGCCTCGCCGCCGGTGCGTACTCCTCGATCTTCATCGCCACGCCGCTCGTCGCCGACCTGAAGGAACGCGACCCGCAGATCAAGGCGCTGAAGAAGCGGGTGCTCGCCAAGCGGGCCGCCGCTGCCGCCAAGGGGGAGGCGGCCGACGAGTCCGCGGACCCCGACGCGGGGGACGGCTCGCAGGTCGGTCCGGCCGCCGAGGCGGCGACCGCCGGCGCGGTGGCAGGTCCGCGAAGCCGTGGTGGCCGCGGTCGTTCTTCGGGGAGGCGTCGATGACGGACACCAGCACACGCGAGCTGTTGCTCAGCCGGATCCGTGATGTCGCCGACTATCCCAAGCCGGGCGTGGTGTTCAAGGACATCACCCCGCTGCTCGCCGACCCGAAGGCCTTCACCGCGCTGACCGAGGCGCTCGCCGAGCTGTGCGTGCGGTACGGCGCGACGAAGATCGTCGGCCTGGAGGCGCGCGGCTTCATCCTGGCCGCGCCCGTGGCGGTCCGCGCGGGCGTCGGGTTCATCCCCGTACGCAAGGCGGGCAAGCTCCCCGGGGCGACGCTCGCCCAGTCGTACGACCTGGAGTACGGCTCGGCCGAGATCGAGGTCCACGCCGAGGACCTGGACCAGGGTGACCGGGTCTTCGTCATCGACGACGTCCTCGCCACCGGCGGTACGGCCGAGGCCTCGCTGGAACTGGTCCGCAGGGCCGGAGCCGAGGTCGTGGGTGTCGCGGTCCTGATGGAGCTCGGCTTCCTCGGTGGCCGGGAGCGGCTGGAGCCCGCGCTGGACGGCGCTCCGCTGGATGCCTTGATCACGCTCTGACACGGCTTCGACAGCCACGAGTGGGCGCCGCGGGAAATCCCGCGGCGCCCGCCTCGTTCCCGGGAGCGTCCGGTAAGGGGCAGCGGCCCTCCGGAGCGCTCCGCGAGAGGCGTCGGACCGGGCTCCCGAGCACGTGTCACGGTAGGGCCGATACCATGGGCAACCCGGGCCTGCTCGAGAGGCCGGGGCCCCGCAGAAGGAGCGCTCTTGCCGGACGAGGTCCAGCCACTGGCCGCCGCAACGCCCGATCACCCCGCAGACCAGGCCGCGGCGGCGTCAGCCGTGCCGCAGAACAACGCCCCGGTCGCCGCCGAGGAGAAGGCCGCACGGCCGCCCGCGGAGACCTCGGACGCACGGCCACGGCCCGTGGAGGCGTCCGTGCCCCCGGAGCGCCCCTCCACGCCCGTCAGCGCCCCCAAACCCGGCCCCGGGGCCGTGCCCCGCTCCGGCGGCGGCTCCTCCAACCGCGTACGGGCCCGTCTCGCCCGGCTCGGCGTGCAGCGCTCGTCGCCGTACAACCCGGTCCTGGAGCCGCTGCTGCGGACCGTGCGGGGCAACGACCCGAAGATCGAGACCGCGACGCTCCGCCAGATCGAGCGCGCCTACCAGGTCGCCGAGCGCTGGCACCGCGGCCAGAAACGCAAGAGCGGCGACCCGTACATCACCCACCCCCTCGCGGTGACGACGATCCTCGCCGAGCTGGGCATGGACCCGGCCACGCTGATGGCGGGCCTGCTGCACGACACCGTCGAGGACACCGAGTACGGCCTGGACACCCTGCGTCGTGACTTCGGCGACCAGGTCGCGCTCCTCGTCGACGGCGTGACCAAGCTGGACAAGGTCAAGTTCGGCGAGGCCGCGCAGGCCGAGACCGTACGCAAGATGGTCGTCGCCATGGCCAAGGACCCGCGCGTCCTGGTCATCAAGCTCGCCGACCGGCTGCACAACATGCGCACCATGCGCTATCTCAAGCGGGAGAAGCAGGAGAAGAAGGCCCGCGAAACGCTGGAGATCTACGCGCCGCTGGCCCACCGGCTGGGCATGAACACCATCAAGTGGGAGCTGGAGGACCTCGCCTTCGCGATCCTCTATCCCAAGATGTACGACGAGATCGTCCGCCTGGTCGCCGAGCGGGCCCCCAAGCGGGACGAATACCTGGCGATAGTGACCGACGAGGTCCAGTCCGACCTGCGCGCGGCCCGGATCAAGGCCACCGTCACCGGCCGGCCCAAGCACTACTACAGCGTCTACCAGAAGATGATCGTCCGCGGCCGGGACTTCGCGGAGATCTACGACCTGGTGGGCATCCGCGTCCTGGTCGACACCGTCCGCGACTGCTACGCGGCGCTCGGCACCGTCCACGCCCGGTGGAATCCGGTCCCCGGCCGGTTCAAGGACTACATCGCGATGCCCAAGTTCAACATGTACCAGTCGCTGCACACGACGGTCATCGGGCCCAACGGCAAGCCGGTCGAACTCCAGATCCGCACGTTCGACATGCACCGACGCGCCGAGTACGGCATCGCCGCGCACTGGAAGTACAAGCAGGAGGCCGTCGCCGGTGCCTCCAAGGTGCGTACGGACGTGCCCAGGAACGCGGGCAAGGGCGCCGGCCAGGACACCGTCAACGACATGGCGTGGCTGCGCCAGCTGCTGGACTGGCAGAAGGAGACCGAGGACCCCAGCGAGTTCCTGGAGTCGCTCCGCTTCGACCTGTCCCGCAACGAGGTCTTCGTCTTCACGCCCAAGGGCGACGTGATAGCGCTGCCCGCCGGCGCGACCCCCGTCGACTTCGCGTACGCCGTGCACACGGAGGTCGGCCACCGGACCATAGGAGCGCGGGTCAACGGGCGCCTCGTGCCCCTCGAATCGACGCTCGACAACGGTGACCTGGTGGAGGTCTTCACCTCCAAGGCATCCGGGGCCGGCCCCTCGCGCGACTGGCTCGGTTTCGTCAAGTCACCGCGCGCCAGGAACAAGATCCGGGCGTGGTTCTCCAAGGAGCGCCGCGACGAGGCGATCGAGCAGGGCAAGGACGCCATAGCGCGGGCCATGCGCAAGCAGAACCTGCCGATCCAGCGCATCCTCACCGGAGACTCGCTGGTCACGCTCGCGCACGAGATGCGCTACCCCGACATCTCGTCGCTGTACGCGGCGATCGGCGAGGGCCATGTGGCCGCGCAGGGCGTCGTACAGAAACTGGTGCAGGCCCTCGGCGGCGAGGAGGCCGCGAACGAGGACATCGCCGAGAGCGCCCCGCCCTCGCACGGCCGCGGCAAGCGCCGCGCCAACGCCGACCCCGGCGTGGTCGTCAAGGGCGTCGAGGACGTCTGGGTGAAGCTCGCCCGCTGCTGTACGCCGGTCCCGGGCGATCCGATCATCGGCTTCGTCACCCGTGGCAGCGGCGTCTCGGTGCACCGCGCCGACTGCGTCAACGTGGACTCGCTGTCCCAGCAGCCCGAACGGATCCTCGAAGTCGAGTGGGCCCCGACCCAGTCCTCGGTCTTCCTGGTCGCCATCCAGGTCGAGGCGCTCGACCGGTCCCGGCTGCTGTCGGACGTCACACGCGTCCTGTCCGACCAGCATGTGAACATCCTGTCCGCGGCCGTCCAGACCTCCCGTGACAGGGTCGCCACCTCGCGCTTCACCTTCGAGATGGGCGATCCGAAGCACCTCGGACACGTACTGAAGGCGGTACGAGGTGTCGAGGGTGTCTACGACGTCTACCGAGTCACCTCGGCCCGCAGGCCGTAGGCCCTGTTTCCCGGATCGCTCCAGGCCCGCGACGCCCGGCACGGCACCCCGAAACAGGCCTGAGGCCCGGACACGCGAAGAGGGGCTCCCCGTACATCACGTACGGGGAGCCCCTCTTCGCGTACCGGTACGGAGCCCTTCAGCCCTTCAGCCGCCGAACTCGTGGAGACCCTTGAGCGCCTGGTCCAGCAGCGCCTGGCGTCCCTCCAGCTCCTTGGAGAGCTTGTCCGCCTTGGAGTTGTTGCCCGCCGCGCGCGCCGTGTCGATCTGCGTACGCAGCTTGTCGACGGCCGCCTGGAGCTGCCCCGTCAGACCCTCGGCACGCGCACGCGCCTCCGGGTTCGTCCGGCGCCACTCGTTCTCCTCGGAGTCCTGAAGCGCCCGCTCCACCGCGTGCATCCGGCCCTCGACCTTGGGCCGGGCGTCGCGCGGGACATGGCCGATGGCCTCCCAGCGCTCGTTCAGGGACCGGAAGGCAGCCCTGGCCGCCTTGAGGTCCTTGACCGGCACCAGCCGCTCGGCCTCGACCGCGAGTTCCTCCTTGAGCTTGAGGTTCTCGGTCTGCTCGGCGTCCCGCTCGGCGAAGACCTCACCGCGCGCGGCGAAGAAGACGTCCTGGGCACCGCGGAAGCGGTTCCACAGATCGTCCTCGGCCTCGCGCTGGGCGCGGCCCGCCGCCTTCCAGTCGGTCATCAGCTCGCGGTAGCGGGCCGCCGTCCCGCCCCAGTCGGTGGAGCCGGACAGCGACTCAGCCTCCGCGACCAGCTTCTCCTTGGCCTTACGGGCCTCCTCGCGCTGCGCGTCCAACGCGGCGAAATGGGCCTTACGGCGCTTGGAGAACGCCGAGCGGGCATGCGAGAAGCGGTGCCACAACTCGTCGTCGGACTTCCGGTCCAGCCTCGGCAGACCCTTCCAGGTGTCCACCAGCGCACGCAGCCGCTCGCCGGACGACCGCCACTGGTCGCTCTGCGCCAGCTCCTCCGCCTCGGTGACCAGAGCCTCCTTGGCGTGGCGCGCCTCGTCGGTCTGCTTCGCCCGCTGCGCCTTACGCTCCTCGCGGCGCGATTCGACCGTCGCCACCAGCGCGTCGAGCCGCTTGCGCAGTGCGTCGAGATCGCCCACGGCGTGGTGCTCGTCGATCTGGCCCCGAAGATGCTCGATGGCGATCGTCGCATCCTTCGCGGACAGATCGGTGGTCTTCACCCGCCGTTCGAGGAGGCCGATCTCGACAACCAGGCCCTCGTACTTGCGCTCGAAATAGGCCAGTGCCTCCTCCGGAGAGCCAGCCTGCCACGATCCGACGACCTGCTCGCCCTCGGCCGTCCGCACGTACACGGTGCCTGTCTCATCGACACGGCCCCACGGGTCGCTGCTCACAGCGCCTCCTCCACCTGATGCCCGTCGGGGGTGTGGCCCCCGGGCATCGTCCACAGTTTCCTGGGGCGGGCCGCGCCCGCCCTGCACAACGCCAATCTAGGCGACCGGCCGCCCGGCTGTCCGCACTCAGCGCGGCCGAAATTCAGAGGGTCACGCCTTGTCGACCGTGCCCTTCTTCACGGTGACGGCCTTCTTCGGCGCACCGTCGCCCTGACCGCCCGCCACTCCGGCCTCCGCCACGGCCTTCACGGCCTTCAGCCCGTCGGCGTCCATCGTCCCGAACGGGGTGTAGCTGGGCGGGAGTTTGGTGTCCTTGTACACCAGGAAGAACTGGCTGCCGCCGGTGTGCGGCTGGCCGGTATTCGCCATCGCCACCGTCCCGGCCGGGTACGTCACGGAGCCGTCCGCACCGGCCTTGCCGAGAGCGGTCAGATTCTCGTCCGCGATCGTGTAGCCGGGGCCGCCGGTCCCGTCACCCTTCGGATCGCCGCACTGGAGCACGTAGATGCCCTGCGTGACCAGTCGGTGACACTTCGTGCGGTCGAAGTAGCCCTTGTCCGTGAGCGACTTGAAGGAGTTCACCGTGTGCGGCGTCTTCTTCGCGTCCATCGCGATCGAGATGTCGCCCTGGCTCGTGGCGAGCGACATCGTGTACTTCGCCGACTTGTCGATCGTCATCTTCGGCTCGGGCGCGCTGCTCTCGCTCGCCGACGGCGAGGGCGAGGGGCTCGACTCCGCGGCGGCGGCGTCGCTCTTGCCGGAGTCGTTCATGCCGATCGAGATGTACGCCGCGGCGCCCGCGACCAGCACTACCGCCAGCGTGGACGCGATGATGGCATTGCGGCGCTTCGCCTTCCTGCGGGCCTCGGTCCGGCGCTGCTGCTGCCGCTCGAACTTCTCCCGGGCGAGCTGCCGCCGCCGCTGATCGCTGTTGACCACCGGGTCTTCTCCTCTTGGGTGTGATCCTGTCCGGTCCGAGCAGGGTCTGTCCGGCCTGGACGAGTCATTCCGAAGTAGCGTCGTCCGCCCCAAGGGGCGGGCCCGGCGGTGTCCGGCTACGTGCGATCGCGAGACGCCGGGGTGCCCTCGTGGCGGAGCTACCAGGGCGATTCGGCAACGCCGCGAGCGTGCGTGCTGGGCGCCGCCGGGCAGACGGGACTTCGGAATGACTCGTCTAGCCCCGTACGGTATATGGGTTCGCTGTGGATTGAGGAGCGCCGGTAGGCTCTGATCTGCTGCATTCTCCCGACGGACGACATATAAGGACGATCGTGCTCATTGCCGGTTTCCCCGCCGGGGCCTGGGGGACCAACTGCTATCTGGTCGCCCCCGCCGCCGGTGAGGAGTGCGTGATCATCGACCCCGGCCATCAGGCCGCCCAGGGCGTCGAGGACGCGGTGAAGAAGCACCGGCTCAAGCCGGTCGCGGTCATCCTCACGCACGGCCACATCGACCATGTCGCCTCGGTCGTCCCGGTGTGCGGAGCCCATGACGTACCGGCCTGGATCCACCCCGCGGACCGGTTCATGATGAGCGACCCGGAGAAGGCCCTCGGCCGTTCGATCGGGATGCCGCTCATGGGCGAGCTGACCGTGGGGGAGCCGGACGACGTCCAGGAGCTGACCGACGGCGCCGAACTGGCGCTGGCGGGCCTGGAGTTCGCCGTCGCGCACGCGCCCGGCCATACCAAGGGGTCGGTGACCTTCAGGATGCCCGAGACGACGGGCGGGGACATCCCGCCGGTCCTCTTCTCGGGAGATCTGCTGTTCGCCGGCTCCGTCGGACGCACCGACCTGCCCGGCGGCGATCAGGCCGAGATGCTCGAGTCGCTGGGCCGTGTGTGCCTGCCGCTCGACGACTCGACCGTGGTGCTGTCCGGCCACGGCCCCCAGACGACCATCGGCCACGAGCGCGCCACCAACCCCTATCTCAGGGCTGTGCTTCCCGGGGGAACCCGACCCGGAAGCACTGGACCCGGCGCCGGTGGCCAGGGAAGCGGCCCGAGCGCCGCTCCACGACGAGGAATGTGACGCAGCGATCTCCATGAGCACCTTTCAGGCCCCCAAGGGCACCTACGACCTGATTCCGCCGGTCTCGGCGACCTTCCTCGCGGTACGCGAGGCGATCTCCGCGCCGCTGCGGAACTCCGGCTACGGCTATGTCGAGACGCCCGGTTTCGAGAACGTCGAGCTGTTCGCGCGCGGTGTCGGGGAGTCCACCGACATCGTCTCCAAGGAGATGTACGCCTTCGAGACCAAGGGCGGCGACAAGCTGGCGCTGCGCCCCGAGGGCACCGCCTCCGTGCTGCGGGCCGCGCTGGAGGCCAACCTGCACAAGGCCGGCAACCTGCCCGTCAAGCTCTGGTATTCCGGTTCGTACTACCGCTACGAGCGTCCGCAGAAGGGCCGGTACCGGCACTTCTCGCAGGTCGGTGCCGAGGCGATCGGTGCCGAGGACCCCGCGCTGGACGCCGAGTTGATCATCCTGGCCGACCAGGCGTACCGCTCGCTGGGTTTGAGCAACTTCCGAATCCTGCTCAACTCGCTGGGCGACAAGGAGTGCCGTCCCGTCTACCGCGAGGCGCTCCAGGGCTTTCTGCGCGCGCTCGACCTGGACGAGGAGACCCGCCGCCGTATCGAGATCAACCCGCTGCGGGTCCTCGACGACAAGCGCGCGGACGTACAGAAACAACTCGTCGGCGCCCCGCTGTTGCGGGACTACCTGTGCGACGCGTGCAAGGGCTACCACGAAGAGGTACGTGAGCTGCTGACCGCGGCGGGCGTGGTGTTCGAGGACGACGAGAAGCTCGTACGCGGCCTCGACTACTACACGCGCACCACGTTCGAGTTCGTCCACGACGGCCTCGGTGCCCAGTCCGCGGTCGGCGGCGGCGGCCGCTACGACGGGCTTTCCGAGATGATCGGCGGCCCCGAACTCCCGTCCGTCGGCTGGGCGCTCGGCGTGGACCGTACGGTACTGGCGCTGGAGGCGGAGGGGATCGAGCTCGACATCCCGCCCGCCACCAGCGTGTACGCGGTACCGCTCGGTGAGGAGGCGAGGAAGCGGCTGTTCGCCGTCGTCACCGAACTGCGCAGGGCGGGTGTCGCCACGGACTTCGCCTTCGGCGGCCGGGGCCTCAAGGGCGCGATGAAGTCGGCCAACAGGTCGGGCGCGCGCTACACGATCGTCGCCGGTGAGCGGGACCTCGCCGACGGCGCCGTGCAGCTCAAGGACATGGAGACCGGCGAGCAGGAGGCGGTCGCGCTGGACGCGATCGTCGGGAAACTGCGGTCACTGCTCGGCTGAGCCCGACATATGTCGCAGGGCCCGGACGGTGATCGTCCGGGCCCTCCTCCGTACGTACTTATCTCCGGCGAACGGTGGGCGCGGGGGTCGGTGCGGCAGAATGACCGTGCCCCTACAGGCCTCAGAGTGATGGAACGGCGATATGAAGAGTGCGGCGGTTGACGACGACATCTCCTCCGGCCGGACGGAGACGCGTGCCGTGGGCGCGGTGGGCGGTGGGCGGGCGTTCGCGCTGCTGCTGGTGATCACGGGTGCGGCTGGGCTGCTGGCGGCGTGGGTGATCACTCTTGACAAGTTCAAGCTGCTGGAGGATCCGGGTTTTACTCCGGGGTGCAGTCTGAATCCGGTGGTGTCCTGCGGGAACATCATGAAGAGTGAGCAGGCTTCGGTGTTCGGTTTTCCGAATCCGATGCTGGGGCTGGTGGCGTATGCGGTGGTGGTCGGTGTCGGTATGGGGCTGCTGGCGGGGGCGCGTTACCGTCGGTGGTTCTGGCTGGGGCTGAACGCGGGGACGTTGTTCGGGGTCGGGTTCTGTACCTGGCTGCAGTACCAGTCGCTGTACAGCATCGGTTCGCTGTGCTTGTGGTGCTGTCTGGCCTGGGCCGCGACGATTCTGATGTTCTGGTACGTCACCTCGCACAACGTCCGTCACGGGATGCTGCCCGCGCCGGGCTGGCTGCGCGGTTTCCTGGACGAGTTCACCTGGGTGCTTCCGGTGCTGCACATCGGGATCATCGGGATGCTGATCCTGACCCGCTGGTGGGACTTCTGGACCGGCTGAGCCGACCGTTGCACCGGGGGGCCTGCCGGGCCCTCCCCGGCGGCTCCCACCGGCGGGACGGCGTTGTCAGTGCCCTGGCATAGGCTTCACACGTGGAGCCCGACCTCTTTACCGCAGCGGCGGAAGACCGCCAGGAGAAGGACCCGTCCAGCAGCCCCCTGGCGGTCCGGATGCGCCCGCGCGTCCTCGACGAAGTCGTCGGACAGGGGCATCTGCTGAAGCCGGGGTCGCCGCTGCGCAGACTGGTGGGAGAGGGAAACGGCGGCCCCGCAGGCCCCTCGTCCGTGATCCTCTGGGGCCCGCCCGGCACCGGCAAGACGACCCTCGCGTATGTCGTCTCCAAGGCGACCAACAAGCGCTTTGTCGAGCTCTCCGCGATCACCGCGGGGGTCAAGGAAGTGCGGGCCGTGATCGACGGAGCCCGTCGGGCCTCCGGCGGCTTCGGCAAGGAGACCGTCCTCTTCCTCGACGAGATCCACCGCTTCAGCAAGGCCCAGCAGGACTCCCTGCTGCCCGCTGTGGAGAACCGCTGGGTCACGCTCATCGCGGCCACGACCGAGAATCCGTACTTCTCGGTGATCTCCCCCTTGCTCTCCCGCTCCCTGCTGCTCACGCTGGAGCCGCTCACCGACGACGACCTGAGCGCTCTGCTGGGCCGGGCCCTCACGGAGGAGCGCGGGCTCGGCGGCGCGGTCACCCTGCCCGAGGACTCCGCGGCGCATTTGCTGCGGATCGCGGGCGGTGACGCCCGGCGCGCGCTGACCGCGCTGGAGGCGGCGGCCGGCGCCGCGATCGACAAGAGCGAGAAGGAGATCACCCTCCAGACGGTGGAGGAGACGGTCGACCGGGCGGCGGTGGCGTACGACCGGGACGGCGACCAGCACTACGACGTGGCGAGCGCGCTCATCAAGTCGATCCGCGGGTCCGATGTGGACGCCGCGCTGCACTATCTGGCCCGGATGATCGACGCGGGGGAGGACCCCCGGTTCATCGCCCGGCGGCTGATGATCTCGGCGAGCGAGGACATCGGTCTGGCCGACCCGACGGCCCTGCCGATCGCGGTCGCAGCCGCCCAGGCCGTGGCCATGATCGGTTTTCCCGAGGCCGCCCTCACCCTCAGCCACGCGACGATCGCGCTGGCCCTCGCGCCCAAGTCGAACGCGGCGACGACGGCGATCTCGGCGGCTCTGGAGGATGTGAAGAAGGGCCTGGCGGGATCCGTGCCGCCGCATCTGCGCGACGGCCACTACAAGGGCGCGGCCAAACTCGGTCATGCCAAGGGCTACATCTATCCGCATGATGTGCCGGGCGGTATCGCCGCTCAGCAGTACGCCCCCGACGAGGTGCGCGGCAGGCGGTACTACGAGCCCACGCGGTACGGCACGGAAGCGCGCTATGCCGATGTCGTCGACAAGGTGCGCGAGCGGCTGCGCGGGGACGGCGCCTGAACCGGGTGCCAGGCGCCGGGATCTTCCCCGCGCGTCGCTCGGCCTCCGTGAGTGTTGCTGCGTTCTGCGTTCTGCGTGCTGCGCGTGCTCCGTGCTGCGGGCGAAGGGGCGTCAGCGGCCCCGGCGCTTCAGCGAGCGGCCGCGTCGAAGAGGGCGTGCATGGCCCGGCGCAGCTCGTTCACGTCCTTCACGGGCTCGGGGAAGTCGAAGCGGGCGTCGAAGCACTGGACGCCGGTGAAGCGCACCCGCAGTCCGAAGCGGTCGAGCGCGACCGGCACGGCCACGGTCGCGGTCCCGGAGCTACCGTCGGCCCGTTCACCGAGGAGCCCGCGCAGTGTCTGGACCTCGGCGCTGTGTGCGGAGTGCAGATGCTGGAGCAGCTCCGCCTCGTGCTCCACCAGCGGGTCCGGCGAGGCCGAGACGAACTCCTCGGGCTCCACGGACTCGGCGCCCCACAGGTCGTCCACGCAGGCCTCGCCGACCTCCAGGCGCAGCACGGTGCGGCCGGGTTCGGCCCGCCCCTGTTCGAGAGTGAGCCAGCCGGAGAGCCAGGCGCGGCCCCTGATCCGGTGCGGTACGGAGACCGGTGCGACGTCCGTCACCTCCAGCACCGCGTTCAGTTCGTCGTCCTGCGCGTGGGTCGCGGCCCGTACGGCGGGGGAGTCGGGGGGAAAGACGAGGAACACCTCGGCGTCGGGCCCGATATGCCGTGAATCGGGCATCAGCTGGTAGGGGAGTGCCCCGTCCAGGCCCGGGATGATCAGCACTGATGAGCATGTACCCTGTACGAGAGTTCGTGTGCGCTCGGCTGCTGACGGCATCCGATCGATTTCAAGCCCGCTGGGACGCGGCTGACCATGAGCTGATCGGACCTCCGTCGAGTCGGCGCCCTGTGCGTCGAGGCTGTCTGTGATGTGTGTGGTGTTCCCAGGGCGAGACATGCGATCTCCTTTGAGTAAGGTGAGCCTAACCTAACCTACAACGGAGGTCTGGAGAACGTGCCTAACCAGTCGCGTCCCAAGGTCAAGAAGTCCCGTGCGCTCGGTATCGCGCTGACGCCGAAGGCCGTCAAGTACTTCGAGGCCCGTCCTTACCCGCCGGGTGAGCACGGTCGTGGACGCAAGCAGAACAGTGACTACAAGGTCCGTCTGCTCGAGAAGCAGCGCCTGCGCGCCCAGTACGACATCAGCGAGCGCCAGATGGCCCGCGCCTACGACCGCGCCCGCAAGGCCGAGGGCAAGACGGGCGAGGCCCTGGTCGTCGAGCTCGAGCGCCGTCTCGACGCGCTGGTCCTGCGGTCGGGCATCGCCCGCACCATCTACCAGGCCCGCCAGATGGTCGTTCACGGCCACATCGAGGTCAACGGTGGCAAGGTCGACAAGCCGTCGTTCCGCGTCCGTCCCGACGACGTCGTGATGGTCCGCGAGCGCAGCCGTGCGAAGGTCCCCTTCCAGGTCGCGCGTGAGGGTGGCTACGACACCGACGGTGAGACCCCGCGCTACCTCCAGGTCAACCTGAAGGCCCTGGCGTTCCGCCTGGACCGTGACCCGCAGCGCAAGGAGATCCCGGTCATCTGCGACGAGCAGCTGGTCGTCGAGTACTACGCCCGCTGACGCAGGCGAAGCAGCTCAACAGCGCTTCGGCCCGCCGCTTCCCCGCCATATCCGGTGGGGGAGCCGGCGGGCTTCCGCGTTCCGGCGTCCGGCGGCAGAACGCGCCTCTCGTTTCCGTACGCTTCCGCGCCGAGCGGGCAAGGGGGGGCAAGGGGCCGGAGCGGGGATAACCCGCGCACGGGGCACGCGGAGTCCTCACCCGACAGCGCTCCGCCGACTCCTCCCGCTCGCTCCCGCACCGGGCAACCGAAATGCGGTACGGGACGTCACCGTCGGCGCGATAGGGTCGGGAGACGACTTTCCAGTCGCTTTCCAGATGACCGTCGATGATCAGGGAGCGGTGCGGCGTGACCGGTGGAGAGGTTGCCGGGATCCTGGTGGCCGTGTTCTGGGCCATTCTGGTCTCCTTCCTGGCCGTGGTGCTGGTGAGGCTGGCCCAGACGCTCAAGGCGACCACCAGACTCGTGGCGGATGTGACCGACCAGGCCGTCCCTCTGCTCTCCGACGCGTCGGAGACGGTCCGCTCCGCGCAGACCCAGCTCGACCGGGTCGACGCCATCGCGACGGACGTCCAGGAAGTCACCTCGAACGCCTCGGCGCTCTCCACGACGGTCGCCTCGACCTTCGGGGGTCCGCTGGTCAAGGTCGCTGCCTTCGGCTACGGCGTACGTCAGGCCATGGGACGCAGAGGAGCCCCGGCCGAGGCGAGCGGGGCCGCCGCCCCGGCGCCCCGGCGCACCGTGGTCATCGGCCGCACGCTGCCGTCCGCGCGACGCAGGAAGAAGAAGGGCTGACGCAGCGATGTTCCGCCGTACGTTCTGGTTCACCGCGGGCGCGGCCGCCGGCGTCTGGGCCACCACCAAGGTCAACCGCAAGCTCCGGCAGCTGACCCCGGAGAGCCTCGCGGCCCAGGCCGCGAACAAGGCACTCGACACCGGGCAGAAGGTCGGGCACAAGGTCCGGGAATTCGCCGTCGACGTCAGGACCGGGATGGTCCGGCGCGAGGCGGAACTGGGCGAGGCGCTCGGCCTGGACGCACCGGCCGACCCCGCGCTTCCCGCACCGCGCCGGCTCCCCGCCCTCGAGCAGGCCGGCGAGCACCCCCGGTCCGCCCGGACCACGCACTCCTACAACCCGCACAACCGGAATGAGGACCACTGATGGAGTCGGCTGAAATTCGCCGCCGCTGGCTGAGCTTCTTCGAGGAGCGCGGGCACACCGTCGTGCCTTCGGCGTCGCTCATCGCGGACGACCCGACTCTGCTGCTGGTCCCGGCGGGCATGGTGCCGTTCAAGCCGTACTTCCTCGGCGAGGTCAAGCCGCCCGCCCCGCGTGCCACCAGCGTGCAGAAGTGCGTCCGTACACCGGACATCGAAGAGGTCGGCAAGACCACCCGGCACGGCACGTTCTTCCAGATGTGCGGCAACTTCTCGTTCGGCGACTACTTCAAGGAAGGCGCCATCACGTACGCCTGGGAGCTGCTCACCAGCTCCGTGGCGGACGGCGGCTACGGTCTGGAGCCGGAGAAGCTCTGGATCACCGTCTACCTCGACGACGACGAGGCCGAGCAGATCTGGCGCGAGAAGATCGGCGTACCGGCCGAACGCATCCAGCGGCTGGGCAAGAAGGACAACTTCTGGTCCATGGGGGTCCCCGGCCCCTGCGGCCCCTGTTCCGAGATCAACTACGACCGCGGCCCCGAATTCGGTGTCGAGGGCGGTCCCGCCGTCAACGACGAGCGGTACGTGGAGATCTGGAACCTGGTCTTCATGCAGTTCGAGCGCGGCCCCGGCGAGGACAAGGAGAACTACCCGATCCTCGGCGACCTGCCGTCGAAGAACATCGACACCGGTCTCGGCCTCGAACGTCTCGCCATGATCCTTCAGGGCGTGCGGAACCTCTACGAGATCGACACCTCGATGGCCGTCATCGACAAGGCCACCGAACTGACCGGGGTCCGGTACGGCACCGACGCCGGCTCGGACGTCTCCCTCCGGGTCGTCACGGACCACATGCGTACGTCCGTCATGCTCATCGGTGACGGCGTCACCCCCGGCAACGAGGGCCGTGGTTATGTGCTGCGCCGCATCATGCGCCGCGCCATCCGCAACATGCGCCTCCTCGGCGCCACCGAGCCGGTCGTCGCCGAGCTGGTCGACGTGGTCATCGAGACCATGGGCGAGCAGTACCCGGAGCTGAGGACCGACCGCAAGCGCATCGAGACCGTGGCCCTCGCCGAGGAGGCCGCTTTCCTCAAGGCCCTCAAGGGCGGCACGAACATCCTCGACACCGCCGTCACCGAGACCAAGGCCTCCGGTGGCCAGGTCCTCTCCGGCGACAAGGCCTTCCTGCTCCACGACACCTGGGGCTTCCCGATCGACCTCACCCTGGAAATGGCCGCCGAACAGGGCCTGTCCGTGGACGAGGACGGCTTCCGCCGCCTGATGAAGGAACAGCGGGAGCGGGCCAAGGCCGACGCCAAGGCCAAGAAGTCCGGCCACGCCGACCTCTCCGCCTACCGCCAGGTCGCCGACAACAGCGGCTCCACGGAGTTCACCGGCTACACCTCCACCGAGGGCGAGTCGACCGTCGTCGGCCTGCTCGTCGACGGAGTGTCCTCCCCCGCCGCCACCGAGGGCGACGAGGTCGAGATCGTGCTCGACCGCACCCCCTTCTACGCCGAGGGCGGCGGCCAGCTCGCCGACCAGGGCCGGATCCGCCTCGACACCGGCGCCGTCGTCCAGGTCCGCGATGTCCAGCAGCCGGTCCCCGGTGTCTCCGTGCACAAGGGAACCGTGCAGGTCGGCGAGGTGACCGTGGGCTCCTCCGCCTACGCCTCCATCGACCTCACCCGCCGCCGCGCCATCGCCCGCGCCCACAGTGCCACGCACCTCACGCACCAGGCGCTGCGCGACGCCCTCGGCCCGACGGCCGCCCAGGCCGGTTCGGAGAACTCGCCGGGACGCTTCCGCTTCGACTTCGGTTCGCCCGCCGCCGTACCCGGCACGGTCCTCACCGACGTCGAGCAGAAGATCAACGAAGTGCTGGCCCGTGAACTGGACGTCCAGGCCGAGGTCATGTCCATCGACGAGGCCAAGAAGCAGGGCGCCATCGCCGAGTTCGGCGAGAAGTACGGCGAGCGGGTCCGCGTGGTCACCATCGGCGACTTCTCCAAGGAACTGTGCGGCGGTACCCACGTCCACAACACCGCCCAGCTCGGCCTGGTGAAGCTGCTCGGTGAATCGTCCATCGGCTCCGGTGTACGACGGATCGAGGCCCTGGTAGGCGTCGACGCCTACAACTTCCTGGCCAAGGAGCACACCGTCGTCGCCCAGCTCCAGGAGCTGGTCAAGGGCCGCTCGGACGAGCTGCCCGAGAAGATCTCCGGCATGCTCGCCAAGCTGAAGGACGCCGAGAAGGAGATCGAGAAGTTCCGCGCGGAGAAGGTCCTCGCCGCCGCCGCCGGACTCGCCGACAGTGCCAAGGACGTACGGGGTACGGCCCTGGTCACCGGCCAGGTCCCGGACGGCACCTCGGCCGACGATCTGCGCAGGCTGGTCCTCGACGTCCGTGGTCGCATTCCCGGTGACCGGCCGGCCGTCGTGGCCCTGTTCACCACGGCCGGCGGCCGTCCGCTGACGGTCATCGCCACCAACGAGGCCGCCCGTGGCCGTGGGCTCAAGGCCGGTGACCTGGTCCGTACGGCTGCCAAGACCCTCGGCGGTGGCGGTGGCGGCAAGCCGGACCTCGCCCAGGGCGGCGGCCAGAACCCGGACGCCATCGGCGACGCCGTCGCCGCGGTCGAGCGCCTCGTCGCCGAGACGGCCTGATCCCGCTATGCGGCGAGGACGTCGTCTCGCGATCGATGTCGGGGACGCCCGTATCGGGGTCGCCTCGTGCGACCCCGACGGGATCCTCGCCACGCCGGTGGAGACCGTGCCGGGACGTGATGTCCCGGCCGCCCACCGGCGGCTGCGCCAGATCGTGGAGGAATACGAGCCGATCGAAGTCCTGATCGGCCTTCCGCGCTCCCTCAACGGGGGCGAGGGACCGGCCGCCGCGAAGGTACGTTTGTTCGCACAGGAAGTGGCGCGGGGCATCGCGCCACTGTCCGTACGACTGGTCGATGAGCGGATGAGCACAGTGACGGCGAGTCAGGGATTGCGCGCTTCGGGTGTGAAATCCAAGAAGGGCCGGTCCGTGATCGACCAAGTGGCGGCGGTCGTCATCCTCCAGAGTGCACTGGAGGCCGAAAGAGCCTCTGGTGAAGCCCCGGGCGAGGGCGTCGAAGTGGTCATCTGATCGCGATACGGTAACGTTCCGCGCGATGTGGTGTTCGAACAGCTACCGCACACCAAAGAGGCGAAACGGAACCCGGCTCTCACGATCGGTGCCCGCCGCCTCGCGGCTCAAGGGGATCGATGACTGACTATGGCCGGGGCTCCGGCTCCGAACCGTGGCACCCAGAGGACCCCTTGTTCGGGGACCCAGGCTGGGGAGCGCAGCAGGCCGTGGACGGCCACGCTCCCTACGGCGGGCAGCCGCAGCAGCATGCGGAGCAGCCCCAGACACAGGCGCAGTACGGGGGAGTTCAGGACCCGTACCAGCAGCAGTACCAGCAGCAGTACGGTGACCCGCAGCAGCAGTACAACGAGCAGCAGCACGGCGGTCAGCAGTTCGACGGGCAGGGCCAGTACCCCCCGCACCAGTACAACGATCCCCAGTACGGAGATCCGCGGCAGCATGCGCCGCAGCAGCCCCAGTACGGCGAACCGCAGCAGCAGCCGCAGTACAACGACCCGCAGTACAACGGCGGTTGGGACACCGGCCAGCAGGCCACGATGCCGTACGCCGGACAGCCGGCCTCCCCGTACGACGAAGGCCGGCAGGGCGGTGCGTACGGAGACAGTCAGGACTCCTACGGTACGCCCGACGCGTATCCGCCTCCGCAGCCGCCGACTCAGCGCCGGGCGGAGCCCGAGCCCGAGCCGGCGAACGAGTGGGACGACGAGCCGCCGAAAGAGACCCACCCCTTCTTCACGGACGGCGGCGGGGGTGACGCGGACCCGGATGAGGACGGCAGGGCCAACGGCCGGGACGGCCGGGGCAAGACCAAGAAAAAGAAGAAGAGCCGCAACGGCACCGCGTGCCTGATCCTTTCCGTGGTGCTCGTGGGCGGTGTCGGTGGAGTCGGCTATGTCGGCTACCAGTTCCTCGCGGAGCGTTTCGGCCCCGCTCCGGACTACGAGGGCGCCGGCTCCGGCGAGGTCCAGGTGAAGATCCCGCAAGGGGCCGGCGGCTACGAGATCGCCGCCATCCTGGTGAAGAACAATGTGATCAAGAGCCAGCGCGCGTTCGTCGCCGCACAGAAGGCCAACCCGCGGGGCAACGCGATCCAGGCGGGCGTCTACCTGCTCAGCAAGGAGATGTCCGCGGCGAACGCCGTGAAGAAGATGCTCAGCCCCAGCAGCCGCAACGCGCTGATCATCCCCGAGGGCACCCGCAACACGGACATCTACAAGCTGATCGACAAGCGGCTGAAGGTGAAGAGCGGCGAGACCGCGGACGTCGCCAAGGCGCAGGCGAAGAGCCTGGGGCTGCCAAGCTGGGCCGACGACAGCAAGACCATCAAGGATCCGCTGGAAGGTTTCCTGTACCCGGCGAGCTATCCGGTCCAGAAGGGTATGAAGCCGGAAGCCCTCCTCAAGGACATGGTGTCCCGGGCCAAGGCCGAGTACGGCAAGCAGGATCTGGAGGCGGAGGCGACGAAGCTCGGGCTGAAGTCCCCGCTCCAGCTCATCACCGTCGCGAGCCTGATCCAGAAGGAAGGCAAGTACAAGCACGACTTCGACAAGGTGTCGCGAGTCGTCTACAACCGCCTTCAGCCGGACAACACGGAGACGGTCGGACGCCTTGAGTTCGACTCCACCGTGAACTACATCAAGGCGACCAGCAGGCTGGACATCGGTGCGGTCGATGATCTGCGCAGGCTCAAGGATCCGTACAACACGTACGACATCAAGGGACTTCCTCCCGGGCCCATCTCCAACCCCGGTTCGGAAGCCCTGCACTCGGCGCTCAATCCGACCCCCGGTCCCTGGTACTACTTCGTCTCGGTGACCGAGGACAAGACGCTGTTCGCCGAGACCAACGAAGAACACGAAGTGAACCGGCAAGAGTATGCGAAGGAAAGCCAGAACAAGTGAGCGCACGTAGGCGAGCGGCGGTCCTCGGATCGCCCATTGCCCATTCCCTCTCCCCGGTTCTGCACCGTGCCGCGTACGGGGAACTCGGCCTCGGCCACTGGTCGTACGACCGTTTCGAAGTGGACGAGGCCGGGCTCCCCGGCTTCTTCGCCGGACTCGACGACTCGTGGGCCGGTCTGTCGCTGACCATGCCGCTCAAGCGGGCCGTCATCCCGCTGCTCGACGAGGTCACGGACACCGCGGCCTCCGTCGAGGCGGTCAACACGGTCGTCTTCGGCGACGACGGCCGGCGCAGGGGAGACAACACCGACATCCCCGGCATGATCGCGGCGCTGCGCGAGCGGGGGGTGGAGCGTGTCGAGTCCGCTGCGATCCTGGGCGCGGGCGCGACCGCGTCGTCCGCCCTCGCCGCGCTCTCCCGCGTCTGTACGGGACCGGTCACCGCTTATGTACGCAGCGAGGCCCGCGCGGACGAGATGCGCGGCTGGGGCGAACGGCTCGGCGTGGATGTCCGGATCGCCCCGTGGGACACGGCGGAGCAGGCACTGCGTGCCCCTCTCGTGATCGCCACCACCCCGGCCGGGACGACCGACGGGCTCGTCGCCGCCGTCCCGGACGCGGTCGGCACACTCTTCGACGTGCTGTACGAGCCCTGGCCCACCGCGCTGGCCGCCGCCTGGTCCACCCGCGGCGGCGCGGTCGTCTCCGGCCTCGACCTGCTGGTGCACCAGGCGGTGCAGCAGGTCGAGCAGATGACGCGCCGCTCGCCCGCACCACTCGCGGTGATGCGCAAGGCCGGGGAACAGGCCCTCGAAGCCCACTAGGTCGTGTCCGGCCGGTATTGCGGGCCCGGCGAAGATCGACCGGACAGGGCCTGAGAGGTCAGGACATCGTCCCGCCTGCTGGACCGGCGGCCGGTTCGCGTCGTCGGCCGTGGGAGGATCGGACATGGCGGGCCAGGGCCGCGCACCCGGTCGCGCCATTGCAGTTCCAGGCGCGAGTATCGAGGAGCACCGTTGAGCAGGTTGCGCTGGCTGACCGCGGGGGAGTCGCACGGACCCGCACTCGTGGCGACGCTGGAGGGTCTTCCCGCCGGTGTGCCCATCACCACGGAGATGGTGGCGGACCACCTGGCCCGGCGGCGTCTCGGCTACGGTCGCGGTGCGCGGATGAAGTTCGAGCGTGACGAGATCACCTTCCTCGGCGGCGTACGGCACGGCCTGACCATGGGATCGCCCGTCGCGATCATGGTGGGCAACACCGAGTGGCCCAAGTGGGAGCAGGTCATGGCGGCCGACCCGGTCAACCCCGCCGTCCTGGCCGAGCTGGCACGTAACGCCCCGCTGACCCGGCCCCGGCCCGGTCACGCCGATCTGGCGGGGATGCAGAAGTACGGCTTCGACGAGGCGCGGCCGGTCCTGGAGCGCGCCAGCGCCCGGGAGACCGCCGCGCGGGTCGCGCTCGGCGCCGTGGCGCGGTCGTACCTGAAGGAGACGGCCGGGATCGAGATCGTGTCCCACGTGGTCGAACTGGCCGCGGCCAAGGCGCCGTACGGCGTGTACCCGACCCCGTCCGACGTGGCCCGGCTCGACGCCGACCCGGTGCGCTGCCTGGACGCGGACGCGAGCGAGGCGATGGTCGCGGAGATCGACCAGGCCCACAAGGACGGCGACACCCTCGGTGGTGTGGTCGAGGTGCTGGCGTACGGCGTGCCGGTCGGGCTCGGCTCGCATGTCCACTGGGACCGCAGGCTCGACGCACGGCTCGCCGCCGCGTTGATGGGCATCCAGGCGATCAAGGGCGTCGAGGTCGGTGACGGCTTCGGCCTGGCGCGCGTACCCGGTTCGCAGGCGCACGACGAGATCCTGGCGACCGACGAGGGTATCAAGCGTGCCTCCGGCCGCTCCGGCGGCACCGAGGGCGGCCTGACCACGGGTGAACTGCTGCGTGTACGGGCCGCGATGAAGCCGATCGCGACCGTGCCCCGTGCGCTGGCCACTGTCGATGTGGCCACCGGCGAGGCGGCGCAGGCCCACCACCAGCGCTCCGACGTGTGCGCCGTGCCGGCCGCCGGGATCGTCGCCGAGGCCATGGTCGCGCTGACCCTCGCGGACGCGGTCGCCGAGAAGTTCGGTGGCGACAGCGTCCCGGAGACGCGCCGCAATGTCCGCTCGTACCTCGACAATCTCTCGATCCGATGAGCGATCCGATGAGCGGGCCGATGAGTGGGCCGATGAGTGGGCCGATGAGCGGGCCGATTCCGACGGATGGACGGACGCTGTGAACGGACCCGTTGTCGTACTGGTCGGCCCGATGGGAGTCGGCAAGACCACCGTGGGCGAGTTGCTCGCCGAGCGTCTGGGCACAAGCTTCCGCGACAGCGACGCCGATATCGTCGCCGCCCAGTCCAGGCCCATCGCCGACATCTTCGTGGACGAGGGCGAGCCGTACTTCCGGGAGCTGGAGCGGGAAGCGGTACGGGCGGCGGTCGACGAGCATCCCGGTGTCCTGGCACTCGGCGGCGGCGCCGTCCTGGACGAGTCCACCCGCGAGCTGCTCACCGGACTGCCCGTCGTCTTCCTGACCATGGAGGTCGGCGAGGCGGTCAGGCGTGTCGGGCTGAACACCGCACGCCCACTGCTGGCGGTCAACCCCCGCCAGCAGTGGAAGCTGCTGATGGAGGCCCGCCGCCATCACTACACGGATGTGGCCCGGGTGGTCGTCACGACCGACGAGCGCACCCCGGAGCAGGTCGCCGAGGCCGTTCTCGACGCGCTGGGGCTGAAGCACGTCCCGGGTACGGAACCCGAAAATCCCGGCAAGGAGAACCTCGCATGACGGACCAGGCAGTCACCCGTATCCAGGTCGGCGGCACCGCCGGACACGACCCGTACGAGGTGCTGGTCGGCCGGCAGCTGCTGGGGGAGCTGCCCGCTCTCATCGGCCCGCAGGCCCGGCGGGTCGCCGTCGTACACCCGGAGGCCCTCGCCGGCACGGGTGAGGCGCTGCGCCAGGACCTCGCGGACCAGGGGTACGAGGCCGTCGTGATCCAGGTGCCCAACGCGGAGGAGGCCAAGACCGCCGAGGTCGCGGCCTACTGCTGGAAGGCGCTCGGGCAGACCGGTTTCACCCGCACCGACGTGATCATCGGGGTCGGCGGCGGAGCAACCACCGACCTGGCCGGATTCGTCGCGGCGACCTGGCTGCGCGGAGTGCGCTGGATCGCCCTGCCGACGACCGTGCTCGCCATGGTCGACGCGGCGGTGGGCGGCAAGACGGGCATCAACACGGCCGAGGGCAAGAACCTCGTCGGCGCCTTCCACCCGCCCGCCGGGGTGCTCTGCGACCTCGCCGCGCTGGACTCGCTGGGCGTCCACGACTACGTCAGCGGTATGGCCGAGGTCATCAAGGCCGGGTTCATCGCGGACCCGGTCATCCTGGAACTGGTCGAGGCCGACCCCGAGGGCGCCCGTACGCCCTCCGGTCAGCACACCTCCGAGCTGATCGAGCGCTCCATCCGGGTCAAGGCCGAGGTCGTCTCCAACGACCTCAAGGAGTCCGGTCTGCGCGAGATCCTGAACTACGGCCACACCCTCGGGCACGCCATCGAGAAGAACGAGCGCTACAAGTGGCGGCACGGCGCGGCCGTCTCCGTCGGTATGGTCTTCGCCGCCGAACTGGGCCGTCTCGCCGGGCGACTCGACGACGCGACGGCCGACCGGCACCGTGCCGTCCTGGAGTCCGTCGGACTGCCGCTGACCTACCGCGGCGACCAGTGGCCCAAGCTGCTGGAGACCATGAAGGTCGACAAGAAGTCGCGCGGCAATCTGCTGCGCTTCATCGTGCTGGACGGTCTCGCCAAGCCGACCGTGCTGGAGGGCCCCGACCCGGCCGTACTGCTCGCCGCGTACGGGGAGGTGTCGGCGTGACCCGACGGGTCCTCGTCCTCAACGGGCCCAACCTGGGCCGGCTGGGCTCGCGTGAGCCGGACGTCTACGGCGCGACCTCGTACGCCGGTCTGGTGGACGCCTGCCGGACGCTCGGCAAGGAGCTGGGCTTCGATGTCGACGTACGCGAGACGAACGACGAGGGGGAGCTGATCCGCTGGCTCCACGAGGCGGCGGACAGTTCGATTCCGGTCGTTCTCAACCCGGGCGCGTTCACCCACTATTCGTACGGAATGCGGGACGCGGCGGCGCAGCGCACGGCGCCGCTGATCGAGGTGCACATCTCGAATCCGTACGCACGCGAGGAGTTCCGGCACACTTCGGTGGTGGCGGCCGTCGCCAGCGGCACCGTCGCGGGCTTCGGAATCGGCTCGTACCGGCTGGCACTGCGTGCCCTCGCGGAGGAACTGACCGGCTGAGCGGGCACGCTGAGAAGTCCCCGGCCGTTCCCACTCCGGCGGCCAGGGGCGGTACCGTTCGGTAACGCGCGGCCCGGGTCGGGTCGTCGCAGGGGGGCATCGTCAGCGTGTCGTCCCCCTGTGACGACCGGCTCCGGGGGCCGCCGACCAGCGTCAGTCGCATGAGACGGAGTGGCACCGGATGCAGCACGCAGTGGGGGCTCCGTTGCCGCCTTCCCAGGGATCCGGGTACGGATCCGGCGGGTGGGCGCCACAGGGATCGCCGTCCGGCCCGCAGGGAGACCCGGGGGCTCAGGGACAGCGGCAGCCGGCCCCGATCTGGACCGGATCGTATCCGGCGCAAGGCCCGCATCCCGGACAAGGGCCTGGTCACGGGCCCGCTCAGGGGCATTCCCAGGGGCCGGGGCCCGGGTCTCATCAGGCCCCTGGACCACACCAGCCTCCCGGGCCGCCGCAGCACCAGCCTCCCGGGCCGCCTCCGTACCGGTCTCCTGGACCGTCCCAGCACCAGCCGCCGGGTTCGCACCAGCCTCCCGGCCAGCACCAGCCCCCTGGGTCACACCAGCCTCCCCCCGGGCCGCACCAGGTGCCGCGTCCCGCCGCCGGGCCGCCTCACCCGGGGGCCGCGCCCCGGCACGCGCCCGTGCCACCGCCGGGGCCGCCGTCCGGGCCTTCGTCCACGGACTCCACCGGGCACATCCAACTGCCGCCCGGCGGCCCGGTTCCCATACCCGCCCCGCCCCCCGTCGAAGGGGGCACCGGCGCCGCGACGCTCGCCGTCCTGCTGATCGGCCCGGCGGGTGCGGGCAAGACGACCGTGGCCCGCCACTGGGCGCAGAGCCGGTGTGTGCCCACCGCGCACATCAGCCTCGACGACGTCCGCGAATGGGTCTGCTCCGGTTTCGCGGACCCGCAGACCGGGTGGAACGAGCACTCCGAGGCCCAGTACCGGCTGGCCCGCCGCACCTGTGGCTTCTCCGCGCGGAATTTCCTGGCCAACGGCATCTCCTGCATCCTCGACGACGCGGTCTTCCCCGACCGGCCGGTCGTCGGGCTCGGTGGCTGGAAGCGCCATGTCGGCCCCGGCCTGCTGCCCGTCGTGCTGCTCCCGGGGCTGGAGATCGTGCTGGAGCGCAACGCCGAGCGCAGCGGCAACCGCCGGCTCTCCGACGAGGAAGTGGCCAGCATCCACGGCCGGATGGCGGGCTGGTACGGCTCGGGGCTGCCGATTATCGACAATTCCAAGTACGACGTGGAGACCACAGCCCGGGTGCTCGACGAGGTACTTGCCCGTGCCCTTGCGAGCCCGCCGAGCTGGTAATCACCGCCCGGCCGTTGTCCTGCGCGCCCCCTGGGCGCGCTGTTCGGCGGTCCGCGCGCACACCCCGGTCGGACGCGCTGAACCGGCCGGGTGACGCCACCGCTCATACGATCGGTTCATGTCAGACGTGTATGCGGCCCGCCGCGCGAGGCTGCGCGACCGGTGCTACGCGGCGGGCGACGCGGCGGCCCTGGTCTCCCGCCCCGCCAACGTCCGCTACCTCGTCGGCGGCGCCCCGCCCGGCGCCGTCCTGCTGCTCGGTCCCGACGAGGACACGCTGCTCTGCCTGCCTTCCCCCATGGGCGACGTCGTCGCCGAACGGCTCGACGACCAGCTGCGGGTGACCGTGCTGTCCAGTACCACGGGTGACCCCGCGGTCGCCGCCGCCGGTGTCCTCGCCCCGTCGGCCGCCGAGTCGCTCGCCGTCGAGGAGCACCATCTGACCGTCGCCCGTCACCGGGCCATCGGCTCGGTCGCGCCCCGGCTGCGTCTGCGGGACCTGGGGTGCGCCGTGGAGCAGCAGCGGATCGTCAAGGACGAGGAGGAGATCGGCTGTCTGCGGATCGCGGCCGAGATCGCCGACCAGGCGCTGGGCGAACTGCTGGAGTCGATCCTGGTCGGCCGGACGGAACGGCATCTCGCGCTGGAGCTGGAACGCCGCCTCGTCGACCACGGCGCGGGCGGTCCCGCCTTCCCGACCGTCGTCGCCACCGGACCCAACTCCGGACGCCGCGGGCACCAGCCGTCGGACCGACGGGTCGAGGAGGGCGATTTCCTCTCCGTCGGTCTCGGCGCCGACTATCGCGGATACCGCTGTCTCATCGGCCGTACGTTCGTGATCGGGACCTCGCCGTCGGACTGGCAGATCGAGCTGTACGAACTGGTCTTCGCGGCACAACGGGCAGGTCGGGAGGCGCTCGTGCCGGGCGCCGGGTACCGCGATGTGGACCGCGCGACCCGGCAGCCGCTGGAGGCCGCGGGGTACGCCGAAGGGCTCGCGTCCCGTACGGGACACGGTGTCGGACTCGAAATCGACGAGGACCCGCAGCTCGCCCCCGCGGCCATGGGTAAACTGGACGCTTGTGTGCCGGTCACCGTCGGACCGGGGGTCCACCTCCCGGGCCGGGGCGGTGTCCGGATCGATGACACGCTCGTCGTCCGCCCCGAGGCGGACGGCGGACCCGAGCTACTCACCATCACGACCAAGGAACTGCTCGCGCTCTAGGTCCTGTCCCACAGGAACCGGCGCGTACCCTCGGTCGTCCACCAGCTTCAGTCCAGGAGATTCCGCAACCGTGGCTTCCACGAACGACCTCAAGAACGGCCTGGTGCTCAAGCTCGACGGGGGCCAGCTCTGGTCCGTCGTCGAGTTCCAGCACGTCAAGCCCGGCAAGGGCCCGGCCTTTGTGCGCACCAAGCTGAAGAACGTGCTCTCCGGCAAGGTGGTCGACAAGACCTTCAACGCCGGCGTGAAGGTCGAGACGGCCACCGTTGACCGCCGCGACATGCAGTTCTCGTACATGGACGGCGAGTACTACGTCTTCATGGACATGCAGACCTACGACCAGCTCATGGTCGACCGCAAGGCTGTCGGCGACGCCGCCAACTACCTGATCGAGGGCTTCACGGCCAGCGTCGCCACCCACGAGGGCGAGGTTCTCTACGTCGAGCTGCCCGCCGCCGTGGAGCTGGTCATCCAGCACACCGACCCGGGCGTCCAGGGCGACCGCTCCACCGGTGGCTCCAAGCCGGCCACGCTGGAGACCGGTTACGAGATCGGAGTCCCGCTCTTCATCACCACCGGTGAGAAGATCAAGGTCGACACCCGCTCCGGCGAGTACCTCGGCCGGGTGAACAGCTAACCGTGGCTGCCCGGAACAAGGCCCGCAAGCGCGCCTTCCAGATTCTCTTCGAGGCCGACCAGCGCGGGGCGTCCGTGCAGACGGTCCTCGCGGACTGGATAAGGCATGCCCGGTCCGACGACCGTCAGCCGCCTGTCGGTGAGTTCACCATGGAGCTGGTCGAGGGGTACGCGCAGTACGCGGACCGTATCGACGACCTCATCACCACCTACTCGGTGGGCTGGACGCTCGACCGCATGCCGGTCGTCGACCGGAACATCGTGCGGCTCGGCGCGTACGAGCTGGTGTGGATGGACGAGACTCCGGACGCCGTGGTGATCGACGAGGCCGTCCAGCTCGCCAAGGAGTTCTCCACCGACGACTCCCCGTCCTTCGTGAACGGCATGCTCGGCCGGTTCAAGGACCTCAAGCCGAGTCTGCGCCGCGGCTGACATCCCAGGGGCCCGCACTGGGCCCCTCAGGCTCCCGAGCAGGCTCCGGCCGTCGCTCGGCCCGCCAGGCCCGAGGCAGAAGACGAATGGTCTTCTGCCTCGGGCCTGGCGCGTTCCGGTACGGCCACCCAGCGCCCGACGCCATGAGGTGAACGCGCCGGAGGGCGGACCCGTGTGCGACGGGTCCGCCCTCCGAGGTGACGTTTCTGCTTGGCCCTGTGCTGCCGGGCCCCGATCAGCCCTCGTCGTGGGAGACCGCGCGGCGGGCGTCCGCGTCCAGGACGCCCCAGCTGATCAGCTGCTCGGTCAGGACCGACGGCGACTGGTCGTAGATGACGGCCAGCGTGCGCAGGTCGTCCTGGCGGATCGACAGCACCTTGCCGTTGTAGTCGCCGCGCTGGCTCTGGATCGTCGCCGCGTAACGCTGGAGGGGGCCCGCCTTCTCTTGCGGCACATGGGCCAGCCGCTCCAGGTCGAGGACGAGCTTCGGCGGCGGCTCGGCGGCTCCGCCGGGCGTCGTGCCGGGAAGGAGCTCCTGCACGGGGACCCCGTAGAAGTCCGCCAGCTCGGCGAGGCGCTGCACCGTGACCGCACGGTCGCCGCGCTCGTACGAACCGACCACCACGGCCTTCCAACGCCCCTGGGACTTCTCCTCCACGCCATGGAGCGAGAGGCCCTGCTGGGTGCGGATGGCGCGGAGTTTGGCCCCGAGCTGCTTTGCGTATTCGCTGGACATATAGCTCCCCGGACGAAGTCTGGTAACTCACTGTGAGGTTACGCAGCGTTACCTGGTTGCGTCAAGCCGAGGGGGTCGGACCGGGGTCGGGACCGTGTCCCGCAGCGTCTCCATATCGCCTCCGCAGGGCCTCCGTACTGCCTCCGTACCGCCTCCGTACGGAGGATCGCGGCCCCGCCCGCGCCGCCGACGTACGGCCCTCAGGCAGGGGGCGGCGGCGAGCGGTCCGGTGCGCCCCTGCTAGCCTGGGTGGCGTAATTTCGACGTCCTTTAACATCCGTCCCGTGAGGCGGAGAAGGAGGTCCGTTTCGTATGGACACAGGTAACGCAGGCAGCCCCGACCGTTCGGCAGCCGGCTCCGACGCGGCACGCCCCGTCCTGGAGGCTCCCGACATCGCGCGGGTTCTGACCCGCATCGCGCACGAGATCGTCGAACGCGCCAAGGGCGCCGACGACGTGGTGCTGCTGGGCATTCCCACCCGAGGTGTCTTCCTGGCCCGCAGGCTGGCCGGGAAACTCGAGGACATCACCGGCCGCTCCATCCCGGTCGGCTCTCTCGACATCACCATGTACCGCGACGACCTGCGCCTGCGGCCCGCCCGCGCGCTGGCCCGTACCGACATCCCGGGCGACGGCGTCGACGGACGTCTCGTGGTCCTCGTGGACGACGTGCTCTTCTCCGGCCGTACGATCCGGGCCGCCCTCGACGCGCTGGGCGACATCGGCCGCCCCCGGGCCGTGCAGCTCGCCGTCCTGGTCGACCGGGGCCACCGCGAGCTGCCCATCCGCGCCGACTATGTCGGCAAGAACCTCCCCACGTCCCTGCGCGAGACGGTCAAGGTCCAGCTCGCCGAGGAGGACGGCCGGGACACCGTGCTGCTCGGCCTCCAGCAGCCCGCCGCGTCCGGCGAGCAGTAGCGAGCACGTCCGTACGCCACCGAGCCCGTACGGACGCCTCTGCGCGCCCGCATGCCCGCACCCCTCCACCACACCGGAGCACTCTCCAGATGCTGCGCCTCCCGGGGGCAAGCCCCCGCACACCCGGCCACCTCATCTCCGCCGCCGATCTCAGCCGCGACGAGGCCGTGCTGATTCTCGACACCGCCGAGGAGATGGCGCGGGTCGCCGACCGGCCCATCAAGAAGCTGCCGACCCTGCGCGGCCGTACCGTCGTGAATCTCTTCTTCGAGGACTCGACCCGGACCCGGATCTCCTTCGAGGCCGCCGCCAAGCGGCTCTCGGCCGATGTGATCAACTTCTCCGCCAAGGGCTCGTCCGTCTCCAAGGGCGAGTCGCTCAAGGACACCGCGCTGACCCTGGAGGCGATGGGCGCCGACGCCGTCGTGATCCGGCACGGCGCCTCCGGAGCGCCCTACCGGCTCGCCACCTCCGGCTGGATCGACGGCGCCGTCGTCAACGCCGGTGACGGCACCCACGAACACCCCACCCAGGCCCTGCTCGACGCCTTCACGCTGCGGCGCCGCCTGGTCGGCGCGGACGCGGGCATCGGGCGCGGGCTCGACGGACGGCGCGTCACGATCGTCGGTGACGTACTGCACAGCCGGGTCGCCCGCTCCAACGTCCTGCTGTTGCACACGCTCGGCGCCCAGGTCACGCTGGTGGCCCCGCCCACCCTCGTGCCCATCGGGGTCGAGCGGTGGCCGTGCGAGGTCAGCTACGACCTGGACCGGGTACTGCCCACGTCCGACGCCGTGATGATGCTGCGGGTGCAGCGCGAGCGGATGAACGCCGCGTTCTTCCCGACCGAGCGCGAGTACTCCCGCCGCTACGGGCTGAACGGCGACCGCATGGGCCGGCTGCCCGAGGAGTCCGTCGTGATGCACCCCGGCCCGATGAACCGGGGCATGGAGATCACCGCCGAGGTCGCCGACTCCGACCGCTGCACGGCCGTCGAGCAGGTCGCCAACGGCGTCTCGACCCGCATGGCCGTGCTCTACCTGCTGCTGGGCGGCAACGAGCCCGCCGTCACCGTCCCGCGTACCGAAACCGGCCGTACCGAAACCGCGCGCACCGAAACCGCCCGCACCGAGGAGAACAAGTAACCATGAGCAAGATCCTTATCCGGGGCGCGAAGGTGCTCGGCGGCGAGGTGCGGGACGTCCTGATCGACGGTGAGGTCATCGAGGCGGTGGGCACCGGCCTGGAGGCCGGTGACGCCACCGTCGTGGAGGCCGCCGGCCAGGTCCTGCTGCCCGGTCTCGTCGATCTGCACACCCATCTGCGCGAGCCCGGCCGCGAGGACTCCGAGACCGTCCTGACCGGCACCAAGGCCGCCGCCGTGGGCGGTTTCACCGCCGTCCACGCCATGGCCAACACCTTCCCGGTGGCCGACACCGCCGGTGTGGTCGAGCAGGTCTGGCGGCTCGGCCGCGAGTCCGGCTACTGCGACGTACAGCCCGTCGGCGCCGTCACCGTCGGCCTGGAGGGCAAGCACCTCGCCGAGCTGGGCGCCATGCACGACTCCGCGGCTAAGGTGCGCGTCTTCTCCGACGACGGCAAGTGCGTGGACGACGCCGTGATCATGCGCAGGGCGCTGGAGTACGTGAAGGCTTTCGACGGAGTCGTCGCGCAGCACGCCCAGGAGCCCCGGCTCACCGAGGGCGCCCAGATGAACGAGGGCATCGTCTCGGCCGAACTGGGGCTCGGCGGCTGGCCCGCCGTCGCCGAGGAGTCGATCATCGCCCGCGATGTCCTCCTCGCCGCCCACGTCGGCTCGCGCGTCCACATCTGCCACCTCTCCACAGCCGGTTCCGTCGAGCTCGTGCGCTGGGCGAAGTCCAAGGGCTGGAACGTTACTGCCGAGGTCACACCGCACCACCTGCTGCTCACGGACGAACTCGTACGGTCGTACAACCCCGTCTACAAGGTGAACCCGCCGCTGCGCACCGAGGCCGATGTGATGGCCCTGCGCGAGGCCCTGGCCGACGGCACGATCGACTGTGTCGCCACCGACCACGCGCCGCACCCGCACGAGGACAAGGACTGCGAGTGGGCGGCGGCCGCCATGGGCATGGTCGGCCTGGAGACTGCGCTCTCGGTCGTCCAGGACACGATGGTCGACACCGGGCTGCTGGACTGGGCGGGCGTCGCCGACCGGATGTCGTTCCGCCCGGCGCGTATCGGCCGGCTCGACGGTCATGGCCGTCCCGTCTCGGCAGGCGAGCCCGCCAACCTGACCCTGGTCGATCCGGCATACCGTGGAGCCGTGGACCCCGCGGGCTTCGCCTCCCGCAGCCGTAACACCCCCTACGAGGGGCGTGAGCTGCCGGGACGCGTGACCCATACCTTCCTGCGGGGCCGTGCCACGGTCGTCGACGGGATTCTGGCGTGACAAGTGCGAAGCTCTACCTCCCCCTGGCCGCCGAGCAGAAATCGGCGGATGTGACCGACTGGGCCGCCCGGATCGGCTGGGTGGTCGGTCTGCTGCTGTTCATCGCTTTCGTGTACTGGCTGATGCGCCAGGGCTGGAAGTGGCGCGGCTCCCTCCAGTCCGGCCTGCCCGAGCTGCCGGCCGCGCCGGAGGCGCCCGGCGAGGCCAGGCTGCGCATGGCGGGCCGCTACCACGGCTCCACGACCGCCGGACAGTGGCTCGACCGCATCGTGGCCCAAGGCCTGGGTAGCCGCAGCAAGGTGGAGCTGACACTCACCGACGCGGGCCTGGACGTCGTACGCCCCGGAGCGAACGACTTCTTCATCCCGGCCGCCCAGCTGCGCGAGGCCCGGCTCGACAAGGGCATCGCCGGCAAGGTCCTCGCCGAGGGCGGGCTGCTGATCGTCACCTGGCAGCACGGAGACACGCTGCTCGACTCCGGTTTCCGCTCCGACCACTCCGCCGAGCACACCGCCTGGGTCGAGGCCATCAACGACATGAACCAACTGACCACGACGGAAGGTCCCGCACGATGACCACCTCCACCCGGGGAACCGCCCAGCACAAGGCGTCTCCCGCCGTACTGGTCCTGGAGGACGGCCGCAGCTTCCGCGGCCGTGCCTACGGGGCCGTGGGGGAGACCTTCGGCGAGGCCGTGTTCTCCACCGGTATGACCGGCTACCAGGAAACCCTCACCGACCCGTCGTACCACCGCCAGGTCGTCGTGATGACCGCTCCGCACGTCGGCAACACCGGCGTCAACGACGAGGACCCGGAGTCCCACCGGATCTGGGTCTCCGGCTATGTCGTACGCGACCCCGCGCGCACGCCGTCCAACTGGCGCTCCCGGCGTTCGCTGGACGACGAGCTGGCCTCGCAGGGCGTCGTCGGCATCAGCGGCATCGACACCCGCGCGCTCACCCGCCATCTGCGCGAGCGCGGCGCGATGCGGGTCGGCATCTTCTCCGGTGAGGCGGTCGCGGACGACGCGACACTGCTGACACGTGTCAGGCAGGCCCCCGAGATGTCCGGCGCCGACCTGTCCGCCGAGGTCGCCACTGAGCAGGCGTACGTCGTCCCCGCGATCGGCCCGAAGCGCTTCACGGTCGCCGCGCTCGACCTGGGCATCAAGGGCATGACCCCGCACCGGATGGCCGAGCGCGGCATCGAGGTGCATGTCCTGCCCGCCACCGCCGGCCTCGACGAGGTGTACGCGGCCGGGCCCGACGGAGTCTTCCTCTCCAACGGCCCCGGCGACCCGGCCACCGCCGACCTCACCGTCGTCAAGGGCGTGCTGGAGCGCGGCACCCCGCTGTTCGGCATCTGCTTCGGCAACCAGCTCGTGGGCCGGGCCCTCGGCTTCGGCACGTACAAACTGAAGTACGGCCACCGGGGCATCAACCAGCCTGTACAGGACCGGACGACCGGCAAGGTCGAGGTCACCGCGCACAACCACGGATTCGCCGTCGACGCGCCGCTCGACCGGATCTCCGACACCCCCTACGGCCGCGCCGAGGTCTCCCACGTCTGTCTCAACGACAACGTGGTGGAAGGCCTCAGGCTGCTCGACCGGCCGGTCTTCAGCGTCCAGTACCACCCCGAGGCGGCCGCGGGCCCGCACGACGCCGCGTACCTGTTCGACCGCTTCGTAGAGCTCATGGAGGCCCAGCGTGCCTAAGCGCACCGATATCCAGTCCGTCCTGGTCATCGGTTCAGGACCGATCGTCATCGGCCAGGCCGCTGAATTCGACTACTCCGGTACCCAGGCCTGCCGCGTCCTCAAGTCCGAGGGCCTGCGCGTCATCCTGGTCAACTCCAACCCCGCCACGATCATGACGGACCCGGAGATCGCCGACGCCACCTACGTCGAGCCGATCACCCCCGACTTCGTCGAGAAGATCATCGCCAAGGAGCGCCCCGACGCGCTGCTGCCCACTCTGGGCGGCCAGACCGCGCTCAACACCGCGATCTCGCTCCATGACGCGGGCACCCTCGACAGGTACGGCGTCGAGCTGATCGGCGCCAATGTCGAGGCGATCAACAAGGGCGAGGACCGTGACCTCTTCAAGGAGGTCGTCCGGGCCGTCCACGCCAAGATCGGCCACGGCGAGTCCGCGCGCTCGGTCATCTGCCACTCGATGGACGACATCCTGGCCGGGGTCGAGACGCTCGGCGGCTACCCCGTCGTCGTCCGGCCCTCCTTCACCATGGGCGGCGCGGGCTCCGGCTTCGCGCACAACGAGGAGGACCTGCGCCGGATCGCCGGCCAGGGCCTGATGCTCTCCCCGACCACCGAGGTGCTCCTGGAGGAGTCCATCCTCGGCTGGAAGGAGTACGAGCTGGAGCTGATGCGCGACAAGCACGACAACGTCGTGGTCGTCTGCTCCATCGAGAACTTCGACCCGATGGGCGTGCACACCGGTGACTCGATCACCGTCGCGCCCTCGATGACGCTCACCGACCGGGAGTACCAGACCCTGCGGGACATCGGCATCGCCGTGATCCGCGAGGTCGGCGTCGACACCGGCGGCTGCAACATCCAGTTCGCCGTCAACCCCGAAGACGGCCGGATCATCGTCATCGAGATGAACCCGCGGGTCTCCCGCTCCTCCGCGCTCGCCTCCAAGGCCACCGGCTTCCCGATCGCCAAGATCGCCGCCCGGCTCGCCGTCGGCTACACGCTGGACGAGATCCCCAACGACATCACCGAGAAGACACCGGCGTCCTTCGAGCCCACGCTCGACTACGTCGTGGTCAAGGTGCCGCGCTTCGCCTTCGAGAAGTTCCCGGCCGCCGACGCCAGCCTCACCACCACCATGAAGTCGGTGGGCGAGGCCATGGCCATCGGCCGCAACTTCACCGAGGCGCTCCAGAAGGCGCTGCGCTCGCTGGAGAAGGCGGGCAGCCAGTTCGACTTCACCGGCGAGGTGGGCGGTGCCGCCGAGAAGGACGCGCTGCTGGCGACCGCCGCTGTCCCCACCGACGGCCGGATCAACACCGTCATGCGGGCCATCCGGGCCGGGGCCACCCCGCAGGAGGTCTTCGACGCGACGAAGATCGACCCCTGGTTCGTCGACCAGCTTTTCCTGATCAAGGAGTACGCGGACGAGCTGGCCGGTGCCGCCGAACTCTCGCCCGACCTGCTCGCCGAGGCCAAGCGGCACGGCTTCTCCGACGCCCAGATCGGCGGCATCCGGGGACTGCGCGAGGACGTCGTCCGCGAGGTGCGGCACGCCCTGGGCATCCGCCCGGTCTACAAGACGGTCGACACCTGCGCCGCCGAGTTCGCGGCGAAGACGCCGTACTTCTACTCCTCGTACGACGAGGAGAGCGAGGTCGCGCCGCGCGAGAAGCCCGCCGTGATCATTCTCGGCTCGGGTCCCAACCGGATCGGCCAGGGCATCGAGTTCGACTACTCCTGCGTCCACGCCTCCTTCGCGCTCAGCGAAGCCGGCTACGAGACCGTGATGGTCAACTGCAACCCGGAGACCGTCTCCACCGACTACGACACCTCCGACCGGCTCTACTTCGAGCCGCTCACCCTGGAGGACGTCCTGGAGATCGTGCACGCCGAGACCCTGGCGGGCCCGATCGCGGGCGTCATCGTGCAGCTCGGCGGACAGACCCCGCTGGGCCTGGCACAGGCGCTCAAGGACAACGGCGTACCGGTCGTCGGCACGCCCCCCGAGGCGATCCACGCCGCCGAGGACCGCGGCGCCTTCGGACGCGTCCTCGCCGAGGCGGGTCTGCCCGCGCCCAAGCACGGCACCGCCACCACCTTCGCCGAGGCCAAGGCCATCGCCGACGAGATCGGCTACCCGGTGCTCGTACGGCCGTCGTACGTCCTCGGCGGACGCGGTATGGAGATCGTCTACGACGAGGTCAGGCTCTCCGCGTACATCGCCGAGTCCACCGAGATCAGTCCCAGCCGGCCGGTCCTGGTGGACCGATTCCTCGACGACGCGATCGAGATCGACGTGGACGCGCTCTACGACGGTACGGAGCTGTACCTGGGCGGCGTCATGGAGCACATCGAGGAGGCCGGCATCCACTCCGGCGACTCGGCGTGCGCCCTGCCGCCCATCACGCTGGGCGGCTTCGACATCAAGCGGCTGCGCGCCTCGACCGAGGCGATCGCCAAGGGCGTCGGGGTCCGCGGGCTGATCAACATCCAGTTCGCGATGGCCGGGGACATCCTGTACGTCCTGGAGGCCAACCCGCGTGCCTCCCGTACGGTTCCCTTCACCTCCAAGGCGACCGCCGTACCGCTCGCCAAGGCCGCGGCCCGGATCTCCCTGGGCGCCACTGTCGCCGAGCTGCGGGCCGAGGGCCTGCTGCCCGCCCGGGGCGACGGCGGCACTCTGCCGCTCGACGCGCCGATCTCCGTCAAGGAGGCCGTGATGCCGTGGTCGCGCTTCCGCGACATCCACGGCCGCGGGGTGGACACCGTCCTCGGCCCGGAGATGCGCTCCACCGGTGAGGTCATGGGCATCGACTCCGCCTTCGGCACGGCGTACGCCAAGTCGCAGGCCGGGGCGTACGGCCCGCTGCCCACCAAGGGCCGCGCCTTCATCTCGGTGGCCAACCGCGACAAGCGTTCGATGATCTTCCCGGCGCGCGAGCTGGTCGCCCACGGCTTCGAGCTGCTCGCCACCTCCGGCACCGCCGAGGTCCTCAAGCGCAACGGCATCAACGCCACGCACGTACGGAAGAACAGCGAGGGCGAGGGCCCGAACGGCGAGAAGACCATCGTCCAGCTGATCCACGACGGTGGGGTCGACCTGATCGTCAACACCCCGTACGGCACCGGCGGCCGCCTCGACGGCTACGACATCCGTACGGCGGCCGTGGCGCGCGGCGTCCCGTGCCTGACGACGGTCCAGGCGCTGGCCGCCGCCGTCCAGGGCATCGACGCCCTCAACCACGGCGAGGTCGGGGTCCGTTCCCTCCAGGAACACGCGGAACATCTGACCGCGGCCCGCGAGGACTGAGCAGCCCTGGGGCGTGCCCGGCGGATCTTCGCGGGCCCGGGAAGACCCGCCGGACACGCCCGAAGCCCGAAGGGGGACACCGAGACCGGTGTCCCCCTTCTCATGAGGAAAGCAATCAACTCCATGTACAGAATCTTCTTCAGGCTCGTCTTCCGGCGGATGGATCCGGAGCAGGCCCACCACCTGGCCTTCCGGTGGATCCGGCTCGTTGCCCGTATCCCTGTGCTGCGTACCTTCGCCGCCGCCGTCCTCGCCCCCCGGTACGAGGAACTGCGCACCGAGGCGTTCGGACTGCGGATGCACGGCCCCTTCGGCCTGGCCGCGGGCTTCGACAAGAACGCCGTCGCCATCGACGGCATGTCCATGCTCGGCTTCGACCACATCGAGATCGGCACGGTCACCGGCGAACCGCAGCCCGGCAACCCCAGGACGCGGCTCTTCCGGCTCGTGGCCGACCGCGCGCTGATCAACCGGATGGGGTTCAACAACGAGGGCTCCGCGTCCGTCGCGGCCCGTCTGGGCGCCCGCAGGCCGGTCTTCAGGACGACCGTCGGCGTCAACATCGGCAAGACCAAGATCGTCCCGGAGAGCGGGGCGATCGGCGACTACGTCCTCTCGACGGAGCGGCTGGCCGGCCACGCCGACTACCTCGTGGTCAACGTCAGCTCGCCCAACACCCCGGGACTGCGCAGCCTCCAGGCCGTCGACCAGCTGCGACCGCTGCTGACCGCCGTACGGGAAGCCGCCGACCGTACCGTCACGCACCGCCGCGTACCGCTCCTGGTCAAGATCGCGCCCGACCTCGCGGACGAGGACATCGACGCCGTCGCGGACCTCGCCGTCGAACTGGGCCTGGACGGCATCATCGCCACCAACACCACCATCGCGCGCAAGAGTCTCGGCCTGGCGTCGGACCCGGCCCTGACCGCCGAGACCGGCGGACTGTCGGGCGCGCCGCTGAAGACGCGCTCGCTGGAGGTCCTGCGGCGGCTGTACGCGCGCGTCGGCGACCGGATCACCCTGGTCGGGGTCGGCGGCATCGAGAACGCAGAGGACGCCTGGCAGCGCATCCTCGCCGGGGCCACGCTGGTGCAGGGCTACAGCGCCTTCATCTACGAGGGCCCGTTCTGGAGCCGCGCGATCCACAAGGGGCTCGCGGCCCGGCTCGCCACAAGTCCGTACGCCACCCTCGCCGAGGCCGTCGGCGCCGACACCCGGAAGGTGACCTCATGACCACGCCCAGGAAGCCCCAGGAACCCTTCGGGGCCCGGCTGCGGCGCGCCATGGACACCCGTGGTCCGCTCTGCGTGGGCATCGACCCGCACGGCTCCCTGCTCACGGACTGGGGCCTGGGCGACGACCTCGCGGGCCTGGAGCGCTTCACCCGTACGACCGTGGAGGCCCTGGCCGACCGGGTCGCCGTACTCAAACCGCAGTCGGCGTTCTTCGAGCGCTTCGGGTCGCGCGGCATCGCCGTACTGGAGAAGGCCGTCGAGGAGGCGCGGGCGGCCGGGGCGCTGGTCCTGATGGACGCCAAGCGCGGCGACATCGGTTCGACGATGGGCGCGTACGCGGCGACCTACCTGCACCAGGACTCACCGCTGTTCTCGGACGCGGTCACGCTCTCCCCGTACCTCGGCTTCGGATCGCTGCGCCCCGCGCTCGACGCGGCGGCGGCCTCCGGATCGGGTGTCTTCGTCCTGGCCCTCACCTCCAATCCGGAGGGCGCCGAGGTGCAGCGCGCCACCGCGGCCGACGGCCGGTCGCTCGCGCAGCTGATGCTCGACCACATGGCCGCCGAGAACGCGGGCGCCACCCCGCTCGGTCCGGTCGGCGCGGTCGTCGGCGCCACCCTCGGCGACGCGGGCGTGGATCTCGCGATCAACGGGCCTCTGCTCGCCCCCGGCATCGGCGCGCAGGGCGCGACCCCCGCGGATCTGCCCAGGGTGTTCGGCGAAGCGGTCGGCAACGTGATTCCGAGCGTCAGCCGGGGTGTTCTGCGTCACGGTCCGGACATCAGTGCCCTCCGGGAGGCGGCCGGGCGTCTGGCGGACGAGGTGAGGACGGCGGTCGGCGGCGCGTAGGGAGCTTTTCGCGGTGTCTCGCGGGGGTTCATGGGGCTTTCGCCGATGTGACGGGAGGGTTTCGCCGGTGCTTCGGTGAGCGTCCGCGGGCGCGTGACGAGGCTTTCGGAGAGGCCTCCGGGCGCCCGGGACTGGACCGATGGCTGGGTTCCTGTCCAAAAACTTGGGCAAAATGACCAAAATGTCGCCCCTCAGCGATGCTGACCAGGACTTTTCGTCTGTTCTCGCTGACTCGGGCGCACTTGGCCGCTAGTCTCCGTCGAGAGCCAACGTGCAGTGCGTTGCCCGTTGCTCGCCTGGTGTGGGCCGTTCAGGTTCCTCACCGGTCCGTATCCGACAGATCGACATCCGAGGTGACGTAGGCGTGGCTCTTCCGCCCCTTACCCCTGAACAGCGCGCAGCCGCGCTCGAAAAGGCCGCCGCGGCTCGCCGGGAGCGGGCCGAGGTCAAGAATCGACTCAAGCACTCCGGCGCCTCCCTCCATGACGTCATCAAGCAGGGCCAGGAGAACGACGTCATCGGGAAGATGAAGGTCTCCGCCCTGCTCGAGTCCCTGCCCGGCGTGGGCAAGGTCCGCGCCAAGCAGATCATGGAACGGCTCGGAATCTCCGAAAGCCGGCGTGTGCGGGGCCTCGGCTCCAACCAGATCGCCTCCCTGGAGCGCGAGTTCGGCGGCAGCGGCGCCTGACGTTCCCGGGCACTCCCGGGAACCTGGATAATCGCTGCATGGCAGCAGAGGTACGACCGCGGCTGACCGTGCTCTCCGGCCCCTCCGGGGTCGGCAAGAGCACGGTCGTCGCGCATATGCGCAAGGTCCACCCCGAGGTATGGCTCTCGGTGTCGGCCACCACCAGAAAGCCGCGCCCCGGCGAGCGCCACGGCGTCCAGTATTTCTTCGTCACCGACGACGAGTTCGACAAACTGGTCGCCAACGGCGAACTGCTGGAATGGGCGGAGTTCGCGGGCAACCGCTACGGCACTCCGCGGCAGGCCGTTCTCGACCGCCTGGGGGCGGGCGAGCCCGTGCTGCTGGAGATCGATCTCCAGGGCGCCCGGCAGGTCAAGGAATCGATGTCCGATTCCAGGCTGGTCTTCCTGGCACCCCCGAGCTGGGACGAACTGGTGCGCCGGCTCACCGGCCGGGGCACCGAATCACCCGAGGTCATCGAGCGCCGGCTGGAGGCCGCGCGGGTGGAACTGGCAGCCGAGTCGGAGTTCGATACGACCCTCGTCAACACCTCGGTCGAGGACGTCGCGCGTGAGCTGCTAGCCTTGATGGCAGTTGCATGATCTTTTGTGGGTTTTCTCTGAATCCAGAATCCCGCAATTCGTCGTTTCAGTCGTTTCCCTGAATTTTCTTCGGAAGGCCAGAGAGTGTCCTCTTCCATCACCACGCCCGAGGGCATCATCAACCCGCCGATCGATGAGCTGCTCGAGGCCACGGACTCGAAGTACAGCCTCGTGATCTACGCGGCCAAGCGCGCGCGGCAGATCAACGCGTACTACTCGCAGCTCGGTGAGGGCCTGCTCGAGTACGTCGGTCCGCTGGTGGACACCCACGTTCACGAGAAGCCGCTCTCGATCGCTCTGCGCGAGATCAACGCGGGTCTGCTGACCTCCGAGGCCATCGAGGGCCCGGCCCAGTAGGCGCTCCTCTCGTCGGCGCCCGCGTTCGCACGCGGGCGGGGCGTATGTTCTTCATCCAGGCCTGGCGGCGCGACTGCCGGGCCTGTGGTGTGTCATGGGTGATGTACGAGACGTTCGATTCGAGACGTACCGAGACGTACGAGGGGGAGACGCGGTGGACAAGTCGGAGAAGTCCCAGAAGCCGAAGGTCGTGCTGGGGGTCGCGGGTGGGATCGCCGCGTACAAGGCGTGCGAGCTGCTGCGACGGCTGACCGAGACCGGCCATGACGTACGGGTCGTACCGACCGCGTCGGCGCTTCAGTTCGTCGGAGCGGCGACCTGGTCGGCGCTCTCGGGGCACCCCGTCTCCACCGAGGTCTGGACCGATGTCCACGAGGTGCCGCACGTACGGATCGGGCAGTCCGCCGATCTGGTCGTCGTCGCCCCCGCCACCGCCGACCTGCTCGCCAAGGCGGCGCACGGCCTCGCCGACGACCTGCTCACCAACACGCTCCTCACCGCCCGCTGTCCGGTCCTCTTCGCACCGGCCATGCACACCGAGATGTGGGAGCACCCCGCCACCCAGGAGAACGTCGCGACACTGCGCCGCCGGGGAGCCGTCGTCATCGAGCCCGCCGTCGGCAGGCTCACCGGCGTCGACACGGGCAAGGGCCGGCTGCCGGATCCGGCGGAGATCTTCGAGGTCTGCCGCAGGGTGCTGGCGCGCGGTACGGCCGAGCCGGACCTGGCGGGCCGCCAGATCGTGATCAGCGCGGGCGGCACGCGCGAGCCGCTCGACCCGGTGCGCTACCTGGGAAACCGGTCCTCGGGGAAGCAGGGGTACGCCCTGGCCCGTACGGCGGCGGCCCGGGGCGCGCGGGTCACTCTGATCGAGGCCAATACGGGGATGACGGACCCCGCGGGCGTCGACGTGGTCCACGTGGGGACGGCCGTACAGCTGCGGGAAGCCGTGCTGAAGGCGGCGGCGCGGGCCGACGCCGTGGTCATGGCGGCCGCGGTCGCCGACTTCCGGCCCGCGGTCTACGCCGAAGGCAAGATCAAGAAAAAGGACGGCGAGGAGCCGGCGCCCGTCGCGCTGGTCCGCAACCCGGACATCCTCGCCGAGATCTCGACCGAGCGGGCCCACCCCGACCAGGTGGTCGTCGGCTTCGCGGCGGAGACGGACGACATCCTCGCCAACGGCCGGCACAAGCTCCGGCGCAAGGGATGCGATCTCCTGGTCGTCAACGAGGTGGGGGAGCGGAAGACCTTCGGCGCGGAGGAGAGCGAGGCCGTCGTGCTCGCGGCGGACGGCGGTGAGACGCCGGTGGCGCACGGGCCCAAGGAGGCGCTCGCGGATGTCGTCTGGGATCTGGTGGTACCGAGGCTCGGAGATGTGACCCGGGAGGCGTGACTGCGGAGATGTGACGCGGGAGGCGTGACTCCGGAGATGTGACCCGGGAGGCGCGACTGCGGAGATATGACCCCGGGACGTGAACCCGCCGACCTGACCTCCGAGACGTGAACCGGGACGTGCGGGACGTGAACGAGGACACACGGCGCGATTCCCGACCGGAGCGGCCGACTCGCACGGTCCGGGTCGTGAACACCGGGCCGATCTGGTGTGAACAGTTCGTTGCGTCCCGGACCGTCCCCTCGGCGCCTTCCACCGGTCTCCGCCGTCTTTTCCCTCGGGACCCGCCGTCCCGCTTCCCTTGGGGCGACTGCTCCGGACCCTCGGGAATGACCGCTCCCGTCCCTCGTGACAACCGCTCCGGCACCGGCCGATCTCCGTCATTCGCTCTCATTCGGCGTGGGTGGGTTCTGGCCAGGGCCGATGCTCGTAACGCATAATGCAGGTCCGCGGGCGGCGGGACTCCCACAGATCGAGACACTTCGCCCCGTCACCGCGCACGACCGATAAAGTGGTCGAGGATCGTCGCGGGGCTGCAGCCCCCCGCCGGTCCGCCAATGATCAGCCAGCAGCCGCTGCAACCACAGGGAGCGATGTGTCCCGCCGTCTGTTCACCTCGGAGTCCGTGACCGAAGGTCACCCCGACAAGATCGCTGACCAGATCAGCGACACCATTCTTGACGCGCTCCTTCAGGAGGACCCGGCTTCCCGGGTCGCCGTCGAGACCTTGATCACCACTGGTCTTGTGCATGTCGCCGGTGAGGTGACCACCAAGGCCTACGCACCCATCGCCCAGCTGGTGCGGAACAAGATCCTCGAAATCGGCTACGACTCTTCGAAGAAGGGCTTCGACGGCGCCTCCTGCGGCGTCTCGGTGTCCATCGGCGCGCAGTCCCCCGACATCGCACAGGGCGTCGACACGGCGTACGAGAAGCGCGTCGAGGGTGACGAGGACGAGCTCGACAAGCAGGGCGCCGGCGACCAGGGCCTGATGTTCGGCTACGCCTGCGACGAGACGCCCGAGCTGATGCCCCTCCCGATCAACCTGGCGCACCGGCTCTCGCGCCGCCTCTCCGAGGTCCGCAAGAACGGGACCATCCCGTACCTGCGCCCGGACGGCAAGACCCAGGTCACCATCGAGTACGACGGTGACAAGGCCGTCCGCCTCGACACGGTCGTCGTGTCCTCGCAGCACGCCTCGGACATCGACCTGGACTCGCTGCTCGCCCCCGACGTGCGTGAGTTCGTCGTCGAGCACGTCCTCAAGGAGCTCGTCGACGACGGCATCAAGCTGGAGACCGAGGGCTACCGCCTGCTCGTCAACCCGACCGGCCGCTTCGAGGTCGGCGGCCCGATGGGCGACGCGGGTCTGACCGGCCGCAAGATCATCATCGACACCTACGGCGGCATGGCCCGCCACGGTGGCGGTGCCTTCTCCGGCAAGGACCCGTCGAAGGTCGACCGCTCGGCGGCGTACGCGATGCGCTGGGTCGCCAAGAACGTCGTGGCCGCGGGCCTGGCCTCGCGCTGCGAGGTCCAGGTCGCGTACGCGATCGGCAAGGCCGAGCCGGTCGGTCTCTTCGTCGAGACCTTCGGCACCGCCAAGGTCGACACCGACAAGATCGAGCAGGCCATCGGCCAGGTCTTCGACCTCCGTCCGGCCGCGATCATCCGCGACCTCGACCTGCTCCGCCCGATCTACGCCCAGACCGCGGCGTACGGCCACTTCGGCCGCGAGCTCCCGGAATTCACCTGGGAGACCACGGACCGCGTGGAAGCGCTGCGCAAGGCCGCGGGGATCTGAGCCACCCGGCTCCTCCCGCGCATCGCGCCGATCGCATCGATCGCCTCAGGGGACGGCCCCGGACCGCACGACGGTCCGGGGCCGTTCCCTGTGCGCCGGAGACCGGTGGGTGGCCGGGGTGTCAGTGCGGTCTGGTAGTTATGAAGCTGTGAGCAGCGATGACAGGCAGCCCGAGGATCCCGCCGGTGGCGGGCCTGAGCAGCTTGCGCTGATTCGGGAGACCGTGCGGACGGCCAAGGTGCCGCGGGCGAAGCCGCGGACGTGGCGGGGGGCCGCGTTGGCCGGGGAGTTGCCGGTGGCGCGGGTGGTGGTGAACAAGGGGGTGCTGCATCTTGATCAGTTCTTCGACTACGCCGTGCCGGAGGAGCTGGACGAGGCGGCCCAGCCGGGCGTGCGGGTGCGGGTGCGGTTCGGGGCCGGGGCGCATCAGGTGCGGGGCGGGAGGCGTGAGGGCGGGCGCCTGATCGACGGGTTCGTCGTCGAGCGGCGGGCCGAGTCCGACTACGCGGGACCGCTCGCCGCGCTGGCGGACGTGGTGTCGCCCGAGCCGGTGCTCAGCGCCGAGCTGCTGGGTCTCGCCCGCGCCGTCGCCGACCGGTACGCGGGCAGCCTGGCGGACGTCCTGCAACTCGCGGTCCCGCCGAGGAACGCGCGCGCGGAGTCGAAGCCCTCCCCGGAGCCGCTGCCGCCCCCACCCGCTCCGGAGCCGGGGACGTGGGAGCGGTACGGGAACGGGGCGGCGTTCCTGGGCGCGCTCGCCGGTGGCGGGGCGCCGCGGGCCGTGTGGACCGCCCTTCCCGGGCCGCACTGGGCGGGCGAGCTGGCGGCGGCGGTGGCGGCGACGCTGGCGTCGGGGAGGGGCGCGCTCGTCGTCGTACCGGACGGGCGGGTCGCCGCGCGGGTCGACACCGCGCTCACGGCACTGCTGGGCGCGGGGCGGCACGCGCTGCTCACAGCCGAGGCGGGCCCCGAGAAGCGGTACCGGGAGTGGCTCGCGGTACGGCGCGGTGCGGTGCGCGCGGTCGTCGGGACCCGCGCGGCCATGTTCGCGCCCGTCCAGGACCTGGGGCTGGTGGCCATCTGGGACGACGGCGACGGCAGCCACAGCGAGCAGCACGCGCCGCAGCCGCACGCCCGTGAGGTGCTCCTGCTGCGTGCCGCGCACGACAAGTGCGGCTTCCTGCTGGGCAGTACGGGATGCACGGTCGAGGCGGCGCAACTGGTCGGGACGGGCTGGGCGCTGCCGCTGGCCGCGGGCCGGGAGCAGGTGCGTACGGCCGCGCCGCTGGTGCGTACCGTCGGCGATGGCGAGCTGGCGCGGGACGAGGCGGCGCGTGTGGCCCGGTTGCCCAGCCTGGCCTGGCAGGCCGTCAGGGAGGGGCTGAAGAGCGGACCGGTGCTGGTGCAGGTGCCCCGGCGTGGTTATGTGCCCCGGCTGGCCTGCGAGCGCTGCCGTACGCCGGCCCGCTGCCGCCACTGCGCGGGACCGCTGGAGGCGCCGCGCGAGCGGGACCTGCACTGCGGCTGGTGCGGCCGCGGCGAGCAGGGCTGGCACTGCGCGGAGTGCGGGAACACCCGGCTGCGCGCACAGATCGTCGGGGCGCGGCGCACGGCCGAGGAGCTGGGCCGTGCCTTCCCCGCCGTCCCGGTCCGTACGTCGGGACGGGACCATGTGCTCGACTCCGTGCCGGACCGTCCCGCGCTCGTGGTGAGCACCCCCGGGGCCGAGCCGGTCGCCGAAGGCGCCGGCTACGCGGCCGCGCTGCTGCTCGACGGCTGGGCGATGCTCGGGCGCCCCGACCTGCGGGCGGGGGAGGAGGCCCTGCGGCGTTGGATGCAGGCGGGCTCCCTGGTGCGCGGACAGAGCGAGGGCGGCACGGTGGTCGTGGTCGCCGAGCCGACTCTGCGGCCGGTGCAGGCACTGGTGCGCTGGGACCCGGTGGGCCACGCCCAGCGGGAACTGGCCGAGCGGGCCGAACTGGGATTCCCTCCGGTGTCCCGGATGGCGGCGGTGACGGGCCGCGCGGACACGGTGGCGACGTTCCTGGCCGCCACCGAACTGCCGGGCGACGCCGAGGTGTTGGGGCCCGTACCGCTGCCGGTCACGGACCCGGGCAGACCCCGCAGGCCGGGCGATCCTCCGCCGGGGGAGCGATGGGAGCGGGCCCTGCTGCGGGTCCCGCCGGGCAGCGGAGCCGCGCTGGCGGGCGCGCTGAAGACGGCGCAGGCGGGGCGGCTGGCCCGGGGTGGAGGCGATCCGGTACGGGTGAGGATCGACCCGCCGGACATCGGCTAGGTCCTGTCCGGTCGGTCGTGTCGGATCAGCCCGGGGCGTCCGGGGCGGTGGATCGCAAGGCGCCGGGGCGCCCGCAGGGTGGTTTCCTGTGGGCGTTTCGGCAGCGCGGCGAGGTGCGGCGCCAGACGACCCGGGCCCGACGAAGTCCGCCGGACAGGACGTGGACGAGTCATGTGGACGAGTCATGCCGACGTAGCGTCGTCCGCCTGAAGGGCGGGCGGGCCCGGCGCCTTGCGATCGCACGCGCCGGACACCGCCGGGCAGATGGGACTTCGGAATGACTCGTGCGGGGCTCTGTCCGGAAAGGTTTGCCGGGGGCTCGCGGCGTCAGGTGCCAGGGGGTACCTCCCCGGCCCCAGGGCCGGGGATCGCGCTCGGACCGGACGTACTCACGCGCGTCCGGCCACGCGGCGAGGTGCCGTGCCGGACGTCGCGAGCCGGTGAACCTTTCCGGCCACAGCGTCAGCGTCTTCCGTTCGGATCGCGGGACTGGATCAGGGAGCGGGGCGCCTGGCCGACGCGAGCGCGGTGCGGGGCCGGGCGCGGACCGACGGCTCGCGTGTGCGCGACGCAACTCGCGCTCCGTCCGGGCACGTCACCTCCTGCGGGCCCGTCTCACTCTCCCACCGGTGGGCCGCCCCCGTCCTGCCCGGTGGGAACGGCCCTCGTATCGACGGGGAAGCGGTCAGCCGCCGCGCGGACCCGGGAAGACCCCCGGGCGGGGTTCCTCGCGCAGGGAGTGGGGGTTCGCCGTCGGCTGCGGCGGCATGGACCGGGCGGCCGGGACCGCCGGTACGGCGCCGGGCATGGCCGACAGAGCCGGGCGGGGCGTGGTGGCGTCGTGCGGGCGGTCCGGCTCGGCCGTCGTCGGCTGCTGCGCGGCGCGCCGCGTGCCGTAACGCCGGTGCACCGCCTGCTTGGTGACGCCCAGCGCGGATCCCACCGCGTCCCACGAGAAGCCCAGTGAGCGGTCGAAGTCCACGGCCGCCGTCACCAAGGTCTCGACGCTGTCCCGGAGTTCCTGTGCGAGGCGTACGGTCGGAGCGGGGGCCCTGCCGTAGACGACGAAGCCCGTGGACGGGCCCGATCGGCGGGGGCGGTAGACGTTGCCCAACTGGGCGGTGAGGGTGCGCAGCGCATCCACCTGCCGCCGTACCCGCTCGATGTCCCGCACCAACAGGTGCAGACTTGCTCGGGCTTGTGCGTCGTGGGTTGCGTGGTCGGCCATGAACAAGCCTCTCGAACCGGCGTTGAAAAGGATCGGGCCGCACCATGGCGCCCGTGTTGGTCAATCTCTCTTGACAACGCGCCACCCGGCGTTGTGGTCACGCTGCGGGGCGTATCCGTACCCGCGCGGGGCGCGCGGGCCGTCGTACGCCCCCTGCGGTGCCGCCCCATAGACTGGTGCGCTGCCCGATGACCGCACGCGGCAGCACCCGCGCACAGCGGCATCACAGCCGTATCCGCACCACAGACCGCACACAGCCGTACGCGCGTCACCGCACGCGGCGGCCCGAGATGTCACCCGCCCGAGAAGCACGTCACCAGTCCGAGAGGCAGTCAGTCACCGATGAAGCTCGTCTTCGCCGGCACCCCCGAGGTCGCCGTACCCGCCCTGGACGCACTGATCGCCTCCGACCGGCATGAGGTCGTCGCCGTCGTGACCCGGCCCGACGCGCCCTCGGGGCGTGGCCGCCGGCTCGTCGCGAGTCCGGTCGCGCAGCGAGCGGAGGAGGCCGGTATCGAGGTGCTCAAGCCGGCGAAGCCGCGCGACGAGGACTTCCTGGCGCGGCTGCGCGAGATCGGGCCGGACTGCTGTCCGGTCGTCGCGTACGGTGCCCTGCTGCCGAAGGTCGCCCTCGACGTGCCGGCCCGTGGCTGGGTGAACCTGCACTTCTCGCTGCTGCCCGCCTGGCGCGGTGCCGCTCCCGTCCAGCACGCCGTCATGGCGGGCGACGAGATGACCGGCGCGGCCACCTTCCAGATCGAGGAAGGGCTGGACTCCGGTCCGGTGTACGGCGTCCTGACCGAGCACGTCCGGCCCACCGACACCAGCGGTGACCTGCTGACCCGGCTGGCCTTCGCGGGCGCGGGGCTGCTCGCCGCGACCATGGACGGGATCGAGGACGGCACACTGCTCCCCGTACCGCAGCCGGGCGAGGGCGTCTCTCTCGCACCCAAGATCAACGTCGAGGACGCGCAGGTGGACTGGGCGGCGCCGGCGTTGCGCGTCGACCGTGTCGTCCGCGCCTGCACCCCGGCGCCCGGCGCCTGGACCGTGTTCCGCGGGGAGCGGCTCAAGCTGGTCCAGCTGGCGCTGCTGCCCGACCGTGCGGAGCTGGCGCCCGGCGAGCTGGCCGCCGGAAAGAACAGTGTCCATGTCGGTACCGGTTCGCACGAGGTGGAGCTGCTCTGGGTCCAGCCGCAGGGCAAGAAGCCGATGCGCGCCGCCGACTGGGCCCGCGGGGTGCGGATCGCCCCGGGCGAACGGCTCGGCTCGGCGGACGTAGGCTGAGAAAGAACGACTCTTCTCACCGCGGAGCACCTTTGAACGAGCAGGCCCGTCGCCGTCCCGCCAAGCCGTACCGCCGCCCCAAGAAGGATCCCGTGCGGATTCTCGCCTTCGAGGCGCTCAGGGCGGTCGACGAACGGGACGCGTACGCGAATCTCGTCCTGCCGCCGCTGCTCAAGAAGGCGCGCGAGAGCAGCGACTTCGAGGCACGGGACGCCGCCCTCGCCACCGAGCTGGTGTACGGCACGCTGCGCCGCCAGGGCACCTACGACACGATCATCTCGGCGTGTATCGACCGGCCGCTGCGCGAGGTCGATCCGCCGGTGCTCGATGTGATCGCGCTGGGCGCGCACCAGCTGCTGGGGACGCGGATCCCGACCCACGCGGCGGTTTCGGCGAGTGTGGAGCTGGCCCGGGTGGTGCTCGGCGACGGACGCGCCAGGTTCGTCAACGCCGTGCTGCGCAAGATCGCCCAGGACGACCTGGACACCTGGGTGGAACGGGTCGCTCCGCCGTACGACGAGGACGCCGAGGACCATCTCGCGGTCGTCCACTCGCACCCCCGCTGGGTGGTCTCCGCGCTCTGGGACGCGCTGGGCGGCGGCCGCGCCGGTATCGAGGACCTCCTCGAAGCCGACAACGAACGGCCCGAGGTGACTCTGGTCGCCCGCCCCGGCCGCTCCACCACCGACGAGCTGATGGACGCCGTGGGCGAGGACTCCGGCCTGCCGGGCCGCTGGTCGCCCTATGCCGTACGGCTCGCCGAGGGCGGCGAACCGGGCGCGCTCGAATCCGTACGCGACGGGCGGGCCGGAGTCCAGGACGAGGGCAGCCAGCTCGTCGCGGTCGCCGTCGCCAACGCACCTCTCGACGGGGCCGACGCCCGCTGGCTCGACGGCTGCGCGGGCCCCGGCGGCAAGGCGGCGCTGATGGCCGCGCTGGCCGCCGGACGCGGCGCCTCCCTGCTCGCCGCCGAGAAGCAGCCGCACCGGGCCCGGCTCGTCGAACGCGCGCTGGCCGGCAACCCCGGCCCCTACCAGGTGATCGCCGCCGACGGCACCCGGCCGCCCTGGGCCCCCGGCTCCTTCGACCGCGTGCTCGTGGACGTCCCCTGCTCGGGTCTCGGCGCGCTCCGGCGCAGGCCGGAGGCGCGCTGGCGGCGACGGCCCGAGGACCTGGAGGGCTTCGCGCCGCTTCAGCGGGGCCTGCTGCGCGAGGCGTTCAACTCCGTACGGGTCGGTGGCATCGTCGGGTACGCGACCTGCTCGCCGCATCTCGCCGAGACCAGGGTGGTCGTGGACGATGTGCTCCACGGGCGCGGCGGTCCGGCGGTCGAGGCGGAATGGGTCGATGCCAGGCCGCTGATGCCGGGCGTACCGGCGCTGGGGGACGGGCCGGACGTCCAGCTGTGGCCGCATCTGCACGGCACGGACGCCATGTATCTGGCGCTGCTGCGGCGTACCGCCTGACGCGCGCTCCCCGGTCCTCGCCCTCCCGCTGCCCGGCCCTCGGCACTGCTCGACCCCGGCCCCGTACCGCTTGGCCATCGCCCCTGTACCGATCGGCGGTCCCGCCGTACGTCGGCCCCTTGCAGAGGAATGTCGTGGGCCGTTGAAACGCGCGGATTGCACGAACTGTTCCGTTCCCGCACGGCATTGGTACGTACCGAGCACAGCCGGTCGGTCAGGAACGGTCAGGAAGTGGTCCCGAGCATGGCAGGCTTGGCACATGGCTCAGATCAACCCCAGCATCCTGTCCGCCGACTTCTCCCGACTCGCCGAGGAGGCGAAGGCGGTCGACGGCGCGGACTGGCTCCATGTCGATGTCATGGACAACCACTTCGTGCCCAATCTGACCCTGGGCGTGCCGGTGGTCGAGGCGCTCGGACGGGCGACGGACACCCCGCTGGACTGCCATCTGATGATCGAGGACCCCGACCGCTGGGCCCCGCAGTACGTGGAGGCGGGCGCCGGTTCCGTGACCTTCCATGTGGAGGCCGCGGCCGCGCCCGTACGGCTGGCGCGGGAGATCCGGGCCAAGGGCGCCAAGGCGTCCATGGCGCTGAAGCCCGCGACGCCCATCGAGCCGTACGAGGACCTGCTCCCCGAGCTGGACATGCTGCTGATCATGACGGTGGAGCCGGGCTTCGGTGGCCAGGCCTTCCTGGACATCATGCTGCCCAAGATCCGGCGTACTCGGGAGATGATCTCCAAGCACGGTCTCGAACTGTGGCTCCAGGTCGACGGCGGGGTCTCGGCCACCACCATCGAGCGGTGCGCGGAGGCCGGTGCCGATGTCTTCGTCGCCGGTTCCGCGGTGTACGGAACGGACGATCCGGCCGCCGCGGTACGGATGTTGCGCAACCAGGCGACCGAGGCCACCGCCTCGGCCTCCTGGGCCTGCGGGCACTGAGCCGAGGGGCCCGAGGCCACTGAGCCGATGACCGTGCGGCGCGCCTGACGGGCGGGGCACCGGCTCGGTGACGGGACGCGGTCGGTGAGCCGGGCCGCCCGGCCGGTCCGCGGGCCAACGGTCACCGGGTCGGGGCCCCGTGGCCACCGCCTCGGCCGCCGAGACGGACAGTGCGCCACAGGAACATGAACGGGGCCCAACCGGGCTGATCAAGGACCGTTGCATCTGACAGGATGAACAGCGAGTCCAGAGTGTGAACAGAAGTGAGGAGATCGCGGTGTCTGGTATGTCGGCAGGTCGGCCAGCCCTGCGGATGGGACCCGCGGAACTGGTACAGGCGGCGGCCATGGCCCGCCGCTTCTATCTTGAGGGAAAGTCCAAGATCCAGATCGCCGAGGAGTTCGGCGTCAGCCGTTTCAAGGTGGCCCGGGTCCTGGAGACGGCGCTGGAACGCGATCTCGTGAGGATCGAGATCCGGGTCCCCGCCGAACTGGACGCGGAGCGCTCGGACGCGCTGCGTGCCCGCTACGGCCTGCGGCACGCGGTCGTCGTCGAGTCGCCCGCCGAGGGCGGGGACGAGTCCCCCGACCCGGAGAATCTCGGCGAGGTCGCCGCCGATCTGCTCGGTGAACTGGTCGTCGAGGGCGATGTGCTGGGCCTGGCCTGGGGCCGCTCCACCATCCACATGGCGGCCGCGCTCGACCGGCTGCCGCCGTGCACGGTCGTCCAGCTCACGGGCGTGTACGACGCGGGCACCGCGGAGCGTGGTTCGGTCGAGGCGGTACGGCGTGCCGCCCAGGTGTCCGGGGGAGAGGCCCACCCCATCTACGCCCCGATGCTGCTGCCCGACCCGGCGACCGCCGCCGCGCTGCGCAACCAGACCGGTATCGCGCGCGCCTTCGAGTACTTCGACAAGGTCACCGTCGCCGCCGTCTCCATCGGATCGTGGGAGGCGGGTATCTCCACGGTGCACGACATGATCACCGAGGAGGAGCGGACCCACTACGCCTCGCTCGGCGTCGCCGCCGAGATGTCCGCGCATCTCTTCGACGCCGAGGGCCGACGGGTGGGCCGTGACCTGGGCGAGCGGTGCATCACGGTCGAGGCCGACCGGCTGCGCCGTATCCCGGAGGTCGTGGCGATCGCGGGCGGGCTGCGCAAGGCGGAGGCGATCGGGGCCGTCCTGCGCTCCGGACTCGTCACCAGCCTGGTCACCGACACCGCGGCGGCGGACTTCCTGCTGACGGAGTTCACGCCGGGGCCCCGGCCCGCGCTGGAGCGGTGCGACCCGGACGCCGTCTGAAGCGTCGTCAGCGGTACGCCCGGGACGCGGAGCGGCCGTCGTCCGGATCCGGGTTCCGGCCCGGCCGCACGGCCGAGGCGGGCGGGTCACCTTGGAGCATCACACCAGGGCACCCCTCCTGAGCTGGAGGTTTCTCCCGGGGTGGGTTCGCGGCAGGGCATGGGACACTGAAGTACGTGCGCTTTCCCCGGCTCCACCGACCGGGGGCCAATTCCGATCGACTGGGAAGTTCAGCACGTGCGTTTCCTCAATGACTTGCAGCCCCCGTACGACCTCACGTACGACGACGTGTTCATGGTGCCGAGCCGCTCGGCCGTGGGTTCGCGCCAGGGCGTGGACCTCTGCTCCGGGGACGGCACCGGCACCACCATTCCGCTGGTCGTCGCGAACATGACCGCGATCGCGGGCCGTCGGATGGCCGAGACCGTCGCCCGGCGCGGCGGGCTCGTCGTCCTCCCGCAGGACATCCCGATCGAGGTCGTCACCGAGGTCGTCTCCTGGGTCAAGACCCGGCATCTCGTACTCGACACCCCGATCGTGCTGGCCCCCACCCAGACCGTCGGTGACGCGCTGTCCCTGCTGCCCAAGCGGGCGCACGGCGCGGGCGTCGTGGTCGACGGCGACCACCGGCCCGTCGGTATCGTCACCGACCACGATCTGACCGGCGTCGACCGTTTCACCCAGCTCTCCGAGGTCATGTCGAAGGACCTGCTGCTGATCTCCGCGGACATGGATCCGGGCGAGGCGTTCAACACCCTCGACAACGCCAACCGCAAGCTCGCTCCGGCCATCGGCACCGACGGCAGCCTGGTCGGCGTCCTCACACGGAAGGGCGCCCTGCGGGCCACCCTCTACACGCCGGCCACCGACGCGGACGGCAAGCTGCGGATCGCCGCCGCCGTCGGCATCAACGGGAATGTCGCGGACAAGGCCCGGCAGCTCCTGGACGCGGGCGTCGACACGCTCGTCGTCGACACGGCGCACGGCCACCAGGAATCGATGATCGCCGCGGTCAGGGCGGTCCGCGCGCTCGATCCGAAGGTGCCGGTCGTCGCGGGCAACATCGTCGCCGCCGAGGGCGTACGCGATCTCGTCGAAGCCGGTGCTGACATCGTCAAGGTCGGTGTCGGACCGGGCGCCATGTGCACCACGCGCATGATGACCGGGGTGGGGCGGCCGCAGTTCTCGGCCGTCATGGAGTGCGCCGCCGAGGCGAAGAAGCACGGCAAGCACGTGTGGGCCGACGGCGGGGTGCGGCACCCGCGCGATGTCGCCATGGCGCTCGCCGCCGGTGCGTCCAATGTGATGATCGGATCCTGGTTCGCCGGTACGTACGAGTCCCCCGGCGACCTCCAGCAGGCCGCCGACGGACGTCTGTACAAGGAGTCCTTCGGCATGGCCTCGGCCCGCGCCGTACGCAACCGTACGAGCGAGGAGTCGGCGTACGACCGGGCTCGCAAGGCGCTCTTCGAGGAGGGCATCTCCACCTCGCGGATGTTCCTCGACCCGGCCCGCCCCGGCGTCGAGGACCTGATCGACCAGATCATCGCGGGCGTGCGGTCCTCCTGCACCTACGCCGGAGCGAACTCCCTGGAGGAGTTCGCCCGGAAGGCGATCGTCGGCGTCCAGAGCGCCGCCGGATACGCCGAGGGCAAGCCGCTGCACGCCAGTTGGAGTTAGGGCGTGGTGCGAGAGTCCGGCCCGGCCCGCGGCGCCGGACTCGGACCTGGCACAACCCGATCTGAAAAACGCAGGCATGAGTCTGTCAGGACGGGGTACACGCCCTCCGCATTGACAATGGAACCAGGGGAGGCCGAAGTGTCCACGGCGAGCACGGTCCCGACCGACAGCACGAGATACGGGAGCCAGCAGCAGGCCGGGGCGGCGGAGCTGGACCTTCCGCACGTGGAGTGTCCGGCGGAAGTGGCACCCAAGGACGCGCGGGAGATCTCGAAGCTCTTCTTCGCCCGGCTGACCGAGCTGGAAGAAGGCACGCACGAGCACCAGTACGTGCGCAACACCCTGATCGAGCTGAACCTGGCGCTGGTCCGGTACGCGGCCACGCGGTTCCGGAACCGCGCCGATCAGATGGAGGACATCGTCCAGGTCGGCACCATCGGCCTGATCAAGGCCATCGACCGCTTCGAGCTCAGCCGTGAGGTGGAGTTCGCGACCTTCGCCGTCCCGTACATCGTCGGCGAGATCAAGCGTTTCTTCCGGGACACCAGCTGGGCCGTGCACGTTCCGCGCAGGCTCCAGGAGCTGCGGATCGACCTGGCCAAGGCGACCGACGAACTGTCCCAGCGGCTGGACCGGGCGCCGACCACGGCCGAACTGGCCGGACATCTCGGTCTTGACGAGGACGAGGTCATCGAGGGCGTCGTCGCGAGCAACGGTTACACGGCCGGTTCGATCGACATGCCGACGGACGACACGGCGCAGTCCCCGGTGCCCCTCGCCGACCGGCTCGGCGCACCCGACGCGGGGATGGAAGCGGCGGAGAACGTCCAGGCCCTGAAGCCGCTCATCGAGGAACTCGACGAGCGTGAGCGGCGGATCCTGCGGATGCGCTTCGGCGACGAGATGACCCAGTCGGAGATCGGCGCCGAGCTGGGTGTGTCCCAGATGCATGTGTCCCGGCTGCTGTCACGGATCACCGGGCGGCTGCGGGAAGGGCTGCTGGTGGTGGAGTAACACCGCGGGCCTACGGTGATGTGCGCAGGGGCGCACCGCGCGATGCGGTGCGCCCTCTCCGTACAACACCGGGTGCGCCCCTCCGTACAACACCGCAGGCCGTTTACGCCCGTCGTCCGTACGGAAGTTGAGCCCGCCCGCGCCGGCGCTTCATACCGGGGAGGGCACGGACGACGACGCCGACCGCTGCCAGACCGCGCGCACCCGTTTGCCGTGCGGCAGCGGTCCGACCTCGACATGACCGGCCAGCCTCAGCACCAGCGGCCAGCCGAATCCCCCGCCACCGCCGAAGTCGGGCGGGCGTGCGACCGGCAGTTCGGGACTGGCGTCCTCCATCTCCACCACCAGGGTCTCGTTCTGCGTGGTGAGCCGGAGCCGCCACCAGCCCGGGGTGTGCCGGATGGAGTTGGCGACGAGTTCGGAGACGACGAGCAGCACCGCGTCGAGGTCGGCCCAGGGACAGTGCTGCGAGAGGAAGTCGGCGGCGGCTCCGCGGGCTGCCGCACTGTCCCCGTACGGCGAGTCCACGACCACCACATGCGGTTCGTTGCTCATCACCGGCTCGTTTACCCCGATATCCGACTTCCATCGGCGATCACTGTCGGCCAGTGGAATCGGCCTCATCGTGCTCGTGGACGCACCCGCGCATGACACCGGGTCAGCGCCTGCCACCGGGCCGGCCAAGGACTTCGGTACGGTCGTCGGATTGACGGATTGGTGTCACTCCTCGCTGGGCAGTGAGCAGGAAAGTCATGTCATGTGCACGACTGTTTCTCCCGTAAGGAGGTCGACCATGCACGTCCGTAAGTTGACCAGCGGGTTCGCTGCCACCCTGGCCGTGACCTTTTCGCTGATGAGTGGCCAGGCCGTGGCCGCTCCCTCCGCGCACGCGGACGCCGACAGAGCCGTGGCCGCTCGTGTGGTCACCTACGACGCCGGCGGTTCCGCCGAGTTCAAGTCCGCGGTCGACCGGGGCGCGGCGATCTGGAACGAGAGCGTCGACGCCGTCGAACTGCGCCCGGTCGCGGCCGGGCAGCGCGCCAACATCCGGGTCCTGGCGGACGACGGCTGGCCCCGCGCCATCACCACCTCGCTGGGCAACGGAACCGTCTACATCGGACGGCAGGCGGTGGACGAGGGCCACAACACGATCCGCATATCGTCCCACGAACTGGGCCACATCCTGGGCCTGCCGGACCGCAAGCCCGGACCCTGCTCCAGCCTGATGTCCGGTGCCAGCGCGGGCACCTCATGCACGAACCCCTACCCGAACACGACCGAGAAGGCCGACGTCGAGGGGTACTTCGATGCCTTGTCCGCGCGGACGGCCGGAGCGGTGCCGCTCAACGCCATGATCGCGCACTGACCCACGGCGCGGGCCCCGAGCGGGAGTTGACCGTACGCCCCGGAGCGCGGATGGCGAATCGCGTTCCGGGGCGTACCCGGCTCTGATCGAAGTCGGGTACGGCCGGGGGCTACCGGCCCTGTTCCTCGTTCTTGTCGTACGCGGAGGTGCCGGAGTCCAGCAGAGGTTCCTGCCCCTTCATGTGCGCCGGGGCGAACGCGCGCAGCACGTGGTAGCCGATGATCACCACGATCGTGCCGAGCGCGATACCGCTGATCTCGAAGTTGTCGGTGATCTTCAGGCTCACTCCGCCGACCCCGATGATGATGCCCGCGGCCGTCGGTACCAGATTCAGCGGATTGCGCAGATCCACCCCGGCGTTGGTCCAGATCTGCGCGCCGAGCAGGCCGATCATGCCGTACAGGATGACGGTGATCCCGCCCAGTACGCCACCGGGCACAGCGGCCACGATCGCCCCGAACTTGGGGCAGACGCCGAAGAGCAGGGCGAAGCCCGCCGCGGCCCAATAGGCGGCGGTGGAGTAGACGCGGGTCGCGGCCATGACACCGATGTTCTCGGAGTACGTGGTGTTGGGCGGGCCTCCCACGGCGGTGGAGAGCATCGATGCCGCGCCGTCGGCCGCGATCGCGGTGCCCAGCCGGTCGTCCAGTGATTCGCCGGTCATCTCGCCGACGGCCTTCACATGCCCGGCGTTCTCCGCGATCAGCGCGATGACGACCGGCAGCGCGACCAGGATCGCCGACCACTCGAAACTCGGCGCGTGGAAGTCCGGCAGTCCGATCCACTCCGCCTTGCCGACGCCCGACAGATTCAGCCGCCAGTGATCGACGGCTTCGGCCCCGCCGGCCGGCGAGTGGATCCGGCCGAAGACCCGGTCGAAGAGCCAGGAGATGCCGTAACCGAAGATCAGCCCGAGGAAGATCGCGATCCGTGACCAGAAACCACGCAGGCAGACCACGGCGAGTCCGGTGAAGGCCATCACCAGCAGGGCCGTCCACTGGTCCTGCGGCCAGTACGTCGAAGCCGTCACCGGCGCCAGGTTGAACCCGATCAGCATGACGACCGCGCCCGTGACCACGGGGGGCATCGCGGCATGGATGATCCGGGCGCCGAAGCGCTGGACCGCGAGTCCCACCAGGAAGAGCGCGAGGCCGACGACCAGCACCGCGCCGGTGACCGTGGCGCTGTCACCGCCGGAGGCCCGGATGGTGGCGGCCACGCCGACGAAGGAGAGCGAACAGCCCAGGTAGCTGGGGACCCGGCCGCGGGTCGCCAACAGGAAGATCACTGTCGCGACGCCGGACATCATGATCGCGAGGTTGGGGTCCAGACCCATCAGGACCGGAGCGACGAACGACGCCCCGAACATCGCCACCACATGCTGGGCGCCGAGGCCCATCGTACGGGGCCAGGACAACCGCTCGTCGGGGCGGACGACGGCGCCTGGGGCGGGGGTACGCCCGTCGCCGTGCAGAGTCCAGCGCACGCCGAGCTTCATGAGGGGGCTCCACTTCTGGGGTTGCTGCCGGGGACAGACCGGCACTGCCACGACTGGCGCCATCACCCTCCGGGCCGTCGCGGCCGGCGCCACGGAGACCGGATCGATGCAGGCTCCATGGCCGAAAAAGATCAGCGCAATGGTAGGTGGCCCCGACGGCCACGCGTCGAGCCGGGGCCCGCTCCGGCGCCGTGTGGCCTCGTCCGTGAATTCCGTTCACGTCATTGTCAGAGGTTCCGCGCGGCTCTACGCTCACACGGTCTCGTTCATGAATCCCGTTCACATATTTGATCGGAGTGCTTGATGAGCGGAACTTCCCGGAGCTTCCGAGCCTTACGGACCCCCCGAGCCGTACGGACCTTCCGAGCCGTACGAGTCGCACGATGGCGTCCGGCTGCCGTGATCGCCACAGCCGTCACCCTCGCCTCGCTGCTCGTCCCGGCCGCGTCCTCCGCGTCCCCCGTATCGTCCTCGGCAGCGTCATCGCCTGCCTCCGCTTCCGCCGCGCCGGAGCCTCATGACCCGCGCCGTACGGCGCCCGGGGCTCCCGCGACGGTGGTGATCGACGGTGAGCGGATGCGGCAGGCCCGTATCGCCCTCGACCGCGGTGATCCCGCCCTCAGGCGGACCGTCACGTCCCTGACCGCGCGGGCGGACACCTGGCTCGGCCAGGGGCCCTGGACCGTCACGGACAAACCCGCGCCTGCCCCCGGCGGCGACCCGCACGACTATCTGAGCCAGGCGCCGTACTGGTGGCCCTCGAAGCCGAGGACCGCCGACAACCCGTGGGGCTGTCCGTACGTCCAGCGCGACGGCGAACGCAACCCGGAGGTCGACACCGGAACCGACCGCCCGGACATCGGCAAGGTCGTCAACTCCACCACCACGCTCAGCCTCGCCTGGTACTACACGGGCCGGAAGCGGTACGCGGAGCACGCCGCCGACATTCTGCGCACCTGGTTCATCAGCTCGGCGACCCGGATGAACCCGAATCTGAACCACGGGCAGTTCATCCCCTGCATGTACGACGGCCGGTCCATCGGCATCATCGACTTCTCCCAGCAGTTCACCAGCGTCCTGGACGCCATCGCGATCCTCGGCACCGGAGCCCCCGGCTGGACCGGGAGCGACCGCGCCGGGATGCGCGCCTGGAACGAGGATTTCCTGGACTGGCTCGTCAACTCGCCCTTCGGCAAGGAGGAGTCGGCCGCGAAGAACAATCACGGCACCTTCATGGACATGCAGGTCGCCGCCCTCGCGCTCGCCACCGGCGACCGGAGCCTCGCGCGCCGGACCGTGCTCGACGCCCGTGCGAAACGCATCGACACCCAGATCGCCGCCTACGGCAGCCAGCCGCAAGAACTCGCCCGTACGCGCAGCTGGCACTACTCGACCTTCGACCTGGTCGCCCACACCCGTCTCGCCGCCATCGGCGAACAGGTCGGCGTGGACCTCTGGGCGTATCGGGGACCGCGCGGGCAGAGCCTGTTCAAGGCCGTCGGCCATCTCCTGCCGGCGGCGACCGGCGCGGCTCCCTGGCCGCACCCGGAACTCGAGTTCCACCGCTACGCGGCGAGCGACATCGTCCACGCGGCGGCCGACGCCAAAGACCCCGGGGCACGCGCCGCCGTGCCGCGTCTTCAGGCGCCACCGGGCGGCGACCTCTGGGCACTGCGTCCCGCCGCCGAACAGCTCGACTCGATCGCGGGCTGATCCCTCCGGCACCTGCCCGCACCACGCCGCCGGAGGTCATGCCTCCTCCGGAGCCGGCGCCGGCGTGCTCCGCGCGCCGGCCTCGGCGGGCCTCCTGTCGCCCGTACGCAGCACCCCGGCGCCCACCAACAGACCGCAGGCGAGCAGCGTCACCAGCCCGAAGGACACCACCAGCGAGGTCGCGTCCGCGACCGCGCCGATCGCCGAGGGGGCGATCAGGCCCGAGGTGTACGTGATGGTGGCGACACCCGCGATGGCCTGGCTCGGGTTCGGCCCGGCCCGGCCCGCCGCCGCGAAGGCGAGCGGTACGACCACGGCCACGCCGAGACCGAGGCACGCGAAGCCGCCCATGGCGACCCCCGGATGGGGCGCCGCGACGACCAGTACTCCGCCCAGCGCGGCCAGCGCCCCGCCCGTCCGTACGGTCCGCACGGCACCGAACCGGTCGATCACCCGGTCGCCCGCCAGCCGGGCGACGGCCATGGTGAGCGCGAAGGCGGTGGTCGACGCCGCGGCGAGACCGGGCGAGGTGTGCAGGACGTCCCGCAGATAGACCGCCGACCAGTCGAGGCTCGCTCCCTCGGCGAAGACCGCGCAGAATCCGACGGCCCCGATGAGCAGCGCGGACTTCGGCGGCAGCGCGAACCGCGGCGGCGCTTCCTCTTCGGGTGCGCTGCGCAGGTCCAGCACCCCCTGACAGGCGATCAGGCCCAGCAGCGTGAGCACGGCGGCCGCGAGCAGGTGGTGCAGCCGCGCGTCACCGCCCAGATGCGCGGCCAGGGTGCCGGCGGCCGATCCGATCAGCGCGCCCGTGCTCCACATGCCGTGCAGGCTGGACATGATCGACTTGTCGAGACGGTTCTCGACCTCCACCCCGAGGGCGTTCATCGCCACGTCCGACATGCCCGAGGTGGCCCCGTACACGAACAGCGCCGCGCACAGCGTGGCGAGATTCGGCGCGAGGGAGGGCAGCGTCAGCGAAAGGGTCCACAGGGCGAGCAGGCCGCGCAGCGCGGTGCGTGCCCCGAGGCGATGGCTGATGGCGCCGGCCAGCGGCATCGCCACCGAGGCGCCGATCGCGGGAAAGGCGAGCGCGAGCCCGAGCTGTCCGGCGCTGACCCCGGCGTGGTCCTGGATCCAGGGGATACGGGTGGCGAAACTGCCGGTGACCGCTCCATGCACACAGAAGACGGCGGCGACGGCGAGCCGGGCGCCGCGTAACCTCCGCTTGTCGTAGCTCACTTCAGCCGACATCCCGTCCCGCCCTCCTTGAACTCCGAAGTCCGAGCCCCGAGTTCCGAAGTCCGAACTCCGCACCGTTGGAGCGCCCTTCCGCAGCGCTGGAGTAAATTATCAGGAACCCTGCCTGATAAATAGACCGCATGGTCGAAGGCGTCAAGAGCGATCTGGAAGGATTCCGGTATGGCCGCATCCCCGAGCACCGCACGGGCCATCAACGACCGGCTCGCCCTCGGGTTCCTCCAGCGCGAAGGTCCTTTGACGGCAGGACAGTTGAAGACCCTGACCGGGCTCTCCCGTCCCACCGTCGCCGACCTGGTGGAACGGCTCCAGGGGGCGGGGCTGGTCCGGGTCGTCGGAGAGGCGGACGACCGGCGCCGCGGTCCCAACGCCAGGCTGTACGGGATCGCCGGGGACCGTGCCCACCTCGCCGCCCTCGACGTGCGTACCCACAGCGTCTCCGTCGTCGTCGCGGATCTGCTCGGCGCCACGCTCGCCGAGGCCACCCTGCCCATCGGCAGCGACACCGCGACGGAGGCGGCCGTCGAACAGGCCGTGGCCCTGCTGGAGCGGACGGCCCGGACGGTCGGCGCGGTGCCCCTGCACAGCGTGGGCATAGGCGCGCCCGGTCTGGTCGATCCGGCCACGGGCGAACTCCGCGACACCGCCGGACTGCCCGCCTGGCACCGGCGGCTCGTCGCCGCTCTCCAGGAACGGCTGCCCGCCACGCTCCTGGTGGAGAACGAGACCAACCTCGCGGCCCTCGCGGAACAGCGTCTCGGCGCGGCCCGGGGTCAGGACACCTTCGTCCTGCTCTGGCTCGGCCATGGCGTCGGCGCGGCTGTCGTGCTCGACGGCAGGCTCCGCCGGGGCGCTTCGGGCGGCGCGGGAGAGATCGGTTTCCTGCCGGTGCCCGGCACCCCGCGGCTGCCGTCGGCGGTGTCCTGCGACGGCGGTTTCCACACCCTGGTGGGCTCGGTCGCCGTCGGTGAACTCGCCGAGCGGTACGGCGTTTCGGCGATTCCGGCGGCGCAGGAACCCCCCTCGGCGGCCCTCGTGCGCGCAGCCGTCGCGGAGGTGACCGCCGTCTCCGGGCCGGGCGCCGGGGAGGTCCTGGCGCAAGGGGGGCGTGGAGCGCACGCCGGAGCCTTTCTCGATGTCCTCGCCGACAGGCTGGCCATAGGTACGGCGGCGGTGAGCGCCGTCCTGGACCCCGGCCGGATCGTGCTGGCGGGCGAACTCGGACACGCGGGCGGCGAGGTGCTGGCCCGCCGCGTCGAGGACCGGCTGGCCGCGATGTCACCGCTGCGCACGGAGGTCAGAGCCGGAGTGCTGGGCGGCGCGGCCGTCCTGCGTGGCGCGCTCCTGACCGCGCGGGAGGCGGCACAGGACGCGTTGTTCGCCCCGGAGGCGTGAGGCGTCCCGAGCCTGCCCGCCCGAAGGTATGAGCTGCCGCGCGCCCCGCATGCCTCCCGGCCCCTGTGAGACAGCCCACACCCCCCACTCGGATGGCGGACGATCAGGCGTGGCACACTGGGCGGGTACCAGAAGCAGCGCACTCCGGGGTCGGTGTAATTCCGAACCGGCGGTTATAGTCCGCGACCCGTCCACATCCAGTGGCCGGTTGACCAGGTGAGATTCCTGGACCGACGGTGAAAGTCCGGATGGGAGGCAGTGCGCGGCGGGCCGTCATCGGTACGCCGCCGTCGGTGGATCGTCCTTGGACGATCCGGATCTTCGGCCTCGGCGTCCCCTTGTGCGTTCCCGTTTTTCTCTGTCGTCATCGACAGGCCCCGGAGTCCGTGCCCGAAGAGGCAGGAGGACCCGGTGGCCACCGAAGCGGAAGCCGTAAGCGATGTCGACGCCATGCGCCGAGCCGTCGCGCTGGCCGCTCGCGGACTAGGCTCCACCAGCCCCAACCCGGTCGTCGGATGCGTGATCCTCGACGCTGCCGGACGGCCCGCCGGAGAGGGATTCCACCAGCGCGCGGGCGGCCCCCACGCCGAGGTCCACGCCCTGCGCGCGGCCGGCGACCGGGCCCGTGGCGGCACGGCGTACGTCACCCTCGAACCCTGCGACCACACCGGCCGCACCGGCCCCTGCTCCCAGGCGCTCGTCGACGCCGGACTCGCCCGTGTCGTGTACGCCGTCGCCGATCCGACCCCGCAGGCCACCGGCGGCGCCGGCACCCTGCGCGCGGCCGGAGTCACGGTCGAGCAGGGCCTGCTCGCCGAGGAGGCCGACGCCGGCAACACCGCCTGGCTCACCTCCGTACGGCGCGGCCGTCCCCACGTCCTGTGGAAGTACGCGGCAACCCTCGACGGCCGGGTCGCGGCCGCCGACTCGACCAGCCGCTGGATCACCTCCGCCGAGGCCCGCGCCGATGTCCACCGGCTGCGCGCGGAGGCCGACGCGGTCGTGGTCGGCTCCGGCACCGCACGGACCGACGATCCGCATCTCGCCGTACGCGGTCTCCAGGGTGCCGTTCAGCCGCTGCGCGTCGTGGTCGACACCGAGGCCACGGCGGTACGGGCGGGTGCCCGGATCCTGGACGACGCCGCGCCCACCCTGATCGCCGTCGCCGAGGACGCCGACACGGGCCATCTGGACGATGCCGTACGGCCGCCTCGTACCGATGTCGTACGACTGCCCCGCGCGGCCCGCGGCCTGGACGTCCCCGCCCTGCTGGCCGCCCTGCACGAGCGCGGCGTCCGCTCCGTACTCCTCGAAGGCGGTCCGGCGCTGGCCGGCTCCTTCGTCGCGGCGGGAGCCGTCGACAAGGTCGTCGGCTATCTCGCCCCCGTCCTGCTGGGCGCCGGCCCCGCGGCTCTCGCCGACGCCGGAATCACCACGATCGGCGAGGCGTTGCGGCTCCGTATGACGCAGACCGTACGGATCGGCACAGACCTGCGGATCACCGCGACCCTCGAACCGGCCGCGGCCGAAACGGCCGCCGGAGCCGCGGCCGAACCCATCACCTACGCAGCCGCCACGAATGTCCCTGCCACGAAGGAGCGTTGAGTGTTCACCGGAATCGTCGAAGAACTGGGTGAGGTCACCGCCGTCGAGGACCTCGGTGACTCCTCCCGCTTCCGCCTGCGCGGACCCGTCGTCACCGAGAACGCCAAGCACGGCGACTCGATCGCCGTCAACGGTGTCTGTCTCACGGTCGTGGACTTCGCGGACGGTGAGTTCACCGCGGACGTGATGGCCGAGACGCTCGACCGCTCCAGCCTCGGCGCGCTGGAGACCGGCTCCCGGGTCAACCTGGAGCGGCCCATGGCAGTCGGCGGCCGGCTCGGCGGACATATCGTCCAGGGCCATGTCGACGGCACCGGCACCATCGTGGAGCGCGAGCCGTCCGAGCACTGGGAGATCGTCAAGGTCTCGCTCCCCGCCTCGCTGACCCGCTACGTCGTGGAGAAGGGCTCGATCACCGTGGACGGCGTCAGCCTCACGGTCGTCGACGCCGGGCCCGACTACTTCACCATCAGCCTCATCCCCACCACCCTCGGGCTGACCACCCTGGGCATCAAGGGCCCCGGCGACCCGGTCAACCTCGAGGTCGACGTCATCGCGAAGTATGTCGAGCGGCTGCTCGGCGCCCGAGCCGAGGAGTCCGCCCAGTGACTGCCCTGACCTGGCTGAACGGTGAGGCCTTCACCGCCTTCGGTCAGCACATCCTGTGGTCCGACATGATCGGCAACATCATCGGTCTGGCGGCCCTCGCCCTCGGCTGGCGGCGCTCCATCCTGACCTGGCCCGCCCAGCTCCTGTCCGGTGTCATCCTCGTCGGCGCCTATGCCTCCGCCCAGCTCAGCGGCGGCGTCGGCAAGCAACTGCTGGTCATCGGCGTGGCCCTGTGGGGCTGGCGCCAGTGGCAGCGCGGCAGGCAGCAGGCCCAGGACGGCTCGATCGCCGTACGGTTCGCCGGCCGGCAGGAGCGCGCGGTGCTCCTCGGCGGTACGGTCCTGGGCACCCTGGCCGTCGGCGGCCTGTTCGCCGCCGTCCCCGAACTGTCCTGGAACCCCTGGCCCGACGCCTACATCTTCGTCGGCACGCTCGCCGCGATGGTCGCCCAGGCCCGGGGCCTGGTCGAGTTCTGGTTCGCCTGGCTGCTGGTCGACCTGGTCGGCGTACCGCTCGCCTTCAGCAGCGGCCTCGTCTTCTCCGGCCTCGTGTACGTGATCTACCTCGCCCTCGTCCTGTGGGGGATGCGCGACTGGTGGCTGCGGTCCCGCGCCGCCGCCGTGCCCCTGGAAGGAGCAGCAGCATGACCACCGCACTGCCCACGTGGTACTCCACCGACAACGTCGAGGACCTCTCCCTGGACCCCGTCGAACAGGCCATCCGCGACATCGCGGCCGGCCGCCCGGTCGTCGTCGTGGACGACGAGGACCGCGAGAACGAGGGCGACCTCGTCATCGCCGCCGAGAAGGCCACCCCCGAGATCATCGCCTTCATGATGAGCGAGTGCCGCGGACTGATCTGCGCCCCGATGGAGGGCACGGAGCTGGACCGGCTCGAACTGCCGCAGATGGTCGACCGCAACACCGAGTCGATGGGCACCGCCTTCACGGTCTCCGTCGACGCGGCGCCCGGCCACGGCGTCACCACCGGCATCTCCGCCGCCGACCGGGCCACCACACTCCGGCTGCTCGCCGCGGGCGACGCGGGGCCCGGCGACTTCGTCCGGCCGGGGCATGTCTTCCCGCTGCGCGCCAAGCCGGGCGGTGTGCTCGTACGCAACGGTCACACCGAAGCGGCGGTCGACCTGGCGAGGCTCGCCGGTCTGCGACCGGCCGGCACGATCGTGGAGATCGCCGGCGAGGACGGCGTGATGCTGCGGCTGCCCGAACTGATCCCGTTCGCCCGCAAGCACGGCCTGACGATCATCTCGATAGAGGACCTGATCGCCTACCGCCGCGGCTCCGAGCCGACCGTCCGCCGCGAGGCCGAGGTCCGGCTCCCCACGGCCCACGGGCAGTTCACGGCGTACGGCTACCGCTCCACGGTCGACGGCGTCGAGCATGTCGCCCTCGTCCACGGGGACATCGGTGACGGTGAGGACCTGCTGGTGCGGGTCCACTCCGAGTGCCTCACCGGCGACATCTTCAGCTCGCAGCGCTGCGACTGCGGGCCCCAGCTCCAGGCCTCCATGAAGCGCGTCACGGAGGAGGGCCGCGGCGTCGTGGTCTATCTGCGCGGCCACGAGGGCCGCGGCATCGGGCTGCTGTCCAAGCTGCGCGCGTACGAACTCCAGGAGCGCGGCCACGACACCCTGGACGCCAACCTGGAGCTCGGCCTGCCCGCCGACGCCCGCGACTACGCGGCCGGCGCGCGCATCCTCGACGATCTCGGCGTCCACAGCCTCCGGCTGATGACCAACAACCCCGACAAGACCACGGCGCTCGTCCGGCACGGGCTCCGGGTCACCGGGCGTGAGCCGATGCCCGTGCAGGCGGGGGAGCACAACCTCCGCTATCTGCGCACCAAGCGCGACCGGATGGGCCACGACCTGCCCTGGCTCGACACCGCCGTCGGCGTGTCCGCCTGCGGCAACCAGTAGGGGCCGTACGGCTCCTGACGGCCGTACGACCAGCACCACCCGTAAGCAATACCGGACGAGAACAGCAAGGCGAGGACTGACGTGAGCGGCAAGGGCGCACCCGAACTGAGCGTGGAGAACTGCGGAGACCTCCGGGTCGCCGTCATCGCGGCACAGTGGCACGAGAAGATCATGGACGGTCTGGTCGACGGCGCTCTGCGCGCCCTGCGGGAGCTCGGCATCGACGAGCCGACCCTGCTGCGTGTGCCCGGCAGCTTCGAGCTGCCGGTCGCCGCCAAGGTGCTGGCGGGACGCGGCTACGACGCCGTCGTCGCCCTCGGCGTCGTCATCCGGGGCGGCACCCCGCACTTCGAGTATGTGTGCCAGGGCGTCACCCAGGGACTCACCCAGGTCTCGGTCGACACCGGCGTCCCGATCGGCTTCGGCGTACTGACCTGCGACACCGAGCAGCAGGCCCTGGACCGGGCCGGTATCGAGGGTTCGTACGAGGACAAGGGCCACGAGGCGGTCACCGCCGCCGTCGCCACCGCGGCCACCCTGCGCGCCATCGCCGAACCCGCGCGCTGAACACACGCCCACCGTCACTCTTCGCGGGAGGCGCTTCGCGCCCCTGTGACATCGCCGCGTAAAGTGAGCGTCACCATGTCCAAGAAGACGTTCGAGGAGCTCTTCACCGAGCTCCAGCAGAAGGCCGCCCACGGCGACCCCGCCACCTCCCGTACCGCCGAGCTGGTGGACAAGGGTGTGCATGCCATCGGCAAGAAGGTCGTCGAAGAGGCGGCCGAGGTGTGGATGGCAGCCGAATACGAAGGCAAGGAAGCCGCCGCCGAGGAGATCTCCCAGCTCCTCTACCACATCCAGGTGATGATGGTCGCGCGCGGAATCTCCCTCGACGACGTGTACGCCCATCTCTGAGCCCGCCCGTACGCCTTCGTACCTTCACCGCGCACACACTCCCCGCGCCACCCGGCCCCGTGCCGCCGCCGACGCGTCGGCACGGATCACCACCCCTACGCACAAAGGAATCCGCCCTCATGCTGCGCATCGCCGTTCCCAACAAGGGTTCACTGTCCGGACCTGCGTCGGCGATGCTCCATGAGGCCGGCTACCAGCAGCGCAAGGAGTCCAAGGAACTCGTCCTGGTCGACCCGGAGAACGAGGTCGAGTTCTTCTACCTCCGCCCCCGCGACATCGCGATCTACGTGAGCTCCGGCAAGCTCGACATCGGCATCACCGGCCGCGATCTGCTGCTGGACTCCGAGGCCGAGGCCGAGGAGATCCTCCCGCTCGGCTTCGCCCGCTCCACCTTCCGTTACGCCACCAAGCCGGGCACCGCCGGCGGCGTCGCGGAGTTCGACGGCATGACCGTCGCCACCTCCTACGAGGGCATCGTCGCCCAGCACCTCGCGGACAACGGCGTCAACGCCTCCGTCGTCCACCTGGACGGCGCGGTCGAGACCGCCATCGAGCTGGGGGTCGCCCAGATCATCGCCGACGTGGTGGAGACCGGCACCTCCCTGCGCAACGCGGGCCTCGAAGTCATCGGTGAGCCGATCATGAAGTCCGAGGCGGTCGTCATCCGCCGCACCGGCGCCGGCACCGACGAGCCGAAGGTGCAGCAGTTCCTGCGCAGGCTCCAGGGCGTCCTCGTCGCCCGCACGTACGTGATGATGGACTACGACTGCCGCGCCGAGCACCTGGAGCGCGCCGTCGCCCTCACCCCGGGGCTGGAGTCGCCGACCATCTCCCCGCTGCACGACAAGGGCTGGGTCGCCGTCCGCGCGATGGTCCCGTCCAAGGAGGCGCAGCGGATCATGGACGACCTGTACGAGCTGGGCGCCCGTGCCATCCTCACCACGGCCATCCACGCCTGCCGCCTCTGACGCCCTCCGCCGACGTCCCGAAGAGACCGAGAACTGATGTCTGCCCCCGCGCCCCAGCCCGGACCGCCCGCGCTTCCGGTCACCTTCCGGCCGACCCGTACCCGGATCGTGCTGCTGAGCGTCGGCACGGTCATGTTCGTCGTCATAACGGCCGTCGCCCTGATGCTGGAGAAGCTGAACGCGGGGGAGCGGACGAGCTTCGTCTTCACTGCCCTGCTCTTCCTCGGCGTGCTGGTGATGCTCGCCCGTCCCAAGGTCGTCGCCGACGACAGCGGGGTGACCGTGGTCAATATCACCCGCAGCCGGCGGCTGGACTGGGCCGAGATCCTGCGGGTCAATCTGCGCGCCGGCGACCCCTGGGTCTTTCTCGACCTCAGCGACGGCAGCAGCCTGCCGGCCCTGGGAATCCAGCCGGGTATCGCCAGGGCGCACGCCGTCCGCGACGCCCGCGCCCTGCGCGTGCTCATGGAATCGCGCGGCACGGGTGACCCCGCCCGCGACCGTGCCGAGGGCGTCTGACCACCCGTGACGGCGGTGCCCGACCGACCGTTCCGTATGCCGTTCCGTACGGCAACCGCCGCACAGAGCACTGCCCTGTCCGCCCTGTCTTGATTACTCTGGTGGCGGAGGCGCCGAGAGCGCCCCGCTCCGCACGTGACGGCCGGTACCGGCCCGCGGGGCACACTGCGACCCAAGGAGTGACTCCCTCCAGCAATGGACGGATCGTCCGGTAGTACCTGCGCCGCCCCCTTCGAAGAGGCGGCGGCATGACCATCCCCCTTCTGCTGCTCGCCGCAGCGTTCCTTCTGATCCTCGCCAACGGCTTCTTCGTGGCAGCCGAATTCGGCCTGGTCACCGTGGACCGTCCGGACGCCGAGCGGGCCGCCGCGGCGGGCGACCGCCGCGCCCGTACCGTCGTCAAGTCGCTGCGGGAACTGTCCTTCCAGCTCTCCGGCACCCAGCTGGGCATCACCATCACCTCGCTCGTGGTCGGCATGCTCGCCGAACCCGCGCTCGCCCAGCTGCTGGACGGTCCGCTGTCCGCGACCGGGATGCCCGAAGGGGTCGTCTCCGGAATCGCGGTCGTGATCGGCATGCTGCTCGCGTCCGCCGTCCAGATGGTGATCGGCGAACTCGTCCCCAAGAACTGGGCGGTCTCGCGGCCGCTCCAGGTCGCCCGCTTCGTGGCGGGCCCGCAGCATCTCTTCGCCACCGTGTTCCGGCCGGTGATCACGCTGCTCAACACCGTCGCCAACCGGCTCGTACGGCTCTTCGGCGTGGAACCGACCGACGAGCTCGCCTCCGCCCGTACCCCCGGTGAACTCGTCTCCCTGGCACGCCACTCCGCGCGGGCGGGCACCCTCGAACAGGACACGGCGGATCTGTTCGTACGGACCCTCTCGCTCGGCCGGCTCACCGCGCAGCACATCATGACCCCCCGGGTGAAGGTGAGCGCCCTCCAGTCCGCAGCGACCGCCGCGGACGTCCTCAACCTCACCCGGGCCACCGGCCTGTCCCGCTTCCCCGTCTACCGGGAGCGCATCGACGAGATCATCGGCATGGTGCACCTCAAGGACGCGCTCTCGGTACCGGTGCAGGAGCGGCTGCGCACCCCGGCCGGACGGATCGCCGTCCCGGCACTGCTGGTGCCCGAGACGCTGCCCGTACAGCAACTGCTGGAGCGGCTGCGCAGCGAGCAGCCCATAGCCGTCGTGGTCGACGAGTACGGCGGTACGGCCGGGGTCGTCACCCTGGAGGACATCATCGAGGAACTGGTCGGCGAGGTACGCGACGAGCACGACGCCGAGGGCGACGGACGGCCGGAACTGGCCCCCGGAGCGCCCGAGGACGGCAGGCCCGCCTGGGAGGCCGACGGCAGCTGCCGGGTCCCCACCCTGCGGCGGATCGGACTCGACGTCCCCGACGGCCCCTACGAGACGCTGGCGGGCCTGGTGGCCGATCTGCTCGGCCGTATCCCGGCCCCCGGCGACAAGGCGGAACTGCCCGGCTGGCGGCTGTCCGTGCGTCAGGTGGACCGCTACCGGGCCGAACGGGTCCGGCTGGTGCGCACGGCCGACGGTCCGGCCGGTGCGCTCGGCGGCATACCGCCCGGGAGCCCGTCGGCCGACGGACCGCACGGCGCCCCGGCCGGTGGGCCGTGCGGTGCGATGACGGATGTGCCGAGCGGAACCGTGGCGGCCGATGCGCCGCCCGCCGTCCCGGCCGAGGTGTCACCCGCCGTTCCGGCCGGCAGAGCGGCTGACGTCGCGGCGGCCGCGGCGATGGCGGAGGGCACCCGATGAGCGCTCTGCAACTCGCCCTCGCCCTCCTGCTGGTCCTGGCCAACGGCTTCTTCGTCGGAGCGGAGTTCGCCCTCGTCTCCGTACGCCGCAGCCAGATCGAGCCACACGCCGCACGCGGTTCCGCGCGGGCCAGGCAGGCGCTGTACGGCCTGGAGAATCTGCCGCAGATGATGGCGGCCGCGCAGTTCGGCATCACCATCTGCTCCCTGACGCTCGGCGCGGTGGCCGAGCCCACGGTGGCCGCTCTGCTGGAGCCCGTCTTCCACGCGGCTCATGTGCCCGAGGGCCTGATCCACCCGCTGGGCTATGTCATAGCCCTGGCCCTGGTCGTCTTCCTGCATCTGGTCATCGGCGAGATGGTCCCCAAGAACCTCGCCATGGCCGCCCCGGAGAAGACCGCGCTCTGGCTCAGCCCCGGCCTGGTCGGCTTCGCCCGGCTGTGCCGCCCGGTGACGGCCGGACTCGGCGCCTGCGCGCGGCTGGTGCTGCGCGCCTTCCGCGTCGAGCCCAAGGACGAGGTGGAGGCGGTCTTCACCAGTGAGCAGCTCAACCGGCTCGTCGAGGACTCGGGCCAGGCGGGACTGCTCGAACCCGAGGCGCAGGAACGGCTGGAGGACGCGCTGGAGCTGGGCAGCCGCCCGGTCACCGACGTACTGCTCTCCCACGCCTCCCTGGTCACGGTGAACCCGTCCGTCACCCCTCGCGAGATCGAGGAGCTGACGGTACGCACCGGCTACTCCCGCTTCCCGCTCTGCGCGGAGAACGGCGGAGCCTTCATGGGATTCCTCCACGTCAAGGACGTCCTCGACCTGGAGGCCCGGGAACGGGCGGTACCGCAGCACGTCTGGCGCCCGATGGCCACCCTGCGGGCCGAACTCCCGCTGGACGACGCGCTCACCGTGATGCGCCGCGCGGCCACCCACCTCGCCCAGGTCGCGGACGCGTCCGGGCGGGTGCTCGGCCTGGTGGCGCTGGAGGACGTACTGGAAATGCTGGTCGGTGAGGTACGGGATCCGTCCCACCGGGAGAGCACATCCCAGGCGGCCGTGCTCGGCGAGCAGCGTCACGGTCGGTCCGACCAGGTCCTGGCGCGCTGACGGGAGCGACCGAAGAGGTGACGGTGCCCCTTCGGCCATCGGCGAGCGAGCCGGTGAGCCGGAGGGGCACCGTCGTAGGGGCACTGTCACAGGGCGCCGCCGATCCCCCTGAAGCGAGCCTCGACCGGGTTCCGGAAGGAGCCCTGAAAGCCAGGGGCCCCTCCGGCCCTCACATCTCCGTGGGGTCCTGGGGGCGGCGGCCCGCAGGACCCCGTCCCGAGAGCACCTCGCCGTACGCCTGCATCAGATCCGGCAGCCGCAGCGTGGCCAGGTCGTCGCGGGTGGGCGCGCCGCTGTAGCCGGAGAGCCGCAGGTCGCGGTACGCGCAGCTCTTCTCGTACAGCGTGCGGACGAAGCGGCCGTTGCCCAGTTCGTCGATCCAGCTCTGGTCGACCACATGCCCGCTGATCGAACGCAGCTCGTCCATCGACTCCTCGTCCCAGACATCGCCGTTCTCGGCGGCCAGTACGCCGCCGATGGCGGTGAGTTCGAGCGGGCGGTAGCTGGGGAAGTCGACCCTGCTGGTGAAGCGCGAGGAGAGCCCGGGGTTGGTGGCGAGCAGCCGGTCCATGCCTTCGGGGTAGCCGGCCAGGATGACCACGAGATGGTCGCGGTTGTCCTCGGCGCGCTTCAACAGCACCTGAAGCGCCTCGTCGCCGTACGCGTCACCCTTGCTGTAGCCGGAGTTGGAGAGGCTGTACGCCTCGTCGACGAAAAGCACCCCACCGATCGCCGAGTCGATCAGCTCATTCGCCTTCACCGCGGTCTGGCCGAGGAACTCGCCCACCAGATCGGCCCGTTGGGCCTCCACCAGGTGGTCGCCGCCGAGCAGTCCGAGCGCGTAGAAGATCCGGCCGAGGATGCGCGCGACGGTCGTCTTCCCGGTGCCGGAGGGACCGGAGAAGACGAAGTGGCGTTTCGGCGGCTGGACGGGCAGCCCCTCGCCGGCCCGTAGCCGGGCCATGTTCAGCTGCGCGGAGATCGCCTTGACCTGCCGCTTCACCGGTTCCAGGCCGACCATGCGCTCCAGCTCGGTCAGTGCCTCGGCGAGCAGCTCGGGGTCGGTGGGACCTTCCGGGAACCTGGGGGGAACGGCTTTCGGGGGCGGTGGCGCCTTCTGCCGTACGGCCTCGGGAACGGCGGGCGGGACACCGCCGCCGAGCGGGACCGGCCCCGGCCCCTCACCGCCGAGCAGTATGTCGGACCCGGGCGGGCCCTCCGCCTCGCTCTGCGCCTCCCCGGAGTCCACCGCGTCCTGGCCGAAGCCGGCCAGTGCCACCGAGGCGAGGCCCACCGGATCGTCCGGCCCTTCGTATCCGTCGGAGTCGGTGATCGCGGCGAGCCGGGCCGCCGTGTCCATGAACGTGGGATCGAGGCGGTGCACGGCCCGGTAGAGGGGGAGCGCGGCGGCGCTGCGGCCGGTGCCCTCGTGGGCGCGCGCCAGCCAGTACCGCAGCTCCTTGCGCTGCGGCTGTTCGCTACGACAGCGCATCAGGGCGGTGGACAGGAGCGGCAGGGCCTGCCCGTACATCTCCAGCCGGACCCGGGCCATCCCGCCGAACAGCCCCGCCTCGATGCCGAGCAGCGAGTCGTTGGCGAGCGGCTCGGTGTGGCGTACCAACTGCTCCCAGTCCTTGACCAGATAGGCGCGGCAGGCGTGCAGGAAGCGCACCTGCGGGTCGGCGTCCACGGGCGGCAGGCCCGCCAACGCCCGGTCCAGGTCCGGCACATGACGGCCGTCCAGCCAGTGCGAGGCGTGCGCGAGCAGCAGATCGCGTCCGCTCTCCAGCAGCGGCTGGACCCACCAGCCCAGCCAGTACCAGGAGTTGAGGGTGCGGCGGTGGCGGGAGCGCTGCTCACCGAAGCGGTCGCGGTGCCGGTACATGTGCAGCAGGGCGGTGGTGGTGTCGACGCGCAGCGCGTGCAGTCCGAGCCAGCCGTCGGCCATCGCGGGATCGAGTTCCACCGCGGTCCTGAACTCCTCCTCCGCCTGGGGGTACGCCCCCATGGTGTAGGCGTCCACGCCGCGCACCCAGGCGAGGTCGGCCGGGGCTCCCGTGCCCTGCGTGCCGAAATCCATCAGGTCCCCCACAAACCGTGCCCCCGTGATGTCCCGCCGGGCGGGCGCCCGTCGGCAGTGTGCTGAACCACCTTTTCGCGGAGGGGAATTGACCGCACCGAGAGGCATCGTACCTGCGCAGAGGGTGTGCGACTAAGGGCGCTACGCATGGGCCAGAGCGGTGACCCAGGGTGAGCGAGGAAGGGGGCGCGGCGGCGGAAACGCGGCGAAGAGGGCAGAACGAAGCCCCCGATCACGGGGGAACAACCGGGGGCCTCGCGTCTGCGGCGGCTCCGAAAAGCCGCACATTGAGAACGTAAGACCTGTCCGGCCCCTCGGTCAAGCCGAGTTGGACACTCTCCTGTGCCGAATCCCGACTGCCCGGTATGGAGGTCACATTCCGTCACGGTGAGTGATGGCCTGGTCCGGACTTGCTGTCATCTGGGGCCCCGGGAGTATCGCGTACCCCTCGCACCTCTCCTGTACCAGGGCATCCGCGAACGGCCGGGATGGGTCCGCTCCGAAATGGCGGATCTCCGCCGGTGTCCAGCCGTCCCAGAAAGCGGACTGCGCGGGTCCGTCCCGCTCGCGCCCGCGTCGCCACGACTCCTGGGCGCCCCGGTCCATCCAGAGCAGACACGCGAGATACGGCCGCAACGCCCGTCGCCCGGCCCCCACGCCCTCGACGACGATCACGGGGGAGGGGGGCAGGGACCGGGGCGCGGTGAAGCGCCGCAGCGTCCAGTCGTACGGCGCGTAGCGCGCGGTCGCGCCGTGCGAGAGCGGCTCGATGACCTGCTCCGTCAGCCGTCCCGTCCACTCGAAGAGTTCTTCGTGTGTCGCCAGATCGTCCAGGCGCAGTACGGGCGCGCTGTCCAGCTCCGCCGCGAGCCGCGTCGCGAAGGTGCTCTTTCCGGAGCCCGCGTGCCCGTCGACGCCGATCAGCCGGACGGGCCCGCAGGAAGGCGGCAGCGCACGCAGGGCGGCGGCCGATGACCGCAGGTCGTTCATCCGTCCCACCCTACGAGCCCCACGAGAGCGCCGGATCCGCTCGCGGGTCTCACGCCCGCCATACCTCCGCAGGTCATGTCACTGGTGAAGACCAATGCAGTTCGGCCGACGCGGCCCGAATCACTGGCAGAAACCCGCCGGGAACCGCGATAGTGGACGACTGCCGAACAACAGTCATCTCTTCGTATCCCGCCGCTCTTCGCATCTCTCCGCGCTCTTCGCTCTCCCAGCTTTCGACCGGAGGTCCATATGACCAGCCCGACGTCGCGCAGAACCGTGCTCGCCGCCGCTCTCGCGGTCGCGGCGGGTGCCGGTGCGGTGTCCGCCGTCCCGGCGGCCGCCGCCCCCTCGGTACCCACGGAACCCGATGCTCCCGCCGCCCCCGCCGATCGCGCCAAGAAACCTCTCGTGGACAACGCCTACGTGGACAACGCCTTCTGGGCCTCGTACGCCGACTGGCGCGCCGGTACGGCCAAGGGCACCCGGGCCGTCCCCGGCATCCGGCCCTCGCTGGTCATCGGTACCCCCGCGGGCCGCACCGACTACGCCGATCCGCACACCGGCAGGACCACCACCTGGGAGTACGCGACCTGGACCTCACCCACGCACCGCTCGAAGGTCCCCGCCACCGAGGTGATCGCCTCCTGGAACGCGCGGACACCGGCCGGCACCTGGCTCCAGATCGAACTGCGCGGCCGCTACGACGACGGCACCGACACCCCCTGGTACGTGATGGGCCGCTGGACCGCCGGGGACGGTGACGATGACATCCGGCGCACGTCCCTCGACGACCAGACCGACGGACGCAGCACCATCTGGACCGACACCTTCTCGGTGGACGACGCGGCGAACGGGCCGCGGCTGGCCTCGTACCGGCTGCGGCTCACGCTCTACCGCAGGCCGGGCAGCGGACTCACCCCCGCCGTCCACCGGGTCGGGGCGATGGCCTCGGACGTCCCGGACCGGTTCACGGTCCCGGCCTCCACGCCGGGGCTCGCACGCGAGCTGACCGTGCCGCGCTACTCGCAGAACACCCACATCGGGCAGTACCCCGAGTACGACAACGGCGGCGAGGCCTGGTGCAGCCCCACCTCCTCGCAGATGATCATCGAGTACTGGGGGCGAGCCCCGTCCGCCGGGGATCTGGCCTGGGTCGACCCGGACTTCGCGGACCCGCAGGTCTGCCACGCGGCCCGGTTCACCTACGACTACCAGTACGAGGGCTGCGGCAACTGGCCCTTCAACGCCGCGTACGCCGCCACCTACCGGGACATGAGCTCAGCCGTCACCCGGCTCGGCTCGCTCACCGAGGTGGAGACCCTCATCCGCGCGGGCATCCCCGTCATCACCTCGCAGTCCTTCCTCAAGGAGGAGCTGACGGGCGCGGGCTACGGCACGGCGGGCCATCTGATGACCGTGATCGGCTTCACGGCCGACGGGGACGTGGTCGCCAACGACCCGGCCTCGCCGGACAACCCGGCCGTACGCCGTGTCTACCGGCGGCACGAATGGGAGACGATCTGGCTGAGGACCAAGCGGTACAACGCCGCCGGCAACGTGGCGTCCGGTACGGGCGGTGTCTGCTACGTCTACTGGCCCGCCGCGCCGACCCCGGCCCAGCGCAAGGCCCTGCGGTCGGTCGGCCTGCTCTGACACCTGGCTGTGCAGTGTGCGCGCTGTGGTGTGCGGCACAGACCGGGACGTACATCCCGCTCTTCGCGCGCCCGAGCGCGCCCGGCTCCCGGGGCAGTGACACAGGTCTCCACCCCGGGGGCCCACATCGCGGCACTGTGGTCCGGTCGCCGGACGGCGACCGGAGGGGGGATCCACCGCCCGTACGACCGAACGAGACGCCATGACCGCCACTGCCGCCACCACTGCCACCGCCACAGCGGGCGCCGCTCTCGCCACCGCCGTCGACCGGGTGCGGAGCCGGGCCGGTACCGGAGGCCCCGAGGACAACGGCCCCCAACTGCTGGAGCACGTTCTCGGCTGGACCCTGGTCGTGCTGCTCGCCGTCCTGGTCACACGCGCGGGTCTGATGTAGCCGCTCCCGCAGGCCACGGGTGCCTCTGCAATCCCCGGTGTCTCTGCAATACTGCGGGGATCTTTGGCAGTCGGAGACCAGGACGCGAATGTGAATCGTAGTCAACAACGGGGCGCCTCAACGAGATCGCAGGTACGGCGCTCCGAACTCATCGCGACCGGCCGGAAGTTATTCGCCAATACTTCGTACGACGCGTTGTCCATGGACGACATAGCCCACCACGCCGGAGTGGCGAAGGGGCTGATCTACTACTACTTCAAGAACAAGCGCGGCTACTACCTAGCCATCGTCGAGGACTCGGTCACGGAGCTGGTGACCCTCGCGGCCGCCAACGGCGCCGAACTGCCGCGTACGGAACGGGTCCAGCGCACCGTCGAGGCCTACCTCCGCTTCGCTCAGCACAACGAAGCCGCCTACCGCACGATCATCACCGGTGGCGTCGGCTTCGACACCCAGGTCCAGGAGATCCGCGACGCCGTCCGCACGGGCCTGGTCTCCACCATCGCCGAGGGCTCCTACGGTCACCACGACATCCCGCCGATCGCCCGGCTCGCGCTGCTCGGCTGGCTGAGCAGCGTCGAATGGCTGACGCTGGAGTGGCTGGAATACCAGGAGCTGACGCTGGAGATCCCGCGCGACCTGATGGTGCGGATGCTGCGTCATACGCTCAACACCATCGAGGAGTTCGCGCCGGAGTGCCCCGCGCCGCCGCAGGATCTCAGCTGGCGGCCGTACACGGGACTGGAGCCCGCGGGATCGACGGCGGGACCGGGTTCGGGACCACCGGAGGACAACCCGCGAGGCCACGACGACGCGCAGGGCGGGGGCCGATAGGGCTCCCCGCCCTCCGGACCCGGACAGGAACCAGGTCCTGTCCGGCCGGTCTTCGCCGGGTCCGGAACGTCTTAGCGACATCAGCCGCCACCGCGGCGGGCGCCACCTCGCCACCTCGCCGCGTTGCCGCGTTGCCGAAACGCCCACAGGAAACCACCCTGCGGGCGCCCCGGCGCCTTGCGATCCACTGCCCCGGACACCGCGGCCTGATCGGCGAAGATCCGCCGGACAGGCCCTAGCCGATGGACTTGATCAGTTCACCGTCGCCGGTGTCCCCGCTCAGCTCCCAGAAGAAGGTGCCGCCCAGGCCCTGCTGGTTCTTGTACGCCATCTTCCCCGCGATGGTGGCGGGCGTGTCGTAGCTCCACCACTGGCCGTCGCAGAAGGCGTACGCCGTACCCGCGACCGTCCCGTTGGCCGGGCAGCTGTTCTTGAGGATCTTGTAGTCCTCGATGCCCGCCTCGTACTTCCCCGGCGCCGCGCCCGTCGCGGTGCCCCCCGGCTCCTTCTGGGTGACGCCGCTCCAGCCGCGTCCGTAGAAGCCGATGCCGAGCAGCAGCTTCTCGGACGGGATGCCGAGTCCCTTGAGCTTGCTGATGGCCGCGTCGGTGTGGAAGCCCTCCGTCGGAATGCCCTCGTACGAGGTGAGCGGCGAGTGCGGGGCGGTCGGGCCCTGCGCCGCGAAGGCACCGAAGAAGTCGTACGTCATCGGGTTGTACCAGTCGAGGTACTGGGCGGCGCCCGCGTAGTCGGTGGCGTCGATCTTCCCGCCGTCCGAACCGTCGGCCGTGATGGCCGCCGTCACCAGATCGGACCCGAACTCGGTGCGCATCGCCGACATGACGTTCTTGAAGGCGCCGCGCCCACTGGTGTCACATGTCAGGCCACAGGCGTTCGGGTACTCCCAGTCGATGTCGATGCCGTCGAAGACATCGGCCCAGCGCGGGTCCTCGACCAGGTCGTGGCAGGACTTCGCGAAGGCGGCCGGGTTCTTCGCCGCCTCGGTGAAGCCTCCGGACCAGGACCAGCCGCCGAAGGACCAGACCACCTTGAGACCGGGGTGCAGCTTCTTGAGCTTGCGCAGCTGGTTGAAGTTGCCGCGCAGCGGCTGGTCCCAGGCGTCCGCGGTGCCGTCCACGCTCTGGTCGGCGGTGTACGCCTTCTCGTAGTCGGCGAACGAGTCCCCGATCGTGCACTTTCCGCCGGCCACATTGCCGAAGGCGTAGTTGATGTGGGTCAGCTTGGCGGCCGAGCCGGAGGTCTCGATGTTCTTGACGTGGTAATTCCGGTCGTAGACACCCCAGTTGGTGAAGTAACCGACGACCTTGTCGCCCGCGGCGGCTGCCGGGGCGGGCGCGGCGGCCGGTGTCTCGCCGGCGGAGGCGCTGCCCGCTCCGGAGAGCAGGGTCACGCCGAGGACGGCGGTACACGCGGTGGCGACCAGCGCCCGGAACCGCGCGCGGTGAAGTCTGATCATGAACTCTCCTCGTGGGGGAGGAAGAACAAGTGGGGGAAATCTGATGTGACAGGTACGCGAAAGGTGTTGAGGGGGACGTTAGAAGGACTAGACCAGTGGGGTCAATGGTGCGGATCATTTTCGGTCGCCTCCGGAAGGCAGCCCTCCTCGGCGTGGCCGAAAAGGATTTCGTCCCTTACCGAGTCGTTGCGGACGTTGCCCTTCCGAACGGTGACGGGAGGCTGTTGATCGGGCATACTCAACGCTCCACAGCCGCTGATCATGACCCTCCGCGCCCCGGAAGGGCAGCATCGACGGGGTGGAACTGCCGTCCGGGTGCACCCCCGGACCCCAGCCGGCGTCGTCGCCGCCCGCCGTGCGCGACCGCCGTAGTGCCCGACAAAAAGGAGAGCGCCGCAATGGCCGACCGCGCCCCGCAACCGGTGGAACGTCAACTGCCCACCGAGGAGGCCCAGGACCTCATCGCGCTCGTACGCGACATCGCCCAGCGGGAGGTCGCCCCCAACGCGGCCGAGGAAGAGGAAGCGGGCCGCTTCCCACGCGAACTCTTCACCCTCCTCTCCGAGTCGGGCCTGCTCGGCCTCCCGTACGACTCGGCCTACGGCGGTGGGGACCAGCCGTACGAGGTCTACCTCCAGGTGCTCGAAGAGCTGGCCGCCGCCCGCCTCACCGTCGCCCTCGGAGTCAGCGTCCACTCCCTCGCCTGTCACGCCCTCGCCGGCTACGGCACCAAGGAACTACAGGCCGAGCACCTCCCCGCCATGCTGGGCGGCGGCCTCCTCGGCGCGTACTGCCTCTCCGAGCCGGCCTCGGGCTCCGACGCCGCCTCCCTCGGCACGAAGGCGGTACGGGACGGCGACGACTGGCTCATCACCGGGACCAAGGCCTGGATCACCCACGGTGGCATCGCCGACTTCTATACGGTGCTGGCCCGTTCGGGCGGAGAGGGCGCGCGGGGCATCACCGCCTACCTCGTACCGGGCGACGCGCCCGGTCTGACCGCGGCTCCGCCCGAGAAGAAGATGGGCATGAAGGGCTCGCCCACCGCCCAACTGCACTTCGACGGCGTACGGGTGGCCGACACCCGCCGTCTCGGCGAGGAGGGGCAGGGCTTCGCCATCGCGCTGTCCGCCCTCGACTCGGGCCGCCTCGGCATCGCCGCCTGCGCCGTCGGAGTCGCTCAGGCAGCCCTGAACGAGGCCGTCGAATACGCCACCGGACGACGGCAGTTCGGCAGGCCCATCGCGGACTTCCAGGGGCTGCGCTTCCTGCTCGCCGACATGGCCACCCGCATCGAGGCCGGGCGGTCGCTCTACCTGGCCGCCGCACGACTGCGCGACGCGGGCAGGCCGTTCTCCCGGCAGGCCGCCATGGCCAAGCTGTTCTGCACGGACATGGTGATGCAGGTGACCATAGACGCCGTGCAGGTGCTCGGCGGCTACGGCTACACCACGGACTTCCCGGTGGAGCGCTACATGCGCGAGGCGAAGGTGTTGCAGATCGTCGAGGGCACCAACCAGATCCAGCGCCTGGTGATCGCCCGCCACCTGGCGGGCCCCGAAACGCGCTGACACTCCGCAGAAGGCCCGGCGCGGCTCTCCGTCACACGGTCAGCGGTCGCGCCGGGGCCCGTACGAGACCCCCTGGACGCCGCCGGACCTCAGGCGGCGTTCCGCTGCATGGCCGGCACCTTGAACGGACGCGAGCCCGGACCGCCGACATGCGAGAAGGGCTGCGTCCGCCAGTTGAGCCCCTGAGGCAGCGTCAACAACAGCGCTGTGTCCTGCTCCTGAGCCTCCGACGACTCGTCGGAAGGCCTTGCCTCCGACGCCGAGCGGCCCGTACCGGCACACACCGACAGCACGAACGGATTCCACGGCGTGGGGCACAGCGCGTGCTCCGGCAGGACGTCTTCGTCCGCCAACAAGGCGATTGGCCGCACGCAGTCCGGGCAGACGACCCGGTACATCTCGAAGGTGTCATACGAATCGATCTCGTCGGCATCGACGAGATCAACGAACTCCGGTGCGGTGCGTCCGGTGCGCTTCAGGCTCTGCATGGAGACATTCCCCCTCGGGTGGGCCGACCAGGCACGTGTGGTCTCGACCACAGCAAGCAATGCCCGCCGCGCGAGCCGGGTAACCGTGAGGTCTCGACGGACCGCGCAACATACCTGTGGTGTTCGTCACATGCCGCTCGCAGGTGCCCCGGAGGGCCGTAACCGACTGTGCCGGAAGTGACCCGGGGCAATAGGTTGATCCGTATGGAGGAGCTGGATCGTCAGATCGTGGAACTGCTCGTCAAGGACGGGCGGACGAGCTACACCGACCTGGGCAAGGCCACCGGCCTGTCCACCTCGGCGGTGCATCAGCGCGTACGCCGTCTGGAGCAGCGCGGAGTCATCCGCGGCTACGCCGCGGTGGTCGACCCGGAAGCGGTCGGCCTTCCGCTCACCGCCTTCATCTCGGCGAAACCGTTCGACCCCAGCGCCCCCGACGACATCGCCGAACGGCTCTCGGGCATCCCCGAGATCGAGGCATGCCACAGCGTGGCGGGCGACGAGAACTACATCCTCAAGGTCCGGGTCGCGACCCCCCTGGAACTGGAACACCTGCTCACCCGAATCCGCTCCCTGGCAGGAGTCTCGACCCGGACAACGGTGGTCCTCTCAACCCCCTACGAGTCCCGACCGCCCTCTTTTTAGAGGCTCGGTTCGCCTCCGGGGCGCTCGCTGTGTCAATCAGCGGCCTCCGGCCGCGGGCACTGCCGACGGCCGACCGTGCTCGGTTCGCTCGTACCTCACAAATCTCCGGGCACCCCACCCTCAGAGGCGCAGGCAGAAGCAGAAGGCGGCCCGCAGACGAGAACGGACGGGAGGGGGTCGGGGGCGCGGGAGGTGACGTGTCCGGACGTGAAGCGTGATGTGTGCCGCACGACAACCCGCACCCGAAAACCAACCCGCACGCGGCGTAGATCATGCAGTCCGGACATGCGCCTCCGGAGGCCCCGGCCCCCGCACCCCCCACGGCACCCACCACACCCGCACCCACCACGGCGTGCACCCGCCCCCGCACGGCTCCCCCTGGCGCCCTCCCCCTCCCCGACACGCCAGACTGGTCCCATGACCGAGCGCGCCACCCCCCAGACCGAACACCGCACCACGCTCCTGCGCGGTGGAGAAGTCCACAGCCCCGCCGACCCCTTCGCCACCGCCATGGTCGTGGAACGCGGCCATATCGCCTGGGTCGGCTCGGAAGGCGCGGCCGACTCCTTCGTCTCCGGTGTCGACGAGGTCGTCGACCTCGAAGGCGCCCTCGTGACCCCGGCGTTCACCGACGCCCACGTCCACACCACCGCCACCGGCCTCGCTCTCACCGGTCTCGATCTGTCCGGCGCGGAGAGCCTGCCGGAGGCGCTCGCGCGCGTACGGACCTACAGCGCCGCCCACCCCGCCGACCGGATTCTCCTCGGCCACGGCTGGGACTCCTCGCGCTGGCCGGAGCAGCGCCCCCCGTCCCGCGCCGAGCTGGACGGCGCGACGGGCGGCCGGCCGCTCTACCTGCCCCGTATCGACGCGCATTCGGCCGTGGTGAGCACCGCGCTGCTCGACCTGGTCCCCGACGTCGTCTCGCTGACCGGTTATCACCCGGACGCCCCGCTGACCGCCGCCGCTCACCACGCGGTGCGCGCGGCCGCTCATGGCGCGGTGAGTGCGCGTCAGCGCGCCGAGGCGCAGCGCGCGGCCCGCCACCGCGCCGCCTCGCTCGGCATCGGCACACTCCACGAGTGCGCGGGCCCGGAGATCTCCGACGAGGACGACTTCGTCTCTCTGCTGAAACTGGCGGGCGAGGAGCCGGGCACCCGGGTCCTCGGCTACTGGGCCGAGCGGGTCGGCGACGAGAAGGGCGCCCGGCGGATCCGTGAGCTGGGTGCCATCGGCGCCGCGGGCGATCTCTTCGTCGACGGTTCGCTCGGCTCCCACACCGCCGCCCTGGAGGCGCCGTACGCCGACATCCACGGTGACGGCGCCCATACCGGCACCGCGCACCTGGACGCCGCCGCCGTCGCGGCGCATGTCACCGCCTGTACCGAGGCCGGGCTCCAGGCCGGTTTCCATGCCATCGGGGACGCGGCGATCAACAGGGTCGTCACCGGGGTGCGGGCAGCCGCCGAGCGGCTGGGGCCGGCCCGGGTCAGGGCAGCCAGGCACCGGGTCGAACATGCCGAGATGCTCACTCCCGCCACGATCGCCGCCTTCGCCGAGCTGGGCCTCACGGCTTCCGTGCAGCCCGCCTTCGATGCGGCCTGGGGTGGCGAGGACGGAATGTACGCGCGCAGGCTCGGCGCCGACCGTGCCCGCACACTCAATCCGTACGCGGCGATGTTGCGCGCCGGGGTCCCGCTGGCTTTCGGGTCCGACAGCCCGGTCACCCCGCTGGACCCTTGGGGGACCGTCCGGGCCGCCGCTTTCCACCGCACTCCCGGCCACGCGATCTCGGTACGGGCCGCGTTCACCGCGCATACGCGTGGTGGCTGGCGGGCCGTCGGCCGCGACGACGCCGGTACGCTCGTGCCCGGCGCCCCGGCGGACTACGCCCTCTGGCGCACCGACGAACTGGTGGTGCAGGCCCCCGACGACCGGGTGTCCCGCTGGTCCACCGATCCGCGCTCGGGGACACCCGGCCTGCCGGATCTCACCCCGGGCCGCCCGCTGCCCGTGTGCCTGCGGACCGTGGTCTCGGGACAGACGGTGTTCGTGCGACCGAACGAGTGACGTACGGACATTTCGTACCGCCGACCGATGCCTCCCGGCCTCCGCCGCGACCTGCGGATCTTCCCCACTGACCTGTCGATTTAGGTCAAAACGGCAGGTCAAACGGCTGTTGACAGTGAGCGTCCACCGACGGGTAGGTTCGGCCGGGTCCACCGCAGGACGTCCGTCCGGCAACCTCCGCGCAGTCGTCGAACGCCGCTGGGTCATGGGGCGGTGTGCCGCACCGGCGCACCACCACTGGGAGCCAGGTCCAGCACTCGCGTCTCGGGGACGAGGGAAGGTTTCAGCCGGCCGGCAGGTGCGACCCGGATCGGGTCCCCGGCGTTCAGTAGACAACGGCTTTCGGCCGACCCGCAGCCAGCGGGTCCCGGGCCGGCCCGAAGGACGCCGGGTCCCGATCCGCAGTTCACGCTCTGTCCACGTCCAAGATCTCCGGTTCCGCACCCCATCTCCGGACATGGCGCCCGCCTCCGTCGACAACCAGTGACCATGGTGGGCGCGGGCCCTCGGCGTGCTCGCTATGGTGGTGCATCGGCGTACGGCTATTAAGGGGCAGCAGTGAACGACGGCGGTGAGAGGCGGTACGGCCCGCTCGGTACAGCCTTGGTGATCATCCCGACCTTCAACGAGGCCGAGAACATCAAGTCGATCGTCTCCCGGGTGCGCGCCGCCGTTCCCAAGGTCGACATCCTTGTCGCCGATGACAACAGCCCCGACGGCACCGGCAAGATCGCCGACGAGCTGGCCGGTGTGGACGACCAGGTCAAGGTGTTGCACCGGAAAGGCAAGGAAGGGCTCGGAGCCGCCTATCTGGCGGGCTTCCGCTGGGGCATCGAGCGTGGCTACGGGGTCCTGGTCGAGATGGACGCCGACGGCTCGCACCAGCCGGAGGAACTGCCCCGCCTGCTCACCGCGCTCAAGGGCGCCGATCTCGTCCTCGGCTCGCGCTGGGTGCCGGGCGGTCGCGTCGTCAACTGGCCCAAGACCCGGGAGCTCATCTCCCGTGGCGGCAGCACATACTCACGGGTCCTGCTGGGCGTCCCGATCCGCGACGTGACCGGTGGCTACCGGGCGTTTCGCAAGGAGACCCTGGAGAGGCTCGGCCTCGACGCCGTCGCCTCGCAGGGCTACTGCTTCCAGGTCGACCTGGCCCGGCGCGCGGTCGAGGCGGGCTGTCATGTGGTCGAGGTGCCCATCACCTTCGTCGAACGCGAGCTGGGCGACTCGAAGATGAGCAAGGACATTCTTGTCGAGGCGCTGTGGCGGGTGACCACCTGGGGTGTCGAGTCCCGGGCGAACCGTCTCCTCGGCCGGAAGCCCAACGGACCGTCCTCATCCCGGTCCTGATCCCTGCTCTCTCCCGATGGCCGGATCCGCCCGAGTGCGCGACCGCCCGATCACCCGACTGCCCTGATCTCCTGTCGTCCTGATCATTTCTGGCTGTTCCCATACGCCATCCGGGCCCGTCCCCAGGCACACTGGAAGCATGACGACCGCGCAATCGCCTCGCACCGCTCCCAAGCGCTCACGCGCCCGCAGCTTCCTCCCCCTGGGCATCGCCGCCTGGCTGGTGCTGGAGATCTGGCTGCTGATCGTCGTGGGTGAGGTGGCGGGCGGACTGGCCGTGCTGGCGCTGCTCGTGGGCGCGGCAGTCCTCGGTGGGGTGGTCATCAAGCGGGCCGGGCGCCGGGCTTTCCGTAACCTCACGGAGACGCTGCAACGTCAGCAGCGGCAGCAGCAGGAACACCCCGGGGAGGCCCTCCCGCCGGAGACCGGAACGGGCAGCACCGGCAATGGATTCCTGATGCTGGGCGGCCTGCTGATCATGCTGCCGGGACTGATCACGGACGTACTGGGCCTGTTGCTGCTCGTGCCGCCCGTACGGGCCGTGCTCGGCCGGTACGCGGAGCGCTCGCTGGAGCGGCGGATGAACGCGGCGGCGGCGGAGCCCGGCAGTCTCGGGAACGCCTTTCAGCAGGCGCGTATGCGCCAGCCGGACGGAAAGGTGGTCCAGGGCGAGGTCATCAAGCACGACGAGACGCCGGACGGGCGCCGCCCCGAGGACGAGGGCCCGCGCCCGCCGCTGACTTCGTGACAGCCCCGGGGCTTTACGTAAAGACTCAGCCCCGTAAAGACTCCGCAAAGAACAACGCAAAGACAGAGCCGGAACAACGTCAAGGCAAAGACGGAGCCGGAGCAACGTCAAGACAGAGCCGTGGGGGGGGGGGGGGGGGGGGGGGGGGGGGGGGGGGGGGGGGGGGGGGGGGGGGGGGGGGGGGGGGGGGGGGGGGGTGGGGGGGGGGGGGGGGGGGGGGGGGGGGGGGGGGGGGGGGGGGGCGGGGGGGGCCGGGGGGGGGGGCTCTGAGAGACTGGGCGGGATGAACG
>NZ_JBIUTF010000007.1:205124-613675 GCF_044741745.1 Streptomyces sp. NPDC088116 | reverse complement strand
TGGCGTTGACTTTTGGCACGCTGTTGAGTTCTCAAGGAACGGACGCTTCCTTTGTACTCACCCTCTCGGGCTTTCCTCCGGGCGCTTCCCTTCGGTCTTTCATTTTATTCTGTCTTGCGGTCTTGCGTTTCCGACTCTATCAGACTCTTTCGTGTCCGATTCCCCGTCGGAGCGGGGCTTGCTTTCCAGTTCTTCGCTTTCGCGTTTCCCTTTCCAGCGGTTCCGACTCTACCAGATTCACTCGGCGCTACTGTCTGCCTCAAGAATTCTGGCGGCCTTTGGATTAGCCTTTTGCCTTTCGGCTGACCCGACTTTATCAGAGGCAAACCGAAGTCGATTGCATCGACCTGTCGATCTGAATGTCGAATCGAAGGGCTCCACGGAAATGCGATTTCCGTCGGGAGCCACAGTAGATATTAACCACCGCGCTCGAAGTTTGTCCAGCTTCGAGGCAACCGTTCAAATCTACCTCCCCGCTCAGGCCGTGTCAACGGTCTTTGTGGGGCGAAGAGGAGACTAACAGGTCAGAGACACGATGCGCACATCAGGCGGCGATGGGGAGTTCGGCGCTCCGGTCCGCGGCTTCCACGTCTCCGTTCTCGCCCGCGCGGGCTGCTCGACCGCCAAGGATGTAGACGTAGGCGAGGAAGATCAGTTCAGCGGCGATACCGATGGCTATGCGGGCCCATGTGGGCAGGCCGGACGGGGTCACGAAGCCCTCGATCAGGCCCGATACGAAGAGGACCAGGGCCAGGCCGACGGCCATGCCCAGTGCGGCACGGCCCTGTTGGGCCATGGCTGTGCGACGGCTGTACGGCCCCGGGTCGATCAGTGTCCAGCCGAGGCGGAGTCCCGTACCGGCCGCGACGAAGACCGCTGTCAGCTCGAGCAGACCGTGCGGGAGGACCAGGCCGAGGAAGGTGTCCAGGCGGCCGGCCGAGGACATCAGCCCTATGCCGACTCCGAGGTTGAGGACATTGACGAAGAGGATCCAGATCACCGGGAGGCAGAGGAAGGCTCCGAGGACAAGGCACATGGCGGCGGCCTGAGCGTTGTTCGTCCAGACCTGGGCCGCGAAGGACGCTGCCGGGTGGCTTGAGTAGTACGTCTCGTACTCGCCACCCGGCCTGGTCATCCGGCGCAGCTCGTCAGGGGCGGCGATCGCGGACTGGACCTCGGGGTGGGCTCCTATCCACCAGCCGATGACGGCGGCGAGAAGAACGGAGAGAAGCGCGGTCGGGATCCACCAGCGCCGGGAGCGGTAGACGGCCGCGGGAAAACCGGCGGTCAGGAAGCGTGCGGCATCACGCCAGGTGGCGCGGCGGGCGCCGGTGACCGTGGCGCGGGCTCGGGCTACCAGCTGGGTGAGGCGGGTGGTGAGCATGGGGTCGGGCGCGCTGGACTGGATCAGGGAGAGATGGGTGGCCGTGCGTTGGTAGAGGGCGACGAGTTCGTCGGCCTCGGCACCGCTGAGGCGGCGACCGCGGCGCAGGAGATGGTCCAGTCGCTCCCACTCGGCGCGGTGGGCTGTCACGAAGACATCGAGATCCATGGTCGGCTGCTGCTCCAGGACTGAGTGCGTACGGTCCGTACTACTGCGGCGCGTTGCGGGCCAGCTTGGCAGACTGAGGATTCCAGGGGCAGGGAAGGGCGGCGAAGGGTGGGCACCGGTGAATGAGCTTGTGACGGGCGATGCGGTTGTACTGGGGCTGCGCCCGGCGAAGCTGCCCAGCCGGGCGTTGGCTCTCGCCATTGACCTCGTGGTGGCCTGGACCGCCTATCTCCTGGTGTCGGTCCTGATTTTCGTGGCGGCGGGTTCGCTGGACGACGCGGCGGTCGCGGCGGTGAGCGTCGCCACCTTCCTGCTGGTGCCGGTGGGCGGTCCGATCGCGGTGGAGACTCTCAGCCACGGACGCTCGCTGGGGAAGCTGGCCTGTGGGCTGCGGGTCGTACGGGACGACGGCGGGCCCATACGGTTCCGGCACGCGCTGGTGCGCGGGGCGGTCGGGGTCGTGGAGATCCTCATGTCGTTCGGGGTCATCGGCTGTATCGCGTCGCTGGTGTCGGCGCGGGGGCGGCGGATCGGGGATGTCTTCGCGGGGACCCTGGTCGTACGGGAGAGGGCCCCGGCGGCGCGCATGGCGATGGTTCCGCCGCCTCCCCCATGGCTCGTTGGGCGGTTCGCGGAGCTGGACCTGTCCGCCGTGCCGGACGATTTGTGGCTTGCCATACGTCAGTACTTGACCCGCATGCGGCAGCTCGACGCCGGGGTCGGCCAGGCGATGGCGGAGCGGCTCGCGGGCGATCTGGCGGAGCGTACGGGGACGCCGGCGCCTCAAGGGGTGCCCGCCGGTGCGTATTTGGCGGCCGTGGTCAACGAGCGGCAGGCGCGGGACGCACGGCGGGCCTTCGGCTCCTCCGCCGCCTCCCCCGTCACCGGCTCTGAGGCCTCAGCTCTTCCCGGCTCGGTTCCCTCTGCTCCTGCGCCCTCTGCCGACGCCGTGCCCCCGCCCGCCGCCTTCCCCGCGACTCCTGTGGCCCCAACTGCAGCCACGCCCGCGCCGGATGCCGGGCCTGCCGGAACACCGCCGACGACGGGTTTCGCCCCACCTGCCTAGGACGTCAGGACAGCGCCGAGGGCGGGGTTTCGAGGTCTTCGAGTTCGAGGCCGGGGGCTGAGAGCACCACGTCGCCGGCCAGGTGAACCGTGTGCTGTTCGCCGGTGTCCAGGGCGCTGACCTGGTACTCGTCCACGATCAGGGGCCCGTTGTCAGTGGCATGCGCTTCACTGTTCATCAGGGCCCAGGACTGATCGAGAGTACGGGGGGCGAGGACCGGATCCGTGAAGGCCACGAGGCGGACACGGGTCGCGGGAGATCCGGGGGTGAGGCGCAGGAGTCGGGCGGTCGCGACGAGAAACGCGGGGGAGGTTCCGGTGAAGGCGTGGGCGCGGACGTTGCCTTCGGTGGCATGGGTGCCGCTCGGGTCGGTACGGACCCAGGTGACGCCGTCGATGGCGGCGCCGCGGATCTGCCAGCTGGCGGCGTGGAGTTGAAGACGGATGGGGCGGCCGAGTTCGTCGAGGGCCAGATCGACGGAGCCGGCGTGGTCGCCGGAGGGAGTGGTGATCTGCGAGACATAGCGCCAGCCGGAGGGGCCGGGCGCGCAGTGGAAGTGTTCGTCACCGAGAGGGGTGTGATCGTGCGGATCGTGGAGCGAATAACGGCCGCGGGGCATGGGGTCTTCCGGGTCCTTCGAGTCCTCGGCGACTGACACACGGGACAGGCCCCCGACACGGGGGTGCGGGGGCCTGTCCGTACAACCGGTATGTGTTCCTGCGGGCCCGTGTGTGGGCCCGGTGGGATCAGTAGCGGTAGTGGTCGGGCTTGTACGGGCCCGCGACATCGACACCGATGTACGAGGCCTGCTCCGGGCGGAGCGTCGTGAGCTTCACACCGAGCGCGTCGAGGTGGAGGCGGGCGACCTTCTCGTCCAGGTGCTTGGGGAGCACGTAGACGTCGGTCGGGTAGTCCTCCGGCTTGGTGAAGAGCTCGATCTGGGCCAGGGTCTGGTCCGCGAACGAGTTGGACATCACGAAGGACGGGTGGCCGGTCGCGTTGCCCAGGTTCAGCAGGCGGCCCTCGGAGAGGACGATGAGCGTCTTCCCGTCGGGGAACGTCCAGGTGTGGACCTGCGGCTTGACCTCGTCCTTGACGATGCCGTCGATCTTCGCCAGGCCGGCCATGTCGATCTCGTTGTCGAAGTGGCCGATGTTGCCGACGATCGCCTGGTGCTTCATCTTGGCCATGTCCGCGGCCATGATGATGTCCTTGTTGCCCGTCGTGGTGACGAAGATGTCGGCGATGCCGACGACGTCGTCGAGCGTGGAGACCTGGTAGCCGTCCATCGCCGCCTGGAGCGCGCAGATCGGGTCGATCTCGGTGATGATCACGCGGGCGCCCTGGCCGCGCAGGGACTCCGCACAGCCCTTGCCGACGTCGCCGTAGCCGAAGACGACCGCGACCTTGCCGCCGATGAGGACGTCGGTGGCGCGGTTGATGCCGTCGATCAGGGAGTGGCGGCAGCCGTACTTGTTGTCGAACTTGGACTTGGTGACCGCGTCATTGACGTTGATCGCCGGGAAGAGGAGGAGGCCGTCGCGCTGCATCTCGTACAGGCGGTGGACACCGGTGGTGGTCTCTTCGGTGACACCGCGGATCTCGGACGCCAGGCGGGTCCACTTCTGCGGGTTCTCGGAGAGGGTGCGGTTCAGGAGCTGGAGGATGTAGCTGTACTCCTCGCTGTCCGCGGTGGCCGGGTCGGGGGCCGCGCCGGCCTTCTCGAACTCGACGCCCTTGTGGACCAGGAGGGTGGCGTCACCACCGTCGTCCAGGATCATGTTCGGGCCGCCGGTGGGCGTGTTCGGCCATGTCAGGGCCTGCTCCGTGCACCACCAGTACTCCTCCAGCGTCTCGCCCTTCCAGGCGAAGACCGGGATGCCCTGGGGGCTGTCCGGGGTGCCCTTGGGGCCTACGGCTACGGCGGCGGCCGCGTGGTCCTGGGTGGAGAAGATGTTGCAGGACGCCCAGCGGACGTCGGCGCCGAGGGCGGTCAGGGTCTCGATGAGGACCGCGGTCTGCACCGTCATGTGCAGCGAGCCGGTGACACGGGCGCCGGCCAGCGGCTGCGCGTCGGCGTATTCCTTGCGGATCGACATCAGGCCGGGCATCTCGTGCTCGGCGAGGGTGATCTCCTTGCGGCCGAACTCGGCGAGCGAGAGGTCGGCGACCTTGAAGTCCTGTCGGTTGGCGACAGTCGTCATAACGAGCTGCTCCTCGTGAATCGGGTCGAGGGTGGGTACGTCGGCTGGCTCTGCGGCGGCGGGCATACGAATGCCCGGGCACTCGCGGCGCAGTCCGTCGGTGGCCCTCTCTCCCTCGGCCGGTCCGCGCGAGCGTCCCGCCCGACCGCCATCAGCAGCGACGTCTGGCTCTGGTCACGAATCTACACCGATCGATGCGGCGGCAGACAAGTCGTTCCGGGAACGGATTGCGGGAAGCGGAGGTTCGAGCCGTCTCCGCTTCCCGTCTCCGTTGCGTTCTCCGGTCAGTTCTCCGGGCTTCTCAGTGGGCGGGGTCGGGAGTCGGACCGGCGGGGTTCGTGGCGGGGTTCGTGCCCGCCACGGCTGCCGACTCGCTGTAGATGTCCGGCTCCAGGTAGATCACCCGGGCGATCGGGACCGCCTCGCGGATCCGGGCCTCGGCTGCGTTGATCGCGTGGGCGACCTCGGTGGCGGTGTCGTCGTGCTCGACCGCGATCTTCGCGGCGACCAGCAGCTCCTCGGGGCCGAGGTGGAGCGTACGCATGTGGATGATGCCGGTCACCACATCGCCGTCGACGAGCGCGGCCTTGATCTTCTCGACGTCTTCCGTGCCCGCGGCCTCGCCGAGGAGCAGGGACTTCGTCTCGGCCGCCAGGACCACCGCGATCACGATGAGGAGGATGCCGATGCAGAGCGTGCCGATGCCGTCCCAGATGCCGTTGCCGGTGCCCAGGGCGAGGCCCACGCCGGCGAGGGCGAGGACGAGACCGACCAGCGCTCCGAGGTCCTCCAGGAGGACGACGGGGAGTTCGGGGGCCTTGGCCCGGCGGATGAAGTCCTTCCAGGACAGCGAGCCGCGTGTGGCGTTGGACTCCTTGATGGCCGTACGGAAGGAGATGGACTCCGCGATGATCGCGAAGACGAGCACACCGACCGGCCAGTACCAGGCCTCGATCTCGTGCGGGTGCTTGATCTTCTCGTAACCCTCGTAGACGGCGAACATGCCACCGACCGAGAACAGCACGATGGAGACGAGGAAGGCGTAGATATAGCGTTCACGGCCGTAGCCGAAGGGGTGTTGCGGGGTGGCCTCGCGCTGTGCCTTCTTGCCGCCGAGCAGGAGCAGCCCCTGGTTGCCCGAGTCGGCGAGGGAGTGCACGCTCTCCGCGAGCATCGACGACGAACCACTGAAGAGGAACGCCACGAACTTGGCTACTGCGATCGCGAGATTGGCGCCGAGCGCCGCCACGATCGCCTTGGTTCCGCCTGACGCGCTCATGGGTGCGTGAAGTCCCTTCCTTGGTGCTTGCGGCCCTGGCGCCGCGGTACGGCGGGACATTGTTGCAGCTGGCCGTGCGGCCGGTTGATCAGGCCACCACTGTCGCGCGGAAAACGGTTCCGGTACCGGACAGTTCGGTCTTCTCGCCCGCCGGGACGAACACCGAGCCGCCGGGAGCGAGGCCGAGTCCGTTCGCCTGGGGCGAGCCGTCCGTGCAGAGCAGGATCTGAGGCGTGGCGGCCGTGAGGTCGCGCGGTGCGGCGCCCGGTGCGAGGGCGTAGCGGGACAGCCTGAACTCGTCGATGGGGGTGTCGTACAGCTCCTCGCCCGACGGGGACGCCTCGGGGCGCAGGATTCCCGGTTCGGTCGCTTCGAACCGCACGATCCGGAGAAGTTCCGGGACGTCCACGTGTTTGGGGGTGAGACCGCAGCGCAGGACGTTGTCCGAGTTGGCCATGATCTCGACGCCGAGGCCGTTGAGATACGCGTGCGGAACGCCGGCGCCGAGGAAGAGCGCCTCGCCGGGCTGGAGTTGTACGTAGTTGAGCAGCATCGCGGCGATGACGCCCGGGTCGCCGGGGTAGTGGTGGGCGATCGACACGTACGGCGTGTAGTCGCCGCCGAGCCGGTTCGCGGCCGCCGCCGCCTCGGTGACGGTGGCCGCCATGTCGACCGGATCCGCGCCGAGGACCGCCGTCAGGACCTCGCGCAGCGCGGCCTCTTCCGGGTGGGCGTGGAGGAGATCGACGTACGGCTTGAGGGAGTCGACCTCCAGCCGCGCGAGCAGCTCGGCGGCCTCGTCCGGGGCGCGGAAGCCGCACAGTCCGTCGAAGGGGGTGAGCGCGCAGATCAGTTCGGGCTTGTGGTTCGCGTCTTTGTAGTTGCGGTGGGCGGCGTCGATCGGGACACCCCGGCGTTCCTCGTCCGCGTAACCCTCCCGCGCCTGGGCCAGGTTGGGGTGGACCTGGAGGGAGAGCGGCGAACCGGCGGCGAGGAGCTTCAGGAGGAACGGCAGGCGGGGGCCGAACTTCCGGACCGTGTCCGCGCCGAGTTCCGTCTCGGGGCCGGCGTCGATGACGGAGGAGAGCGCCTGCTCTCCCGCGCCCCGGTCGAGGCGGGACGGCGCCCCCGGATGGGCGCCCAACCACATTTCGGCCTGGGGCTCGCCAGTGGGTTCGGTGCCGAGAAGCTCCGGGATGGCTGTCGTGGAGCCCCAGGCGTAGGGGCGCACAGTGTTGGAAAGGCGGTCCATGGCGTGAGATTCCTCGTACGGGGTGACGTGACGGCGGCGTGCTGTGGCGGCGCGGGTGTTGTTGGCGTGGAGGTGTTGTGCGGGTGGAGATGTTGTGGGGGTGGCGGCGCGCTTATTCGGCGGCGTTCCCTGCGAGGGCCAGGTAGACCGTGGCGAAGTCGGTGACGGCGATCAGCTCGGCGAGAGCCTCCAGCTCGCTGCCGTCCTCCGGCTCCAGCTCGCTGATGGCCGTGTCGTGGCCGCCCGCGAGCTCGCGGGCGGCGGGGGCCGCGGTGAGGCCGCCGACCGGGCGGTCCCGGAGCAGGACGACGCGCGCCCTCAGCGCCTGGCTCTCCTCGACCCGGTCACGGAAGAAGTCCTCGGAGCCGGTGCCGCCCGCGAAGTCGCCGGCGAGCAGCGCGCCATGCGCCGGGAGGGCCTCGGGGAGCTCGGCGGCGAGGGCGGGGCGGCCGGTCAGCTCGGCCAGTACGGCGGCGAACCGGCGCCCGGCCGGGGCCGCGGCCGTACCCTCCGTCCAGATCAGCGGGAGGCTGTCCGCGATCTCGGCGGCGAGGGTCTTGGCCGGGTTGCTGTACGTCGCGATGGCCGGGCCGCAGCGTTCGGCGGTGCTGTCCAGCCGGTCGGCGACCAGCTGAAGCGTCTCGGTCGGCGCGGTGAGCAGGCCGACGCGGTCGAGGAGAGCGAGCAGCGGCACGAGCAGCGCCCACAGCGCGCCGGGGCCCGCCACCTGGGTCCGCTCCTCCTCGTACTGCTCGCTGGGCGTCATCGCCATCGGGACGATCAGACCGTGCGTACCGTCGACCGCCTCGCTCAGCGGCGACCGGGCGGGGGCGACGGCGACGACCGTGCAGCCACGTCGGTACGCCTGCTCGGCGAGGAGCGCGAGGCCCGGTTCGCTGCCCTCGGTCGTGGCGATCAGCAGCAGGTCCACGGGGCCGACCCAGCCGGGCAGCGCCCAGCGCAGCGCGCCCGCGGCGGGCGCGACGCCGGTCGGGCGGAGCCGGGTGACGGGTGCGGCTGCCCCGGCCAGGGCGCCGATCAGGTCGGCGACACCGGTCGCGGCGGCGCCGGAGCCCGCGATCAGTACGGCGCGGGGCCGTCCCTCCGGAGCGAGCCCGTCGATACCGGCCTCCGCGGTGTGCCGCAGGGCCGTACGCACCCGGGCCCCTGCCTCGGCGGCGCCGCGCAGCAGACCGAGGTGGTCGGCGCGGGCCAGCGCGTCGGGAGCGTCGAGCAGCGACTCGTCGAGCATGGGGACGGACCTCCGATCGCCAGCGCTGTGACGGCGCTGCGGTGGCGCTTGAGCGGGGCTTGAGCGGGGCCTGCGCGAGGGCTTACGCGGGGCGGCGGGCCTCGTCGACGAGGAGTACGGGGATGTCGTCCCGTACCGGGTAGGCCAGGCCGCAGTCCTCGCCGGTGCAGATCAGCTCGGGGGTGTCGGCGGCCGTACGGTCGCTGAGCGGCGCGCGGCAGGCCGGGCAGGCGAGGATCTCCAGGAGGCCGGCTTCGAGCGGCATGTGGATGGTGTCCCTTCGAACGGACGGATCGGGCCACGTCAGGGTACCGCCGGTCGCCGCCCGACGTAGCGCCGTCCGGCGGGGGCGGGTGCGGGTGCGTTGTGGTGCCGGTGCGTGGTTCGGTGCGGGTTGTTGCCGGGTGCCGCTCCGGGGTCATGTCCTGCACTGCATGATGTACGGCGCGTGCGGGTCTCGTAGTCGGCTGATGGCCGGTGTGCGCCACACATCACGCTCTACGTTCCGGACACGACCCCTGCGCGCCCCCCTTCGCCGCCCGTCACCAACTGCCCCTCCGGCGCCGGGGCGGCAGACAAGCGACCGGCGGGAGAGGGTCGGGGGTGCAGGAGGTGCGTGTCCGGACACTGAAGCGTGATGTGTGGCGCAAGCCGGCCCGGACCCGAACAACAAACCCGCACGCGCCGTACATCATGCCGTCCGGACATGTACCTCCGGAGGCCCCGGGCCCCGCACCCACCACACACCGCACCCGCACCCGCACCCCGCCGGACGGCGACGCGCTATCCCCGGATCAGCGACAGCGCCTCGTCCCTGATCCTTCTCATCGTCTCCTCGTCCCGCGCCTCCACATTCAGCCGCAGCAGCGGCTCCGTGTTGGACGGCCGGAGGTTGAACCACCAGTCCGCCGCCGTCACCGTCAGCCCGTCGAGCTCGTCGAGCGTGATGCCGTCGCGGGTCGCGAAGGTCTCGCGGACCAGGGCCGTACGGGCCCTCTGGTCGTCGACGGTGGAGTTGATCTCGCCGGAGCCCGCGTAGCGGTCGTACGAGGCGACCAGCTCGGACAGGGGGCCGTCCTGGCCGCCGAGGGCCGCCAGGACGTGGAGCGCGGCCAGCATGCCCGTGTCCGCGTTCCAGAAATCGCGGAAGTAGTAGTGCGCGGAGTGCTCGCCGCCGAAGATCGCTCCCGTACGGGCCATTTCCTGCTTGATGAAGGAGTGGCCGACCCGGGTGCGCACCGGGGTGCCGCCGTGTTCCTTGACGACCTCGGGGACCGACCAGGACGTGATCAGGTTGTGGATGACCGTGCCGCCCGGGTGCTTGGCGAGTTCGCGCGCCGCGACCAGCGCGGTGATCGCGGACGGGGAGACGCCTTCGCCCCGCTCGTCGACGACGAAACAGCGGTCGGCGTCGCCGTCGAAGGCGAGGCCCAGGTCGGCGCCCTCGGCCAGGACGCGGGCCCGGAGGTCGACGGTGTTCTTCGGGTCGAGCGGGTTGGCCTCGTGGTTCGGGAACGTACCGTCCAGCTCGAAGTACATCGGCACGACGTCCAGCGGCAGGTCGGCGAGCACCGTCGGGACCGTGTGCCCGCCCATGCCGTTGCCCGCGTCCACGACGACCTTCAGCGGGCGGATCGCTGACACGTCGACCAGGGACAGAAGATGCGCGGCGTAGTCGTTCAACGTGTCACGCTGCGCGAGCGTTCCCGGCTTGGTCACCGAGAGGGGCGCGCCCTCCTCCAGCCAGCCCTCGACGAGCGCGCGGATCTCGGCGAGGCCGGTGTCCCGGCCCACCGGAGCCGCGCCCGCCCGGCACATCTTGATGCCGTTGTACCGGGCGGGGTTGTGCGAGGCGGTGAACATCGCGCCGGGTACGTTCATGTTCCCCGACGCGTAGTACAGCTGGTCGGTGGAGCACAGCCCGATGATCGTGGCGTTCGCGCCGCGTGAGACCGCGCCCCGGGCGAAGGTGGACGCCAGGCCGGGCGAGGAGGGCCGCATGTCGTGGCCGACGACGATCGCGTCGGCGCCGGTGACCTCGACGAAGGCGGCGCCGAACAGCTCCGCGAGCCGGTCGTCCAGCTGATCGGGGTACACCCCGCGCACGTCGTACGCCTTCACGATCTGTGACACGTCAGCCACGGACAATCCTCCTGAAGTTCCTGTCACGGCGGTTCGTTGGGGGTGATCGCGGTACGGCCGGGGACGGGCCCCGGGCGGACCGCGATCACTTCAAACTACCCGTACGGGTATCAGCTCACCGTTACGGACGTCAGGGGAGCATCCAGCCCAGCACCACCGTGCTCTGCCCCACCACGATCAGGCACATCACCAGCAACAGCCCCAGGCTCCACGGCAGTACCTTGCGCAGCAGGTCCCCCTCCTTGCCCGCCAGCCCGACCGCCGCGCACGCGATCGTCAGGTTCTGCGGCGAGATCATCTTGCCCAGCACTCCTCCGGAGCTGTTCGCCGCGGCCAGCAGTTCCGGCGAGAGGCCGGATTCGCCGGCGGCCGTCACCTGGAGCGCGCCGAAGAGGGCGTTGGCCGAGGTGTCCGAGCCCGAGACCGCGACGCCGAACCACCCGAGGATCGGCGAGAGGAAGGCGAGTCCCGCGCCCGCCGCCGCGACGAAGTGGCCGATGGTGGCCGCCTGTCCGGACAGGTTCATCACGTACGCGAGCGCCAGCACCGAGGTGACGGTGAGGATCGCGTACCGCAGTTCGTACACGGTCGCCGCCCACTCCCGGGCCGCGTCACCCGCGCGTACGCCGAGCACCGCGGCGGTGACCAGGCCCGCGAGCAGGACAAGGGTGCCGCCGGTCGCGACGAGTGGCAGGGAGAAGACGTTGGCGCCGACCGGATTGCCTTCCGCGTCGGCGGCGTTGAGGAACGGCCAGTCGAAGACGCGGGTCGCCTTCGCCAGCAGTTCCTTGACCGGCGGGATCTGGGCGAGCGAGAAGATGGCCACGATCAGGACGTACGGGGCGTAGGCGCGCAGCACTTCGGGCCGCGGGTCGTCCTGGTCCAGGTCCTCGCTCCGTACGCCGGTGAGCACCGCCGCGCGCACCGGCTCCTCGGCGGGCCTGCGGGCCGAGGGGACCGCGACGAGCGCGGCCGCTCCCGCCAGCGCGGCGCCGATGTCGGCGAGTTGGGCGGAGAGGTAGTTGGCGGCGGCGAACTGCGCGGCCGCGAAGGCGACTCCGCACGCGAGCGCGGGCACCCAGGTCTCGCGCAGCCCGCGCCGCCCGTCCACGAGCCCGACCAGGACCAGCGGTACGACGAGTGCGAGCAGCGGCGTCTGCCGGCCGACGACGGAGGCGACCGTGTCCAGCGGCAGCCCGGTCACCTGGGCGAGTGTCACGACCGGCGTACCCATCGCGCCGAAGGCCACCGGCGCGGTGTTGGCGACGAGGGATACGACGGCGGCCTTGACCGGGTCGAAGCCGAGCGCCACGAGCATCACGGAGCAGATCGCGACCGGCGCCCCGAAACCGGCGAGCGCCTCGAGCAGCGCGCCGAAGCAGAAGGCGATGACGAGCGCCTGGATACGGGGATCGTCGGAGAGGCGTCCGAAGGAGCGGCGCAGGATGTCGAAGTGGTGGGTACGGACCGTCATCCGGTACACCCAGAGGGCGTTGACGACGATCCACATGATGGGGAAGAGCCCGAAGAGCACGCCCTGCGCACCTGCCGAGAGGGTCTGTCCCAGAGGCATGCCGAAGGTGAGCCAGCCGACCAGCACCGCGACGGCGAGGCCGGTGAGCCCCGCGCGGTGGGCCTTCATCCGGACGGCACCGAGCAGGATCAGCACGGCGGCCAGCGGCAGCGTGGCGACGAGGGCGGAGAGAGCGAGCGAGTCGGCGACAGGTTCCAGTTGCTGTACGAACACGACAGACCTCCGGATTCCGCGATACGGAAACTGATCTCTCACGAGTGGAGGAATCGTCGTGTCCGCGCCAAGCAGAGGTCAATGCGTCACGCAGGATCCGTACCGGAAAACCTGGGGGAGACCATTCGCGGCGCGGAGGCCGGCCGGAAGGCGCGGCCGGTCGAGCGCCGGGTCAGTTGTCGGGGGAGCGCAGCACCCGCAGGTGTCCGCGGCGCCCGACCTCCACCGGATCCGCCCCTCGCGCGCCCTTGCCGCCGCCTTCGACCGCGCGCTCCTGGGGGCGGGCGGCTTCCCGTACGGCGTTGGCCAGGGCCTCCAGATCATCACCGCTCGGGCGTGCCGGGGCCGAACCGTCCGTCAGGCGGACGACCTCCCAGCCGCGTGGAGCGGTCAGCCGCTCACTGTGCGGGGCACACAGGTCGTAGCAGTGAGGCTCGGCGTAGGTGGCGAGCGGGCCGAGGACCGCGGTCGAGTCGGCATAGACGTACGTCAGTGTCGCGACAGCAGGGCGGCCGCACGCGGTGCGCGAACAGCGACGTACAGGGCTCACGATGTTGGACGGTACCGCACTCTTGAGCGGGCCGCGACGACTCACCACCAGCTCACTCCCCCGTGTCGCGGCGTGACGCCGGGCCCGGCATGGCTGGAAGCAACTGGCCTGACCTGCACGGCAGGAGAAGTGACGAGTCGGCGACAGTCCGTAACACAGTCACTACTTGGGGCATATCCCGTCAATGACGGCAAGACCAGTGATCGTGTGGACGTATGGAAACGAGCCCAAGCTTGGCCGGAATGCTCATTTTGCGACATGCCGTCGGCGTGGGCGGCGGCCACGATCAGTGCGTCCCGGAGAGGGCTACCCTGCGTCAGTGATGGACAGTCCTGTACCGCCCCGCCCGATCGAGCCCCGGCCGCGTCGCCGCGACCGCCACGGCCGCGGTATGCGCGGGCCCGTCGCCCCGCCGCAGGTTCCGCTCTCGACCAGCCGCTCGGACTCCTTCCGTGATCTTGTGCGGGACTCCGTGGACCGGCTGGAGCGACGCTGGCCACAACTCGCCGACGTCGATTTCCTGATCATGGATGTACCCAGTCCCGAGGAGGACACCGTGCCGCTCGGCAGCTCGGTCCCCGCGGGCAAGGAGCAGCCCGCGCGGATCGTCGTCTACCGGCGGCCCGTCGAGATCCGCACCAAGAACCGCGACGACCGCGCCCTGCTGGTGCACGAGGTCGTGGTCGAGCAGGTCGCGGAGCTGCTGGGGCTGTCGCCCGAGTCCGTCGATCCCCGGTACGGCCAGGACTGACGGCGAAGGTGTCACTGGTCCCGGTTACGGTGAAGGCCGGACCGGGCGGGCCCGGTCCGGCCTTCAGAGCGTTCTCCGGCCCTCAGGGCAATCGGAGCGCTCGGAGTTCAGCAGGGCAGCACGGATTCAGCCCCGGCCGTCCAGGATCGACAGATCCTCCTCGGCCTTCGGTACGGACACCATCCCCCGGTCGTCCGGCAGCGTCTGCACCGTGAACATCGGGATACCGTCCTCCGGGAGCGCGAGCGTGCGCGCCGCGTGGACCGGACCGCCCGATTCCGGCTCGATCGTCAGGGCGTACGAGCCCTTCAGCCCGGCCGGTACCGGTGGGGTGAAGGCCAGGGTCGTGCCGCCCTTGACCGTGTACGTCTTCTGAGCCGGCTCACCCCCGCCGCTCCCGGCCGAGGCCGTGACCTTGACCTTCGCGGTCGCGCCCGGCGCGGTCAGGGAGAGCGTCGAGCCCTTGGCCCGGTTGTCGGCCACACTCGCCCGCGCCGAGACCGGGGCGGTCGCCGGGATGAACGCGACCTCCTTCTCGGCGCCCTTGCCCCGCACCACGCGCAGCGCCGCGACGACCGGCGTCGCGCGCCCGCTCTGTGCCGGAGTGAGCACCAGCGAACCCGCCTCGCCCTTGGTGACGTCTTTCAGGTCGAGTGCCGCGGTCATCTTCGACTTGACGTGCAGCGTGTCCCCGCCTGCCGGGGCGATCGTGCTGTCGGGGCCCGCCAGTTGGACCTTCAGGTCGGCGTCGTCGGCGCCGGGCGCGAACGCCACCAGCCGTACGTCGGTCGCGTCCGCCGGGATTCCGGGCAGCACCAGACTGCCCGCGGGGTCGGCGGCGGCGGAGAGCCAGTCGCTGCCGGTCCCGTCGTCGGCGGCGCGCACCGCGGCGCCGACCCGGCCGGTACGGGTGCTGACATGGACGGTCACGTTCTCGGCGTTCTCGCTGGTCAAGGTGGAGAGAAGCACGGGGACGCTGGAGCGGGCGGGCACCGGAATGCCCTCCCCCGCCTCCGACTTGAGGGGGCCGTCCTTCCCGTACAGCTCGATGTCCGCGACGGCCGCGGTGTCGTCGGGGTTGGTGAGATGGACGTAGTCCTGCCGCGTCCTCTCGGTGCTCGTTCCCGGGAACCAGAAGCTGGTGTCGGGCGCCGTGCAGGTCATACCGAGCAGTCCGCGCGCACCGCCCACGCCGACGGTGGTGGTCTGCTGGGCGGTCCAGCCGGGGGCGAACCGGCCGGTGGCGGTGCCGACAAGGGCCGGGGACTCGGCGCCGCTCTCCTCGGCGGAGACGGGCTTGCCGGGCTCCTTCAGCGCGATGAACGGCTTGTCCGACGCGGTGTCCTTCTTCGCGTCGTCGTCCTTCTTCCCGTCCTTCTTCTTGTCGTCCGCGGGGTCGGTGTCGGCCAACGCCACGGTGGACGACTTCAGTTCGGCCGATCCCGCGTCTGCACCGGCCGTCCCCGCCGGCGTAAAGGAGGTGTACGTCGTCTCCGCGATGTCCGACACGCTCGGTGCCGGGCAGAGCAGGCTGCTGCGCTCCACGGGCAGCCGCGCCGCGGCCTGGGCCGTCGCGGGGCCCTCGTCGTCCGGCGCGCTCAGCGAGGCGAATCCGGTGACGGCGGCGAGGGCGGTGGCGGCCGCGATGAGGGAGAGGGTCGTACGGTTCACTGGTTGCTGCTCCCGTCGGGGCGCTGACGCGGTTCGTTGTCGGGATCATCGGCGTAGGGCCGCTGTCCGTAGCCGTACGGGTCGTACTGCGCGGGGTCGTAGGACCCCTCCTGCTGGTACGAGCCGTCCGGGTACCGGCCCTGCGGATACTGCCCCTGCTGGAACTGGCCCTCCGGGTACTGGCCTTGCTGGTACTGGCCGTTCGCCGGGTACTGCCCGTCCGGGAACTGCTGATACGGCTGCTGGGACCCGCCCTCGGCGTACTGGCCCTCGGGGTGGGAGCCTTCGGCGAACTGCTGTCCCTCGCCGTACTGCCCGCCCTGGTACTGCTCGTTGGCGTAGGGGGCCTGCGGATATCCCGCGCCCGCGTACGCCTGGCCGTCCCACTCCCCGTACGCGGGCTGCTGGGGCACCGACGCGTACGGCTGCTCCTGCTGCTCGCCGGGTGCGCCGGGTGCGCCGGGTGCGCCGGGTGCGCCGGGTGCGCCGGGTGCGCCGGGTGCGCCGGGTGCGCCGGGTGCGCCGGGTGCGCCGGGCTGATCCTGCTGGGCCTGTCCGCCGTACGGATCGGTCACCACAGGCGCCTGCGGGGCGGGCGGCTCGGGCACGGCGCCCGCCGCCGGCCCGGACTCCGGCACCCGCTCGGCACCGGGCTCCAGTCCCTGAGCCTCGTTCTCCGCCGCCGCCCGCAGCCTGCGCGCCCGGCGGCCCTCGCCCTCCAGCGCCTGCGCGGGGATCTCCACGTCCTCCTCGGGCAGGTCGTCGTCGATCTCCCGGCGGCGCCCCGGCAGGGCGAGCACCAGCAGTACGACGGCGAGTACGCCCTGCGCCCAGATCCACGCGGTGTGCGTGACCGGGTCCTCGTACGCGAGCTCCAGCCGGCCGCCCTCGGCGGGCAGTTCGAAGCCCTGGGCCCAGCCGTCGACGGTCTTCTTCGGCAGCACCTCCCCGTCCAGCGTGGCCTGCCAGCCCTCGGCGGTCCGGTCCGCGATCCGCAGCACCCGCCCGGCGGCGCCCGCCGGGATCGTCGTGTGCGCCTCGACCGGCGAGGAGGCGACGGCCAGCGGCTCGCCCTTCCCCTTCCCGTCGACGATGACGGCGCGCGAGATCTGCCGGTCCACGCGCCACAGCGCGCTGCCGTCCAGCTGACTCAGCCGGGTCAGCCCCGGGGTGGCGTCGAGGACGCGGCTCGTCTGCCGCGGCACTCCGTCCCGTACGAGCACATAGCGGATCGCGAACCCGCTGAGCTGGTCGGTCTGGTCCGCGCCGGATCCGGCCACCAGATTCGCGACGACCTTGTCGAGACGCTGGTCGCCGCCGCTCGCCGCGGCCAGTTCGGCGTCGCCGAGCCGGCCGCCCGAGCCGCGTACCAGGGAGTACGAGACCTCGGCGGCGGACGTGCCGCCGAGGACCAGCGTGCGCGGCTGGTCGCGGGTGATGCTCTCCTCCGCGACGAACGCCGGGACCTGTACCGGGTCCCGGCGCTCCAGCGGGCCGGCCGCTCCGCTGATCATCCAGCCGAGGGCGGCCAGCAGCGGGCCGAGGCCCGCCGCGGCGGCGATGAGGACGGCGACGGGCTGACGCCAGCCGAAGCTCTCGCCGGCGACGCGTGTCCGGGCGCCGTCGGCGCCGAGCACGGCGGCCGCGATCAGCGCGAGGCCGTAGACGAGGGTGGCGGGTCCGGCCCAGCCGGAGTTGTTGGACAGGACGGCGAAGACCAGCGCGACGAACGCGACGGTCCAGGCCGTACGGATCGAGAACTGCCGCTCGCCGCGCAGCAGCGCCGCCAGCGCGGCCAGCACGATGCCGAGCAGCAGGACGCCGCCGGCGGCCTTGGGCCCGCCGGGGCTGATGCCGAGCAGGTCGAGCGCGGAGGCGGATCCCGTACCGAACCGCAGGCCCGCCTCGTGGAAGAACGCGGCGGGATCGGTCAGCAGCGAGAGCGACCAGGGCGCCAGCAGGAGGACCGGCGTGCCGAGCGCGGCCAGGACGCGCGGTCCGTACCCGCCGAGGTCGCGGCGGCGCAGCACCAATGCGCCGAGGCCGAACAGCACGGCCATCGGCCACACGACGGGAGTGAAGGCCATCGCGAAGGTCAGCAGGAAGGTGTACGCCCAGGTGGCCCGCCAGCTGCCACGGGCCTCGGCGCTCGCGCCGCCGCGCATCCCGTACGCGGCGACGGCCGCGCGGGCGATCAGCGGCAGCAGGACGGCCAGGACGGCCGTACCGAGCCGTCCGGTGGCCAGCGCACCGGCCGCGGCGGGCAGGAAGGCGTACGCGACGCTCGCCCAGGCGCGCAGCAGCCGGGACTGGACCAGGGGCCGCGAGGCGAAGTAGGCGGTGACTCCGGCCAGCGGTACCGAGCAGACGAGCAGCAGGGTCAGCGCGAAGCCGGTGGAACCGAGGAACAGCGCGGAGAGCGCGGAGAGTACGGCGAGGTACGGGGGCGCGGTCTCGATGTTGCCCGTGCCGACGGGATGCCAGCCGTCGGCGTACCGGGACCAGAGGTCGGAGACGTCGGCGGGCGCGGGCAGCAGCGCCCCGCCCACGAGCGCGCCGCCGCCGAGCAGTCCTCGGCAGGCGATGAGCGAGACGACCAGCAGGATCGCGAAGAGTACGGGCCCCGGCTTGTGCATGAGCTTCTTCAGCCGGGCGAACTGTTCGATCTCCAGGAAGTCGGCGTCGTCCCCGCCGGGTCCCGATTCGACGGCGCCGTGACGCGAACCGCCCGAGTCGGAGTCCGAGTCGGAGCCGAGGCTCGCGGCGATCTGCTCGACCGTGACCCGGACCGTCGCGCCGGACGGCGGGAACAGGGGGCGCAGTTCGGCCGCCTCGACCACGCCCTTGCCGCGCTGTTTGCGGGCGGCGAGGATCCGGCCCGGCCGCAGCAGGGTGCCGAAGAGTCCCATGACTTCGTCGACGGCCTGGCCGGGCGCCTTGCCCACCAGATAGGCGAGCGTGCGCAGCAGGGTGCCGAGGACGAGACGGAGCAGTACGTAAGGGAGGACGGCGGCCCGTGCGTTGACGAGCATGGTGTAGACGGCGCCGGCCTTGTCGACGCGGTGCGGGTTGACGACGGAGCGGCCCGCGCAGTCGACCGTACGGCGCTCACGCGCGGCGGCCTCGGCGTGCCGCAGGACGGCGTCGGGGGCGACGAGCACCCGGTGGCCCGCGGCGTGCGCGCGCCAGCACAGGTCGACGTCGTCGCGCATCAGCGGCAGCCGGCGGTCGAACCCGCCCAGTTCTTCCCAGACATCGCGCCTGATGAGCATGCCGGCGCTGGAGACGGAGAGGACGGTACGGACCTGGTCGTGCTGGCCCTGGTCCTGTTCGCGCCGGTCGAGCCCGGTCCAGCGGCGCCCGCTGTTGGCGATGGAGACGCCGACTTCGAGCAGCTGCTTGCGGTCGTACCAGCCGCGCAGCTTGGGGCCGACGATGGCCGCGTACTCGTCCGAGTCCGCGACGCGCAGCAGTTCGGCGAGCGCGTCGGGGGCGGGCGCGCAGTCGTCGTGGAGGAGCCACAGCCACTGCACCGGTTCGCCGTGCGGCAGTTCCGGCATGTCGTACGTCTCGTCGCGCCAGGTCCGCGTCACCGGGTCCCAGCCGCTGGGCCGCTTCAGATACGGCAGATCGTCGGGGGTGAGCACCCCGGCGGTGCTGACCGCCTCGTCGACGGCCGTACCGAAGCCGGAACGGCGCGCGAGATGCAGGACACGTTCGTCGCCGAGTGCCTCGGTGAGCAGCCGGGCGGATTCGTCGGCGCTGCCGGTGTCGGCTGCCATGACGTTCTGTACGGGTCGTTCCTGGCCCAGCAGCCCGGCGAGGGCGTCGGGCAGCCAGCGCGCACCGTCGTGGGAGACGAGCACCGCGGTCACTACGTGGCGCGGGAACTCGGGGGCGGTGGCGGGAACGAACGCGGCGGTGGTGGGGGACATTGAGGTAACGGGCCCTCCGGCCGGGGGGTCGCCCCGAAGGGGCGTCGGAGCGTCTCGGACGGGGCCCCACACTAACGGCTGGCAGCAGGACGGTCCGCCGCCCGCGGGGAAGGCGCGGGCGGCGGACCGTTCATTAGGTACGAGGTTGTGACGAATAATCATCGGGCCCGGTGGCCCCGGCGGTCGGCGGCCGGACCGCTGTGGGGTCCTGGCGGACCGGCTGCCAGGCTTCCACCGGACTTCCGCCGGACCACTGCCCGACTTCCGCCGGTCTCCTGCCTGACTCCAGCCAGACAGCCGTCAGTTCCCTGTCAGATCGCGGCTTTCTTCAGCCGGCGTCGTTCACGTTCGGACAGTCCGCCCCAGATCCCGAATCTCTCGTCATTGGCAAGGGCATATTCAAGGCATTCGGAGCGGACCTCACAGGCGAGGCAGACCTTCTTGGCCTCACGGGTGGAACCACCCTTCTCGGGGAAGAAGGACTCGGGATCGGTCTGGGCGCACAAAGCGCGCTCCTGCCAGCCGAGTTCCTCGTCCGCGTCCTCGACCAGCAGTTGCTGGAACAGCTCGGTCATGTGCGCCCCTCGTCTGTCTTTGGCGTCCCCGTGATGGTGGCCGCTGCCGATTTCGGCCGAACGACACGAGTGAAATTACAAGTGTGTGCTCTGGGCCGGTCAAGCCGAGATCTGCTATTGGCCCCGGTATTCACTCTGCGGAACCAAGGGTATGCGGAAAGTGTTCAAATCACCAAAAACCTGACACATGCCACTGGCCTGCCCACATCCGCCCTCCTCTCGACAAGAGAGACGTCACGAGATCCGGTCCTGTTGCCCTTCCGGCCACGGAAGCGATCCGGATCACAGTCGGATCGCGAGGGTGCGCCGGCGCTCGCGAACGCGGCCGCTGCCCCCATGTCTCCGCGGCCGCGCTCGCGAACGCGGCCGCTGCCCCCATGTCTCCGCGGCCAGGGACGAGCAAACCTTTCTCCAGGGGAGATAACCGGATGAGGTGAAACATTACCGCCATTTCGGTCATCAAGTTGACAGCGGCGACCGAATTCGTCACCTTTGGTGGCATGCCAGCGAACCCCGCGCAGACCGCGACCCACGTCCGTGGATTCCGCAGTGCTGTCCAGGCCCGCTGTTGCTGTTCCAGCTGTTGACGCCTCCGGGCTCCAGCCGCTCCCCTCGACCGTCCCGGTGACTCCGAAGAGTCCGATGACGCCGATCGAGGCGATCACCCGCTGATCCCCGCCCTTCGCGCTCCTTGCGCCCCCCGTGCGCGCGCGGCCCGCCGCGTTCCCGCGCCTGGGGCACCACCTTCCGCGACACCCCGCACCTTCCTTATCTGCCGAGGAACCACCGCACCCATGAACAGCGACAACGACCTTCAGATCGCCGGCGACCTGCTCGAGGTCCAGCACCTTCTCCAGCCCGCCCGGGAGCACCCGGTCACCGTGGCCGAGTTCGCCGGGCTCGCCCGCTCCCTCGCCGCCGACCGCGCGCAGTGGGAGCCGCTCGTCCAGTACGACGCCACCAGCCGCTGGTACCACCGGCTGCGCACCGGCCCCGGCTACGAGGTGTGGCTGCTCTCCTGGGTGCCCGGCCAGGGCAGCGAACGGCACGACCACGGCCGCTCCTCGGGCGTACTGACCGTGCTCGAAGGGGAACTGACGGAGCGTTCGGAGAGCGGAAGCCGCGCCCTCGCCCCGGGCGCGCAGCGGGTCTTCGCGCCCGGTTATGTCCACGAGGTCGCCAACGACGCGATCGAACCGGCCGTGAGCCTGCACATCTACTACCCGGGCCTGACCGAGATGCCGATGCATTCGGCCCGCTGCGCCCCGACCTCCCAGGATGTCGTACCGGCCTGAAATGATGCGCCGTATGCGCATTGTGGTTCTGGCCGGCGGTATCGGCGGCGCCCGCTTCCTCCGTGGCCTCAAGCAGGCCGCGCCCGACGCGGACGTCACGGTCATCGGCAACACCGGTGACGACATCCATCTGTTCGGGCTGAAGGTCTGTCCCGACCTCGACACGGTGATGTACACCCTGGGCGGTGGCATCGATGAAGAGCGGGGCTGGGGGCGTACGGACGAGACGTTCCTGGTCAAGGAGGAACTCGCGGCATACGGAGTGGGGCCCGGGTGGTTCGGGCTCGGCGACCGCGACTTCGCCACCCATATCGTCCGTACGCAGATGCTCGGCGCGGGCTATCCGCTCAGCGCCGTCACGGAGGCGCTCTGCGCCCGCTGGAAACCGGGGGTCCGGCTGCTGCCGATGTCCGACGACCGCGTCGAGACCCATGTGGCGGTCGACGCGGACGGCGAGCGCAAGGCCGTGCACTTCCAGGAGTACTGGGTGAAGATGCGGGCGTCCGTGGACGCCCAGGCGATCGTCCCGGTCGGCGCCGAGCAGGCCAAGCCGGCGCCGGGGGTGCTGGAGGCGATCGCCGCCGCCGACGTCATTCTCTTCCCCCCGTCCAACCCCGTGGTCAGCATCGGCACGATCCTGGCCGTCCCCGGCATCCGGGAGGCCATCGCCGACGCGGGCGTGCCGGTCGTCGGCCTCTCCCCCATCGTCGGTGACGCGCCGGTGCGCGGCATGGCCGACAAGGTGCTCGCCGCGATCGGCGTCGAGTCGACGGCCGCGGCGGTCGCCCTGCACTACGGCTCCGGGCTGCTCGACGGCTGGCTCGTCGACACCGTGGACGAGGCGGCGGTGCCCGCCATCGAGGAGGCGGGCATCCGCAGCCGGGCGATCCCCCTGATGATGACGGACCTGGACGCCACCGCCACGATGGCCCGTGAGGCCCTGACACTGGCCGAGGAGGTACGGGCATGACGTCGTACCGCGTCCGCGCCCTGCCCGGACTGCCCGAGATCAGACCCGGTGACGATCTCGCGAAGCTGATCGCCGCCGCCGGGGCGGGGCTGGCCGACGGGGACATCCTGCTCGTCACCTCGAAGATCGTCTCCAAGGCCGAGGGCCGGATCGTCGAGGCCACCGACCGCGAGGCGGCGATCGACGCCGAGACGGTGCGGGTCGTCGCGCGGCGCGGTCCGCTCCGTATCGTCGAGAACCGGCAGGGGCTGGTGATGGCGGCTGCCGGGGTGGATGCCTCCAACACCGCGCCCGGCACGGTGCTGTTGCTGCCGGAGGACTCCGACGCCTCGGCGCGGGCGATCCGGACCGGGCTGCGGGACACGCTCGGGGTGAATGTGGGCGTGATCGTCACGGACACCTTCGGGCGGCCCTGGCGCAACGGCCTCATGGATGTCGCGATCGGGGCCGCGGGGGTGCGGGTCCTGGACGATCTGCGCGGCGGGACGGACGCCCACGGCAATCCGCTGAGCGCGACCGTCACCGCCACCGCCGATGAGCTGGCCTCCGCGGGAGACCTGGTGAAGGGCAAGACCGAGGGGCTGCCGGTGGCGGTGGTCAGCGGTCTGCCCCATCTCGTCGCCGACGCCGACGCCCCTGCCACGGACGGCACGGACGCTCGGGCCCTGGTGCGGATCGCCGAGGACGACATGTTCCGGCTCGGCACGTCCGAGGCGGTACGGGAGGCGGTCACCCAGCGGCGTACGGTCCGGGAGTTCACGGACGAGCCCGTCGACCCGGGCGCGGTCCGCCGCGCGGTCGCGGCGGCGATCACGGCCCCGGCGCCGCACCACACGACTCCGTGGCGCTTCGTCCTCCTGGAGTCGGCCGCGTCCCGGCTGCGGCTCCTCGACGCCATGCGCGACGCCTGGATCGCGGACCTGCGCCGCGACGGCAAGTCCGAGGAGTCCGTCGCCCGGCGCGTACGGCGCGGGGACATCCTGCGCAAGGCGCCGTACCTGGTCGTGCCGTGCCTGGTGACGGACGGCGCGCACACCTACGGAGACCCCCGGCGCGACGGCGCGGAGCGCGAGATGTTCGTGGTCGCCACGGGCGCGGGCGTCCAGAACTTCCTGGTCGCCCTGGCGGGCGAGCGGCTCGGCTCGGCGTGGGTCTCCTCGACGATGTTCTGCCGGGACGTCGTACGGGACGCCCTGGACCTGCCGGAGAACTGGGACCCGATGGGCGCGGTGGCGGTCGGCCACGCGGCGGCCCCGCCGAAGGACCGGCCGGGACGGGAGCCGGAGGCGTTCATCGAGGTGCGGTAACCGCTGCGGGCGGGGAGACCGTGAAGCGCCGCTGCCGGGGGTGCCGCTCAGCCTCGGCGGAAGTCAGCTCCATGGCGTCAAGGATGGTCATGGCCGGTTTCATGACCAGCAGCCTAGGGGCGTGTCCGGTGGGCCTACAGCGCGGCGATGTTCCGGATCGCCATCCGGGGTGCGCGGCGGGCCGGGGTGTGGCCGCTGAGCAGGATCAGCCGGGTGGCGCGGTGACGCTGGCCCTCGTACGGGGCGAGGAGCTCCAGCATCGCCGCGTCGTCCGCGTCCCGGTCGCCCGCGAGCGCGTGGCCGACGATGCCGGGGAGGTGCAGGTCGCCGACGGTGACGGCGTCGGGGGCGCCGTTCGAACGCTGGATGACCTCGGCGGAGGTCCAGGGCCCGATGCCCGGAATCAGCTCCAGCCGCGCGACGGCCTGTTCCGCCTCCATCGCGGCGGCCTCCTCCATCCGGCGGGCCACGCGGACGGTACGCAGGATCGTCGAGGAACGCTTGGCGTCCACGCCCGCCTTGTGCCACTCCCAGGAGGGGATGAGCGCCCAGGTCCGCGCGTCGGGCATCACATACATCCGCTCGCCGCTGCCCAGGGCGGGACCGGGGGCCGGTTCGCCGTACCCGCGTACCAGCAGGCGCCAGGCGCGGTACGCCTCGACGGTGGTGACCTTCTGCTCCAGGATCGACGGAATCAGCGACTCCAGCACCAGTCCGGTACGGCACAGCCGCAGACCGGGACGGCGGCGCTGGGCCATGACGAGCAGGCGGTGACGCGGGACGAAGGCGTCGGGATCGTCCGCCGCGCCGAGAAGCTCGGGCAGCCGCTCCAGCTGCCACCCGGCACCGGCTCCCCACGCCTCGGCCTCCACGACACCGCCGCGCGGGATGAGGCGCAGCGCGCAGGGCCCGTCCGGGGTCCGGCAGGTCCGCCGTACGGAACCGTCGGGGAGCGCCCGGAAGGTCGGATCGCCCGGACCCCGGCGGAGCGGACCGAGCACGAGACCGAGGTCGTACGGACCGGGAGGAGGCGTCCACCGCCGAGTGGCATCGGCGCACCCCGGCTCGGCGCGGAGCGCGCCGGGCGCGGTACGGGGACGAGGGGCGAAGCGGCCTGCCACGGGTGGGTCCTCGGGGTCGGGGTCACCCCCGAGCGTAGACGGCTCCCCGGGCACGAGTGGCGCCGGGAGCGCCGGTGGCGGCCCCTGCGGACCGACACCGGCGCGGTCACCCGCCGCCGTAAGGGATCACTTGCAGACGGCGGTGTCCACCAGGTCCAGGACATGCTGGTGTGCCTCGGTCATCCCGGCCTCGTCGGTGGCCACCGCGCCGGGCAGCGCGGTGACCGCCACGCTCACCGCGCGGCCGTCCTCGGTGACGCCGCCGCGAGTCTCGTAGTCGTTGATGTCACCACCGTGGCCCCACAGCTCGCCGCCACAGGACAGCGGGGTCTTGAACAGGCCGAGCCCGTAACTTGAGTCGGGCAGGGAGCTGTCGGTCCTGACGGTGGTCTTCATCTCCTTCTGCTCGGCCGGGCGCAGCACCTCGCCGCCGAGCAGGGCGGAGAAGAAGCTGTTGAGGTCACGCGGGGAGGAGACGAGCTGCCCGGCGGCCCAGCCCCAGGACGGGTCCAGCCTGGTGATGTCGCGTCGACCATGAGGCGAGCCCCCGCCCGGCACTATCGAGGTGCGGGCAAGGGGCCCGTGACGTGCGGATCTTGTTGCCGGGTCAGCCGGACCGTACGGCCGAGGCGAAGTCGCCCCACGCGGCGGGCGCGAGGCGCAGGACCGGGCCGTCGGGACGCTTGGAGGCAGCGTCACCCTCGCCCGCCGCCGCGCCGGACGGCTCGTCGGCGAGTGGGGGTATCCCGAACTCGCCTGGTCCGTATCCCTCGTGGTCAGCGAACTCGCAACGAACGCCCTGCTGCACGGCTGTCTGCGCGACCGCCTCTTCCGGGTACGGCTCGCGCTGCGTGCCGACGCGAGCCGTACCGAGGTGAGCGACCCGCGCGGCGAGCGGCCGCCGTCACCGCGTCTCGCCGAGGACGACGAGTGCTTCGGCCGGGAGCTGGTCATCGTCCAGCAGCTCGTGGACCGTTGGGGCGTCGAGCCGTGGGGTGCCGGCAAGACCGTGTTCGCCGAGATCGACCTGCGTACGGGCCCACTCGCGCGATGACAGGCAGGGGCTCCGGCCCCGCCGCACGGCTACTCGTCCGACGAGAACCTCACCGCCCCCGCCGGCAACTCCACATCGCACCACACCCGGACTCCCTCGCGCAGTTCGTTGTCCGCCCCCACGACCGCGCCGTCCCCCACCACCGCCCCCGTCAGAACCGTTCGCGCCCCCACCCGCGCCCCCGCGCCGATCAGCGAGTCCGTGATCACGGCGCCCTGTTCCACGACCGCGCCGTCCAGCACCGTGCTGCCGTCGATCCGCGCGCCCTCGCCCACCCGCGCGCCCTCACCCACCACCGTCCCGCCGGTCAGCTTCGCGTCGGCCGCGATTCTCGCCGTGGGCAGGACCAGCCGGTCGCCGCAGCGGCCCGGGACCGCCGGGGACGGGGCGCGGCCCAGGACGAGGTCCGCCGAGCCGCGTACGAAGGCCTGAGGCGTTCCCAGGTCCAGCCAGTACGTGGAGTCGACCATGCCGTGCAGATGCGCGCCGGCGGCCAGCAGGTCGGGGAAGGTCTCCCGTTCCACCGAGACCGGTCTGCCCCGCGGGATGGTGTCGATGACCGAGCGCCGGAACACGTACGCGCCCGCGTTGATCTGGTCGGTGACGATCTCCTCCGGCGTCTGCGGCTTCTCCAGGAACGCCGTCACCCTGCCGTCCTCGTCCGTCGGCACCAGACCGAAGGCCCTCGGGTCGTCGACCCGCGTCAGGTGGAGCGAGACGTCCGCCCCGGACGCGGTGTGGGTGCCGACGAGGGCCCGTATGTCGAGGCCCGTCAGGATGTCACCGTTGAAGATCAGTACCGGGTCGTCGGGCCCGGAACGCAGCCGGGAGGCGACGTTCCGGATGGCGCCGCCCGTACCGAGCGGCTCGTGCTCGGTCACGTACTCCAGGTGCAGTCCGAGGGACGAGCCGTCTCCGAAGTACGGTTCGAAGACCTCGGCGAGGTACGACGTGGCGAGCACTATGTGCTCGACGCCCGCCGCCCTCGCCCTGGCCAGCTGATGGGTGAGAAACGGGACACCGGCCGCGGGCACCATCGGCTTGGGGGTGTGCACCGTGAGCGGACGCAGCCGGGTGCCCTTGCCGCCGACCAGGAGGATCGCTTCTGTCACCGTGTCGTCTCTGCTTCCTGCTGGGGTCGGCACTTCATACATGCGTACATTCGTACATGCATAGGTCGACCAGTGTGTGCAGCTTGTCCGGCGCGCCCCGCGTCCTCCCACCCGCGTCCCGCGTCGTACGCCCCGCGCCCCGCCTCGTACGCCCCGCGCCCGCGCCCCGCGTCAACGCCCCTGGTACCGGGCCGACGAGGTCCGCGTCGTGCCGAGCTTCCTGTAGAGACGGGTTCCTGGGCAGTCGGTGACGAATCCGTCCCGGTGCCCGGAGATGGCGTTGAGCCTGACCCGCGCCCCCTTCTTGTACTTGTTGCTCCCGCCGGACGTCAGCCTGACCTTCCCGCGCGGGTTGATGCCGTGAAGCCCGAGCTTCCACGCGGTGAGTCTGGCGATGGCCGTCGTGGCGGCGGCCCGCGGGTTCGTGCCGCTGTACGTCCCGAGGACGGCGATGCCCATGCTGTTCTTGTTGAAACCGAGCGTGTGGGCGCCCTGAACGGGCCTCGCCACGCCACCCGCACGCCCTTCGTAGATGTTTCCGCACTTGTCGATGGCGAAGTTGTAGCCGAGGTCCCGCCAGCCGCTGCTCTTCACGTGGTACCGGTAGATACCGCGCAGGACGGAGGGCGCCTGCCGGCACGAGTAGTTGTTGCCCGTTCCGCTGTGGTGGACGAAGGCCGCCTTGACGGTCTTCGTGTAGCCGAACTGCTTCTCGCGGAGCCGCTCGTCCGCTCCCCAGCCCTTGCGCGTGATGATGCGCGGGCGCGGTCCGATGTACGGCCTGCGGGCGGCGGACTGCTCGGATTCGGCCGCCTCGGCCAGGTCGGCCTCGGTCTCCGCCCTGGACTGGGCCGTGATCTCGCTGGCGCCGAGCTCCGCGAACTCCGCGTTGACGGCCGAGCTGGCCGCGTCCTCGGCGGTCATGGCGGCAGCCGGCACGCGCTCGCCCGCGTGCGGGCCGCCGACGGCGGGGCTCCCCGCGGTCGTGCCCGTGGGGAGCGGCGGCTCCTTCCCCGGGTCGACCAGTTCCAGGCGCAGCCCCTGGGGCAGCAGCGAGCGGGACGGTCCGGACTCGTCCGGCCCCTCCGTGGCCCGTACGCGGATCTCCACGCCGTCCGAGCCGCCGACCCAGAGCGGGTCGGTGGCGCCGCGTACGGTCCCCGAGTCGCGCTCCTTCGTACCGAGGTCGGCGCCGTGTTCCTGACGGTGCGTCTCCAGCCGCTGCCAGTCGGACCAGTCGTGTGTCCCCAGCTCGCGGGTACGGACCCGGACGGAGCCGTGGAGTTCGGCGTCGGCGTCGTCCCAGACGACGCCGAGCAGGGAGAACGGGCTGACGGCACGTCGGGCCAGCCCTCGATCCGGGGCGGCGCCGGGCGAGCGGCGCGAGGCCAGGCCGGACAGCGGGAGCGACTGGGTGGAGCCCGGCACGGCCGTGGTCTGCGAGGCCGTGGATCGCCAGGTCCCGGCCTGCGGGGCGGCGACCGCGCCCGACGGCAGCGACAGCGGGAGGACCAGGGCGGCGGTACACGCGACGCCGATCGAGGTTGCTAGGTAGGCACGCATGGTCCGAGCCTGGGGGCACCACTCCCGCGCCGCCCGCCGGAAAACTGACGGTCCGTCGGTCCGACCGGTGTACGCCGTCACCGGTACGGCGGCGGCCGTCCGGCCCCGCCCCGTACCCTTTCCCGCGTGAACGCCAGCGACCGTACCCCCGCCGACCTGCTGCGATCCGCTCTTGCCGCGGACCCGGCCCGCCCCTTGATCACTTTCTACGACGATGCCACCGGTGAACGGGTGGAATTGTCCGTGGCCACCTTCGCCAATTGGGTGTCCAAGACCGCCAATCTGCTCCAGGGAGATCTCGCCGCGGAGCCGGGCGACCGGCTCGCGCTGCTGCTGCCCGCGCACTGGCAGAGCGCGGTGTGGCTGCTCGCCTGTTCCTCGGTCGGCGTGAGTGTCGAGATCGGCGGCGATCCGGCGGCGGCCGACCTCGTCGTCAGCGGCCCCGATCCCGAGATGCTCGCCGCGGCGCGCGCGTGCGGCGGCGAGCGGATGGCGCTCGCGCTGCGCCCGCTGGGCGGCCGCTTCCCGCAGCCGCCGCAGGGCTTCATGGACTACGCCGTCGAGGTACCGGGCCAGGGCGACCGCTTCGCGCCGTACGCCCCGGTGGACCCGGACGGGCCCGCGCTCGCCGTCGGCGGTACGGAACTGACCTCGGGTCAGCTCGTCGCGCGGGCGCGCGCGGACGCGGGCGAGCGCGGCCTGACGCCCGGTTCACGGCTGCTGTCGGGGCTGGCGTACGACAGTTGGGAGGGGCTGTCGACCGGGCTGTACGCCCCGCTCGTGGCAGGCGGGTCCGTCGTGCTCTGCCGGAATCTCGACGGGCTGTCGGCGGAAGCGCTCGAACAGCGCGTCACGAGTGAGCGGGTCACCGACCGGGCGGTGTGACGGGCGGGTCGCGTGAGGGGCCAGCTGGCATGACGAGCGGATCGTATGACCGGTCAGGTGGCGTGACCGAACCGGACAGGCCGGTATCGGACGGGCCGACACCGGACAGGCCGACACCGAGCGGACCGACACCGGCAAGCCGGCACCGAACAAGCCGACACCCGGCACCCGGCACCCGGCACCCGGCAGGCCGACACCGCACGAAAACCAGCCAACCAGGACACGACTTCGGCGCCCCAGGTTTCGGTTTCGTCAACGTTGTCTTTGATCGGTAATACGTTCAACTCCCAGCACAACCAAGCACGGTGCTCGCCCGTCTACCCCAGCAACCGGCAGCCCAGCGCGCTGCCGACGCCTTGAAGGATGGACGTGGACGTGACCGAAAGTGCTGGGAGTGCGCCGGCCGAACCGGACGAGTCGTCCGAGGGCGGGGTCCGCGTCGAGGACAACGACGCCGGACCCGCCGGATCCCGCCCCCGCCGCACACGCCACTGGCTGCGCTGGACGGCGCTCGGCACCTCCGTCGTCGTCCTCGCCGTCGCCGGAACGGGCTGGTGGTTCTACCGGAAGCTCGACGGGAACATCACCACGGACAACGCCGCCGCGGCCGAGCTGCGGACGTACGAGAAGGACCGCCCCACCCCGGTCGCCCTGGACGCGCAGAACATCCTGCTCATCGGCTCGGACAGCCGCTCGGGCAAGGACAACGGCAAGTACGGCCGGGACGACGGCGGTTCGTCGCGGTCCGACACCACGATGCTGATGCACCTGGCGGCGGACCGGAAGAGCGCGACGGCGATATCCATACCGCGCGACCTGATGGTGGACATCCCCAGCTGCCGCGAGGCGGACGGCACCCGCAGCGGCGCCCAGTTCGCGCAGTTCAACTGGGCCTTCGAGTTCGGCGGCGCGGCCTGTACGGTCCGTACGATCGAGAAGCTCACCGGGATACGCGTCGACCACCACATGGTCATCGACTTCAGCGGCTTCAAGGACGTGGTGGACGCCGTCGACGGCGTCCAGGTCTGCCTCAAGGACCCGGTCGACGACCCACAGGCGCACCTCGAGCTCCCCGCCGGTACCCAGACGCTCGACGGCGAGCAGGCCCTCGGCTACGTACGCGCCCGTCACGGCATCGGCGACAGCAGTGACACGCAGCGCATGGAGCGGCAGCAACGTTTCCTCGGCGCCCTGTTCAAGAAGGTGCGGAGCAACGGGGTGCTGCTCAATCCGGCCCAGCTCTATCCGGTACTGGACGCGGCGACCAAGTCCCTCACCACCGACCCGGGCCTGGGCACCCTCGGCGACCTCTACGACCTGGCCAGTTCCATGCGGAGCGTGCCCACGGAGAAGGTGCAGTTCCTGACCGCGCCCCGGCAGCCGTACAGCCAGGACCCGAATCGCGACGAACTCGTCCAGCCCGACGCGGACAGGCTTTTCGAGCGGCTGCGCGACGACGCGCCCGTCACGGTCGAACCGGCCGACACGAACGACGGCACGGAAGACAGCGCGGACGACGGCACGAGCGGGAACGACAACAAGAGCGACAGCGAGAGCGACAGCGAGAGCAACCGTACGAAAGACCCCGCGATCGGCAGCGATCAGGGCACCGAACAGGAACCGACGTTCTCGGGGACAAACGCCGCCGTGGGGGTGTGCGAGTAAAACCATGGCCAAAGAGAGACCTTCAGTCTATGAAGATTGGGCAGATTGCCCGCTTGTAAGGGTCAAGGAATTTGTCACTCGCGTCACTGCACGCTGAACTGGGCGGATAGTGTGGCGCGATCCGGTGCATACGACCGCGACGGTCGCGCACAACTGGATCGAAAACCGAGCGCCTTCCGGGGGAAGGCGCCCGCGTGGCACCGACGGAGGATCAGACAACCGTGGATGCGCATAGCCGTGGACAGGCGGACGAGATCGACCCCGCCGACCAGTGGGTCCTCAACCCGCAGACCGGTAACTACGAGCTGCGACTGGACCACTCCACAGGGCAGCCGACCTCCTCGAGACCGCAGGACGCCAGGTCCGGCAGGGGCTCTCGCAGAAAAGACGCCCCGGAGGCCGGCGACGCTCCGCGGGACGACGCGCCGCGGAGCGGTTCCGCCTCGGCGGCCACCGGCCGTTCCGGCGGCCGCGGCAAGGGCACCGGCAACGACCCGGCGCCCCGCGCCGACGTGCCGGGCCAGCGCAGCCGCCGGGCGGGGAAGGGCCAGAGCGACCCCTCGGCCGCGGCCGGACGCCGCAAGCGCAAGGCCAGGAAGTCGGGCGGCAAGAAGGCGCTGGTGTGGACCGGCGGTGTGATGGCGTTCCTGCTCGTCGGCGGTGGCACCACCGGGTACTTCGTCTACCAGCACTTCAACGGGAACATCGACACGATCGATGTCGAGGGCGCGGGCAGCGGCGGCTTCAAGAAGGACCAGGCCGTCAACATCCTGGTGATCGGCACGGACAAGCGCACCGGCTCGGGCAACGAGGGCTACGGCGACAACGGCAGCGCCGGACACGCGGACACGAACATCCTGTTCCACGTCTCGAAGGACCGTACGAACGCGACGGCGCTGTCCATCCCGCGTGACCTGATCACCGACATTCCCGACTGCACGGCCAAGACGGAGGACGGCACGAAGGAAATCCCCGGTACGCCGCAGACACGGTTCAACGTCAGCCTCGGCCAGGACGAGCGGGACCCCGGCTGCACGATGCGTACGGTCAAGGAGCTCACCGGGCTCACGGTCGACCACTTCATGATGGCCGACTTCAACGCGGTCAAGGAGATCTCGACGGCGGTCGGCGGTGTCAACGTGTGCGTGGGCAAGGACGTCGACGACCCCAAGTCGGGACTCAAGCTCACCAAGGGCCCGCACCGCATCCAGGGCGAGCAGGCTCTCGCCTTCGTGCGTACGCGGCACGCGTTCGGCAACGAGAGCGACCTCACCCGGATCCAGACGCAGCAGCAGTTCCTCAGCTCGATGATCCGGCAGATACAATCCAGCCAGACCCTCACCAGCCCCAGCAAGCTGTGGAAGCTGGCCGAGGCGGCCACCAACGCGCTCACGGTCGACACCGGCATCGGCACCATCCAGAAGCTCAGTGACCTGGGCAAGGAACTCGCCTCGGTGAACCCGAAGAACATCACCTTCGCGACACTGCCGGTGGTCGACAACCCCAACGAGCCCGTTCCGGCCACGGTGGTCCTCAACGAGGCCCAGGCCAAGCCGCTGTTCTCGATGATGCAGAACGACGTCTCCCTCACCGAGGTGAAGAAGAAGGAGTCGGCGAAGGAGGCGGCCGCCAAGAAGAAGCAGGAGGCGCTCCTCAAGGGCACCAAGGCGGACCCTGCCGACGTACGGGTCGATGTGTTCAACGGCGGTGGCCCGCAGGGCTCCGCGCAGGAGACCCTGAGCTGGCTCCAGAACACCGAGGGCGTCCTGAAGTCCACCAACAAGGGCAACGCCCCGGCGGACGTGTCCAAGACGACCCTGGAGTACGCGCCGAACCAGGCCGACCAGGCACGCGCGCTCGCGGAGATGATGGGCCTGCCCGCGAGCGGAATGAAGCCGGGCACGGAGGACGCCGAGGGTCTTGAGGCGATGACCCTGACTCTCGGAAAGGACTTCAAGCAGGCCGGCGTACCCATCACCGGACCGGCGAAGGCGCCGGAGGGTGTGCAGAAGGTGGAAGCGGACAAGCAGGTCTGCTCCAAGTGACGCCGGAGTACCACCTCCGGCTCATACGGGCAGCCTGACGGGGGAGAACGAGAACGAATGCGTCAGGGCAGTGTGGGACGGGAGGGGGCTGAGGAAGACGCCCCACAAGCCCGCGAGTTGGGCTGGGACGACAGTCTGTACGACGGTGACGCGAAGTCGCCGGAGGACTCGGGAGCGGACTCGGGACCGGGACCGGGACCGGGACCGGACTCGGAGCCGGTCCCGGCCCTGGGCTCGGTCCCGGCGCCGGGCACAGGCCCCGAACCGGGCTCCGCACACACCGGCGATGCCGGCAAGGGCGGCAAGGGCGAGCCTCCCGCCGACGCCGCCGCCCAGCAGCCGGCGAAGGGCGGCCCCCGGCGGATGAGACGAATAATCCGCTGGGCCGCCGCCGTGCTGTCCCTGCTGATACTCGGGACGGCCGGCGCCGGATATCTGTACTACCAGCACCTCAACGGCAACATACGCAGCGGCGAGCGCAGCAACGGATCCAGCGGCGTGGACAAGCCCGGCGCGAACTCGGCCGGCCAGACCCCGCTGAACATCCTGCTGATCGGCTCCGACAGCCGCGCGAAGGCAGAGAACGTCAAGCTCGGCGGCAGCAGGGACACCGCGGACAACCCCCCGCTCGGCGATGTGCAGATGCTCGTCCACGTCTCCGCCGACCGGAAGAACGCCTCAGTCGTGAGCATCCCCCGGGACACCCGGGTCGAGATCCCGGAGTGCGAGGACGCCGGAACGGGCGAGGTCTTCCCCGCGACCGACACCATCATCAACGAGTCACTGGCACGCGGCGGACCCGGCTGCACTCTCGCCACCTGGGAGAAGCTGACCGGTGTCTACATCGACCACTGGATGACGATCGACTTCTCCGGTGTGGTGAAGATGGCCGACGCGATCGGCGACGTCAAGGTCTGCGTCAAGGACAACATCTGGGACCGGCCGCGCCCGGGGGTCCCCGGCGGCTCGGGGCTGAAGCTCACGGCGGGCGTGCACGACATCAAGGGCGAGCAGGCGCTCCAGTGGCTGCGTACCCGGCATGCCTTCTACAGCGACCTCGGCCGGGCCAAGGCCCAGCACATGTACCTGAACTCCATGATCCGCGAGCTCCAGTCGCAGAACGTCTTCACCGACGCTCCCCGGCTCACCGATCTGGCGGAGGCCGCCACGAAGTCGCTGGAGGTCTCCGAGGAGGTCGGTACGGTCAAGAAGCTCTTCGATCTGGGCATGCAACTGAAGGACGTACCGTCCGACCGCATCACCATGAGCACCATGCCCACCGTGGTGGACGCCCAGGACCCGAACCACCTGGTCCCCGACGAGGCCGACGCCGGCACGATGTGGGAGATGCTCCGCGACGACGTCGCCTTCGACCGCAACGGTTCCGCGTCCGAGGCCGCGAAGTCCGGGGGGTCCGGGAAGAAGACGGCCGATCCGGTCTCCGGGGACCCGGCGGCCGAGCCCGCCGAGACCGGCGTGACCGTACGCAACGGCACCGGTGGCGAGCAGGTCGCCGTACGGGGCCGGGCCGCCGACATCGCGGACGTGCTCGTCGGCAAGGGCTACGCGCTGGCCACGGCCGGCACCCAGCAGGTCCCGCAGGAGAAGACCACGGTGAGCTTCCCCACCGCGGATCTCGAGGGGGACGCGCAGGCGGTCGCCAAGGCCCTCGGGATTCCGCCGACTTCGGTGAAGCGGTCCACGGATGTCTCGGGTGTCACGGTGGTCGTGGGCGCCGACTGGCGCGACGGCTCCTCGTACCCGAAGGCGGCCCCGCCCAAGGCGGGCGCTGTCCCGGACTCGGCGGAAGCCATCAACGGGTCCGACAAGGACGCCTGTATGGACGTGTACGACAAGTACCGCTGGTAGGCAGGCGTAGGTACGGCCCCGGGGCCGCGGCCGGAGTGACCGGATCGCGGGCACGGGGCCGTACGCCCGGATTCAGGCCGTCGTGGTGTTGTTCTGGTCCTGGTCCTGCCGCGCGGCCGGGCGGCGGCTCGCGATGACCTTCCTCGCCAGCGAGCGCGGGCTGGTCAGGAAGCCGTAGCCCCACGACATGTGCATGGTGGCCAGCGCCACCGGGATCTGGAGCCGGGCTTTCAGCGGCAGGCCCTTGCCCGCCGGGACGGATCCCGCGGCGATCGCGGCGAGATAGCCGGCCGGGACGACGAAGGCCCAGGGCGTGAGGACCGCGCCGGCCACGATGCCCGCGGCGATGGCGCAGACGGCCGTCGGCGGCGCGAGGTAGCGCAGGTTGATCGAGCCCGAGTGGTAGCGGGCGACGACATGGCGCCAGCGGCCGTACTCCTTGTACTGCTTGGCGAGCGCCCTGACCGAGGGGCGCGGGCGGTACTGCACCCGCAGCTCGGGCGAGAACCAGATCGCGCCGCCGGACTCGCGGATACGGAAGTTCAGCTCCCAGTCCTGGGCGCGGATGAACTCCTCGTTGTAGCCGTCCTGCCGCTCCAGCGCCTCGCGCCGGAAGACACCCAGATACACGGTTTCGGCGGGCCCGGCCTGACCTCCGGTGTGGAAGGCCGCGTTGCCCACGCCGATCCTGGAGGTCATGGCGGCGGCGACCGCGTGCTCCCAGTCGTTCTCGCCCTCGGCGTGCATGATGCCGCCGACGTTCTGCGCGCCGGTCTCCTCCAGCAGCCGGACGGCGGTGGCGATGTAGTTCGGGGAGAGCATGCCGTGGCCGTCGACCCGTACCACGACGGGGTGCCTGGACGCCTTGATCGCGGCGTTCAGCGCGGCCGGGGTGCGGCCGGTCGGGTTGGGGACGGTCTGGACGCGGGCGCGTGCGTGGGACGCGGTCTCCCGTACCAGCTCCGCGGCGATCTCGTCCGTACGGTCCGTGGAGGGCCCGAGCGCGATGACCACCTCCATCTCGCCTTCGTACTCCTGCTCCAGGATGTGCCGGACGGAGTTCCTCAGATGACGTTCCTCATTGAGCACCGGCATGATCACGGAAACTGCGGGAGGCAGGGCAGGCATGTGGTCCTTCGGGGGTCCTTCGGGCCCGGGGCCGGTCTCGGCCAGGGGTGCGCACGGGCCGTGGCCGGCCTTCGGGAGACGGCGGTGAGACCGCCACGTTACCGCGAACGGGGGACAGCCACGCGCGCCGCCCGGGTTGCTGCCCAGTGGCGCTGATCGTATGGGCCTACCGTGCTCGCGATCCCCCCTGTCACCCGCGGAGGTGTACCCCGTGCCCACGCCGCCCCGCTCCTCCCGCCGCACCGCCCCGCCGCACCGGCCGGCCCGCCGGCCCCGGGCGGGGGCGGGCAGGGGGACGGGTCCGGGAGGCCGGGCCGGGAGGCCACGCTGGGGAACACGGGTGGCGACCACCCTGTCGGTCCTGATCCTGGGCGCCGGCGGGATCGGCCACGCGGTGGTGACCAGCCTCGACACCGGGATCGGCCGGGTCGACGCGTTCAAGGACATGAAGAACCGGCCCGACGCGGGCCACGGCCTGAACCTCCTGCTCGTCGGCACCGACGGCCGCGACAAGATCACGGAGTCCGAACGGCGGACGTACCGGCTCGGCGGCGCTCCCTGCCACTGCACCGACACGATCATGCTCGTCCATCTCTCGGAGGACGGGAAGCGCGCCAGCGTCGTGAGCGTGCCGCGCGACAGTTACGCGGAGCTGCCCGAGCACACCGACGGGACCACCGGCAAGCAGCACAAGCCGCACCCGGTGAAGATCAACGCGGCCTACGCGGAGGGCGGGCCGAATCTGACGGTCCGGACCGTGGAGCGTATGACGGGCGTGAAGATCAGCCACTATCTGGAGGTCGACTTCACGAGCTTCATGAAGACGGTGGACTCGCTGGGCGGGGTGGAGATCTGTACGCCCCGGTCGCTGAAGGACGCGAACACCGGACTCGATCTGGCACCGGGCACCCACCGGATGAACGGCGGCGAGGCGCTCCAGTACGTACGGTCCCGGCACATCGACAGCGACGCGGATCTCGGCAGGATGCAGCGCCAGCAGCGCTTGGTGGCCGCGCTGATCAGCCGGGCCGCCGACCGCGGTGTCCTGCTGAACCCGGTGAAGCTCCGGGACGTCACCTCGACGATGCTCAGCTCGGTCCGCGCGGACGCGGGCTTCGGTACGGAACAGATGCTCGCCGTCGGTGAGGCGATGCGGGGGCTGTCGCCGTCCTCCTCGGAGTTCACGTCCGTACCGGTCAGTGGCAAGGACATCTCGGTCCCGGGCATCGGAACGACCGTGAGGTGGGACCCGGTGAAGTCGAAGAGCCTCTTCCGCGCGCTGCGCGAGGACAAGCCGCTGACCCCGGCCCCGAGCGCGCGGGCGCCCCGGCCGAACGCGTCCCCGGCGTCGCCGCGGCCCGCCAAGGACGCCCGGCTGGTCGATGTGAAGCCCCAGGAGATCCGGGTGCAGGTCTACAACGGCACGCGAAGGGACGGACTGGGCAAGGAGGTCGACGACGCCCTGCGCGGCACGGGCTTCGCGACGACCCGCGCGCCACTGGGCTCCGACGGGCCCGAGGTGCGTCGGACGGTCGTGATGTACGACCCGCGCTGGGACCGGTCGGCGAAGTCCCTGGCGGCGGCGCTGCCCGGCAGCGAACTGCGCGCCGTACGGCAGCAGGGCTCCACGCTCAAGGTGATGGCGGGGACGGACTACAAGGCGGTGACGCCGGTCCGCGCGGAGGAGAAGCCCAAGGGCCAGTTCGAGGCGGTGACCGGGGACCAGGTCGTGTGTCCCTGAGCGCCGCCTTACGTGCCGGGCGCGGGCCGCGGTGGGCGGCGCGTCAGGACGCTCGCGCGGTCGCGGCCGTACCCGCTCCTCTCCCGTCTCCCTCCCCCCATCTCCCTCCCGCCATCTACACATCCGCCTATCTACGGAGGTGCTCACACGATGAGCGAAAACCGACAGCAGGACACGTCCGCTCGGGCCGTCACACCCCGGCGCCGGCTGCTGACCGCGGCCGCGCTGGTGCCGTTGCTGGCCGGGGCGGGGGCGAGCGCCGCCCACGCCGGGACATCGCGGCGAACCGCACCGCACCACCCGGGCCGCCGGGACCAACCCGGTCGCCAGGACGAGCCGCACCACCCCGGCCACCCGGACCCGGTAAGACCGGTGCCCACCACGGTGGCCGACTGGAGCGACGTGATGAAGGCGCTGGGCCTCCCCGGCAGCATGGTGCGCGACGAGTACATCCACGCGCGTGCCCCACGCAATGACCTGCACGTCGTCTCGTACGACGTCAAGGTCAGCTCAGGGCTCGCCCTGGGGTCGCATGTGGCCTTCGTCCGCTACGAGGACGGCTCCACGCTCGCCATGGGCGATGTGACCGTCACCGAGGGCGAGTTGCAGCAGGTGTCCGACACGCTCCAGTCGCACGGCATCGCGCAGACCGCGCTCCACAAGCATCTGCTGGCCCACAGCCCCGACGTCTGGTGGATCCATGTCCACGCGCACGGGCATGACCCGGTGGCGATCGCCCGCGGTCTGCGCGCGGCCCTCGACCGTACGGGGACGCCGCCCGTCAAACCCGGGCGCCCGCCGACGAAGCCGCTCGATCTGGACGCCCGGCAGCTCGACGCCGTGCTGGGCACGAAGGGGTCCAACGACGGCGGCCTCTACAAGGCCGTCTTCCACCGCCGCGAGACCGTCATCGACAACGGCATGCTGATGCCCAAGGGCCTGGGGGCGTCCACCGCCTTCAACTTCCAGCCGCTGGGCGGCGGCAAGGCGGCGCTCAACGGTGACTTCGTCATGGTCGCCGAGGAGGTCCAGAACGTCCTCAAGGCGCTGCGTCGCGGCGGGATCAGCCTTGTCGAACTGCACAATCACGGCCTGACGGAGGAGCCCCGGCTGTTCTTCACCCACTTCTGGGCCGTGGGCAACGCCGTCGAACTCGCCAAGGCCCTGCGCTCCGCTCTGGATGTGACCAACGTCGTTCCCGGCGGAGGCGGGGGCGGAGGGGACCTCTGACCGACCGACGGCACGAGAAGCGTGGCCGCTCCCGCACCCGGGGAGCGGCCACGTCCCGTCCCGCGAGCACGGTGCGGGAAGGCCCTGGAACGCCGGTCGGAGAGTGTCCGGCAGGTGACGTCCAGACCCGATGTGCATCAGATTGGCAACAGCCCCGCCCCGATTCGCTACTCCCCTGTATGGGACACAGACCCGCCCGGCACACTGGTCCGCATGAATGAATGGCCCGATGGACCGACCGGCGACCGCGGCGAGCGGCGCGACCGCTACGGGCGCGGCAGCGCGGGCTCACAGCCCGAGGGCGCGCGCGCGATGCCGCACGTACAGCCCAGAGGCGTACCCCCGCAGGCACCGGGGTACGGCCGGCCCGGAGCGGGCCCGGACCAGACGTACGACAGCGGATACAACACGGGCCAGGTCTACGGTGGCGGTGGCGGCCGGGGCGGCATTCCTCCGCAGGGCGGCGGCGGGTCCGGCCAGGGCGGTCCGCCGCGGCAGGCACCCGACTGGCGCCGCCGCATCAAGCTCGGCGCGCTGACGCTGGCCGTCGTGATCCTCGCCGTCTCCATCGGCACGTACTTCTGGGCCGACGGCAAGCTCAAGCGCGAAGTGGACCTCTCCAAGGTCATCGAGCGGCCGGAGGAGGGCGACGGCACGAACTACCTGATCGTCGGCTCGGACAGCCGTGAGGGCATGACCGCCGAGGACAAGAAGAAGCTCCACACGGGCTCCGCCGAGGGCAAGCGCACCGACTCGATGATGATCCTGCACGACGGATCGAACGGCCCGACGCTCATCTCCCTGCCGCGCGACTCCAATGTGACGATCCCGTCGTTCGTGGGCTCGGAGTCCGGCAAGACCTTCCCGAACACGGGACGGCAGACCAAGCTCAACGCGGCCTACGCCGAGGACGGCCCCGAGCTGCTAGTCCGTACCGTCGAGTACAACACCGGCCTGCACATCAACCACTACGTCGAGATCGGCTTCGCCGGCTTCGCCAACATCGTGGACGCGATCGGCGGGGTGGACATGAACATCCCGAAGGCGTTCAAGGACCAGAAGTCCGGCGCCGACTTCAAGGCGGGCGAGCAGACCCTGGACGGCGAGCAGGCCCTGGCCTTCGTACGGACGCGGTACGCCTTCGCCAACAGCGACCTGGACCGCACGAAGAACCAGCAGAAGTTCCTCGCGGCCCTGGCCTCGCAGACGGCCACGCCGGGCACGATCCTCAACCCGTTCAAGCTCTACCCGACGATGAGCGCGGGCCTGGACACCCTGATCGTGGACAAGGACATGTCGCTCTGGTCACTGGGCCAGATGTTCTTCGCGATGAAGGGCGTCACGGGCGGCGAGGGCAAGTCCATGAACATGCCGATCTCGGGCAGTTCCGGCGGCAATCTCGTCTGGGACAAGGCGAAGGTCAAGGAGCTGGTGAACCAGCTCAACAACGACGAGAAGGTCACCGTCTCCGACAACTGACGACGACGCGGAACGGGGCCATCGCCCACCGGCCCACCGGCCCACCGCCGTCCGCCACCACCCGTCACCGCCCGTCACACCGAAGCCCCGGCCGCCACGGCTCGTTCGATGTCCAGTGGCCGGGGCTTCGGCGTACGTACGGGCGGACGGACCGCTGTCCGTACGGGTGTTACGGGAGGTTGCGCGCCATCACGATGCGCTGGACCTGGTTCGTGCCCTCGTAGATCTGGGTGATCTTGGCGTCGCGCATCATCCGTTCCACCGGGTAGTCGCGCGTGTAGCCGTAGCCGCCGAGGAGTTGGACCGCGTCCGTGGTGATCTCCATGGCCGCGTCGGAGGCGTAGCACTTGGCCGCCGCGCCGAAGAAGGTCAGGTCCTCCTTGGCGCTGCCCGCCGAGACGCGTTCCGACCTGGCGGCCGCGGCGTAGGTGAGCTGGCGGGCGGCCTCCAGCTTCATGGCCATGTCGGCCAGCATGAACTGCACGCCCTGGAACTCCGCGATCGCCTTCCCGAACTGCTTGCGCTCCTGGACATAGCCCTTGGCGTAGTCGAGGGCGCCCTGTGCGATGCCGAGCGCCTGGGCGGCGATCGTGATGCGGGTGTGGTCGAGGGTCTTCATCGCGGTGGCGAAGCCCGTGCCCTCCTCGCCGATCAGACGGTCGGCGGGGATACGGACATTGTCCAGATAGACCTCGCGGGTCGGGGATCCCTTGATGCCCAGCTTCTTCTCCGGGGCGCCGAAGGAGACGCCCTCGTCCGCCTTCTCGACGACGAAGGCGCTGATGCCCTTGGTGCGCAGGTCCGGGTCGGTGACGGCCATCACCGTGTAGAAGTCGGAGACACCGGCGTTGGTGATCCAGCGCTTCACACCGTTGAGGACGTAGTGGTCGCCGTCCCGTACCGCCTTGGTCTTCATGCCGCCCGCGTCCGAGCCGGCGTCCGGCTCGGAGAGGCAGTACGAGAACATCCCGTCACCCGTGGCCAATTGGCCCAGGTACTTCTTCTTGAGGTCCTCGCCGCCGGAGAGGATCACGGGCAGCGAGCCGAGCTTGTTCACGGCGGGGATCAGGGACGACGACGCGCAGACCCGCGCGATCTCCTCGATCACGATCACCGTGGCGAGCGCGTCGGCGCCCGCGCCGCCGTACTCCTCCGGGACATGGATGGCGTGCAGATCGGAGCCGACCAGCGCGTCCAGCGCCTCCTGCGGGAAGCGGGCCTCCTCGTCCACCGCGGCGGCGAACGGCGCTATTTTCGCCTCGGCGAGCGCGCGGACGGTCTCACGGAGCATGTCGTGCTCGTCGGACGGGCGGTACAGGTCGAAATCAGCCGATCCAGCCACGGTCTCTCACTCCCCAACACGCTAACTACCGTTAAGTAACACCAGCTTAGATCGCCGAGCCGTCACAGGGATAGGTGAGTTTGCCGACAGCCGCACCCTCACGCGGAAGTGCCCCTTCAGGGCCGTGGGGCCACGCGGCTATGCTCGGGCCGCGCGGTCGCACCGCACGTCGTACGCATGTCGCACCGCACGGTGTACGGTGACCGCGCGGCAATCCGACCGCGTCTCCCTGGAGCATCACATGGCCCTCAAGATCACAGTGATCGGCACCGGTTACCTCGGCGCCACGCACGCCGCGGCCATGGCGGAGCTCGGATTCGAGGTCCTCGGTCTCGATGTGGTCCCCGAGAAGATCGAGATGCTGTCCGCGGGCCGGGTCCCGATGTACGAGCCCGGCCTGGAGGAACTGCTGCGCAGGCATGTCGCCGGGATCGAGGGGTCGACCGGCCGGCTGCGGTTCACGATGGACTGGGCGGAGGTCGCCGAATTCGGCGATGTGCACTTCGTCTGTGTGAACACCCCGCAGAAGCACGGCGAATACGCCTGCGACATGTCGTACGTCGACTCCGCGGTCGAGAGCCTCGCCAAGCACCTCGGCCGGCCCGCGCTGGTCGTCGGCAAGTCCACGGTGCCCGTGGGCAGCGCGGAGCGGCTCGCCGCCCGCATCGCCGAACTGGCCCCCGCCGGACGCGACGTGGAGCTGGCCTGGAACCCGGAGTTCCTGCGCGAGGGCTTCGCCGTACAGGACACCCTGCACCCCGACCGGATCGTGGTGGGCGTACGCGGCGAGCGCGCCGAGCGGCTGCTGCGCGAGGTGTACGCGACACCGGTCGGTGAGGGATCGCCGTTCGTCGTCACGGACTTCCCGACCTCCGAACTGGTCAAGACCTCCGCGAACTCGTTCCTCGCCACGAAGATCTCGTTCATCAACGCGATGGCCGAGGTCTGCGAGGCCGCCGGCGGCGACGTGGTGAGGCTGGCCGAGGCACTCGGGTACGACGAACGGATCGGCGCCAAGTTCCTGCGCGCCGGGATCGGCTTCGGCGGCGGCTGCCTGCCGAAGGACATCCGCGCGTTCATGGCGCGCGCGGGCGAACTGGGCGCGGACCAGGCCCTGACCTTCCTGCGCGAGGTCGACTCGATCAACATGCGGCGCCGCGGCCACATGGTGGAGCTGGCGCGCGAGGCGGTGGGCGGCGACTCGTCGTTCCTGGGGAAGCGGGTCGCGGTGCTCGGCGCGACGTTCAAGCCGGACTCCGACGACGTACGGGACTCCCCCGCGCTCAACGTCGCCGGCCAGATCCACCTCCAGGGCGGCCAGGTGACGGTGTACGACCCCAAGGGCATGGACAACGCGAAGCGGCTCTTCCCGACGCTGCGGTACGCGGACTCCGCGGTGGACGCGGTGCGCGGCGCGGATGTCGTCCTGCACCTGACGGAGTGGCGCGAGTTCCGCGAGCTGGACCCGGCGGTCCTGGGCGAGGCGACGGCCCGGCGGCTGATCCTGGACGGCCGCAACGCGCTGGACCCGGAGCGGTGGCGCGAGGCGGGCTGGACGTACCGCGCGATGGGGCGGCCGCGGGCCTGACGGGCCGGTCCGTCCCGGGGCCGGATCGTCTCGGGGCCGATTCGTCCCGGGGCCGGTTCATCTCGGGCCCGGTTCATCTCGGGGCCGGTTCATCTCGGGGCCGGTTCATCTCGGGGCCGATTCGTCCCGGGGCCGGTTCATCTCGGGGCCGGTTCATCTCGGGGCCGGTTCATCTCGGGCCCGGTTCATCTCGGGGCCGGTTCATCTCGGGGCCGGTTCATCTCGGGCCCGGTCCGTCCCGGGCCCGGTCCGTCCCGGGCCCGGTCCGTCCCGGGCCCGGTTCCCTCCGGGCGAGAGCCTGACGGGCCCGGCTGCCTCAGGGCCCGGCTGCCTCAGGGCGCGGTTCGCTCCGGACCTGACCGGCCCCTACCCCGCACGCCTCGCGCGGTACGTGCGCATCTTGGCGCGGGCTCCGCACACCGACATCGAGCACCAGCGGCCGCGGCCCGCCGGGCTCCGGTCGTAGTACACCCACTCGCAGTCCGTCGCCTCGCACGCCTTGAGACGGGGCCACGTACCGTCCGCGACCCCGGCCGCGATCGCCGCCGCGATACGGGACGCCAGCGCGTCCGGGGCGGTGACGGGACGGAGCGCGGCCCCGCCCCGCGCGTCGATGGCCAGCCGCAGCGGCGCCTCGGCCAGCAGGCGGTCCAGGACGGCCGTCGAGCGGCCCGGCGGGCGGTGGCCCGCGTGGGCCAGGCAGGCGGTGCGCAGGGCTTCGCGGAGTTCGCGGGCCGCGGGGACGGTCCGTTCGGTGAGGCCGAACACGGCACGGCCGTCCGCGGTGTCGAGCGCGTCGGCACCCGTCTCGATGTCGAGCGTGTTCACCAGGGCCTCGATCAGGGCCAGTTCTCCCGGGGCGGGCGGACGGTCATTCATGGTTGCGACGTTACCTCTTGTGCGGGAGTATGCGGTAACGGTTACCTATTGATGCGCTCAAGCAGTAACGCGAGGAGGAACGCCATGCCCATCGCCACGCTCGGCGCCGTCGTCCTGGACTGCCCCGACCCCGTCGCGCTCGCCGGTATCTACGCCCAGTTGCTGGGCGGTGAGATCGAGGACGACGGCGACGGCTGGGTCGACCTGGTGGGCGCCCCCGGCGCCCCACTCGCCTTCCAGGCCGCGCCCGGCTTCGTACCGCCCTCGTGGCCCTCGCCCGACGGCTCGCAGCAGTTCCATCTGGATCTGACGGTCGAGGACCTGGACGCGGCGGAGGAGCGGGTGCTCGCGCTCGGCGCGAAGGTCCTGGACGCGGCGGACCCGGCGCGGACCTGGCGGGTCTACGCGGACCCGGCGGGGCATCCGCTCTGTCTCTGCGCGAGCTGAGCCGTCCGGGCGGGGTGTGGGTGCGGTGCTGTTCGTGGGTGGTGCGGGGGCCGCGGCCTCCGGAGGCGCATGTCCGGACCGCATGATTTGTGCCGCACACGAATCACCGGACCCGCCGGACGGCGCCCCCAGGACCCCGTTACGGAAGCGTCGCCTGCGACGCGGGCCGTTGGGCCTGGAGCGAGCCAGCCACGTCCTGCGCCGCCCGCAGCACCCGTACCGCGTTGCGCCATGTCAGCTTCGACAGGTCCGCCCTCGACCACTTGCGCGACAGCAGTTCCGCGATCAGGTTCGGGTAGCCCGCCACGTCCTCCAGGCCCGCCGGTGTGAACGCCGTACCGTCGAAGTCCCCGCCGATGCCGACGTGGTCGATGCCCGCCGTCTCGCGCATGTGGTCCAGGTGGTCCGCGACCGTGGACGCCGTGGCGACCGGGCGCGGGTGGGAGGCCTCGAAGGTCTGGTGGAGCTTCATCGCCTCGGGCGTGGTGTCGAGGTGGTGCAGACCGTGCGCGCGCAGGTTCTCGTCCGCCGACTGCGTCCAGGCCACCGCTTCCGGGAGGATGAACTTCGGTACGAACGTGGCCATCGCGACCCCGCCGTTCCCGGGCAGCAGTTCCAGGACGTCGTCGGGGATGTTGCGCGGGTGGTCGCAGATGGCCCGCGCGGAGGAGTGGGAGAAGATCACCGGCGCCTCGGTCACGGCGAGCGCGTCGTGCATCGTCGTGGCGGCCACGTGGGAGAGGTCGACCAGCATGCCGGTCCGGTTCATCTCGCGGACCACCTCGCGGCCGAAGTCCGAGAGGCCGCCCACGCCCGGGACATCCGTCGCCGAGTCCGCCCAGGCGATGTTGTCGTTGTGGGTGAGCGTCATATAGCGGACGCCCAGGGTGTGCAGGGCGCGCAGGGTGGCGAGGGAGTTGTTGATGGAGTGGCCGCCCTCGGCGCCCATCAGGGAGGCGATCCTGCCCTCGCGGCGGGCGGTCTCCATGTCGTCGGCCGTCAGGGCGCGGGCCAGGTCCCCGGGGTAGCGGGCGAGCAGCCGGCCGACCACGTCGATCTGTTCCAGCGTGGCGCTGACCGCGTCGTCCCCGGCCACGTCGGACCGGACGTACACGGACCAGAACTGGCCTCCCACCCCGCCCTTGCGCAGCCGAGGGATGTCGGTGTGCAGGTGCGCGGAGAGGTCCTGCGCGATGTCCAGGCGGTCCAGGTCGTAGCGGACGTGTTCGCGCAGCGCCCAGGGCAGGTCGTTGTGGCCGTCGACGACGGGGAATTCGGCGAGGAGTTCGTGTGCCTGGTCCAGCAGGTCCACGGCGCTCACTTGCCGAATCCGAAGTGCTCCGAGCCCTCGACCTTCGCCCTCAGGCGCTTGCCCTTGGTCGTCGCCTGGTCGTTCAGGTCCTGCTGGAACTCGCGCATCCGTGTCTGGAGGTCCGGGTCGTGGGCCGCGAGGATACGGGCCGCGAGCAGGCCCGCGTTGCGCGCGCCGCCGACGGAGACCGTGGCGACCGGGACACCGGCCGGCATCTGGACGATGGACAGCAGGGAGTCCATGCCGTCGAGGTACTTCAGGGGTACGGGGACGCCGATCACCGGCAGCGGGGTCACCGAGGCGAGCATGCCCGGGAGGTGGGCGGCGCCGCCCGCGCCGGCGATGACGGCCTTGAGGCCGCGGCCGGCGGCGTGCTCGCCGTACGCGATCATCTCGTGCGGCATCCGGTGGGCGGAGACGACGTCGACCTCGTACGGGATCCCGAACTCGTGGAGGGCCTTCGCGGCGGCCTCCATGACGGGCCAGTCCGAGTCCGAGCCCATGACGACGCCGACGAGAGGAGAGCTCATTCTGTGATCGTTCCTCGCAGATAGCCGGCGGCGTGGCGGGCGCGCTCCAGCACGTCGTCCAGGTCGTCGCCGTAGGTGTTGACATGCCCCACCTTGCGGCCGGGCTTCACGTCCTTGCCGTACATATGGATCTTCAGCTGCGGGTCCCGGGCCATGCAGTGCAGGTAGGCCGCGTACATGTCGGGGTAGTCGCCGCCGAGGACGTTGCACATGACCGTCCAGGGCGCGCGCGGGCGCGGGTCGCCGAGCGGCAGGTCGAGCACCGCGCGCACATGGTTGGCGAACTGCGAGGTGATCGCGCCGTCCTGGGTCCAGTGCCCGGAGTTGTGCGGGCGCATCGCGAGTTCGTTGACGAGGATCCGGCCGTCGGTGGTCTCGAAGAGTTCGACGGCGAGGTGCCCGACGACGTCCAGTTCGGCGGCGATCCGCAGGGCGAGCCGCTGGGCTTCGCCGGACAGTTCTTCCGACAGTCCGGGCGCGGGCGCGATGACCGTGTCGCAGACGCCGTCGACCTGGCGCGACTCGACGACGGGGTAGGCCACGGCCTGGCCGTGCGGGGAGCGGACTATGTTCGCCGCCAGTTCGCGTACGAAGTCGACCTTCTCCTCGGCGAGGACGGGAACGCCGGCCCGGAAGGGCTCCTCGGCGTCCGCCTCGGACCGTACGAACCACACGCCCTTGCCGTCGTAGCCGCCGCGCACCGTCTTGAGGATGACGGGGAAGCCGCCCACCTCGGCGGCGAAGGCCACGGCGTCGGCCGGGTCGGCCACGATGCGGTGGCGCGGACAGGGGACGCCGAGGGCGGTGAGCCTGGCGCGCATGACGCCCTTGTCCTGGGCGTGCACGAGCGCGTCGGGGCCCGGTCTGACGGGGATACCGTCCGCCTCCAGGGCGCGCAGGTGCTCGATCGGCACATGCTCGTGATCGAACGTGATCACATCGCAGCCGTGCGCGAAGTCACGCAGCGTGTCCAGGTCGCGATAGTCGCCGATGACGACATCGTTGACCACCTGGGCCGCCGAGTCCTGCGGGGTGTCACTGAGGAGCTTGAATCTGAGGCCGAGGGGGATGCCCGCCTCGTGGGTCATACGGGCGAGCTGACCGCCGCCGACCATGCCGACTACCGGGAATGTCACGCCCCCAGGGTATCCGCCGCCCGGCACGACCGGTCCGGGAGCGGTCCCGGGCGCCCCCGGCGCGCTGCCTGTCGTCGTGCTATGTCACGCACGGTGACTTTCTGTGCGGGAGACCGTACTCGGGCAGTCGGGTGAGCCGCTGGTTAGCATGGCGGGGACTGACCATCGACCGGACGGGGCTGAACGGGCATATGAGCGAACGCGGCGCACTCCGTGTGCGACTGGACCGGCTCGTGCGCGAGGTGGCCAAGTTCGGGGCGGTGGGTGGCGCGGGTCTGCTGGTCAATCTGCTGGTCTTCAATCTCGTACGGCACACCACCGAGCTGCCCGTGGTGCGGGCCAGCATCCTGGCCACCGTCGTCGCGATCGCCTTCAACTACGTGGGCTTCCGCTATTTCACCTACCGGGACCGCGACAAGAGCCGCCGCACCAAGGAACTGACGCTGTTCCTGCTGTTCAGCGTGGTCGGCCTGGTGATCGAGAACGGGGTGCTGTACGCCGCGACGTACGGCTTCGGCTGGGACACCCCGCTCCAGAGCAACGTGTTCAAGTTCCTGGGCACCGGGATCGCGACGCTCTTCCGCTTCTGGTCGTACCGCACCTGGGTGTTCCGGACGCTGCCCGCCGAGGACGCGGGGACGTCGGGCGAATCGTTCCTGGCCTCCGATGTGGAAGGTCAGCTGCCGGCGCCCGGCCACGTCGCCCGCTGACCCGCGCCCCCTGGGCATTGGGGTGTCAGCGGACCGGGGGCTGCGGGGCCTTGCGGGGACGGGCCTCCCGGCTGAGGAAGAGCGCGAAGACCGCCGGCTGCTGCTGGAGCAGTTCCAGTCGGCCGCCGTCCGCCTCCGCGAGGTCGCGGGCCACGGCCAGTCCGATCCCGGTGGAGTTGCGGCCGCTGATGGTCCGCTCGAAGATCCGCGCGCCCAGGTCCGCCGGAACGCCTGGTCCCTCGTCGGTCACCTCGATGACGGCCTGGTTGCCGGTGACGCGGGTGCGCAGGGCGACCGTACCGCCGCCGTGCATGAGTGAGTTCTCGATCAGGGCGGCGAGCACCTGGGCGACCGCGCCCGGGGTGCCGACGGCCCTCATCCCGTGCCGGCCGGAGCAGACGATGGCGCGCCCCGCGCTGCGGTAGGCCGGGCGCCACTCCTCGATCTGCTGCTTGACGACCTCGTCGAGGTCGAAGGCGACGGCCGAGCCCGTACGCGGATCGCGGGCGTTGGTGAGCAGCCGCTCCACCACGTCGGTCAGCCGCTCCACCTGCGTCAGCGCGATCATCGCCTCCTCCTTCACGGTGTCCAGGTCGTCGGTGGCGGAGATCTCCTCCAGCCGCATGGACAGTGCGGTCAGGGGCGTACGGAGCTGGTGCGAGGCGTCCGCGGCGAGCCGGCGTTCGGCGGTGAGCATCCGCGCGATCCGTTCGGCGCTGGAGTCCAGGACGTCCGCGACCCGGTCCAGCTCGGGCACCGAGTAGCGCTTGTGCCGGGGGCGCGGGTCGCCGGAGCCGAGGCGCTCCGCGGTCTCGGCGAGGTCGGTGAGCGGCGAGGCGAGCCGGTTCGCCTGGCGGACGGCCAGCAGGACGGCGGCGACGACGGCGAGCAGCGCCACCATGCCGATGATCAGCAGGGTGCGGCCGACCTCGCGGGTCACGGAGGAGCGGGTCTCCTCGACGGTGACGGTCTCGCCCTCCTCGCCCTCGGCGGTGCCCCGGATGACGCTCCCGGAGGGAGGCTTGCCGATCTCGACCGTCTGCTGGCCGGGGATCTCGATCCGGGCGTACCGCTTCCGGTCGATCTGATGGGAGAGGATCTCGGAGGTGATGTGGTCACCGCCGATCAGCCGGCCGTCGACGATGCTCACCAGGCGCAGGGCCTCGGAGTCCACGCTCTCCTGGGCGCTGCTGCTGATCGTGCGGGTCTCGACGATGACGAGCGAGAACCCGAACACGGCGATGACGACGAGCACCACGGCGAGCGTGGAATTGATCAGACGACGGCGCAAGGTGCCCTCCGGGCGGGGGTGACGCGGTGACGCGGGGTGACGCGGTGGCGGGGTGCCGCGGTGGCGGGGTGCCGCTCCGAGCCTAAGCACCCGCGGTGACCCGGGAGCCACCGCAGCTCTGCGGTTCACCTCCGTCCGCCCGCGCTTCGCCTCCGTCCGCCCGTACGGAACCGGCGTACGGCACCGGCGTACGGCACCGGCGTACGGCACGCGACCGGCCCGGAGGCGCCCCGGAGTCGTCAGCTCTTCTCGAAGCGGAAGCCGACACCCCGGACCGTGGCGATGTAGCGCGGATTGGCGGCGTCGTCCCCGAGCTTCTTGCGCAGCCAGGAGATGTGCATGTCCAGGGTCTTGGTGGAGGACCACCAGGTGGTGTCCCAGACCTCGCGCATCAGCTGGTCGCGCGTGACGACCCGGCCCGCGTCGCGGACGAGGACCCGCAGCAGGTCGAACTCCTTGGCCGTCAGCTGGAGTTCCTCCTCGCCCATCCAGGCGCGGTGCGACTCGACGTCGATCCGTACGCCGTGGGTCGCGGGGGCCGGGGCGGGGTCCGCGGCGCCGCGTCGCAGCAGCGCCCGTACCCTCGCGAGCAGTTCGGCGAGCCGGAACGGCTTGGTCACGTAGTCGTCGGCGCCGGCGTCCAGGCCGACCACGGTGTCCACCTCGTCGGCGCGCGCGGTCAGCACCAGGATCGGGATGGCGTGCCCCTCGGCGCGCAGCCGGCGGGCCACTTCCAGGCCGTCCATCCCGGGCAGGCCCAGGTCGAGTACGACCAGGTCGATACCGCCCTGGAGTCCGGCGTCCAGCGCGGTCGGACCGTCCTCACGGACCTCGACCTCGTACCCCTCCCGTCGCAGGGCGCGGGCCAGCGGCTCCGAGATGGAAGCGTCGTCCTCGGCGAGCAGTACACGGGTCATGAGGTGATGGTAGACCGCGCGGAGCGTCCCTAGGGCAGCGCTCGGCAGCACCTGCGGGTCTGGCGTTTGATCCGATGAACTGCCTTCGAATGCAGGCGCTTGGTTCCAGGATTCCCTGTGATCCATCTCTCAAGTCATTCCATATCGTGCGCTGTCGTGCCGTATGGTGGCGAGACGTCTGTAGTAGTACTCGGAGACCTTTGGCCTGCTGAGCGCCAAAGGTCTCTTTTCTGCGCCGGGACCGGAACACCAGATTCCGGTTCCTCCCCCACACGGGCGCGGTATCGCCAAGGGCACGGCTCATGAGGCATGGCTCGTGAAGCACGGTCCGCGAAGCACCGCGTCCCGAGCAAGCAAGGATCGACCCATGGCGTCCAGCCTGACGAAGGACTCGCCCAGCGCCCCCGCCGGACCCGAGAAGACCTTCTTCGGCCACCCACGCGGACTGGCCACTCTCTTCATGACCGAGATGTGGGAGCGTTTCAGCTTCTACGGCATGAGAGCACTGCTCACGATCTACCTGATCTCCGGCGGCCCCGACGCCTCGAAGGGGCTTCAGGGCGGCGGTCTGGGGATGGACCTGGCCACGACCACGGCCATCTACTCCATCTATCTCTCCATGGTCTACCTGCTGGCGATGCCGGGCGGCTGGCTGGGAGACCGGGTCTGGGGCCCGCGCAAGACCGTCACGATCGGCGCCGGCACCATCATGGCGGGCCACCTCACCCTCGCCGTGCCGGGCACCGGGAGCTTCTTCGCCGGTCTGGGGCTGGTGGCGCTCGGCTCGGGGCTGCTGAAGGCCAACATCTCCACGATGGTCGGCCATCTCTACGACGGCCCGAACGACCCGCGCCGCGACGGCGGGTTCACCATCTTCTACATGGGCATCAACATCGGTGCCTTCTTCGCCCCGCTGATCATCGGCACCGTGGGCGAGACGTACAACTGGCACCTCGGCTTCGCCCTCGCCGCGGTCGGCATGGGCATCGGCCTGATCTGCTTCCTGGCCGGTACGAAGAACCTGAACCCGCAGAGCAGCCGCGTCCCCACCCCGCTGGACCGCGAGGAGCGCAACTCCTGGCTGCGCAAGGGCATCACGTGGCTGCTGGTCGCCACCGTCTTCTACGCGATCGTCGTCCTCAGCGGCCACTTCACCCTCAACTGGGCGATGGTCCCGCTGACGCTCGCGGGCCTGGTCATCCCGGCCGGTGTGCTGATCCGGATCAAGCGCGACAAGGAGCTGTCGGCGGCCGAGCAGACCAAGATGTCCGGGTACATCTGGTTCTTCGTCGCCGCGGCCGCCTTCTGGATGATCTACGACCAAGGCGGCTCCACGGTCCAGGCGTTCGGCACGACGAAGGCCGCCGGCGAGGTCTTCGGGCTGGGCTTCCCGTCCTCCTGGTACCAGTCGCTGAACCCGGTGTTCATCATGGCGCTGGCCCCGGTCGCCGCCTGGCTCTGGCTCTGGCTGAACCGGCGCGGCCAGGAGCCCGGCACGGTCGTGAAGTTCGCCGCCGGACTGGTCCTCATCGGCGTCTCGTTCTTCTTCTTCCTGATCCCGCTGGTCATGTCGGCGAGCGGCACGCTGGTCAGCCCGATGTGGCTGGTGGGCATCTACCTGATCCAGACCATCGGCGAGCTGTGCGTCTCGCCGGTGGGTCTGTCGGTGACCACGAAGATGGCGCCCGTGAAGTACGCGAGCCAGATGATGGGTGTCTGGTTCCTGGCGGTCACCGCCGGCGACTCCGTCACCGGCCTGCTCTCCATCGGCGGTGTCGATCTGAGCGGTGCGGGCGCGGTGGCCGTGGAAGCGGTGCTCGCCACCCTGGCCGGCTTCGCGGTCTTCATGTACCGCAGGAAGGTCAGCGCGCTGATGGGCGACATCCACTGACATTCGCCGACGTCCACCGACGTCGTCCGCGATACGGCGAAGGGCCCGGCGCCACCGAGGGACGGTGCGCCGGGCCCTTTCGCGCGGACTCGCCGGTGCGCACAGCGAAAGAGCACGCCGGTCCGGCGTGCTCTGGAACGTATGCGGTGGATTGATTTACGGGGCGGGCCCGGCGCGGTCGGCTACGCGGGCGCGGCCAGCTCCGCCCAGACCTTCTTGCCGGCCGATCCGGGTGTCCGTACGACGCCCCAGTCCAGGCAGAGCCGCTGGACGATGAACATGCCATGCCCGCCGGGCCGTCCCGCGCGGTGCGGGGTGCGTGGCGCCGGCTGGCCCGTACCGCGGTCCGTGACTTCCAGCCGCAGCACTTTGGCGCTGCACGAGACCCGGAGCCCCTCGGGCCCCTCGGCATGCAGGCAGGCGTTGGTGACCAGCTCGGAGACCACCAGCAGGACATCCTCGGCCGCCGCCCGCCGGTCCGCCGTCGCGGCGGGGAGCCAGCCCCAGTCGTACAGCGCCTGGCGGGTGAAGTCGCGCGCGAGCGGGACAACACCGCTGGCGCCGGACAGCGCGAGCGTCCGTACCCGCTGTTCGGACGTCACGGGGGCAGGTCCCGCGTCGTCCGACTCGGGGCCGAGGCCGCCCGGCTGCGGCTGCCGGGTGGTGCTCATCAGCGCTTCACCTCACCGATTCACCAATTTGCGAGTTCACCAATACAGAGAGTGCAGGATCCTGTGCGGCCTGCCGGGGGTCTTCTGCCCCTCCGAATCGTGACAACACCCACTTCAGCGCGCGGAAGTGGTGACGCGCGCAACACAAGGGGCGGACGGGCCGGTAAGTGGGGCTCCGGGCTCAGTCGGCCAGGGCTTGTTCAAGGGAGTCGTGGACGGTGAAAACCGCGTCCGCCCCGGTGATCTCGAAGACGCGCGCCACGACGGGCAGCATCCCGGCCAGGTGGACCCCGCCTCCGGCGGCATCCGCCTTGAGCCGGGCTCCGAGCAGCACATTGAGTCCGGTGGAATCACAGAACTCCAGCTGTGAGCAGTCGATCACCAGGCGTACCCGGCCCTGGTCGAGCGCGTCCTCAAGAGGGCCTCGCAACAGTTCGGCCGTGTGGTGATCCAACTCACCGGCCACTGCCACTACCTCGCTCAGGCCCTCGGTGCGAACCTCGACCCGAAGTCGGCCCCGGTTCGTGCTGCCGACCGTCTGGCGGTCCATGCCCGTCCCTCTTCGCCGTGTCGTACGCCGTATGTCAGATGGTGATTCAGGTGACGCCGCTGTGCGATGTCTCGACGTCATCACAGGTGGATGACGTCGTTCGAACATTACGCCCTCCGAACGCCCACCGGTAGCCAAAGTCCCCCACAATACAGACATGTAGCACAATTAACACTTGCAACTGTCCCTGCCGACCGGGTAGGGCTAGTAGGGACACAACCGACACGGCCGGCTCTGGAGGCGCGGCAAACCGTAGCAACGCGTATTGGCATCGGCAGCCACATGCCGAGAACGATGGAGGAGACCATGTCACCCCGGCTCGACGAAACGCGTACCCCCTACGCGCCGTCGACAACTCCGCCCGCGGATATCGAGACCGGCGTCACACTGCCGGCCGACACCGAGGGTCTGGAGGAACTGCCCGAGATCCCGCCCTACGACGAGGTGGGCGCGGTAGATGCGCGGGCCCTGTCGAAGACGCTCTTCGCTCGCCTGGAATCCCTCGAAGAGGGCACCCACGAGCACGCCTACGTACGCAACACCCTGGTCGAGTTGAATCTCGCGCTGGTGAAGTTCGCGGCCTCCCGGTTCCGCTCGCGCAGCGAGCCGATGGAGGACATAGTCCAGGTCGGCACCATCGGCCTGATCAAGGCCATCGACCGGTTCGAGCTCAGCCGGGGCGTCGAGTTCCCCACGTTCGCGATGCCGACCATCGTCGGCGAGATCAAGCGTTTCTTCCGCGACACGTCGTGGTCGGTGCGCGTCCCGCGCAGGCTCCAGGAACTCCGCCTCGACCTCGCCAAGGCCGGTGACGAACTGGCCCAGCAGTTCGACCGCGCCCCCACCATCGGCGAACTCGCCCACCGCCTCGGCATCACCAACGACGAAGTCGTCGAGGGCATGGCGGCGAGCAACGCGTACACCGCCAGCTCCCTGGACGCGCAGCCCGAGGAGGACGACTCCGAGGGCGCGCTCGCGGACCGGATCGGCTACGAGGACCACGGTCTTGAGGGCATCGAGTACGTCGAGTCGCTGAAGCCGCTGATCGCGAGCCTGCCGCCGCGGGACCGCCAGATCCTCTCGCTGCGTTTCGTCGCCAATATGACCCAGTCGGAGATCGGCGAGGAGCTCAACATCTCGCAGATGCACGTCTCCCGGCTGCTCTCCCGCACCCTGACCAGGCTCAGAAAGGGTCTGACGCTGGAGGAGTAGCAGTGACGTGGCGCCGGTTGCGACCGGCTTGCGCCCTCTCGTACCGGAATTCCCGCCTCATGGGAATTCCGGTACACGTCTTTGGGTAGGGAGGCGGGGGCAGGGGGAAGTTGGGGGAAGTTGGGATGGCTTTTGGGGAGAGCCGGCCGGCGGAGCACGAGCACACGGCGTACGCGGCGTTGGAGACGCTGATGCGCCATCGCCTCGGCAGGGAATGTCTGTACGTGCCGTCGTGCCGGCTCGGGCTGTACGTGGCGCTGCGCCACTGGTGTCCGCCCGGTGGGCGGGTCCTGATGTCGCCGGTCAACGACGACGTGATCTTCTTCGTGGTGCTCGCCGCCGGACTGCGCCCCGTACAGGCGCCGTTGGACGCGCGCGACGGGTCCATCGACCTGGCCGCCGTCCCTGAATCGGACTGGCGCGGGCTGTCGGCCGTGCTCACCACCAATCTGTACGGGAACCCCGACCCCGCGCCCGAACTGCGCGCGCGCTGCGACGCGTTGGGGATCGCGTTGATCGAGGACGCCGCGCACGCCATCGGCAGCGAGGTGGCGGGACGGCCCGTCGGCAGCTTCGGGGACGCGTCCGTGTTCAGCCTCTCCAAGCACGTGGGGGCCAAGACCGGTGGTTTCCTCACCATCGCGGACCCTGGTCTTCGGACGGCCCTGGCGAAGGCCCGCGACGAACTGCTCGAACCCTCCCGGCCGACCGCAGAACTGGCCTACGCGTTACGCCCGTACGCCGAGGCCGGGATCCGGGGACTACGGCTGGCCGGGGCCGCGCGGGCCGCGCTGCGGCTGCTCGGCCAGGAGGAGCGCGAGGAGATCAGAATGCCGCTGCGGGCCGGGGAGCTGAAGCGGGCGCTGGGTACGGCGCCGGGGCTCGGCGCGTTCCATCCCTGGGTCCGTGTCGACATGCACGACTACCGGATCCGGCCGGGCCGGACCCGGCTCAGACGTACGGAACGGCTGCTCTCGGGGCTGGACGAGCGGCTCGCGGCCCATCGGCGCGGTACGGAGGCGCTGTTGGCCACTGCCTGGGCGGCGCCCGGCGGCGAACGGCCGGCATCGGGTGCCGGGGGGCTCGGCGGTGAGGGGCTCGGCGGTGAGGGGCTCGGATCCCGGGCTCCCGTACAGCCGCTCTTCCGGGTGCCGTTGCTCGTCGAGGACCGTGACGCCGCCGTCGCCGCGCTCGCCCGGCACCGTGTCACCACCGGCTATCTCTACGATCCGCCGCTCGACACGTACGCGGGCGAGGCTTTCACCGATCCGTCGCCCGCTCCCGGACCGGCCGCCTGGTTCGCCCGGCACGCCCTGCCCGTCGACCCGCGCCTGGCCCGCCGGGTGATCGCCGTACTCACCGAACTGGGTGCCCGGCCCGCGCGGTTACCGGGGCACGGCAGCGGTGGGTGACGCCGTCCGGTTACGGGGAACCGCACCGGGCGACGGGGTGAAGGCCGGTGACGGGGATCGACCAGGGGCCGTGGCAAGGGCGGAGACCGGGGCCGCCGAAGTGGCCGACGGCGACTCGATGTTCCGTAACGCCTACGCCCTGATGCTCTCCACCGGCGTCTCCGCCGCCCTGGGCCTCGGTTTCTGGCTGGTCGCCGCGCGCTACTACACGGAGGAGGCGGTCGGGCAGGGCTCGGCCGCCATCGCCGCCATGCGGCTGCTGGCCTCGATCACCGCCACCACCATGATCGGCGCGGTGGTGCGCTACGTCCCCCGGGCCGGCCGGGCCACCGGACCGCTGGTGTGGCGGGCGTACGCCGTCAGTTCGCTCGTGGTGTGCGCCGCCTGCGTGGTGTTCCTGCTGACCCTCGACCTGTGGGGCCCCTCCTACGCGCCGCTCGGCGGGCTCACCACCGGACTCGTCTTCACCGCGTCCTGCGTCGCCTGGGCGCTGCTCACTCTCCAGGACGGGGTACTGACCGGGCTGCGGCGGGCCTTCTGGGTGCCCGTCGGCAACGCGGCGTTCTCACTCGGCAAACTGGTGCTGCTCATCGCGTTCGCCACGGCCATGCCGGTCCTGGGCGTCTTCGTCTCCTGGGCCGCTGCCATCGCCCTGTCCGTAGTGCCGCTCGGCTGGCTGATCTTCCGCAGGCTCATCCCCCGGCAGGCCTCGGCCGACCGCGACCGCGAGCCGCCGAGAATCGCCGACATCGGGCGGTTCCTCGCCGGGGACTCGGTCGGGGCGCTGTTCAGCCTGGCGATGATCAATCTGCTGCCGGTGATGGTCGCGGTCCGCTTCGACGCCGCGCACAACGCCTTCTTCTACACCGCCTACACCGTCGGCGGCACCATGGAGTTCATGGCCATCAACATGGCCTCCTCGCTCACCGCGCACGCCTCGCACAGCCCGGACCGGCTCGCCGAGGGCGTGCGCGGTGCGCTGCGCCGGATGACCGTCCTGCTGGTGCCGGTGGTCCTGGTGCTGGTGGTCTTCGCGCCGCAGATCCTCGCGCCGTTCGGCGACGACTACGCGCGGCACGGCACCACCGTGCTGCGGCTGCTGGCCGCCGCCGCGCTGCCCCGGGTCGTCGTGGAGCTGTACATAGGAGTGCTGCGCGTCCAGGGCCGTACGGGCATGCTCGCCGCCCTCCAGGGCGCCATGTGCGTGTCCGTACTGGGCAGCGCGCTGTTCCTGCTGGGACCCGCCGGGATCTCGGGCGCGGGACTGGCGATGCTGCTCTCCATGACGCTGGTGGCGCTGGTGGCGGCGCCCGGACTGCGCGCGGCTCTTCGCAGCGAACACCCTTCCGGACGCCTTCCTGAGGAGGCGAAGACCGGCCGTCCTCCTGAGGAAGCGGGCGATTCTGGGCATCCGGGGGACACCGAGGTGTACGGCACGGAGTGGGCGCGTGGGGCCGCCCGGCGCCGTGCGGAAGCGGCCGAGGAGATGTCGCGGTACGGGACGGCGCCCTGGGCGGGGCGGGCCGCGTATCTGGACGGCGCGCACGACACCCCGACGCTGGCCTTCGGCCTGCCCGTGCCCGCCCACGCACAGGGGCGCGGAACGGACGGCTCCGGCGGGGAGCACGCCGGGCCACCGGACGAGAGCCTGGCGATCAGTGTCCTGTGGCTGCTGCTCGGGCTCGCGGCGGGGCTCTTCTGGATCCCGCTGATCCGCGCCGCCGGCCTCGGCCGCGACCAGCTCACCGGCACCCAGCTCCTCGACGTGCTGCCCCCGCTCACCGTCGTCGCGGGCATCCTGCTGATCGTCGTGCAGTGCGCCGCCGTCTCCCTCGTACGACCGGGTCCCGTGCTGCTCGCGCTGGGGCCGCTGATGACCTTCGCCGCGCTGCACACCGCGCCGATGCTGCTGGGCGTACGGCCCGACCGCGCGTCAGGACCCTGGCACGCGCCGGTCGTCGGCTTCCTCACGGGGGTAGGCGGACCGGTGCCCCCGGAGGTGGTGCCGCGCGGTCTGCCCCTGCTGCTGCAACTGCTGTGTCTGGGGCTGGCCTTCGCCATCCTGCGGTCTCTGCGTACGGACACCCGCGTCCTGGCGAGCGTGGCGTGGGTGCTCGTGGTGGCCGGCTGGGCGGGGCAGCATCAGTTCGCGGCGGTCGCGCTGCCCGCGTCGGCGGCGGTCGCCGCAGCTCTGCTCGTGGTGCGCGCGGTGTCGGCCGTACGAGGTGCGCGACGCGCACGGGGTGGACGGGCCGCGCGGGGCAGGCGGCGCGACGCCGTCAGCGCGACGGAACCGGCTGATTGAAGTACTCGGCGCGGCCCGCCTCCCGGTAACCGTCCAGCGCCGGTCCCTTGTTGACCGTGAGATCGCAGTGCTCGCCGGGCACCGGGCGGTTCCAGTGCACCAGCGCCTTCACCTCCGGCAGCGTCGGCGCCACCTCCGGGATCTCCTCGTACCACTCGCGCTGCCGCTCCGGCCGCGCCGGATCGGGCGCCGTGCTGAACTCGGAGAGCATGAGGGGCTTCTTGTCGGAGATGTTCGCGCGCAGCCAGTCGTACGACGGCCGCTGGCTGTGCTCGAAGTCCAGCCACTTCGTGGAATCGTGGCAGCGGAAGTAGTTGTACTGGTCCATGCCGATCCAGTCCACGTACGCGTCGCCCGGATACAGCGACTTCATCAGGTCGGCGTTGCCGAGATAGCCGGAGACCGTCCACACCCACACCACGTTGTCCACACCGAGCCGCTCGAACCGGTCGTGGATGTGGCGGTAGGCGGCGATGAACTCCTCGGGCGTGCCCGCGTCCGGGGTGCGGAAGTCGGTCTCCTGGTCGAAGGAGAAGAAGACGCGCTTGCCGTACGCCTTGAGGCGCCGCGCCTGCGGGTCGATGATCTCCTCGTCGAACTTCCCGGCCGCCACGTTGCGCCAGCCGAGCTGGGTCTCGGTCCAGTTCTCGTGGTGCGGCTCGGTCCATACGGTGGACTCCCAGGCCAGCATCAGCATCCGGTCCCGGCCCAGTTCCTGCTCGTCGGGGGTGAGCAGGACGCCGTCCCGCTGAGTGTTGGACATGTCGTGGTAGTTGTAGACGAGGTCGAGCTTGCGGCCGATCTTCTTCTCGAATCCGTACACCGCGTCCGTGAGCGAGCCGTTCTCCGCGTACGGGACGTACGCGCCCCACCAGGCCCCGCAGCGGGGCTCCAGAGACACGCCCGGCGCGCACTTCCCGTGCGGTACCGGGCCCGACTCCGCGTTGTCGGGGAGCCCCTGGCCCGTGGCGCCGGTCCCCTTGTCCTCCTTCTCCGCCCGGATGATCCAGATTCCGAGCCCGGCGAGCAACGCGCCCACGGCGGCGAGGACGAGTGCCAGCCGGGTGCTCCGGCGGGCGGTCGCGCGGGCGCCCTGGGGCGCGCTCCGGCGGGCGTTCCGGGGCGCTTTCTGAGGCGCGTTCCGGGGCGCGTTCCGGGTGTGCCGTCTCCGGATTCCCGTCACAGGCCGGTCCCGGCGGCGGGTTTTCCGGCGGCGGGTTTTCCGGAGGCGAGTTTTCCGGAGGCGAGTTTTCCGGAGGCGGGTTTTCCGGAGGCCGGTTTCGCGCGTTCGGCCGCGCCACGGGTCGCCGCCGGGAGCGGTACGGCGGGCAGCGGCGCGACGACCGTGCAGAACGCGGCCAGGGACGCCAGGAACACCGTGGCCGAGAAGCCGTCCACCAGGAAGAGCGCGGTGGCGGCGAGCGTCGCGAGGGACAGGCTCAGCGGCGCGGCCAGCGCCACCACCTCGATCCTGGCGGCGGGTCCCAGCCTGGTTGTGCGGGGCAGCGGAAGGAGCAGCGCACATCCGGGGCCGAAGGTGACGAAGAGCAGCACGGGTATCCAGCGCAGGGGCCAGCCGTCGGGCAGGGCGGTCGCCGCGAGCGCCGGCCACCCGCAGAGCGCGAGCACGGCTCCGGGCCACCGCTGGATCCGTACCTCGGTACGTGGCATGCGACTGCCCTCCGTGTCGTTCATCGAGTGGCGGTGGTGGGTGGGGCGGGCACCTCCACGTGTTCCAGGACCAGGCCGTACGGACTCTCCTCCACCACCCGGAAGTGCGGTGAACGCTTCAGCGCCGCGCTCATCCGGGTGAAGCTTCCGGCCGGCAGATATCCCTCGCCGATGGTGGCCTTCTCCTGGGTCGGGGTGAGGATCACGTACGCCGGGCGCCCGTCCGGTACGCCCGCGTCGAGGTAACCGGCCGGGTCCTTGAGCATCTTCAGGTTCTCCGGCACTTCCTGTTCGGTGAAGAACCAGCGCTCGTAGTGGTCGTAGCGGTAGTAGGCGCCGGGGAACGAACCGGTGGTGGCCATGATCAGCGCGCCGTCCGGTGCCCGGTCGTAGGCCCGTTCGACCAGCGCGGTCTCCTGCGGGGGCGCGTACTGCATGCCCTCCTTGCCGTAGTACGAAGGCAGGAAGCCGGCCAGCAGGGCGGTCAGTGCCAGGGGCAGTCCGACCAGCGCGGTCCGGCGGGCGACGCGCCGCGCCCTTCCCGTACCGGCGGCGGCCGGGACGAGCGCGGCGGCGGCGAAGAACGCCGTGCCGGGCAGCCCGAACAGGTAGACGCGGAAGAGCATTTCGCCGCCGTAGTCGTTGACGGCGAACAGCGGTACGGGCGCGGCGGCGGCCAGCAGCAGGGGCAGCGCGCTGCGGGTGAGTCTGCGCCGGAGCAGTACGGCCGTGGCGGCCAGGCCGCCCAGGACCAGCACCATCAGGATGTTGGCGCCGCCGACCAACTCGGGTCCGGGGCCGGTCGGTTCGCCGGCGAATCCGGGGCGCGAGTTCCGCATCAGCTCGCCGGCCGAGTCGCGCAGCGTGCCGAGCGTGTCCAGGAAGAGGACCCGGCCCATCGTCAGGTCCCAGACGAGCATGATGACGCCGGTGACCACCAGCAGCCCGATGTTGCGGTAGCGGCGGGTGAGGCAGAGTGCCATCAGCGTCATGCAGAGCATGACGGGGGTCAGTTGGTGCGAGGCGTTGACGGCCGCGATGAGCGGGGCGAGGATCGCCACGCAGACCGCCCGCTGGCGCCGGGTGGTGGGCGGCGGCACATACGTCGCCGACGGGTCGAGGCGGGAGCGGTCGCGCAGCGAACCGGCGGTCCCCGGCCGGACGAAATGCCGTATGACCACCGCGAAGACGGTCAGGAACAGCAGGTAGGCGAAGCCCTGCGGGGAGAGGTAGTCCTGCCCCACCCAGTTGGCCAGCTGGAAGATCCAGACGGCGGTCCACACCAGCCGCCAGTCGTCGGTGAAGGTGCGGTAGATCAGCACCAGGACCGGCATCATCAGCAGGCCGAACGCGATCGGCGCCCAGTTGGTGTACACGGCGGCGCCCGTGACCCCGAAGGCCTTGATCAACGCCGCGTTGAGCGAGAAGAAGCCCGGCCACTGGTCGTACGCGGACATTCCGCCGGACAGTTCGAGATGGGGGTGTACGGTCCCCTCGGCCAGCAGCCGGGAGATGACCGCGTCGTGCTTGGACGCCCAGGCGTAGCGCACGGTGTCGTACAGGATGGCGGGCGGCGCCTTGAGCGCCAGCAGCATGGTGACGCAGTACGTCAGGGGCCACCAGGGGGCGGTGCCCGCGCGGCGCAGGCTGACCAGGAACCCGGCCGTGAGCACGGCGAGCGAGGCGTAGAAGGCGATCGGGAAACGGTCCAGGAGACCGAAGTCCCCGATGTCCCGGAACCCGATCCTCGGTAAGGACCAGGCCCAGAGGGCCGCCGCGACCGCCAACGGCAGCCAGGTCAGGAGGGGTTGGGGGCGGAAGGGGGCGATCGCCAGGGCGACGGCGGGGGCCGGTCTCCGGCGGCGGGGCGGGGCGGGCGCTTCAGGCATCTCGTGCGCCTCATGCGCCTCACGCGCTTCAGGCATCTCGTGCGTCTCACGCGCCTTATTCGTCTCGGCCTCGGCCTCGGAGCCGGTCTTCTCCACGGGGGGCAGCTCGCCGCTCCCCGTGACCGGCGTGGGCACACGTTGATGCACAGCGCGACTCCCCCCACAGACGTGGTCGCGGCCGTCACGCCGCTGTCCCTGAAGCGAAGTATAGGAACTCTCTTCGCCTTTGTGTTGCTCTCGTACACCCTTGATGCGCAAGGGCGTTGGATGCTGTACGCGCTGTACGCGCTGTACGCGCTGCATGCGCCGCATATTCGCTATCCGGCGAACTCGGGACCGCGCACGCGGGCGCGCGCGCCCCGGTACAACCGCCATCCCAGCGTGGGCAGCGAATCCGGGAAGGGGGCGACCTTGGTCCGCTCGCCCCTGGCCCCCTCACCCGCCATCCAGGCCTCGATGTCCGCCACGGTGTGGGTACGGCGCACGATCAGGCGGGCGATACGGTACGGCTCGTCCCGCTCCGAGCTGAGCGCGTGCCGTACGGCGACGGCGGAGGCGTACCCGGTGTCCGCAGCCGCCCGGCGCACGGCGCGGCTGTTGTAGCCGTGCGGGTAGGCGAGATGGGAGACCCGGTGCCCGAGGGTGTCCTCCAACGTGTCCTTGGCTTCGCGCAGTTCGCGGTGGAGGGCCGGGGCGGAGAGGGTGTCCAGCTGGGGGTGGGTGACGGTGTGCGCGCCCACATCCATGCCGTACTCCGCCAGTTCCGTCGCCTGCCTGAGCGTCATCATCGGTGCGGGCGGCAGCAGGCTGGTCCGGCCCGGGGTGATGGCCCCGGTGGTCAGATAGGCGGTGGCGGGCAGGTCGCGGACGGCGAGCGCCTCGGCCGTGGGTCCGGGGAGATCGGCGAAGCCGTCGTCGAAGGTGAGGACGACGGGCCGGTGCGGCAACGGCGCGCGGCGGTCGGCGCGATCACCAGGGGCGTGGCCGGTGGAGCGGTCGGTGGAGTGGCCGGTGGAGCCGTCGGTGGAGCCGTCGGCAAGGTGTTCGGCGAGCGTACTGACCGGGACCGGGACGCGCCCGCTGGCGACGATCGCGTCGAGATGCGCGGCGAAGTCCCTGGGTGTGACGGTGAATTCGGCGATCCAGGCGGGCGGGTCGGACATCACCGCGTGGTAGAGGAGGACGGGTATACGGGCAGGCCCCCGGGCGGGAACGTCGTTCACGGCTGCCCCCCGGTCCGCTGCCCACCGGCCCGCTGCCCACGTTCCGGCGTGCGCGCCTGCGCACGGACGCGCACGCGTGCCTTCGCGTAACCGAGTGGGCCGTACAGCATCCCCTTGCGCTCCAGTCGTGAGAGGGCGCGCGGCCACGGGTAGGACTGTGCGCCGTGCGCGCCCGGCGCTCCGGATGTCGCCTCGCCGCTGCCGTCCGTCCGGTGCGCCGTGATCGCGCGGGCGTGCGCCAGCCCGCGTGGCAGCTTCGCCAGCAGGGAGGGCAGCAGCGCGGGCCGTCGGATCAGTACGGCGGTGAGGTACGCGGTGAGGCCGGCGCCGTATCCGTACGCCTGGTTCCGCAGGTCCTGCCAGGTTTCGCGGTGGTGGTGCCAGACGAGCGCCTCCGGCGTGTAGCGAAGCCGGTGCCCGGCGGACAGGATCCGTACGAAGGCGTAGAGGTCGTCGCCGCCCCTGGCCGGGGTGCCGGTGCCGGTGGCGGGGTCGAAACCGCCCACGGACCGCAGGGCCCCGGCGCGGAACGCCATATTGGCGCCGGAGCCGAAACTGCCCGCCGTGAACGGGAAGAGCGGTTCGTCGGCGGGCGGCCGGGCCGGATCGTACATCCGGGGCGCGAAGCCCTTGGCGAAGCCGCCGTGGCTCTCCAGCAGGATCTGCGCGGGGGTGGTCAGCCGGGCCGGGAGGATCAGGCCGGTGACACACCCGAGTCCGGGGTCCGTCGCGAAGGGTGTGGTCAGGGCGGTGAGCCAGTGCGGGTCGGCGACGACGTCGTCGTCCGTGAAGGCGATGACCGTGCCGTCGGCGGCCGTGACACCACGGTTGTGTGCGTTGGCCAGTCCGGGTCTCGGCTCTTGTACGTAGTCGACTCGGCCGGCGTAGCGGGAGGCGACGAGGTCGCGGGTGGCGGTGGTGCGGGGCACGTTCTCGACGACGAGGACCCGGAAGTCCGGGTGGTCCTGGGCCAGGAGCGAGTCGAGGGCCGGGGCGAGCTGTCCGCCACGGTCGCGGGTGGCGACGACGACGGTGGTACGGGGCGGGGTGACGGGGTTCTCGGGCGCGGACGGCTCGTACCGCCCCTTCGCGCCCGTCTGCGCGCGGAAGGCGGCAGCGAGTGTCCCGGCCAGGTCCTCGCCCGCCCGTATCTGGCAGAGCACCGTACCGACGGGCCGGCCCCGGAACCGTACGAGAGCGTGGACACTGCCTTCTTTAGGAGGCGGCCCGCCCGGCGCCGGCCTGAGGGAGAGCACCTTGCCGTCGAAGCCGTCGAGATCGAGTTGGGCGACGGCGATGGGCGGCAGGTCGGGTAAGTGCGGTCGTGGTCTGTGTGACGTGTGTGTTGTGTGCGTCATCGCCTGCCCCGCTGGTCGTGGTTCTCGTGTGTGCGTGCTCGCTCGGTGCGAGTGGTCTTCGCGTGTACGTGACCTTCGCGTGTACGTGGTCTTCGCGTGTACGTGCTCGCTCGGTGCGCGTGATCTCTTCGTGCTCCCCCACGGGTGAGCGCACGGCGTCACTTGTCCCGCAGCCGCCCCACCCGGTTCAGCGTCCGCTGCGCGTACCGGGCCAGTCGCGGTCGGCTCCGCACGAAGCTGTGCGCCCGGCGGGACGGCTCCCGGCTCAGCCAGTACAGCGCCGCCCGTGCCCCCGGCCGCGCCGAGGAGCCCTCGTACACCCGTAGCGCGCCGGTCTTGAGCGCGTCCTTGTACTCGGCCGTCCCGCGCCCCAGGTCGAGCATGCGGATGCCCGTGGCGGCGGCGGCCTCGGCCATCCGCAGGTGCAGGATCAGGCCCGGCGAGTACTTGGCGAACTCGGGGTCGTACGCCGGGAACCAGCAGGACAGCACCGTGCGCGAGCGCAGCCCGAAGTGCGCGGCGACGGGCCGCCCGGCCACGTACAGCACGGACAGGACACCCGAACAGCCCGGCGTGCGGGTGGTGGCGAGCTGCCGTACCAGTGCGCTGATCCAGTCCTGGGCGAAGCGGTCGCGGCGGCCGGTCCTGCGGTACTGCGCGGACTTCCACTCCATGAGCGTGCGCAGCGCGGCCGGGTCGCGTTCGTCGAAGACGAAGCGGACCTCGCCCGCCTGGCGGCCGAGCTTGCGCTCCTTCGCCGTCGTCGTCCTGAAGAACTTGGGCGACCGGGCGCGCAGGATCGTCTCGTACGCCTCGTACCCCTCCCCGATGTCGATCACCGGGGACTCGAACTCCTCGGCGGCGTCCGGCACGAACAGCCCCTGGCCCGCTTCCAGATTGTCGAACTCCCAGGCCGAGAGGGCGCAGGCGCTGAGCAGTTCGGGCGCCGACAGCCGCAGCCCGGAGCGCAGCACCGCGCCCTGCGCGTCGGAGACCCCGAGGCCGATGGCCCTGCCGCGCCCCAGCGGGCCGGTTTCGTACGGGAAGAATCCGATGGGCTCGCCGCGCGGGTCACCGGCCTCCCGTACGACGGCGATACGGGCGCCGGGCCGCACGCGGCCGACGGCGCGGGTGAACTCCGGTTCCATGAACGGGTTGGCGGGCGCCCCGGATGTGACGCGCAGCGCGCGCCAGGCCTCGGCTTCCGACTCGTTCAGTTCCCCCGGAGTGACCACACGGATGCGTGCGGCACCACGTACATCGTTCAACTCGACCCCCCGGTCGCGTCCCCCCGCGAGCCGGTGTCCCCCACGGCTCACGCTCGAATGGACGGTACCGGTCCCGAATCGTTCCGGAACAGTGCCAGTCGCCCCATCCGGTGACGAATCAGGGGATGTGGTGCGGCGGGTGGGGATCGGGGAGCCTCAGGGGACGGAAGGGGCGGACGTGGCTTTGGCCAATGCGTCCGGAACCACCACTGTCCGAAGGCTCCCGACCGCTCATAGGATCGGCACTGCCGCGCGCCGGGAGGGAGGTTCCTTTGACCGAGTCATATTCCGCGCCCCGCCCGGCGCCTTCCGCGCCCCGCCCCGCGCCGCCCCGGATGGACCTGCCACGCGGCTGTCCGCACGCCGCCAACGCGGCCCTGCTGGCCGAGGGAACCGTGGCTGAGGTCGTACTTCCCGACGACGTACCGGGCATGGCGGTTCTCGGGCACGAGGCGCTGAAGGAACTCATCGGGCACCCGGATGTCGCGAAGGACGCCCGGCACTTCACCGCGCTGCGCGAGGGGCGAATTCCGGACGGTTGGCCGCTGCGGACCTTCGCGACCGTGGCGGGCATGGTCACGTCGGACGGCGAGGACCACCGGCGGCTGCGGTCGCTGACGGGCAAGGCGTTCACGGCCCGCCGGGTGGAGGCGCTGCGTCCGGGGGTCGAGCGGCTGACCAGCGACCTGCTGGACGGCGTGGAGCGGGTGGCAGCGGCGACGGACGACGGCGTCGTGGACCTGCGACAGCACTTCGCGCTGCCGCTGCCGCTGAGTGTCATCGGCGAACTGCTCGGGGTGGACGAGGAGTTCCGGGACCGGCTGCATGTGCTGTCGAACCAGGTGGTGAGTACGGACCTCGGGCCCGAGGAGGTGCTGGCCGCCAACCGGGAGATGGTCGAGGTGCTGGGCGCTGTGGCGGCCTCTCGTGCGCGACGGCCGGGCGACGACCTGACCAGTGCGCTGATCGCGGCGCGGGACGAGGAGCCGGACGCCGATGGAAGCGGCGGCGGTAACGGCGTCGACGGCGATGGTGACAGCGATAACGGTCTCGACAGTGACGGTGACAGCGGTAACAGCGTCGGCAGAGACGGTGACAGCGGTAACGGCGATGAGGGCGGTAACGGCGGTGACGGCCGCGAGCGCCATGATGACGACCGTGAGGGCGTCGCGGACCGGCTCAGCGAGTCGGAGCTGATCGGCACGATGCTCGTGATGATCGTCGCGGGGCACGAGACCACCCTGAATCTGATCACCAACGCGGTCCGCGCCCTGCTCGCCCACCCGGACCAGCTGGACATGATCCGCTCCGGCGAGGCCGACTGGGCGGACGCGGTCGAGGAGACCCTGCGCTGGGACAGCCCGGTCAGCTTCTTCCCGTTCCGCTACCCGACCCGTGATGTGACGGTGGACGGCACGCTGATCCCGCGGGGCACCCCGGTGCTGGCGGGATTCTCGGCGGCGGGTCGCGACCCGGCGGCGTACGGCCCGGACGCGGACCGCTTCGACGTCACCCGGGCGCGCCGGGACGTCCGGGCAGGCAGAGGCGGCCGGGGCCGCTTCACGACCCGCCATCTCTCCCTGGGCCATGGCACGCACTACTGCCTGGGCGCACCCCTGGCGAGGATGGAGACGGCGATCGCGCTGAGGCAGCTGTTCACCCGGTTTCCCGGCCTGTCGCTCGCCGTCCCGGAGGATGAACTTCCGTACAACCCGAGCTTCGTGAGCAACAGCGTGCGGGAACTGCCGGTACGACTGCGGTAGTCGGCGCCGCGCGAGTAGGGACGGCAGCGCGGTTCAGGCGGTGGCCGTGCCCGTAACACCGCCCGTGGCGCCCCGGACGTGGTCATAGGCGCAGCCCCACGACCAGGGCGAGGGTCAGCCCCAGCGCGCAGACCGAGACCACGAACCACGCCTGTTGCTTGGCCTCGGGCGTCATGGCCGGCGGCGCCCTTCTCGTTCGTGCAGAAAATCCATGAACGTCCTGCACATGCGGGCCAGGGCGCGCATGTGCACCCAGTTCGCCATGGCTCCGGCCCCGGGGCCGCTGCCGGTCAGGTCGTACCAGTCCTTCAGCGCGCCCGTCGCCCGGACCGAGTGCTCGGCCTCGGGCACCTGCTTGACGACATCGACGAGCCGCGCTCCATGGCCGATGAGCCGGTCGGTGAGATCGGCGATCTCCTGGGGCGGCGGCATCATACGGTGTGGAGCCAGAGCTCTGTCGGCATCCAGGCCGATGACATCAAAGGCGATAGCGTCATATGCCAATGCCTTCGAATGCACGTTTTCCTCTGTGCCTCCGGCTCTATGGTCTGTCACTGTGGTCACCTTGGCCCCCGCTCTCCGTGTGTTCGACGCATACGTAGAGAAAACCGCGTCATTACCCTCCGCGGGTACCGTGGAGGGCAGGTCTGAGAATGAAAGCCATGAACGCTTGGGGGAGTTAAAAGCATGGCGAGTAACTCACGTAACTCACGCACACCCAATACCGGGTTGGCGTGTCTGCTTGACCAGGCCAAATGGTCTCGCTCCCAGTTCGCACAGATCATCAATCGCATAGGCGCGGAAGCCGGCCTCGAGCTGCGCTACGACCAGTCCGCGGTCTCTCACTGGGTAGCGGGAACCACACCGAAGGAGCAGGTCAGGCCACTGATCGTAGAAGCGTTCTCACGAAAGCTGAGGCGTCAGGTAACGCATGCGGAAGCAGGGCTCCCGGTTTCGGCTCCCGCATACGCCACTTCCATCCCGGGCGCCTCCGAGGGCTCCCCGCGCACTCTTGGCGCTCTTGGTTCTTCCGGATCTCCCGGCTCTTCTGGTGTCAACACCTTCGAAGAACTGGTCGACATGGGAAGGGCCGATATGGACCCGTCGCGTCGTAGCTTGATCGCCGCAGGGCTGTTCTCCGCCGCCATTGTGGTACCGCTGTTTCCGGATCTGGCACAGGCTGCCACTCCGTTGACCGCTCCACCGGGGAAGCGGACGGTCCGGATCGGCGCGCCGCAAGTACAGGCCGTACGCACGATGACGGACCGAATAGCGGACATCCTTGATGAACTCGGCGGCGGTCACGCGCGCCCTATGGCCGCGGCATTCCTCGTGAACACGGTCATGCCGTGGCTGAAGGCCGAGGCGGAGGACGGCGTACGTGCCGACATGCTGTCCGCGGCGTCCGACCTGGTCTATCTGACCGGGTGGATGGCGATGTACGAACGTGCGCACGGCCTCGGCCAGCAGTACTACCTCAGGGCGCTGGAGTTGGCGGGCGCCGCCGAGGATCACGTCACGTACTGCCGGACGCTGCGCGGGATGTCCCTCCAGGCATCGAATCTCGGCTACGGGAAGCGGGCGCTGGAGCTTGCCGACTCGGCCGCCGAGGCCTCTCCGAAGGCCGGGCCGCGCCTTCGGGCCTTCCTGTCCGGGCAGCAGGCCCACTCGGCGGCGATGGTCGGCGACAAACGCCAGGCGTTCACCCGGCTCCGTGAGACCGAGACGGCGCTGACGAAGGCGGACAACCGGCGTGAGTCGGTCGGCGGCTACGACCAGACGGCGTATCTGTTCCACATGTCGCATGTGCTGTACGAGTTCAAGGACCTGCCGGGCTCGATCTCCGCGCTCCAGCAGTCCCTGAAGGCGCAGCAGAAGAACGAGCGCCAGGGCCGGGTCCACTTCCTCGCCGTGCTGGCGCAACGCCAGCTGGAACTGGGCCATCTGGAGGCGGCCTGCGGGAGCTGGTGGCAGTTCCTGGACGACTACGAACATGTGTCGTCGGCGCGTGGGGACGAGCACTTCGAGACGATGCGGCGGCGGTTGAAGCCGTACATGAAGACGCTGGCGGTGCGGAAGCTGCGGCCGAAGATCGACGAGGTCGCCGTGCTGAAGGGGTGAGGCGGTACTGAAGGGGCGAAGTCGCTCCGGACTCGTTGCTCAGCGGACTCGGTTGCCGCGTTGCCAGACCGAGGAGACGAGAGGGACCCCCGGGCGGTAGGCGAGGTGGACATGGCTCGGGGCGTCGAGGAGCGCGAGGTCGGCGCGGGCGCCGGGGGTGATGCGGCCCACGTCCGAGCGGCGCAGGGCGGTGGCGCCGCCGGCCGTGGCCGACCAGATCGCCTCGTCCGGGGTCATGCCCATGTCCCGTACGGCCAGGGCGATGCAGAACGGCATCGATGAGGTGAAGGACGAGCCCGGGTTGCAGTCCGTGGAGAGCGCGACGGTCGCGCCCGCGTCGAGGAGGCGGCGGGCGTCCGGCCACGCGGCGCGGGTGGAGAACTCCGCGCCGGGCAGCAGGGTGGCCACCGTTTCGCTGTTGGCGAGGGCGTCGACGTCCGCGTCGGTCAGATGGGTGCAGTGGTCGGCGGACGCGGCGTCGAGTTCGACGGCCAGCCGCACCCCTGGACCGTACGACAGCTGATTGGCGTGGACACGGGGGTGCAGGCCCTTCGCGCGGCCGGCGGTGAGGATCGCGCGGGCCTGGTCGCCGTCGAAGGCGCCCTTCTCGCAGAAGACGTCGACCCAACGGGCGTACGGGGCGCAGGCGTCGAGCATCTCGCCGGTGACGAGGGCGACGTAGGCGGCGGGGTCGTCGGCGTACTCGGGCGGGACGATGTGCGCGCCGAGGTAGGTGACTTCGTCGGTGTGCTCGCGGGCGATCCGAAGGGCGCGGGCCTCGTCCTCGGCGGTGAGGCCGTAGCCGGACTTGGTCTCCAGGGTGGTCGTGCCCTGGTGGAGCGCCTCGGCGAGGTAGCGGGCGACGTTGGCGCCGAGTTCGGCGTCGGTCGCGGCACGGGTCGCGGCGACGGTGGTGCGGATGCCGCCGGCGGAGTAGGCGCGGCCGGACATCCGGGCGTTGAACTCCTGGGTGCGGTCGCCCGCGAAGACCAGGTGGGAGTGGGAGTCCACGAAGCCCGGGACGACGGCCCGGCCACCGGCGTCGACGGCGTTGTCAGTGGCGGGTGCTTTGCTTGATTCACCGACCCAGGAGACGCGGTCGCCGTCGATGACGACGGCCGCGTCCTGGATCAGACCGATGGGGGTTCCGTCACCGAGGGAGGGGTCGTTGGTGACCAGACTGGCGATGTTGGTGATGACGGTGGTGGCAGAGGTTCCGTCAGGAGCGGTGGCGGCGGGGGTGGTCGTGGTCATCGCGGGGATGGTCTCCTTCGGCGGCTTCAACGGCGTTGTCGGCGGGGGTGGTTCCGGTGCCGGCCTCCTCAACCACGTCAGCCGCGCAGAGCCTCGATGGACTCGGCGAGGGACGCGGGCACGTCCGGGATCAGGGCATGGGCTCCGTCGCGTACGAGATGACGGCCGCCCACGACGGTGTGGCGAACATCCGCCGCGGAGGCGGCGAATACGGCGGTCTCCGCGCCGAGTCGTGGCAGTGTGCCCGCGGTCCTGACCGAGTCCAGGGCGATCGTGACGAGGTCGGCGAGCGCGCCGCGCTCGATGCGGCCCGCGTCGGGCCGGCCGAGCGCCGCGTGGCCGTCGGCGGTGGCGGCATGGAGGAGCGCGGCGGCCGTCCAGTGCCCCCGGCTGCGGGAGCGCAGCCGTTCGTCGAGCTCCATCGCGCGGGCCTCTTCGAGGAGGTCGATCACGGCGTGGCTGTCGCTGCCGAGCGACAGCGGCGATCCCGCGCGCTGGAGGCGGGTCGCCGGGCCGATGCCGTCGGCCAGGTCCCGTTCGGTGGTGGGGCACATGCAGGTGCCGGTGTGGGAGGCGCCCAGCAGGGCGATGTCCTCGTCGGTGAGGTGGGTGTTGTGGACGCCGGTGGTGCGGGCGCCCAGGACGCCGTGGTCGGCGAGCAGACGGGCGGGGGTGCGGCCGTGGACGGCGAGGCAGGCCTCGTTCTCGGCGGTCTGTTCCGAGAGATGGACATGGAGGGGGGCATGGCGTGCCTCGGCCCATTCGGCGACGGTGGCGAGCTGTTCGGCGGGCACGGCGCGTACGGAATGGATCGCCGCCCCGATGCGTACGTGGTCGCTGTCCTTGAGCCCCGACGCCCGCTCGGCCCAGGCGTCGGCGGTGCCGTCGGAGAAGCGGAGCTGCTGGCGTTCCGGGGGCGCCCCGCCGCGCCGCTTCGTGATCCCGGAGGCGAGATAGGCGGTGTCGAGGAGCGTGATCCGGATCCCGGCCTCGCTCGCGGCGGCGATCAGGGCCTCGCCCATGGCGTTCGGGTTGTCGTAGGGCGTGCCGCCGGGCGCGTGATGGAGGTAGTGGAACTCACCGACGGAGGTGATGCCGGCCAGCGCCATCTCGGCGTACACGGCGCGGGCGAGTGTGTAGTACGAGTCCGGGGTGAGCCGGGTGGCGATCCCGTACATGATCTCGCGCCAGGTCCAGAAGGTGCCGGAGCCGACCTGGACGGTGCCCCGCAGAGCACGGTGGAAGGCATGGGAGTGGGCGTTGGCCAGGCCGGGGAGGGTCAGGCCGCGCAGGACCGTGGCTCCGGGGGGCGGGGTCTCGACGTGGAGACGGATGTCGGCGATCCGGCCGCCGGTGACGCCGACGGCCACGTGTGGCTCGACATGATTGTCGAGCCAGGCGTGTTCCAGCCAGTACGTGATGTCGTACGTGCCCGGGGCGGCCGGTCCGGCTGCCCCGGCCGGCTCTTCCTGTCCCTGGCGCATGTCCCTCGCTTCGCGCGCGCCCGGCGGCATGTCGGTGACCTGCGTCCGCCGCGACGCGACGGGCTGCTGCGACGCGGGCGTCGACTGCGATCCGGCGGTTGGCCGCGATACGGCGGGCGGCGGCTGCGATCCGGCTGTCGGCTGCGAGGCAACGGGCGGCTGCGATGCGGCGGTTGGCTGCGTCATGTGCACGCGAGTCCTTCCAGTACGTCTGCGAGCGCCAGGATCCCGGCCACGCAGTCGTCCTCGGCCGCGAACTCGGCCGGCGAGTGCGAGACGCCGGTGGGGTTCCGTACGAACAGCATGGCGGTAGGGATGGAGCCGGACAAAATACCCGCGTCGTGTCCGGCGCCGGTGCCGAGGACGGGGACGGAGGTGGAAGTGGAAGTCGAGGTGGATGTGGAGGTGGAAGTGGAAGTGGACGTGGACGTGGGCTGCCGTCCACCGAGGATCGCGGCGAGTTCGTCGCGCAGGGCGTGCTCGAAGTCGACCACGGGGGTGAAGGACTCCCGGACGACCCGCAGGTCGATACCGGCCCGGTCGGCGGATGCGCGGGCGGCCGTCTCGATCGCGGCGACCACGGTGTCCAGGGCGGACTGGTCGGCGGCGCGGGAGTCCAGCCAGCCACGGACGAGGGAGGGGATGGCGTTGACGCCGTTGGGCTCGACGGCGATCTTGCCGAAGGTGGCGAGGGCTCCGGCGAGTTCGGCTTCGCGGCGGGCCGCGAGGACGGTCTCGGCGTAGCTGAGCATCGGGTCGCGGCGGTCGGCGAGGCGGGTGGTGCCCGCGTGGTTGGCCTCGCCGTGGAAGTCGAACCGCCAGCGGCCGTGCGGCCAGATCGCGGACGCGATGCCGACGGGGTCACCGGACAGGTCGAGGGCGCGGCCCTGTTCGACATGCAGCTCGATGAACGCGCCGATCCGCGCGAGGCGTTCGGGGTCGGGTCCGAGGGTGGACGGGTCGTGGCCGGCGGCCTCCATGGCCTTGGGCAGCAGGATGCCCTCGCCGTCGCACAGTTCGTGCGCCTTCTCGACGGTGAGCTGTCCGGCGGTGAGCCGGGAGCCGACGCAGGCGAGACCGAAGCGGGCGCCCTCTTCGTCGCCGAAGTTGGTGATGGCCAAGGGGCGGGTGAACCGCGCTCCCCTGGCCCGGAGTTCATCGAGTGCGGCGAAGGAGGAGACGACACCGAGCGGACCGTCGAAGGCGCCGCCGTCGGGTACGGAGTCCAGGTGGGAGCCCGTCACGACGGCGTTCCCGGCGAGCGGGTCGCCGAGCCAGGCCCACTGGTTGCCGTTGCGGTCGAGTTCGTAGGTCAGCCCACGGGTCTCGGCCTGCGCGCGGAACCACGCGCGGCAGTCGGCGTCGGCGGCGGTCCAGGCGTAGCGGCGGTAGCCACGGGTGCCGGGGTCGCGGCCGAGGGAGGCGAGGTCCCGCCACATCTCCTGGAAGGAGGCCCGGGGCCGCGTGTTCTGCCCTTGCCCGGCACCCGGGTCGGGCCTTTCGCCGGACCCTCGGCCGGCCCTTCCGTCGGCCCCCTCGCCGGTCCCGTCACTGAGCCCGTGGCCGGCCCCTTTATCAGCCCTACCGTCAGCCCTTCCGTCGGCCCTTCCGTCGGCCCTACCGTCAGCCCTTCCGTCGGCCCTACCGTCGGCACCCTCGTCGACCCCGTCGTGGCGCGTCACGCGTCCTCCCGCATCGGGATGCGGACGTCGCGGTCCTCGGCGACCGACTCCGCGATGTCGTAGCCCGCGTCGACATGGCGGATGACGCCCATGCCCGGGTCGTTCGTCAGCACGCGGCGGATCTTCTCGCCCGCGAGCTTCGTGCCGTCGGCGACGGAGACCTGGCCGGCGTGGATGGAGCGGCCCATGCCGACACCGCCGCCGTGGTGGAGGGAGACCCAGGAGGCGCCGGAGGCGACGTTGACCATGGCGTTGAGGAGGGGCCAGTCGGCGATGGCATCGGAGCCGTCGAGCATCGCCTCGGTCTCGCGGTACGGGGAGGCGACCGAGCCGCAGTCCAGGTGGTCACGGCCGATGACCAGCGGGGCGGCGAGTTCGCCGGAGGCGACCATGTCGTTGAAGCGCTCGCCCGCCTTGTCGCGCTCGCCGTAGCCGAGCCAGCAGATCCGGGCCGGCAGGCCCTGGAAGTGGACGCGTTCGCCCGCCATCCTGATCCAGCGGTGGAGGGACTCGTTCTCCGGGAAGAGGTCGAGGATCGCCTTGTCCGTCTTGTGGATGTCGGACGCCTCGCCGGACAGGGCCGCCCAGCGGAACGGGCCCTTGCCTTCGCAGAACAGTGGCCGGATATAGGCAGGCACGAAGCCGGGGAAGGCGAAAGCCCGCTCGTATCCGGCCAGTTGGGCCTCGCCCCGGATCGAGTTGCCGTAGTCGAAGACCTCGGCGCCCGCGTCCATGAAGCCGACCATCGCCTCGACGTGCCGCGCCATCGACTCCCGGGCGCGCAGGGTGAAGTCGGCGGGCTTCTCGGTGGCGTACGAGGCCATGTCGTCGAAGTCGACGCCCAGCGGCAGGTACGCCAGCGGGTCGTGCGCGGAGGTCTGGTCCGTGACGATGTCGACGGGGGCGCCCTCGGCGAGCATGCGCGGGAGCAGTTCCGCCGCGTTGCCCAGCAGGCCGATGGAGAGCGGCCGGCGCGCGTCGCGGGCCTCGGTTGCCAGTTGGAGCGCGTGCTCCAGGCTGTCGGCCTTCACATCGAGGTAGCGGTGTTCGATCCGGCGCTCGATGGCGCGCGGGTCGCAGTCGATACAGATCGCGACCCCGTCGTTCATGGTCACGGCGAGCGGCTGGGCGCCGCCCATGCCGCCCAGCCCGGCGGTGAGGGTGATCGTCCCGGCCAGGGTGCCGTTGAACTTCTTCGCGGCGACGGCGGCGAACGTCTCGTACGTGCCCTGGAGGATGCCCTGCGTGCCGATGTAGATCCACGACCCGGCCGTCATCTGCCCGTACATGGTGAGCCCGAGGGCCTCCAGGCGCCGGAACTCCTCCCAGTTCGCCCAGTCGCCGACCAGGTTGGAGTTGGCGAGCAGGACGCGCGGCGCCCACTCGTGGGTCTGCATCACGCCCACCGGGCGGCCGGACTGGACGAGCATCGTCTCGTCCTGCTTGAGGGTGCGCAGCGTACGGACCATGGCGTCGAAGGAGCGCCAGTCGCGGGCGGCCTTGCCGGTGCCGCCGTAGACGACGAGTTTGTCGGGGTGTTCGGCGACCTCGGGGTCGAGGTTGTTCTGGAGCATGCGCAGGGCGGCCTCCTGCTGCCATCCCAGGGCGCTCAGTTCCGTACCGCGCGGAGCCCGTACGGGCCGGGGTCCTGACATGGCGGTGCCTCCTCCGTGGTGTGCCTGCTGGGCGTACCCGTTGCGTGCCTGTCGCGTGCCTGTTGGCCTTTCTATTCACATCCTTACGTGATGAATAGATGTAGTCAACAGCTGCGTGGTCGCCCGCCGGATGATTGGCTGACGTTCATGGCTTCGCTTCAGCACAACAGTCAGAGCGGGGAACACGGCGCACGACACGGCGGGGAGCGGGACCCGGAGCAGGGCGCGGACCGTCCCGCCGGGGATCCCACCGCCTCGGCGGTCCGTCGCGACCTGGCCGTGCGCGCCCGCGACCTGGCCGTGCGCGCCGCCGTGGAACAGGGGCTGATCTCCGAGACCGAGCCCGTCGTCGCCCTCCTCGACGTGGCCGGAATCCGAGCCTCCGCCGCCGCGCTCCGTACCGCCTTCGAGGAAATCACCGCGCCCGGCACCCCCGTCCTGCACGCCTTCGCCGTGAAGGCCGCGCCTCTCGTGCCGCTGCTGCGCCTGCTCGACGCGCAGGGCATCGGCGCCGAGGTCGCCAGCCCGGGGGAGCTGGCGCTCGCCCGTGCGGCGGGCGTACCGGCCGACCGCACCGTCCTGGACTCCCCCGCCAAGACCACCGCCGAGCTGCGCGAGGCCCTGGCGCTCGGGATCGCCGTCAACGCCGACAATCCGCAGGAGCTGGACCGGATCGATTCCCTGGTGGGGTCGGGACCGATGCGTTCGCCCGTCGGGCTGCGGATCAACGCGCAGATCGGCGGGGGTTCGATCGGCGCCCTGTCCACCGCGACCACCACCTCCAAGTTCGGTGTCGCCCTGCGCGACGAGGGCGCCCGCGCCTGGGTCGTACAGGCATACCTGGACCGCCCCTGGCTGACCCGGCTGCACACCCACTCCGGCTCGCAGGGCGTCCCGCTCGAACTCATGGCGCGGGGCGTGCGGACCGTTTACGAACTCGCCGAGGAGATCAACGCGGCCGCCGGCCGCCGGCAGATCGACACCCTCGACATCGGCGGCGGCCTCCCGGTCAACTTCGCCTCCGACGAGGAGACTCCGACGTACGCCGCGTACGCGCGACTCCTGAAGGACACCGTCCCCGAACTGCTGGACGGCCGCTACGGACTGGTGACGGAATTCGGCCGTTCTCTGCTCGCCAAGCACGGCCTGGTGCTCGCGCGCGTCGAGTACGTCAAGTCCGCCGGGGGCCGCCCCATCGCGGTGACCCACGCGGGCGCGCAGGTCGCCACCCGTACCGTCTACGACCCGGTCTCCTGGCCGCTGCGCATCGCCGCGTACGACACCGAAGGGCGCCCCAGGACGGGCCCCGCCGTGGCGCAGGACATCGCGGGCCCGGCCTGTTTCGCGGGCGACCTGCTCGCCGAGAACCGGCCGGTGCAGCGGCTGGAGCAGGGCGATCTCGTCGCCGCCCTTGACACCGGCGCCTATTACTTCACCAACCACTACGCCTACAACAGCCTGGCCCGGCCCGGCGTCCACGGCTTCACGGAGACGTCCGGTGGCGAGGTGCGCTTCGCGACCGTACGGGCACCACAGCGCGTCGAGGAGATCGTCGCCGAGTCGGGCGGGGCGTACGCGGACGCACTGCTGGACGGCTGACCCGAGGTCCGACGGGGACGGGCAGCGGACCGGGGGACCGGGAGAGGACCGGCGCGGACCGGCCGTGCGCGCGAGCGGGAGAGGACCGTCGGCTGAGGCTGCGAGCGCCCAAGCATGTGGTACGTGGACAAGACCTCCATTGAGCGGTCAAGTCCGGCCATTTTCCTGCCTGTTGCCCTCGACGGAGGTCATGTTCGGCTGGAAAATGCCAGAACCCCTGTTCCTCGCGCGGACGTTGCGTAACCTCACGGTCACAGCCGCACAACAGTGCGCCCGTACGCCCTGCTGGGAGGGGAGTCCGTGTGCCCGGAATCGATGCATGCCTGAAAGAGGCCATGAGCCTGCCAGGAGCGCGCGGTGCGGCGATCGTCGACTGGACGAGCGGACTCGCGCTGGGTACGGCGGGGGAATCCCCGAACGGTGACCATGAGGCCACGGCCGCCGAAACGGCCGAACTGGCCAGGGCGGCGGCGGAGTACACGGCGTTCGCCCCGGTCGCCACCGTGAGAACCACGACCATGGCGGCGGCAGTCACGACGACAGCCGCCGGGGCCGCGAAGGCGCAAAGACCCGTCGGCGGCGACACGGGCGGAACCGGCGACACCAGTGGTACGAGCACCTCGGGCACCCCAGGTTCCTCCGCCATGACAAGAACCTCGGGCACTCCAGGCACTCCAGGCACCACAGCCGCCTCAGGCACCACAGCCGCCTCAGCCGCCTCAGCCGCCCAAGGCACCGACTCCGCCGGCCGTGACAAGGGCCCGCCCGTCGAGGACCTGATCGTCACCACCCGCACCGGCTACCACATATTGAGCTTCGTGGAGACGACGTTCGACAGCAGCGTCTTCCTGCATCTGTGGCTCGACCGCGACACCGGAAACCTCGCACTGGCCCGATTACGGCTGGGACAGCTCGCCGAACGGCTGGTGCTCGGATGACCGCCCAGGCCTCCCGATCCTCACAGGAGTCCCAGGCCTTACAGGCATCGCAGGCGTCCCAGGCCTCTCACGCCCAGCAGACCCCCCAGGACTCGCAGCCCCCTCAGGCGGCCCAGTTGCCCCAGGGCTCCCCAACACCCCAGGGATCACCGGCCGCCGAGGCTCCGCACCCGGCACCCGTTCCGGACCCCCTCCAGTCCACCGTCTCCCCGATGCTCGTACGGCTGGCCGGCGAACGCGCCACCGGAGCCCTCCTTCGCGACCACGGCACGCTCTATCTGACCGACGGCCGCGTCGTACACGCCGAGAGCCCCGCGGCCCCCGGCATCGACGTCCTGCTCACCGTCGGCGGCCGACTGCCGCGCGCGGGCTGGGAAGAGGCGATCAACCGGGCCGGCACCCGCCGCCAGGTCGGCCGGTTCCTCGTCGACAGCGGCCGTCTCCAAAGCGGTGAGCTGGAGATATGCCATCTGGGCGCGCTGTTCGACGCCGCCTTCTTCGTACTCTCCCAGGGCAGTGGCCCGACCCGGTTCCGCTACGGCGTGGCGCACTGGATCGGTCCCGTACGGCCCGTGTCCACGACGGCCGTCGAGCGCGAGACGCTGCGCCGGCGCGAACTCCTCGACCAGGTCTGGCCGTACGCGGCCGTCGACACCGCGCCCGTCGTGACACGAAAACCCGCGCCCGGCCAGGCGGTGACGCGCAGACAGCGCGCCCTGCTGGAACTGGCGGACGGCGTACGCACCCCCGTGGCCATCGCCTGGGCCCTGGGCCGGCCCGCGTTCCACACCCTGCTCGATGTCCGGCGGCTGGCCGCCGCGGGACTGGTCGAGACACCCGACGAACCGGTGGCGGCCACGCCCGCGACGGTTCCCTCCTGGGTCGCGACGGTTTCGGCCGACCCGGACATCGCCCTGTTGCGCCGGCTCCGTGACGCCCTGGAGGCAAGCCTGTGACTCTGACTCCCCGCGACCCCCCGGGCCCTCGCAGAACCGTCATGAGGCGCGCTCTGCGGCAGCGTGCCGAGAGGAGACTGCTGATGACCGCGGAACCCGATGTACTCGGTGAACTCAGGCGCCTGCGGGCCTGCCTCCCCCAGCTGACCGGGGCGCTCGCGGCCAGTGCCGACGGTCTGGTGCTGGCCCAGGACATGGCCGATGTCGAGGCCGAAGGGGTGGCCGCGCTCACCGCCGCCGCGCTGGGTGTCTCCCTCCGGCTGACGGACACCACCGGCCAGGGCGGTTTCCGGGAACTGCTGATCCGGGGCGAGCTGGGCTATGTCGCCACCTACGCGGCGGGATCGGCGGCCGTCCTGACGCTCCTGGCCGAACCCCGCATCAACGTGGGACGGCTGCATCTGGAGGCCCGGCGGTCCAGCGCCCGGATCGGTGAACTGGTCGACGGCGCCCTCGAACGGCTGGAGAACGCCTGAGCCATGGCCCCTCCCCCGCCCCCGAAGCCCCCGCCCTCGAAGCCACCGTCCCCGAAGCTCCCGTCCCCGAGGCTCCCGCCCCCGAAGCTCGCGGAATCCCCGACTCCACCAGCATCTTCTCCCGCTCCTCCCCGTACACCCCGTACGCCGCGGACACCACGCACCACCCGGGCGTCCGGAACTCGCCGGACCCCCACCAGATCGAAAGGAAGTGCGACATCCATGGCCAACACCGAAGCCGCTCTCAAGGAAGCGACCACTCTCATCGAGGGTGCCCTGGGGGCCGCCCTCGTGGACTACTCCAGCGGCATGGCCTTAGGCACGGTCGGCGGGAGCAAGGATCTCGACCTGGCGGTGGCCGCGGCGGGCAACACCGATGTGGTCCGGGCGAAGGTCCGCACGATGGAACTGCTCGGCCTCAAGGACGAGATCGAGGACATCCTGATCACACTCGGCAGTCAGTACCACTTGATCCGGCTGCTCAAGGGGCGGGGGAACAGTGGCCTGTTCCTCTATCTGGCCCTGGACAAGCGTCGGGCGAACCTGGCGATGGCCCGCCATCAGCTGATGAAGATCGAGGCCGCGCTGGAGGTCTGAGCGGGCGAGGCACGTCGCGGCGGTACGGTCCCGAGCGGGCCTAGGATCCCGAGCCGGACCGGCAGGGCCAACTCCCCGTCAACCACTGCCGGTTCAGCACCCCGTGGTTCAGCGGCGGCGCCGTGCCCCGCCCGGCACGGCGTCACCGGCCCCGAGGCCCGTGGTCCGGTAGCCCTTCACCCGCTTGCCGACGGGCTGCCCGGATCCGGCCCAGTCGGTACGTACCCACAGCAGCGCCTCGTCCCGGCGCTCCCGGCGGCCCAGCCACGCCGACTTGAGCCACAGCCCGACGCCTGCGCCCGCCAGGGCCGGGCCTCCGGCGGCGGGCAGCGCGAACGAACTTCCCACGGCGACAAGGAACCCGGCCAGCAGCCACCACCGGTGGGCCCGCCGCCAGTTCCGCAGGGTCACAGCACGATCCTGGAGGAAGTCGAACTTCCCCGCCCGCGTGGCACCGTCCGCCCACGCGCTGTATCTACGGCGCCGTACGAGCGCGACGACGGCGGCACACACCACGAAGAGCGCCGCCCCGGTCCAGACGCCGATCCCGCGGCCGGTCAGTCCGGACGGCAGGACCCCGATACCGGTGGCGAGAACCCCGAGCCACCACAAGGGGACCGCTCCGGCCCGTACGACCACCGCCACCCGTGCCAGAGACTGCCCGCCGCGACCCACTACCTGCCTCCTCAGCCGTCGAAGCCGTTTCGCGGCGAAGGGTAATGGCGTTCTCTGAGGGTTCCCTTAAGTATCGGGAAGTATCAGGCGGAAAGGGCCCGGTAGTTGACGGCGTTGACGAACGTCTGCCAGGAGGCCGGTGATTCCCGCGGGTCCCTCCGGCGCCGCCTGCGGGGAGTCCCCACACGCAGGAGTGAATCGCGGTCCGATCGCCCGCGCCGGATCAAGAGTCCGGACCATGATTCGAACCCTGTCGGCCGAGGGAGTTCTGAGATGGCATGGATCTGCCCGGGGTGCGGTAGGCCTGACGCGATCGCCTACATCGAGAACGAGGACGGTCTGCACCCGTTCCCCTGCCTCTTCTGCAATCACTCGGTCTCGAACGGCGGGGGTCGTTCCGCGGTGTGGGCATCTCGTCCGTGCGGAACGATGGAGTGCCCGGGAGTGGTCAGGGACTTGTATACCTACTCGCCACGCGCAGGGCTGACGCAGGTGGCGCGATTGCCGTGCTGTGAGTGCGAATCACCCAGGAAACGCAAGGCGTCGCCCTTTGCCTCAGGGCCGCGAGAACACTTCCTGCCCGACCCCCGGCTTTAGGGCCTGTCCGGCGGCTCCCGAGCACAGACATCTGGAAACCAGCGAAAGCCCCTACTCCACGAACAGCCCCCGTGCCGCCGCCCGCGCGTCGAACTCCTCCAGTCGTACCTGTGCGTCCGGCAGCCCGTCGCACATGGCCTCCAGCAGCACCCGCCCCAGCAGCATCGGCGAGCACGCCGTGTCGAAGGCGAGGCCCGTGCCCACCGCCGCCGGGATCAGCAGATCGCTGTGCGCGGCGACCGGCGCGAACGCCGAGTCGGCGACCGTCACCACCGTCAGCCCGGCCGATCGCGCGTAGGCCAGCGCCTCCACGACCTCCTTGGGATGGCGCGGCAGCGCGAAACAGAGCAGCGCGCTCGCGCCCGCGTTCCTGGCCGTGTCGATCCGGTCGAGGAGCATCGTGCCGCCCTCGTCCAGCAGCCGTACGTCCGGATGGACCTTGGCCGCGAAGTACGCGAAGCCGCGCGCCTGCGCGGACGCGGCGCGCAGCCCCAGGACCGGCAGCGTCCGGGAGGCGGCGAGCAGCCGCCCGGCCCGTTCGACGGGAGCGGGGTCCGCGAGCAGTTCGGCGAGCTGCCGCAGGTTCTCGATCTCGCCCTGTACGGCCTGCTGGTACTCGTTGTACGCGGACTCCCCCGCCGCCGGCTCGGCCGGTGCGACCTCCCGGAGGTGCTTACGGAGCGCCGGGTAACCGTCGAAGCCGAGGGCGACCGCGAAGCGGGTGACGGACGGCTGGCTGACTCCGGCCAGCTCCGCCAGCTCGACGCTCGACAGGAACGGCGCGTCGGCGGCCTGCCGCACCATGCTGTGCGCGATGCGCCGTTGGGTGGGGGTGAGCCGGTGGCCCTCGAAGAGCTGCTGAAGCCGGGCGGCGGGGCTGTCGCTCATGCGCTCCCCCTGGCCGGTTCGGTCGTCACATCGGTGGTCACATCGGTGGTCACGTCACTCGCCGCATCAATCGTCATCGCTCGTCACGTCGGTTGTCATCGGTCGTCACATCGGCCATCGGATCTTCGTCGTACGCGCCACCGTCCATCACCTCGGTGAACCGGTCGAGCAGCGCGGCAGCCGCCGTCACATCATCGGTCAACGGCCGGTCGATGACCTCCTCGTCCAGTACGGTCTCGGCCAGCGCGAAGGCCCGGCCGACCGGAAGACCCGGCTCCGGCCGCAGTCCGCGCTGCCTCAACGCCCGTACGGCGGCGACGAGTTCACAGCCGACGACCAGACGGTACGCGCTCGCCACGCGCAGCGTCTGGCGCGCGGCCAGCGAGGCGAAGCTGGCCTGCTCCTCGACGCCCCGGGAGAGGACCGCGTGCCCGAGGGAGGCGGGGGCGGAGTACGCCCGCAGATCGCCGAGGGCCGCTCCGGCCGCGTACTCCAGGATCATCACGCCCGAGCTGGCGGGCTCGGCATCGGCGAGGAAGGGCCGCAGCCGGGTCAAGCCGGGCTCGTTCAGGGCGGAGAGCCGGGAGGTGGACAGCCGGGCGGTCTGTACGAGCGAGAGCCTGAAGTGGTCGAGCGCCAGGGCTATTTGGGCCAGGTAGAAGCCGCCGTGGTGGTACGCGGCGGGGATCGGGTCCAGCTCCGTACCGGGGCGGATCAGCGGGTTCTCGGCGGCGGCGTTGATCTCGACGGCGAGGGCGCTCTCCAGCGTGTCGGCGGCGTCGCGCGCGGGGCCGTGGATCTGCGGGACGCAGCGGAACGCGTACGGGTCCTGGATCCGGCCGAGCGGCGGTCCCGGCCGCTCGGGGGCGCCGAGGATCGCGCGCATGCCGGCGGCGACGGCGTACGAACCGGTGTGCCGGCGGGCGGCGTGCACGGGTTCCGCGAACGCCTCGTACGAGCCGTCGACGGCCAACAGCGAAAGGGCGGCGACCACTTCGGTGGCGGAGACGAGCCGGCGCAGTTCGTGCAGGGCGAGCGCGGCCTGGCCCAGGGTGAGGGCGTTGCTGCTGATCAGGGCGAGGGCGTCGTTGTTGTCGAGGGGCTGCGGCGCGGGGGCGCGCCCGCCGTGCCCGCCCTGACTGCCGTGCCCGCCCTGCCCGTCACGCCCGTCGCGTCCGTCGTGACCGCCCCGCCAGGGGTGTTCACCGGCGAGGGCGAGGCCCATCTGGGAGAGGGCCGCGATGTCGCCCGTACCGACCGAGCCGAATTCGTGCACCAGCGGGTACGCGCCGCACTCCAGCGCCTCGCAGAGCGCGGTGACGACGGTCGGCCGCAGCCCTGCCCCGCCGGCCAGCAGTTGGTTGGCCCGTACGGCGAGCATGGCGCGGACCTCGCGGGCGGGCAGCGGCTCGCCGATGGCCCCGGCGTGGCTGCGCAGCAGGCGCAGTCCGTGGTCGGCGGCGGCCTCGGTGGGGACGGCCTCGGTACGGTTGGCGCCGACGCCGGTGGAGCGCCCGTACACCCGGCCCGACGCGGCCAGCTCGCGCGCGACGTGCCAGGACTGTTCGACGCGCTTCATGGCCTCGGTGCCGGGTACCGGACGGGCGGTACCGTCGGCCAGCCGTACGACATCGGCGACCGGGAGGCTCTGTCCGTCCAGCACGACGACCGCGACGCCGGTGCCGGTACTCGCACTCGCACCGGCGCCGATACTCGGATCCATGACCGCCGACGGGTCCACCATGCGGGACGACATCATGCGCGAACGCCTCCTTATCGGACGCTACGTCTTGCCCTGCGGCCATCCGTAACCAGTGATTTACCCCGGGGCATTGACAATCTATTCAGCCACCAAGAACTCTGCATGACTATATGCAGCCAGGCAAGGGACGCGGGCAAGGGACGACTGATGATCACATTCGACGCGGTGAACAAACGCTTCCCCAACGGCACCACAGCGGTCCACGACCTCACGCTGGAGATGCCCGAGGGCGGCATCACCGTCCTGGTCGGCTCCTCCGGATGCGGTAAGACGACCACGCTCCGCATGATCAACCGCATGGTCGACCCGACCTCAGGCACCATCCGCCTCGGCGGCCGGGACATCCTGGAACAGGACGCCGCCGAACTGCGGCGCGGTATCGGCTACGTCATCCAGCAGTCGGGCCTCTTCCCGCACCGGACGGTCCTCGACAACATCGCGACCGTCCCGCTGCTGCTGGGCTGGGGCCGCAAGAAGGCCCGCGCGAGGGCGGCCGAGCTGCTGGAGACGGTGGGGCTAGCGGCGGACGCCGGCAAGCGCTACCCGCACCAGCTCTCCGGCGGCCAGCAGCAGCGCGTGGGCGTGGCGAGGGCACTGGCCGCCGATCCGCCGGTGCTGCTGATGGACGAGCCGTTCGGCGCGGTCGACCCGGTGGTACGGACCCAGCTCCAGGACGAACTGCTGCGCCTCCAGAAGGAGTTGAACAAGACCATCGCCTTCGTCACCCATGACATCGACGAGGCGGTACGGCTCGGTGACCGGATAGCCGTGTTCCGTACGGGGGGCCATCTGGTGCAGTGCGCCGCGCCCGCCGAACTGCTGGCCCGCCCGGCGGACGCGTTCGTCGCGGACTTCCTCGGCGCGGAGCGCGAGCTGAAGCTGCTGTCGCTGACGACGCTGGCGGAGGTTCCGGCCCAGCGGGCGACGACGGTACGGGAGGACGAGCCGGCCCCGGTGCGGGACCACGGCCCGCACCTGGTCGTTTCGGCCCGGGACGAACCGCTCGGCTGGCGCGACCGGGACACCCCGCCCGGCGGCCCGCTGACTCCCGTACGCCCACTGCGTGACACGGACTCGCTGCTCGCGGCGCTGAACGAGTCGATCGCGTCCCCGGCGGGCCTGATAGCCCGGGTCGACGCCGACGGCGTACTGACCGGGGTCACGTCACGCGAGGCGATCCACGAGCACGCGGGCCGCAGGCACCAGGAAGCGGCGCGGGCGGACGAGGCGGCGCGGGCGGGCGGTTCAGGGCGGGCGGACGAGGCACAGGCAGACCCGGCAGCACCGACCGCGCGCCTCTCGAAGTCCTCAGCCCCCTCGAAGTCCTCAGCCCCCTCCAAGTCCGAAGGCCCTTCGACGTCCGAGGATCTCCCCAAGCCCGAAGGCGCGGCCTCATGACCGTCCAATGGTCGTGGATATCCGACCACGCGGGCGATCTCGCCACCCTCACCCTCTCCCACCTCCAGGCCGCCCTGACCGCCGTACTCCTCGGGCTGCTGATCTCCCTGCCCCTGGCCGTCCTCGCCCACCGGGTCCGCCCTCTGCGCGGCTTCCTCCTCGGGCTGTCCAACGTCCTGTTCACGATCCCGTCGATCGCGGTCTTCGTCCTCCTGCTGCCGGTCTCCGGACTGACCAGGACCACCACCGTCATCGGCCTGACGATCTACACGCTCGTCGTCCTGCTGCGGAACACCGTCGAAGGACTCGACTCCGTACCGGCCAAGGCGCGCGAGGCGGCCGTGGCCATGGGCACGCGCCCTCTTCGTACGCTCCTCACGGTCGAACTGCCCCTCGCGCTCCCCGTGATCATGGCGGGCGTACGGATCGCCACCGTCATGTCGATCTCGCTGGTCAGCGTCGCCACGTACATCGGTGACGGCGGCCTCGGCCAGCTCTTCACCGATGGCTTCCAGCGCAACTTCCCCACCCCGGTGGTGGCCGGTGTCGTACTGACCCTGCTGCTCGCTCTGGTCGCGGACGCGCTGCTCGTCGCCGTGCAGTACGCGCTGACCCCCTGGACGCGGCGGCGGCATTCACAGCGTGGGAAGGCCTGAGCCGACATGTACGAACTCTTCAAGGACCTCGGCGCCTGGCTGGTGGCCGGCGATCAGTGGACCGGCCCCGACGGCATCGGCCACCGGCTCGCCGAGCACCTCCAGTACTCCCTGCTCGCGACCCTCATCGCGGCCGTGATCGCGCTGCCGCTCGGCCTGTTGATCGGGCACACCGGACGCGGCGCGTTCATCGCCATCAACCTGGCCTCCTTCGGCCGGGCCCTGCCCACGGTCGGCCTGGTCGTCCTGGTCTTTCTGGCCAGCGGCCTGTCCATGACCCCGGTGTACGTCGCGCTGGTCGCGCTCGCGATCCCGTCGATCGTGACGAACACGTACGCGGGGATGACGGCCGTCGACCCGGAGGTGAAGGACGCGGCCCGGGGCCAGGGCATGCGCGGCCATCAGGTGCTGCTCCAGGTCGAGATCCCGCTCGCGCTCCCCCTGATCATGACCGGGCTGCGGCTCGCGCTGATCCAGGTGGTGGCGACGGCGACGATCGCCGCGTACGTCAGTTTCGGCGGGCTGGGACGGTACGTCTTCGACGGCCTGGCGCAGCGTGACCTCGTCCAGGTGCTGGGCGGGGCGGTGCTGGTCGCGGTCGTCGCCGTCGTCCTGGACCTGGCACTGGCCGGGCTCCAGCGCATCCTGTTCCGCCACCGCACCGCCGCCTAGGGAGACCCCGCGATGAACTCACCCACGCACGCGTCCACGAACGCGGCGACGCACCCACCCACAGGTCCGTCCGCCAACTCCCGTGCCAAGCCACCGCTGAACCGGCGCACGCTGCTCGGCGGCCTGTTCGCCGCGGCCTCCGTACCCGCACTCGCCGCGTGCGGCGGTGGCATCACCAGCCTCAAGGGAGACGCCGACGGCGGCGGGGGCGGCGGCTCCAGCACGGGCGGCGTCATCATCGGCACCGCCAACTTCACCGAGAACCAGGTCCTCGGATACCTCTACGCGGCCGTCCTCACCGCCGCCGGTGTGAAGGCGACCGTCCGCCCCAACCTCGGCACCCGCGAGATCCTCATCCCCGCGCTCAGGGGCGGCGACATCGACCTGCTCCCCGAATACCAGGGCGCGCTGCTGCACTACCTCTCCCCGAAGGCCACCGCCACGGAGGAGGGCGACATGCAGAACGCCCTCGCCATCGCGCTCCCCGCGGGCCTCCAGGTCCTCCCGTACGGCAGGGCCGAGGACTCCGACGCCTTCGCCGTCACCCGCGAGACCGCCGAAACGTACGGCCTGCGGACCCTGGCCGACCTGAGGAAGCAGAACGGCAAGCTGGTCATCGGCGCGGCGCCGGAAGTGAAGAAGCGGGTCGTGGGCGTGGTCGGCCTCAAGGAGGTGTACGGCGTGGAGTTCAAGGAGTTCAAGTCGCTGGACTCCTCGGGCCCCCTGGTCAAGGGCGCGCTGAAGAAGGGCGATGTGGATGTCGCCAACCTCTTCACGACGGACACGGACATAGCCGCCGAGGACTGGGTCGTACTGACCGACCCCAAGAACCTCGTCCCGGGCCAGCACGTCGTCCCCCTGATAGCCGACCGCAAGGCCGACTCGACGGTCCGCAAGGCCCTGGCCCGGCTGGGCGGCACGCTCACGACGGAGCACCTGACCGAGTTGAACCGCGAGGTCGACAAGGACAAGAAGGACCCGGAGGACGTCGCGAACTCCTGGGCGGCCGGCCACGGCCTCGCGAAGAACTGACGGGTCAGGCCCCCCCGCGAGTCACCCAGGGCCTTCACCCGGGCACATCACTGAGAGCTCGCGCAGACAGGCGCGAAGATCACCCCTGGCAGTAGAGCAGGCAGAGGATTTGGTGATCATGGAGTTGCGACGCTCTGTGACCACTGGGGAGACCTGTGCCTGCACTGCCATCTTGGCCGGCCGATCCGCTGTGAGAACAATGCGGGGCACTGCTGCCACAGCGCACGGCCCACGCCCGTCCGCGCGAGTTCTCAGCCCGGTTGCTTGATGCTCTCGATGATTCGGGCGAAGCCTTCCTCCCCGTGGCCTGCATCAATCTGGCGTTGGATGAGCCGCTGGACCATGGTGACCACTTCGGTGCTGATGCCCTGGTCGGAACTGGCGGCCAGGAGGTCACCGAGGTTGGAGAACTGGAGACTCTGCTGCCCCTCGACGGTGTAGTCCCCGCCGTCGATGACTGCGGCGAATCCTTGGAAGGCGCCGGTCATGGCGGTCAGCCAAGGTGTGGCCTCGGCAGCGAACTCGCCCGCCGTCACTCCGGCCGGCGCAACCATGGCGGCGCCGTGCATGAATCCGGCGAACATGACGTACATGCCCGCGAGCAGGGCGAGATCGTACAGGGACGCCAGCCCGGCATCCTCACCGAAGTAGGTACTGGTTCCCCATAGGTCGAGCAGCGGCCTGTACTGATTGAAGACTTCGGCCGATCCGCTGTAGAGGATCGACGCCCCGGGCCGGCCGATCATCTGCGGTACGGCCATGATGCCGCCGTCCAGATACGCGACCCCGGCTCGGGCGGCCCAGTCGGCCAGCTCTCGTGACTGAGCGGGTGATGTCGTGGTCACGTTGACCAGGGTTCGTCCGGCCAGCTCATCGGAGAGCGGAACGAGCACCTCATGGACCGACGCGTGGTCCAGCAGGCATGCGATCACCAATCGGCCGGCCCGGACCGCGTCTCCGGCCGTGTCGGCGGCCTTGGCGCCCTGCGCAACGAGGTCGTCCGCCTTCCCCGGTGAGCGGTTCCAGCATGTGGTCGCGTGTCCGGCCCTCACCAGGGCGCCCGCGAGAGCGCTTCCCATCGCCCCCAGCCCGAGAACACTCACCTGGACGCTGTTGTCCGTTGTCATTTTCGGCGCTCCCCCTCGTGTTTGTCCTTCGGCTCGATCCTCTCCGCAGCCAGTAGAGTTGACCAGTACGGACAAATTAGTCAGGTACTCACCTGTGAGTAAGTACCTCTTGGGGGGGCGGATGGCGACTTCAGCGCGGCGGGGTCCCTATTTCTGTGGCATCGACGCGGCGATGGATGTGGTCGCCGGCAAGTGGAAGTCGCTCATCCTCTGGGAACTGCACCACCACGGGACCCGCCGGTTCGCCGAGCTCCGACGTGGTCTGCCTGGTGTCAGCGAGAAGATGCTGATTCAGCATCTGAGGGAGATGGAAGAAGACGGGCTCGTGCATCGTGAGGTGTACCGCCAGGTACCGCCGAAGGTCGAGTACTCCTTGACGGAGCACGGCGTCTCACTCAACGCGGCCCTGGCCTCCTTGGGAGAATGGGGCACCGAACGCATGCGACGGATTGGGGCCGAAAAGGTCTCCGGCGACGTTGCCGCGACAGCTCGGCGATAGAAGCGGATGGTTCACCGGGCAAGTGCGCACCCAGGCAGCGCACAGATGTCGAGCTGCACCGCGACGTACTGCGCCCCGGCCAGACCCCACGAACCAGTACGACATCCCTCTCCCCCTGGGCCGTCGCCGGTGCCGAACCGGCCCTGGACTTCCACATCGGCCTGACGGTCCCGGGCGCCTGGTACTCCTGGGACACCGAAGCGGACGGCGCTCACACCAGGCTCTGGCTGGCCGACGACGCGGCCACCAGCTGGGCGAGCGTCGATTACGACGGCCTCCGGAGCCGGACCTTCCACGTCGCTCAGCACGGCCCGCGCCGTCTCTGGGACGAGGTCACCGCCGCCCGCCGGCAGTGGCTGCGTGCGGGCCGGCCGACGATCGACCGCTACGGACTGACCGTCACCCCCGACACGCGAACGGCCTGGCTGGACCGGCCGGACAACACGCTGGCGTAAGCGCTCAGGCGTTGGTGTACCGGCCCGTGTACAGCTCGGCGAAGGCCGTGGCCGCGGTCCTGGAGCTGAACAGGCGGCGCAGCCGGGAGGTGGCGTTCCGTGCACGGAACCGGTCCGTCACCACGCCTGTTCCGCCGGGGCCGGGCGCTGCTCCGGGGCCGGCGGGCTCGTCGGCCTCGCCCGTCGTCTGCCCGTGGTAGACCTCGGCCAGCCACTGGGAGAACTCCTGGTACTCCCAGGCCTGCGCCAGGCAGGTGTCCGAATAGGCGGCGAGCGGCCCGTCGTCGCCGTCGCGGTAGTGCGCGCCGTAGGCGCGGGCGAGGTGCAGGGCGTCGTGCAGCGCGAGGTTCATGCCCTTGGCGCCGATCGGCGCGATCATGTGCGCCGCGTCACCGGCCAGGTGCAGCCTGCCCAACGCCATCGGCTCGACCATGTAGTTGTGCATGTCCAGGACGCGCTTCTCGATCAGCCGTCCCTCCCTGAGCACGCCGTCCGGCACGTCCAGCCGGGCGTGCAGTTCCGCCCAGGCTCGCTCGTCGCTCCAGTCGGACGCGGTGTCGCCCTTGCGGCACTGGAGGTAGAACCGGGTCACGTCGACACCGCGCGGCATATGGGCGGCGAAGCCGCGCGGGTGGATACCGAGGATGACCCGGTCCTGCGACGGCGGCGTCTCGGCGAGCAGCGTCAGCCATCCCACGCCGTAGTCGTGCCGCGCGACCCGCGCGCCCGCCGTCGTCAGCCGCTGCCGGCTCACCCCGCGGGCTCCGTCGCACCCGGCGACGAAGTCGCAGTCGAGCCGCCGCGCGGTGCCGTCGACGGGGTCGGTCCAGGTGACCGAGGGGTGGTCGGTTCCGGTGTCGTGCAACTCGACGTCCCGGACCTCGAAACGGGCGTCCCCGCCCGCGTCGACGTACCGCGTGACCAGATCGGTGACCAGTATCTGCTGCGGATAGGCGATGTGGTGATGGCCGGTCAGTTCCGTGTACGGGAAGAGATGCCGGGCCCCGTCGAAGCGGAACTCGACGGCGCTGTGCCGCGGCGCGGCCGCGAGCGGCCGGCCCGCGAGACCGTGCCGGTCCAGCGCGCGGGCCGCCCACTCCTCCAGGAACCCCGCGCGCGGGGTGCGTTCTATGACGGTGCGGCTCTGGGTCTCCAGCACCACACAGCCGATGCCCTGCCGCCGCAGCAGATTGGCCAGGGCGAGCCCGGCGGGTCCGGCGCCTATGACGGCGACCTGGGTACGGCTGGACTCCATGGCAGGCCCCGCCCCTTCACTCAACTTGGCGTAATTCCGGTCGACTTCGCACGACAATTGGTCGACTTCACTCAATGAGCCATGCTGCTCCGGCCGGTGATGATACGACAGCGAGCGTCGAGAACCGGACACCGCTGTCCTTCCAAGGCCCGGAGGCCTCCCTGCGGCGGTCCTCAGGGAAAGACGGGGGTTATCCCCACTCCCCCGCGCCACCCCCGCTTCGTACCGTTGGCCCATGGAAGCCCGCGACCCTGAGCTCAAGAAGGAACTCCACGCCACCCTTCAGGCACGCAACGAGCTGGGCGCGGACTACGAGCCCGCGCTCATCGAGTCGTTCCTGGAGAAGGTCGAGCAGCGTATGGACGGCACATCCGACCGTGAGACCCGGCGGAAGCTCGCGGAGCAGCGGATGGCCGTGGCCCGCGGCGCGCGTACGCCCGAGGCGCCGGAGGGGTTCGGCGAGCGGTTCGGGTTCGGCATCATCTCGCTGGTCGCCGCCGTGCCGCTGACCGCGATCGCCGTCGGGCAGGCGGGACTTGAGGGGCTGATCGTCTGCTGGCTCGGCATCGTCGCGATCAACGCGATCCACGCGTCCCGGAGCCGGGGCAGGCTGCCTCGCAAGCGGCGGCAGTCGTCCGACTGGGAAGGCTGAGCGCACCCGGGACAAGGGACGTGAGACGTGGGACGTGGGCGGCCCGAGAGGCATGAACCCCTCCGTGGCCGGAAAAGATAGTCGCGGGGACCGCCGCACCCCCGTTACCGGGGGGCGGGACGACGACGGTCCCCGCGAGGGACACGCTCCGGGTCAGGGCCGGGGCACGTGTCCGGGCGTCTGTGGAGTCCGGGAGCCGCTCCGGAGTTCCTTGACGCCGACAACCACTAATGTGCCGGACGCGTGTTAAGCGGGTGCTGCGTGGACGTGTCGCGCTCGTACCAGTTTCGCGAATCCGCGCCGTGGCCCGCCTCCGACCGCGAAATGCGGCCGCTCTCCTCCCGCCCGGCAAGGCTCATTTCAGGCCCAGCGAGAGGTACGAGAGCAGATCCTGCCTGCTCACGACGCCCGTCGGCTTGCCCTCCACCAGCACAATCGCGGCGTCGGCGCCGTTGTTGCCGCTCAGCGCCGCCATCAGGTCCGCCACCGGTTCGCCCGAGCCGACCTGCGGCAGCGGGGACGACATGTGCTTCTCCAGCGGGTCGCCGAGCGAGGCGCGCTGGGTGAAGAGCGCGTCCAGCAGCTCCCGCTCCACCACCGAGCCGATGACCTCCGCGGCCATCACGTCCGGGTGCCCCGCGCCCGGCTTCACGATCGGCATCTGGGAGACGCCGTACTCCCGCAGGACCTCGATGGCGTCGCCGACCGTCTCCTCCGGGTGCATATGGACGAGAGTCGGGATGGCGCCCTCCTTGTGCCGCAGGACATCACCGACGCTCGCCGCGTCCCCGCCCTGCTCCAGGAAGCCGTAGTCGTTCATCCACTCGTCGTTGAAGATCTTGCTGAGGTAGCCGCGGCCGCTGTCCGGCAGCAGGACGACCACGACATCGTCCGGACCGAGCCCCTCGGCGACCTTCAGCGCGGCCATCACGGCCATCCCGCAGGAGCCGCCGACCAGCAGGCCCTCCTCCTTGGCGAGGCGCCGGGTCATCTGGAAGGAGTCCTTGTCGGACACGGCCACGATCTCGTCCGTCACCGTACGGTCGTACGCCGTCGGCCAGAAGTCCTCGCCCACGCCCTCGACCAGGTAGGGCCGCCCGGAGCCACCGGAGTAGACCGACCCCTCGGGGTCGGCGCCCACGACCCGCACGTTCCCGTCGCTGACCTCCTTGAGATAGCGGCCGGTGCCGGAGATGGTGCCGCCCGTGCCGACACCCGCCACGAAGTGGGTGATCTTCCCGTCCGTCTGTTCCCACAGCTCGGGACCGGTCGTCTCGTAGTGCGAACGCGGGTTGTTCGGGTTGCTGTACTGGTCCGGCTTCCAGGCGCCCGGCGTCTCACGTACCAGCCGGTCGGAGACGTTGTAGTACGAGTCGGGGTGATCGGGGTCGACCGCCGTCGGGCAGACGACGACCTCGGCGCCGTACGCCCGCAGCACATTGATCTTGTCCGTGGAGACCTTGTCCGGGCAGACGAACACGCACTTGTAGCCCTTTCGCTGGGCCACGATGGCGAGGCCGACGCCGGTGTTGCCGCTCGTCGGTTCGACGATCGTGCCGCCGGGCTCGAGCTCCCCGCTCTGCTCGGCCGCCTCGATCATGCGCAGGGCGATCCGGTCCTTCACCGAACCGCCGGGGTTGAAGTATTCGACCTTGGCCAGGACTGTCGCCTGAATGCCTGCGGTCACGCTGGTCAGCTTCAGCAGCGGGGTATTGCCGACCAGGCTGATCATCGAGTCGTGGAATTGCACCGTTGTCTCCGGGGTCTCCGTGATGGTCCGGCCAGCGTATGCGTACGCGGTGAGATTGGGCGCCTCCCCTTACGGGGCAGTTAGCTGGTGTACGTACTCGCACGGACGGCTTTTACGATCTGTACGGCTTTCGCGGGTGCGTACCGCTCATGCGTACGGCCCGTGCGCGCGGCAGTCGCGTGCGTATGGCCAGGAGGAGGTGGCTGGGACTGTGTCGAGGGCGAGGGTGGCGCGACGGATCGCCGCGGGCGCGGCCTATGGCGGCGGGAGCATCGGCCTGCTGGGAGCGGCGGGCGTCGGGGTGCTGCTGGCGGAGGTCCAGCTGGCGAAGCGGTCGGTGGGCGGCGGGGTCGCGCCCGTACCGCCGAGTGGTGACGGTTGGTACGGACTGGCCTTCGGGCATACGACACCGCTGCGCATGGGCATGCTCGGCGATTCCACGGCCGCGGGGCAGGGCGTACGGCGGGCGGGGCAGACCCCGGGGGCGCTGCTCGCCTCGGGGCTCGCGGCGGTCGCCGAACGGCCCGTGGACCTGTGGAACGTGGCGCTGCCCGGCGCCAAGTCGGACGACCTGGACCGCCAGGTGACGCTGCTGCTGTCGGACCCGACCCGGCTGCCCGACGTCTGCGTGATCATGATCGGCGCGAACGACGTCACGCACCGGATGGCGGCGACGCGGTCGGTGCGCTATCTCGCGGCGGCGGTACGGCGGCTGCGGACGGCCGGAGCGGAGGTGGTCGTCGGCACGTGCCCGGATCTCGGCACGATCGAGCCGGTGTACCAGCCGCTGCGCTTCCTGGCCCGCCGGGTGAGCCGGCAGCTGGCGGCGGCGCAGACCATCGTGGCGGTCGAACAGGGCGCCCGTACGGTCTCGTTGGGCGACCTGCTGGGCCCGGAGTTCGCGGCGAACCCCCGGGAGCTGTTCGGCCCGGACAACTACCACCCCTCGGCGGAGGGGTACGCGACCGCGGCGATGGCGGTCCTGCCCACGCTGTGCGCCGTGCTCAACCTGTGGCCGGAGACGGACCACCTGGACGTGTCCCGCGACGAGGACGTGCTTCCGGTGGCGAAGGCGGCCTCGGCGGCGGCGTCCCGGGCCGGTACGGAGGTCACCGGCGTCCGCGCCCCCTGGGCCCTCCTCAAGCACCGCCGCCGCCACCGCCTCCCGACGCCCACGGAAGCGACCCCGGCGCAGGCCGCGACGGAGGCCGGGGCCGAGGCGGGGGCCGGAGCCGAGGAGGCGACCGGGCCGGGGACGGGCACGGGGACGGAGACCGGCAGCCAGCAGGCGACAGGCACCAACTGAGCAAGCGCTTAGAAAAGAGGCCCGCATCACACGTCCGGCCCGGTGACCCGAGCACTACGTACAGGTAACTTCGCCTTCAGTCCTGTCCCCCTCACCCTTTCCCCCCTCGCCCGCCCCTCGCCTTCATGGAGCCGTGATGCCCGAAGCCGTGATCGTCTCTGCCGCCCGCTCCCCCATCGGCCGGGCCTTCAAGGGCTCGCTCAAGGAACTGCGGCCAGACGACCTGACCGCCACGATCATCGAGGCCGCGCTCGCGAAGGTCCCCGGGCTCGACCCCCGCGACATCGACGACCTGATGCTCGGCTGCGGCCTGCCCGGCGGGGAGCAGGGCCACAACCTCGGCCGCATCGTCGCCGTACAGATGGGGATGGACCACCTCCCCGGCTGCACCATCACCCGCTACTGCTCCTCGTCCCTCCAGACCTCCCGGATGGCGCTGCACGCCATCCGGGCCGGCGAGGGCGACGTGTTCATCTCGGCCGGCGTGGAGATGGTGTCGCGCCAGGTCAACGGCACCTCGGACGGCATGCCCGGCACCCACAACCCGCTCTTCGAGGACGCGGAGGCCCGGACCGCCGCCGTGGCGCAGAGCGAGGGCGCGAGCTGGCACGACCCCCGCGAGGACGGCCTGGTCCCGGACGCGTACATCGCGATGGGCCAGACCGCCGAGAACCTGGCCCGCCTCAAGGGCGTCACCCGCCAGGACATGGACGAGTTCGGCGTACGGTCGCAGAACCTCGCCGAGGAGGCCCTCAAGAACGGCTTCTGGGAGCGCGAGATCACGCCCGTGACGACCCCGGACGGCACGGTCGTCGCCAAGGACGACGGCCCGCGCGCCGGCGTCACCCTGGAGGGCGTCCAGGGCCTCAAGCCCGCCTTCCGCCCGGACGGCATGATCACGGCGGGCAACTGCTGCCCGCTCAACGACGGCGCCGCCGCGCTCGTGATCATGTCCGACACCAAGGCGCGCGAGCTGGGCCTGACCCCGCTGGCCCGGATCGTCTCCACCGGCGTCACCGGCCTCTCGCCGGAGATCATGGGTTACGGCCCGGTCGAGGCGTCCCGGCAGGCGCTCTCCCGCGCCGGGCTGACCATCGGCGACATCGACCTGGTGGAGATCAACGAGGCGTTCGCCGCCCAGGTCATCCCCTCCTACCGGGACCTGGGCGTTCCGCTGGAGAAGCTGAACGTCAACGGCGGCGCCATCGCCGTCGGCCACCCCTTCGGCATGACCGGCGCCCGGATCACCGGCACGCTGATCAACAGCCTCCAGTTCCACGACAAGCAGTTCGGCCTGGAGACCATGTGCGTGGGCGGGGGCCAGGGCATGGCCATGGTCATCGAGCGACTGAGCTGACCCCGCGCAAGAGGCCGTGACGCACAACGGTCCGGACTGAGCCATCCGAAGATCCGGATCGGGTCCGGACGGAGCCCGTCGGCCCCGTCCGGACCCGACCGTGCCGAACCGGGGCGAACCGGACCCCCGGTGACGGAGGGTAGCCGGGCCGTACGGAAAAGCGCAGGTCAAGCCCGCCGATCCCCAGTCGTGACTGAATCTCCCCCAGGATGTGACCTATCTCCGGGGGAGTTTTATTTGCCCAGGTCAGAGCCGTGCGGGCGGAATATCTAAGGCCCAAAGACCTGTCCATTTCATGACGTAATGCACTGACGGCGGGATCCCGCCCAGGACAAGCTGAGGTAGGAAGTCGGGGGTATCGATTGGAACGGGAGTAGTCAGTGAGCGCCATGTCTCTTGCCCTGCTGCTGACCACGGCCGCCGCCACGGCCGTGGGCGTCGCTGCTCTGCACGCCGCTCACGGGCTGCGTCAGCAGGTCAGCGCCCTGCGCGGCGAACTGGCGGCGACCCCGGGCGGGCTCACCGCCGCCGTCCCTCAGGCCAGAAGCGCCGACCACACCGACGACATACGTACCGCCGTCGCCGAGGCGCTCGCCGAGGAACGCGAGCGCGAGCTGGCCGAGGCGCGGGCCTTCTGGGCCGCCCAGGAGGCGCGGGACGCCGCCGACGCCCCGTCGATGCTGGGCGGGCTGGCCGGACTCGGCACCGAGGAAGGACCGTTCTTCGTGCCCCGCCAGGCGGACTTCATCGGCATGGAGTCGCTGGAGCCACTGGAGTCGCTGGAATCCCTGGAGTCACTGGACCTCGACGCCACCGATGCGCTCGACGACTTCGCCGGCCACCCGGGCCTCACCGGGGTCACCGAGGCCGGCGGACCACACGCCGGGAGCGAGACCGGCGAGTTCGCCGAGGACTCCCCCGAACTGGCCGCCGCCCGCCGCCGGCACCCCTCGCACCCGGACTTCGTACCGGTGCGGACGCCGGTGGTCACCGACCACGAGCGGACCGTGGCGCGGCTGGAAGAGCTCGCCGAGACCCGCACGGCACTGGCCGACGTGCGGCCGGGGCCGCTGGGCACGCTCGACGTCTATGTCTTCGCCGACGGTACGACGCTCTGCATGACGCCGGGTCACCGTGAGACCGCCGAACGGCTCGCCGACGCGCTGCGCGAGGGCGAGGCCCCGTTCCTGCTGGGCGGATCCGGCGTCTCCGGCGCGTACGCCCTGACCTTCTCGTGCGGCGACGCCGACGGACCCGACGAGGGCGCGGAGCACGTCTACATCCTCGCGGACCGCGTCATCTCGTCGATGTGACCGGCTCGGCGCCGTCGTCAGCACGTCGCCGTAATCGGCACGTCGCTGTAATCGCCGCCATGGCCGCGGCGCCGCCTCACAGCGCCGCTTCTGCGGCCACCCGCTCGACCGAACTCACGGCCTCGTCCAGCTCCGCGGCGGACGGGGCCGCCTTCAATGCCTCGGCCAGGTCCCCGGCCGCGACCGTGAGCTGGTCCGCGACCACGAACACCCCCGCGTCCGGCATGATCCGCGGCTCCTCACCGGGGGCGTCGAGCCGCTGGGCCCGTACGGAAAGCTCCCTGGCCAGAGCGAGCGCCCGCGCCGCGGCTCCACGTTGGAGGCGGCTCTGCGGGGCGGCCCGCAGCCGGTCGGCGAATCGGTCCACGGCGGCCGTCAACGGCGTTGTGTCGAGCACCCCGCCGACCCTACGCGGCCACGCGGGACTGTTGCCAACACGCCCGCGCTGGGGCACGGTGGGCTGAAGGACCAAGTACGCGCACAGCGTCCGGAGGCGCCGATGTCCCTTGTCTTCTCCGAAGAGACCCATCGCAATCTGCTCTCCCGTATCCCCCAGTGCACCGGCCGTGAGATCTCCGACTGGCTCCGTACCGTCGAGGAAGGACCGTCCCTCTTCCGCTTCGAGGAGAAGGTCAGCTGGCTGCGGAGCGAGCACGACCTGGCGTACGGGCACGCGAAAGCGATCATCCACGAGTACGACCTGAGGCGGGCGGCCCGCCGCCTGCTCTGACCGGACCGCATCCGACCGACCCCCGGCGGAGACCGGTTCGCGGCGAACACCGGTTCCGGTCCGCGACGGAGACCCACACCAGAACCCCCGACCGAACACAACAGAAGGGGTCCGCGGGCATCAGCCCGCGGACCCCTTCTCACTGCGCCGTTCGACGGCGTCAGCCCTGCGCGTCAGTCACGCGCGTCAGTCACGCGCGTCAGTCGTTGCCTTGCAGGATCGAGAGAAGCCGCAGCATCTCCAGGTAGATCCAGACCAGCGTCAGGGTGAGACCGAACGCCGCGAGCCACGACTCCTCGCGCGGGGCGCCGTACGCGACGCCGTCCTCGACCTGCTTGAAGTCGAGCGCCAGGAAGCACGCGCCGAGGACGATCCCGACGATGCCGAAGACGATGCCCAGACCACCGCTGCGGAAGCCGAGGCCGTCACCGCCGCCGAAGACACTGAACAGCAGGTTGGCGACCATCAGGAGCACGAAGCCCATGGCGGCGGCCATCACGAAGCCGTAGAAGCGCCGCGTCACACGGATCCAGCGCATCTTGTACGCGAACAGCACGCCGGCGAAGACCGCCATCGTGCCCATCACGGCCTGGATCACCACGCCCTGCGCGATGTAGGTGCTCACCGCGCTGCTGATCACTCCGAGGAAGACACCCTCGAAGGCGGCGTACGCCAGGATCAGCGCCGGGGTCGGCTTGCGCTTGAAGGACTGGATCAGCGAGAGAACCATCGCGACCAGCGCGGCACCGATCGCGATGCCGTACGACTTGCCGAGATTCGCCTCGTCGACCGGCAGCAGCACCCACGAGAGGACCGCGGTGAGCACGACCGTGCCGAGCGTCATGCCGGTACGGGTCACGACGTCGTCGATCGTCATGACGTCGGTCCGCGCGGGCGCCTGCGGGCCGCCGGGCTGGGCGCCCTGCTGGGGCGCATAGGGGTTGGTGGCGTACGGGTTGGTCGCGTACGGGTTCGTTCCTACAGCGGGGCCCCCGGCCTGCGGCGCCGCGTTGAAGCCCGCGTGGCCGTTGTCGCGGCTGAAGCCCCGTCGCGAGAAGACCGGGTTACTGCTCCTCATCTCACTCCTCCATGGCCACCCTGCGCGGCCTTGCGACAAGAGTAATGGGGTAGCAAAGCGTATGCCCTAGTGCTCGGGGAGGATCTTTCCAGGATCGTGACGTCCTCGCGTGCCGCTCGTCACATAGACAAGGGAGCATGAATGCCGGGCCTGTCCGAGGGAAGGTCACCGGAAGGAGTCGAAAGGAACTCAGGAGCACCGGCCTGACCCGGACTCCGTACGGACACCCCGCGCGCCCCCGCACGCGCGATCCACCACCGACGCTGGCCGCTGATGTGCCCGGAGCCGGACTTGAACCGGCACGCCCCCGAGGGGCAGCGAGGTTTAAGCTCGCCGTGTCTGCATTCCACCATCCGGGCAAGGCACGCGACGCCGCGTTGGCATCTGAGCCTATCGGGACACACCACTCGAACAGCCGAGCAACAACCCGATGTTGTCTTATTTTATTGACGTCTGAGGGTGCGTCAGCACACGTAGCTGGCCATCGGCACATGCCGGGCGCGGTTGGGCATCTCGTACTGAGGCGCGCAGGAATGACGAAAAGTCGCCGTCCGGTCACTCATTTGGCACCATCGCGAGGGCATCGCCGCGCTCCGCGGGTGCGGACGCCGGCTCAGGTCCGAGCCGACGCAGACTCAGGTCGGAGACGTCTCGGGGTCGGTCTCATCCCGGAGGAGGAGAGGGCCACGCCGCGGTGCGACCCAAGAGGGTCCTCCGAACGGGTACGAGGAGGGACGACCCCCGGGTCCAACGGACACGAGGATGGAGTGGTTCCCACAGCGCATCCGACAGGAGTGTTTCCCCGTGACCACCACCCCGTTCGCCGAACGCGTCACCACCGTGGCCGCCCGCGCCTCCGATCTCTCGAAGGTCTACGGAGTGGGCGAGACCCAGGTGGTCGCCCTCGATCATGTCAGTGTGGACTTCCGCCAGGGGGAGTTCACCGCGATCATGGGCCCCTCGGGCTCCGGCAAGTCGACACTGATGCACTGCGTGGCCGGCCTGGACAGCTTCAGCAGCGGCTCCGTACGGATCGGGGAGACCGAGCTGTCTACGCTCAAGGACAAGCAGCTCACCAAGTTGCGCCGGGACAAGATCGGCTTCATCTTCCAGGCCTTCAACCTGCTGCCGACGCTGACAGCCCTGGAGAACATCACGCTCCCCATGGACATAGCGGGCCGGAAGCCCGACAAGCAGTGGCTGGACCAGGTCATCAACATGATCGGGCTGGCCGACCGGCTCGGCCACCGGCCCACCCAGCTCTCCGGCGGTCAGCAGCAGCGGGTCGCCGTCGCCCGCGCGCTGGCCTCCCAGCCCGAGATCATCTTCGGTGACGAGCCGACCGGAAACCTGGACTCGCGCTCCGGTGCCGAGGTGCTGGGCTTCCTTCGCAACTCCGTACGAGAGCTGGGCCAGACCGTCGTCATGGTGACGCACGACCCCTCGGCGGCCTCCTACGCGGACCGCGTGATCTTCCTCGCCGACGGCCGGATCGTCGACGAGATGCTGAGCCCGACCGCCGACGGCGTGCTGGACCGGATGAAGGCCTTCGACGCCAAGGGCCGCACCAGCTGACGCACGCTCAGTCCGAAGCGGTCCGAAACACGCGCGGTCCGAGCGATCGGTACGCACGGGATCAGCCGCACTGGATCAACCGCACGGAACCATCCGTACGGGAGGACCCACGGATGACGTACGGGATGACAGAGCCCCGTACACGCCGAAACGACCCGCACGGGCTGAGTGGTCCGTCCGCGCCGGCGCGGACCCGGACGAGCCCCTCGGGCCGCCGTACGCGCTGACGCCCCCTCAGCCAGCAGCCTCGCCTGCCCTGCTCCGCCCTTCCGGCCTGGGCCCGATCACCGCCCGGCCCACCCTCACCAGGACTTCCATCATGTTCCGTACCGCCCTGCGCACTGTGCTCGCGCACAAGGCCAGGCTGCTGATGACTGTGCTCGCCGTGATGCTCGGCGTGGCCTTCGTCTCCGGCACCCTGGTCTTCACCGACACCCTCGGCAACGCCTTCCAGAATCAATCGTCGAAGAGCTACAAGGACGTCGCCGTCGGCGTCACCTCCTCCGACGCCCGTGAATCCGACAACCCGGCCGAACGCAAGCTCGGCCCCGGCATCAGCGAGCGGACCCTCGACAAGATGAAGGCCGTCGACGGTGTCGACGGCGTCACCGCCCGGGTCAGCGGATTCGCCGGGGTCGCCGATCCCGACGGCAAGCTGATCGGCGACGGCTGGTCCAACAAGGGGGGCAACTTCTCGCCCGGCGAGAACGGCCGGGACTCCTCCTACACGTTCACCGACGGCTCGGGACCCACGCGCGACAACCAGATCGCGCTCGACAAGGTCTCGGCGGCCAAGGGCGAGTACAAGGTCGGCGACACGGTCCGCGTCGCCACCAACGGACCGGTGCAGGAGTTCACCCTCGCGGGTGTGTTCACCACCGAGGACGGCGAGGTCAACGCGGGCGGCAGCCTGGTGCTCTTCGACACGGCCACCGCCCAGAAGCTGTTCCTGGAGCCCGGTTACTTCACCGACGCCACCGTCACCGCCGCGCCGGGCGCCTCCCAGGACAAGATCCTCAGCGAGATGAAGACCCTGCTGCCGGCGAACACCCACGCGCAGACGGGCAAGGAACTCGCCGCCGATCAGGCGAAGATGATCGAGGACAGTCTCAGCGCGCTCAACCAGATGCTGCTCGCCTTCGCGGCCATCGCACTGTTCGTCGGGATCTTCCTGATCTCCAACACCTTCACCATGCTGGTCGCCCAGCGCACCAAGGAGCTGGCGCTGCTGCGTGCCGTCGGCGCGTCCCGCCGTCAGGTCAAGCGCACGGTGCTGGCCGAGGCCGCCGTCGTCGGTGTGATCGCCTCCGCGGTCGGCTTCGTGCTCGGTATCGGGCTGGCGATCGGGCTGCGGTCCCTGATGGGCTCGTTCGGTGCGAAGGTGCCCGCGGGCGCGCTGGTGGTCTCGCCGACCGCGGTCGGCGCGGCCTTCGGTGTCGGGGTGCTGATCACCCTGCTCGCCGCCTGGCTGCCCGCCCGCCGGGCCGCGAAGATCCCGCCGGTGGCCGCGATGAGCAGTGTGCACGGTGTGGCCACCACCAAGTCCCTCGTCGTCCGCAATTCCATCGGCGCCCTCATCACGCTGGCAGGCGCAGGCGCGATCGTCTCGGGCGCGAACACCGGCTCCGACGGCCGGCTGACCATCGGCGTCGGTGCGTTCTTCGCGATGATCGGTGTCATCGTGCTGATCCCGCTGCTGTCGCGTCCGGTCATCGCGCTGGTACGGCCGTTGCTGGTGGGCGTCTTCGGGGTGTCCGGCAAGCTGGCCGGTCTGAACGCGGTCCGCAACCCGCGCCGTACCGGGGCCACCGCCTCCGCGCTGGCCATCGGGCTCACGCTGGTCACCGGGCTCACGGTGATCGGTGTCACGGTCGGCCAGGCCGTGGACAAGATGACCACGGACAACATCAAGGCCGACTACATGGTGTCCATGGCGGGCGGCGGCACGCTGGACAAGTCGGCGGTGAATGCCCTGGAGAAGGCGCCGGGTGTGGGCGCGATCTCCCCGCAGCAGGCCAGTTCGCTGGAGGTGGACGGCCGCTTCCACGCCGCTTCCGCCGTCACCCCCGGAGACATCGAGAAGGTCATCAACGTCGACGTGCTCGACGGTTCGATGGACACGCTCGGCAAGGGCGGGATAGCGGTCGACGACAAGGCCGCGAAGGCCAACGGCTGGAAGGTCGGCGACTCTCTCCCCGTCACCTACACCGACGGAAAGCCGGGCAAGCTGACGCTCGGCGCCACCTTCAAGGGGAACGATTTCCTCTCGCCGGTCCTGATGTCCACGGACCTGGCCGACGCGCACGACGCCAAGCCGGTCGTCCGTGAGGTGTGGGTGAAGACGGACGGCGGTGCGAGCACCGCGCACGAGCAGGCCCTGGTGGACGCGCTGGGCAAGAACCCGGCCATCACGGTCATGGACCAGGAGGACATCAGGAACACCTTCGGCGGCTTCATCAACACCGCGCTGAACATCATGTACGGCCTGCTGGCGATGGCCCTGATCATCGCGATCCTCGGTGTCGTCAACACCCTGGCCATGTCCGTCTTCGAGCGTCAGCAGGAGATCGGCATGCTGCGCGCGATCGGCCTGGACCGCCGCAAGGTCAAGCGGATGATCCGCCTGGAGGCCGTGGTGATCTCGCTCTTCGGCGCGGTCATCGGTGTGGGGCTCGGAACGTTCCTGGCCTGGGCGATCGGCGAGACCATCAAGTCCGGGATCCCCGGCTTCGCCCTGGTCATCCCGTGGGACCGGATCGGCATCTTCCTGGGGCTGGCCGCGCTGGTGGGTGTGCTGGCCGCCCTGTGGCCGGCGCGCAGCGCAGCGCGGCTGAACATGCTGACGGCGATCAAGACCGAGTAACCGCGCGGCGGTGAAGTGACGCGTGAGGGCCGGACCCCGGGCAGACTGACGGGGTCCGGCCCTCACTCATGGCGCGGGCGAGGTCGACGGCCGTGCCGGGGATCGCTCATCCACTCCATACGCGGGCGCGCGCCGGCATCCCCGACGCACCGCTCGCCGGGGTCTTCACCGCGAGGATCTGGTTGACGCCGATCTTGTTCCGTTCGAAGGAGAGAGCGGACGCCGCCATGTAGAGCCGCCAGACCCGGGCGCGGCCCGGCGATGTGGCCCGTACCGCCTCGTCCCAGTGCGCTTCCAGGTTCGCCACCCAGCGGCGCAGCGTCAGCGCGTAGTGCTCCCGGATCGACTCGACGTCGCGGACCTCGAAGCCGGATTCCTCCAGCGTGCCGACGGTCCGGCCGAGCGGCGCCAGTTCCCCGTCCGGGAAGACGTACGCGTCGATGAACTCGTCGATCCGGTAGCTGCCCTCGTCCTTCTCCGGGCGCCGCGCGATCTGGTGGTTCAGCAGCCGCCCGCCCGGCTTGAGGAGGGCGTGCAGGTCGTCGGCGTACTGGCCGTACTGCACCGAGCCGACGTGTTCGGCCATCCCGATGGAGGAGATCGCGTCGTACGGTCCGTCCCTGACGTCCCGGTAGTCCTGGACACGGATCTCGATACGGTCGGTCAGCCCCTCCTCCGCGATGCGCTTGCGCGCGAAGGCGGCCTGCTCGCGGGAGAGCGTCACCCCGGTGACCCGGGCGCCGTACTCTCGCGCGGCGTGGATGGCCATCGAGCCCCAGCCGCAGCCGACGTCGAGGAGCCGGTCGTCCTCCTTGAGCGCGAGCTTGCGGCAGATCAGATCGAGCTTGTCGCGCTGCGCGTCCTCGAGACTGAACCCGGGTCTGCTCGCGGCGCCGGGGCCGGCGGAGGCGTTGTCCCAGTAGGCGCACGAATAGACCATGGACGGGCCGAGCATGAGTGCGTAGAAGTCGTTGCCCACGTCGTAGTGATGGCTGATCGCCTCCTTGTCGCGGCGCTTGGTGTGCAGCGCGCCGTGCCGGCGCCGGATCTCCTCGGCGGGCGGTACGGGCGGCGGCCAGGGTCCGGCGACCTGGACGAGCCCGCGGGCCGCGGCCCGCATCCGGGGGTCGCGTACGGGATGGACCGTGTCCTTGGCGTCGGCTCCGCGCTCCCAGATGAGTCCGGCGAGATGTCCGAGAAGGTCGTAGAGATCGCCTTCCACATCCAGCTCACCGGCCACCCAGGCCCGTGCGAGCCCCAACTCGCCGGGCTTCCACAGAAGTCTGCGCAGGGCCCGACGGTTACGGATGATCAAGGTCGGGGTGTCCGGGGGACCCGATTCGCTCCCGTCCCAGGCACGGATACGGACCGGGAGCGGGGCCCCCAGCAGTTCCTCGGCAAGTGTGGTCAGCCGCAGCGCGGCGCTGGCCATGGCGTACACCTCCGTAAGGGTGGAAACCGAACATGCTCAACACCACGTAAACACCGGTCGAGTACGGATGCAGTCCCGCCCGCAGGCAACGAGAAGGCAAAATACCTGCATCCACCATGTACTTCCCGGTGGGTCGTGCCCTTTCTTCCGGGGGCTTCTGGAGAGTGGTACCCAACACGGAGCCCGGACACCGGTCCTGGCGGGCGGGGAGGCCCGGACAGCGGGCGGCGGGGCGCTGAGCCGAGAGAGCTATCGGGCGCCACCTCGGGGTCCGGCTCAGGTGACACCGCCGGACGCACCCGGGCACGCCGAAGGGCCGCCCGCACCACGGATGGCGGACGGCCCTTTTCGAGGTTGTGCGTTGTGCTACCCGGTCAGGAGGCCTTGGCCTTCTCGGCGGGGGACGCCGCGGCAGCGGCGGCGGCCGGAGCCGGCTTCGCGGCCTCGTAGAACTCCTCGCGCGGCGTCTCCATGGCACCGAGCGAGACGACCTCGCGCTTGAGGAACATCGCGAGCGTCCAGTCGGCGAAGACGCGGATCTTGCGGTTCCAGGTCGGCATGGCCATGCCGTGGTAGCCACGGTGCATGTACCAGGCCAGCCGGCCACGGAGCTTGATCTTCATCTTGCCCATGACGATCATCGCGACGCCCTTGTGCAGGCCGAGACCGGCGACCGCACCCTTGTTGGCGTGGCTGTACTCCTTCTGCGGGAAGCCCCGCATACCGGAGACCACATTGTCGCCGAGGACCTTCGCCTGGCGCAGCGCGTGCTGGGCGTTCGGCGGGCACCAGGCGTTCTCGACACCGGCGCGACGGGAGGCCATGTCCGGAACCTGGGCGTTGTCGCCCGCGGCCCAGATGTAGTCCGTGCCCTGCACCTGGAGTTGCTCGCTGGTGTCCACGTGGCCACGGGGGCCGAGCGGCAGACCGTAACGGCCCAGCGCCGGGTTCGGCTTGACCCCGGCCGTCCACACGATGGTGTTGGAGTCGATCTCGAGGCCGTTGTTGAGCACCACATGGCCGTCCACGCAGGAGTCCATGCCGGTCTTGAGGTAGACCTCGACGCCGCGGCCCTCGAGGTGCTCCTTGCCCCAGGTGCCCAGCTTCGGGCCGACCTCGGGAAGGATCTTGTCGGCGACGTCCACGAGGAGGAAGCGCATGTCCTCGCGCTTCACGTTCGTGTAGTACTTGGCGGCGTCGCGCGCCAGGTCCTCGACCTCACCCACGGTCTCCGCACCGGCGAAGCCGCCGCCCACGAAGACGAAGGTCAGCGCCTTGCGGCGGACCTCCTCGTCGGTTGTCGAGTCGGCCTTGTCGAGCTGTTCGAGGACATGGTTGCGCAGGCCGATGGCCTCCTCGATGCCCTTCATGCCGATGCCCTGCTCGGCCAGACCGGGGATCGGGAAGGTACGGGAGACGGCGCCGAGCGCGACGACCAGGTAGTCGAACGGCAGCTCGTAGGCCTCGCCGACGAGCGGCGCGACCGTGGCGACCTTGCGGTCCTGGTCAATGGTCGTGACCCGGCCGGTGAGCACTTCAGCCTTGGGCAGCACGCGTCGCAGCGGGACGACGACATGCCGAGGCGAGATGCTGCCGGCGGCAGCTTCGGGGAGGAAGGGTTGGTACGTCATGTACGAGCGAGGGTCGACAACCGTGACGGTCGCCTCCCCGTAGCGCATCTTCTTCAGAATGCGACGAGCTGCGTACAGGCCTACGTACCCACCGCCTACAACGAGGATCCTGGGACGCTCCGTGGTGCTCATGCCATCGAGTATCCACCCCCCTCGGAGGGGGTGCTCGTGAGCCCCTTCACAAGGAGTGGGGCCCCTTGTGCTACACTGCGCGGCCCGCTTGGCCGAAACACCGGCCACACAGGGGTTCCGGCAGGACCGACCGACCCTTGCCGGCCGTTTGTCCACCCCTCGTGAGCTGGACCTCCACCCTCCGGTACGGGGTGCACCCGCCGCCCGGTTCGTACCGGCGCGATGCCGCCGGGAACCGTACGGAATCAGAGCCCGGCGCCCCCGCGATAGGGCCGGATGGTCCCCAGGAACCGCCAGTGAGCCCTGGCGGGTCGATTTCCTTGTGAAGAACTTCACGAAGTTCTTCGCGAAGGCGTTCCGGGTCGAGGTGAAACGGCCCCCGGAGGGCGCTCAGTGGATGAGCGGGGCCATCGGATGAGCAGGTCAGCCACCCGCTCAGCCGCCCCCGTGGCACCGCCACGGCACTCCTGTCGCGCGCTCCGCGCCGGGCTGGGCGCTGGGCGACAGGCCGTCAGGTCCCCGTACGGAATCAGAAGTTCCGGGCCTGCGCCCGCGCCTTGGCCTGCGTCAGGAGGTCGCCGTGGTGCCGGCTGAGCAGGCGTTCGTGTCCGGGGGTGAAGTACGCGCGCCACGCGCCCACCGCTAGCTCGTCGTCATCCTCACGGGCGCGCGTGGCCTGTTCCGGCAGAGCCATGGCCGGGGTACCGGGGTCGGGGTGTCCGGTGGCGGACCGCAGCCGGGCCAGGGCACGCTCGCGGGCTTCGGCGCTGCCTCCGTGGGCCGGGCCGGCGAGTTCCTCGTGCGTGATCACGCACACCGCCGGGTGGTGTGCCAGCCACCGGCAGCTCCGGGCCTCGTGCATCCCGGGAAAGCCGGGGTCGGTCAGCGCCAGCGTGATTCTGTCGTCCATGGTCGGCAGGGCCCTGAGGATGTCCCGGTAGATCAGCTCCTCCGGCAGGGTTCCGACGCCGTCGGGCCGCGAGAGCGTAAGGATCCGGTCGACGATCCTGTCCCGTACATCGCGGTGGTGAAAGACGACCGGCGGGTTGCCCGTGGCCTGCCAGGCGCGCAGGAAACCTCCGTCGGCCCGCTGGAGGTCGAGGCTGTTGACGTACCAGCAGCCACGGCCCGGCAGCAGTCCCGGCAGCTCGCCGTCCGGTACGCGCGCCAGCCGCGCTTCGAGTCCGGGGTCGACCGGTGAGGCGAGGGCGACCGGCTGCCCCAGGCGCGTCCACCACACCCGCCACAGAGCGCTGACCGCTTCCTGGAAGGCCGCCTCCAGCTGTTCCCACTCGCCGCCCTGTCTGCGCAGCAGAAGAGCGGCCCGCTCCGGCCCGTACGCGGCGGCCAGCAGCGGATAGACCTCCCCGGGGCCCGGCTGTTCACCGCCGCCGTCACCGGGAGGCCGGGCGGCGCTCATCGTGCCGTACGGGGTGTAGCCGAGCGCGGTGGTGGCGTCGGCGAGCAGTGGCGTACCGCTGCCGCGCAGCGAGACCACGATCACTTGCGGCGATACAGCCATGGATGCGTCTCCCGGAGAGAGATAAGGAGTAAGGGGACGGGCTCCTCGAACAGGCGGGCGTACTCAGCGCGGAGCGGATGAAGTGACGGGAGCCGTCCGGGGAGCGAGGAGGAGGTCTTCGTAGATGTGATGGCGGCGGGTGGCGATGCGGTGGTCCAGCAGGTCGGCCGCGCGGGTGTGCTCGCCGGTGTCGATCAGGGCGCGGGCGAGGGTGTCCTGGACGATCTCGCGCTCCACCCGTACCCCGCCGATGCGTTCCACCGTTCCGCCCAGCCCGGTCAGCAGGTCCACCGCCCGCTGGGGCCGGCCCGCGGTGATCTCCGCGAGCGCCCGGACGACGGGAGCGAGTACCTGGTGGTAGTCGGGCCGCTCGTCGTGGGCCGCCCGCCGGGCCAGGGCGTACAGATCGTCGGTGGCGGCCTCGACGGCCAGGGCCAGTGCCAGGTTGAAGGTGTGGAAGACCTCCGCCATCCCGCGCGGGTGCGCCAGCAACTCCCGTACGTGAGCCGGGTCGGAGCGGCGGGCCGGGGTCTGCCCGGCCAGCAGCAGACGCCAGTTCGTCGCCGACCGCATGCCCACGTCCTCGCGGTCCAGCACGTCGTCCGCCCGCCGGCGCGCGTCGGCGAAGTCGCCGCAGGCCAGCGACTGCAAGGCGGCATGCCAGTTCAGGTGCTTGAACTGCACCGCCTGGGGGTCGGCCGCCAGCCACCGGTCCAGGAAGGCCGTGGAGGCTGGGCCGGCTCCCAGCTCCTGCTCGGCGTGCGCGCGGGCGTGCGCGGCCACCCCCGAGCGCGGGTACAGCGCCAGCGCGCGCCCGGCCAGTTCGTACGCCTCCTCCACGCGGCCCTGTTCGACCCGTGTCCAGGCCATCCGGCTCGCCCATGTCCAGCTGTCCGGGCCCACCAGCGTGTACTGCCGCTCGGTGAGCGCGTCACCCCGCGCGCGGTAGGCGGCGTCCCCGCAGGCGTGGAAGGCGTCCAGCAGCAGCCCCGCCACCTCGTCCCCGGGCCACCGCGCGAAGTGCGTGACCAGGTGATCGGCCGTCAGCCAGTACTGCCGGTGGGTGTAGAGGAACACGCCGTAGACCAGACTGACGGACCGTGCGTCGGCGGCGTGCGCGTCCTCGTACGCGGCGGACAGCTCTTGCCGCAGTTCCTGGTCGCTCAAGGCGTCGCTGGTCGCCAGCACCAGCAGCGCCCGCGCCACCCCGAGCCGCGGGTGTTCGGCCACCCACTCCCACAGCAACGGCACCCCGCGCCCGCTCAGGGCAGCCAACTCCCGTACCGCGGCGTCCTCCACCGACACACCCATCACGCGCAGCAACCTCCGCAGCCTCGCCCGCCTCGGTCGACCCGGATCAGACGCTGGCCCTGATCAGCACGTGGCAGACGATGCCGCTGTTCCCGCAATCGTTGCGGGGCAGGCTCAACGGCAGGCTCGCGATATTGCCGCTCGCCGCCCCGCTCCCCGCGACGGTCCCGGCGGCCGCCTGCGCGCCTCCCTGGTTGACGCAGGTGTTGCCGAACACCGCGTTCCCGATCCCGACGACATTGGCGTGCGCGGCCCCGGCGGGGACCAACGCGGCCCCCAGCACCGCACCGACGGCCGCCGCCCGCTTACCCACATTCCGGGCGCCCTCGGCCGCCGGGTTCCGCTCATCCATGTTCACGCTCACGGCACTCCGTCCTTGTGACGGCTCCCGGCCCCGGCCGGCACCCGCACGGATGACGCCCGGTGACGAAGCCGGGCTACTGAGCCGATCAACGACGAACCGCCCGTCCAGGTACGCAACCCCTCGTGCTCGTTCACCCGTGCTCGCCCCCACCCGGGCGTGTCACACACCGCCTCTGCTGCTGCGCTTGTTGCGCTCCGCGAGACGCGCGCTGAGATCGTCGCCGGACGAGGCGGAGGGCTCGAAGCCGGGGCACTTGGGGCTGCCGCACTGGCAGGCGGGCCACTTGAGAGCGTCACCGGGAGCGAGGTCAGCCCCGTCACCGCCGGGGTCCTTCCACACGATGAGTACGCCGTCCACCCCGAACACGTCGGAAAGCCGGGACAGAAACCGGCGCGCCTCGCTACTCGCCATCGGACAACCGCCGCCTCAGACCGGCCTCGACGTCCCTCAGCAGAGCGGGCGTTGGCCACGCGTATCCGTCACGCGGCACCCAGTCGGGTGCGAGCCGCCAGAATCCGCCCACGGTGAGCGGCACGGTCAAGTCGTCGGCACCGGCGGCCGGTCGGGGAGCCGGGTGGGATAGGGGGTCCATGAGCCCTCCTTTTACGATTAGTTACGAACCGTGTTCAGAGTGCGATGGCCGGCGCTACCGTGGGAAGTGCTTCACCGTCCAACCTGCATGTTGGGCATTTCGGTATGGCTTCGAGTGCCTGAGCTGCATGGATACGGCGAGTGGCACCGGTTCCCAGGGCAGTGGTCAAGGGGGTTTCGTGTGACAGAACGACACGGTGTTTACGGCGCGGCGGGCGATCCGCGCGAGAAATTCGGCGATGCGTTGCGTGACGCCCGCAAGACCCGAAAGGCGGGCCGGATCTCACAGACGGATCTGGGCAGGCTGTCGCGTACATCGAAGTCCACGATCAGCCGCATCGAAGGCGGAGTGCCGCCGATCGCCGGCAACTTGCCCGCACTGTTCGATCAGATCTTTGAGACGGACGGCCAGTTCAAGCGACTGTACGAGGACGTGGTCGACCAGTCGTACCCAGCCCAGTACCGACGCCGCATGACTCTGGAGCGGCAGGCCACGGCCATCCTGGAGTGGTCACCCACCCTCATCCCCGGCCTCTTCCAGACCGCCGAGTACGCCCGCGCACTGTTCCGGTGCGGCTACCGACGGGCGACCGAAGAGAACATCGCCAAAATGGTGCGGGCGCGGCTCGCACGGCAGGAGGTTCTACGGAGCGAAGCTCCCCCGACTGTTCGCGTAGTGGTCTGTGAATCCGTGATTCGGCGCCGAATCGGGAGCCACGACATGATGCGCGAACAACTGGCGGTGCTCCTGGGCCATGGCGAACGGCCGACCACACGCGTACAAGTAATGCCGCTCGACGCGGAACCTCATCCGCTCACAGATGGGGCGATCACGCTCCTGACGGCGCCAAACCATGCGACGACGCTCTGCGTCGAGGCTTACCGTACGGCGAACATCAGCGACGATCCCGACAACGTCCGGGCAGCGGTACGCGCCTACGACGACCTGAGCAGCGAGGCGCTATCGGCACGGGAGAGCGCCGCCCTCATCAGAAAGCAGATGGAGACACTATGAACCTCAACCCCGCTCCCACTGTGTGGGTCAAGTCGAGCTACACCAGCCACGAAGGCGGCAACTGCGTCGAGTGGTCCCCCACCTACGCCCACGACTACGGCGTCGTCCCGGTCCGCGACAGCAAGGCCCCCCAGCGCCGGTCCCTCACCTTCACCCCCGCCGCCTGGTCCGGCTTCGTAACCTTCGCCGCCGGCCTTCAGTCGGCGAGGACGACTCCGTAACCTCCCGCCACACTCACGAACGACTCCTCCAACTCACGACATAGGACTCCACGGTCAGGATCCAGGTCCAGCGGTCCGCCGCCTCCGGGGTGAGAGGCGACTTCCTGTCACCACACGGGTTGTATGAGCACGGACAACCGGATAGGACTGTCCGCGTGACTGATCAACGCAGCTTCGCCCGTACCGTCATCGCGCTCTCCCTGGCCGTGATCGCCTGTTGTGTGCTCACTTTCACCATCATGCTGTTGGCCGGGAGTCCCGCCGTGCAGCCGCAGCGCGTTCTGGATCAGGAAGCGCTGGCGCGGGCCGTGCTCAACCACGCCGAATCCGACAGCTCCTTCGCCAAGCCCCCGACCATCGACGATGTCAGCTGCCCCGCTTCCATCCCCGTCGAGGCGGGCCGGGAGTTTGAATGCAACGTCGGCGTCGGCACCGGCAACACCGGCGGCCGCGCCTGGGTCAAGGTGAAGATCAAGGACGATCAGGGCGACCTGTCAATGGACTGAGGAACGGCAGAGCGCGTACACCAGCGGCCCGGACGGGAACTCCGGGGGCATCGCCCGCCACTTGATGCCGTACCGAGGCCGGTGCCCCGGCCACTCGGTATCCGCGAGCCGCCAAGAGGCCCTTTCTTCACGCCTCCGCACCAACCAACTCACCCGATTCGGCACGCCGTTCGAGGCAGATCGATCACGCGCACGGATAGAGAACAGCAGTTACTCGGTAATTCCCCCAAGAGGAGCCACACCGGCCCCGATTACCCGTTGAACAGATCCATGGGACCAGATTCTCACCCGTCCCATATCGGCGTGGCTGTGAGAGTGGCGTGCCGTGGTGTGCGTAACTCTGAGCCATGGATCGCGAGGAGCGCGGACCATTGAGGCCGTTCCTGCTGGAGGTAAAGGGTGTCACGTCAGCGACAAAGGCTGGGAGTACTCGCCGTCGCGGCTCTGGTTCTGTTGGGTCCTTCGATCGCACCGGCGGCTTCGGTCACTCCGCCCGCTGCGGCAACCTCTTGGTCGGTCGGTAAGACCGTCCAAGGGCAGACCGTTCGAGCGAGTCTGTTGGCCGACGAGGACCCTGGCTATCTCAAGAGGCGCCAGGAATCGCAGGCCAAGGGATTCATCGACTCCGACGGCAGGGTCCCGGGAAGTCAGCGCGAGGGAATCCGGGCGTGGCCACGCGATGACACGGGATACCGTGTCCAGCCTCGGGACCTGGCCTTCCTCGGGCTGACGTGGCAACAGGTCGACTGGTGGCGGCGCTACCAGGCACCGTTGGGTACGACTCCCCGGCAGTTCAAGGACATGTCGTCGTCTCTGTTCAAGGCCCTGTGCTCCGGCTGTGAGCGTCCCAAGGACTACGACGTGCGACTCCATGGTTCATGGGCGTTCTTCTTCTCTGGCGGCCACAAGAACTTCCCGACCGAACGGGAGTTGGCAGGGCAGCCTCGGGCGCTGGAGAAGCTCCGGGAGTGGATGGGCTCCACACCTGCCGGCGAGCGCCCGGCACGCCGTCCGTTCGACACATTGCACAAACTGGGGGCGCTCGATGAGAACGGGATGGCGGTCGCGCCCAGCGACGGCGATATTCACATCTCATCCGATGTGATGGTGACAGCGGCCCGGAAGAAGTGGGATGAGCTGAAGGACTCGGGAAAGCTCACCGATGAAGAAGTCCGAAAGGGCTTCATTCACCAGAAGTACAGTTTCATCAACCGGACCGCGGTCCGTGAGGCATTCCCGAAGCTTGCCAAGTGGGCGGCCATGTGGAAAGAACGATTGGGGCGTGCTGTCGCGCCTTCACTGTTCCCCAGCTCCGGACCTCCCAACAAGTCTCAGGTGGGGAATGGAGTGTCCACTCATTTCCGGGACTCCGACTGGGTGGTAGCACTTCCGCCGAAGCACTGATCGCGTTGCGGGCCGGGTGGTACGTGGGGCATCCGCGACAGTGAGCCGGTGGCGCCCGGCAGTTGGACGCCGTGGGCGTGTACGTGTCGTCACTCCGATACGTACACGCCCACAGCGTCGTCCCGGTCCGCGACAGCAAGGCCCTCGGTTCAAGGTCTCGACCGCGCCCCGCCCCACCTCACGCCCGTGGCTCTCCCTCGTCCGCCGCCCGCCCACGTCGGCTCTCCTGCCGCACCGCGAGCGCGACCGGATAGTCCTTGCGGAAGGACCTGAGCGTGGCGACGCACATGCCGATCATCACCACGCTGAACGGCAGGGCGATGATGATCGCGACCGTCTTCAGTGTGTCGAGCGAGGCCGTGTCGCTCTCGGAGTCGGAGGCCATCAGCAGCGCTATGGCCACGGCTCCCTCCATCAGGGCCCACAGGGCCCGGCCCCAGACCGGTGGGGTGGGGTTGCCTCCGGAGGCGAGCATGACGACCACGTACGAGCCGGAGTCGGACGAGGTCACGAAGAACAGCACGCCCAGCAGGATCGCCACACCGACGACGAACGTGCCGCCGGGCAGCGTCTGGAGCAGTTGGAAGAGGGCGTTGTCCTCGTTGACCTTGTCGCCCGCGCCGACGATGTCGCCCTGGCCGAACAGCTCGTTGTGGAGGGCCGAGCCGCCGAAGACGGCGAACCAGACGATGTTCAGCAGCGTCGGGACCAGCAGCACACCGCAGACGAACTCCCGTACGGTGCGCCCGCGTGAGATGCGGGCGATGAAGACGCCGACGAAGGGCGCCCAGGATATCCACCAGCCCCAGTAGAAGACGGTCCACCGGTTGACCCAGTCGGTGCCCGCCACGCCGTGCGAGGCTCCCGTGTCGAAGCTCAGGCGGGCCATGTTCTGGAGGTAGCCGCCGAGGTCCTGCACCAGGCCGTTGAAGATGAACAGCGTCGGTCCGGCGACGAGTACGAACAGCGCGACGGCCGCCGCCAGGCCCATGTTGACGTTCGACAGCCACTTGATGCCCCGGCCGATGCCCGACACCACGGAGAGGGTGGTGATCCCGGTGATGACGATGATGAGGACGACCAGCACCGGCTTGCCCGGGTCGTGGACCGCGTCGATGAAGTCCAGGCCGCTGGCGACCTGCATCACCCCGAGGCCGAGCGACGTGGCCACGCCGAAGAGGGTGCCGACGATGGCGACGACGTCGATGGCGTCGCCCCACGCGCCCTTCACCCGGTCGCCGAAGACCGGCTCCAGTGCCCAGCGGATCGATATCGAACGGCCCTTGCGGTGGACGGAGTTGGCCACGGCCAGACCGACGACGACGTAGATGGCCCACGGGTGGATCCCCCAGTGCAGGAACGTCTGCACCATGGCGGCCTCGGACCTGGCCGCTTCGCCTCCGGCCACTCCGGGCCTCGGGTCCTCGGCGAAGAAGGTCAGCGGCTCGGCGACGCCCCAGAAGACGAGGCCGATCCCCATGCCGGCCGTGAAGAGCATCGTGAGCCAGGCGCCGACGCTGAACTCGGGCTTCTCGTCGTCCTTCGCGAGCCTGATGGATCCGAACCGGCCCAGGCACATCCAGAGCGCGAAGACGACGAACAGCGACACCAGGGCCACGTAGTACCAGCTCAGCTTGGAGGCCAACTCCCGCTGTACGTACTGGACCTGACGGGCCGCGTCGTCCTGGCCGATCACGGCGTAGAGGACAAACCCGATGACGACCGCGATGGCGGGCCAGAACACGCGCGGCGCGACAGACGACATACGCGCGCCCGTCCCACGCGGAAGTCCCCGCAGAAGCCCTCGCGGCAGCCAAGCCGGCAATCCTCGGAGCAGTCCGCGCGATATCGCCCGCGGCTTTCCTCGCGCCGCACCCCGCAGTTTCCCCCGTAACGCCCCCCGTAGCTTCCCCCGCTTACCCCGCTTGTCCCGCTTGTCCCGTGCCTGCGGAGTTCGCTGCCCATCCGGTCTCACCGTTGTGTGCGCAGCCACGCGCTTTCCGTTCTGTACTTGTCTGTGCCGGAATCCACCAATGGGAATCCCACCAGCGGTTGACGGCTGGTCAGACCCGCCAACCGGCCCCGTGCGACGAACGGCCGTTCCATGACACACGGCCCGACGGGCTGCTCCTGCCCAGAATCCCCGACTTCATTATGGCCATCGCATCGCCAATAGTGATGGCATATGCGCGGGGCGTGTGCGCTGGGGGTGGTGCTGTGCCGATAACGGCCATTACCTGGAGGCGGACACCAACCCCCGTCATGATGAAGGGGGTTGACCTGGACGAAGAAGGCCGGCCCGGTGACAGCCACGATTCCGTCCAAGGGGGATATTTGAATGAGCCGGACAGCGCAGGTACGCATCACGGCGTGGAACGCGCGTTTCGACGAGGGCGACGACCGCGTCCTGCGGCAGCGGGACGAACTCTTCGGTGAACTGCACCGGGACACGGGCAGCCTGGTCCAGCGGCAGGTCCCGGGCCCACCCGGCGCGAAGGGCGCGACGGTGGACATGCTGCTGATGCTCGCCAGCCCCGCCGTCGTCGCGGGCGCGGTGTCCGTCACCAAGGCGTGGCTGGGCCGGGACCGGGACCGCAGGGTGCGGGTCGACTGGGAGGCCGCCGACGGACAGCTCCGTTCGGTGGTCGTCGACGGGAACGCGGTCGACTCCGAGACGATGCGCGTGGCCCTGGAACAGGCACTCGGTGACCAGCGGCGGACGCTTGAGGGCCAGCAGGCCGACGGCAATGGGTGAACCGGAATACCGCGCCCTGCTGATCGGCAACGCCACGTTCCCGCAGGAGCCCGAGCACCTCCCCGACCTCAAGGGGCCGCGCACCGACGTCGACGAACTGCACCGGGTCCTGGTGGACCGGGAGGTGGGACTGTACGAGCTGGGGTCGGTCGAGACCGCCCTCGACGAGACCAACCAGGAGCTCAAGACCCGGCTCGTACGGTTCTTCGGGCGGGCCCGTCCCGACGAACAGCTCCTCCTCTACTACAGCGGCCACGGCCGCCTGGACACCGCCAGCCGCCTTCACCTGTGCGCCAGGGACACCACGCTCGAACTGCTGCGTACCCATTCCCTCCAGCACCAGCTCATCAACGAGCTGATCGACGACTGTCCCGCGCGGGCCATCGTCGTCCTGCTGGACTGCTGCTTCAGCGGCGTCGCCGCCGTCAAGGGCCTTGATGTGGCGCAGCAGTTGGCCGGTCAGGGGCGGTACGTCCTGGCCAGCTCCAGCCACGCGGACTACTCCCGCGACGCGGCGACGGACGGCGAACTCAGCCCGTTCACCCATGCCTTGGTGCAGGGGCTGGAGAGCGGGGTGGCCGGGCACGACGGCTACGTCATGTTCCAGGACCTGTACTCCTACATGCAGCAGAGCCTCGCCACCGCGGGTCCGGTCCCGCACATGAAGGCGGCGGGCGGCGCGGGCCAGCTCCCGATGGCACGCCGCCGCGACAGCGCCCCCGGCCGGCGGGCCCGGCCCCTGGTGGGACCGGGCAGCGACGTCAACCCCACGGCGGCCGACCTCTCCCCGGAGTTCCTGGACAGCCGAGGTAACGGTTCCTCACTGCCGGTGTGCAGCGACGCCCGAGGGGTCCTCTACGCCCGCCTGCCGGACAACCGGACGGCCTTCGGTGTCACCAGGGACGACCTCGTCGCGGCCGGACGCGGCGAGATCGTCGACGCGTACCTCTACGACGAGGCCGACGCCACGTCCATCGGCAAGAACGTGGACATCACCTACTCCGAGCGCCGCGCCGTCCGCTCCATCTCGGAGGACGGCTCGGTGTACTTCGGGCTGCCCAGCAGACAGGTCATCACCTGGAACCGGCGACAGGTGGCCACCTTCACCCACGCCAAGGAGATGGACTACTGGCCACGGATCCGTCCCTGGCGAAGACGTGGCGAGGACCGCTGGACCGACGCGCAGGACCCGGCCTTCGACAGCCTCGCCGCCGCGCCCAAACGGCTGGTCGCACTGGTGGGAGCCTGTATCGGGGTCCTCACGCTGACGCTCGTCCTGTACGACCTGACGCGGGACGGCCGGATGGCCGACCAGGACGTTCCGGCGGCGGTCCAGACCCTGGCGTTCGTGCACCTGACGGCGGCCTTCCTGGGCGTCATCGGCTGTGTCGCCGGCTGTCTCGGCACGAGCAGGAAGCTGTGGGCCCTGGCCAAGATCCGCCAGGTGCGCGGCGATCCGGCGGCGAACGTCACGGCCATGGTCATGGTGCACAAGGTGAAACGGGTCCGGCTGTACAGCATGGCGGGCGGGGTCGAGGACTCGTGGGAGGCCTGGGCCTTCCTCTGGCCCAAGGAGCAGCGGCACGTCAAGGGCGTGTCCCCGCAGCTGTCGGTCCCGCTCCTCGACTCGTACCTCCGCACCCATCAGTACGTCCTGCAGAACGTACTCAGCCGCGATGGCTCGACGGTCGCCGAGGGCGAGGACTGGCAGATAGTCGAGGTGATCGGCGACCCACGGCCGGGAGAATGGGTGCTGCTGCGGACGGCCCAGGGCACGATCTGGCCGAAGGGGTCCGCCGTGGACTCGATGCCCTGGGAGACGATGAGGTCCACGTCGCCCGGCCCGACGTGACGCGCCGGATCAACCGCGACGTCCTCGCCTGGAACGCAACCGATCCGCCCCGAGCAGCACGGCGCTCCAGAGACCGGGGCGGTCCGCCTTGATCCGTCCTGCGATACGGTCACCGCACACTCGAGCCGAGAGGGGAATCGTGGCCGACTACCTCGCTGTCCTCACCACGACCGATTCCGGAGGCAAGGCACAGAGCCTCGCCGCGACAGCGGTCGAAAAACACCTCGCCGCCTGCGCCCAGATCGACGGACCAGTGACGAGCGTCTATCGGTGGGAGGGAAAGATCGAGACCGACACCGAGTGGCGCGTGCTCTACAAGACGACCGCCGCGCGGTACGACGAACTCGCCGCGCACATCAAGGCGGTACACGACTACGACACACCCGAAATCATCGCGACCCCCATCACGAAGGGCAGCGACGAGTACCTCGCATGGCTGGACTCGGAGACGAGCGCGTAAGGCTCCTAACAGAGATCAGGGTTGCTCGGCGTCTGGGACTCACGGTCGGACTCACCTCGAACGGGGAGAACGGCGCCGCGGTCCTGCCCGCCGCCGCCGAGGCCGGTCTCGACCGCATCAACCTGTCCGTGTTCGGCACCACACCCGACGAACTGGCCGCAGTGCAGGCCCCGCGCCTCGCCTCCCCGAAACTCGCCGAGCGCAAGCTCGCCGCCCTCGACGCCACGATCGAGGCCGCGACCGCCCACGGGGTCAAGGTGTCCGCGACCATCGTCATTCCCGACCGCGACCACGTCGAGCGCGTTCTGCGTATCATCGAGCGGCACGGCCGCGCCGTCGTGGTCCGGATGCTCGTGTCACTGGAGGACGGGGGTGCCTCCCTCGATGCCATGCGGGCGGTCGTCGACCACCTTGGCGCCGTGCCACTCCGCCGCATCATCACTGCCGGCGCATCCGATCAGCGCGTGCGGTACCGGCTGCCTGCCCCGGAACGAGTAACGCCCCCGGGGAGATCCCTCCCCGGGGGCGCTCTGCCGCATCACCGCAGGTCAGTACCGCTCCGGCGCGTCCTTCGCGTCCCGCTCCGCGTCCTCCGCCGCCTGCCACGCGATGCCGTCCAGGATGTCGTGTTCGCTCACGACGACCTCCCGGGCCCCGGTCCGCTCCATGATCGCGAGCAGGACGAGGGAGCCCGCGCCGATGACGTCCGTCCGGCCCTCGTGCATGACGGGGATCGCGGCGCGCTCGTCGTGCGTGGCCGTGAGCAGGTGGTCGGTGATCTCCTTGACCCGCTCGTAGGGGATCCGGGAGTGGTGGATCGCGGCCGAGTCGTATCCGCTCAGGCCGAGCGCGACGCCCGCCACCGTGGTCACCGAACCGGCCAGCCCGACCAGGGTCCTGGGCTCCCGCAGCGGGACGGTCTTCTCGGCCAGGTCGAGGGCCGCCTCGATGTCGGCGCGGACCGCCTCGATGTCGGCCGTCTCGTACGGGTCGCTGACGACTCCGTCGCGTACGAGATGGCGCTCGGTGAGCCGTACGCAGCCGATGTCCACGGACCGGGCCGCCCGCACCCGGTCGTCACCGACGACGAACTCGGTCGAGCCCCCGCCGATGTCCACGACCAGGTAACTGTCCTGGCCCGGCAACTCCTTGGTGGCGCCGGTGAAGGAGAACTCCGCCTCCTGGTCGCCGGTGATCACCTCGGGCTCCACGCCCAGGATGTCCCGGACACCTCGGACGAACTCGTCGCGGTTCTCGGCGTCGCGCGAGGCGGACGTGGCGACGAAGCGGATCCGCTCGGCGCCGTGCTTCTCGATGACGGCGGCGTACTCCCGGCAGGCGGCGAAGGTACGCTCCAGCGCCTCGGGGGCGAGCCGGCCGGTGCGGTCCACGCCCTGGCCGAGCCGGACAATCGTCATCCGCCGGTCCAGATCGACCAGTTCGCCGGTGCCGGGGTGGGCGTCGGCGACGAGCAGGCGGATGGAGTTCGTACCGCAGTCGATGGCGGCGACCCTGGTCATGCGCCGTCCCCGTCCGTCGCGCGGGCATCCGTGCCGGTCGCGTGCGCCTCCGCGCACGGCGTGACGCACGGGCCCTTCGCCCACCACTCGGGCAGCATCGCGATCGCCTCGTCACCCAGCGGGTTCACCCCGGGGCCGGCCGCCAGCGAGTGGCCCACCAGTACGTGCAGGCACTTCACCCGGTCCGGCATACCGCCGGCGCTGGGGAAGCCCTCCAGTACGTCGATGGCGTCACGGCGCGCGATGTAGTCCTCGTGGGCCTCGCGGTACGCGGCGGCCAGTTCGGGGTCGGCCGCGAGGCGCTCGGTCATCTCCTTCATGACGCCGTTCGCCTCCAGCGTGCCGATGGCCGAGGCCGCGCGCGGGCAGGTCAGGTAGTACGTCGTCGGGAAGGGCGTGCCGTCGGGGAGCCGCGGGGCGGTCTCGACCACGTCCGGCTGTCCGCAGGGGCAGCGGTGCGCGATGGCCCGCAGTCCGCGCGGCGGGCGGCCGAGCTGTTCCTGGAAAGCGGCGACGTCCGCCTCGGTGGGCTCGGTGCGTGCGGTCTGCGGAGGGGGCGTGTCCATGCCTGCCTAGTTCTACGTTCTTGTGTTCTGCGTGAATTCGTTGACGTACGGAGTATCCGGTGCGTCCGGCAGCTCCACCGTATGCCCGGAGCGCGGATCGCGGACCGTCGCCGCCTACCGGTTCGGGCGGTCCGCGTTGTCCACGCCTTCCAGGACGTTCGAGTACCAGGGGCGCTCCTCCGCTCCCCGCTCCTCGCGTTCCCGCTTCTTCGCGTCCGGGTCGATCACGGTGTAGCCGGTCTCCCCGGGCTTCAGGTAGTGGAGGTGCTCGCGGGCGAGGCGCTCGATGTACGCGTCGTCCTGGAGCCGTTCCTTCTCGTCGCGCAACTCCTCGACCCGCTGCTTCGCCTCGCGGGCCAGCCGCTCCTGGTCGGCGATCTCGTTCCGCTGCGACACGTACTGCCGCATCGGATACGCCAGTGCCACGACCAGCGTGCAGACGACCAGAGCGAGGAAGGCCGCCCGGCCGGTGAGCCGGGAGCGGCGGTCCTGCCGGCGGGTCTGCGAGCGGTAGACCCGGGCGGCGGTCTGCGCGCCGAGCACCCGCAGCCTGGTCGCGGTGGAGAACCGGTCCCGGTTCCCGGCCATGGCCGCCTCCCCTGTTTACGTGCGTACGTCCCCGGACACGGTACGGGACCGCGGCCGGGGACGTACGGACGACGGGCGGGTCAGCCCTCGCGCACGCCGATCACGGCGACGAAGCCGCTGACGCGGAGAGCCGCTTACGCGGAGCGGAACCGGGGGAACGCGCTGCGGCCCGCGTACACCGCCGCGTCGTCGAGGATCTCCTCGATGCGCAGCAGCTGGTTGTACTTGGCTACGCGCTCGGAGCGGGCCGGGGCGCCGGTCTTGATCTGGCCGCAGTTGGTGGCGACGGCGAGGTCCGCGATGGTGACGTCCTCGGTCTCACCGGAACGGTGCGACATCATGCACTTGAAGCCGTTGCGCTGGGCCAGCTCGACGGCGTCCAGGGTCTCGGTCAGCGAACCGATCTGGTTGACCTTGACGAGCAGCGCGTTGGCGGCGCCGTCCTCGATGCCGCGGGCCAGGCGCTCCGGGTTGGTGACGAACAGGTCGTCGCCGACGATCTGGACCTTGGTGCCGAGCTTGTCCGTGAGGGCCTTCCAGCCGGCCCAGTCGTCCTCGAACAGCGGGTCCTCGATGGAGACGAGCGGGTACGAGGCGACGAGCTCCTCGTAGTACTCGGTCATCTCGGCGGCCGAGCGGGACTTGCCCTCGAACTCGTAGCTGCCGTCCTTGTAGAACTCGGAGGCGGCCACGTCGAGCGCGAGCGCGATGTCGCGGCCCGGGACGTAACCGGCTTCCTTCACGGCCTCCAGGATCAGGTCCAGCGCGGCGCGGTTCGACTCCAGGTTCGGCGCGAAGCCGCCCTCGTCGCCGAGGCCGGTGGAGAGCCCCTTCTCCTTCAGGACCTTCTTGAGGGTGTGGTAGATCTCGGCACCCCAGCGCAGGGCCTCGGAGAAGGACTCCGCGCCGATCGGGGCGATCATGAACTCCTGGATGTCCACGTTGGAGTCGGCGTGCGAGCCGCCGTTCAGGATGTTCATCATCGGAACGGGCAGCAGGTGCGCGTTCGGGCCGCCCAGGTAGCGGAAGAGCGGGAGGTCGGAGGCCTCGGAGGCGGCGTGCGCGACGGCGAGGGAGACGCCGAGGATGGCGTTGGCGCCGAGCGACGACTTGTCCGGGGTGGCGTCCAGGTCGAACATCGCCTGGTCGATCAGGCGCTGCTCGGTGGCGTCGTACCCGACGAGCTCCGGGCCGATCTGCTCGATGACGGCGAGAACCGCCTTCTCGACGCCCTTGCCCTGGTAGCGGTTCTGGTCACCGTCACGGAGTTCAAGGGCCTCGAACGCACCGGTGGACGCACCGGAGGGGACAGCAGCACGACCCGTGCTGCCGTCGTCGAGGCCGACCTCGACCTCGACCGTGGGGTTACCTCGCGAGTCAAGGATTTCCCGGGCTACGACGACGTCGATGGACGGCACGAGCATCTCCTTCTGGGATGTGGCGCTGGAAGTGCAGGGTCTCTTTGGCCTTGCGACATGAGCCTAACCGCCTCGCGGCCTTCGACCGGCGGGCGGCCGCCTCTAAGAATCCGCCCAGGACGAGAAAGAGGCCTGTTTCCGCGCCGGACGAGGGAAGGACAGGGTCGCGAATCCGCTGCGTGACGGGCCGATGACGGACCGGTGACAGGCCGGGTGACAGATCGGGGGACGAGCCCGTGACAGCGCGAACCCCGGACCGGCGCGTACGGGGGTGAACGCGCCGGGCCGGGGCGGCCTGTGGGGGGCGCCGCCCCGCAGGGCGGCCCGAGGGGGGATCAGCTCGGCTGGAGCTGATCCCCTTCGGATCTCCGGATCTCCGGATCTACGGACCTCCGGATCAGCTCAGGTGGAGCTGCTGGCCCGGGTAGATCACATCGGCGCTGTTGACGATGTCCTTGTTCAGCTCGAAGACCTTCTTCCAGCCGCCCTTGACCTTCTTGGCGTCGGCGATCTTCGAGAGGGTGTCGCCGGACTTGACCTTGTACTCGCCGTCACCCTTCTTGATCGTGACCGGACGGCTCTCGCTGCGCGAGGCGGGCTGCTCGGCATCGCGGGTGGACTGCTTCGGCTGCGCCTGCTGCTCGGGGGCGGCCTGCTGCCGGGACTGCTGCGGCTGCTCCTGCGTACCGGAGCCGGAGTCCGACGAGCCCGAACCGGAGTCGGACGAGCCGGAGCCGGAGCCCGAGCCGGAGGCGCCGGACAGGCTCACGCCGCAGCTCGGCCAGGCGCCCTTGCCCTGGCTGGCCAGGACCTTCTCGGCGACCGAGATCTGCTGCGACTTGGATGCCTGGTCGGCGCTGGAGGCGTAGGAGGTGCCGCCGTACGCCGCCCAGGTGGACGACGAGAACTGGAGGCCACCGAAGTAACCGTTACCGGTGTTGATGGACCAGTTGCCGCCGGACTCGCACTGGGCGACCTGGTCCCACTCGGACGAGGACGCGGCCGACGCGGACGTGGCGCCGATCAGCGGGGCCGCGACGGCGGCACCGGTGATCCCGGCCAGCGTGGCGTAGCGAGCGGCCCTGGACGGGCGGCGGTGCTTGGCCTTACCGGAAAACAGCATGGATCATCCCCTCACCGACGCCTACGAGGTCAGCTGTCGGGTTCGGGCCAAGTGAGTTGCCCGGCCGCGTGTTCGCACACGCGGCTTCACCCCAAGCCGGTCCCCGCCGTATCGCGGGACGCTGTTGGGCGTCCCTCTCCACGGCCGGGCCCGGCGCTAAAACCTTGGGTCCCCCGCTCCTGCCTTCGGCGCTTGACGCGACGACTGTTCCCCCCGACCGACGGCAGGATTCGGCGTTTCGGTCGACGGGGCCCGCGGTGCGAGCGGTTCAGACCGTAATCACAGGCCCCCCGGTTGTTCAAAGGAGCACAACCCGGGTAAATCGCCCTTACCTCCCCTGTCGTTGATCACGTTTCCGCTGGTGAGGGGCGAATCCGACCAACTACCGGAGCAATGGGCATCACTTGTGGCAAAGAGACCCTTGTCTCAGTTGCCCATACGTGGACATAGACCCCCGTAACACCCCTCGAACTGCCCTTGCCCCGCGCCGAGATCAGGGCGCTGATCAGGGGCGGACCGTCGAATCCGGGGCCCACGACGGCCCGTTCAACGCGCGCCCGCCCGCCGGCCGGCTCACACCCACCCGCCGGACACCTTCTGCTCGGCACCGACGAGCCAGACGGGGTCGCCGACGCCGTGCTGGCCGTCCGGAATGTACGGACCCTGCACCCCGCCGTCCGTGGCGTCCGTGAGACCGCCCGCGTCCCGTGCCGGTCCGTCACTTCGCGAGGCACGGCCGTCCGATGCGCGCTCGTCCGCGCCGCCCGAGGCGGATTCCTCCGGCGCCGCGCTCCCCCGGTGCTTGCCGGTGGCCGGCCCGGTACTCGCGCCCGCTCTGTCCTCGTCGGAGCCGTCGCCGGAACTGGAGGCTCCGGGCGAGGGCGTCTCCGCGGAGCCGGAAGGGGTCGAGCCGTCCTTCTTCTCGCCGTCGTCGGAGGCGGAGGGCGTGGCGCTCGGGTCGGCCGAGGAGCCGTCCGTCGGTCCGGTGCTCCCGTCCGTGGGGCCGGACGGCTCGGAGGTGGACTCCGAGGTGTCGCCGTCGCCGGTCAGGATGCCGGTCAGCCCGGCGATCGTGGCGCAGCTGAGCCAGGGCGTGATCCCCTGGGCCTTGAGCACCTTCTCCGCCACCGCTATCTGCTGGGTGCGGCTGGCGAGGTCGGGGCGGGACGCGTACTCGCCGCCACCGAATTTGTCCCAGGTCGCCTGGGACATCTGCAGTCCGCCGTAGAAGCCGTTACCGAGGTCCGCGCTCCATGTGCCGCCGCTCTCGCACTCGGCCACGCGGTCCCACGAAGACGATTCCGCCGCGCTGGCGCTGGTGGCACCGAGCAGCGGAATGGCGATTGCCGATCCTGTCACCCCCGCGGCGACGATCAGAGCAGGGGCCTGGCGAGGTCGACGGTGTCGGCCGTTCCCGGAGCGCATGCGGTTGCCTTCCGTGTGAATGTCAGTTCGACTACAGCGTGTGTCTGCTGTGAATGTTCGTGAACGTAGCGGTACTCGAACGTCTGTCACAAGCCGATGCAGGGAAGATCACGCGAATATCACAGTCTTGACGTACCGTCAGGAAGTCGCTGGTCGGACATTGCCGTGAACCGCACCGGAAGCGTGCGCAATCCCCGCATGATGAGCCCTCCCCGCCAGCGCAAATCAGCAGGATCCTCCGCAAGCCGCACATCCGGAAGCCGGGTCAGCAGCGTCGCGAGCGCGGCCTGGCCCTCCAGGCGCGCGAGGGGCGCACCGAGGCAGTAGTGGATGCCGTGCCCGTAGCCGAGGTGCTGGTTGTCACGGCGCGCGAGATCGAGCGTGTCCGGTTCGGCGAAGCGCTCCGGGTCCCGGTCGGCGGCGGCCAGTACGACCAGTACGGGCTCCCCCGTCGCGATCCGCTGCCCGCCGAGCGTCAGCGGCTCGGTGGCGTACCGCCACGTCGCCAGCTCCACCGGGCCGTCGTAGCGCAGCAGCTCCTCGACGGCCGTAGCGAGCAGATCCGTCTCCCCCGCGTCCAGCGAGGCCTGGAGCCGGGCGCGCTGCTCCGGGTGCCGCATTAGCGTGTACATGCCATTGCCGATGAGGTTGACCGTCGTCTCGAACCCGGCGAACAGGATGATGAAGGCCATCGCGGCGGCCTCGTTCTCGGAGAGGTGCTCGCCGTGATCGCCGGCGCGGATCAGCCCGGAGATCAGGTCGTCGCCCGGGTTCTCCCTTTTACGGTGGATGAGTTCGGCCAGATAGCCACGGATCTTCTTGACCGAGCGCGCGACGCCACCGCGCGGCCCGCCACCGTGACGGATCATCATGCCCGCCCAGTCACGGAAGTCGTCCTGGTCCTCGCGCGGCACACCGAGCAGGTCGCAGATCGCGTAGATGGGGAGCGGGAAAGCGAACTCGTGGATCAGATCCGCCTCGCCCCCGGCCGCGAACCCGTCGATCAGATGGTCCGTCAATTCCTGTACGCGAGGCGCGAATTCGGCGACCCGGCGTGGAGTGAACGCCTTGGAGACCAGCCGGCGCAGCCGGGTGTGGTCGGGCGGATCGATGTTCAGCAGATGCGTCATCAGATCCGCGTTGCGCTCCCCCGGGATCCCGGTCTTGCCCCGGGCGTGCGCCGGGCCCGCGTGATGCACGGGGTTCTTCGAGAGCCGCGCGTCGGCGAGCGCCTGCTTGGCGTCCCCGTACCGCGTCACCAGCCAGGCCTCGACCCCGCTCGGCAGCGTGGCCCGGTGCACGGGGGCGTGCTCGCGGAGCCAGGCGTACGCGGGGTACGGATCGGTGGCGAATTCCCATGTGAAGAGCGTGGGCATGGGGGACGGGGAGCCCGGTTCGACGGACGGCTGGGCGTGCATATGTCCAAAAGTAACCGCCGCCCGCACCCGGGTTCCGGGCCGGGCACGTGCCCGGCGGAGACGTGGTTACGCTCAGTGCCCCTCGGCCGCGCGGATCGCGTCCCTATATGCACGGGCCGCCGCGCGCAGCGCCGTCTCCGGGTCGATCCCGTCCTCCTCCGCCCGTACCGCCAGCGCGAGCAGCTCGTACCCGATGCCCTCGCCGGCCGGGAGGGGGACCTCCAGTCCGGCGGTACGGGTACGGCCCGCGAGCTTGGAGGCGAGGGCGAGACCGGGCTGGCCCAGCGGGACGCCGTCGGTGACCGAGTCTCGCTGCTTCTCGATCGCTTTCGTACGCAGCCAGTGCGCCTTGACCTCCTCGGCGGTCTCGGCCGTCTCGTCGCCGAATACATGGGGATGGCGGTGGATCAGCTTCTCCACGATCGTGCCCGCGACGTCGTCGATCGAGAACGGCTCGATGCCCTCTTCCACGTCCAGGCCGTCCTGCGCGATACGGGCGTGGAAGACGACCTGGAGGAGTACGTCCCCGAGTTCCTCGCGCAGTTCGTCGCCGTCGCCGTCCTCGATCGCCTCGACCAGTTCGTACGCCTCCTCGATGGCGTACTTGGCGAGCCCCTTGTGGGTCTTGGCGGACGTCCAGGGGCACTCGGTACGGATCCGGTCCATGACCTGGACGAGATCGAGGAGCCGGGCGCCCGGCAGGTCGTACGAGCCGGGGAGCAGCTCCAGGTCCGGCATCGGGACCCGGCCCGACCCGGCGAGCCGGGCGAGTCCGTCGGTGAGCGCGCTGTCCGTACCGTCTCCGTCGGCGGACGGGACGACCACGACCGTACGGCCGCCGGCGCAGGCGTCCACCAGCTCCCGCGCGTCGGCCACGGTGCGCTCGACGGTGATGCCCGCCTCACGCAGATACGGCAACTGCGGATGGCCGGCGTCGGCGCACAGCACCCGGTCGGCTTCGCGCAGCGTCTGCCAGGCGGGCCAGGACAGCAGTCCGGGCGCGACCCGGTGGCTGGCGGTCAGCAGGACGATACGGCCGGTGGCTGCGGGAGCTTCGTCTGTCACGCCTCGAACCTACCTCCGGCCGCCGGCGGACCCGCCCCCGGCCACCTGCCACCGGCCGTCGGCTGCCCGCCCGGCTGCCGGGCCGCGTCGGGTCTCAGGCGCCCGTCGGCTCCTGCTGCGGCGCCTCGCGGGTGACCTGGGTGATCCACGGCGTCCTGCTCTCGCCGAGCCGGACCTGCTTGTCGTCCCAGCTGCCGTACCGGGGATTGACGTCGACCCCGAGCTTCTCGGACGTGGCGGTCAGCCGGGCGAGGACCTTGGCCTGCCCCTGGGGCGTCGTGGTGTTGGCCCCGACGGCCCGCGCCAGCTTGGTCAGCAGGACCTCGCGGCGGATCGCGCCGTCGATCTGGCCCGAGGACAGGGCGCCCTGCTGGAGCAGCAGCGCGGCGAACTGCTTCTCGCCGCCCGACTGCGCGGCGGCCTGCTGCCGGGCGCTCTGGATCTCCTTGCGGCTGACCTTCACCCCGGCGTCGGCGGCGGACCGCTCCAGGACCCGGTCGAAGATCATGGTGTTCAGCTTGGCCTGGCCGAGCTGCGCCGTGTTCTTGATGAGCTGCGCGGACTGCGGCGAACCGTCCTGCGCGTCCCGGACATCCCGTACCTGGGCCTGGAGCGTGGACACCTCGATCCGCTGCCCCCCGACGACCGCGGCGGCTCCCGGGTGGGCGTCATTGCCGCAGGCGGTGAGGAGAGGAGCCGCGGCGAGAAGCGCGACAAAGACGGAGAGCGCGGTGCGACGGCGGCGGTGCAAAGGGGCCTCCCGGCGTGATTGTGCGGCGATGCACAAGACCTTGCGGTGATCGATGGTAGGCAGTCGGCGTGACCTCGGCCACTGGTTCGACCAACGATTCACCAGGAGATTGAGGTACGCGGCGAGGCAGCGGCCGATCCGCGCGTGGTTCACCCGGCGGACACCTGGCCCGGGATCCTGTTCACCCCACGGATATCGCCCCGTTCACCTGACGCCTCCTAGGGTCCTTTGGCTGGAGAGCTACGCCTTGCCGCGCATTGCCGCGCGTTGGCGAATTCCCGCGCCTTGGCGAAGCCGAAGGCGGAACCGAAGCCGAAGCGGACACGAACGGAACCCACGGAATGACTCAAGCGACACTGGCTCGGGTACCGGACCCGGCATCCGAGCCAGGGACACCGCCGGCAACCTCGGCGGCGCCCGCCCCACGGCACAACCGGATGCGCGCCCTGGACGGGCTGCGCATCCTGGCCGCGCTCATGGTGTGCGTCTACCACTACGCGGGCCGGGGCGGCGAGGTCGGCGACGCCTGGGGCAGGTCGCCCAACGAGCTGTTCCCCGATCTGTCGCCGCTCGCCGCCTACGGCTGCCTCGGCGTGCAGATCTTCTTCGTGATCAGTGGCTTCGTCATCTGCATGAGCAGCTGGGGACGTTCGCTCGGGGACTTCTTCCGCTCCCGTGTGTCCCGGCTCTACCCGGCGTACTGGGCGGCGATCGTCCTCGTCACCGCCGCGTGCGTCGTACTCCCCTCGGTCAGCGAGCCGCTGCGCGTCAACGAGGTGCTGGTCAACCTGACCATGCTGCAACAGCCCATGGGCGCGGACCGGGTGCTCGGAGTCTGCTGGACGCTCTGGGTCGAGGCGCGCTTCTATCTGCTCTTCGCGCTCTTCGTGGTGTGGAAGGGCGTCACCTACCGCCGCGTGGTGATCTTCTGCTGCCTGTGGACCGTGGCCACCGTGCTCGCCGTCGTCGCCGACCAGCCGATCATCGACGAGATCGTGATGCAGGAGTACGCGCCGTTCTTCATCGGCGGCCTCGCGCTCTACCTGATCCACCGGTACGGCAGCGATCTGCTCCTCTGGGGCATCGTCGCCACCAGCTGGCTGCTCGGCCAGCGCTTCGCGACCACCGCGCTGTGGAACCCCGACGCCACCAGTGTCTTCGTGGAGCGTTCGCCGCATGTGATCCTGCTGATCGTCACCTTCGCCTTCGCGTCGGTGGCCGCCGTCGCCCTGGGGTGGCTGCGCTGGGCGGACTGGCGCTGGCTGACCTTCGCCGGGACCCTCACGTACCCCTTCTACCTGGTCCACGAGCACCTCGGCTGGTTCGCGATCGCCGTCCTGCACAAGCGCTTCGGCCTGGCGGCGTGGCTGACGCTCATCGCCACGGTCGTCTTGATGCTCGTGGTGGCCTGGCTCCTGCACCGGCTGGTGGAGAAGCCGTTCGGGCCGCGCCTCAAGCGGGCGATGAAGCTACAGGCCGGCCGAATGCGGGCGTAGCCCGGAGTCCCGCTTCTCCTGATCGTCCGCCGTGTCCTCGTCCCGCTCCCCGCCACCGCGATCGGGGCGGGTCAGGATCGTGCGGGAGACCACGAAGGTGATCGGGACAGCCGCTGCCGCCGTGATCAGGGGCGCGTAGCGGCTGCTGAAGTGCAGGACGTCCACCAGCAGGTAGACACCGGTCGTGGTGATCACGAAGTTCGCGGCGTTGGTGAGCGGGAAGAGCAGGAACTTCCGCCAGGTCGGCCGGATCCGGTAGGTGAACCGGCTGTTCAGGAAGAACGAGCCCGTCATGCTCAGCAGAAAAGCGAGCACGTGCGAGACGACGTACGGCAGCCGGTTCAGCAGAAACAGATAACAGGCGTAGTACGTCCCGGTGTTGATGACGCCGACCAAGGCGAACCTGACCATCTGGACCCGGACCGTCATCTGCGTACGTGCACTCCCTCTTCCTTCTCGGTGCCCGCTCGCCACGCTCACACAGGCCACGGCCACGGACCACGGCCACGCCCCCCGGCCACCAAGGAGTGTGGCACAGCGGGTTCACGGCGCCCGGGGCGCCGGGGCTCACCGGCCTCTGAACTGCTGCTGCCGGTCGAGCGCGCGGCGCAGTTCGGCCGGGAGCGGGTGGTACGGGCCGTAGACCCGCTCGGTGTCCCACAGCAGGTTCCGCAACTGCTGCTGCGCGCCGGTGTGATCGCCCAGGGCGAGCAGCAGATGCCCGATGCGGTGCCGGATGTCGAAGGCGCGCGCGGGGTCGGGCTGCTGCCCTCCCTCGTGGTACGGGAGGAGCGCGCGGTACTCGCTCAGGGCCGCGGCCGGCTTGCCGAGCTGTTCCAGGCACTGCGCGGTGTCGTAGCGGAACTCCAGCGTCTGCGGGTCGCCGGGGCCGGCCGTCGCCATCCGGTCGTCCACGAGGCGGCGCAACTCCGGCAGCGCCCGGCGGTATTGGCCGTCGTCCATCAGCGTCGACGCGTACTGCTTGCGCAGGATGCGGACGACCGGGGAGTGCTCGCCGTGCTCGGCGGCGGCGGCCGGGAGGACTCGCCCGAGGATGTCCACGGCCTGCGTGATGCTTCCCTCGCCGAGCAGCCGCTTGACCTCGTCGACGGCGGCCGCGACATCCAGCCGCTCCGCCGGGACCGGGGTGGGCGCGCTCGCGAGCCCCGGCACCGGCACCGACGCGGGCACGGATACGGGCACGGGCGGCGTGGACCCGTCGGGCCAGGGCGCGTGCGGGCGCAGGAAGGGACGGGTCGGGTCGAGCGGTCCGGCCACGGAACCGCCGCGCGCGGGCAGCAGCGGGGCGAGCTGCTCGTACACCTCCAGCGCACCGGCCGGGCGGTGCTGCGGGTCCTTGGCGAGCAGCCGCAGGACGAGCGCCTCCAGCGGCTCGGGCACCTCGGGCCGGTGCCGGCGGACCGGTTCGGGAGCCTCGTACAGATGGCGGTGCAGCACCCCGAGGGCGGTGGATCCGGCGAACGGGACGTCCCCGCTGAGCAGTTCGTGGAGGACCACACCGAGGGCGTAGAGATCGGTGTACGGGCCGACCGCGCCGCCCATCGCCTGCTCCGGGGCCATATAGGCGGGGCTGCCTATGGGGGTGCCGGTGTGGGTGAGGCGGGTGGTGTCGGTGTCGATGACGGAGGCGACACCGAGGTCGAGGACGGTGAGCGTGCCGTCGGGCTTGACCATCACGTTCCGCGGCTTGAGGTCGCGGTGGACGATGGGCACCGCGTGCACGGCGGCGAGCGCGGCGCACAGCTGCGCGGCGACCGAGACGGCCCACGGCCAGGGGTACGGGTCGTGGGCGGCGGTGTGTTCGGCGAGGTCGGCGCCCTCGACGTACTGCATGACGAGGAAGAGGTCGTCGCCGTCGCCGCCCGCGTCGTGCACGGTGACCAGACCGGGGTGGTCGACCTGGGCGGTGACCCGGCACTCGCGCACGAACCGGCGGCGCAGCTCCTCGGCCCCGGAGGCCGCCGCCATCCGGTCGGGGCGCAGCAGCTTCACGGCGACGCGGCGGTCGAGGCGCTGGTCGTACGCCGTCCAGACCTGGCCCATGCCGCCCTGACCGATGAGGGCGGACAGCTCGTAACGCCCGGCGACGACCCGCCCGTTCACTCGCCGTCCCGGCCTTCCCTGGTCGTCCGGTCTTCGTGACCTGCCTGGTCCGCCTGGCCGTCCCGGCTCGCCCGGTCCTTGCGCAGGAGGTCACTGAGCTCGTCCAACTCGGCACGGACCTGGTCGATACGGGGAGGCTTGTACGACGCGGAGGACGGCTGGGAGTGTGGCGGCTGCTGAGGCTGCTGGGGCAACTGGACGGGCTGCGAGAGCGGCTGGGACGTAGGCCGCGTCTGCGCTGTCTGCGCGGTGGACTGCCCCGGGTAGCCGAACCCGTACGGCTGCTGCGGCGGTTGGTGCCCCGGCCCGTACGCGACCGCCGGGGGCTGGTCGTACTGGGCGTAGTGCCTGATGTCGACGGCCAGGAAGTACGGCGAGATCACGATCGACGCCAGGAAGTTCAGGCCCATGAGGAGCACGTCCACGTCCCGGGCCTCCGACGACTCGCCCGATCCGATGACCACCAGGCTGCCGACGGCCAGTACGGCCGAGACACCGAACAGCAGCCAGTCGGCCGTACGGCGGCGCGCCGCCGCGATCCGCAGCATGGCGACCCAGCCGAGGAACCCGACGCTCACCATGGTGAGCGTCACGATCACCACCCGCGCGATGATGAGCCCGGCGGGGTTCGGTCGCCGCCGGGTCGTCGGCTGGAAGCCGGGGCCGGGGCCGTACATGGCTGCTCCTGGATGCCTGGTGGACGACGCGCGCGCGTCCGCGCGCACGGTATGGGGCACGCGGACGGGCGGACGCGCATCCGGGACGGATACAGACCGAGCGTATACACCACCGCCGACACCTGGACCGGCGATACGCCCAAGAGTTGTGGAGATGATCGCGTCAGGTGTCTCCCGCCGCGTGGGTGATCGGTGAGCGGTCAGCCGCCGCACTGGGCCAGCATGGCCTTCTTGTCCGGTACCGTCACCGGCAGTTCGTACTTGAGGGACACCTGCGCGAACCGCACCGCGTACGAGCAGCGGATCTTCTTGCTCGGGGGCAGCCAGGACGCCGGACCGGAATCCCGCTTGGCGTTGTTGGCCGGGCCGTCCACCGGGACGAGGTTGAGCGGGTCATTGGCTATCTGTTCGCGTTTGGCCTCGTTCCACCGCGCGGCGCCCATCTGCCAGTCGTACGACAGCGGCATCACATGGTCGATCTGCACGGTCGTCGCGGACTTCTTCCGCCACTCGATGTCCTTGCCCGTGTAGGGGTCGTGCAGGGTCATCGAGACGACGACGCAGTCGGAACCGGAGCGGTACCGCACCTTCCGGCCATCCCTGGCGAGGAGGTCGTTCCTGGTGTCGCAGCCGTTGCGGGCCAGCGGGACCCCGTCCGCCGTGTCCATCCAGGCGTAGCCGAACTTGTCCCGGTCGTAGCCGGTCCTGGGCCCGCGCCCGGCGGTGCGCACGGTGTCGATGAGCTTGCGCGCGGCCAACTTGTCGGCCTCGGAGGTGAGGGGCGCGAGCCCCGGCTTCGTACCGTCGGCGTTGCCGAGCGGCCCGGCCCCGTAGCCGCCCTCCGCGGCCTCGTCCGCTCCGGACCCGTCCGCTCCGGACCCGTCCGCTCCCGCCGATCGCGACGGCGCGGGATCCGCGCCCAACTGCCCCTCGCACCCGGTCAGTACGGCCACGGAGAGGACAAGCGCCCCTCCGCCAAGACACATTCGCGATATTCGATTCCCAAGTGTGCGCACATCCGCACCCTACGTCTCGTGCCGGACGAGCCCTGGGTCCGGCACGGGACACCGCGCGCGTTCAGCTCAGGATCGTCGTCAGGAACTCACCCGTCCACGACAGCAACTCCCGCCCCACCACCGGCTTTCCGCCGATCTTGCCCGCCGTCGGGCGCGGCACCAGGATCTGGTGGGCGGCCGGCTTGATGACCGTACGGGGATGCAGCCGCTTCAGGCGCAGCTCCTGCGACTCCCGCAGCTCCACCGGCGCGAAGCGGATGTTCGGCCCCTGGAGCACGATCTCCCCGACGCCGCAGGCCCGCGCGAGCATCCGCAGGCCCGCCACCAGCAGCAGGTTCTCCACCGGCTCGGGGAGCTTGCCGTAGCGGTCGGTCAGCTCCTCGCGGACCGCCGCGATGTCCGCCTCCGCCGTGGCGGAGGCGATCGCACGGTACGCCTGGAGCCGCAGCCGCTCGCCCGGCGCGTAGTCGTGCGGGACATGCGCGTCGACCGGCAGCTCGATCTTGACCTCCAGCGGCGGCTCCTCCTCCACGCCGCCCTCCAGCGAGGCGCGGTAGTCGGCGACCGCCTCGCCCACCATCCGTACGTACAGGTCGAAGCCGACGCCCGCGATGTGCCCCGACTGCTCGCCGCCGAGGAGATTGCCCGCGCCCCGGATCTCCAGGTCCTTCATCGCGACGTACATGCCCGCGCCCATCTCCGTGTGCTGGGCGATCGTCGCGAGACGCTCGTGCGCGGTCTCGGTCAGCGGCTTCTCCGGCGGGTAGAGGAAGTACGAATAGCCGCGCTCGCGCCCTCGTCCGACCCGGCCGCGCAGCTGATGCAGCTGCGAGAGACCGAAGTTGTCGCCGCGCTCCACGATCAGGGTGTTGGCGTTGGAGATGTCGATACCGGACTCGACGATGGTCGTGGAGACCAGCACGTCGAACTTCTTCTCCCAGAAGTCGACCACGACCTGCTCCAGCGCGCCCTCCGTCATCTGGCCGTGCGCGGTGGCGATCCGCGCCTCGGGGACGATCTCGCGCAGCTTGGCCGCCGCCCGGTCGATCGACTCCACGCGGTTGTGGATGTAGAAGACCTGGCCCTCGCGCAGCAGTTCACGCCGGACGGCCGCGCCGATCTGCTTCTGCTCGTACGGGCCGACGAAGGTCAGCACCGGGTGCCGCTCCTCCGGCGGGGTGGTGATCGTCGACATCTCGCGGATGCCGGTGACGGCCATCTCCAACGTACGGGGGATGGGCGTCGCGGACATGGTCAGGACGTCGACATTGGCGCGGAGCTTCTTCAGCTGCTCCTTGTGCTCCACGCCGAAACGCTGCTCCTCGTCCACGATGACCAGGCCCAGGTCCTTGAACTTGGTCTCGGACGAGAACAGCCGGTGCGTACCGATGACGATGTCGACCGCGCCCTCCCGCAGCCCCTGGAGAGTCGCCTTCGCCTCCGTGTCCGACTGGAAGCGGGACAGCGCCTTCACGGCGACCGGGAACTGCGCGTACCGCTCGGAGAACGTGCCGAAGTGCTGCTGCACCAGCAGCGTCGTGGGCACGAGGACCGCGACCTGCTTGCCGTCCTGGACCGCCTTGAAGGCCGCCCGTACGGCGATCTCCGTCTTGCCGTAGCCCACGTCGCCACAGACCAGCCGGTCCATCGGGACCGTCTTCTCCATGTCCTCCTTGACCTCGGCGATGGTGGAGAGCTGGTCGGGCGTCTCCACGTACGGGAAGGCGTCCTCCAGCTCCCGCTGCCAGGGGGTGTCCGGGCCGAAGGCGTGGCCGGGGGCGGCCATCCGCGCCGAGTAGAGCTTGATCAGGTCGGCGGCGATCTCCTTGACCGCCTTCTTGGCGCGCGCCTTGGTCTTCGTCCAGTCCGCGCCGCCGAGGCGGTGCAGCGTCGGGGCCTCGCCGCCGACGTACTTGGTGACCTGCTCCAGCTGGTCGGTGGGGATGTACAGCCGGTCGCCGGGCTGGCCGCGCTTGGCCGGGGCGTACTCGACCAGCAGGTACTCGCGCGTCGCGCCCTGGACCGTGCGCTGCACCATCTCCACGTAGCGGCCCACGCCGTGCTGCTCGTGGACGATGTAGTCGCCCGCCTCCAGCGTGAGCGGGTCGATGGTCTTGCGGCGCTTGGCGGGCATCCGCGCGCCGTCCTTGCCCGCCGCCTTCTGGCCGGACAGGTCGGTCTCGGTGAGCACCGCCAGCTTGAGGTCCGGGTCGACGAAGCCGTAGTCGATCGAGCCGCAGGCGACGTGGACGAGGGACGGGGTGAGGTCGGCGAGGCCCCGGGCGCTGCGCGCGCCGGGGGTGTCGAGCCGGGCGGGGACGCCCTCGCCGCCGAGCACCTCGACCGTACGGGACGCCGTGCCGTGGCCCTCCGTGACGAACACCGTCCGCCAGCCGTCCGCCAGCCAGCCCTTGGTGTCGGCGAGCGCGCGGGCGGTGTCGCCCCGGTACGACTCGGGGGCCCGCATGCCCAGCGTGATGGAGTCGTCCGAGAGGTCTTCGTCCAGCGCGAACGGGGAGACCGACCACCACATCATGTCCAGCTCGCGCGCCCGGTCCCGGACGTCCGCGATGCCCCACAGGGAGGCCGCGCCGACATCGATCGGGGCCTGACCGCCGCCGGCGGTGGCCGCCCAGGACGCCTGGAGGAACTCCTGGCTCGTCGCCACCAGGTCCGCCGCCCGGGTCCGCACCCGCTCCGGGTCGCAGACCAGCGCCATCGAACCGGCCGGCAGCACGTCCAGCAGCAGCTCCATGTCGTCCACGAGGACCGGTGCCAGGGACTCCATGCCCTCGACCGCGATCCCCTCCGCGATCTTGCCGAGCAGCTCGCCCAGCTCCGGGTGGGCCTCGGCGAGGGCCGCGGCCCGCTCCCGTACCTGCGCGGTCAGCAGCAGCTCGCGGCAGGGCGGCGCCCACAGTCCGTGCTCGGCGACCTCCAGGGAGCGCTGGTCGGCGACCTTGAAATACCGGATCTCCTCGATGTCGTCGCCCCAGAACTCCACCCGCAGGGGGTGCTCCTCGGTGGGCGGGAAGACATCGAGGATGCCGCCGCGGACAGCGAACTCGCCGCGCTTCTCGACCAGCTCGACACGGGCGTACGCGGCGGCCGCCAGGGCTTCCGTGACCTCGTTCAGATCGGCGCTCCGCCCGCTGCGCAGTGCGACGGGCTCCAGGTCGCCGAGGCCCTTGACCTGCGGCTGGAGCACGGACCGTACGGGCGCGACCACCACGCTGACCGGCCCGGCCGTCGGGTCGTCGGCGACCGGATGCGCCAGGCGCCGCAGCACCGCGAGCCGCCGCCCCACGGTGTCGGAGCGGGGCGAGAGCCGCTCGTGCGGCAGGGTCTCCCAGGACGGGTACTCGACCACGGTGTCCGGATCCAGCAAGGACCGCAGCGCCGCCGCCAGGTCCTCGGCCTCCCGTCCCGTGGCGGTCACGGCCAGCACCGGCCGCCCGGCCTCCCGCGCCAGCGCGGCCACCGCGAAGGGCCGCGCGGCGGGCGGCCCGACCAGGTCGACATGCGAGCGGCGGCCGTCGGCGGCGGCCTTCACCGCTTCGGCGAGCGCCGGGTCCTTGGTGACGGCGTCGAGCAGACCGTGCAGGCTCATGGAGGGTTCCGTCCGGGTCCTGAGGTGGAGTGGCTGGCTACGCGAGCGGCGGCCGGGGTGAGCGGCCGACCACGCGAAGGGCCCGACACGTCTCACGGGCCGGGGGTCTCCCAGCGTACGACGCCGGTGTGACACCCGGGGCCGGAGCGGCGGCTGCCGCCCGCCGCACACCCGCCGCCCGGCACGCCCCGGCCCCTGCTCCCGTAGGTCCCCGGCTCCCGTACCGGAATTCCCGTGACGCGGGAATCCCGGTACGGGACATCCGCCCACGACGCGCTCACCACGCGATCCGGCCCCGGTGAGCGTTGGAGGACGCTCACCGGGGCCGGAGGGCCCTTACCGTACGCCCTACTCCGTGGCGATCGCGTTCAGGACATTCATCCGGCCCGCCCGGAACGCCGGGACCAGGGCGGCGAAGAGTCCGACGAAGGCCGAGGCCACGAAGACCCCCACGATCGTCGGCCACGGTATCTCCAGGACACCGAGGCCCTCCAGGGCCAGCAGCTTCTGGGCCGCCGTGCCCCAGCCCATGCCCAGACCGAGGCCGAGCAGCGCGCCGAAGAGGGCGATGACCACCGACTCCAGCCGGATCATGCGGCGCAGCTGGCGGCGGGAGAGGCCGATCGCCCGCAGCAGACCGATCTCGCGGGTACGCTCCACCACCGACAGCGCCAGGGTGTTCACCACGCCCAGCACCGCGACGATGATCGCGAGGGCCAGCAGGCCGTAGACGATGTTGAGCAGCTGGCCTATCTGGTCCTTGAGATCCTGCTTGTAGTCGGTCTGGTTCTGCACCTTGTACTGCGGGTACGCGGCGAGGGATTCCTTGAGGCCTTCGTACGCCTCCTTCTCCTTGCCGTCCTCGGCCGCCGCGAACAGGAACATGTTCTTGGGCATCTTGTCGGCGGGGACGTACCGGGCGACGGTCGCGATGTCGGTGTACATCGCGCCCCTGTCGACATTCACGTCGTCCGAGGTGATCGCCGCGACCTTCAGCTCGGCGGTCCTGCCACCCGTGAAGGCGACCGTCATCTGGTCGCCGACCTTGACGCCGTGTTCGGTGGCGTAGTCACTGCCGACCGACATGGCGTTCTTCCCGTACGCCGCGGACAGTTCGCCCTCGACGGTCTCGCGGCGCAGATCCCGCGTATAGCTGGGGTCGGCGGCGATGATCCCGTCCGACTCGGTCCGGCCGTCGGGGGCGGTCAGCTCCGCGTCGACCCACTTGTATTCGGTGACGTGCGCCAGGTCGGGCGCCTTCTCCAGCGCCGCCTGCGCCTGCGGCATGATCGGCTGGCCGTTGCCGGACTGGACGATGAAGTCCGCGCCCACCGTCCGGTCGAGCTCGTCGGTGGCCGAGGCGACCATCGAGGAGCCGACCACCGACAGGCAGGCCACCAGCGCGAGCCCGATCATCAGGGCGGCGCCGGTCGCTCCCGTACGCCGCGGGTTGCGCAGCGCGTTGCGCTCGGCCAGCCTGCCCACGGGGCCGAACATCCGCAGCAGGACCGCGCCGAGCGCCCGTACCAGACCGCCCGCGAGCAGCGGCCCGATCACGACGAACCCGATGAGTGTGCAGACCACGCCCACCCCGAGGAACAGCGAGCCCTCGGCCGCCTCGTCGGCCCGCGTCGCGATGAGGAGCGCGGCGCCTCCGGCGCCCGTCAGGAGGAGCCCGACGATCGCCCTGATCCATCCGGCCCGTCCGTCGGCGGGCGTGCCCGCGTCGCGCAGCGCGGCCATCGGGGAGATCCTCCCGGCCCGCCGGGCCGGAACGTACGCGGCGAGGACGGTGACCACGACGCCCAGCACCAGACCGAGCGCCGGTGTCGTCCACTTGACCGTCAGATCCTGGGTGGACAGCTCCATGCCTATCGAGGACATGATGTTCATCAGCCCGATCGCGAGCCCCACCCCGGCGGCGACCCCGGCCACCGAGCCGAAGATCCCCAGCAGCACGGCCTCCACCAGCACCGAACCGTTGACCTGCCGGCGGCTGGAGCCGAGCGCCCGCATCAGTCCGATTTCCCGGGTCCGCTGGGCGACCAGCATCGAGAAGGTGTTGACGATCAGGAAGATGCCGACGAGGAAGGCGATCCCGGCGAAGCCGAGCATCGCGTACTTCAGCACGTCGAGGAACGAGCCGACGTCCGAGCGGTCCGCGTCCGCGGCTTCCTGCCGCGTCTGGAGCTTGTACGCGCCGCCACCGAGCGCGGTGGCCACGTCCCGCTTGAGCCGCGTGTCGCTGACGCCCTCGTCGGCCGTGACATTGAGCTGGGTGAACCTGCCCGTGCCGCCGAGCAGTTCACGCTGCGCCGTCGGGGTGTCGAGGAAGACGACGGCCGCGCCGGGGTTGGTGACGGTGAACGCGGCGATACCGGAGATCTTCGCCGTGAAGTCGCCCGTGACCGCGATGGTGCGCAACTCGTCGCCGATCGAGAGGTGATGCTTCTCGGCGGTGTCGGCGTCGACCATCACCTCGGTGGGGCCGCGCGGCGCGTGGCCGGAGGCGATCTCCATCGAACGGAGGTCGTTACGCGTCCAGTTGCCCGCGATCGTCGGGGCGCCGTTGATCCCGCCCATGTCCTTGTTGTCGGCGTTGACGACGGTCACGCTCATACTGCTGACCCCGCCCTCGACGGACTTCACACCGTCCGCCTTGCGCACCGTCTCGACGACGGAGGCGGGCAGCGTCTCGGGCTTGCCGGTCTGCGAGGTCTCGCCGCCGTCCTCGGCCGCCTTCGGCGCGACCGTGACATCGGCGGAGGTCGCGGCGAAGAGCTTGTCGAACGTCGTGTTCATCGTGTCGGTGAACACGAGCGTCCCGCAGACGAAGGCCACCGAGAGCAGGACCGCGACGGCGGAGAGCGCCATCCGCCCCTTGTGCGCGAGGAAGTTGCGCATCGAGGTCTTGAGCACGGTCACGAGGTCCGCCCCCGCGCGTCGAAGTCCTTCATCCGGTCGAGCACGGCTTCCGCGGTGGGCCGGACCATCTCGTCCACGATCCTGCCGTCCGCGAGATACAGCACACGGTCCGCGTAGGAGGCGGCGACCGGGTCGTGCGTGACCATCACGATCGTCTGGCCCAGCTCGTCGACGGACCGGCGAAGGAAGCTCAGCACCTCGGCGCCCGCGCGCGAGTCCAGGTTCCCGGTCGGCTCGTCACCGAAGATGATCTCGGGCCGGGCGGCGAGCGCCCTGGCCACCGCGACGCGCTGCTGCTGGCCGCCCGACAGCTGCGTCGGCCGGTGCTTCAGCCGGTCGGCGAGGCCCACCGTCTCCACCACCCGCCGCAGCCACGGACCGTCCGGCTTGCGGCCGGCGATGTCCATGGGAAGCGTGATGTTCTCCAGGGCGCTGAGCGTCGGCAGCAGGTTGAACGCCTGGAAGACAAAACCGATCCGGTCCCGGCGCAGCTGGGTGAGGCGCTTGTCCTTGAGCTTCGTCATCTCCGTCTCGTCGAGGTGGATCTCACCCGAGGTCACGGTGTCCAGCCCCGCGAGGCAGTGCATCAGCGTCGACTTGCCCGAACCGGACGGCCCCATGATCGCGGTGAACCGCCCCCGGTCGATGTCCACATCGACATGGTCGAGCGCGACGACCCGGGTCTCCCCCGAGCCGTACGCCTTGACGACCTGCCGCGCTCGCGCCGCGACGGCCGCACGCCCTCCAGTACCCCCGTGCCTGGGGATGGTTACAGCCGTTGTCACGGTATGTCTCCTAAGCCGGTCAACAGATAGGCAGGACCGACCGCCGGTGAGGTCGGTTCACCGGTGTCATGTGATGCCGTCGGATGCGCCCCGAATCCGGGCGCGCTCTGAGTCTGCGGGATCCGGGAGGCCCGGCGCGCTGGTGCACAGCGCAGTCTTCGCCTGGGGTTTCCCCCACCCCCGTGATGCGGCATTCCCCCGTCCCGGGCCCCCGGATCCCTGAGACCAACTTAGGGAACGGCGGCTGCCGTCACGTCCTCCACCGGGACGAACGTCCCCTGCACAGAAGTAGGGAGAACCCCCTAAGGGGTCTCCGCCCCCAGGGGGAGCCCACAGCCGCGGCAACCGGCCCGGCCTGCGCCCTCCCGTCGCGACGGGTGTCGGTGAGAGGGTGTCCCCGGCAGATACGTGCATAGGGAAGGGATCCCGTGAGCAGCCCCGGCGGCAGTGGCGAGGACACCGGACGTACCGAAGCGATACCCGAGGCCCCGGAGACGGCGCGGAAGCCGTTGCCGGGGCCGGGGCCGGAGCCGTCGCGGCCTCCAGGGCCGGGGCGCAGACCGGGGGCGTCGCGGCCCCCGGGGCCGGGCGAGTCCGGGGGCGGCGACAGCCGCGGGCCCGGGGGCGGCCACGGCCGCGAGCGCGAGGGCGGGCGTGGGAACAGCCGCGAGTCCGAGGGCGGGAACGGCCGCGAGCGCGGGCGCGGCCCGGTCGTCGCCGCGCTGATGCTCGGCATGGCGCTCGCCGCACTGGACGGCACCATCGTCTCCACGGCCGTCCCCCAGATCGTCGGCGACCTCGGCGGATTCTCCGTCTTCTCCTGGCTGTTCTCCGGCTACCTGCTCGCCGTGACCGTCACCCTCCCCGTGTACGGGAAGCTCTCCGACACCTTCGGCCGCAAGCCCGTCCTGATCGCCGGCATCATCCTCTTCCTCATCGGCTCGCTGCTCTGCGCGACCGCCTGGAACATGTCCTCCCTGATCGCCTTCCGCGTCGTCCAGGGCCTGGGCGGCGGCGCGCTCCAGGGCACCGTGCAGGTCATCGCCGCCGACCTCTACCCCCTCAAGGAACGCCCCAAGATCCAGGCCAAGTTGTCGACGGTCTGGGCCACCTCGTCCGTCGCGGGCCCCGCCCTCGGCGGCCTGCTGGCGGGATACGCGGACTGGCGCTGGATCTTCCTGATCAACCTGCCGGTGGGCCTGATCGCACTGTGGCTGGTGGTCAAATACCTCCGCGACCCGGGCCGTACGGCGCGGATGCCGCGCGACGGCAGCGGTACGGCACGTGCGCCGCGCGACAGCAGCCGTACGGCGCGAACGGCACGGACGTCCCACGACAGCGCCGACCGTACGGTCCGGGCGCCCCGTCCCCGTATCGACTGGGCGGGCGCGCTCGCCGTGTTCGCCACCGGCACGCTCCTGCTCACCGCCCTCGTCCAGGGCGGCGTCGCCTGGCCCTGGCTGTCCGCACCCTCCTTCGCCTTCCTCGGCGCGAGCGCGGTCCTGGCCGCCGTCACCGTCGTCATCGAACGACGAGCGGCGGAGCCGATCATTCCGGGCTGGGTCTGGCGCCGCCGTACGATCGCCGCCGTCAACCTCGCACTCGGCGCGCTCGGTCTGCTGATGGTCGCCCCGACCGTCTTCCTCCCGACGTACGCCCAGTCCGTGCTCGGCCTCGGCCCGATCGCCGCCGGCTTCGTCCTCTCCGCGATGACACTGACCTGGCCGGTCAGCGCGGCCTTCTCCAACCGCGTCTACAACCGCATCGGCTTCCGCCGTACCGCGATCACCGGCATCTCCCTCGCGCTGGTGGTCCTGCTCGCCTTCCCTCTGCTCCCGTACCCGGGACAGGCCTGGCAACCGGCACTGATCATGCTGCTGCTCGGCGGTGCGCTCGGGCTCTTCCAACTCCCCCTGATCATCGGGGTCCAGTCGACCGTCGGATGGTCGGAACGGGGCACGGCGACAGCTTCCATACTCTTCTGCCGTCAGGTCGGACAGAGCATAGGAGCCGCGGTGTTCGGCGCGATCGCCAACGGAATCATCGCCGCACGACTGGCCGACCCACCGACCCCGGGACTCCCCGACGACCTGGACTCGGTCTCCCGCGCCCTGGAGAACCCGACCGCCCTCAGCGCGGAGGCGACGGACTACCTGCGCCGCGCGGTGGACGCGGCGGTGGACCACGTCTACCTGGGCGCGGCATGCGCGGCGGGCCTCGCGCTGCTGGTGCTCATCTTCGTAGCGCCGCGCCGGTTCCCGGTGCTCCCGGAGAAGAACGACTAGTCGGGGGGCGGTGCGGTGTGTGGTGGGTGCGGGTGCCGGGGCCTCCGGAGGTACATGTCCGGACGGCATGATTTACGGCGCGTGCGGGTCTCGTACCTGGGTGCGGCCCGGCTTGCGCCACACATCACGCTTAAGTGTCCGGACACGCACCTCCTGCACCCCCGACCCTCTCCCGCCGGTTTCCCGTCCCCGGCCCGGTGGGGTGGTCTGTGGCGTGCGGTGAGGGGGGGCGCGCAGGGGTCGTGTCCGGAACGTAAAGCGTGATGTGTGGCGCTCGCCGGCCTGTCAGCCGACTACCGGACCCGCATGCGCCGTAAATCGTGCAGTGCAGGACATGACCCCGGAGCGGCACCCGGCAACAACCCGCACCGATCCACGCACCGGCAGCACACCGCACCCCGCCGGACGGCGAAGCGTCACCCCTCCGCCGCCGCCCGCCCCGTCAGGGCCACCAGGCTGTTCTGCACCCGCGTCATGTGTGCCTGCATCTCCTCCCGGGCCTCCAGGTGTTCACCCAGCAACCGCTCCGTCTCCCGCGCCAGCCCCTCCGCCCGCGCCCGCGCCCGCTCGCCCAGTTCGGCCGCCTTCGTCTGCGCGTCCTCCTGGCAGCGCCGCGCCTGCTCGCCCGCCTCGGAGAAGGCTCGCTGCGCTTCGACCAGCCGCGCCTCCGCGTACGCGGCGAGTTCGGCCTGCTCGACCTCCAACGCGGCTTCGCGGTCGGCGAATTCGCGGTTCATCGCGGCCAGGCGTTCGGCCTGCTGCTGCTCCAGGTCGTCGATCACATCCTGGGTGCGCCGTCGCACTTCCTTGAGTACGACAAGCTCCTCCCCGCGCCGCTCCTTGATTCCGCGCCGCGCCTCGATCCGCTGCTCCTCGGCCGCGCCGCGCGCCGCGTCCAGGACCTCCTGGGCGTGCGCCTCCGCCTCCGCCCGTACGGCGTCGGCCTGTTCACCCGCCGCCTCATGCACTCTGCGGGCCGCCTCCTCCGCCGCGTCGAGCAGCGCCTGGCACTCCGCGCGCGCCCCGGCCCGTACCGCCTCGTCCTCCTCCACCGTGATGGCCAGGATCCGCTGGGCGCGCGGGCCCAGCGTCGCGTACGTCTGCGGTACGAGAGCCGCCACCTGCTCCCGGAGCCGTTCCGCCTCGCCCTCCATCTGCTTGGCCAGAACGGTGAGTCGCGCCGCGCGTTCCCAGAGGTCGTCGCGCTGGCGGCACAGCACGGAGACCCGCAGGTCGACCTGTTCGGGACGGTAGCCACGACCTCGTACGGACACAAAGCCATGAGCCGACAACGGTTCAGCACCCATCCTTGAAGCCCCTCTCCGACACATAACGCCATTCGACGCAATCCTGATGGATCGAAGCGAAATGCCCATAACACGACACTCCGCCCAACCCTGCCGGTCAAGAATGCGTCACGGAACGTAAGTAGCCGGAACTTTCCGCAGGAAAGAGGCAGGATGGCGGTACGGAAATGACCGAGGCGCCCACCGCGTCTCGCGGGGGCGCCTCGTCATCCGTACATACCGCCGAGCGGCGTTCAGCCGTTCAAGAGGCCGTGGTTCACAGCAGGCCGTCCCACATCTGCTCCAGCAGCACCGACCACCAGCTCTCCGGCGACGACAGCGCCGCCGGGTCGAGCGCGGCCAGTTGCGCCTGGAAGTCGACGGTCCAACGGCCCGCCTGCTCCGGAGTGAGACCGAAGCGCAACCGCCACATCCGGCCCAGCAGCGCCAGCGAACGCGTGAACTCCGGCAGCCCGGTGTTCACGAACTGCGGCGGCACCGACTGCCCGCCGGGACCCGCCTCCACCGATACGGCCATGATGTGCGCCGTACCGTACTGGACACAGATCGCCCGGCCGAAGTCACTGCCCATCACCAGATACGAGCCCGCGTCGGCGGCCGGGCGCACCTGCCGCTGCGCCGCCAGTTCGGCCAGCGTCGGCACCACCGGCTGGGCGGGCTGCGCCCAGAAGAAGGGGCCGAAGTCGGCCGGCAGGCCCGCCCACACCAGCGTGCGCGCCACCAGCTCCGGCACACCCTGACGGGACACCGCCCGCTGGTCGAACCGGCAAATGCCCTGCGGTCCGAACGCCCCGGTCAGCTCGTGCGCGATCCCCTCCGGAGGTATCGGCGGCGCGGGCGCCAGCTGCGGCAACGCCGCACGGACCGGCGCGGGCCGCGCGGGCCCGTCCGCGACCTGGTGCAACTCGCCCTGATGGGTGAGCAGATGCTGCATACCCTGCTGCCGGCTGGCATGGTCCTGACCGTACGGGGCCACGCTGGTGATCCGTACCTGCGGCCAGGTCTCCCGGATCATCCGCGCGCAGTAACCGCCGGGCAGTTCGCACGACTCCAGCTCCGTGTGCAGTTCGAGCACCTGCTGCGGCGGCACATTCATCGCGCGCAACTCGTGCAGGATCTGCCACTCGGGGTGCGGAGTCCCGGGCGCGGAGCGGCGGATGAGCTGGGCCTCGGAGCCGTCGGGCGCACGGTAACGCAACACGGCCTGGTAGCCGGGGCCGACGGTCGGCAGACCGGACGGCTGCTGCGGATAGCCGTACGCCTGCGGCTGAGGCGGCGGCGTGTGCGGTACGGGGCCGGGGGCGCCCGGCGGCATCCCGGGCGGACCGGGAGGCTGCGGGGCCAACGGCGGCATCGGCCCGACGGCCGGACCGGCCAGCATGGTCGCGGCATGGTGCACCCCACCCGGAGGCGTACCTTGCGGCGCGCCGGGCGGGCCCGGAGGACCGGGAGGCTGCGGCACACCAGGCGCACCAGGGGGACCGGGCGGACCGGGAGGCTGCGGCGCACCCGGCGGCATGCCCGGCGGACCCGGCGGCTGCGGAGGGCGGCCGAGCTGACCCGGATCCGCGAACATCGTCGCCGCCTGATGCACCCCGCCCGGAGGCGTGCCCTGCGGCGCGCCGGGCGGGCCCGGAGGACCGGGAGGCTGCGGCACACCAGGCGCACCAGGCGCACCAGGAGGCTGGGGTGGGCCAGGAGGCCCCGGCGGACCGGACGGCTGGGACGCCTCGGGGCCGAGCTGCGAGGCCAGTTGCGTCGGCATGTATCCGCCCGCCGGGGCACCGGGCGTACCCGGCCCCGACGGCGGCGGAGTCGCGCCTTCCGGCCGCGCGCCCGGAACACCGGGCGGGCTGGGCGGCGGCGGAGTCGTCGAACCAGTCGGCGACATCGGCGCCTTGCCGGTCTCGGCATCGGCGATGTCAGCGGCGGAACCGGGGCCCGCACCGGAACCGGAATCGGAACCGGGCTGCTTCCCGTCCAGGGCCGGAGCGAACGCCGTACGCGGCAACTGGCTCCCACCCGACATCAGCGCGGTCGGCGCGTCGGCGCCGACGGCCGGCGGCGGGGTGTCCTCGTCGTCCGCCCCGGAGAGCGGCGGCGCGAAGACCGTCGCCGGCAGGGGTACGGAACCGTCCTCCGCCGAGGCGGACGGGGCGTTCGTGTCGGTCCCGGCCCAGGGCGTGGCCCCGATCGGCGTCCCGGCCGGTGTGCTCGAACTCGACGCGGGCACACCGTCGTTGGCGGTGGGATCGTATTCCCGGTCAGCACCGCCGGCTCCCGGACCGGGCCAGGCGGAGCCGCCCTGCGACGCGCCGCCGCCAGCCCCCGCACCCGCGTCGGCACTCGCGCCGGGCCCCGCGCCGAGGCCGTAACCGCCCGAAGACGGACCACCCGTGGCCGGACCGGCCGTGGACGAACCGGCCGTGGACGAACCGGCCGACGCGGACGCGTCAGCACCGCCCGGAGACGAAGCCTCCGAAGACGCCGCCGACGAAGCCGGGGCCCCAGGCGTCTCCGGCGTCCGACGGTCCGGGATGCCTATCTTGTCCGCCGCCTCCTGGAGCCACTCCGGCGGCGTCAACAGGAACGACGTCTGATTCAGATCGATCCGCTCCGGCGGCTCCGGCGCGGACGGCGCCGCTTCGGGCGCCCCGTAATCCTCCTCGTACCGCCGGATCACCTCGCCCACCGGCAGCCCCGGCCACAAAGTGGCCTCACCGCTGTCCCTCGCGATCACCAGCCGCTGACGGCCGCCGTCCGACGTGGGACCGCCCTCACGGTCCTCCGCCCACGCCACGAAGCCCAGCTCGAACTCCCGCACCCGCACCTCACGATGCTGGTAGCCGGGCAGATCGCCGTTGACCCACTCTTCCGCGCGCTCCTGCGCCTGTGCGAAGGTCACCATCGCGCTCACCCCTCCACCGGGACGGCGCGCGCGAAGCCGCCGTCCACCATCAGGTTCGCCACGGTCTCCAACTCCGGCGGACTGCCCGCCAGCCGCAGCAGAAAAGCGTCGAAGTCGTCACCGCAGGGCAGCAACAGCCGTTCCACGCGCTCCCGCACGCTCCACCCGTCCTGATCCCTGGCATCGTCGTACGCGCAGAACCAGACCGACCCGATCCGCTCACCCCTGACCTTGACCGCGACAATGCCGCCCTGGGCGAAGCCGACGGCCAGATAGTCCTTGGTCAGGTGGTCCCGCAGACACTTGTTGACGTACACGAGGTCATTGACCGCGGCCTCGTCCCGCACCGTGAAGAACGGCTGATCCACCAGCAGACCCAGCTGGGCGTCGAGCGCCGCGCCCACCGGCGCGCAGCCGCCCGCCGCCTTCAGGAACGAGCGGTACGCGCCGGGCAGCCGGTAACCGAGATCCTCCTCGACTCCCAGCACCTGCTCCTCGGTGACCGATATCGCGCCCTTCGGCAGCCCGAAGTGCACCGGCCGGGTCTCCTGGAGCGGACGCGTGCCCCGCTTGCCGTGGTCCACCGGCGTCGTCGCCAGACCGCCGTGATGCCGCAACAGCGCCTTCACCTCGACCGGCACCAGCACCATCCGGCGCGAAGCCGGCAGATGGTGCCAGGTCCAGCCGTGCGGTGTGGTCACCGGGGGAATCGTGTCCCACAACTCGTGGCCCGCGGCGTGCAGCGCGGCATTGGCCGACACGTAGTCCGTGAGCCGCAACTCGTCCACGCCGAACCCCTCGGGGGGCTCCGCGATCTCCGCGGCGGCACGCGCGTACGGCGCGAAGTCCGGATAGCCGTCAGCGTCCACCCGTACACCTCTGGGGTGACGGGCGGCCCGGACCGGATCCGGGAAATGCACGACCTGCCCGGCATAGGCCGCGTTCGGTGGCGCGGCTTGCTGCCCGAGCCGACCTGTCGTCATGGCGTTTGCCCCCTGCTGCTTCCGGCTGGTTCCACAGCCCTGGTTCAGCACAGCCTATGCGGTGGCGCAAGAGAGGAACGGACGCTCCTCCCCCTTACCGTCCGACACATCCGCTACCGTCCGGCACATCCGCCCCACCCCCGTCCGCTCCACCCACACCGTCCCGGTACCGTCCCCGTACGGCACCTCCACCGGCACCCGCGAAGGCACCTGAGCCGACGCTTCCCGGAGACCTCCATCGGCGCCTCCGGGACACCTCCACCGGCGCCTCCGGGACACCTCCACGGGCGGCTCCAACCGGCGCCCCCAACCGGCCAACCGGGCTCACTCCCCCCGCACGCCGGTCATGTGCTCCCACACACGCCCCCAACCTCACCGGCACCGCGCGACCCCACCCGTCCGCGCCACATCCCCACCACGCCTTGCCGTGACCAACGGTCACACCCGCGTGACCCAGCGCCGACGCCACGCCACGATCCAAGCCCCAGCTTCCCCACGGCCCGTCACATTTGGCAGGCTGTCCACCCAAACACGGGGCGTGGCGCCAGCCACGGGGGCATGAACCAGCGGCCGCCCGCCGCAGGCATGGGGAGGGGACAGCACACATGCAGACCGCACCGACCGACGCTTCCGGCGACCCGCGCCTGAGGTGGAGCAGCACCGAGACACACCGCCCGCCCGCGCTCCACCGGCGCCGCGACGGCATCCTGCCCGCCGTCGCCGCCGCACTCTCCGTACGCGGCCAGAACCTCACCTGCACCGCGGGCAAGGCCGACCAGCCGCCCGCCCTCCACCCCCTCGTACAGGACTTCCTGGACACCCTCACCAGCGGTCAGCGCGAACGTTTCACCGGCCGCTGCCCCGAAGTGATCCTGATCTCCCGCCACCTCACCGCCGCCGACACCGCCCGCTCCAAACGGGCCAGACGAAAACCCATGACCCACGGCGAAGCCCGCCGCTCCCTCAAACAGTCCAAACTGACCGCCCGCCGCATCCGCGAGGACGGCGACCCCCTGCACGGCAGCTACGCCCCGCCCTGCCGCTCCTGTACGGCACTGCTCGCCCACTTCGGCGTACGCCCCGTCGACCCCACCGAGAACGGCTGAGCATGCCCGACCACCACTCCACCCGGTTCCCCGCCCCCGTCGACACCGCCCTGCGCGAGGCCGGCTGGCAACCCGGACGCTGGGTCATAAGCCAGGCCGAGGAGTGGGCCGACACCCTGCGCGCGCACACCACCCCCGCCGGCCACCGGCTCACGGTCTGCGCCGCCGCCGTCGAAGCCTGGGCGGAATTCGGCGGACTGCGCATCACCGCACCCGGCCCCGGCCGGCAGATCGCCCCCGCCACCCTGCGGATCGACCCGACAGCCGGCATCCACCTCGCCCGTACGCTCGCGGACCTCGGCCGGTCCCTGGACACCGAGATCAGCCCCCTCGGCGAGGAAGGCGACGGCCAGGCGGTCCTCGCGATGGACACCACAGGACGCGTCTTCAGCATCGACCACACCGGCGACTGGTACCTGGGACCCGACATCGACCAGGCACTAGGCACCCTGATCACAGGCATGGAACCGGCACGCCTCACCTCGGCCTGAGAGCCGACGCCTAGGGCCTGTCGACCCGCGCCACGCACCACTCACAACCGACGGCCCGGCGACTCCCGCCGAACCCGCGTCAAGCAGCACCGCGATCCGGCAGCACCGCCGACACCCGGAAACCCCCCGCGTCCGTCTCACCCGAGACGAACACCCCGCCCAGCGCCGTCACCCGCTCCCGCATCCCCACCAGACCGTTGCCCCCACTCGGCAACCCCGCGTCCTGCGCACCACCGTCCGAAGGCCCGTTCTCCACCTGCATCGCGACCTCCGCCTCACGATGCGCCAGCCGCACCATCACCTTCGCGCCCGCCGCATGCTTCAGGACATTGGTCAGCGCCTCCTGCACCACGCGGTACGCCGTCTGCTCCACCTCCGGCGGATACGCGCGCGACGCCCCCTGCACCGACAGCTCCACCACCATCCCGGTGTCCCGGGACTCACCCACCAACGCCTCGATGTCCTCCATGCCCGGCCCGTCCTCGGCCGCCGCAGCCGCAGCAGCCGCAGCCGCCACCCCCACAGCCGCCAGCGGTACGGCCACGGGAACCGAACCCGCCCCGCCACCGCCCACCGCCTTACGCGCCGCCACCTGCTCACCGGCCCGCAGCACCCCGAGCATCTCCCGCAACTCGGTCAGCGCCTGCCGCCCCAGCTCACCCACCAACGCCGCGTTCCGCACCGCCTTCGGCGGATCCTTCAACGCCACCGCCTGCAACGCCGCCGCGTGCACCACCATCAGACTCACCCGGTGCGCCACCACGTCATGCATCTCACGGGCGATCCGCGTCCGCTCCTCCGTACGCGCCCACTCCGCACGCTGCTCCGCCCGGTCCGCGAGGAGCGACAACTCCTGCTCCAGGCTGTCCGCGCGCTCCCGCAAGCTCTCCATCAACCGGCGCCTGGCCCCCACATAGAGCCCCAGCAACACCGGCGGCGCCGTCAGCCCCACCGACATCAGAATCGCGACGAGAGGTACGTACCAACGCCCCGAGTCGATCCCCGTGTCGAGCACGTTCTGATGCGTCCGTACGAACGTCACGATCAGCGTCCCGACGAGCGACATCCCGGCCAGCCCGCCGATGATCCGGCGCGGCGCCTCCGAGGCGGCGAGCGTGTACAGCCCGACCAGCCCCAGCAGATACCCCATCTCCGCCGGGGTGATGGCGATCGAAACGAGCACCACGGCGAACGGCCACCGCCGCCGCACCAGCAGCACCGCACCCGCCAGCAGCCCGAAAACCACCCCCACCGGCACGAAGAACCCGGCGGAATCGGCGAACTGGCTCCCCTCCAGCCCGCACTCCAGAGCCGACATGAGTGCCAGCCCCACATCCAGCACGGCACTACGCCGTCGTCCCCACCACCACCAGCCACGGGCGGTCGTGCCCGCAGCGTCCTGGTCGGCCCCCGTTGTGGTCATGTCTCCCAGCCTAAGGGCGCTCGCGACTCATTTTCCGGCGCCCGCCACAGCACGAAACGCGACAGAACACGCCGGGAACAAGAGTCGATACGTCGAACTGATGAATCGCCCATACATCCGAGGCGACCACCCGCAATACGGACGACGATCTCCCACATGACATCAATCCACAGTAAATACGCAGACTTCGAACACCTCCAGGCACAGGCCGTCGCGCTGCGCCGGGAGGGCTTGAGTCTGCGACAGATCCGCGACCGCCTGAAGATCCACAACAACGACATCCTCGGCCGCCTGGTCCAGGGCGAACCACCCCCGGAATGGACCAAACGCCCGAACGCCAAGGACGACCTGCGGGAGCAGGCGCGCGAGCTGCGCCTGAAGGGCCTCACGTACGACCAGATCCAGGTGGAGCTGGGCTGCTCGAAGAGTTCGATCTCACTCTGGGTACGGGACCTGCCGAAGCCGGACCGGCGCGACTCGAAGGAACAGGCGAAGCTCGCGGCCCGGAAGCGATGGGATCACGAACTGGCCATTCGCGACGGAGCCCGCCAGGAAACGAAGGCTGCCGCCGCGCGGGAGATCGGCTTCATGTCCGAGCGCGAACTGTTCCTGCTCGGCGTGGGCCTCTACTGGTCCGAGGGAGCCAAGGCCAAACCTCACAACCCGCAGGAGCGTGTGAGCTTCATCAACAGCGATCCGCACATGGTCGGGCTCTTCCTCGCCTGGCTCGACCTGTTAGGCGTCGCCCGGTCCAGACTGCGCCATCAGGTACACATCCATGAGAATGCGAACGTGCCGAGCGCCGAGCAGTTCTGGGCAGGCATCGTCGGGGTCGACGTCGGGGCACTGGGCAAGACCGTCCTCAAGAGGCACAACCCGAAGACCAACCGCAAGAACGTGGGCGACGGCTATCACGGTTGCCTCAATGTCCGCGTGCTGCAAAGCGCGGACCTCTACCGTCGCATCGAAGGCTGGTGGTACGGCATAGTAGGGGCTGCACTTATGCCCGACCCGCAGAGTCGGACATAAGAGACAGACTATCCCGGGTCGTCTAAAGGCAGGACAAATGGTTTTGGTCCATTGAATGAGGGTTCGATTCCTTCCCCGGGAGCCTTCAGTTCGGGTCCCGACCTCTCCGGTCGGGACCCGCCTTCGTTTCCTCTCCGAAACCCCCCGGTATCCTGCGGTTGTCCACCACCCGAAGCCGAAGGGCATTCCCGTGAGCGCCAACCGCCCGGCAGCCGTCGTCGTCCTCGCAGCGGGTGAAGGAACCCGCATGAAGTCGAAGACCCCCAAGGTTCTGCACCAGGTCTGCGGGCGCTCGCTCGTAGGACACGTCGTGTCCGCTGCCAGTGAACTCGATCCCGAGCAGCTCGTCGTGGTCGTCGGCCACGCCCGCGAGCAGGTCGAGGGCCATCTCGCCGCCTCGTACGACGGCGTACGCACCGTCTATCAGTCCGTGCAGCACGGCACCGGGCATGCCGTCCGGATCGCGATCGAGGAGCTGGGGAGCGCGCCCGACGGGACCGTGGTCGTCGTCTGCGGGGACACTCCGCTGCTCTCCGGCGAGACGCTGAGGACGCTCGCCGAGACCCATGCCGGCGACGGTAACGCGGTGACCGTGCTGACCGCCGAGGTCCCGGACTCGACCGGGTACGGGCGGATCGTCCGGGACGGGGCGAGTGGCGCGGTGACGGCGATCGTGGAGCACAAGGACGCGACGGACGCGCAGCGGGCGATCCGGGAGATCAACTCGGGTGTCTTCGCGTTCGACGGGCGGCTGCTCGCGGACGCGCTGGGCAAGGTGCGCCGGGACAACAGTCAGGGCGAGGAGTACCTCACCGATGTGCTGGGCATCCTTCGGGAGGCCGGGCATCGGGTGGGGGCGTGCGTTTCGGGCGACCATCGCGAGATCCTGGGTATCAACAACCGCGTACAGCTGGCGGAGGCCACCCGTCTGCTGAACGAGCGGCTGCTGGAGCGGGCCATGCTGGCCGGTGTGACGGTCGTCGACCCGGCGTCGGTGCTGATCGATGTGACGGTCACGTTCGAGCCGGACGCGGTGGTGCATCCGGGTACACAGTTGCTGGGGGCCACGCATCTGGGCGAGGGTGCCGAGGTGGGGCCGAATTCGCGGCTGAAGGACACGTCGGTCGGGGCGGGCGCGCGGGTGGACAACACGGTGGCGGACGGCGCGGAGGTGGGCGAGTCGGCGTCGGTCGGTCCGTACGCCTATCTGCGGCCGGGTACGCGGCTCGGCGTGAAGGCGAAGGCCGGCACGTATGTCGAGATGAAGAACGCGACGATCGGTGAGGGCACGAAGGTGCCGCATCTGTCGTATGTCGGTGACGCGACGATCGGTGAGTACACGAACATCGGTGCGGCGAGTGTCTTCGTGAACTACGACGGCGAGGCGAAGCACCACACGACGGTCGGCTCACACTGCAAGACGGGTTCGGACAACATGTTTGTGGCACCTGTCACGGTGGGGGACGGCGCTTACACCGCGGCCGGTTCGGTCATCACGAAGGATGTACCGGCCGGTTCGCTGGCCGTGGCCCGGGGCCAGCAGCGGAATATCGAGGGTTGGGTGGCCCGGAAGCGTCCGGGCAGCGCCGCCGCTCAGGCGGCGCAGGCGGCTCGGCCGGCGCCGGGGAGGGCCGGGAACGAAAGCTGACCGGAAACAGGTGCGCTGATCTCGGCGTACCGTGATATCTGCACGAATTCGGCTGACTCGCAGGGATGCGCGGGTGCAGCGGCCGTCAACACGTCTGAGGAGACAGTGCTGTGACCGGGATCAAGACGACCGGCGAGAAGAAGTTGATGCTCTTCTCCGGCCGCGCCCACCCCGAGCTGGCCGAGGAGGTAGCGGAGCAACTTGGCGTCGGGATAGTCCCGACCAAGGCTTTTGATTTCGCCAACGGTGAGATCTATGTGCGTTACCAGGAGTCGGCACGTGGCGCGGACTGCTTTCTGATTCAGAGCCACACCGCTCCGATCAATAAGTGGATCATGGAGCAGTTGATCATGATCGATGCTCTGAAACGGGCCTCGGCCCGGAGCATCACCGTGATCGTGCCGTTCTACGGCTATGCCAGGCAGGACAAGAAGCACCGAGGGCGGGAGCCAATTTCGGCCAGGCTGGTGGCCGACCTGATGAAGACGGCGGGTGCCGACCGGATTCTGACGGTGGATCTGCACACGGACCAGATCCAGGGCTTCTTCGACGGTCCGGTGGACCATCTCTTCGCGCTGCCGGTGCTGGCGGACTACGTGAGGGACAAGGTGGACCGGTCGAAGCTGACGGTCGTGTCCCCGGACGCGGGCCGGGTGCGGGTCGCCGACCGCTGGTGCGACCGTCTCGGGGCGCCGCTGGCGATCGTGCACAAGCGCCGTGACAAGGACGTCGCGAACCAGGTGACGGTCCACGAGGTCGTGGGCAATGTGTCCGGCCGGGTGTGTGTGCTGGTCGACGACATGATCGACACGGGTGGCACGATCTGTGCGGCGGCGGACGCGCTGTTCGCGCACGGCGCGGAGGACGTCATCGTGACGGCGACGCACGGTGTGCTGTCGGGGCCGGCCGCGGATCGTCTGAAGAACTCGAAGGTCAGTGAGTTCGTTTTTACGAACACGCTGCCGGACCCGGGCAATCTGGACCTCGACAAGATCACGGTGCTGTCGATCGCGCCGACGATCGCGCGCGCGGTGCGTGAGGTCTTCGAGGACGGCTCGGTGACCAGCCTCTTCGAGGAGCAGGAGTAGTCGTCCTCGTCGAGGAGCGGGCGTGGCCGTAGGCGTGCGCTCTGTTTCTTCGCGCCCTGAGACGCCGGCCTGAGACGCCACCCTGAGGCGCTGGCCGGCGGCCGGTCGGACGCGCCCCGGACGGTGCCCGGGACAGCCGGGCCGGTGCCTGCTTCCGGCGTCCGTTTCCGGGTGTGGAAGATCGATTTCTGAGGCGGCCTCCCCGCCGGGTAGACTCACCAAGTTGCTCGGCGAGGGAGGCCGCACTTTTCGGTGCGGCGGTCCGTTATCGACGCGCTCTTCGTAGCAGGCCTGTCGTGGCCGGGTGACGGCCGATTTCTTGTCACCTTCTACGAGGAGTGCCGCCATGGCTGAAGTGAAGATCAGCGCCGAGGTCCGTACCGAGTTCGGCAAGGGCGCCGCCCGCCGTACCCGTCGTGCCAGCAAGGTTCCCGCCGTCGTCTACGGCCACGGCGCCGACACCGTTCACGTGACCCTGCCGTCGCACGCCCTGATGATGGCGCTGAAGACGGCCAACGTGCTGATCGCGCTGGACATCGACGGCCGCAACGAGCTGGTCATCCCGAAGGCCGTGCAGCGCGACCCGCTGAAGGGCTTCATCGAGCACGTCGACCTGCTCGCGGTGAAGCGCGGCGAGAAGGTCACCGTCGAGGTGGCCGTGCACACCGAGGGCGACCTGGCCCCGGGTGCCAACCTGCTGGAGCACGTGCTCAACACGCTGAGCGTCGAGACCGAGGCCACGCACATCCCGGAGTCCGTGACGGTCTCCGTCGCGGGCCTGGACGCCGGCGACTCGATCCTGGCGAAGAACGTCCCGCTGCCGAAGGGCACCACGCTGGTCACCGACGAGGACGCGGTTGTCCTCCAGGTCCTGGCCGCGCAGGCCGAGGAGCCGGCGGACACCGCCGAGGCGGCCGAGGGTTCCGAGGCCTGAGCCTCGCACGGTGACGGACGGGGTGGCAGGCCGACGGGCCTGCCACCCCGTCTGTCGGTGGCCCGCCTGTCCCTGACGACCGGCGGGTACGGACAGATGTAACGGCAGCAGTGGTACGCGAGGAGACGCAGCGCGGATGACGACGGATGCCAACGCCCCCTGGCTGGTCGTGGGGCTGGGGAACCCGGGTCCTGGGTACGCGGCCAACCGGCACAATGTCGGGTTCATGGTGGCCGATCTGCTGGCGGAACGTATCGGCGGCTCCTTCAAGCGGGCGCAGAAGGCGCAGGCGCATGTGATCGAGGGCCGTATCGGCGCCCCGGGTCCGGCGAACCGCCGTCTCGTGCTGGCCAAGCCGACGTCGTACATGAATCTCTCCGGCGGTCCGGTCGTGGGGCTGCGGGACTTCTACAAGGTGCCGACGGCGAACATCGTCGCGATCCATGACGAGCTGGACATCGATTACGGCGTGCTGCGGCTGAAGCTGGGCGGCGGGGACAACGGGCACAACGGTCTGAAGTCGATGACGAAGGCGATGGGGCCGGAGTATCACCGGGTGCGGTTCGGGATCGGCCGTCCGCCGGGCCGGATGCAGGTGGCGGATTTCGTCCTGAAGGATTTCTCGTCGGTGGAACGCAAGGAGCTGGCGTATTTCGTCGACCGTGCGGCGGATGCGGTGGAGGCTCTGGTGACGGAGGGGCTGGAGCGCGCGCAGAGCGCGTACAACTCCTGACAAGCCCCCGCATACGTGGGCCACGGGTTGACCGAGTGCGTACGCATGGCCAAGGATCCCGCCCATGAAGCGGAAGAAGCGGGTGAAGCAGGAGCAGGGATCATCCCACCGCGTACTGTCGTTCGGCCGCTGGGCCGTGATGGGCGGTGTCGCCGTGCTGCTCCTTGTCGCGGGTGTCTGGTCGTCCTGGGGCGCCGCGCAGCATGTGATGCTCGCCAAGGGCCGTGAGCACGGCACGTTCACCGTCACCGGCTGCGCGGACGGGATCTGCGCCGGGCGGTACGAGTCGGAGGGCCCGGCCGCTCCGCGCGGCGGGATGAGTATCGAGCAGTCGGTCGCCGTGAAGAAGGGCGAGCGGTTCCGGGTCGTGGTGAAGCCGGGTACGAACGAGTTGGTGCGTACGGGCACGGCGGGGCTGTTGTACGCCTGGGTGCCGCTCGGCGGGGCGCTGCTGCTGGCCTCCGCGGTCATCGGCGGGGGTCTGCGTCTGACGCGGGTGGCGTGGGGTGCGGCGCTGGCGGGCGGGGCGCTGCTCCTGGCCGTGTTCTTCGCTCTCTGAAGCCTCCCGGAAGCCTCTTGGAAGCCTCCCGAGCTTCCGGCGCGTTTCCGGGGCTTCTCCTGGGCGCCTCGGAAGCGCGCCCTGCTCCCGCACGTACACGTGTACCGGGCATACGGCTGCCCCCGCTCCCGGAATCCGGGAGCGGGGGCAGTCCCGTACCAGCGCCGCGGGCCGGCGCTCGCCCGGGGATCAGCCGGTGTTGCGCAGTCCGGCGGCGACCCCGTTGACGGTCAGCAGCAGTGCCCGTGCCAGCAGCGGGTCCGGGGCCTTGTCCTGCTCGGCCGCCGCGCGCTGGCGGGCCAGCAGCGAGACCTGGAGGTAGGAGATCGGGTCCAGGTAGGCGTCGCGGATGGCGAAGGTCTGCTGGAGGGCGGGGTTGGAGTCGAGGAGCTTCTCCCCGCCTGTGATCCGCAGGACTTCCCGCACGGTGAGCTCGTGCTCGGCCTCGATGGTGTCGAAGACGTGCTTCAGGTCGTCCGGCACCAGTGTGTCCACGTAGTGGCGGGCTATCCGCAGGTCGGTCTTGGCCAGGGTCATCTCGACGTTCGAGAGGAAGTTCTGGAAGAAGTGCCAGTGCTCGTACATCTCGTCGAGCGCCGTGTCGGGTCCGGCCTCGCGCAGTGCCTTGAGCCCGGAGCCGACTCCGAACCAGCCGGGCACGATCTGCCGTGACTGCGTCCAGCCGAAGACCCAGGGGATGGCGCGCAGTCCGTCCAGCCCCGCGCCCGAGTCGGGGCGCCGGGAGGGGCGGGAGCCCAGGTGCAGGTCGGCGAGCTGGTCGACGGGGGTGGCGGCGAAGAAGTACGCGGGCAGGTCGGGGTCGTCGACCAGGGTGCGGTACGCGGCGTGGGCGGCGTCCGAGACGGTGTCCATCGCCGAGTCCCAGCGGGCGAGTGCCTCGTCGGACTGGCGCGGTGCGGTGTGCAGCGCGGAGGCCTGGAGGGTGGCGGCGACGGTCAGTTCCAGGTTTTCCCTGGCGAGGGACGGGATCAGGTACTTGTCGGAGATGACCTCGCCCTGTTCGGTCACCTTGATCTCGCCCTCGAGTGTGCCCCAGGGCTGGGCGAGGATCGCGTCGTGCGAGGGGCCGCCGCCGCGGCCGACGGTGCCGCCGCGGCCGTGGAAGAGGCGGAGTCGTACGCCGTGCCGGTGGGCGACGTCGCGCAGTCGGCGCTGTGCGCGGTGGATCTCCCACTGGGAGGTGGTGATGCCGCCGAACTTCGAGGAGTCGGAGTAGCCGAGCATGACCTCCTGGACGTCGCCGCGCAGGGAGACGAGCCGGCGGTAGGAGGGGTCGGCGAGCATCTCGTCGAGGATGACGTCGGCGGCGCGCAGCTCGTCGGTGGTCTCCAGGAGCGGCACGATGCCGATCTTGGCCCAGCCGCCGTGCAGGTCGAGGAGTCCGGCCTCGCGGGCGAGGACGGCTGCCGCGAAGACGTCGTCGGCGCCCTGGCACATGGAGATGATGTACGACTCGATGACCTCGGGTCCGAACCGTTCGAAGGCCTGGTGGATGGTGTGGAAGACCCCGAGGGTCTTCTCTCCGGCGGCGTCGAGCGGCGCGGGGGTGGGGGCCAGCGGGCGGCGTGAGCGGAGTTCCTTGGCGAGGAGCTTCTGCCGGTAGTCGCGTGGCATGTCGGTGTAGCGCCAGGATTCCTCGCCGAGCCGGTCGAAGAGCTGTCCGAGCGCGTGGTGGTGGGCGTCGGCGTGTTCCCGTACGTCCATGGTGGCGAGCTGGAGGCCGAAGGCGGCGAGGGTGCGGATGGTGCGGTCCATGCGGCCGTCGGCGAAGAGTCCGCCGCGGTATTCGCGCAGGGAGGTCTGGATGAGGGTGAGGTCGTCGAGCAGCTCGGCGGTGCCGAGGTAGTCGCGGCCGGCGGCGTGCGGGGTGCCCTTGGCGAGGCGCTCGCGGGTGTTGACGAGCTTCTGGCGGATGCAGGTCGCCTTGAGGCGGTAGGGCTCTTCTGCGTTGAGCCGCTTGTAGCGGGGGCTGATCTCGGGGAGCCGTACGAGGTCGTTCTGGAGGGAGTCGAGGAGTTCGTCGGTGGCGCCGGTGTAGCGGATGGAGTTGGAGAGCAGTCCGCGCAGGTAGTCGACGAGTTCGAGGGCGTCGGTGATGCCGTGCTCGTGCTGGAGTATCAGCACTTCGCGGGTGACTTCGGGGGTCACGTTCGGGTTGCCGTCGCGGTCGCCGCCGATCCAGGTGCCGAAGCTGAGGGGGCGGGTGCCGGGGGGCAGCTCGACGCCGACGCGTTCCAGTTCGGCGACGAGGTCCTCCAGGACGTCGCCGACGGCGCCGACGTGGAGTTCGTCCAGGTAGTAGATGGCGTTGCGGGCCTCGTCGGCGGGCTCGGGCCGGACGACGCGGAGTTCGTCGGTCTGCCAGATGAGGTCGATGGATTCGGCGAGGCGCAGGTCGTGGCGGCGCCGGTCGGAGGCGATGACCGGTGCTTCGAGCAGCTCGGCGATGCGGCGGAGCTTGTTCAGTACGGAGCGTCGTGCGGCTTCCGTGGGGTGGGCGGTGAACACGGGCCGTACGTTCAGGTTCTTGACGGTTTCGCGCAGGTGCTCGGGGTCGGCGTCCTTGAGCCGGTCCGCGGTGCGTGCGAGCAGTCCGCCCTCGGCGGCGCGCCGTTCCCGCATTTCGCGGCCTCGGTGCACCTGTTCGGTGACGTTGGCCAGGTGGAAGTAGGTGGAGAAGGCGCGGACCAGCTTGGCCGCGGTCTCCAGGTCCGTGTCTCCGAGGAGCTCGGCGGCGGCTTCGCCGTCCTCGCGCGTGAGCGCGCATACCCGCTCGACGAGTTCGAGGAGTTCGGGGCCTTCCTGCCGTACGAGGGTCTCCCCGAGCAGGTCACCTAGGCGGCGGATGTCGGAGCGGAGCTCCGCGCTGGCTGATGGGGTCTGGTCGGCACTGCTCACAGGTGCGGCTCCTTGCAGTGTTTGAGCACGTCTGGAGATTTCTGGAGACTTTCAGGCCATCCGTCGGATTCCGGACGGCCTGGCGGACCGCGCTGTCCGACGTCACCAGGATAGGTGCCCTTCGCCAGACGTTATCCACAGGCTTGTTGTCGCGGCGTTCTGCGCTGCCATACTTACGATGCCGTAGGTTACGCACCCGTATCCAGACATCTGCCCCATAACTCACCGCAGGGGATCCCATGCCCACACCCCCCGATGTGATCGACGATTCCTCCTCTCCGTCACCGAATGAATCCGGCTCGACACCCTCCGCCACGCTGGGCGGGGACAGCAAGGGTTCCGTCGAGCAGTTCGCGCTGCTCCTCTTCATCGTCGTGCCCTTCCTCGCGGTGCTCGCGGCTGTGCCGCTGGCCTGGCGTTGGGGGGGTGTGAGCTGGCTCGATCTGGGTCTGATGGTGTCGATGTACTACATCGGCTGCCATGGGGTCACGATCGGTTACCACCGCTATTTCACCCATGGCGCTTTCAAGGCGAAGCGTCCGCTGCGGATCGCGCTCGCGGTGGCGGGGTCGCTCGCCGTGGAGGGTCCGCTGGTCCGCTGGGTGGCGGATCACCGCCGGCATCACAAGTTCTCGGACGCGGAGGGCGACCCGCACTCCCCGTGGCGGTTCGGCGAGACGCTTCCGGCTCTGCTGAAGGGGTTGTGGTGGGCGCACATCGGCTGGCTGTTCGACGAGGAGCAGACGTCGCAGCAGAAGTACGCCCCGGATCTGGTCAAGGATCCGGTGATCCGTGCGGTCTCGCGCCAGTTCGCGATGTGGACGCTCGTCTCGCTGTTGATTCCGCCGCTGGTCGGCGGTCTGGTGACGATGTCCTGGTGGGGCGCTTTCACGGCGTTCTTCTGGGGGTCGCTGGTCCGGGTGGCGCTGCTGCACCATGTCACGTGGTCGATCAATTCGATCTGTCACGCGGTCGGCAGGCGGCCGTTCAAGTCGCGTGACCGCTCGGGCAATGTGTGGTGGCTGGCGGTGCTGTCCTGCGGCGAGTCGTGGCACAACCTGCACCACGCGGACCCGACGAGCGCGCGGCACGGCGTGCTCAGGGGTCAGCTCGATTCGAGCGCCCGGCTGATCCGCTGGTTCGAGCTGCTGGGCTGGGCGTCGGACGTCCGCTGGCCGACCGCGTCACGTCTTGACTCCCGGCGGCAGGAAGCCCCCTCCCAGGCGGCATGATGGGCACTGTGGCGATAGACGGCAGTACGAGCAGCAAGAGCAGCCCCGACAAGAGCCGGTCCACGGGCGGCAGGCGCGCCCGCCGGGTCCGGATGACCGGCGCGGAGCGCCGTGAGCAGCTGCTGGACATCGGTCGTACCGCTTTCGCCGAGAAGGGCTTCGAAGCCACGTCGGTCGAGGAGATCGCTTCGAAGGCCGGGGTCTCCAAGCCGGTCGTCTACGAGCACTTCGGCGGCAAGGAGGGGCTGTACGCGGTGGTCGTGGACCGCGAGATGCGCCAGCTGCTGGACATGGTGACGAGCGCGCTGACCGCAGGTCACCCCCGTGAGCTGCTGGAGCAGGCGGCGTTCGCGCTCCTCGACTACATCGAGACGTATACGGACGGCTTCCGCATCCTGGTCCGTGACTCCCCTGTCGCGCAGTCCACGGGCACGTTCGCCTCGCTGATCAGCGATATCGCGACCCAGGTCGAGGACATCCTGGGCATGGAGTTCAAGGCCCGCGGCTTCGATCCGAAGCTGGCGCCGCTGTATGCGCAGGCACTGGTGGGGATGGTGGCACTGACCGGCCAGTGGTGGGTGGACGCGCGGCGGCCGAAGAAGTCGGAGGTGGCGGCTCATCTGGTGAATCTGGCCTGGCACGGCCTGGAGAACCTGGAGCCGAAGCCGCGCCTGATAGGCCACCGGAAGGTCTGAGCGGGGGGAGTGGGAGCCGCGGTCACTTGTCATGGTGACCGTGACTTCTTCCGGCTCTGCTGGTGGCCTCCTGATGGTCGATCCGCTGGTGGCCGGTCTGCGCGGCACCCGGCCGCCGGGTCTGTCGGTCGAGCGGCAGATGACGGTGGTCCTGGAGGGGTGTAACGCCCCCGAACCCGACGTATCGGTTGTCCGCGCGGAAGCGGTCACCGGTCTGGACCAGACCAGTTTCCCGGTTGCCGATGTCCTGCCGGCCGTGGAGGTCGTCTCACCGGAGTCCGAAGCCCGCGACAAGGGCAGGCTTTCCCACCGCTCGGGAATCCGTATCGATCACCGGAACGGGTGACCGCGAAACCGCTCACGCCGTCTTGTGGGCGACGGCGAAGATCCGGCGGAACGGGAAGACCGTGCCGTGCGGGCCGGGTGGGTATGCCTCGTGGAGCAGGGCGCGGTACTGGGCGGTGAATTCCGCCATCGCCTCCTCGTCGCCGTCCAGTGCGGTGAGTACGGGCCGTAGGGCCGTGCCTTTCACCCAGTCGAGGACGGGGTCCTCGCCGGTGAGGAGCTGGAGGTATGTGGTCTCCCAGACGTCCGCGGCGCAGCCGAGGCCGGTGAGGCGCGCGAGGTAGTCCGCGGGTTCCAGGACTGCGGCGGCGCCCCTGTCCGCGCCGCTCAGGCGGTCGCGCCAGGGTGGGGTGGCGCGGAGTTCGGCGAGCAGGGTGTGGCTGGGCGCGGTGAAGTTGCCGGGGACCTGGAAGGCGAAGGTGCCGCCGGGGGCGAGGGTGTCGATCCAGCGGGCGAAGGAGTCGGCGTGGCCGGGGATCCACTGGAGGACCGCGTTGGAGACGATCAGGTCGTACGGTTCGCCGGGCGTCCAGTGCGCGGCATCGGCGGACCGGAAGTCCATGGTGCCGCCGCCGGGGGTCGGGCCCGCGTGGTCCTTCGTCGCGAGGGCGAGCATCTCGGGCGAGTTGTCGAGGCCGGTGATGCGGGCGGTGGGCCAGCGGTCGGCGAGGAGCGCGGTGACATTGCCGGGGCCGCAGCCGATGTCGGCGATGGCGGCGACGCCGTCGGGGCCGGTGGGAAGCTCGGGGATGCGGGCCAGCAGGTCCAGGAACGGGCGACCGCGGTGGCCGGCGTGCCGGAGGTACTGCTTCGGGTCCCAGGTCGGACGTGGGGTGGCTGAAGACATGGCGGATCCCTGTCGCTCGTGGCTGACGGGCCGTGGTCCGGGCGTTGATCCACGGCTCGTCCAGCCTGCACCCAGGCATATCTTGACGTCAAGAGACTTCATGTCGACAGACCCTCTACACTGATCGTCATGGAGGACGAGGTCGACCGACTGGTCGCAGCATGGCGCCGAGAGCGCCCCGACCTCGACGTGGAACCGCTCGAGGTGCTCAGCCGGGTCAGCAGGCTGGCCCGTCATCTCGACCGCGCACGTCGTATCGCGTTCTCCGAACACAGTCTGGAGCCTTGGGAGTTCGACGTCCTCACCTCGCTGCGGCGTGCCGGGGACCCGTATCAGCTCTCCCCCGGCCAGCTGCTGACCCAGACCCTGGTCACCTCGGGCACGATGACGAACCGGATCGACCGGCTGGCCAAGAAGGGCCTGGTCGAGCGGCTGCCCGACCCCAGTGACCGGCGCGGGGTGCTGGTCAGGCTCACCGCCGAGGGGCGTGACCGCGCGGATCAGGCGCTCGCCGGGCTGCTGGCCCAGGAGCGCGCGATCCTCGCCGAACTGTCCCGGGCGCAGCGGGGCGAACTGGCCGACCTGCTACGGCAGTTGACCGCCCCGTTCGACAACACCACCCCTGGCTGAGGGCGGTCACGAACGTCCCGTCCGGCCCGTCATCCCGTCGAGGTGATCTGCCGCGGCACCAGGTCGACCGGGCCGACTCCGGCCCGGCGGGCCAGGGCGACGGCGGCCAGCGTGGAGTGCACGCCGAGCTTTCCCAGCACGTTCTGCATGTGCGTACGGACGGTGTGCGGGGAGAGGAAGAGCCGCTCGGCGACGGCTTTGCGCCCGAGGCCCGCGACCATGCAGCGCAGCACCTCGCGTTCGCGCGGGGTGAGCGACTCGACCAGCCGCTCGCTCTCCGTACGGTGTTTGCGCGCGGCCGTCAGCTCCCGCAGGACGCCCGTGAGCAGGGCGGCCGGCAGATGGGTCTCGTCCCGCAGGACGCCCCGCATCACGGAGAGCAGCCGCTGGAGCGAGCAGTCCTTGGCGACCCAGCCGGAGGCGCCTGCCTGGAGTGCCAGTGCGGCCCGGCTCGGGTCGTCCTTCTCGGCGAGTACGACCGTACGGACGGACGGCTGGCCCGAACGGACCCCGGCGACCAGCGAGATGCCGTCGGCGAAGGCCGCGTCGGCTCCCTCCGGCACTGCGCGGGGGGCCGGGACATGGACCGGCCCGGAGGACAGTGCCGAAGACGGGCCCGGCGGCGGGCCGGACAGCGGGCCGGGGGCCGGGCCCGCGACCGCGCCCAGATCGGCGTCGACCAGCATCACGTCGAACCTGCGCCCCTCGGCCGCCGCCCGGTCGAGACAGCGCAGCGCGGCGGGACCGCTGCCGGCGGCCGCGACGTCCACGTCGGGCTCGGCCGCGAGCGCGGCGGCGAGAGACTCGGCGAAAATGCGATGGTCGTCCACCACCAGAACCCGGATACGTACCAAAGGACACCCCCTGAAGGCGGGGAGCGGACTGCGCGGGTACGGCGCCCGGTGCGGTGGAACGTCAGTGTCACGGCCGCCGCCGTGTGATGACCGTTACCCCACCCGGGCGTCGTACCCGACTTGTCTCCACCCCTGAAACAGCACCGGCCCCCACCGGTGCTGAGCATCAGCGTACGGGCGCGGGCCCGGAGCGGAAGGAAATTCGCGGAACTCGTCGGCCTGGCTGTTCGGGGTGTGACAGGTGTTCGGTACGGAGACAGAAGTAGACAAGAATTGACACTCTTTGCTTGGCAAGTGACCGGGGATGACCAATGTGAGGGCCGGGGTACACCCCGGCTTCACCTCCGCCGACGGTGGTGCACCCCGTTTCAGCACCGTCGGCCGAGGTGCGACGGTCCCCGCCGTGTCATGACACCCGGTGCGCGCCCCTCGACGGGATCGCCGGGAAGACGCGCGGCTCCGTGCAGCCCTGCGCCGCGAAGGCCTCGGCGACCGCCTTCGCGATCGCGTCCGCGTCGGCCGCCTCGACCAGCACGATCGCCGAGCCGCCGAAACCGCCGCCCGTCATCCTGGCTCCCAGTGCGCCGGCCGCGGTGGCGGCGGTGACCACCAGGTCCAGTTCGGGGCAGGAGACCCGCAGGTCGTCACGGAGTGAGGCATGGCCCTCGGTCAGGATCGGGCCCACGGCGCGGACATCGCCCGCGTCCAGGAGTCCGATGACCCGCTCGACCCGGTGGTCCTCGCTCACGACATGGCGTACGAAGGCGCGGACGTCGTCGCTCTGTCCGGCCAACCGGCCCAGCGCCGCGGGCAGTTCGTCGTACGGGACATCGCGCAGCGCGCGGACCCCGAGCGCCCGCGCGCCCGCCTCGCATCCCGCGCGCCGTTCGGCGTACGCCCCGTCGCCGAGCGCGTGCTTCACGCGGGTGTCGACGACGAGCAGCCGGAGCCCGTGGGCGGCCAGGTCGAAGGGGACCTGGCGCTGGGTGAGGTCGCGGGTGTCCAGGTGGAGCGCGTGACCGTCGGCGCAGCACGCGGAGGCCATCTGGTCCATGACCCCGCACGGGACGCCCACGAAGGCGTTCTCGGCGCGCTGGGCGAGGACCGCCAGCTCGGGGCGGTCCAGGCCGAGCGCGTACAGGTCGTTCAGGGCGAGCGCGGTGACGACCTCCAGCGCGGCCGAGGACGAGAGCCCCGCGCCCGTGGGGACGGTCGAGGAGAGATGGATGTCCGCGCCCGTTATCCCGTGCCCCGCCTGGCGCAGCGCCCAGACGACGCCCGCCGGGTAGGCGGCCCAGCCGGTGCTGTCGCAGAGCGGGACCAGGTCGGCGGTGCCGAGCTGGACCACGCCCTGCGAGACGTCGGCGGAGTGCAGCCGCAGCTGCCCGTCCGTGCGGCGGGACACCGCGGCGACCGCGGTGTGCGGCAGCGCCAGCGGCATCACGAACCCCTCGTTGAGGTCGGTGTACTCGCCGATCAGGTTCACCCGGCCGGGGGCCGCCCAGACGCCCTCCGGTTCGGCGCCGTACAGCCGCCGGAACTCCTCGGCGACCCGGTCGGCGACCGGCGCGGCGGCCCGGTCGGCGGTTCCCTCGGCGACCTGTCCGGTGGCCCGCTCCACGCCGGCTCTCTCACTCACCCTTGGCTCTCCTCAACGGCATGCGAACGCCCACGCGTCCGCGACGATGCCCGCCAGATCGGCGCGGCTCGGGGTCCAGCCGAGGCGGCTGTGGGCCGCTTCGGCGGAAGCGACCAGGACGGCGGGGTCGCCGTCGCGGCGTGCGGCCATGACCTCCGGGACGGGGTGCCCGGTGACCTTGCGTACGGTCTCGATGACCTCGCGGACCGAGAATCCGTTGCCGTTGCCGAGGTTGCAGATCAGGTGCTCGCCGCCGACGGCCGCGTCCAGTGCGCGCAGGTGGGCCTCGGCGAGGTCCGCGACATGGATGTAGTCGCGGACGCAGGTGCCGTCCGGCGTCGGGTAGTCCTCGCCGTAGACGGAGATGGACTCGCGGCGTCCGAGCGCGACCTGGAGGACGAGCGGGATGAGGTGCGACTCGGGGTCGTGGCGCTCGCCGCAGCTTCCGTACGCGCCCGCGACGTTGAAGTACCGCAGCGAGACGGCCGCGAGACCGTGTGCCGCGCACTCCCCGCCGATCATGTGGTCGACCGCGAGCTTCGTCGCTCCGTACGGGCTGGTGGGGGCGGTCGGGTCGCTCTCCGTGATCGGCGTGGAGACCGGCTCGCCGTAGGTCGCCGCGGTGGACGAGAAGACCAGCTTGCGCACTCCGGCGGCGCGCATCGCGTCGAGCAGCGCCATGGAGCCGCCGACGTTGTTGTCCCAGTACTTCTCGGGCCGGGCGACGGATTCGCCGACCTGGGAGGACGCGGCGAAGTGCAGCACCGCGTCGTACGACGGGTCCACCCACTTGGCCGCGTCCTGGACGCGGCCCTCGATGAACTCGGCGCCCTCCGGGACCCCCTCGCGGAAGCCGGTGGAGAGGTCGTCCAGCACCGTCACCTGGTGTCCGGCCTCCAGCAGATGGGCGGCGACCACGCTGCCGACATATCCCGCACCGCCCGTGACCAGGTACTTGTTGCTCACTCGCTCGCTACCTCTCGCAGTCGCTCGGCCGCGGCCTCCGGCGGCACGTCGTTGATGAACACACTCATGCCGGATTCGGAACCCGCGAGAAACTTCAGCTTGCCGGAAGTGCGGCGGATGGTGAAAAGCTCAAGGTGGAGCGCGAACTCGTCGCGCCCCTCGGCGCGGAACGGCGCCTGGTGCCAGGCGGCGACGTACGGCGTGGGCGGTTCACCTTCGCCGAAGATCCGGTCGAAGCGCTTCAAGAGTTCCAGATAGATCTGTGGGAACTCTGTGCGCGCCGCGTCGTCCAGTCCCCGCAGGTCGCGGACGCGGCGCTTGGGGTAGAGGTGCACTTCGTACGGCCAGTGCGCGGCGTACGGCACGAACGCCACCCAGTGCTCGCCCTCCAGCACCACCCGGGTGCCCTCGGTGCGCTCGCGCTCGACGATGTCGTCGAAGAGGTTGCGGCCGGTGCCGGCCCGGTGGTCGCGGGCGGAGCGGAGCATCAGGGCCGCGCGCGGCGTGGCGAAGGGGTACGCGTAGATCTGACCGTGCGGGTGGCCGAGGGTCACACCGATCTCGGCGCCGCGGTTCTCGAACGGGAAGACCTGCTCGACCTGCGGCAGCTCGGCCAGTTCGGCGGTCCGGTCGGTCCACACCTCCAGCACCATCCCGGCCTGCTCCTCGCCGATCCGGGAGAACGAGGTGTCGTGGTCGGAGGTGAAGCAGACGACCTCGCAGCGCCCGGCGTCCCCGGCGAGGGAGGGGAAGCGGTTCTCGAACACGACGACGTCGTAGTCCGGCTCGGGGATCTCGCTGAGCCGGCCGTCCCGGGAGGGGCAGAGCGGGCACTCGTCGGCGGGCGGGTGGTACGTACGGTCCTGGCGGTGCGAGGCGATGGCGATCGAGTCGCCGAGCAGTACGTCGTGGCGGATCTCGGAGGTGGTCGCGACCGGGCCGAGGGGCCTGTGGTCCACCGCGTCGCGTACGGCGTCGTCCCGGGAGTCGTAATAGACCAGCTCGCGGCCGTCGGCGAGCCTCGTGACCGTCTTCTTCATCGGTTGCTGCCTCCAGGACCACACCGCTCACACCACTCAACATAAGCAAACACAAGAAATCACAATCCAACAGCCGAGTCAACGGCACGGGAGCGGAGACCGGCACACGCGCGACCGAACACTCACATCCAACCGACCCGTGGATTCGATCACGATTAAACAAAGAACATCATCACAAGTGTTCATTTCCTGAACGTGGAGGCGTAGGTTCCGGCGGAGTCAATTTCTTGCGACGAAGCGAGTACCCCCCATGCAGACTCTGGCCGAAGGGCTCCGACTCCCCACCAACGGACTCGACTACACCATCCTGGCGATCTACTTCGCCGTGGTTCTCGGCATCGGCTTCGCGGCCCGTGCCAGCGTGAGGACCAGCCTCGACTTCTTTCTCTCCGGGCGCTCACTGCCCGCCTGGGTGACGGGCCTCGCGTTCGTCGCCGCCAACCTCGGCGCCACCGAGATCCTGGGCATGGCCGCCAACGGCGCGCAGTACGGCGCCTACACCGTGCACTGGTACTGGATCGGCGCCATCCCCGCCATGGTCTTCCTCGGCCTGGTGATGATGCCCTTCTACTACGGCTCGAAGGTACGCTCCGTACCGGAGTTCCTGCTGCACCGCTTCGGCCCCTCCTCGCACCTGCTCTCCTCGGTCATCTTCGCCGTGTCGTCGGTGCTGATCGCGGGCGTCAACCTCTACGCCATGGCGATCGTGCTGGAGGCCCTGCTGGGCTGGCCCGAGTGGGTCGCGATCGTCGTCGCCGGTTTCTTCGTCCTCGCGTACATCACCATCGGCGGACTCTCCTCGGCGATCTACAACGAGGTGCTCCAGTTCTTCGTGATCCTCGCGGCGCTGATACCCCTGACCGTCGTCGGTCTCAAGCGGGTCGGCGGCTGGGGCGGGCTGACCGACTCCCTCACCGGCTCGCACGGCGGCGAGTTCCTGACCGCCTGGGAGGGCACCGGCGTCGGCTCGGCCAACCCGCTCGGCGCGAACTGGCTGACGATCGTCCTCGGCCTCGGCTTCGTGATGAGCTTCGGCTACTGGACCACCAACTTCGCCGAGGTGCAGCGCGCGCTGTCCGCGAAGAACCTCTCCGCCGCCAAGCGCACCCCGCTGATCGCGGCCTTCCCCAAGATATTCATACCGATGGTCGTGATCGTCCCCGGCCTGATCGCGCTCGTCATGGAGCCGGCCCTGGGCAAGGCGGACAGCGGCCTCCAGTACAACGACGCGATCCCGGTCCTGATGCGCGACCTGCTGCCGAACGGTGTGCTGGGCATCGCCGTGACGGGCCTGCTCGCCGCCTTCATGGCCGGTATGGCGGCCAACGTCTCCTCGTTCAACACCGTGTTCACGAACGACATCTGGGGCGCGTACCTCAAGAAGGACCGCGAGGACGCGTACTACCTGAAGACCGGACGGGTCGTCACGGCGGTCGGCGTGCTGATCGGCATGGGGACGGCGTTCATCGCGTCCAGCTTCAGCAACATCATGAACTACCTCCAGACACTGTTCTCGTTCTTCAACGTCCCGCTGTTCGTCGTCTTCATCATCGGCATGTTCTGGAAGCGGACCACCCCGGCCGCCGGGTTCTGGGGCCTGCTCACCGGCACCGCCGCCGCGATGATCAACTACTTCTGGCTCTACAAGGGCGGGGTCATCGAGATCCCCAGCGACCAGGGCGCGAACTTCGTCTCGTCCATCGTCGCGTTCGTCGTCGGCGCGGTCGTGATGATCGTGGTCTCGTACGTGAGCGAGCCCAAGCCGGTCGAGAAGCTCGCCGGACTCGTGTACGGGACGCGCTCGCCCGGGATGGACGACGTGGCCGCCGAGGGGGACGACGCCTGGTACCGCAGGCCGGCGCTGCTGGGCTGGGGCGCGATCGTCCTGGCCGCCGTCTGCTACGTGCCGTTCTCCTTCTGACCGGGGCCGAGAGGAACACATCACCATGAGCGACTACCAGAAGGACGTCGAGGAACTGGAGGCCAAGTCCGCCACGGCGGCACGGCTCTTCGACATCCGCACCATCATCGGCGGCCTCTTCGTGGTCTACGGGATCATCGTGACCATCGCCGGGATCACCGCGTCCGACGCCGACCTGAAGAAGGCGCAGGACATCAACATCAATCTGTGGACGGGCCTGGGCATGCTGGCCCTCGGCCTGTTCTTCCTGGTCTGGCTGAAGCTGCGCCCGACGGTGCCGCCCACCCCGGCACAGAACTCGGCCGAGGACCCTCCGGCCGGGTAACTCCCTTTCAGGAGGCCGGACTTCACTCCCGGAGGTCCGGCCTCCTCGTCGTGCTGCCGGGCGCCGTGCCCGCCGTCGCGCTTCCGGGCGTCGCGCCCGCGCTCCTCGCGGCCCGGTCGAGCAGCCCCGTACGCGCCGCCAGCGCCGCCGCCTCCAGCCGCGAGCCCACTCCCAGCTTCATCAGCACCCGCTGCACATGCGTCCTGGCCGTGCTGGGCGCGATGCCCATCCCGGCCGCGATCAGCCGGGTGTCCTCGCCCTCCGCGACCCGGACGAGCACCTCGACCTCGCGCGGTGTGAGCATCCGCAGCAGCCGCTGCCCCTCGTCGTCCGGCTGCGCCGCCGGGTTGAGCAGTTCGGTGAAGGCGCCCTGGAGCAGCTGCGGCGCCACCGCCGCCTCCCCCGCGCGCGCCTTGACCATGGCCCGCTCGACGCCCTCTATGCGCTCGTCGTGACGTACGTAACCGGAGGCACCGGCCGCGAAGGCCGCGGCGATCCCGCGCGGGCTGGGCACGGGCCCGAGGACCACCACCGCCACCTGCGGGCGCTCGCGCTTGATCCGTACGATCGGGTCGAAGACCCCCGGCTCCGCGGGCGTCGCCGTCCCCATCAGGCACACCTCCGGCGCCCTGCTCACCACCAGTTCGGCGACGCCCGCCGTGGGCGCCGCCGCGGCGAGCACCCGGTGCCCGCGTAATTTCAGCGCCGAGGCGAGTGCCTCGGCGAGCAACCTGTGATCGTCGACCACCATGAGCCGCACGCCCATCGAGCAACTCCCCATCCCCGCTGGACCATGGCCCCCCTGGCCTCCTGACCCGGCAAGCTACACGCTTGTTCGACGTCGCGCGCCCCCAACCGGCGAGAAGCCCCCCGGATTGCCGAATTCCCCGGCATTCAGGACTAGTTGCCGACCTGAAGCGGATATGGGCGAGATCTTCTCGGGTCACGAAGCGGGCCCCGGCCCGTGGTGTCACCCACGGGCCGGGGCCCCGTACCGCTCGTACCGTGCTCCTACCGCTCGTACCGTGCTCCTACCGCGCGGTCCCTCGCGCTACTTGGTCGTGTACGAGACAGCGAGATACGCCTTCTCGTCCAGCGCCGACGACGACGGCTCGCTCACCGTGCTCTCGGAGATGAACATCCGGCCGTCCCCGTAGAGGATTTCCGCGTAGTCCGCGGAGAAGCTGCTCTCCGCCTCGCGGATCGATTCCTCGCTCGGGTTCTCCAGCAGCAACGTCTCCTTGAACGTGCTGCCGTTGATGGAGACGATCCGGCCGCCCTTGTCGTACGGAGGCATCTTGTACGCGATGACGTTGCCGCCGTCCATGCGCAGCGGGAACATCGTGTAGCCGTCGCCCGCGTCGGCGCGGTCCGAGGTGGACTTGCCGGTGGCGAGGTCGAAGGAGACGATCTCGTTGGTGCTGTCCGAGCCCGTGCTGTCGTCGTGGTCCTCGGTCGGCAGATAGAGCCTGTCGTTGCCCACCGCGACCTGCTGGCACTTCTCGACCTCGGTGGAACCGCACTGCGCCGCGTACTTGTCGGCGGCGGCGGGGATCTTGGCGCGCAGCTTGCCGGTCTTCGAGTCGATCGAGAAGAAGTCCGAGATGCTGCTGCCGTCGCCCGCGGTCTCGCCGACATCGGCGGCCACGACCAGCGGCTTCGTGGAGACGATGCCCGCGTACTCGACACCGGCGGGCATCTTGAACGAGGAGACCGGGGCGCCGGTGAGCGGGTTCAGAGTCTCGATGCTGACCTGCGGGTCGTCGTACGAACCGCACTTGCGGGCCGCCACCAGCCCCGCGCCGCCGCCGTAGCCCATGTCGTAGCAGCCCTCGGCGCTGACCTCGGGCTTCCAGCGGACCGTGCCGTCGGCGAGGTCGAAGGCCGCGCCGCCGTCCGTGCCTCCGGCGGCGATCGTCGTACCGCTGAGGGTGACCTCCGAGAAACGGACCGTCTCGTCACCGGCGTTGGAGCCCTGGATGGACTTGCTCCACAGCAGCTTTCCGGCCGTCAGGTCGATCGCACCGACCTGGGTGCACGCCTGGTAGTCCTTCGCGCTGGTGCGCTTCTCGGCCTCGAAGGCGATCGCGGTCCTGTTGTCCTTGGAGACGTGCTTCGTCGCCGCGCAGACCTGGCCGGGCAGCGGAATCGTCCAGAGCTGGTCGCCCGTGCTCAGGTCGTACCCGACGATCTGGTTGACGCCCGTCTTCACATAGGCCTTGTCGGTGATCCAGGAGCCGACGACGTCGGTGTAGTCCGCGACCTTCGGAGCCGGCAGCTGGAAGCCCACCTTGGCCTTGTTGTTGTCCGGCGCCGTCTCCTTGCCGGCGCCGTCCGCGGCCTGCTCACCGCCCTGGGAGGTCCCGGCCGAGCCGCCCTTGGCCTCGCTGTCCGAGTCGTCGCCGCCCGAGGAGGCGAACCAGACACCGCCGCCGATGATCAGCACCACGGCGACGGCCGCGGCGATGATGATCTGCATCTGCGTGGTCAGCTTCTTACCGCCGCCGCCGACGCCACCGGCCTGCTGGTACGGCTGCTGGTACTGCTGTTGCGGGTACTGCTGTTGCGGGTACTGCGGCTGCGTCGGATAGCCGTATCCGGGCTGCTGGCCCGGCTGGCCCGGCTGACCGGGGTATCCGTATCCCGGCGGGCCCTGCGGGGGCGTCTGCGGATAGCCGTACGGAACGTTCTGCGGCGGCCCCGGCGGCTGCGCGGGCGGCGGCGGAGGCGTGCCCGGAGCACCGAAACCACCGGACGGCGGATCCTGCGGGGCACCGAAACCACCGGACGGCGGATCCTGCGGGGCACCGAAACCACCGGCCGGGGGCTCCTGCGGTGCGCCGAATCCTCCCTGCGGAGGCTCGTTGGGTGGCTGGGGCGGCTGCGTCATGGCGTACGTACCTCGGAGAAGACTCGGAAGAAGCTCGGAAGAAGAAGCCCAAGAAGCTCGGGAGAAGAAGCTCGGAAGGGAAGAAGCTCGGAAGGGGCGTGAGGAGTGGGACGGAAGAAACGGCCGGGCCCGGTCGGCCGCCGGTCAGCCGCCGGCCGGGCCCGGTCGGCCGCCGGTCAGCCGCCGGCCGGGCCCGATCGGTCGCCGGTCAGCCGCCGGCCGGGCCCGATCGGTCGCCGGTCAGCCGCCGAAAGCAATCATGGTGTTCGTCTTCGACTCCTTTTCGTCACTGGCCGCGCTGACCCGCCCGCTCGCCACGAAGAAACGGCCGTCCGCGTAGACGTACGTCGGCGAGTAGAAGGAGTTCTCGATCTCGGCCGTCGACGCCGGGTGCTGCTGGATCACCTTGGGAGCACCGCCGGTCGGCGCCACGGTCGCGACCGCGCCCCCCACGTCGTACGAGGCGTCCACGTAGGCCAGGACGTTGCCGCCCTCCATGCGCAGCGGCTTCATGGTCCGTCCGGCGGGCGCCTTGGAGCGCCACTTGGACTTTCCGGTGTCGAGGTTGAAAGCGATGATCTCGTTGGTGTCCGCCGTGCCGCTCTGGTCCGGCTCGGTCGACATGTAGAAGGTGTTCGCGTCGGCGGCGACGCCGACACAACCCTCCAGCACCGCGCCGAAGACGATGAACCCGCCGCCGCAGTCCGGCGCGAACTTGTCCTTGCCGCCCTCGATCTGCGAGCGCGTGCTGCCGTCCGCGTTGAGCGCGACCACGCTCCAGCTCTTCTTGTCGCTGTTCTTCACGGAGATGACCAGCGGATTGACCGAGTAGACCTTGTCCACTTCCCAGTTGTCGGCCAGCTTGTACGTCCACTTGGCCTTGCCCGTGGCCGGGTCGAGTTCCTGCACCTGGTTCTTCGTGGTGTCGACGCCGCCGGTCGGGCAGCTCTCGGCGGCGATCAGCTTGGGGCCGCCGGCGAAGGCGAACGGCTGGCACTCCCCCGCGATCTTGTCGAAGAGGTCCTTGCCGTCGCTCACCCGGTAGGCGTTGGAGTTGCCGGTACGGGCGGCGGTGACCGTATCCCCGCTGATCGTCAGGGAGATGTCGGTCATGATGTCGAAGTTGCCCTGCTTGGCGACCTCCTTCTTCCAGCCGCCCTTGCCGGTCGCGAGGTCCACCATCTGCATCTGGTTGCAGATGCTCTTGTCGGTGGAGCCGTTCTTGACCCCGAAGACCATCTTGCCGTCGTCGGTGGGCGCGTTGGCCGCCGCGCACACCTCGGCGGGCAGATCGAGCGTCCACTTCTTCTTGCCGTCGGCGGCGGAGTAGCCCACGATCTGCCGGTACATGGCCTTGACGACGGTGTCGCCGAAAACCCACGGGCCGTACACGTCCGCGCCGCTGCGCGGCAGGTCCACGTCGTTGGTCTGGAGCCAGGCCACCTTGGACTCGCCGTCCTTGCGACCGGCGTTCAGGTCGTCCTGGGTCTCGCGCCCGGAGCCGCTGTCGTCACCCTGGCCGACCGTGGCGGAGCCGCTCGGCTCGGTGCCCCCGGACGGGCCCGCGGTCGGCTTGGCCTCGTCGTCGCCACCGCTGAGGGCGAACCACGTACCGCCGCCTATGACCAGCAACCCGGCGACGGCCGCCGCGACGACGACGCCGGGCTTGCCCTTGAAGAAGCCACCGCCGGAAGGCGGGGTGGGGCCACCGGGGAACTGCTGGGGCGGATAGCCCCCGCCGTACGGGCCCGGCTGCTGGTTGTACGGGCCGGGCTGCTGACCGTACGGACCCGGCTGCTGACCGTACGGTCCGGGCTGGCCGTACGGACCGGGCTGCTGGTTGTACGGACCCGGCTGCTGACCCAGGGCCTGCGGATAGCCGTACCCGGGCTGTGCGGGCGGCTGCGCGGGCGGATACGCGTAACCAGGCTGCGCGGGCGGCTGGGCCGGTGGCTGCGCGGGCGGCTGAGCCGGCTGCTTCGGGGGCTCGTTGGGCTGTTGGGGCGGCTGGGGCGGCTGCGTCATGGCGTACGTACCTCGGAGAAGACTAGGGAGCGGAGTGCGAAGTGCGGAGTGCGAAGGGCGAAGGGCGAAGTGGGGGTACGGAGGATCGGGACGGAAGAAGCGGTCGGGCTTCGGTCACTCACCGAAGACGATCATGGTCTTCAGCTTCTTTTCCGCTGTGTCGTCGCTCGCGCCGACCGAGCCGGCGGACACATAGAAACGGCCGTCCACATAGGCGTACTTCTGCGAGAAGACGTACGTCTCGATCTTGGCCGTCGACGCCGGGTGCCGGAGCAGGGTCCTGGGCGCGCCGCCGGTCGGCGCGATGGTCACGACCCCACCGGCCTTGTCGTTCCAGGGAGCGAGGTAGGCCAGGAGGTTCCCGCCCTCCATGCGCACCGGCGTCATCATGCGGTCGTCGGGCGACGTGGCCCGCCACTTGAGTTTTCCGGTGGCCAGGTCGAAGGCGACGATCGCGTTGGCGTGGGAGTCGCTTCCCTCTTCGTACGAGGTCGACATGTAGAGGGTGCTCGCGCCGGCGACGACACCGATACAGCCCTCCTGGGTGGGCTGGCCGCCGGGGACGACGCCCTCGGCGCTGTCGTCGCAGTCCATCCGGAACTGGTCGTCGCTGCCGGAGGGCTGTGAACGCTCGGTGCCGTCCGCGTTGAGCACGAAGACACCCCGGCCCCCGTCCTCCTGGTGTTTGACGGAGAAGACCAGCGGGTCGACCGAGTAGATCTTGTCGATCACCAGGTCCTTCTTGACCCGGTGCGTCCACTTGACCTTGCCGGTGGCCGGGTCCAGCTCCTGCAACTGATGCAGTTGCTTGCCGGCTCGGCCGCTCGGGCAGTCCTCGGCGGCGATCAGCTTGGCGCCACCGGCGAAGGCGTACGGGAAGCAGTCACCCGGCGGCCTGCCGAAGAGCTTCTTGCCGTCGCTCACCCGGTAGCCGGTGTGGCCGGCGGTGACGGTGTTTCCGCTGATGGCCATGGTGACGTCGAGGATCGAGTACGCGCCGGGCGCCTCGGGGATCTCCTTGCGCCAGCCGCCCTGACCGGTCGTGAGATCGATCATCTGCATCTGGTCGCAGGCGGCCGACTCCGACGCGCCGCCCTTGAACCCGATGACGATCTTGCCGTCGGGGGTGGGAGCGGCAGGCGCGACGCAGGCCTCCGCGGGCAGCGGAAACGTCCATTTCTTCGTGCCGTCGGTGGTGGAGTAGCCCACGACCTGCCGGTAGGTGGCCTTGACGACGGTGTCACCGGCGAACCACGGCCCGTACGAGTCCGCGCCGACGCCCGGCAGGTCCATGTCGTTGGTGTGAAGCCACTCGACCGTGGCCTCGCCGTCCTTGCGCACGGCGTTGAAGCCGTCGGCTTCCTTCCGGGAGTCCTGGGAGTCACCGGCGGCCGGCGACCCACTCGGTGCGGCGGGGCCACTGCTGCTGACCTTCGGCTTCGCCTCACGGCCTGCCCGGTCGCCGTCGTCACCGTCGCCGCTCAGCGCGAACCACGTACCGCCGCCGAGCACCAACAGCCCGGCCACGACGGCGGCGAGGGTGGCGCGGGGCTTGCCCTTGAAGGGGTTCCTGCCACCACCGGCACCGCTGCCGCCACTGCCGCTGCCCGTGCTGCCGTACGAAACGGTCGGGGCGTTGTGCGGTCCGGGCACCGGCGTGCCGTACGGGCCGGGCGGGCTGTTGTACGGACCGGGCTGCGGACTGCCGTACGGACCGGGCTGCGCGCCGCCGTACGGGCCCGGTCGGCCGCTGTACGGGCCGGGCTGCGGCCCCCACTGCTGCGGGCCCCACGGCTGCTGCCCCTGCGGTGGTTCCTGAGGAGGGCCGAATCCCTCCTGCGGTGGTTCCCGGCCGGGTGGATGGGTCATCGGCGCTTTCCCCCTGTGAGTACGCTCCGCGCCCGGTCGGACTCCCCCGCGATTCCGGCGGTCGGCCATCGGCCACCGGAATGGAGCGAATCGGGCGTGGATCCCGCATCGCTGTATCAGCCGAGCGGGCCTACTTTGTATCACCCGAACTGCTGTACAGGACGGGCCGGTCCGCCCCTGTTCCCAAGGGTGGACCGGCCCGTGATGCGCTCGTTATGCGCTCTGCACGCCGTCTCTACAAGCTTCGCTACGCGTCCTCGGCGAGCTCCAGCCAGCGCATTTCCAACTCGTCACGCTCGCCGGTGAGTTCACGCAGTTCCGTGTCCAGTTCGGCCACTTTCCCGAAGTCCGTGGCGTTATCGGCGATCTGCCGATGGAGGGTGGTCTCACGGTCCGAGAGCTTGGTGAGCTGCCGCTCGATCTTCTGGAGTTCCTTCTTCGCCGCGCGGCCGTCCTTGGCCGACGCGGATGCGGCGGAACGCTCCGCGGCGGGCGCCTGCGCGGGCGCCGGGACCGTCGACCGGGCGAGCGTCCGGCGGCGTTCCAGGTACTCGTCGATCCCGCGCGGCAGCATCCGCAGCGTCGAGTCGCCGAGCAGTGCCATCACCTTGTCGGTGGTCCGCTCGATGAAGAACCGGTCGTGGGAGATGACGACCATCGACCCCGGCCAGCCGTCGAGCAGGTCCTCCAGCTGGTTGAGCGTCTCGATGTCGAGGTCGTTGGTGGGCTCGTCGAGGAAGAGGACGTTCGGCTCGTCCATCAGCAGCCGCAGCAGCTGGAGACGGCGCCGCTCACCGCCGGAGAGGTCGCCGACGGGCGTCCACTGCTTGTCCTTGGTGAAGCCGAACTGCTCGCACAGCTGGCCGGCCGTCATCTCCCGGCCCTTGCCGAGGTCGACCCGGTCCCGTACCTGCTGGACCGCTTCCAGCACCCGCAGCGACGGCTTGAGTTCGGTGACCTCCTGGGAGAGGTACGCGAGCTTGACGGTCCTGCCGACGACGACCTTCCCGGCCTCGGGCTGGATGTCGCCCTGCGAGCGGGCGGCGTCGGCGAGCGCGCGCAGCAGCGAGGTCTTGCCCGCGCCGTTCACCCCGACGAGCCCGATCCGGTCGCCGGGGCCGAGCTGCCAGGTGAGGTGTGTGAGGAGGACCTTCGGGCCCGCCTGGACCGTCACGTCCTCCAGGTCGAAGACGGTCTTGCCGAGCCGGGCGTTGGCGAACTTCATCAGCTCGGAGGTGTCGCGCGGCGGCGGTACGTCCGCGATCAGTTCGTTCGCCGCCTCGACGCGGAAGCGCGGCTTGGACGTACGGGCGGGGGCGCCGCGTCGCAGCCAGGCCAGCTCCTTGCGGACCAGGTTCTTCCGCTTGGCCTCCTCCGTCGCGGCGATGCGCTCACGCTCGGCGCGGGCGAACACGTAGTCGGAGTAGCCGCCCTCGTACTCGTGGACGGTGCCGCCCTGGACGTCCCACATCCGCGTACAGACCTGGTCGAGGAACCACCGGTCGTGGGTGACGCAGACGAGCGCGGACCGGCGGGCGCGCAGATGCTCCGCGAGCCAGGCGATGCCCTCGACGTCGAGGTGGTTGGTCGGCTCGTCGAGCACGATCAGGTCCGGCTCGCCGATGAGCAGCTTGGCGAGCGCGATCCTGCGCCGCTCGCCACCGGAGAGCGGCGCGATGACGGTGTCGAGCCCCTGCGGGAAACCGGGCAGGTCGAGCCCGCCGAAGAGGCCGGTGAGGACGTCGCGGATCTTGGCGTTGCCCGCCCACTCGTGGTCGGCGAGGTCACCGATGACCTCGTGCCTGACGGTGGCCTCGGGATCGAGTGAGTCGTGCTGCGTCAGCACACCGAGTCGCAGTCCACCACTGTGGGTGACGCGCCCGGTGTCGGCCTCCTCCAGCTTGCTCAGCATCCTGATGAGGGTCGTCTTGCCGTCTCCGTTGCGGCCCACGACGCCGATCCGGTCTCCCTCGGAGACACCGAGAGAGACACCGTCGAGCAGCGCACGGGTGCCGTACACCTTGGTGACTGTCTCGACATTGACCAGATTGACGGCCATTTCACTCCTGTACGGGGACGACGGATCGACGTCCAGCGTAGTCGCCAGGAAGGACGGCTCGTTGCCCCGGACCGATGAGCGGACAGCACGAGGCGCGAGGCTGGTCCTGTCCGGCCGATCTTCGCCGGGCCCGGAACCCCGCAGCGACATCGGCCGCCACCGCGGCGGGCGCCACCTCGCGGACCTAGGCCACCTAGGCCATCGCGGGCTCCGGCTCGGCGGCCTCGGCCTCCGCCTTGGTCTTCGCCTGGCGGCCGGCCGGGACGCTCGCCGCGGGCTCCGCCGCCGCCTCCGGCTCCCCGGCAGCGTTCGCGTCACCCTGGACCAGGTCGAGGTAGCCGCGGATCGTCTCGATCGACAGCCCCAGCTCCTCGGAGGCGCTCCGCTCGTCCCCGAAGACCTCGACCGCTTCCGCCACGGCCTCGGCCAGCTCAGCCTCGGCCTTCCGCAGCTTGGCCTCGGCCTTGTCGATGGTGTCGACGACCGCCAGCTGGCGCCGCTGCTTCTCCTGGAGCTTCTGCTTGCGGGAGGGGCTCTTCTCGGGGGTTTGCGAAGTCATGGCCAAGATCATATGCCGACCTTCGGCCCTGTCCGAAATCCCCAACTGCCATTCGAAGAACGCCCGTTCCCCCACACAGCCGGGCCCCCGCCGGGTGCGGATGTCCCGTACCGGAATGCCCGCGAGACGGGAATTCCGGTACGGGACATCCACCCTCGGAGAGTCATACGGGACATCCGCCCTCGGGGAGTCAGGCGTCGCGCCGTACCACCGTCGCGCCCTGCGCCGGGGACGCCGCCACCCGGGCCGTACGGCAGGTGCCCGAGGCGAGGAGTGCCCGCGCCACCCGGGCCGCCGTGTCCGTGTCCTCGGTGAGGAACGCGGTCGTCGGGCCCGAGCCCGAGACCAGGGCGGCCAGGGCGCCCGCCGCCGTACCCGCCGCGAGCGTGTCCGCCAGGGACGGGCGCAGCGAGAGGGCCGCGGGCTGGAGGTCGTTGGCCAGGGCGCCGGCGAGGGCGGTGACGTCGCCCGTACGCAGGGCGTCGAGCAGCGCGGGGTCGGCGGCCGGAGCGGGGACGTCGGTACCTTCGGTGAGCCGGTCGAACTCGCGGAACACCGTCGGCGTGGACAGTCCGCCCTCGGCGACCGCGAACACCCAGTGGAAGTCGCCGCCGACGTCGAGCGGGGTGAGCTGTTCGCCCCGGCCCGTGCCCAGCGCCGCCCCGCCGATCAGGCTGAACGGCACATCGCTGCCCAACTCGGCGCAGATGGCGAGGAGTTCGTCCCGGGAGGAGCCCAGCGACCAGAGGGTGTCGCAGGCCAGCAGGGCGCCCGCGCCGTCCGCGCTGCCGCCCGCCATGCCACCCGCGACGGGGATGTCCTTGGCGATGTGGATATGGACGTGCGGGTCGATGCCGTGCCGCTCGGCCAGTGCGATCGCCGCGCGGGCGGCGAGGTTCGTGGCGTCCAGCGGGACCTGGCCGGCGTCGGGGCCCGAGCAGGTGACGCGCAGTTCAGCGGCGGGCGTGACCGTGATCTCGTCGTAGAGGCCGACGGCGAGGAAGACGTTCGCCAGGTCGTGGAAGCCGTCGGGGCGGGCCGCTCCGACGGCGAGCTGTGCGTTGACCTTGGCCGGTACGCGCACCCGTACCTCCGCGGCTGTCTTTGACGACGCCTGCCTCTGCGCCTGTTCCCCGACGCTCACGCGCCCGCCCCCTTCGACTCCGCGATCCGCGCGAACTCCTCCACCGTCAGTGCCTCACCGCGCGCCTGCGGCGAGATCCCCGCCGCCACCAGCGCCGCCTCCGCCGCCGGGGCCGATCCGGCCCATCCGGCGAGGGCCGCCCGCAGTGTCTTGCGGCGCTGCGCGAAGGCCGCGTCGACCACCGCGAAGACCTCGGTCCGGGAGGCCGTCGTCTTCACCGGCTCGGACCTGCGGACGAGCGAGACCAGGCCGGAGTCCACGTTGGGCGCGGGCCAGAAGACGGTGCGGCCGATGGATCCGGCCCGCTTGACGTCCGTGTACCAGTTGGCCTTCACGGACGGCACCCCGTACACCTTGTTGCCCGGCCGTGCGGCGAGCCGGTCGGCGACCTCGGCCTGGACCATGATCAAGGTCCGTTCGATCGTCGGGAAGTGCTCCAGCATGTGGAGCAGGACCGGCACGGCCACGTTGTACGGGAGGTTCGCGACGAGCGCGGTCGGCGCCGGGCCGGGCAGCTCCCGTACCCGCATCGCGTCGGAGTGCACCAGCGCGAAGTGCCCGGCGCGCGCGGGCATCCGGGCCTCGACCGTCGCGGGCAGCGCCCCGGCCAGGATGTCGTCGATCTCCACCGCCGTCACCCGGTCCGCCGCCTCCAGCAGCGCCAGCGTCAGCGAGCCGAGCCCGGGGCCGATCTCCACGACGACGTCGTCCGGCCGCACCTCGGCGGTGCGGACGATCCTGCGGACGGTGTTGGCGTCGATGACGAAGTTCTGCCCGCGCTGCTTCGTGGGGCGTACGCCCAGAGCGGCGGCCAGCTCGCGGATCTCGGCGGGCCCCAGGAGGGCGTCGGAGGCGCCAGGGGCGTCGGGGACGTCGGGTTCGCCGGGGACGTCAGGGGCGTCGGGCTCAGTGGTGCTCACCCGCTCAGCCTACGGCCGCAGTGCGGCCACGGACTCGCCCCCCGCTGCACGTAGAGCTTCTTCGCGCGGAACGTCTGCTCCGCGGCCGGGGCGTTCTGCGGGCGTCCACTGCCGCCGAGGGCGTGCCAGGTGCCGGTGTCGAACTGGTAGAGCCCGCCGTAGTTCCCCGACGCGTCGACCGCACCGGGCCGCCCGCCCGATTCGCAGGCGGCGAGCGCGGCCCAGTTCAGCCCGTCCGCGCCGGCCACGGACGAGGGCATCGCCCGCGTACCGACCCTGATCAGCTGGGTGACCGAGCGGCGCACCACTTCCTCGTGGATCCTGCGCGGCTTCTGCTTGACTCCGTTGACGGTGCGCAGCGCGTAGGTGACCCGCCGGGCGCCCGGCCGGCCCTGGCGGTCGACGACCTCGGTTCCGGTGAACAGGGCCGGGTCCCGGGTCTTGACCGTGTCGTACGGGATGGGCTCCTCGCGCACCTGTTCATGGGCCGTGATGCGCATGACGGTGATGGTCTGGCCGTCGCGCGGAAAGCTGTCGGGCGGTACGGATGTGGTGTCCTGCCCGTGTGTCGCGATGCCCGCCTCGCGCAGCGCTTCGGCGACGGTCGCGGCGTTGGTACGGATGGTGCGCTCACGGCCGTCGGCCATGAAGGTCACGGTCCGTTCGGTCCGTACGTGCAGCTCCAGCCCGCCGCGGGAGATCGCGGAGGAGCGTGAGACGGAGAGGAACGCGCCCTGCGCGCGCACCCCGAGCTGGCGCAGCGCGCCGTCGACGGTGCGGGCGGTCGTCCACACCTGGCGGCGCTGTCCGTCGAGGGTGAGGAGGACGGGCCGGCCGCGGCGGACGATCACCTCGTCCCCGCTGGTGAGTTGGTCGCCGGGCGCGGGGGCGACGATGTCGTGCGCGCCGACGGCCACGCCTTCGTCCGCGAGCAGTTCCTCCACGTCACCGGCGAAGGTGTGCAGGGTGCGCGGTTCGCCGTCGACGCTGAGCTTGACGGCCTTGTCGTGGACGACGAACGCCGAGGTGCCGCCGGCCAGGAACGCGACGACCAGGGCCTGCGGGACGAGCCGGCGCAGGGCCTCGGGGGACGGGGGAGCTTTGCGGCGGCGCCCGCCGGGGAGGCGCCGGGAGCGGGGACGGCGGCCGGGAGCGGGGTCGGGGTCGGTCGCGTCGGACGGTTCGGGTGCGGGCTGCGCGGGGTCGTCCTGCTGCTCGTACGGTGGCTGCTGCTCGTACCGCTCCCGCTGCTCGTACGGTGGTTCCTGCTCGTACCGCTCCCGCTGCTCGTACGGTGGCCGCTGCTCGTACCGCTCCCGCTCCGCGGTCCTGGCGGCGCGGCGCCCGCCGCGTGCGGCCCGGTGACTGCCCTGCGCATTGCTCACGACGCTCCACAAGATCCGGTCCGCCCTGCCGGGAAGGAAGACGGGGCGGGCCCGGACACTAGCGGAGCTTGTGTCACTCTCCAAAGTGGCTCGACCACGCAGCGTCGCGCAGCCAGTCTGCACCACCCCGCCGTGAACGCCCCTCACACCGCCGGGCGTCAGTAACCGAACGCACGCGCAGTGTTGTGCGAAATCGCCCCGGCCATGGCGTCTTCGCCGATGCCCCGCACCTGGGCCATGGCACGCAGGGTGACCGGAATGAGATACGGCGCATTGGGCCGGCCACGGTAGGGCGCGGGCGTAAGGAAAGGCGCGTCCGTCTCGACGAGAACAAGTTCCAGCGGCACTATTGTGAGCGCATCCCGCAACGGTTGAGCGTTTTTAAAGGTGACATTGCCTGCAAAAGACATGTAATAACCGGCAGCGGCACACACTTCCGCCATTTCGGCATCACCGGAATAACAATGGAAGACGGTGCGTTCCGGGGCGCCTTCCTCGGCGAGGATTCGCAGCACATCGGCATGCGCCTCGCGGTCATGGATGACGAGCGCCTTGCCGTGGCGTTTGGCGATCTCGATATGGGCGCGGAAGGAGCGCTCCTGGGCGGCCATGCCCTCGGGCCCGGTCCTGAAGTAGTCGAGTCCCGTCTCGCCGACGGCCCGTACCCGCGGCAGCGCGGCGAGCCGGTCGATCTCGGTGAGCGCGTCGTCCAGCGCCGTGTCGCCGCCGCCCTCGCGCGCGCCCTGCCGCGACCAGCCGTCGGGGTCGCCGTGCACGATGCGCGGCGCCTCGTTGGGGTGCAGCGCGACGGCCGCGTGCACGTTCTCGTACGCCGCGGCCGTCTCGGCGGCCCAGCGGGAGCCTTTGAGGTCGCACCCCACCTGGACCACCGTCGTGACACCGACCGAGGCGGCCCTGGCCAGGCCCTCCTCGACGGTGCCGTCCTGCATGTCCAGATGGGTGTGCGAATCCGCGACCGGCACCCGGAGGGGCTCGGGCAGCGGCGGCGGAGCCTGCTTCGAACTCATGGGCGCGATCCTACGAGGACCACGCCCATGAGTTCACCTGCGGTTCTCCCGTGCGCTTCGCACCTGCGGCGCACGGCCCGCACCCGGTGCCGGGACGGGCCTACTTGCGGTGGTGGAACGGGTGCAGGAGATCGGAGAGGTGCCAGTGGTGGTGCCCCGCCTCCGAGTCCTCGCCCTCGCTCGCGCGCCCGTCCCCGCTCGGTCCGTGCCCGTCGGCGCCGGCGGATATCTCCCCGCCCGGCTGCGCCGGAACCCCCTCGACCCCCGTCTTCCCCACCTCGGCGGCGGCGTCGCGCCCGCGCTTCGCCGGGTGGTGCCGCTCCGTCATCAGCGCGTGTACGGACGAGACCTGCCCGGACCGCATGATCCGTACGACATGCCCGCCGCAGTTGACGCAGGTCGGGCTCGACAGCGGGGAGGGCACCCGTATGCCCTCCGACTTGTAGACGACGACATTCTTGCCCGAGCCGTCGACATAGTGCTCTATGTCGTAAGCCTGCTCCCAGCCGTGTCCACAACGCATACAGCAGAACGCATATGCCTCATGAGCTGTTGCTGTGCCGGTGATCTCACTCATGCCAGCTCCTCTCCACCTGACCCAGTGGACGCCTTTACCGGCGGGAGCGCATCAGCCTGTGTCGATTAATGGCGGGGTCTTAACCTTCCCATGCCCAAATGGACCGGCACCCGGTCTGCTCTTTGCTTTTCACGAGGGTCCTTTACCGTCCATAGGGGCTGCGCGCTCCGCGTTCTTTGCCGCGACGACGGCATCGAACACCTCGCGCTTGGGCACCCCGGCCTCGGCGGCGACGGCGGCGATCGCCTCCTTGCGCCGCTCCCCCGCCTCCTCCCTCACCCGTACCCGCCGCACCAGTTCGGCCGGGTCCAGGTCCCCGGGCCCGGCCTCCGGCGCGCCCTCGACCACCACGGTGATCTCGCCCCGTACCCCCTCGGCCGCCCAGGCCGCCAGCTCGCCGAGGCCGCCGCGCTTCACCTCTTCGTACGTCTTGGTCAGCTCCCGGCAGACGGCGGCCCTGCGGTCGGCGCCGAAGACCTCGGCCATCGCGGCGAGCGAGTCGTCGAGCCGGTGCGGTGCCTCGAAGTAGACGAGCGTGCGCCGCTCGCCCGCCGCGTCCCGCAGCCTGCTGAGCCGCTCGCCCGCCTTGCGCGGCAGGAAGCCCTCGAAGCAGAAGCGGTCGACGGGCAGTCCGGAGAGCGCCAGCGCGGTCAGCACGGCGGAGGGGCCGGGCACGGCCGTCACCCTGATGTCCTGCTCGACGGCCGCCGCCACCAGCCGGTATCCGGGGTCGGAGACGGACGGCATGCCCGCGTCCGTGACGAGCAGCACCCGCGCCCCGCCCGTCAGCGCGTCGACCAGCTCGGGGGTCCTGGCGGACTCGTTGCCCTCGAAGTACGACACGACCCTGCCGCGGGTCTGGACGCCGAGCGCCTGGGTCAGCCGGCGCAGCCTCCGGGTGTCCTCGGCGGCGATCACGTCGGCGGTCTCCAGCTCGGCGGCGAGCCGGGGCGGCGCGTCCGCGACATCGCCGATCGGTGTCCCCGCGAGCACCAGCGTCCCCGGCCCGGATCCGGACACCGAACCGGCTCTCGGTCCGGACGCCGGTCCAGCGGCCGACCGGGGCGTTGACGCGGTTGATTCGGGGGTGGATCCGGGCGTTGTTCCAGGCGTCGCGTTCACATCCGCCATCCTCGCAGGGCGCGACGCGCCCCTCGCACAGCGGCGTTCCCTACGATGGCGCGGTGACCAGTACTGCGCCAGAAGCCCTCCAGGGGCACGACGCCGGCGACAAGCCGCCCTCTTGGCCTCAGCGGCTGCGCCGATTCGGCCATGTGCCCCGGCCGGTGACGGGCCTGCGCGAGCGGCTGGTACCGCCGTACACCCGGCCCTCCGAGCGGCTGTGGGCGGTGCTCGCGGTGCCCGCCCCCCTCGCGCAGCGGCTGATCCGCTGGTCGGCGTGGGGCGGGCCACTGCTCGTGGCCCTCGTCGCTGGCGTGCTCCGGTTCTGGAACCTGGGCAACCCCAAGGCGGTGATATTCGACGAGACGTATTACGCCAAGGACGCCTGGGCGCTCGTCAACCAGGGGTACGAGGGCAACTGGCCCAAGGACATCGACGTGCGGATCCTCAAGGACCCGTCCTCGGTGCCCATCCCGACCGAGCCCGGTTACGTCGTCCACCCGCCGGTCGGCAAGTGGGTCATCGGCCTCGGCGAGCAGCTCTTCGGGTTCACGCCCTTCGGCTGGCGTTTCATGGTCGCGGTGCTCGGCACGCTCTCGGTGCTGATGCTGTGCCGGATCGGGCGCCGGCTGTTCCGTTCCACGTTCCTGGGATGCCTGGCGGGCGCGCTGCTCGCCGTCGACGGACTGCACTTCGTGATGAGCCGTACGGCTCTCCTCGACCTGGTGCTGATGTTCTTCGTGCTGGCCTCCTTCGGCTGTCTGCTGATCGACCGCGACTGGGCACGGCGGAAGCTGGCGGCGGCGCTCCCCGTGGACGAGGAGGGCGTCCTGCGCCCGGACGCCCCGGTCGCCGGGACCCTGCGGCTCGGGTGGCGGCCCTGGCGGCTCGCGGCCGGGGTGATGCTGGGCCTGGCCTTCGCCACGAAGTGGAACGGCCTCTACATCCTGGCCGCCTTCGCGATCATGGCCGTGCTGTGGGACGTGGGCGCGCGCCGCACGGCGGGCGCGGTCCGGCCGTACGTGGCGGTGCTCAAGCGGGACATCGTGCCCGCCTTCTTCTCTACGGTGCCGGTCGCGGTCGTGACGTACGTCGCCTCCTGGACCGGCTGGATCGTCACGGACAAGGGCTACTTCAGGAACTGGGCGGAGACCGCGGGCAAGGGCGGCAGCTGGACCTGGCTGCCGGACTGGCTGCGCAGCCTCTGGCACTACGAGAACGAGGTCTACAGCTTCCACGTCAACCTCACCTCGGGCCACACCTACCAGTCGAACCCGTGGAGCTGGATCGTCCTGGGCCGCCCGGTCTCGTACTTCTACGAGGATCCGGCGGCCGGCAAGGACGGCTGCCCGGCCGTGACGAAGGGTGAGTGCGCCCGCGAGGTACTGGCGATCGGCACCCCGCTGCTGTGGTGGGCGGCGGGCTTCGCGCTCTGTTACGTCCTGTGGCGCTGGTTCTTCCGCCGCGACTGGCGCGCGGGCGCGATCGCCTGCGCGGTGGCGGCCGGCTGGGGCCCCTGGTTCCTGTACCAGGAGCGGACGATCTTCCTCTTCTACGCGGTCGTCTTCGTGCCGTACCTCTGTCTCGCGGTGGCGATGATGATCGGCGCGATGGTGGGTCCGGCGGGCTCCGACGAGAGACGAAGGACGATCGGCGCGGTCGGTGCGGGCGTGCTGGTACTGCTGGTCGTCTGGAACTTCATCTACTTCTGGCCGCTGTACACGGGGACGTCGATCCCGATCGACGCGTGGCGCAGCAGGATGTGGTTCGACACCTGGGTCTGATGACGGGGGGTCAGGCGGCCGTGGCGTCTGACCCGGCCGCCGGAATACCGGCTCCCAGGGCTCATGGCCACCCGGTTCCGCCGAGGTCGTCGCAGTCCGATAACGCTTGTCCGCGGCCCGACAGCCGCCTGTCCCGGGTGACATACACGTCCCGTAGAGTCGGCTGGACTTCTGGGGAGGGGCCGCACTCATGCGCAGTGGAGCGAAGACCGCCGTAATCGGCGGGGTGTTCATCGTGTTCGCCGGTGGAGTGGGGTACGGCGCGTACAGCCTCTACGGCGGGCAGGCCGGCGGCGACGGTGCCACCACCAGGAGCGCGGAGGTCAGGACCGGCCCGCTGAGCGCGGCCGAGATCGACAAGGCGGCGAAGGACTTCCTGACCGGCTGGGCGGACGGGACGGACGCGGCCGATGTCGCCCAGCTGACCAACGACGCCACCGCCGCCGAGCCGGCCATCAGCGGCTACCGCGACCAGGCCCATGTCACCAAAGCGGTGATCACACCGGGCACGGCGGCCGGCGCGAAGGTGCCGTTCACCGTCAAGGCCACGGTCGCGTTCAAGGGGCAGAGCAAGCCCTGGTCGTACAGCTCGGAACTGACCGTGGTGCGCGGCAGGACCACCGGGCGCCCGCTGGTCGACTGGGCGCCGTCCGTGATCCATCCGAAGCTGACGGACTCCACGCTCCTGGTCACGGGCGAGGCATCGACCCCGCCGATCAAGGCCGTTGACCGCGACGGCACGGAGCTGACGAAGGAGAAGTACCCGTCGCTGGGGGCCGTTCTGGACCAGCTGCGGACCAAGTACGGCGAGGAAGCGGGCGGTTCGGCGGGCATCGAACTGATGCTGAGGGCCGGCGGCGAGAACGGCAGCGGCACCACGGCGGACGCGAAGGCCCCCGCCGACCAGTCGCTGCTGACGCTCTCCAAGGGGAAGCCGGGCGAGCTGACGACGACGCTGGACGCGAGCGTCCAGGCAGCGGCCGAGCAGTCGGTGAAGAAGTACAGCGAGGCGTCGGTGGTGGCTCTCCAGCCCAGTACGGGCGAGATCCTGGCCGTGGCCAACAACCGTAAGGACGGCTGGAACGCGGCGATGCTCGGCCAGCAGGCGCCCGGCTCCACGATGAAGATCATGACGGCGGCGCTGTTGCTGGAGAAGGGCCTGGTCGCCGCCGACAAGCCGGCCGAGTGCCCGAAGAACGCGATATACCAGGGCCGTAAGTTCCAGAACCTGGACGAGTTCTCGATCCCGAACGGCACCTTCGCGCAGAGCTTCGCCCGTTCCTGCAACACCGCCTTCATCAAGCTGATCGACGACACCAAGGACGACGGCGCGCTGGCGAAGGAGGCCCAGGAGGTCTTCGGTATCGGCCTGAACTGGCAGACCGGCATCCCGTCGTTCGACGGCAGCGTCCCGGCCGGGACCGGGAGCGAGGCGGCGGCGCAGTACATCGGCCAGGGCACGGTCCAGATGAACGTCCTCAACATGGCGTCCGTCACCGCCACCGCCAAGAACGGCGCGTTCAAGCAGCCGGTCATCGTGCCGAGCGACCTGGACGACCGGAAGATGGCGACCGCCGCGCGCTCGCTGTCGCCGGGCACGGCGGACCAACTGCGCTCCATGATGCGCCTGACGGCCACCAGCGGCACCGGCGCCAAGGCGATGGCCGGGCTCGGCGGGGACAAGGGCGCGAAGACCGGTTCGGCGGAGGTCGACGGCCAGACCACGTCCAACAGCTGGTTCACGGGGTACGAGAACGATCTCGCCGCCGCGGCGGTCGTCCAGGCCGGCGGGCACGGCGGTGACGCGGCGGGCCCGGTGGTGGCCTCGGTGCTGTCGGCCGGCTGACCGGCCTCGGTGCTGATCGGCCGGCTGACCGGCCGATCAGTCCCCGTACCCCGCGGAACGTCTCACCGGCCGCTCACGTCGCCGACCGCACCGCCCGTACCAGGGCCTGGGCGCGCGGGTCGGCCGTGACTCCCTTGCGCATGCCATTGGTCACGTACCCGAACGCGATTCCCGACTCGGGGTCCGCGAAGCCCAGCGAGCCGCCGCGTCCCGGGTGTCCGAAGGAGCCGGGCGCCAGCAGCGGCGCGGACGGGCCGTGCAGCATGAAGCCGAGGCCGAAGCGGGTGGCGACGACCAGGACCCGGTCCGGGCCCGCTGATTCCTCCGTACGGGCCAGGGTGAGGGTGGCGGGCGCGAACAGCCGGTGGCCGTCGACGGGGCCGATCATCGCCGCGTAGACGCGGGCCAGCGCGCGGGCGGTCGAGATGCCGCCGGAGGCCGGGAGTTCGGCGGCGCGGTACGCCGGGTCGTTCTCGTCCGGCAGTGGATCGATCACCCCGAACGCGCGCCGGGTGAGCGACTCCGGGTTCTGGTAGGCCTCCGTGACCGACCTCTTGGGCCGCAGCTTGAGCTCGCCCCCGCCCGCCGACGGCAGTTCCTCGACGGGGCCGATCCGCCCCACCCGGTGCGCCTCCTCCTCGGGCAGACCCACCCAGAAGTCCAGGCCGAGCGGCCGAGCGATCTCCTCCGCGATCCACCGGCCGATGCTGCGCCCGGTGACCCGTCTGACCAGCTCGGCGATCAGCCAGCTGTAGGTGTGGGCGTGATAGCCGTGGTCCGTTCCGGGCTCCCAGACGGGCCGTTGGGCGGCCAGCGCGAGAGCGCCCGACTCGCCGTCGACGGCCTGGGCCCGGGTCAGCGGCCGGTCCAGTACGGGCACACCCGCGCGGTGTGAGAGAAGATGCCGTACGAGCACCCGCTCCTTGCCCGCGGCCTTGAACTCCGGCCAGTAGGTGCCGACGGGCGCGTCGAGATCGATCTGCCCGCGCTGGTGGAGCAGCAGGGGTACGGCGGCGGCCACACCCTTCGTCGCCGACCGGACGACCTGCGCGGTGTCCAGCGCCCAGGGCTCCGGGCCGTCCACATCGCGCGTACCCGCCCACAGGTCCACGACCTTCCGCCCGTCCCGGTACACGGCGACCGCCGCGCCGTGTTCACCGAGCCGATCGAAATTCCGTACGAAAGCGTCCCTGACCGGCTCGAAGCCCGCCTCCACCGTGCCCTGGACGTCCACGCCCGCACTCCCGCCCGGCCGTACCGCGCGCGTCCGCTCGCCGTACCGCTCGTCCGTCACCTCACGCCCCGGTGGCGCGACCCCCTCTATGGTGCAACGTGGCGCGGCGACACGGAACGCGGGTCAAAACCGAACGGCAGCTCCAGCCGGTGCGCCGCCATCAACTCCTCGTCGCCGAGAAGTCCCTGGGTAGGGCCGTCCGCCACGATCACGCCGTCGCTGAGGACGACCGCGCGGGGGCAGAGTTCGAGGGCGTACGGCAGGTCGTGTGTGACCATCAGCACGGTGATGTCCAACGACCGCAGGATGTCGGCGAGTTCACGCCGGGACGCCGGATCCAGGTTTGACGAGGGCTCGTCCAGGACGAGGATCTCCGGCTCCATCGCCAGCACGGTCGCCACGGCCACCCGCCGCCGCTGCCCGAAGGACAGATGGTGCGGCGGCCGGTCCGCGTACCGCGCCATCCCGACCCGGCCGAGCGCGTCCCGCACCCGGGCCTCCAGTCCGGGCCCGCGCAGTCCGGCGGCGGCCGGTCCGAACGCCACGTCCTCGCGCACGGTCGGCATGAACAGCTGGTCGTCCGGGTCCTGGAAGACGATGCCGACCCGGCGCCGGATCTCCGCCAGATTCCGCTTCGCCACCGGCAGCCCGGCGACCTCGACCGAGCCGGCCCCGGGGTTGAGGATGCCGTTGAGATGCAGGACGAGTGTGGTCTTGCCGGCCCCGTTGGGTCCGAGCAGCGCCACCCGCTCCCCGCGCCCGACGGTCAGGTCGACGCCGAAGAGGGCCTGATGGCCGTCGGGGTAGGCGTACGCGAGCCCGCTGACCTCAAGAGACGGCGGTACGGCGGGAGAAGACACGGGAGAAGTCACAGGAACCAGCCAAACAGGCAGACAGTGAGGGCCGACAGCGGGAGCGCGGCGGCGTACGTCCACTGCGCCCCGCTCGCGCTCACCTTGTCGATGACCGGCATGGTGCCCGCGTACCCCCGGCTCACCATGGCCAGGTGCACGCGTTCCCCGCGCTCGTACGAGCGGATGAAGAGCGCCCCGGCGGACTTCGCCAGAACTCCCCAGTGGCGTACGCCCCGTGCCTCGAAGCCGCGCGAGCGGCGGGCGATCGACATCCGGCGCATCTCGTCGGTGATGACATCGCCGTAGCGGATCATGAAGGACGCGATCTGCACCAGCATCGGTGGCAGGCGCAGCTGTTGGAGGCCGAGCAGCAGGGAGCGCAGTTCGGTGGTGGACGCGAGGATCACGGACGCGGCGACGCCCAGGGTGCCCTTGGCGAGTACGTTCCAGGCGCCCCAGAGGCCGGGAACGCTCAACGACAGCCCCAGGAACCGCACATGATCGCCCGGCACCACGAACGGCATCAGGACCGCGAACGCCACGAACGGCACCTCGATCAGCATCCGCCGCAGCAGGAACCCGGCAGGGATACGGGCCACCACGGCGACCGCCGCGAGCAGCACCGCGTACAGGCCGAATGCCCAGATCGCCTCGCGCGGGGTGGAGACGACCACGACGACGAAGCAGAAGACGGCGGCGAGCTTGCAGTGCGGCGGCAGCGCGTGGACCGGCGAGTGCCCGTGCCGGTAGAGCTTGTGGGCATGGCCCGCGCCCACTGTCAGACCCGCCCGTCGGCCGACCGGGATGCCGCCGCCGTGGCCGTACGGCGGCGGCTCACCGCCCAGAAGACACCGCTGCCCACGGCGACCGTGGCGGCCACCCCGATCGCCCCCGCGAGGCCGCCGGAGACCCGGGCGTCGGAGATGTCCTCGACGCCGTAGTCGGCGAGCGGGGAGCCGGCGCTGTGGTGCGGCTCGGTCTTCTTGTCGATGCCCTGGTCCGCGGCGACCTTCTCCAGGCCGTCGGGGGCGGCGGAGGCGTAGAAGGAGACGAACCCGGCCAGGACGAGCGCGGTGACCAGGCCGGTCGCCCAGACCCTGCGGGGGGAACGGGCCGCCACGGGTGAGGACTCGGGCGCCGCGTCGACCAGCTCCCCGCCGACCCGCAGCTTCAGCGGCGCGGACAGCCCCCGGGCGCCGTACACCAGATCGGGCCGCACGGCGATGACCGCGCCGACCGTCAGGGCGGTGATCGTGGCCTCGCCGATGCCGATCAGCACATGCACCCCGACCATCCCGGTCAGCACCTTGCCGATCGGGATGTCGGTGGTCCCGCCGACCGCGTAGAAGAAGGTGAAGGCGAGAGCGGCGGCCGGTACGGAGACCAGCGCGGCGGCGAAGGAGGACACGGTCACCGAGCGGCGCGTCCGGGGCAGGATCCTCACCAGCCCGCGGAAGAGCGCGTACGAGATCACGGTCGTCACCACGGCCATGTCGGTGATGTTCACGCCGAGCGCGGTGAGCCCGCCGTCCGCGAAGAGGATGCCCTGCATCAGCAGCACCACGGAGATACAGAGCACACCGGTGTACGGACCGACGAGTATCGCCGCCAGGGCTCCGCCCAGCAGATGACCGCTCGTCCCGGCCGCGACGGGGAAGTTGAGCATCTGCACGGCGAAGATGAAGGCGGCGACCAGTCCGGCGAGCGGCGCGGTGCGCTCGTCCAGCTCCCGGCGCGCGCCGCGCAGGCTGACCGCCACGGCGCCCACGGCCACGGCGCCGGTGGCGGCCGAGACCGGCAGGTTGATGAATCCGTCGGGGACATGCATGGCGGGACTCCGCTTCCTGCGGGGACGGCGGGGGTACTGAGCGTGCCGATGATAGTGCCCTATTGCAACCAATGCGCAAGAGCAGATGACATGCGAGATGGCACCCGGAAGATGTCCCCACCGACTATCGGATGTGACATCACCTCGACCGTGAGTTAATTGACTGAGTTTTGTAGGATTAGTACGAAATGCCTGCTATTCGGGGAGAGCTCAAAGGAGCCAGTCGATGCCTCCCATCGTCGAGCAGCCCGCCACAGCCCGTCTCATCACGGACGCTCCCCACCCCAGGACCGTCACCGTCACCCTCCGCTACGACAGCGCCGATCCGCTCGCCATGCGCGTCGTCTTCCCGCCCGAGGTCTCCCTCGACCAGGAGGGGGAGGTGATCTGGGCCTTCGCCCGCGATCTGCTCGACGCGGGCCTGCGGCTGCCCTCGGGCACCGGCGATGTACAGGTATGGCCCTGCGGACGGGCCCAGACCGTACTGGAATTCCACTCGCCGGACGGGGTCGCGGTGGTGCAGTTCGACTCCGCGCCGCTGCGCCGGTTCCTGGACGACTCGTACGCGCTGGTCCCGGCCGGCGAGGAGCGGCACGACATCCAGGTGGAGAACGAACTGGGCCGCCTGCTCCACAGGACCTGAAAAACCGACACAGCGGCCCGGCCGCACGCCCCTCAAGGGCGTACGACCGGGCCGTGTGCACCGCTCCGGCTCCGTCCCCACAGCGCCGGCGCGTCCCGGACCCTCGCTCCGCTCAAACGGCGGCCCGGAGTGGGAGAGAGCCGAAGCTCAGGTGCGCGCCAGCTCACGCTCCGAGCCGGGGCCGCCGTCCGGACCACCGGGCGCGTCGGCGAGCTGCCTGTGCAGGGCCTCGCCCTCGACGTCCACGTTCGGCAGCGCCCGGTCCAGCCAGCGCGGCAGCCACCACGCCTTGTTCCCGAGCAGCGCGAGCACGGCCGGCACGATCGCCATCCGCACCACGAACGCGTCGAAGAACACGGCGATGGCGAGCCCGAAGCCGATCATCTTGATCATCGACTCGCTGGAGCCGATGAAGCCCGCGAAGACGGCGATCATGATCACGGCAGCGGCCGTGACCACCCGCGCACCGTGCCGGAAACCGGTGACGATCGCCTCGTCGGCCCGCTCCCCGTGGACGAACGCCTCCCTCATCCGGGTGACCAGGAAGACCTCGTAGTCCATCGCGAGGCCGAACACCACGCCCACCATGAAGATCGGCATCATCGACATCACCGGACCGGTCTGCTCGACACCGATCAGGCTTCCGAGCCAGCCCCACTGGAACACCGCGACGACCGCGCCGAGTGCGGCGACCACGGAGAGCAGGAATCCGAGGGCCGCCTTGAGCGGCACCAGCACCGACCGGAAGACCAGCATCAGCAGCAGGAACGCCAGGCCGACGACGAGCGCGAGATACGGGATCAGCGCGTCGTTCATCTTCTGCGAGAAGTCGGCGTTCATCGCCGTGGCACCGCTGACCAGGACATCGGCCCCACGCTGCGCCTCGATCTCGTCACCCGTGTCACGGATGGAGTGGACCAGGTCCTCGGTCTCGACCGAGGACGGGCGGTCCTTGGGAATCACCGTGATGGTCGCGGTGTCGCCCGTCTTGTTGAGCGTGGACGGGGTGACGGCCACGACGCCGTCCATCTTCTTCACCTTGTCGGAGACCTCGGTGGCCGTCTCCTTGGCGTTGTTGTTGGCCTTGCCGTCGATCACGAGCATCAGCGGCCCGTTGAAGCCGGGTCCGAAGCCGTCGGAGAGCAGGTCGTACGCCTTGCGCTGGGTGGTGCTGGTCGGCTGCGACCCGTCGTCGGGCAGCCCCATCTCCAGCGAGGAGGCCGGGACCGCGATGACCCCGAGCCCGACCACGGCGGTGACCAGGACGGCGACCGGACGACGCAGCACGAAGCGCGCCCAGCGGGTGCCCATGTTGGCCTTCTCCTCGGCGCCCTCGCCCGCCTCACGGTTCTCGATGGCCCGACGGTCCTTGCGGCCGTGCACCCGCTTGCCCACGAAGCCGAGCCCCGCCGGAATGAGGGTGAGCGCGATGAGGACGGCGATCACGACCGTACCGGCGGCGGCGAAGCCCATCTTGCTGAGCATCGGGATATTGACGACGGCGAGCCCGACCAGCGCGATCACGACGGTGAGACCGGCGAAGACCACGGCGGACCCGGCGGTACCGACGGCCCGTCCGGCCGCCTCCTCGCGTTCCCGGCCCTCGGCCAGTTCGGCGCGGTAGCGGGAGACGATGAACAGCGCGTAGTCGATCCCGACCGCGAGGCCGATCATCATCGCGAGAGTCGAGGTGGTGGAGCCCAGGTCGAGCACGGTGGCGAGCGCGGTGATCGTGGAGACCCCGACGCCGACCCCGATGAGCGCGGTGAGCAGCGGCAGCCCCGCCGCGACCAGGGATCCGAAGGTGATCACCAGCACCACGGCGGCGACAGCCACCCCGATGATCTCCGTGGATCCCGTCTCCGGCGTGACCTGGAGCGCGTCCCCGCCGATCTCCACGGTCATGCCCTGGGTCCGCGCGTCGGCCCCGGCCTCTTCGAGCGCCGTACGGGTCGTCTCGGTCATCTCCATCGAGTTGACCTTGTACGAAACCTGGATGTACGCCGTCGAACCGTCCTGCGAGACGGCTTTCGCGTCGTACGGGTCGGTCACCGACGCGATCTGGTCCGAACCGTCCGACAACTCGCCGACGATCTCACGGACCTCCGCCTTGTGCGCGGCGTCGGTCATCTTCTCGTTCGCCGGAGCCTTGAAGACGATACGGGCGGTCGCACCGTCGGCACTGGCCCCGGGGAAACGCTGTTCAAGCAGGTCGAAGGCCTTCTGGGCCTCCGTTCCCGGTATGGAGAAGGAGCTGGATGTGGGGGCGGACGCGGTCGCCGCGCCTACTCCGGCGAGCGCGAGCAGTGCCACCCAGACAAGGGCGACAAGGCGTCGGCGCCGGAAGGCGAGCCGTCCGAGCTTGTAGAGAAACGTGGCCACGAGGGCGTACTCCCGGATCTATGGGTCGAAAACAGGGCATGGGGAGCCGGCCCGACGACGGGAGCGGAACGCGTCAGGTGGTTCAGTCGGTTCATGCGGGTGCAACGCTCAGGACCGGCGGGGGCCGGTGCGGGCGGTCAGACGCCGAGGGCGGGGAGGACCACGGCATCGATATAGGCGGCGAGGAATGCCCGGTCGATCGGCCGGTTCTCGACAAGCTGCCGGGCCGCGAAGGCACCGATCAGCATGTGGGAGACATAGGCCAATGCCGGGTTGTCCGCGGCGAGCTCACCGCGCTCCACGCCACGTCTCAACATCTCGTCGAGCCCGTTCAACTCGGGATCGATGAGCAGCTCACGCAACGCCTCAAGAAGTTCTGGATTGTCGTGTACGGCATGGAACAGGCCCCGCATCAGCGCGGAGTCCTTCTCCACCTGGCAGTCGTCGGTACGGGCCACCATCATCTCGAAGTCGCCACGCACCGAACCGGTGTCGATCTGTCCGATACTCACCGGCTTGTTGTGTCGCATCGCACGGGCGACCAGCTCGGGCTTGCTCCCCCACTGGCGGTAGAGGGTGGCCTTGCTGGAATGGGTACGGGCGGCGATGGCGTCCATGGTGAGGGCGTCATAGCCGACTTCCCGCAGCAGGTCGAGCACGGCGGCATACAGCTCGGCCTCACGTTCAGGCGTGAGTCTGCTGCGTGCCATGACCGACCTCCGACGTAGCGAACGAAACGGTTTCGTACAGTACGAAGATAACCCCGCCCCCGAACGAAACGAAACCGTTTCGCTTGTGGCCTGCGCCACTGTGCTTTCTGGACAGAACAGAACGCCCCCGCACCGCCACCCACCGGCCCGCAGACGGGGAATCGACGGGAGGGGGCCGGGGTCGCAGGAGGTGACGTGTCCGGACGTAAGGCGTGATGTGTGCCGCACACCGGCCCGAACCCGACCACGAGACCCGCACGCGGCGTAAATCATGCAGTCCGGACATGCGCCTCCGGAGCCCCCGGCCCCCGCACCCACAACGGCGACACGGCCCCCGCAACGCACCGCGCACCGCGCACCGCCTGACGGCTCCCCCACGGCGAAATACGTCGTCCCGGAGGCGCGCCCCGCCCCCAAAGGGCAGCATTGGGGGGTGAGTGACGACGTCGCGTATCTCCGCTTCCCGCACCTGCACGACGACTTGCTGTGCTTCGCCGCCGAGGACGACCTCTGGGTCGCCCCCCTCGCACCGGCCGGGCACCGCCCCGAACGCGCCTGGCGGTTGACCGTCGACCGCACCAGAATCGGTCACCCCCGTTTCTCCCCCGACGGCCGCCACATCGCCTACACGACCTGGCGCAGCCTCGACCCGGAAATCCAGCTGGCGCCCGTGGACGGCGGCCCGTCCCGCCGTCTCACCTACTGGGGCGCCACCGACACCCGTATCTGCGGCTGGACGCCCCCCGACAAGGACGGCGACGCCCAGATCCTCGCGGTCTCCTCGCACGGCCAGCCCTTCTCGTACTTCGCCTGGGCCTACAGCCTCCCCACCGACGGCTCCCCCGGCAGCAAGCTGCCCTGGGGCCCGGTGAGCGACATCGCCGTCGCGGACATCGACGGCGAGCGCCGTACGCTCCTGCTCACCGGCAAGCCGCCGCACGAGCCCGCCGCCTGGAAGCGGTACCGGGGCGGCGCGATGGGCCGGCTCTGGCTGCACGGCGAACGGCTGCTCGCGGACATCGGCGGCCATCTGGACTGCCCGATGTTCGTCGGCGGGCGCATCGCGTTCCTCTCCGACCACGAGGGCGTCGGCAATCTCTACTCCTGCCTGCCCGACGGCACCGGTCTGCGCCGCCACACCGACCATGACGCCTTCTACGCCCGCCATGCCTCGTCGGACGGGCACCGGGTCGTCTACCAGTGCGCGGGCGACCTCTGGCTGGTCGACGCGCTGACCACCGACTCGGTGCCGCGCAAGCTGGACGTACGGCTCGGTGGACCGCGTGTGGGGCGGCGCGGCTATCAGGTCCCGGCGGCCAGCCACGTCGACGGAATCTCCGTGGACGCGACGGGCCGGGCGAGCGCCGTGAACGTACGGGGCAGCCTGTACTGGCTGACCCACCGCGACGGCCCGGCCCGCACCATCGCGGACACGCCCGGCGTCCGGGTCCGGTTCGCCGAGATGCTCGGCAGCGGCGGCCAGGTCGCGTACGTCACCGACGCGGAGGGCGAGGACGCGATCGAGATCGCGTATCTGCCGAGGGCGAGCGGCGACCGTGAGCCCAGGCGGCTGGCTTCCGGGCAGCTGGGCCGCGTGAAGGAGATGGTCGCGGACCCGGACGGGGAACGGATCGCGATCGCGACGCACGACGGCAGGCTGCTGCTCATAGACACGGCGGAGGAGGCGACCGAACAGCCGGAACCACCGGAGCAGGCGGACGGTCCCGAACCACCCACCGAGCAACCGGCCGAGCCGTCCCCCGCCACGGAACCAACCACCACGGAACCGACCAGCACAACCCCACCGCCCACTACCGAACCCACCACCCCACCACCCACCACAACACCCACACCCCCAACCACAACAGCCCCGCCCCCAACCCCACCCCCCGTCACGGAACTGATCCGCTCCATCAACGGCCCCGTCACCGACATGGCCTTCTCCCCCGACGGCGAGTGGCTCACCTGGTCGCACCCCGGCGTGGGCCGTTCCCTCCGCCAGATCAAGCTGGCCAAGATCGCCGGAAGTTTCGCCCGTACGATCGTCGACGTCACCAACGGCCGCTTCGAGGACGAGAATCCGGTCTTCACCAGCGACGGCCGCTATCTCGCGTTCCTGTCCTGGCGCGGCTTCGACCCGGTGTACGACGTGCACACCGGCGACCTCTCCTTCCCGCTGGGCTGCCGCCCCTATCTCGTACCGCTGTCCTCCGCGACCCCGTCGCCGTTCGCGCTGTCCCCCGACGGCCGCCCCGCCGCCGGCGGACTCGACCCGGCCGTCAGTGAATCCGAGGGCGGTGCCTCGCCTGCGGCGCCCTCCGGGCAGGGCACGGTGATCGTCGAGGTCGAGGGCCTGGCGGACCGGGTCACTCCGTTCCCCGTCACCGCGTCCAAGTACTCGGCGCTGCACCCCGTCAGCGGTGGCGGCCTGGTCTGGCTGCGCTGGCCGATCTCCGGGGCGCTCGGCGAGACCTTCGCCAACCCCGCCGACATGTCGGGCCGTCCCACTCTCGAGCACTTCGACATCGCCAAGGCCCGCAAGAGCGAACTCGTGGGCCACCTCGACTGGTTCGCGCCGAGCGGCGACGGTTCGCGGCTGGTGGTCGTGGACGACGGCGAGTTGCGCGCCGTACCCGCGACCGAGCCCGGTGACAGCGATTCCACGGTCTTCCTCGATCTGCGCCGGATCCTGCACGACGTCGACCCGGCCGCCGAGTGGCGCCACGCGTACGAGGAGGCGGGGCGGCTCATCCGCGCCTACTTCTGGGAGCCGGGGATGTGCGGCATCGACTGGGACGGTGTCCTCGACCAGTACCGCCCGCTGGTCGAACGCGTCGCCTCCCCCGACGAGTTCGCGGATCTCCTGCGCGAGGTACTCGGCGAACTGGGCACCTCCCACGCGTATGTCTCCCCGGCCCGCCGCGACGAGGGCCCGCCCCACTACCAGCGCCCGATCGGCCTGCTCGGCGCCAATCTGGTGCTCCGGGACGGCGAGTGGATGATCAAGCGCATCCTGCCCGGCGACTCGTCCGACTCCAAGGCCCGCTCGCCGCTCGCCGGTACGGGCATCCGCGAGGGCGCGATCCTGACCCATGTCGACGGGCGGCCCGTCGACCCGGTGGCCGGTCCCTTCCCGCTGCTGGCCGCCGCCGGTGGCACGACGGTCGAGCTGACCTTCCGCCCCGCCGAACGCAAAGGCGCCTCCCGCCGCGTGGCGGTCGTCCCGCTCATCGACGAACGGCCGCTGCGCTACCAGGACTGGGTGGCCAAACGCCGTGAGGTCGTACGGGAGATCAGCGGCGGCAAGTGCGGTTATCTGCACATCCCCGACATGGGCGGCTCCGGCTGGGCGCAGTTCAACCGCGATCTGCGGCTGGAGGTCTCGCGGCCCGCGCTGATCGTGGATGTACGGGGCAACGCGGGCGGCCACATCAGCGAGCTGGTCGTGGAGAAGCTCACCCGTCGCATCATCGGCTGGGACCTGACGCGCGACGCCCAGCCCGTCTCGTACGCCTCGAACGCACCGCGCGGCCCGGTCGTGGCGCTCGCCGACGAGGCGACCTCCTCCGACGGCGACATGATCACCGCCGCGTTCCGGCTGCTGAATCTGGGACCGGTGGTCGGGCAGCGCACCTGGGGCGGGGTGGTCGGTATCACGGGACGCCACCGTCTCGGCGACGGCACGGTGATCACGGTGCCGATGAACGCGGCCTGGTTCGACGCGTACGGCTGGTCCGTCGAGAACCACGGCGTCGCGCCGGACGTCGAGGCCCTGCGTACGCCGCTGGACTGGGCGGAGGGCCGGCACGCCCAGCTCGACGACGCGGTGTGGGTGGCGCTGGATCTGCTGGCCGCGCACCCGGCGTCGACCCCGCCGGGGTACGGAGCGGTCCCGGACCTGCGCCGCCCGGACCTGCCACCACGCAAGAACGAGTAGCGAAAGACCCTGGCCCGGAGAACGAGTTCAGGCAGCAAGAGGCGCACCCGGCGAACCGGGTGCGCCTCTTGTACATGTCGGACGTGTCGGATGTGTCGGATGCGTCGCACGCGTCGGGCCGTCAACTCAGGTGTACGCGGACACCGTTCAGGCGTCGACGCTGTCGTCGAACTCGTCATGGACGTCCCGCGACTGCTGCCGCGCCTGGTCCTGCGCGCCGTGCCCGGCCTGACCGGGCCGCTGCGGCTGCCCGCTCCGACCCGGCTGCTGCGACTGCCCGCCCTGACCGGGCTGACCGGGCTGCTGCGGCTGCCCCGCCTGCTGGTCCTTCGCCTCGTTCGCCCTCGACTTCGCCCGGTCTTCGAGTTCCCGCGCCTTGTCCCTGAACTGGTCGGAAATGCCCATGGAAATTCACTCCTGGAAGGGTGTGGGGGTTACCCGGGGGGGGGGGTGGGATCTCGACCAGCCTTACATGCCCCGACATTCCATGCATTTCGATCACTTACGCTGCGTACGGCCCTTCTCGTCCGCCGCCCCGCCCGCGCCCACCAGCCCCCTCCGCACCCCGGCGAGCCGAGGCTCGAAGCGCCGCATCTCGCGCTGCCCGACCGACGCGATGAGCCCCGGCAGGAATCCCCTTACGGGCTGCATGCCGCGCAGCCACCCCTGCGCGTACACATGCGCGGAGCGCCGCTCGATCCCGGCGACGAGGCGGTCCACGGCGGGGCCCAGCGGATACGTACGGTTCGCCGGCCACGGCAGCCGCCCGCGCAGCTCCCGCATCGCGTCGTCCTCGTCCGCGCCCCGCACCATGTCGGTGTCCGTCCACGACAGATAGCCGACGCCGACCCCGACGCCCAGGTGGCCGACCTCGGCGCGCAGGCTGTGCGCGAAGGCCTCGACGCCGGACTTGGACGCGCAGTACGCGCTCATCATCGGCGCCGGACTGATCGCGGCGAGGGACGCGATCTGGAGGAAGTAGCCGCGGCTCTCCTTCAGGGCGGGCAGGAACGCCCTCGCGGTCACCGCGCCGCCGATCAGATTGACCTCGATGACCCGCCGCCACACGTCCGGGTCCGACTCCGCGAACGGACCGCCGCTCGCCACGCCCGCGTTGGCGACGACGATGTCCACCCTCCCGAACCGGCGCCCGGCCTCCCGCGCGACCCGCGCCATCGCCACATGGTCGGTGACATCCGCGTGCCAGTGGCCGCATTCCGTGCGCAGCCGGTCCGCGACCCGTTTCAGCTCGTCCGCCTCCAGGCCGACGAGCGCCACCTTCGCGCCACGCGCCGAGAGTTCGCGCGCCAGCAGCTCGCCGACACCGCGCGCAGCGCCGGTGACGACCGCGACCTTCCCCTCAAGCCGCCCTGCACGCACCCCCGTACCGCCCGCGCTCCTCGTACCCCTCGTACCGCCCGCGCCCCTCGTACCACTCGTACCGCTCATGCCACGTCCTCCTTCGCGGTCAGGTACGTGGTGACCAGCTCCCGGATCGCGGCGGTGACGGCTTCCGGGGCCTCCACCGGAGTCATGTGTCCCATCCCCGTGAGTTCGGTGAACGCGACGCAGTCGGGCAGCGCGGCGACCAGTGCCCGCGCCTGCACCGGCGGGGTCAGCCGGTCGGCGGTCCCCACGATCACGGCGGTGGGCACGCTCAACTCCCGTACGCCCGCGTCGAGATCCAGCGCGGCGAGGACGTGCGCCCAGCCCACCCGGCTGAGCCTCGGACAGGCGTGCACGAGCCCGGCGCACTGAGTCACGCGCTCCGGCGCGGAACCGGGCCCCATCGTCCCGTAGCGCAGAATCCGCTTCGACAGCGGCGTCACCGGCCCCAGCGGGGCGCGCGCGCCGAGGATCATCCGGGTGAGCCGCGTCCGTACGCGCCCGGGGCGCAACGGCACCACCAGGCTCTCCTCCACCAGCCGCGAACTGCCCGTGCTGCACAGCAACACGGCCCCCGCGTGCTCCCGGAAGGCGGGCCGCCGGACCGCGGCCATCAGTGTCATGCCGCCCATGGAGTGCCCGGCGAACACGGCCTTCTCCCCCGGCTCCAGGGTGGCGGCCAGCACCGCCTCCAGGTCGTCGGCGAGGGCGTCGGTGGAGTAGCCGTCCCGCCCCGGTACGGGCGAACGGCCGTGCCCGCGCTGGTCGTAGACGATCACCCGGTGGTCGACGGCGAGGTCCGCGATCTGCGCCGCCCAGAAGCGGGTCGAACAGGTCCAGCCATGGGCCAGGACGACGGCGGGACGGCGCGCGGCACCCCCGGCACCGGCCCGCACCGGTCCATGGACCTCCACATGGATACGGGAGCCGTCGGCGGAGACGGCGGTCAGTTCACGCCCCTGCGGCACTGCGCTCATCGGACGACTTCCTTCCCATCGGGCACTTGATCCCCGCCGGCCGGCTCCTCAACCACCCTCAAGTGCCGCCCGGAACGGATCACTTCGTACTCCGAGAGGTCGACCTCGCGCGTGGCCCGCCGGAATTCGGCGGTCGTCCCCGGCCAGACGGTGGTGTTACGGCCGCTCTCGTCCAGGTACCAGCTGGTGCAGCCACCGGTGTTCCACACGGTCCGCTCCATCCGTGCCTGCACCCGCCGGTTCCAGGCGCTCACGGCCGAGGGCCGGGGCACCAACGCCACGCGCGCGCCCGTCTCCCCGGATCCGCCCGGCCCTCCCCGCCCGCCGAGGCCGTCCAACTGCCGCAGGTAGTCGGCCAGGTAGTTCAGCTGCGACTCGATCATCAGGATCATCGAGGAGTTCCCCAGCCCGGTGTTGGGCCCGATGATCGTCATCCAGTTGGGGAAGCCCACCGCCGTCGCCCCGCGCAGCGAGCGCATCCCGTCCTTCCACGCCTCCGCGAGCCTGATCCCGTCGGCGCCCACCACCCGCTCGGCGATCGGCATGTCCGTCACATGGAAGCCGGTCCCGAAGACGATCGCGTCGGCCTCGGCCTCCGTACCGTCCACCGCGACCAGCGTGGAGCCGCGCACCTCCGCCAGCCCCGAGGCGACGACCTCCACATTGGGCCGGGCGAGCGCCGGGTAGTAGGTGCTCGACAGCAGGATGCGCTTGCAGCCGATGCGGTACGAGGGCGTCAGCTCGGCCCGCAGCGCCGGGTCCTTGACCGACTTCGCGATATTGGCCTTGGCGAGGGACTCGACGAGCCCGAGTTCGTTCGGCCGCTTGGTGAAGGCGTGGACCTGCAACTCCCTGATGCCCCAGAGGAGTTTGCGCCGCAGGGCGCCGGTGAGCGGCAGCGCCCGGTGCAGCCGCCGCTCGGGTGCCGAGATCCTCCGGTCGAAGCGCGGCAGCACCCACGCCGGTGTCCGCTGGAAGAGCGTCAGCCGCCCCACCTCGGGCTGTATCGCCGGCACGATCTGGATCGCGGACGCGCCCGTACCGATCACGGCGACGCGCTTGCCGCGCAGATCGTAGCTGTGGTCCCAGCGCGCCGAGTGGAACACCTTCCCCGGGAACCGCGCCAGCCCCGGTATCTCCGGAGTCCTGGGATCCGACAGCGGCCCGGTCGCGGAGACGACCACCTCGGCGGTGAACGTCCCCCGCGAGGTCTCGATCTCCCAGCGCAGCGCGTCGCCGTCCCAGCGCATCAACAGCATGTCGTGGTCCAGCCGCAGGTGGGGCCGGAGCCCGAAGGTGTCCGCGACATGCTCCAGGTACGCCCTGATGTGCCGCTGCCCGGAGAAGGAACGCGGCCAGTCGGGGTTGGGCGCGAACGAGAACGAGTAGAGATGCGAGGGGATGTCACACGCGCATCCCGGATAACTGTTGTCCCGCCAGGCCCCGCCGACCGAACCGGCCCGCTCCAGGACGACGAAGTCGGTGATCCCCTCCCGGCGCAGCCGGACCGCCGCCCCCAGTCCACCGAACCCGGACCCGATCACCGCCACACGTACGTGCTCGTGCTGACCCATGTCCCCTCCAGACCACGCCAGTAATCACTGGCACGATCTGGAGAGTAGAGCAGCTCCGTACTGGTGGGTAGGGGTTGGACACAAACAAGTTACCGGGAGTACGACATACGCTCCCGGTATGGCACAAGGTCACCAGCCCCGCGAGTACCGCATGGAGGAACTGGCCCGCGAGGCGGGCATCACGGTGCGCACCCTGCGCTTCTACCGCGAGCGCGGCCTGATCCAGCCACCCCGGCGCGAGGGCCGGATCGCCTGGTACGGCGACCGCCACCTGGCCAAACTCCGTACGATCGCGGCCCTGTTGGAACGCGGCCACACCCTCAACGGCATCGCCGACCTGGCCGCCGTCTTCGACAGCGGCCGGGACGTCAGCGAGGTCCTGGGGCTGGGCGAACCCACCGAGGAGACCCCGGTCCGGCTCTCCCCCGAGGAACTGGCCGACTACTTCGAGGGCGAGGTCACCGCCGAGAATCTCGCGGCGGCCCTCGACCTCGGCTATCTGGCCACGGACGGCGAGGAGTTGGTCCACATCAGCCGCCGCCTGCTGGAGGTGTCGGCGGCCCTGGTCCGCGAGGGCGTCCCCCTGGCCGCGATCCTCGAAGCCGGCCGCCGCGTCCGCGTCCACACGGAGGCCCTGGCCGAACTCTTCGCCACCACGCTCCGGACCCACACCGCCGCCGACACCGCCACGGACCCGGCCAAACTGCGCCCGCTGGCGCAGAGCGTGGTGGAAGCGGAACTCTCCATGGCCCTGGACCGCCACCTGCGCACCGCACAGGACTGACCGGCCCCGGAGCCGGACCCCGGCCCCAGGCCCAGCCCCAACTCCGTTCCCGCTACGCCCCGTAGACCACCGTCACCGGCGCGTGGTCGCTCCAGCGCTCCGCGTGCGTCGCCGCGCGCTCGACCCAGGCCTTCACCGCGCGCCCGGCCAGCCCCTCCGTCGCCACGTGGTAGTCGATGCGCCAGCCCGCGTCGTTGTCGAAGGCGCGCCCCCGGTACGACCACCACGAGTACGGCCCCTCCTGATCGGGGTGGTGCGCACGGACCACGTCCACGTACCCCGTCTCCTCGAAGACGCGGGTCAGCCAGGCCCGCTCCTCGGGAAGGAACCCGGACGACTTGCGATTGCCGCGCCAGTTCTTCAGGTCGGCTTCCTGGTGGGCGATGTTCCAGTCGCCGCAGACCACCACCTCACGGCCGTCGGCCGCCGCGCGCTTCTTCAGCTGTTCCAGGTACGGGAGGAACTCGTCCATGAAGCGCAGCTTCTCGTCCTGCCGCTCCGTGCCGACCTCGCCCGACGGCAGATAGAGGCTGGCGACCGTGACCCCGGGGAGGTCGATCTCGGCGTACCGGCCACTGGCGTCGAACTCCGCGCTGCCGAAGCCGATCTGCGTACGCTCCGGCTCCCGGCGCGAGAACAGGGCGACGCCCGCCCGCCCCTTGGCCGCCGCCGGCGCGAAGAGGGCATGCCATCCGGCAGGTTCCCGTACGTCCTCGGTGAGCTGCGGGGGCTCGGCCCGTACCTCCTGGAGGCAGACCACATCGGCGGAGGTATCCGCCAGCCACTCCACGAACCCCTTCTTGGCGGCGGCGCGGAGGCCATTCACATTCACACTTGTCACGGTGGGCATTCCGGCACACTACCGACCCCACGCCACACCCCGGTCATGGACCACCGTGGCACCGGACATGGCACCGGACATGCCAGAGGCCCGGCCCGGCGTGATGCCGGACCGGGCCTCTGGAGGTCATCAGCGGTTGCCGACACCGTTCCCGGACAGGACCGGGATGTCGTCCAGGATGTGCGACAGCGGCTCGTCGCCCTTCGCCTGCGTCGAGTTCTCGACACACTGCTGGTTCTGCGGGGAGGACAGGATGTTGACGTCCTGGACCGCGATCGGGATGGCCCCGACGAGGGAAGCGAGGTTCGCCTTCACCGGCAGACCGACACAGGGCTTGTTGAGCGAACCCTGGACCAGGCCCAGCTGAGGACTGAATTCGCCCCTGGTCGCCTGGTTGCCGAAGGCCTGCTCCGCACCGTTGCCGCTGAACGAGGTGGTACCGCCGTCGTCAGCGATGGCGAACGCCGGCGACGCGGCAGCGGCGGTGGCTCCGACGATCGACGCGGCTACAGCAGCGGTTGCCCACAGCTTCTTCATTTAAATACCTTTCCGGAAAGTCGGACCCCACCGGTGGAGTCCGCCTTGCTCAACTCGCCCATGCGGGGATTAGTTTCGGAGGGTCCCCCGAATGGCCTAACGTGAAAGCCGATAAAAAGGCCGAACCACCACGCTCTTCAGCGGCGGTCCGGCCTTCGACCGAATTATCAGTCGTTGGCCGCGCCATTCCCGGACAGAATCGGAATGTTGTCCAGGATGTGCGACAGCGCCTCGTCGCCCTTCGCCTGCGTCGAGTTCTCGACACACTGCTGGTTCTGCGGGGAGGACAGGATGTTGAGGTCCTGGATACCGATCGGGATGACTCCGATGAGGGAACCGAGGTTCGCCTTGGCCGGAAGCGCGATGCAGGGCTTGTTGAACGAGCCCTGGATGAGCGCGATCTGCGGGCTCCAGTTGCCGTGGGTCGCCATGTTGCCGTAGCTCTGGGTGGCGAAGTTTCCGCTGGCGGACGTGGTGCCGCCGTCGTTGCCGATGGCGAGCGCGCTGGGCGCAGCGGCGGCGGAGGCGCCGACCACGGAGGCGGCGATGGTCGCGCCGGCCATGACCTTCTTGATCACGATGAGTCCCCTTCTGAAGGATGCCCCAATGTTCCGGGGGCTCACTGAGCAACTTCCCGCCGCTCGTTTGGTTCCGGCCGTTCACTCCAACGGCGTATTACCGGCGTTCTACGTCCCTTGTCGCGCCCGACAAGGGACGTACCGCCCGCAAGCCGATCGAGTGAAGCAGCGGAACTAAACAGCTGGGGCACGGTTGTTCAGGTCGCTCCACTTGAATTCTTGAGAAAAGGAACACACCGTGATCAAGAAGATTATGGCCGGCGCGGCCGTCGCCGTCTCCGTGGTCGGCGTTTCCGCCGCGGCGGCACCCTCGGCGCTCGCCATCGCCAACGACGGCGGTACGACCTCGTTCAGCGGCAACGGCGCCAAAGAGGCCTTCGGCAACCAGGCGACCAGGGGTAACTACAGCCCCCAGCTGGAGCTGATCCAGGGTTCGCTGAACAAGCTGTGCGTCGGCGCTCCGATCAAGGCCAACGTCGGTGCGCTCGTCGGCGTCCTCGCCGCGGTCGGCGTCCAGGACGTCAACGTCCTGTCCTCCCCGCAGAACCAGCAGTGCGCGGAGAACTCCACCCAGGCCAAGGGCGACGAGCCGCTGTCGCACGTCCTGGACGACATCCCGGTGCTCTCGGGCAACGGCGCGGGCAACAGCTGATCCACGGCTGACCGCGGCTGATCCGCAACTGATCACCAGTTCGCGTCGCGCGACTCTCCGGACGGCGATCCGGACCGACGGGCCGACAGGGGCAATGGCGCCCCTGTCGGCCCGTTTTCGATTTCCGGCAGAATTCGTGAGCCCGCCGTCGACGCAGAAACGAATACCTTGACGCGGCAATCGGGTGAACCAAAAGAGCGGTAAAACGGGGCAGTTTCCTTGCCACTGCTCACTCGTTGGAGTTCCAGCAGCGGACGTGAGAGCCAAGAACCAAAGACGCTCGCGTGCCACGAAAGTCGTGCGGACGTATTCGCCGCTGCGGAAAGGGCTCAAGATGAAGTACACGAAGACCGTAACGGCCGCCGCAGGCCTGATCATGGCCATGGGTGGCGCGGCCCCCGCCATGGCCGACGCGGGTGCCGAGGCCGCTGCCATCGGTTCCCCCGGCGTTCTGTCGGGCAATGTCATCCAGTTGCCCATCCACATTCCGGTGAATGTGTGTGGTAACACCATCAACGTCGTCGGTCTGCTGAACCCCGCGTTCGGAAACACCTGCATCAACTCGTGACGTTTCACTGACGTCGCTAAGGCACCCCGCGGGGTGTTCCCGGCCGGTCCCGAAGCGCGAACGGTATGCGCTTCGGGACCGGCCTCAGTTGGCACCGAATTATCACCAGACACAACTGCTTGCCGAATCTGCCAGCAGGAGGAGACCCATATGCGAGACCTCATCAGCAAAGGACTGCTCACCGCCGCCGCGGCGTCGAGTGTGCTGTCCATGAGCGGCGGTTACGCCACCGCCGTGGAGGCCGACGGAGCGGCCGTCGGATCACCGGGGGTGCTGTCGGGGAACACCGTTCAGGTACCCGTGGAGGTCCCGGTCAACCTCTGCGGGAACACCGTGGACCCCATCGGGGTACTCAACCCCGCCTTCGGCAACGTCTGTGCCAATACGTCCAGCACGCCGAAGCATTCGTCACACGCATCCCACCCGGCGCCTCAAGCACACCCGGCGCCTCAGGCGCACCCGGCTCCCCCGGCGCACTCGACGCGCCCGGCTCCGCAGGCGGACGCCCCCGGCACCTCGCCCGGCCAGACCGTCAGTCACCACCCTGACGCGCCCGCGCCCCACGCCCCCAAGTCTCACGCGTCACGGGCCGACGGCGGGTACGGCTCGGACGAGGGACTCGGGTCGCACGCGGCGCCCGCGACCCAGGGCGCCGACGCCACCGCCGCCCTGGTGAACTCGCCGGGTGTCCTCTCGGGCAACGGTCTCCAGGCCCCCCTCGACATCCCGCTGAACCTCTGCGGCAACTCCGTGGACGTGGTGGGCGTCCTCAACCCGGTGTTCGGCAACTTCTGTGCGAACGGCGAAACGCCCGAAACGCCGCACGAGACCCCCCGCACCCCCGAGAACCCCCGTGTCCCCGAGATCTCCACGCCACCCGGCGACCGGAGCGTGGTCCCGCCTGTCCGCTCGGTGGACTCGCACAGCCCGGCCGGTCCGAGCAGGGTCACCCCCGTCTCCGAGGCTCCCCCTCACGTATCCCAGCTGGAACTGGCCTCCACCGGCAGTGACCCCCATCTCCTCACGACAGCCGCGATGAGTGCGGGTCTGCTGCTCGGCGGCGGCATTCTGTACCGGCGCAGCACCTCGCACCGGCGCAACACCGCGGCGGCGCGCGTCTGATCCGCGCCATCGCCCCGGCCGGGAGAATCGCACCGGATTCTCCCGGCTGACCATGACCGGCCGGGAGATCAGCGGCCGGCCGGGAGATCCGCCGCCGGGGCCGACGGCTGAGGGACGGGTGGCTGAGGGACAGGTGGCTGGGAGGCGGACGGCTGACGCGTGGACGGCTGAGGCATCGGCACCTGCGTCCGCTGCCTCTGCCGGACCGTACGGAGCGCCCCGCCCCGGGACCCGAGCCGTCGCCGGACCCCCGCCACCAGCCGCTCGGCCGTGTAGGTCGACCCGTACACGAAGCGCATCGACGGGCCGAACGACGGAGCGCTCAGCAGCCCGGCGAGGAACAGTCCCGGGTACGAGGACTCGAAGACCGGGCTCGCCTCGGGGGCGCTGCTCGGCCCCACGGTCCGCAGCCGGCCGCGCAGTTCGCTGTCGAGCAGGCCGAGCCGTTCGACCCCCGGGGTGAATCCGGTGGCGGCGATGACATGGTCCGTCTCCACGGTCTCCATCCGGCCCGTGGTGGCGACCAGCTCCAGTCGTACGCGCCCGTCCACCGCGGTCGCGCCCGCCACGCTCTCGCCCAGCCTGACCGCCACCGCCGGCTCGAAGCGCTCCCGCAGCCACCAGGCGCCCGCCGGACCCAGCGCGGAGGTGAAGACGCGGGCCCGGGTCGACGCGGGCAGCCGCCGGAAGAGGCCCGGTGTCTCCGCGTAGAGCCAGTTCTTCCATCCGACGCCCAGACCGGTGTGGGGGCTGCGCGCGGACTCCAGGAGGGGCCGTTCCCTCGGCAGCGGGACGGTGTTCCAGTTCAGCCGGTCCGAGCGGGCCACCACCCGTACGGCGGTGCCCTGTTCGGCCAGCAGCGCGGCGGTCTCCAGGGCCGCCTGGCCCGCCCCGATGACCGTCACGTCCCGGCCCTCGAAGGACCTCAGATCCGCGTGGTGGCTGCTGTGCGACACCTGCTCGGGAGACAGTCCGCGCAGCGGGGTGGGGATGTCGGTGAAGGGCATCACGCCGACCGCGAGCGCCACCGTACGGGCGAGAACACTGTCGCCGTCTCCGATGGAGAGCCGGAATCCGCCGGGGCAGGGCTCGACGGCCGTGATCGTACGGTCGTCGACCGGCGGGGCCGCCCGCTCCGCGAACCACAGTCCGTAGGAGGCGAAGAAGCCGACCGGCAGCGGCACGCCGTGCCGGACCTCCACTCCCCGCGTGGCGGCGTACGCATCGAGGCTGAAGGCGCCCTTCGGGTCGGAGAGATTCGATGCCCACGGTTCCGATTTCAGGTACATCCCGGGCGGCATGTTGTCCCGCCAGGAGGCCATCGGCCTGCCGAACACCCGCAGATCGAGGCCGGCGGCCGCGGCGTGCGCGGCGATGGAGAGGCCGTAGGGGCCTGCGCCCACCACTACAAGGTCGTACATCCTGAATCCCACTCTCTGTACCAGGGGCGTCGGTTGTTCTTCGGGGTCGTTGAGTTCGTCGGGCGGGCCGGTCGAGTTCGCCGGCTTCGTCGCGGTCATCGGGGCCGGGGCGACGACACGGGCCTCGTGGGGGGCGTGTGAGGTGCTTGGGGTGCGTGGGGTACAGCGGCCGGGGGCGACCGCCGGTCGCGCCGTGTGCGCCTGAGGCGGCGCCAGCCCTGTCCCCGGGCCCGGCGCCAAGCTCTCCTTACCGCGTGCAGGAACCAGGCGACGGCCATGGCGCACGCCGGCAGCGGATCGTCCAGCGCGAACCACGCGGTCTCCACGGACCGGTGCCGTGCCCCGGGGGCCCGCTCCCCAGGAGCCTCCTCCGCACTGTCCTTCTCCGCACGGCCCCGCTCCGCACGCGCGCGCCAGGAAGAGGGCCCGGAGGACAGGCAGGACAGCAGCGCGTAGTTCTCCACCACGAACGACCGGCCGTGCGCGGCCGGTTGAGCCGTCACCTCCCGGCCGGTGAGATCCAGGTGGAGCGCGCGTACGACGTCGGTGCCCGCCCCGTCGGTGAACAGCCGGAACTGCGCGCCGGCCCGGGGATTGAAGTCCAGCAGGTGGTACGCGCCGGTGGCGGCGTCCAGCCGGAAGTCGAGGTCGAGGATCCCCCGGTAGCCGAGCGACGAGACGATCTGACGGGCCATCCGCTCCACGTCCGGATTGGGCAGCCAGCGGCCCACGGCGGTGAGCCCGGCCCCCACCGGCCAGGACCGCTCCTTGCGTCCGGTCGCCCCGACGAGACACTCGCCGCCGCTGCCGCTGTAGCCGTGGAAGAACCAGTCGAGGTCCCGGCCGGGCGGCAGGAACTCCTGGAGCAGCAGACGGCTGCCCGCCTCGTCGCTGCGCCCGTACAGGTCGCGGGCCTCCTTCGGGGAGCGTACGACCAGGGTGCTGCGCAGCCCGGCCCCCTCGGGAAGGAGCCACGGCCTGCTCCACTTCGCGACCACGGGCAGCCCGAGCGACCAGGCGGCCGTCGCCGCCTCCTCCGCGCCGGTGGGGATCACCGTCCTCGGATGGGGGATGCCCAGCGCACCGCAGATCTCCACCAGTTCCGCCTTGTCGGCGACACGCTCCGGCAGTCCTGACGGCTGCTCAGGCAGCAGATAACGACCTGCCAGGCGCTGCTGGAGACGCCCCACGGCGATCGCGCTCTCATCGTCCAGCGCGATGAGCACTGCCGGGGTGGCGAGCCCGTCCGCGATCCCGGACAGCAGCCGCTGAATGTCCGACAGATCCGTGCCCGGGTCGGGCCGCAGATGCGCCCGGCGCAGATAGCGGGAGCGCCCGACGGGGCTGCGCGCGGCCTCGATCACCGCGTGCACCTCGATACCGGCCCGGCCCAGAGACCGGACGGCGCCCAGCGTGCCGTGGTGGAACGGGTTCCGGTCGAGCCTCATGAGTACGGCCGGGACGCGGGTGTCAAAGCTCGGCACGGTGGTGCCCTTCATTTCGATGACCCATGCGGGGGATGAAAATCACGAACGGTCTACTGGAACACCGGACCGGGTTCCCATTCGGCTTATTAGAAATACTTTCGAGGAGTGTGACCACGGTTTCGCGGCCACGGAAAAAGGCCCAACTCGCAAGGAGTTACATGTCCCGTCGACGTCTACGGCCGGCCATCACCGGGATCGGTGTGGCCATGGCCGGTCTCCTTGTCTCAGGTGCGGCACTGCCCGCTTCGAGTCCAGCGACCGACCGGAAAGAGGCGCGGGGACCGGAGGAAGCGCGAGCACCGGAAGAAGTGGGGGGACCGGAAGGATCGAGAGGATCCGAGGAAAGGGGCAGGCCGAAACCCCCGCCGACCGCCTCGCCCGCGATGGGCGCGTATCTCGACTACGGCCCGGAAGGCGTCCAGCGCATCGCCCGGATGCAGAAATGGCTCGGCGGTACGGAGTTGCGGGTCGGGCACAGCTATCTGCCCGGAGATCTGTGGTCGAACATCGAGGGAAGCCCGGGATTCCTGGAGGCCTGGGCCACCTGGCGAAAGGCGCGGGCCGACCGGATCTTCGCCCTCAACGTCCCCATGCTGGAAAACACCGAACGTCGGACCACCGACAGTGGTGTACGCCGTGAGCTGCGCAAAGGTGCGCAGGGCGACTACGACGGCCATTTCCGGACTCTCGCGGAACGGCTGGTCCGGCTCGGTGTCCCCGACACGGTGATCGTGCTCGGCTGGGAGATGAACGGAGTCACGTACGCCCATCGTTGCGGCCCCGATCCGGGGGCGTGGAAGAAATACTGGAACCGCATCGTCACCGCCATGCGTGCCGTGCCCGGACAGAAGTTCCGTTTCGACTTCGCTCCGAACCGTGGACGGGACGATGTCCCGTGGACCGAGTGCTATCCGGGCGACGATGTCGTGGACATCATCGGCATGGATTCCTACGACCAGTCGGCGGGCCAGAAATTCGCTGATCAGGTCAATGAACCCTACGGGCTCCAACAACATGTGGACTTCGCGGCCGCGCACGGAAAGGTTATCTCCTATCCGGAGTGGGGCCTCTTCAGTAACGGCGACAATCCCGAATATGTGCGGGGAATGCTCCAGTGGATGGACACGTACAAGCCGCTGTACAACACCATCACGGACTACTGCCCGCACGGCGTATGGATGTGCGAAAAGAATCCCAAGGCGTCGAGGGTGTTCCGCTCCATGCTGTACGGCCGTACGCCCGCGCCCGCCCCGGCGCCGGAGTGCACCCCGCTGAATCTCGGTAGCTGGGTGGAGAGCTGGCTGGGAGGCAAGGTCTGCCTCCCCTTCCACCAGTTGAAGCACCAGCGCGAGCTACGACGGTCCTGACGCCGGGCCCCCGGGGCGGCAAGGTCATCCCTTGCCGCCGCTTCGCCGCAGCCGTTTGACGAGGGCGGCGGCCCGGTCCCGGCCCGCCGCCCTCGCGACGAGCAGCCGCAGGAACGGTGCCAGCGGGGGCCGGGCGAGCAGAAGCCGCTGGTTGCGGACGGTCTCGGGGCGCCAGTGGTACTTGTACGGCTCGGTGCCGCGCAGCATGCTCAGCGTGGTGCGGCCGCTCGTACTGATGTGCCGCGCTCCGTTGCGCAGCAGCATGAGGGCCACATCCACCTTCTTGGTGCGCAGCTCCGGGTCGGCCCCGTACAGATAGCCGCCCTCCAACTGGCCGGACATCAGCGTGAGATCCACCGCCCGCACCGTCCCGGCCAGCAGGTACTCGGTCATCCGCGCGTCGCCGTGCTCGACCATGGCCGTGACGGAGCGGGCCAGGTGCTCCGAGAACCGCGCGCTGAGATGCTCGGGGGTGACCTTGCGGCCCTGCCACTGGAGCCGGTGCAGCTCCAGCAGCCGTCCGACGGCGGCCGGGATCTCCGCCTGAGGCACCACACGCTCGACGATGTCGTGCGAGTCGAGCTTGCGCACTTTCGCGCGGGCGCGCTGGGAGCGGGAGGAGGAGAGTCTGCGGAGCAGTTCGTCCAGGGGGACGGCCGGCAGTTCGAGGCAGACCGAGTCCGCCAGTTGGCGGCGAGGCCCCTGCCAGTGGGCGCAGACGCGTTCCACCGCGGCTCCGGGCCGTACTTCACGCAGGTCGATCACCGCCGTACGGGCGGCGTCCGCGAGGGCCTTCACCAGCGCGGCGGTCACATCGTCGGCGCGGGGCTCGGCTCCGGGACCGGCGTCGGCTTGTGTGTGCCTGTCGTCGACGAGGACGTCGAAGAAGTCGGAGATGCCGGCGCCGAGCGGGACGAGGACGGGGAAGGGGCGGCGGACGAGCATCAGCGGGGCCGCCGCGACCAGTTCCCCGTCCCGGTGTACGAGCACGATCCGCAGGCGGCCGGGCGTCCCGTACGACAGCCACCAGGAGTGCAGCCAGGCGTGGCTCTGGAAGGGGGTGGCCGTACGGGAGCGGCGGTACAGCGCGTGCCACGCCGGGGCGAGTGCGGCGAAGCGGTCGGGGTCGCGGCACAGCTCCGTGGTGAACACGGGGCCGGAGCCGGACGGGGCGGGAGGGGTGACGGGGGCGGTGGGGGTGACGGGGGCGGTGGGGGCCGCGCCGGCCACGGTCGTGGGAGTCCGCAGGCTCGATTCGGGGGTCATCACACTGTTTCCGGCTGCGGCTGCTGCTGCGAAGCGGACGAGGTCGCCGGGCCCGGGACGGACGCGTGGACCTCGCTGATCCGCCGCTTCGGACGGATCAGCAGCCCCAGCCCGCCGAGCAGACCGCCCGCACAACCGCCGACCAGGGCCGCCAGCCACACCGTGGGAGAGGTCGGGCTCGTCGGCTTGACGGCGCGGGAGAACTGGAGCACCCGTACGTTCGTACTGCCCTGCATGTGGGAGCCGTTGAGGACCAGGGAGCGCGCGACACCGTCCGCCATGCTCACCGCGGTCGACGCACGGGTCGCGGTCGCTGTCACGGAGATCATCGGCGCGTCCGGCGACGTGGCCGTCTGGACATCGGTCTTCAGACTCTCCGCCGGTACCCCCGCCCAGACCTGCGCGTCACCGATCACGGCAACCTGGGAGGCGACCCGCCCGTACGCCGTCGCGAAGCCCATCGCGGCGGCCGGATCGGACTTGTTCGTCGGGACGATGAGGACATGGCTGGTGGCGGTGTACTGGGGGGTGTGGAGCGTCCCGTACGCCGCGCCGGCCAGCGCCCCGATCAGGACCGCGACCGGTACCAACCACCGGACGGACAGCCTCTTCAGGCGCGACAGCGACCGGGCGGGCCAGGAGGTCAGGCGCCGCGTCAGACGCCGTGGCAGGCTCCGCAGGGGACTCGGCTGGGTGCTCATGAGCAACTCACTTCTCGGTTGGGGACCGGACCGCGCACGGCGTTCTCGTAGACGGTCATCAGCTGTTCGGCACTGTGGGAGATGTCGTAGTGGAGTACGGCCGGGGGTACGGGCAGCCGGCGCGGCCCGGCCCCGCCGAAGCTCTCCTGGACTCGCCGCAGGTCGGCGACCAGTCCGGTCACCGAGCCGCTGATCCGCCGCGCCCCCGGCGCCGCCTCGGGGGGCAGGTCGTGCAGGGCGGGACAGGTGACGTGGAGGACGGGGAGCCCGGCCGCGAGGGCTTCGACGACGGCGAGTCCGAACGACTCGTCGGGGGACGTGGAGACGAAGACGTCCATGGCCGCGAGCAGCGCGGGCAGATCGGGCCCGCCCTCGGACGGCGGGAACGACGGGTCCAGGGGAACCGGCGGTGGGTCCTGGCACGCGCCGTGCAGGACGGTCCGGTCGGCCGCTCCCAGCTCCCCGGCCAGCCGCCGCAGCGCCGCGCGCTCCGGACCGTCACCGATCAGGAGGAGACGGGCACCGGGCAGTTCGGCGACGGCCCGGACGAGCGTGTCGTAGCGCTTGCCCGCGGTGACCCGGCCGACACCGCCCACCACGAAGGCGTCCCCCGGCAGCCCGAGACGGCGGCGGGCGGCGCGGCGGGCGGCCGCGTCGAAGGCGAACCGCCCGGCCTCGATGCCGTTCGGGACGACATGGATGCGGTCGCGCCGTACGCCCCAGTGTTCGAGGCGGCGCGCGACGGTGGCGGAGACGGCGACCGTCGCGGTGCCCAGGCGCTCCCCGGCGAGATAGAGGGCGCGGGCGCCGCTGGACAGCGGCCGGCCCTCGATCTGCACGGCGCCGAGGGAGTGTTCGGTGGCCACGATGGGGCGTACGCCCGCGAGGCGGGCCGCGAACCGCCCGTACAGGCAGGCGCGGTAGAGGTGCGTGTGCACCAGGTCGTACCGCCCCTGCCGGACGAGCCTGGTCAGCCGGGGCAGCGCCCCGACGTCGAGGTTCCCGGCCATGGCGAGGTCGGTGACGCGTCCGCCGTCGGCGGTGATGCCCTCGGCGACCGCGCCCGGATTGGTGAGGGTGATGACGTCGCTGTCGGTCGGCAGGTGCCGCAGCAGGAGCCGCAACTGCTGTTCGGCGCCGCCGATGCCCAGACCGGTGATGATGTGCAGCACTCTCACGGTCCGGTCCTCCGGCCGCCGGTCACCGCGGGCGTCGGATACGCGTCGGCCGGGACGGGCTCGCGGCGCCAGGGGTGCAGCCCCCACTTGAGCCGCAGCCGCGGGCCGGTGTCCTTCTCCCCGACATGGATGCGGGGCAGGGCGAACACGCCGGTGAGCGGCCCCGGGTCGATGGCGCAGGCGTACGAGTAGCCCGCCGCGCGTACGGCCTCGACGGCGCGCGTGTCGACCGTGCCGTACGGGTAGCAGAAGCCGGGCACCTCACCGGCGCCGAGATCCTGGAGGAGTTCGCGGCTGCGCCGGGTCTCGGCGGCGAGCAGCGCGTCGTCCGCCTCGGTGAGATCGGTGTGCCGCAGCCCGTGGGAGCCGATCTCCATACCGGCCTCGGCGGCGGCCCGGATGCCGTCCTGGGTGAGGAGGGGCTTACGGGGGCCGAGGCTGTCCCATTCGTTGGTGCCGCCGAGGCGGCCGGGCAGCACGAAGACGGTGGCGGTGAACTCGTACCGGTGAAGCAGCGGAACGGCCCGCTCCACGAAGTCGGCGTAACCGTCGTCGAAGGTGAGGCCGACCAGGCCCGCGCCACGCCCTTCGGCGCGGGCGCGCAGCAGCCGGTCCATGCTGACGCCGGTCAGCCCCCTGCGGCGCAGCCAGCGCAGCTGCTGGTCGAGGCGGCCGGGCGAGACCGTCACCTGGTAGGGGTCGTCGGCACAGTCGGCGACCGAGTGGTACATGACGGCCCACAAGGGGGCACCGGATGTGCGCCGCGGCCCGCGCGATGCGGAGTGAGGGCCGTCGGACACCATGTCAGCGGGCATGCGCGAGCTTTCGTGAGACGGGACGGAGGAGGGTGTCGATCTCGGGGGCCCGCAGGGCGCGGGCGGTGACGAGGAAGACCGCGGCGACCGCGACACAGGCCGCCGCCACGCCCAGGACGGGCGAGCGGACGAGGTCCGCGCAGAACCAGCCGGCGCCGGTGGATGCGGCAGCGGCGGCGCAGAGTCTGACCAGTCCCCCGGTGGTCCGGCGGGTGCGGATGGGCACGCTGTGGCGGGCGAGTCCGTGCAGCATCAGGGCGGCGGTGACGCTGATGCCGAGGGCGTTGGCGGCGGCGATGCCGAGCACGCCCCAGACGTTCACCAGCAGGGCGCCGGCGCCGGTGGTCAGGGCGAGCCCGGTGAGCATGGCGAGCGCCGGGAACCAGAGCGGGCGGGCGGCGGAGAAGTAGCAGCGGACGAGCGCGCCGACCAGGGTGTGGCCCAGCAGCCCGAGCGCGTACACCCGCATCACGTCGGCGGTGGCCGCCGTGTCCGCGGGGTCGAACGCACCGCGCTGGAAGAGCACTTCGATGATCTGCGGCGCGCAGGCGATGACCGTGGCGGCCCCCACCAGCACCATGATCCCGGCGAGCGCGAGATCGCGCTCCACGCGCCCCCGCGCCCGGTCGGTGTCCCCCGCCGCCATGGCGCGGGCGACGACCGGGAAGGTGACGGTGCACAGCATGAGGGAGAGGACCATCGGCATCTGCGCGACCTTCTGCGCGTAGTTCAGATGCGAGATGGCACCGGGCGGCAGGGGCGCGGCCAGGAACCGTTCGATGAGGACCTGCGACTGGCGGCTGAGCGCGAACGCGATGACGGGAGCGAGCAGGCCGAGGGCGACGGGGGACACGCCGGGGGTGGCTTTTGCTTGTTCCGGTGCTTGTACGGGGGCGGGCGCCGGTGCCGGTGCTTGTACGAGGGCGGGAACGGGCGCCGGTGCCTGTACGGGGTCGGGAGCGGGCGCCGGTGCCGGTGCCGGTGCCGGTGCCGGTGCCGGTGCCGGTGCCGGCAGCGAGCTGGATTCCGTCGCCGGTCGGCGCTCTCTGAGCCTGTGCCACAGGACCGGCGTCTGGATGAGGATCATCAGTACGCCGCCGAGGGCCACCCCGGCGGCAGCGGCCCGTACCCCCCACCGGTCGCCGACCACCAGCATCGTCGTGATGATGCCGATGTTGTACGCCACGTAGATCCCGGCGGGCGCCACGAAGCTGCCGTGCGCCCGCAGCGCGGCGCTGAGGTAACCGGCCATGCCGAAGGTGAAGGCGCAGGTGGCGGTCAGCCTGGTGCAGTCGACGGCCAGGCGCGGCTCGGGCAGCCCCGGCGCCAGCACGGCCACCACCCAGGGCGCGGCGGCCACCAGCAGGGCCGCGCAGGCGCTGAGCGCGAGGAACAGCCGGGGCAGAGTCGTCCGCATGAGGTGCCGTACGGGATCCGGCCCCAGGTCCGGCCCCGGGGCGGACCGCGCGGCACGACGGGCCAGCGCCAGGCTGAACGCCGGTACGAGGATCAGTGCCATCGCGTCCTCGATGAGGATCGTGGAGGCCATCTCGGGCACCGTCCAGGCGACGAGGAAGGCGTCCGTGTCCGGGCCCGCTCCGTAAAGATGCGCGATGGTCTGGTCACGTACCAGGCCGAGCAGCGAACCGACAGCGGTCATCAGGGCGGTGAGGAACGCGGCTCGCGCCAGGAACCGGCCGGAGAAGAAGGAGCCGCGCCCGCCTCCCGTGTCCGCCGGTCCGTCTCCGACGCCCGCGGCCCCGGTGCCCACCGATCCGCCCTCGGTGCCCGCGGGCCCGGTGTCCGCAAGCCCACTTCCGGTGCCCTCCCCAGGAGACGGCGCCGATTGAGCGGGAACCGCGGAAGCGGGCGGCGGAACCGCGGGAAGAGACCGCCTCGTACCGCTCATATCACTCACGTCGCTCACGTCGCTCACGTCGCTCAAGTCGCTCACGCCGAGGCAGCCCCTTCGGTCACCCGGCGGCCCGGGTCCGGCGAACGGCCCGGGTCCGGCGGACGCGTCTGGTCCCGCGCGCCGTCCCGGCCCGCCCCCAGCGCCCACCACGCCACCAGGCCGAGCATCACGGCCGTCAGTACGGTCGAAGGGCCGCCGATGTCCCCGTAACTGAAGCTCACCAACTGCCAGACCAGCAGCCCGATGACGACAAGGCCGCAGTCGGCGCCCCGGCGGGAGCGGCGCGCGCCGGGCAGTCGGCGCAGCGCGCACACGAGGAGCGCGGCCCAGCTGCCCGCCAGGGCGGTCAGCCCCAGCAGCCCCTGCTCGCTGAGCACGAGCAGATACATGTTGTGCGGGGAGAGCAGCGGCTGACGCTGGAACGCCTGTCCGGCTCCGGCGGTGTCGCTGGCCGAGGAGAGCGCCAGCGAGGCGTGGCTGTCGCGGTAGGCGGGGAAGCCCTTCAGCCCCACCCCGGTGAGCGGCCGCTCCCGCCACATGCCGGTGGCCGCCGCCCACATGGTGTACCGGTCGGTGACGGACCGGTCGGGCGCGTCGGTGACCCGGGTGATGCTGTCGAGGCGTTCGGTGACCATCTGCGAGCCGATGCCGAGACCGCCGACGAGCACCACACCCAGCGCCCCGGCGGCGAGCGCGATCCGGGCGGCCCGGCGCGGTCCGGAGAGTGCCAGTTGCAGCACGACCGCCGCGACCGTGGCGATCCACGCGCCACGGCTGAAGGACAGCACGAGCGGTACGGACAGCAGAGCGGCGCAGACGAGGGCGACGACACGCTGTGCGCGGGGCGCGGCGCCGCGGTCACCGTCCAGACCGAGCGCGAACCCGGTCGCGATGATCAGCCCGAACGCGACGACCGTGGCCATGCCCATCACATCGCTGGGCCCGAACGTGCCGACCGCGCGGATGTTCTCGCCCATGTACGAGGCGCCGGTGGCGGTCAGGTACTGCACGACGCCGACCGAGCCCTGCACCAGCGCGAGGGCGACGACGGCCCCGGCGACGAACCGGAAGTCCGCGCGGTCGCGCAGGAGCAGCAGCAGCGCGGCCGGCACCAGCACGAAGATCTGGAGGTAACGCGCCACCCCCGGCAGGCTGGACGCCGGATCGTGCGAGGTGATCGCCGCGACGGTCACGCCCAGCACCGGCAGTCCGAGCACCAGCGCGGCGGTACGGGTCAAGGGGCGGGCCCGCTCCCGCAGTACGCGTACGAGACAGTGCAGGACGAGCAGCGCGGACGCCAGGTCCGCCACGCTCCCCGACCCGGCGGAGCCGTCGCCGGCCGGAGTCGCGGGTACGGCGAGCAGCGCGACGACGGCGATCGCGGGCAGCAGGGGCGCAGCCCGGCGCAGAACGGCGCGCGTCCGCAGGGCCGTACGGGCCGTGTGCGCCGCGCTGCCCGTGCCGGCCTTGCTCCTCACGCCCGGCTGGCGTCCGGCCGGGAACAGGGCGCCGGCGGCGTCGGCGGCCATCAGCTGCCCGCCGGACGGACCAGGGAGACGGCGGTGCGCAGAAGGATGCATACGTCGTGCCACAGCGACCAGTGGTCGATGTAGTGGTTGTCGAACCGGGACCGCTCCTCGATCGACGTGTCACCGCGCAGCCCGTGGACCTGCGCCAGCCCGGTGATACCGACGGGCATCCGGTGCCGGGCGGCGTAGCCGGGGTGGGTCTTGCTGAAGTTGGCGACGAAGAAGGGACGTTCCGGCCGGGGGCCGACCAGGCTCATGTCGCCGCGCAGTACGTTCCACAGCTGCGGCAGTTCGTCCAGGGAGGTACGGCGCAGGAAGTTGCCCACCGGGCTCATCCGCAGGTCGTCGGCGATGTTCCAGCGGGTGGCGGACTCGTGGTCGTCGGCCGGCCGCAGGGTGCGGAACTTCAGCAGGGTGAAGTAACGCCCGTTCTGGCCGACGCGTTCCTGACGGAACAGCACACCGGGGCCGTCACAGAGCCGGACGGCGAGGGCGCAGCTCAGCAGGACCGGCGAGACCGCGAGCAGGATCGGCCCCGCGATCAGTACGTCCAGCAGCCGCTTGGCCGCCGTACCGCCCCGGCGACGGCGTACGGCCGGGGGCACGACGCGACGCCAGGTGTACCCCCACAGGTGGTGCGCCATGCCGCCCGGCGGGGCGGTCGTGTCCCACGGCCCCGATCCGATGAACGAGACGGCGCAGCCGTATTCGTGGAACAGCGTGCTGAGGGCAGCCCGGTCCATCCCGCCACCGGCCCCACCACCACCTGAGCCGACAGCCCCGGTCCCGATACCTCCCGGACCGACACCCGACGAGGTGATACCCGCCCGTTCGACGCCCGCGGCTTCGAGGGCTCCCGAGCCGATGCCACCGGTCCCGATGAACAGCACTTCCTGGACGCCGGTCTGGATGACCGCGCGCTGAACCTCGGCGGCCGTGGTGAGCACCGGCACGGCGTGGACGCCCGTACCGCCGCTGTCCCGGCTGCCGTCCCCCTCCCGGCTCCCGTCGCCGCCCCCTTCCCCGGTTCCGTCCTCGCTCCGCCCGCCGGACCCGCCGTCCTCGTGGGCGGGGGCGACGATCCCGACGGGCCGCAGGCCGTACTCCGGGTGCCGGACGAGCAGCGCTGTCAGCCGCCGTGCCGCCGGTCCCGTACCGACGACCAGCGCGGACCGCAGCCGGTTGCGTACCACCGCACGCCGCCAGGTGTGGATGAGCGAGCGGCAGCCGCCCGCGACGACGAGTTGCGTGGCCCCGCCGGCCAGCATCACCGCGAAGCCGAGGACACGCGCCGGGAAGAGCGCGGCGAGCACGGCCGCGACAACGCACCACGACACCGCGATACGGGCGGCGAGCACGGGAAGCTGGTCGAGTCCCGACAGGACGACACCGGGGCGGTACAGCCCGGCGATCGCGTTCAGTACGGTCACACACGCCACGAGCCCGACGGCCAGAGCCGGGTCACGCTGCTCGTCGTCGAGGACGAAGGTGGACACCAGGACCGCGAGCACGTCCGCCACGAACAGCGGCAGGCCGAAGCGGAGCGGTGCGCCCGCCGGGCGGCGGGGCGGCTTCGTCACGCGGTCGGGGGTGGCGGCACGGGGCGAGGCGATCGCGACTCGCGCCGCGGTCCGTCCCGTGAGCTGGTCTGTCGTCCGCGCGGGCCCGGACGGTGGGGGGACGCTGGTGCTTTCCGTGGTCACTGGGGAATCGGCTCTCTGCGTTCGGGGCGGGGCACGGCGACGACCTCGCGGTACACGTCCGCGACGGCACGCGCGGTTCGGCGGACGTCGTAGGTGCTGAGTACGTGCTGATGGCCTTGGCGGCCGATGGCTTCGCGCAGCGGCCCGTCGCGGAGCAGGGCGCTCACGGCTGCCGCCAGCGCGGGCGGGTCCTCGGGCGGGGTGAGACAGGCCGCCTCCCGTCCCGGCGGCAGGCTCTCGCGCGCGCCGTCCACATCGCTGAGGACGACGGGCCTGCCACTCGCCATGGCCTCCAGAGGGGCCACGGCCATGCCCTCCCAGCGGGAGGGCTGGACAACCAGATCGGCCGCCCGGTACCAGGGCGCGGTGTCCTGTACGGCTCCGGCGAAGAGCACCGACGGCGGCGCCGTGCCACGCAGTTCGTCGGCGTCGGGCCCGTCACCGACGAGCACCAGCCGCGCCTGGGGCAGCTGCCGTACGACCGTTTGCCAGGCCCGCAGCAGGATGTCCTGGCCCTTCTGCCGGCACAGCCGGCCGACGCACACGACCACAGGGGTGGCCGGCTCCAGCTCGGCGAGCAGCGGCAGAGAGGCACGCGCGGCGAGGGCGCCGGAGACAGCGGCCGACGGGGCGGTGGCCGGCAGCGGGGCCGCCGGCCCAGAGTCCGTCGGTGCGAAGTGCCCGACGTCGACCCCGTTGTGGACGACGGAACAAGCGGCGACGATCCCGGCCCGCTCCCCGGTACGCCGTTCGGCTTCGCTGACGCAGATGACGCGGTCGGTCCACCGGACGGCCCACCGCTCCCACTGCCGCGCCAGCAGCTCGGTCACTCCGCCGACCGCCTCGAACGACCAGGCATGCGGCTGGAATACGGTCGGCACCCGGCCCCGGACCGCCAGCCGCCCGGCGAAACCGGCCTTCGCGCTGTGGGCATGGATCAGGTCCGGGCGGATCAGCTCCACGAGCCGGGCGACCCTCTTGACCTCGTCGAACAGACCGAGCCGCGGGTCGCGCGTCGCCCGCCAGACATGGACCTCGGCCCCCTGGCGGGCCGCCGCCCCGGCGAGCGGTCCGTGATCGGGACAGGCGACGACGGAGCGGACACCGGACTCCACCTGTGCCGCGACCAGGCCCGTGACCACCCGGGCCACACCGCCGTCCACCGGCTGGACCAGGTGAAGCACCGTGAAGCCGGTCCCGGAAAGGCGCCGTTGAGGCTGCACGCGCAACTCTTTCCACTCGTGGGCAACAGGAAAGCGGAATCGAAGGCTGATCCGAACGTCACCATCAGCCGCTGCACCTCACAGCGCGAGCAACGAAATTCCGCCTACGGCATCTCCGTGTCGAGAGACCGAAACAAGAAGGGACCTTTACAGAGCCCGGACTGAAAATCACGTCAGACGCGCGGAAAGTCGTTGACCTTACAAAATGACTTCTATGCCCGGTCGCACACACGGATGGCGGGCCCCCAATTCCCGGGCCCGAACGCCCTCCGGGCAGGTCCGGCCCCCAGCGTCACTCATTCGGGGGCGCAACCGATGAGTGTCTCCGGCGTTGATGCATAAGCCGGGGCAAACTCTCCCGGCACTTACTTCGCCCCACTCACATCCGAGGAGCCCTTCTCCATGTCGCGTATCGCCAAGGCCGTTGTTCTCTCCACCGCGGCCGCCGCCGCTGTCGCCGGTACCTCCGGTGTCGCCTTCGCCGACGCCGGAGCGAAGGCCGCGGCCGTCGGCTCCCCGGGTGTCCTGTCCGGCAACATCATTCAGGTCCCCCTCCACGTGCCGATCAACCTGTGCGGCAACACCATCGACGTCATCGGTCTGCTGAACCCGGCCTTCGGCAACGTCTGCGTCAACAGCTGACGGATTCGCTGTCGTCGACGTCGCCATGACGGAGCCGCTCTCCCCTTCGGGGCAGGGCGGCTTTTCCGCTGCGTCCCGGGAGCACCTCCCCGGCTTTCCCACCTCCCGGCAGTCGGCAGCCGGCCGCTCGTACGCCAACTCGCGTGCGCCAACGACACGAAAGCGTGTTGGACACGAGGAGAAGGTGAGTCCCCTTCATTCGGGTGGCCGGCCCAGAATTCCTTCTGTACGGAGTTTCCGCCATGCCCGGGAATCGTTACTGATGACGAGGCCGCACACAGGAAATCTCCAAGAGGCCTGTGCGAAACGAGAGTTGCCCCGCACAGACATCGCTGAAAGAAGGATCCAACAATGAAGTCCATGAAGGTCGCCGCGATCATCGCCGGTTCCGTGATGGTTCTGGGTGCCGCCGGCCCCGCTGCCGCCGCGGGTGAAGGCCTGAACCTGAACAACGGCCTCGACACCGTGGCCAGCCAGGGTCTGCGCGACCCCAAGCCGCTGAACACCAACGCCCTGGACACCGAGAACCCCGGCTCCGTCCTCAACGCGGTGAAGGGTGTCACGGACGGGCTGAACAAGAAGAAGGACACCAAGGGCGCCAAGAAGAAGATCAGCGTCAAGAAGAAGACCGGCAAGGACGGCAAGGGCAAGAGCAGCAAGGTCGGCAAGAGCAACAAGGGGACCGGCAAGGGCGGTCTGCTCGGCGGGCTCTCGCTCGACAAGGTGCTCTCCCGTTAAGAGCGCTCCCCTGCTGGTCTCGCACCCGGGACGGTTCTGGCGGCTGTACGGAGTTGGGGCTCCGTACAGCCGCTCTGTCGTAGCTCCGGTCGCTCCGGTCAGCGGATTCGGCTGACCGGGTCAGTTGGTCCAGAAGTCCCACCAACGGGTCAGGATCAGCATCCCGATGATCCCGATGTGCAGCACCGGAAGCACCCAGGTGAACTCGTCCAGGAAACCGCGCAGCCAGCCCGGCGCGGGCAGCATCCCGTGACGGACGTTGTGCGAGGTGACGTACCAGAACATCAGAATCGTCGCGGCCCAGGCCAGACAGCACCACAAGCACAGCGAACCGATGCTGTACAGCGACTGGTACTGCAGCCAGGTACAGAACCCGACCCCGAACAACGTCCCCGCGTTCAGCCCCAGCCAGAACCACCGACGGTAACGCGCCCCCGCCATCAGCCCCATACCGACACCGACCACCACCGCATACGCCACCAGCCCCAGCATCGGATTCGGAAAACCGAACACCGAAGCCTGCTCACTCTTCATGATGTTCCCGCAGGACACCACCGGATTCAGACTGCACCCCGGAGTAAAACCCGGATCCTCCAGCAGCTTGAACTTGTCAAGAGTGATCACCCACGCCGCCAGCAGCCCAGCCGCACCCGTGATCACCAGCAGCAGCGCGAACGCCCGCCCACCGCCCACCGCATCACGGGCGCGGTCCGCTTCTTCGCCGGCCGATGTGTTCTCGTCCAATGCCGTTGCCATGACGTCCGCTCCACGCTTCCGGTTCGTCGACTCAGCTGCGCAGGCCGCTGACCGGCAGCAGACAGTGCGCGGCGCTGGAGAGCATCTCCAGGTCTCCGGCGAATCCGCGCAACTGCTCCTCGCTGACCGGCTTTCCGGGCGTCGCCTCGGCCCACGGCCGGGTGGCGACGATGAAATAGACCTTTCCGCTGTCCAGCGCGTCCCGCTCCCACTCCGGAGGCACCGGGCACTGCGCGTTCAGATACGGCATCGTCAGCACGGCCCGCCCGGCCTGCACGAGCAGCTTGATCGGCACATTGGTCGTCAGGGAGGCATCGATGAGATCGCCGCCGGGAATCAGCCCGACCTCCTCAAGAACCGTACGCATGGTCTCCTCACCGGCCTCCGGCCCGTCCCGGCCGTCACCGAGCGAATAGGCGAGCAGAAAAGGCGTATTGCGTTCGGTCTCGGAGAGATCGGTGGTCCAGGCAATCACCGAGAGGGTGCCCAGTCGGGGTGCATGCTGAACGCTGTTTGAAGCGGTGTTGGTCGAGGTCATACTTCGGGACAGTAGTGGCCTGTGGGGAATTTCCGTGAGCCGGTGTCACCCAAGTGGGGGAATGCCATGGCTACTTCAGGCCAGCCATGTCTCTCCGTATCCGCGCCGGTCCGCGCCTTTCGCTCCCCAGTGCCACTACCAGTCATATGACCCTGGCCAGCCGCACGTTACGGGCACCTGTTCCATGGCAAGCTCCTTGATCACGCGTTTTCCGCGCCATTCCCGCGCATCCGAGGAAGGAATGACATGACAGCCCTGGTTCAGCCGCCCCCGGCCCCGGCCGGAAGTGAACACCCGGAGAGACCGGATCTCGCGGATCCTTCTTTCTGGCAACTCCCACATTCGGAACGCGTACAGGCATTCGCTCTGCTCCGCCGGCTGGGCGAACCCCAGTACTTCGTCGAGCGCCCGAAAAGCCGGTGGCGACCTGAGCGGGGATTCCACGCCCTCGTCACACACGCCGACGTGATCGAGGCGAGCCGAAATCCTCAGGTGTTCGCGAGCGCGCCGGGCGCCACGACACCGGAGCCGGCGCGGTGGGTGCGCGCCCTGTTCGGTGACTCCATGGTCAATCTGGACGCTCCGCACCACACACAACTGCGCCGGATCGTCTCGCGTGCCTTCACACCGCGCATTCTCAGCCGCACGGAGGCGGACATCGAGGCCGTGGCGACCCGCGTCGTGGACGACGTACTCGCGCTGAGGCCGGACGACTTCGTCACGGCGGTGGCCTCCCGGATGCCGTTCGAGGTCATCTGCAACCTGATGGGAATCCCGGAGAAGGAACGCCCCGCGATCCTCGCCCAGGTGAACCGCGCCTCGGGCGACATCGGCGTCTCGCGTACGGGCCGCAGCCGCCTCCGGGTGCCGGGCAAGGGGCTGCGCGCGCTGGCCAGGATGCAGGGCATGATCGCGGACCTCGGCCACGAGCGCCGCAAGAACCCCACGGACGACCTCATCTCGGCGCTGGTCACCGCCGACATCGACGGCGAGGCGCTGACCGGGCGCCAACTGGGCGCGTTCTTCTCCCTGCTGATGGTCGCCGGTGTGGAGACCACCCGGAACGCGATCGCCCACGGCCTGGACCTGCTGACCCGGCACCCCGAGCAACGCGCGCTGCTGGTGGGCGACTTCGACCGCTACGAGGACGGGGCGGTGGAGGAGATCGTGCGCCACTCGACGCCGATCATCCAGTTCCGCCGTACGGTCACCCGGGATCACCGCATGAACGGCCACGATTTCCACCAAGGGGACAAGGTCGTGCTGTTCTACGCCTCGGCCAACCGCGACGAGACCGTCTTCCCCGCCCCGGACGCCTTCGACATCACCCGCACCCCGAACCCCCACGTCGGCTACGGCGGCGGCGGCCCGCACTACTGCCTGGGCACATATCTGGCCAAACAGGAAATGAAGGCCCTGTTCCGCGAACTCCTGACCCGGGCCCCCGGCCTGCACACGACGGACGCCCCGGTACTGGTCCCGTCGAACTTCGACAACAGGGTCCGCTCCATGCCGTGCGCGTACGCCGTGCCGTAGCAGCGATCCCGGTCACCACAAGACCGGCCAGGTCACCCCCGTACACCAGGCGAAGATCCCGTCCGATCGAACCGACCGGACGGGATCCCGCATTTCTGAACCATTGCGAACATGAAGACATCGTGCGCGGATGGCGAAAACACTGGAGCGGCCGGCCCCATTCTCCGGGACGGACCCTGGCCGGGCGAATCACGGCTCCCGCGGCTACGATCACAACGACCCCTCAAATGAGACCAGTTGCTGGGGCAAATGCGTGAAGTTCGTCCATATGGGGGTATGCGTGACGTTCGACGAGGAGTGGGCCGCCGCGCGGTCCGCCGCGGTGGAGCAGCAGGAGACGCGTATGCGGCTCAACCAGGCTCCGGCCAACGGCGGGGGTGGATCGGGGAAGCGCCTCCATGTGGACTCGGCCGAGCTGCGGGGACGGGCCGGCAAGGCAGACACCGTCCGCACGGACTTCGTCAAGACCGACAACGCCGCGCGCAAGGAGACCGGAGAGGTCGGGGCCGGGCTGAAGGGCTTCCGCTCGGCGCCCGCGTTCAAGACCTTCTCCACCCGCTGGGACAAGCAGATGAAGTACGTGGAAGGGCTGTTGCAGAACGCCGTGGCAGGAGGACTCCGGGAATCCGCCGCCGAGTTCGACGCCCGCGAGCGGACCGAGAAGGCCCGGCACAGCAAGGACGACGGCAAGGCCGGCAACAACTCCGACCGTAATCTCGCCTGAGCGATCGAGGGGAACCAGCATCCATGCTTGACTACAAGACCCTCATCGCCGCCGACGTCGCACCGCTCTCCGAGGCGGTCGCGAAGTGGGCGAAGCTCCCCGAGGAGTTCGGCAAGGTCTCCAAGCTCTACGACAACACGGTCGAGAAGGGCCTTGCCGAGTCCGACTGGAAGGGCGAGGCGGCAGAGGCGGCGATGGACAACGTCTCGCTGGTCGGCAAACAGATCCGCACAGCCAAGGACGAGGCCGCGGATGTGCACCGCCTGCTGAGCGACGCGTACGACGTCTTCTCCCAGGCGCAGTCGAAGCTGAAGACGATCAAGAGCGACATCGAGAAGGACAAGTATCTCTCGATCAAACCGGACGGCGAGGTCTGGTTCGACCCGCCGGAGGACACGCCGACCGAGCACCTGGCATCCCTGAACAAGGGCTACCAGGAGTCGATCCAGTCGTACCGGACCAGCATCCGCAACCAGGTCACGGCGGCCGAGGAGGCCGACGACATCCTGTACTGGGCGCTGAGCCAGGACTACAACGGGCACGGCAAGGGCTTCGACTCGAACACGTACGACAGCCTCAAGGGCGCGAAGGCAGGCAAGGAGCGGGCCGACAAGGACCGTGACGCCCTCATCGAACTGGCCGGGCTCAAGCGTCCGTACACCCTGGACGAGGTCAAGCAGATCAACGGCTTCCTCTCGAAGCACGAGGGCGATCCGTACTTCGCCGAGCGGTTCGCCACCGGTCTCGGGCCGAAGAAGACACTGGAGTTCTGGACCAGGATCGCCGACCGTAGGCAGGACGGCCAGGAATTGACGAAGGAATCGGCGAAGATCCAGAAGAGCCTCGGCTTCACTCTTGCCACCGCCTCGCACTCGACCAGCCCCGCGATGGAGAGCTGGAAGAAGGAGATGATCGAGCTCGGCGGCAAGCGGGTCGAGATGGTCGACATGAACATGGGGACCGTGACCAAGGGGCCGTACGGCTACCAGGTCATGAGCAGCCTCATACGGAACGGTGAGTACGAGAAGGACTTCCTCGGCGGCTACGGCAAGAGTTTGATCGACTTCGAGAAGTCCCACAAGGGGACGGACCCGAAGGAACTCTGGCAGCCGGACGGCTACGAGACGTATCTGAACTTCGGGGCGGGGACGGACCACGGGCTGGATCCCATGGCGGGGTACATGGAGGCTCTGGGCCACAACCCGGATGCGGCGAAGGAGCTTTTCAGTTCCAAGGACTGGGATTCCTCGGGCAAGCAGCTCGAGGCGATGGATCCGGAGCTCAAGTACCTGCTCAAGGACCGCGAGTGGCCCGACATGCCCAACAACACGAAGGACAGCGAGGACTTCGACGAGCTCGGACACGCCATCGAGGCGGCCACGTTGGGTGTCCCGTACGACCAGCCGGAACTGGGGTTGCGTCGCGACGACACGACGGCGAACGTCACCGAGCAGGTCATGAAGTACGTGGGAAGCGAGCCCAAGTATCTGGACGACCACAAGGGCATGGGAGACAGCCTGGCCAAGATGGGCGCGGGCTACATCGACGACCTCAACTGGGCCTCGTCGAACTTCGGCAACGCCTACACGGGTCAGGACCTGCGAGATGCCGCCTTTGACCACAAAGGGCCCGGACGCATCGAAATGCTGGACACGACGGCGGCGTCGTTCCTCGCCGTGGTGGGCGGCGACGAGAACGGCCACAAGATTCTGTCGATTGCTCAGCAGGAGTACGCCGCCAGCGCCCTGAGGGCACACCCCGAGCCGAATGGGGAGGTCACTCAGATCATCCAGACGGGCGCGAAGATGCAGGGCATGTTCGACCAAGCGCGAGCCAACGATATCCACGCGCAGTACGGAGAGGAAACCAAGGCGGCGGAGCGGAAGCTCGCCGAGGCCTCCGAGTGGAAGAAGTTCGGCGTCGCGACCGGCGTGGCTGTGGGAGTTGGTGCGGTAGCACTTCCGTTCGCGGCCCCCGCCGCCGCCGGCGGCGCCGCCGTGGCCGCGTTCGCGGTGCCCCAGGTGGCGGGAGCGGTCGCGGGCGCCGGTATGACGCAGTTCGGCATCGAGCTCAATCGCGAGTTGGAGAAGAACGGCCCGGACTTCTCGCAGAAGGAGCACATGACATTGGGTGCCTACAGAGGGATGGGCGAGGCCCGGGCGGTGACTCCGATGGACGCGTACATCAAGGTCAACGGCCTCAACGGCACGGAGTGGGCTCTGAAGACTCACAGTGGCCTAGAGGGCAAGTACAACGATGGCGCCGATGCGGTCACCGGGATCACCCCGGATCCGAGGGGATGAGGATGAAGCGGAGGGTGTGGCAGGTCCAGAGTGGTCTGGCGCTGGTGTTGACGCTCGTGGCGTGTGGGGGCGGCGGCGAGGAGCAGGAGTCGGCGCCGAAGAAGACGGTGCCGGCGACGGAGGTGTGCGGGGGGCTGTCACCGAAGGCGGGGCAGGCGCTGGAGCGGATCTCGGAGACGAAGCAGTTCGAGGACCGCTGGTACGAGACGGCAGACAGACTGAAGAGGCTCCTGCACGACCCCGACCTCGACGGCGGTGGGGAACAGACGGACTGCGTGATCTTGCCGGACGTGGCTGACCCCGATGAGAGCCCGTCGAAGATAACCGTGCTGTACGAGGAGATCGAAACGCTCCCGGCGCCGCAGCCGCCGGGGGTCGCCCTGCTGAACCTGCCAGTGGGCCTGCGGGCGGAGGGCGGAGACGCGACTGCCGACCTGTGGTTCGCCTGTGAGGTGCCGGGTGTCGGAAAGCCGATCGTCCACGCGAGGCTGCTCTACGGACCGCGACCGCGAGAGGGAAGCGCCAAGGAAGCGAACATCAGGGTCCTCCAGGACCTCTCTCGGCGGCACGCCCTCGCGATGGGCTGCCCCGACGCCGGAGGTATCCCCAGTGTGTGACGTGAGTCGGGCGGCCCTGACATGACCGGTGTCATCGTCACCCTCTTCGTCTGCGCGGCTCTCATGACCGCCTTCGGCCTTGCCGATCAGCGCCGCCTCCACCGGCGGGTCACGTCCTGGCGCCACGAGGGCTCGGCGGCCAACGAGCCCTCGGACACGGTTCTCGGGGTCAGTCGTGTCATGACGTTCGTCTTTGCCGGATTCCTCGCTTTCTCGGGGTGCCGGGCCATGGACTTCGCGGACGAATCCTCCTGGGATCTCGGCGAGGTGCGATCGGTCGCGGTGGCGACGGCATCCGCCCTGGGAGAGGGGTCGTCCGCAGACCGCGAGTTGACGCGGTTCGCCATCGAGGAGGAGGTGCACGATGCGGCCGAAGGGATCGGCCCCTTCTGGGAAATCGAGGTGACGCCCTCCGGCGAGGACAGCTTTCAACTGGCCACTGTCCAGGGCGAGTACCCGTTCTGCCTCGTCGTGACGTCGTCGCGATCCGGCGGCTTCGCGGTGCCGGGAGCGGACGGTTCGAGTACCGTCCTGCCGGAGTACGGTCGCGAGGTCACCGTCGAACCCGGTGAGTGCCAGGGCGTGTCGGAGTGATTGCCGCGCTCGCCTGACCACTCCCGGCCGGGGTGCTACCAGCGGGTCACCGGTGCTGGTTCCGTGGCGGGGTCGGGGCGGTGGCGGGGTCGCTCTGCCGCTGGGCCGCGTACCAGCCCAAGGCTCGGATGGTGGCTTTGTGCTGGCTGGGCGGGAGGAGTTCCTGGAGGGGTTGCCATGCCTGGTCGACCAGTGTCCGGCTGTCGTGCAGCGATGCGTGCAGGGCGCCGCTGCGGGTGAGGAGGTCGGCGGCGTGTGCCGCGGCTTCGGGGGTGCCCTGGTAGAGGCTGTCGCGCAGGCGGTGGCGGTCGGCCGGATCGAGGAGGCCGGTGGCGTGGGCGACGGGGTAGGTGATGCGGCTGTTGATGAGGTCTTCGGCGGGCGTCTTGGAGGTACGGCCCTGAGCACGGTCCGCGGCGCTGGTGACGCCGTCCAGATTGGCGACGTCGTCACTGATCTGGTAGCTGGTGCCGACGGCTTCGAAGTACCGGCCCACAGCACCGATCTGTTCCTCCGTCGCGCCGGCCAGCACCGCGGCGGCTTCGGCCATGCACCGGACGGGAACGCCCGTCTTCAGCCGAAGAGCCGTGCGGACCTGATCGAGGAGATCGTGGTGGTCGCCGGTGGCCACCGCGCGTTCGAAGGCCGTACGGGGGCCGGTCAGGTCGAGGGCCTGCCCCGCGTGCCCGGTGCGCAGGGCACGTAAGCACAGGCGGTGTACACGCAGCATGGTGGCGGCGTCGTGCTGCGGGATGCGGTCCAGGAGCGGATCGAAGGTGAGGTAGGTGAGGGTGCCGGCGTTGATGGTGGTCGGGGTGCCGAAGAGGGCGTGGACGGCGGGGCGTCCACGGCGCAGCAGGGAGGCGTCCTCGATGTCGTCGATGACGACGGAGGCCGTGTGCAGGAGTTCGGAGATGGCGGTCAGTGGCCGGTAGGGCTCGGGGTCGACGCCGAGAAGGCAGAAGACGGAGGCGCTGATGTAGGGGCGCCAGGAGCGGCCGGGATTGTCCAGGATGTGGCGCAGCGGGGCGATGAGGGACTGGTGGAGGCGGTCGAGGGTGTCACCGTCGAAGGCGGGACTGCTGTCGGCGCCGGTGAGCAGATGGAGGGCGGTGGCGTCCGTCTCCGCTCCTGCGGGGTAGACCGCGGTGGCCTCGGTGAGCGAGATCCGGGAGATGCGGCGCATGTAGCGTTCCACGTCGCCGACCGTGGAGCTCGGCACGGTCTCCAGGAAGGCGGTTCCGGACACCGGCGTGCCGGTAGGAACCGGTGTCCCCGTCGGCACCGGTGTGTCCGTCGGCACCCCGGTCGCGGTCGGCACCGGCGTCCCGGTCGGCACCGGTGTGCCGGTCATCGTGCCGTACACGGAGGAATCGGCTTCCCAGAGGGAGCGGCCCGCCATGATGGTGCGGTTCTCGGAGCCGGCGATGCGCCCGGTGACGTCGACGTCCAGGCCGAGGCTCGGGACGCTCACCCTCACCGTGGTGGGGTAGGTCTCCAGGGTGGCGAGGGAGGTCCAGTCGCGGGTGACCTGCCATGTGAGGTCGTCGTGGTAGCTGACGGTGCCGTCCGGGCGGACGGCGGTCGCCCGGGTGAGGACGGGGAGGCGTTCCTCGGTGACCGGGTCGGTGTGCTCGGCCCGGATGGCGGTGATGTCCCACCCGTTGTCGAGTCGCATACCCGTCCACTGCCAGGTGTGGTCGGTGGTGCCCCGCGCCCGGTTGGTGAAGTACAGGTGCCCGCCCCAGTCGTGCTCGAACCAGGAGGTGCCTTCCACCCGCTGGTGGGTGCCGTCCCGCAGGCGGAGCCGGCCCTGGGCGTGCAGCCGGGGGATGAAGACCGAGGTGAACGCGTCGCTGCCGTCGGGCAGCCGCCCCGGGAAGTGGCCGCGGGCGTCGTACTGCGGCACCGTCGGCCTCTCCGGGATCAGGCGCAGCTCCAGCTCCACCTCGTTGCGGACGGTCAGTGTGAAGCTGCCGTCGTTCTCCCGGCGCAGTACGGCCCGGTCACCCAGGACGAGGTCCAGCGATTCCGTGCCCGCGGTCACCTCGCCCTCCAGCGGCCGGTCCGGCAGGGGCACACCTTCGGCGAGGACATCCCCGAGAGCGGTGCGGACCCTGGGGTCCATGGCCTCGTCCCCGCAGAAGGAGGTGCGCAGCGCCCGCAGCAGAGCGGGAGTGATCCAGCTTCCGTGGGACGCCCCTTCCGGACCGGTGTGGGTGAACAGCAGCCCGTAGCCGGGCGTGTCCGGGTCGTGCGGGTTCTCGTGCCGGAAGACGCACAGCACCCAGACGTGCTCCGTCCCGTTCTCGGCGCGCAGGCGGCCGTTGAGGCACCAGGCCTCCGAACCTGCCTGGGGGTGAGGGGTGCCGCAGTGCTCCGCGGCCGACTCGCTGCGGGGCGTGGGCAGTTGTGGCGACGGCGCTGTCGCTGAGGGGGTCTCATGGGTCACCGCTGCAACCTAGGGCGGCCCGCGGGCCGGCTCCTCCCTCATGCCCCGGGTCTCACCGCATCGGGTGTTTTGCCGCGCGGGCTCCTGCCGAAACCGTGTCCTCGCAGCACGATGGACTGTTGAGCATCCAGTCCGTAAGTAATGACATCGTTTCGAAAGGGGGGACACGGGTGGAAGTCAACGGCGTGCATCACGCCTACCGTCGTCAACGTCCGGTCCTGCGCGGGGTGGACCTGCGGCTGCGCGAGGGGGTACTGGCCGGGGTCGTCGGGGAGAACGGGGCGGGCAAGACCACCCTGCTGAAGATTCTCTCCGGTGAGCTGCGGGCGGACCGCGGCAGCGTCCGCCACGGCGGCAGGTTCGGCTACTGCCCGCAGGCCGCCGTCCTCAACGACGCCCTCACCGTCCGCCAGCACCTGGAGTTCTTCCAAACCGCGTACGACCTCCCGGATCTGCACCGCGCCGAGGAGGCCATGGACCAGTTGCACTTCCGTGAGTACGACCAGCAGCGCGCCGGAACACTCAGCGGCGGCACCCGCCAGAAACTCAACCTCACCCTGGCCCTGATGCACGACCCGCAGGTGCTGCTGCTGGACGAGCCCTACCAGGGCTTCGACTGGGAGACCTACCAGCGCTTTTGGGACCTGGCCGCACTGCTGCGCCGGCAAGGCCGCTCCGTCCTGGTCGTCTCCCACCTCGCGTACGACACCGAGCGGCTGGACGAACTGTGGCGCCTGGAAGGCGGCCTGCTCCACCCCGCACAGGAGGTATCGGCCGCATGACGGGTCACCGCCATGCGCGGCTCTTCGTCACGGCCACGCGGTACGCGCTGACCGAGCACCTGCGCAACCGGTTCGCGATGGCCCTCGTCGTCGGCTTCATCCCGCTGTGGACCGCACTGGCCTACGCGGCGATACCCGACCAGAGGATCCGGTTCGAGCTGCGGGCCACCGGGGACATCCTGAACCCGCACGGCAACGAGCTGACCGAGATCACCGGCGCCCTCAACGCCGTCACGCTCATCATCGGCTTCATGATGTTCGCCTCCGCCTTCTCCGGCGGTACGTTCGACCGTCGTCTGGCGCTGGCCGGCTACCCCCGTACCCACCTGCTCCTCGCCAAGATCACCGCGCTCACCCTCGCCTCGGGTGCCGTCGCCGCCTACGCCACTGCCGTCAGCCGTCTCCTGTGGACGCCCCGCCAGCCGTTCCTCCTCGCCGCGGCTCTCTTCTGCGCCGCGATGACCTACGGCGCCCTCGGCGTCGCTCTCGGCTCGCTGCTGCGCAAAGAGGTCGAGGGCATGTTCACCATCGTCATGATCTCCGTGGTCGACCTCGCCCTCCAGAACCCCATCGCCAGCTCCGGCTCCGACAGCCCCGTCGTACGCCTTCTGCCGTCCTACGGCGCCATGCAGGCCAGCAGCGCCGCGGGATTCTCCACCACTGCCCTGCCCGGCCACCTCGGCATCCAGATGCTCTGGTTCCTGTCCGCCGCCCTCGTGAGCCTCGCCGCGTTCCAGCACCGGACCCGCAACACTCTCCCCCGCGCCGTCACCCGGCCCCGGCCGGTCCGGAAACGACGAAATCCCGTCCGATCGGAATGATCGGACGGGATTTCGTGAACCCTCTGCGAGTCAACTCGCCGAGAGTCTTGCTGCGTTGTGGACCTGAGGGGATTTGAACCCCTGACCCCCTCGATGCGAACGAGGTGCGCTACCAGTCTGCGCCACAGGCCCTTGCAACGAGTGAAACTTTAGCACTCCCCCGGCCGTGCTCGGAAATCCGTCAGCGGCTGGTCACGGGCGGGCGGGGCCGGCGGCGGGTGTGGGTCACTCGTTGGCCGCGCGGGGGCGGTCGTCGTCTTCGTCGTACTGGTCGAAGAGCGGGGTCCGGCCATGGTCGCGGCTCCGGCGCGGGGCCGGGGTGCGCGGGGGTGGTGCGGTGTCGGTGGCCGGCTCGGCGGTGGAGGAGCGGGCCGCGCTCCAGGTCTCCGGGTCCGCGACCTCGACGCCGCTGGGCGCGCGGGGGGCGACCGGGGCGGTGACGTAGGTCGGCAGCGGGACCGGGACCGGTTCCCAGCTGTCGCCCTGGGCCGGGCCGCGTTCCCGCTGCTGGTCCACCCACTCCGCGTGGTCGGTCTGCTCGACCAGGGCGCGACGGCCCGCCTCCTGGGGAGAGACGGTGGCGGCCGGCTCCGGTTCGGGGCAGGGTTCGGGCTCCTCGTCGCCCTCGCCGACCGGGGCCGCCGAGGGCTGGTGGCGGCGGGAGCGGTTCTCGCGGAGTCGCTGTGCCGCCGCCTCCGCCCTGCGCCGGTCCATGGTGAAGGCGAAGCGCCGTCGCTCCTGGCCGCGCAGGTGCACGATGTACGTGCTGAGGAGGACGGCCGGGACGGCCGGGGCCCAGAGGAAGCCGAGGCCGCCGACCGCCGCGACGACCGCACCGAGCGTGAAGGCCAGGAAGAGGATCACGGTGGTGCGCCGTCGGCGCGCGAGGACCTGGTTGCGCTGTGCGCGCCGGGCGCGTTCGGCCGCGGCGCCCGGGGGCTGCGCGGCGCGTTCGGGCGCGGGAGGTTCGGGCTCGGGGCGTGCGGGGGCTGGACGGGGCGCGGAACGGGACGACATGGGTCTGGCCGGTGCCGGCACGTCGACCCGGATGTCCATCCGGGCTTCGGTAAGGGCCGGAGGCGCGGCGAAGGCCCGGACGTCGACGGAGCTCATCGACTCCGTGCGGCTGTCCGGTTCCACGTCGGGCCCCGCCTCCTCCGCGGCGCGTTCCTGAAGCTCCTTGGCGTAACGACGCTCCATGGCCGCCCTTCCGGACAGCAGCCGGATGGCGGTGCTGAAGCGTTCCGTCGGACGTGCCTCATTGAGCTCGTCCTGCCTGCGGAGCCACATCGGCACCAAGTAGGCGGCCCAGGCCCCGACGATGACTGCGTAGATGAGGCCGCTGCTGCTCACGGTTCACACCGTAGAGGGGTTCGCACGGGGGCATCCGCCAATTGAGCCGGTGTGTCGCACGATCTGGCTGATATCACGGACTTTTTTTGTGATTGTTCAGATCAGGTGATGCTCATACCGCGATCAATATCGAACACTTATTTTATTTTTTGGTCGTTCCGGGTCGCGCCCGGCGCCAGCGGTTGAGCAGTCCCTCCGGCACCTCCTCCGCCGTGAGCACGAAGACGAGATGGTCCCGCCAGGCTCCGTCGATGTGGAGATAGCGCGGACGCAGCCCCTCCTCACGGAATCCGAGTTTCTCGACGACCCGGCGGCTGGGCCCGTTCTCCGGGCGGATACAGATCTCGACGCGGTGCAGTCCGACCATCCGGAAGCAGTGGTCGACGGCGAGGGCGACCGCGGTCGGCATGACACCGCGGCCCGCGACCGCGCGGTCCACCCAGTAGCCGACATGTCCCGAGCACATCGAGCCCCAGGTGATCCCGGCGACCGTCAACTGGCCCACGAGCTGCCCCTGGTACTCGATGACGAAGGGAAGCATCCGGCCGGCGTTGGCCTCGGTGCGCAGATGGCGGACCATCTGGCGGTACGTGGGGCGCTGGGCCCCCGGGCCGCCCGGGGGCGGCGGCGGGATCGTCGCCTCCCACGGACGCAGCCAGTCACGGTTGCGCCGGTTCACCTCACGCCAGGCCCGCTGATCGCGCAGTCTTATGGGGCGCAGGACGACATCGCCGTCCACCAGCATCGCCGGCCAGGCCGGGTTCATCCGTGGGTACGGGGGGACGTGCGGGCATGATCCCCGCCGTGGATCTGGTCCACCGCGTGGACGAGCAGCCGGTCGAGCACGGCGAGACCGTCGCGTACACCGCCGGTCGAGCCCGGCAGGTTCACGATCAGGGTCCGCCCGGCCACCCCCGCCAGGCCCCGGGAGAGCGCGGCGGTGGGCACCTTCCCGGCGCTCTCGGCACGGATCGCCTCCGGGATACCCGGGATCTCGCGGTCGAGAAGGCGCCGGGTGGCCTCCGGGGTGCGGTCCGTGGGCGAGATGCCGGTGCCGCCGGTGGTCAGGATGACGTCGTACGCGGCGGCGACACCCTCGCGCAGGGCCTGTTCGACCGGATCGCCGTCGGGGACGACCCGCGGTCCGTCGACCAGGAAGCCGAGCGCGGTCAGGCCCCCCGCGAGGAGCGGGCCGCCCCGGTCGGCGTAGACACCGGCGGCGGCGCGGTTGGACGCGGTGATCACCAGGGCGCGGTACGGGTACGGCCCCGACTCGCCGTCCATGGAACCGCCGTCCCCGGAACCGTTCGTGACGGGGCCTCCGGCGACAGGATCGCCGTCGGCGGGACCGGTACCGCCGCTCCCCGGGGCGCCGTTGCCGAGCCCGGCTCCGTTGCTCCCGGAGTCGTCGGCGCCGGGGCCGCCTCTCGCGGACGGGGTCATGCCACGCCCCCGTCCGCCTCTGCGGAAGCTGCTGCGGGAGCGGCCCCGGAGCGAGTCCAGTCGCCCGACTTCCCGCCCGTCTTCTCCTCGACCCGTACGTCCGTGATCACGGCGCCCTTGTCGACCGCCTTCACCATGTCCACGACAGTCAGTGCGGCCACCGAGACGGCGGTCAGGGCCTCCATCTCGACACCCGTACGGTCCGTGGTCTTCACCGTCGCGAGGATCTCCACGGCGTCGTCCGCGACCGAGAGGTCGAGGGTGACGCCCGAGACGGCGAGCGGATGACAGAGCGGAATCAGCTCGGGCGTCCGCTTGGCGCCCATGATGCCCGCGATACGGGCGGTGGCGAGGGCGTCTCCCTTGGGCACTCCCCCGCCCCGGAGCAACTCGACGACACGCGGCGAGACCAGCACCCGGCCACTGGCGCGTGCGACGCGCGCCGTGACCTCCTTCGCCGAGACGTCGACCATGCGGGCCGCACCCGACTCGTCGATATGCGTCAGGCTGCCCTGTTGAGGGGTTCCGGGGGTCTCCCCCCGGGAAAACACGGTCATTGCTGCGGCGCTCCCGGTCCGGGCCCGACAGGGCCTGTGTGGGCAGACACGGTACCGCCACCGGGCGGTGATCAGCCGATCAGGACCACGTCGACCTCCGTGCCGGGCTGGACCGATACGGAGTCCTCGGGAACGACGATCAGCGCGTCGGCGTGGGCGAGAGCGGCGACGAGATGGGAGCCGGCGCCGCCGACCGGGGTGATCGTGGCCGCCTCGGCGTCGTACGTGGCGCGCAGGTACTGGCGGCGTCCCGACGGGGAGGACAGCGGCTTGTCAGTGGCCAGCGTGGCGCGGACCATCGGGCGGTGCACGTCCTTCAGGCCCATCAGAGCGCGGATCGCGGGTCTGACGAACAGTTCGAAGGAGACGTACGACGACACCGGGTTGCCGGGGAGCGCGAGCAGGGGGGTGTGGTCCCGGCCGATCGAGCCGAAGCCCTGCGGCTTGCCGGGCTGCATGGCGAGCGTACGGAAGTCGATGCCGCTGCCCGCCTCGTCCTCGTCGCCGACGGAGGAGAGCGCCTCCTTGACGACGTCGTACGCGCCGACGCTGACGCCGCCCGTGGTGACGACCATGTCGGCGCGGATCAGCTGGTCCTCGATGGTGGCGCGGAGCGTCTGAGCGTCGTCGGTGACGGCTCCGACCCGGTAGGCGATGGCGCCCGCGTCCCGGGCGGCGGCGGTGAGCGCGAAGCTGTTGGAGTCGTAGATCTGCCCCGCGCCCAGCTGCTCGCCGGGCTGGACGAGCTCGCTGCCGGTGGACAGCACGACCACGCGCGGGCGGGGGCGCACCCGGACGCGGTCGCGGCCGATGGCGGCCAGCAGGCCGATCTGCGGCGGGCCGAGGACCGTACCGGCCTCCAGGGCGAGGTCACCGGCCCGTACATCGCTGCCGCGGGAGCGGACATGGGCGCGGGCCTGGGCCGAGCGGTACACCCGCACCTCACCGCTCGCGCCGCCCGGACCGCCGCCGGCCGCCGGGCGCATGGAGGTGACCGCGCCACCGCCCGCGCCGCCGTCGGTCCACTCCACCGGGACGACGGCCTCGGCGCCGGGCGGCAGCGGGGCGCCGGTCATGATCCGGGCGGTCTGGCCGGGGCCGACCTCGGGCAGCGAGCCGCTGCCCGCCGCCACATCGCCGATGACGGTCAGCACGGCCGGGAACTCCTCGGTGGCGCCCGAGACATCGGCCGTGCGGACCGCGTATCCGTCCATGGAGCTGTTGTCGAACGGCGGCAGCGCCACCGGCACCGTGACGTCCTCCACGAGGACGCAGCCCTGGGCGTCGGGCAGTTGCAGCTCGATGGGGTCGAGCGGACGGACGGCCGCGAGGATGTCCGCGAGATGGTCGTCCACCGACCAGAGTTGCGTGTGGTGGCCGGGGGCCGGTGCCGGTGCCGCCGTGTCGCTCAAGTGCTACATCTCCTCGCTGACGTAACTGCGCAGCCAGGCACGGAAGTCCGGGCCCAGGTCCTCACGTTCGCACGCGAGTCTGACAATGGCACGCAGGAAGTCGGCGCGGTCGCCGGTGTCATAGCGGCGGCCCTTGAAGACGACGCCGTGGACCGGTCCGCCGACGTCCTCGTTCGCCGACAGCTGCTGAAGGGCGTCGGTGAGCTGGATCTCACCTCCGCGGCCGGGGGCGGTCTGCCGCAGTATCCCGAAGACGGCGGGGTCGAGTACGTAGCGGCCGATGATCGCGTAGCTGCTGGGGGCGTCGGCGGGGTCGGGCTTCTCGACGAGGTCGTGCACCTTGACCACGTCGGCGTCGCGGGTGGGCTCCACGGCGGCACAGCCGTAGAGATGGATCTGCGCCGGGTCGACCTCCATCAGCGCGATGACGCTGCCGCCCTCGCGCTCCTGGACCTCGACCATGCGGGCCAGCAGGGGGTCGCGCGGGTCGATGAGGTCGTCGCCCAGCAGGACGGCGAAGGGCTGGTCGCCTACGTGCGGGGCGGCGCACAGCACGGCGTGGCCGAGACCCCTGGGGTCGCCCTGGCGCACGTAGTGCATGGTGGCGAGGTCGCTGGATTCCTGGACCTTCGCGAGGCGCTTGGTGTCTCCCTTGCGGGTGAGCGCCTCTTCCAGCTCGTAGTTCCGGTCGAAATGGTCTTCAAGAGGGCGCTTGTTCCGGCCGGTGACCATGAGAACGTCGGAGAGTCCGGCGGCGACCGCTTCCTCGACCACGTACTGGATCGCGGGCTTGTCGACGACCGGCAGCATTTCCTTCGGGGTGGCCTTGGTGGCGGGCAGGAACCGGGTGCCAAGGCCCGCGGCTGGGATGACAGCCTTGCTGATCCTGGGGGGCGAGTTCGTCATGCGAGGGAGCCTATCCGGTGCGTATAGGCGGAAGATGATGCTTCGGTTAACTTTCGCCTCATACAAATACTTACGAGAGGTTTGCGGTGTCCTGGTGAGTGATGACATGTCCGGTAAGGCCGCCGTACGACGTGAACTCCTCGCGGCGAGAAAGCTGCTGTCCGGTGAAGACGCGCACGAGGCCGCGGTGATGCTCGCGCGGCGGGCGCTGGACCTGCCCGAACTGGCTCGTGCCCGTACCGTCGCCGCCTATGTCTCGGTGGGCCGCGAGCCGGGCACGCGCGCGTTGCTCGACACCCTGCGCGCGCGGGGGGCACGGGTCCTGCTCCCGGTACTGATGGCGGACGACGACCTCGACTGGGCGGCGTACGCGGGCGCCGGGCATCTGGTGCGCGCGGGGCGGGGGCTGCTGGAGCCGGACGGTACGCGGCTGGGGCCGGACGCCGTCCTGGAGGCGGACGTCGTGCTGCTGCCCGGACTCGCGGTGGACGGCCGCGGGATGCGGCTGGGGCGGGGCGGCGGCTCGTACGACCGGGTCCTCGCCCGGCTGGCGCTGGCGGGCGCCGAGCCCGCGCTGGCCGTGCTGCTGTACGACAACGAGGTGGTCGCGCGGGTCCCGGAGGAGCCGCACGACCACCCCGTACAGGCAGTGGTGACGCCGGGGGGCGTCAGGCGCTTCGGTGCCGAGGCACCCGGGGTCTGAGGGCGCGGGAGCGGACAGCACGGCCCCGGAGGGCGTCAGCACGAGGGCTGACGCCTTTCCGGGGCCGGGACCTATGCCGTGCACGTCCGCGCCCCGCCTACGGCGTCAGCTTCAGTGTGTCGCCCGTACCGCGCTCCACCGCGTCGGCGGAGTACGGCCAGTCGATCAGCTCGCCCTTGGCCCACTTGTCCGTCTGATCGGTGTAGTGCGCGCTGTAGGCGTGCCCCGAGGCGCCCGTCAGGTTGATCCACTGGGACTTGTCCCAGTCACCGACGTTGACCACCATCCGCATGGACGGGACCCAGATGACCTCGTAACCGCCCGCCGCGTTCCAGCCCGTCGCGTTGACCGCGGCCTCGCCGCCGCCGACGTTCCAGGGTCCGCGGTTGAGCACCTCTTTGAGAAGGCCGGGGCCACTGGTCCCGAGGGTCTGGTTCTTCAGCGTCAGCTGGTGCAGCCGGCCCCAACTCCAGGAGGACACGTCCTTGCCGAGCTTGGCGGTCAGCTCCCAGCGGGCGTCCTTCATGGCGCGGTCGAGCAACTCGTCACGGGTGTCGGCGGCCTTGTCCTTGCGCTTGGCGGGAGTGCTCCACCAGGCGTTGCCCTCGTCCTTGATGATGTTGCGCACCACCTCGTACCAGCGGTCCCCGCCGTCCGGCTGGGCCGACTCCGGGGCGCGCTGGCCGCACTCCCGTACCAGCTGGTCGAGATCGTCCACCGGCCCCGAGCCCTCGGTGGGACGGACGTTGATGCAGTCGCCCTTGGCACGCACTTCCTTAGGAAGCTTGTTGCCGAAGGCGAGCTTGAGGACATTGCGCCAGACCGCGTTGAAGTAGGCGGCCGCCGCGGAGTCGGGCTCCTGGGTGTAGTCCCATCCTTCGAGGAGCTTCTGCGCCTCGCGGACGGACGGGTCCGAGACATCGATCTTGAGCAGGTAGGGCATCAGCACCTTGGCGATCTCGCTGCTGTTGTCCATCTGCATGGTCTGCATGTCTTCGGTCGAGATCTTCCCGCCGTCCTTGATCTTCGACTCGATCAGGTCGTTGATCCGCTGGCTGCGGGCGCCGTATCCCCAGTCCTCGGTGAGCGGGTACGGGTACTTCTCGGAGTCGACGACGGCCTGGTTGGCGGTGACGATGTAGCCGCGCTCCGGGTTGTACTCGTACGGCAGCTCGTCGTAGGGGATGTATCCCTTCCACCGGTACTTCGGGTCCCAGCCGGGGGCCGGCATCCTGCCGTCGAAGCCGTCGGAGCGGACCGGGATCCTCCCCGGTGCCTGGTAGCCGATGTTGCCCTTGGTGTCGGCGTAGATGAGGTTCTGCGAGGGGACCTCGAAGTCCTGGGCGGCCTTGCGGAACTGGCCGAAGTCCTTGGCCTTGTCGAGCGCGAAGACCGCGTCCATGGACTTGCCCGGCTGGAGCGCGGTCCACTGCAGCGAGACCGCGTAGCCGTCGCCGCGGTCGGGGGCGACATCGCCGACCGGGGCCTTCTCGCCGACCTTCGCCAGCTCGCTGTTGCGGTCGGAGACCACCGGGCCGTGGTCGGTGGAGCGGACGGTGATCTTCCGGCTCTCGCCGCCCGCGACCTTGATCGTCTCTTCGCGGGTCCGGAAGGGCTTCTTCTCGTCGCCGTACTGGTACGAGTCGCCGTCGACCTTCTCCAGATAGAGGTCGGTCACATCGGCGCCCAGGTTGGTGAAGCCCCAGGCGACGTTCTGGTTATGGCCGATTATCACTCCGGGCATGCCGGCGAATGTGTACCCGGCGACGTCGTACTGACAGCTCGCGGAAACGCTCCGGCAGTGCAGGCCCATCTGGTACCAGAGCGAAGGCAGCTGAGGCGCGAGGTGCGGGTCGTTGGCGAGCAGGGGCTTGTCGGTGGTCGTGTACCGGCCGGAGACGACCCAGGAGTTGGAGCCGATGCCGCTGCCGCTCGGGCCGAGGAGCGCGGGGATCTCGTCGAGGGTGCCGGAGAGGGCGTCCATCTGCGAGTTGAAACCGTCGGTGGCGGCGGACGCGCTGCTGTTCACGACGGTGCCTGTGCCCGTGCCGGTGCCTGTACCCGTGCCGGTGCTCGTACCCGTGCCGGTACCCGTCCCCGCCGCGCCTGTGCCGGTGCCCGTGCCCAGCCCCGTGCCTGTGCCTGTGCCTGTGCCGGTTCCCGTACCGCTGCCCGTCTCGGCGCTGGGCTCGGCCTCGGGGTCGTACTTTCCGGTGATCGGATCGATGCCGCCCTCGCTGACGATGGGCTTGTTCCGGTCGGCCGGATAGGCCGGATACAGCTCGTCGATCTGCTTCTCGCTCAGCCGGCTGGACAGCATCGAGCGGTCGATCTCGTCGTTCATGTTGCCGCGCAGGTCCCAGGCCATCGCCTTGAGCCAGGCCACCGAGTCGACGGGGGTCCACTTCGCGGGCTTGTAGTCGTTGGTGAGGTTCAACGCGGCGTACTCGACCGAGAGCTCCTTGCCGCCGCGGCCCTTGAGATAGGCGTTGACACCGTCCGCGTACGACTGGAGGTTCTTCTTGGTCTCCGCCGAAAGCTTGGTGTCGTACTCCCGCTGCGCCACCCCGTGCCAGTCGAGGGTGCGCAGGAAGGTGTCGGTCTTCACCTGCTTCGGACCGAACATCTCGGAGAGCCGGCCGGAGGTCATATGACGCCGGACGTCCATCTCCCAGAAGCGGTCCTGTGCCTGGACGAATCCCTGGGCGCGGAAGAGGTCCTGGTCACTGTCCGCGTAGATCTGCGGGACGCCGTAGCTGTCGCGCCTGACGTCCACGGAACCCGAGAGGCCGTCGAGCTTGACCGTCCCCGTGGTCTGGGGAAGGGAGGCACGGACCGTACTCACGCCCCAGTACGCGCCGTACCCGACACCCGCGACAAGCGCCAGCACCAGGACGATCACGATCAGACGGGCGCGTCGCCCCTTCTTTTTGACGGAAGGGGGGGCTGTGTTGGCGGGCATCGCTGTCCTTCGAGGGGCAGGGTGGTCCTGGAATGCTGGAGCAACCATAGGCGCAGCGCGTCGCCGTCCCCGACGCGGTGTCATTTAGTGCGACTCATCGGACGGTCACACAGGGATGCACCGAGGGACATGGGCCGGCATCCGCCGTTATTCGCATGGAGTTTCGTATGGGATGTACACGGGATTCGCGTGGGATATACGCCGCGATCGCGACAGACGCCACATCAGCACTCGTACTGACGATCGAAAGCGTCAAGAAAACGTTAAAGATTAGGTAAGGTAACGAAGTACCGGCTGCCGGAGGAACGATCCGGCATGCGCGAGGGGAAGGATCGGCCGCTGACTGTCCACCAGCTCAATCAACTCCTGCTCATCAGCTCGCTCGTGCTGCTGATCGCGGTCGCGGCCGTACGGATCTCGTCCCGCAGCGGCCTCCCCAGCCTGCTGCTGTACCTCGGCATCGGCGTCGTCATAGGGCAGGACGGTCTCTTCCACGTCAAGTTCGACAGCGCCGCACTGACACAGGTGATCGGTTATGCCGCGCTTGTGGTGATCCTTGCCGAGGGCGGCCTGGGCACGAAGTGGAAGGAAGTCAAACCGGCGCTGCCCATAGCCGCCGCGCTCTCGACCGTGGGAGTCGCGGTGAGCGTGGGTGTGACCGCGGCCGCCGCCCACTATCTGGTCGGCCTGGAGTGGCGGCAGGCGCTGATCATCGGAGCGGTCGTCTCCTCGACGGACGCCGCGGCGGTCTTCTCCGTACTGCGCAGGGTGCCGTTGCCGACCCGGGTGACCGGGGCGCTGGAGGCCGAGTCGGGCTTCAACGACGCGCCTGTGGTGATCATCGTGGTCGCTCTCTCGGCGGCGGGTCCGGTGGAGCACTGGTATCTGCTGGTCGGCGAGATCACGCTGGAACTGGCGATCGGCGCGTGCGTCGGACTCGCGGTGGGCTGGGCCGGTGCCTTCGGGCTGCGGCATGTGGCGCTGCCCGCCTCCGGGCTCTATCCGATCGCCGTGATGGCCATCGCGGTCTCCGCGTACGCGATCGGCGCCACGGCGCACGGCAGCGGTTTCCTCGCCGTCTACCTCGCCTCGATGGTCCTCGGGAACTCGAAACTGCCGCACGCCCCGGCGAACCGCGGCTTCGCGGAAGGACTCGGCTGGATCGCGCAGATCGGCATGTTCGTCCTGCTCGGGCTGCTGGTGACACCGCACGAACTGGGCGACGACGTCCTGCCCGCGCTGATCGTCGGACTGGTGCTGACCGCGGTGGCACGGCCGCTGTCCGTCCTGATCAGCCTGCTGCCGTTCCGTATCCCGTGGCAGGAACAGGCGCTGATGTCCTGGGCGGGGCTGCGCGGCGCGGTGCCCATCATCCTGGCGACCATCCCGATGGTGACGGACATCGAGGGCAGCCTGCGGATCTTCAACATCGTCTTCATCCTGGTCGTCGTCTACACGCTGGTCCAGGGGCCGACGCTGCCCTGGCTGGCGAAGGCGCTACGGCTCGGCGACTCCTCCGAGGCCGCCGACCTGGGCATCGAATCGGCACCGCTGGAGCGGCTGCGCGGCCATCTCCTCTCGGTGGCGATCCCCGAGCACTCGAAGATGCACGGCGTGGAGGTCGCGGAACTGCGGCTGCCCGCGGGGTCCGCGGTGACGCTGGTCGTACGGGACGACAAGAGCTTCGTACCGCAGCCGGCGACGGTGCTGCGCCGTGGTGACGAGTTGCTGGTGGTGGCGACGGATCCGGTGCGGGACGCGGCGGAGCGGCGGCTGCGGGCCGTCGGACAGGGCGGAAAACTGGCCGGATGGCTGGGCACGGGCAATGGCGCGAGCACACGCGAGGGGGCCGGATCCCGTCCGGGGGGCGGTGCCCGTAAGGGGGCCGGCGTCCGGAAGGGGACGAACCTCGGCAAGACCACGGGCGGCGGCAAGACCACGGGCTCGGCTGCCGGTGGGGGCGCTGGTACGGGTACGAGTAGGGGGACGGGGGCCGGGAAGGACGCGGGCGCGAAGGCGGGGCCGAGGTCCGGCTGATCAGCTGATGGGTTGATGGGTTGACGGGCCTGGTTGGCTTGGCTGATCGGCTTGGTTTGCTTGGTTTGCTTGGCTGATCGGATCGGCTGATCTGCTGATCGGCTCGGCTTACGGCGGATCCCCTACGGGCGGGGGACTGTCCGGCGCCGCCCTCGCCTCTCACAATCGCAGGCGTACGGGGGCGGAGTTCGGCCGTTCCCAGGCGGTGGGCGGTTCGTACCTGTACGATGCAGGCATATCTGTCTGATCGACCAACTCTGCCTGACGCAGTGCTGGCGCGACCGTATGGCGGCCGTGGCGTTTCCCGTAGTGGGGCCTGGTATCTACCGCAGTTCCGCGCAATGAGGACAGCTCTCGGCCGCGCCCGTACATCCGGGGGCGCGCTACCAGGCGGCGGAAAGGCAAGGACCGTGTCCGACAACACGGTCGATGGCGTCGCGGGCGCTACGGGCGCTACGGGCGCTACGGGCGCTACGGGCATTGAAGACGGCGCTCGCGGGGCCTCGGGCGACGAGCGGGGCGCGGCGCCGGCCCGGCCCGGTTACGGACGACTGCTGCGCACGCCCCGCGCCTGGACGTTTCTGCTCCCCGGCTTCGCGGCACGGCAGCCCTTCGCGATGCTGACGATCGGCATCGTCCTGCTGGTCCAGCACACCACCGGCTCGTACGGCAACGCGGGCGCCGTCGCCGCGGTGACCGGCGTCTCCATGGCACTCTTCGCACCGCAGGGCGGCAAGCTCGCGGACCGCTTCGGGCAGCGTGCGGTACTGGTACCGGGCGTACTGGTGCACGCGGCGTCCGTGGCGGTGCTGATCGCGCTCGCCCTGGCCGACGCTCCCCTGTGGGCGCTGTTCGTCGCGGCCGTCCCGACCGGCGCGTCCATTCCGCAGATCGGCCCCATGGTGCGCTCGCGCTGGGCCGCCGTGCTGGGCAGCCACGGTTCGGGTGTGGGCGCGGGCGCCAAGGCCGGGTCCGGGGCTGGGGCCGGTGGGGCCGCGTCGCTGCTGCCGACGGCAGCGGCCTTCGAATCCGTGACGGACGAGTTCACCTTCGTCATCGGGCCGGTGCTGGCGACCGCCCTCTGCACGGGTATCCACCCGGCGGCCGGTCTGATCGCCGAAGCCGCGCTGACGCTGGCCGGCGGACTGCTCTTCGCCGCCCAGCGGGCGACACAGCCACGGACCGGCCGGCACGGTGCGGGCGCCTCGGACGAGACTCGTACGTCCGCGCTGTCCGTGTCCGGGGTGCGGGTCCTGGCCGTGGCCCTCCTCGGGATCGGTTCGGTCTTCGGCGGAATGCAGGTCTCGCTCACCGCGTTCGCCGAGGAGATCGGCTCCCCCGGTGTGAACGGTCTGCTGTACGGGATCTTCGCGGCCGGCAACATGATCGCCGGGATCGTGTGCGGCGCCGTGGCCTGGAAGATCGGGCCGCGCCGCAGGCTCCTGTCCGGATACGCGGGGCTGACGCTGGGCGCCTCCCTGCTCTGGGCGGTGCACTCGGTGGCCCTGCTGGCCGGGCTCGGACTGCTGGTCGGCCTCTGCATCGCGCCCGCCCTGATCACGGCCTACACCCTGGTCGATTCGCTGGTGCCCGCATCGGCCCGCACCGAGGCCTTCACCTGGCTGACCGGCGCGGTCGCGCTCGGGCAGGCCGCCGCTGTCACCGTCGCCGGACAGTTGGCGGACGCGTACGGCGCGAGCACCGGATTTGTCGTACCGCTCGTGGGTACGGCGCTGGCTCTGGTCACCTTGGTGGCGCTGCGATCGAGGCTGGTTCCGAAGGCCTCGGGATACGTCGCCGCGCGTGGGATGAGTCACCGCGTGCCGGTGACAGTGGACTGATCGCGCGGAATACGTCACTATGGAGCGTCGTTAGCACTCATTGAGTGAGAGTGCCAGGAGGAGCAAGTGCCGACCTATCAGTACCAGTGCACCGCGTGCGGCGAGGGCCTTGAGGCGGTGCAGAAGTTCACCGACGATGCCCTCACTGAGTGCCCCGATTGCCAGGGACGCCTGAAGAAGGTGTTCTCAGCGGTCGGCATTGTCTTCAAGGGCTCCGGGTTCTACCGCAATGACAGCCGCGGCTCGTCCTCGAGCAGCGCGCCGGCCGCGGCGGGCTCTTCGGGCGCCAAGTCGTCGTCGGAGTCCAAGGCGGAGTCCAAGACCGCCTCGTCGGCCTCTTCCTCAAGCTCGGGCTCGGGCTCGGGTTCCAGCTCCGGCTCCGGCTCCGGTTCGTCCTCGGGTTCCGGATCCGGCTCGTCGAGCAGCTCCAGCAGCTCCTCGGCCGCCTGACCAGGGCCTGACTCTTCTTCTCCGGTCTTCCAAGGACCCCGCCATCGCGTATGGCGGGGTCCTTGGCATGGGCCCCCACCGAACGGGATCATGCGTCCCGCTACTGTGATGAAATGGCGAACGTAGAGATCGGCGTGATCGGCGGCTCGGGCTTCTACTCCTTCCTGGAGGATGTGACCGAGGTTCAGGTGGAGACTCCCTACGGACCACCCAGTGACTCACTCTTCCTCGGCGAAATCGCCGGACGGCAGGTCGCGTTCCTGCCCCGGCACGGGCGCTCCCACGACATCGCGCCGCATCGCATCAACTACCGCGCCAACCTCTGGGCGTTGCGCTCGGTCGGGGTGAAGCAGGTCCTGGGCCCGTGCGCGGTGGGCGGACTGCGGCCGGAGTACGGTCCCGGCACCCTGCTCGTACCCGATCAGCTGGTGGACCGTACGAAGGCACGCACGCAGACCTATTACGACGGGGTGCGACTGCCGGACGGAAGCAAGTCGAAGGTCGTGCACATCTCGCTGGCCGACCCGTACTGCCCCGAGGGCCGCGCGGCGGCGCTCGTGGCGGCGCGCGGACACGGCTGGGAGCCGGTGGACGGCGGGACGCTCGTCGTCGTCGAGGGGCCTCGGTTCTCGACGCGGGCGGAATCGAAGTGGCATGCGGCACAGGGCTGGTCGGTGGTCGGGATGACCGGGCACCCCGAGGCTGTACTCGCACGTGAACTGGGCCTCTGCTACACGTCGATGACGCTCGTGACGGACCTGGACGCGGGGGCAGAGACGGGCGAGGGAGTCTCTCACGACGAAGTCTTCAGGGTGTTCTCCTCCAATGTCGACCGGCTGCGCACGGTGCTGTTCGACGCGGTAAAGGGATTGCAGGCGAGCGAGACACGGGACTGCCTGTGCGCGCACGCGCTGGACGGGGTCGACACCGGACTCGAACTGCCCTGACCACGGGCGGTTGTTCACCGGCGGTTGGTCGCCGACGGTCGTCACGGGTGGTTGGTCACGAGTAGTTGGTCACCAGTGGTTTCTCACCTGCGCCCGACCGTCGGTTGCTCCGGTCACAAGCTGCCCACGCCCCCGTGAACCATGCGCGGGGGCAGTGGGATCGGCCCGGCAGAAGCCGGAACCACTCGTGCGGGTGAGGGAGTTGTCCACAATCGCTCGCTGATCCACAGGCTTCAGCGGGCTGTTGCCGGATCGTGGATCGTGAGGAGCGATCGCAGAACTCCTCACGTCAGGCGGTGCTCGCCATGTCCGGTTCCTTCACGCATGCCCCGTCCCCCTCCCCTCGTCCCCGTCCTCGTTCTCCTCTTTCACCTCCCTGCACCCGCTTTCCCACGCCACCACCGGGTTCCCAGACGCCGACGCGGCGTGGTGTGCCACCGTTCGATCCGCTGCGAGTGCGTGGCTCCCGGCAGCGACTGCGCCGGGCGCTGCTTCGGCACCGGCGTGCGACGGCGGCCGGTCTGGCCGTGACGGCGGCCGCGCTGGCTGCCACGGGAGCGGGTGGCGCGCTCGGTGGTGTCGGAGCCGGGGCTGTTTCCGACTCCTCTGCGGAAGCTTCGACCGGCGCGACGGCCGCGTCGGCGTCATCGGGACGGGACCCCGCTCAGCCGCCCGCACGGATGGTGTCCGCGCCGGTGCGTATCGCCGATGCGGCGACGGTCCGACTGCTGCGCCGGGGAGACCGGGTCGATGTGATCGCGGCCGCCCCGTCCCCGTTGGGATCGGCCGGGGTGCCGCAGCGGGAGTCCGAGGCGCGGGTGGTGGCCAGGGGAGCCCGGGTGACGGAGATCCCGGGGGAGCGCGAGACCTCGTCGGACCGCGGAGCGCTGGTGGTGCTGTCCGTGCCGCGCGCCACGGCGGCGGCGCTGGCCGGAGCGAGTGCCACGTCACAGTTGGCGGTGACGCTGTGCTGAGACGCGGAGTGGCGGGCCGTGTGCTGCTGGGCCTTGTGGTGCCGGGCCACGTGCTGTCGGGCCATGGGGTCCTGGGTCTGACCGGTCTGTGTCGTGTGGCGCGCGGTCGCACGGGCACGCTGTGGGGTCGCCTGATCGCGTGGACGGATTGGACAGCGTGGGCACGCGCTGCCGTAGGTTGCGGGGCAGCTTGTCATCCGTACGGTCCATGTGAAGAAAGGCTCACTCGTGAGCGAGGAGAAGGAGAGCGTGCTGGCGGGCTTCAAGGCCTTCCTGATGCGCGGCAATGTGATCGACCTGGCGGTCGCGGTCGTCATCGGGGCCGCATTCACCAACGTGGTGAACTCGGTCGTCAAGGGGCTCATCAATCCGGTGGTCGGAGCGTTCGGCACACAGGATCTGAACCAGTACAGCTCGTGCCTCAAGTCTCCGTGCGAGACCAACGCCGCGGGCGAGGTCACCTCGGGCATCCCCATCATGTGGGGAACAGTGCTCAGTGCCGTTCTGACCTTCTTGATCACAGCGGCCGTCGTGTACTTCCTGATGGTCCTGCCGATGTCCAAGTACCTCGCCAGGCGGGCCAAGCAGCAGGCCGCCAAGGAAGAGGTCCAGGAAGTCCTGGAGGTCAGCGAGCTGGAGGTGCTCAAGGAGATCAGGGACGCCCTGCTGGCGCAGCGCGGCCAGGGCTCCGGACCCGGGTCCGGTCCCGGCCTCGACAAGCCGTAGCGGCGGACCCGACGAGCGCCGTTGAGGCGCTTGGGACGCCCAGGGGCGTTCCTCAGATGTGGTGGGGCGGCTTCTCGTCCAAGAAGCGTGCGAGGTCGGCGGCGCTGTCGCCGCTCCCCGCGGCCCGGTCTCCCCAGCCCCGGTCGGTGTCGTCGCAGGACTGCTGGTCCAGCGGATCGTCGAAGATCAACGCCGGATTCGGGCGCGGTGGCCGGGACGGCCCGGACGGACCGGACGGTGCTGTCGACCCGGCCCGCTGGTCGGCACGCGGCTCGGGGGTGGGGGCGGCGCTCATACGTCCAGAGTACGGGGGTGTCAGGCACACCCGGGGCCCTTGCGGGACGAGGACGGCCGACGGGCATGAGGCCTCCCGCGCGGACACGCTCCCGTGGTCCGTAGGGTCCACAGGTCGGCGAGAACGCGGCGCGCGCCTCACCGGGCCGGCACCGGTTCCTCTGCTGTGCTGGCCCCATGATGTCGAGCAGCGCGGCAGGGACCGCGGGGCCCCTGCGCCGCATGACCGCTCGCAGGCGGGACGAGGCGCACCGCGCGGCGACGCCTCTGGAGCTCTTCTTCGACCTGTGCTTCGTCGTGGCGGTCGCCCAGGCCGGGGCGCAGCTCGTGCACGCGCTGGCGGAGGGGCGTACGAGCGCGGGGATCGTCGGGTACCTGTTCATTTTCTGGGGGGTGTGGTGGGCCTGGATGAACTTCACCTGGTTCGCTTCGGCATACGACTGCGACGACGTGCCGTACCGCATCGCGACCCTGGTGCAGATCTGCGGGGTGCTGATCTACGCGGCGGGTGTGCCGCGCGCCTTCGCCGACAACGACTGGACCATCGCTGTCATCGGCTATCTCGTGATGCGGGTGGCGCTGACCGCACAGTGGCTGCGGGCGGGCTTGTCCGAGTCCCGGGGGCCGGCCCGGCGCACCGATCTGCGGTATGCCGTCGGTCTGGTGATTTGCCAGGCCGCGTGGGTGGCGCTGCTGGCCGCGCCGGACCATATGAAGCACCCGCTGTTCCTGGTGGTCGTGGTCGCCGAGTTGCTGGTGCCGCCCTTGGCGGAGCGGGACCACCAGACGGCCTGGCATCCGCATCACATCGTGGAGCGCTACGGGCTGTTCACCCTGATCGTGCTCGGCGAGACGATGTCTGCCGCGACCGTCGCGGTGCAGTCGGCGCTGGACGAACAGGAAGCGGTCGGGGAGCTGCTGCCCATCGCGGCCGGTGGCCTCCTCCTCGTCTTCGCCGCCTGGTGGATCTATTTCGCGGTCCCCGCGCACCAGCGGCTGACCGGCAACAGGCAGGCCATCCCGTGGGGTTACGGCCATTTCGTCATCTTCGGGTCGGCGGCCGCTATCGGCGCGGGGCTGGAGGTGGCGGTGGAGCACTCGGTGGGCAAGGCGCATATCTCGGCGGTCGCCGCCTCCGCCGCCGTCACGGTCCCGGCCGCGGTCTTCTCGCTCACGGTCTGGCTGCTGCACGCGCGTCACTTCAAAACCGGGGCGGCCCAGCAGCTCGTCCTGCCGGTCTCGGCGGCCGCGGTGGCGGCCTGTACGTTCGCGGGGGCCTGGGCGGTGCTCGCCGCGGGGTTGGTGGCGGCGGTGACCGTGGCGGTCGGAGTGACTCTCTCCGAACGGCCAACACCCCTCTCTTCTCGTGCGCGTGGTACGGATGGGGGTCATGGCAACCAATGACGCTCTGACCGATGTGGCCGGGCTGCGGGTAGGGCATGCGCGGGTCGCCGGAGTCCGGGCCCTCACCGGCGCCACGGTCGTCCTCGCTCCGGAGGGCGGGGTGGTCGCCGCCGTCGACGTACGGGGCGGCGGGCCGGCCACCCGGGAGACGGACGCCCTGGACCCGCGTAATCTCGTCCAGCGCATCGATGCCGTCGTGCTGACCGGCGGCAGTGCGTACGGGCTCGATGCGGCGTCCGGCGTGGTGGCGTGGTTGGAGGAACACGGTCGCGGCGTCCGCGTCGGCCCTGATCCGGCGCAGGTGGTGCCGGTCGTCCCGGCCGCGGGCATATTCGACCTGGGGCGCGGTGGGGACTGGGGGATCCGGCCGGACGCGGCCACGGGCCGTGCGGCGGTGGAGGCGGCGGCCGGGACGGAGAGCGGGGCACCGGTCGAGGAAGGCGGAGTGGGCGCGGGGACGGGCGCAGTCGTCGGGCAGCTCAAGGGCGGGGTCGGTACGGCGAGCACGGTCCTGGACTCCGGGATCACCGTGGCCGCCCTGGTCGTGGCCAACGCGGCGGGCTCGGCGGTGGATCCGTTGACGGGCGTGCTGTACGGGCGCTACATCAACGGACGTACGGAATACCCGGCGCCCGAAGTCCACGAGGCGGCGCTGCGACGGCTGGCCGAGCTGCGTGAGCGGAACGGTCCGGCGCCGCTCAACACCACACTTGCCGTGGTCGCCACCGATGCCGAACTCTCCCGCGCACAGGCGCAGAAGCTCGCGGGGACGGCGCACGACGGCATCGCGCGCGCCGTCCGCCCTGTTCATCTGCTCAACGACGGGGATACTGTTTTCGCGCTCGCTACCGGCGGTCTGGCCCTGCCGGGAGCGGATCCGTTCGCGCTGAACGAGGTTCTGGCGGTCGGCGCGGATGTCGTGACCAGGGCAGTCGTGCGGGCCATAGGCGCGGCGGAGAGTGTGGAAGGACCCGGTGGGACGTTCCCGTCGTACCGGGAGCTGTACGGGCCCGACGGAGGGGCGTAGTCGACGAGTTGGCGGGGGGCGCGCAGGAACTTCACGTACGCCCCCTTCGTTTTCCCAAACGTGGGACGCGATGTCAGCCCTAGGCGCTACGTTATGCAATCACCAAGTGACATGTGGCAACGGCCTGGAGAACCCATCTTGAACGATCCCTACGAGACAACCGAGACGCACCTCGAGCGACTCCTGGGTCGGGCACTCAACTCCTTCGACCTGCCCGACGCAATGGTCGAGCGGCTCGACCGTGCGCTGGCGCACGCCAGTTCGCTGTGTTCCGCGCACCACAGTGCGGGGCTGCACCGCGAGACGTACCGACACACCTATCTGCTGCCCGACGGCAGCGCGCTCACCCTCTGGGAGCTGGTGCACAACACCGGCCGGGACGGCGCGCGGCTGCACGAGCTGTACGGAGACGAATCCGAGGTGCGGCTCGCCGCCGCCCGGCTGTGCCGGCCCGGCAGTCCGGAGGCTCCTCGGCTCTCCACCACGGAGCCGGGCGCACCGCGCTCCGCCGACGATCCGCCCATGGACGATGTCGCGGCCGGACTGCTCGCGGAGCTGGAGTCCGAGCGTACGGCCGAGATCGACGCCCATCTGGCCCTGCTCCGGGGGCTGCGGGCCCTGCCACCGATCCCGCGGCACCGGATGTACTCCTCGGACAACTCCCCCGACCACGCCCGCAGAGTGCTGCGGCGGGCGGAGAACGCCGACCGGCCGGGAGAGGCGACCGCGCAGCTGTTGCGTACGGCGTTCGCTCATCACATCACCCAGGTCTTCGGCCGGCAGTACGAGGTCGAGGGAAAGGACGCGGGCTTCACGCTCTACGAGCACGCGTTCCTGCTGATGGACGGCAGTGAGACGAGCCTCTGGGAGGTGGAGCACACGGCGACTCCGGACGGCCGCCACATGTGCGAGGTCTATCCGTCGGAAAGCACCGCGCGCGAAGCCATGGAGCTCCGTGCGCAGGTGAGATGAGCCCAGGTGCGATGATCGGACGTGAGGTGATCGGACGTGAGGCGGGCCCGCCCGGCCCGGCCGCGCGAGGTGGGTCCGCACAGCCTGGTCGAGCGGATCAGGTGCCGCACAACCTGGTCCCGTACAACCTGGTCCCGTACAGCTCGGTCTCATGACGCAGGCTCCCGTACACCCGTACAGCTGTGGACTTGTCCGGGGGCTGACCGTGCGACCGGTCGGGGGCGGCCGGGTGTACGGCCGCCCCCGACCGGGGCGCGCGGTCACCGCCCGGAGGCGGTACGGGGTCAGGCGGACACCGGCACCTTGGCTTCCGTGCCGGCTCCCCCGTCCGCGGCCGGCCCGGCGGTTGCGCCCTGTTCCGCGGCGGCGGGCGTCTTCCGTGCGCTCTTGAGGAGGATGACCAGTCCGGCGCTCACTCCGGTGCCCGCTGCGATGGCGAGCAGGTAGAGGAACGGGTTACCGATCAGCGGGATCACGAAGATGCCGCCGTGAGGCGCCCGCAGGGTGCACTCGAAGACCATGGACAGCGCGCCGGTGACCGCGCCGCCGGCCATCGCCGACGGGATCACCCGCAGCGGGTCCGCGGCGGCGAAGGGGATCGCGCCCTCGGTGATGAAGGAGGCGCCGAGTACCCACGCGGCCTTGCCGTTCTCCCGTTCGGTACGGGTGAACAGCTTGCCCCGTACGGTCGTGGCCAGCGCCATCGCGAGCGGCGGGACCATGCCCGCGGCCATCACGGCGGCCATGACCTTGAGGCTGCCCTCGTTGGGGTTGGCGAGGCCGCCGACCGCGAAGCCGTAGGCCACCTTGTTCAGCGGACCGCCCAGGTCGAAGCACATCATCAGGCCGAGAATGACGCCCAGGATGATCGCGTTGGCGCCGGAGAGGCCGGAGAGCCAGTCGGTCAGCGCCTTCTGGAGTTCGGCGATGGGCTTGCCGACCACCAGGAACATCAGGAAGCCGACGATCGCCGAGGAGATCAGCGGGATCACGACGACCGGCATGATGCCGCGCAGTGTGGCGGGCACGTTCACCCGCTGGATGGCCATCACCGTGCCACCGGCGATCAGACCGGCGGCCAGGCCGCCGAGGAAGCCCGCGTTGATGGTGAGGGCGATGGAGCCGCCGACGAAGCCGGGCACCAGGCCAGGGCGGTCGGCCATTCCGTACGCGATGTAGCCCGCGAGGACGGGCACCAGGAAGCTGAACGCCACGCCGCCGATCTGGAACAGCAGCGCCGCCCAGCTGGTCTGGTCGGTCCAGACGAAGTGCTCGGCGACGGAGGGCGCCTTGTCGACGGTGTAGCCGCCGATGGCGAAGCCGAGGGCGATGAGGAGACCGCCGGCCGCCACGAAGGGGACCATGTAACTCACGCCGGACATCAGCCACTTGCGCAGCTTGGTGCCGTAGCCCTCGCCGGGCTCGCCGGCGGCGTCCACGGGGGTGGCGTGCGCGGCGGCGGTGACCTCGCCGCGTTCGGCCTTGCCGCGTACCTCGGCGATCAGCTCGGCGGGCCGGTTGATGCCGGCCTTGACGCCGACGTCGACGGTGGGCTTCCCGGCGAACCGTTCCTTCTCCCGTACGGGCACGTCGTGCGCGAAGATCACGCCGTCGGCGGCGGCGATGACGGCGGGGTCGACCCGGTGGAATCCGGAGGAACCCTGCGGCTCGACGACCAGTTCGATGCCCGCGTCATGCCCGGCCTGTTCCAGGGCCTCGGCGGCCATGTAGGTGTGCGCGATGCCGGTGGGACAGGAGGTGACGGCGACGATCCGGAAGACATGGTCGGCGGCGGCGGAATCAGGGGAAGGGGGCGCGGAAGGGTTCGCGGAAGCGGGGGCGGTGGGGCTGCCGGTGGCAGCGGCCGGTGCGGCGGCGGCCTCGGGGGTGGTCGGCGTGCTGGGAGCCTCCACAGCCGCGGTCCCGGTCTCCGCCTCGGCCGCCGCAGGCTCCTCGCCGCGGATCAGGGACGCGACGGCGACCGCGTCCGTCGCCGAGCGCAGGGCCGTCGTGAACTCCTCGTTCATCAGGCGGCGGGCCAGGGCAGAGAGGATCGTCAGGTGGGCGTCGTCCGCACCGGCCGGAGCCGCGATCAGGAAGATCAGATCCGCCGGCCCGTCCGGGGCGCCGAAGTCGATGCCCCGCGGCGAGCGGCCGAAGGCGAGCGTCGGTTCGCCGACATGCGCGCTGCGGCAGTGCGGGATGCCGATACCGCCGTCGAGGCCGGTCGGCATCTGGGCCTCGCGCGCGGCCACGTCGGCCAGGAAGCCGTCCAGGTCGGTGACCCGGCCCAGGCTCACCATCCGTTCGGCCAGCGAGCGGGCCGCGGCTTCCTTCGTCTCGGCGGCCAGGTCGAGGTCGACCAGGTCCGCGGTGATCATGTCTGTCATCGCGGGCTCCTTTGCTCGCATATCGCGCGGGTCAGGTACATGGACTGAGGGGCGGGCGGGGAATCGGGGGATCCGGCGGGATCGCGGGAGGGAAGGCTCATGGGGCGGGCTCCGTAAGGGGACGGTCCAGCGGAATGTCCTCGGTCACCGTGACCGCCGACGGGTCCAGATCCGCCGGTGACGGCATCACGCTTCCCGGCAGCTGAACGGCTGCCGCGCCGTGCGCGACAGCCGAGGCCAGCGCCTGAGGGCCGTCGCCACCCGCCGCGAGGAAACCGGCCAGCGACGAATCGCCCGCACCGACGTTACTGCGTACGGTGGCGACCGCGGCGAATCCGAAGTACGTCCCGGCCTCCGAGACCAGCAGCTGGCCGTCGGCTCCCAGGCTGGCCAGGACGGCACCGGCGCCGTACGTCCGCAGCTCTTCCGCCGCCTTGACCGCGTCACCCACCGTGGTGAGGGGGCGGCCGACGGCCTGGGCCAGCTCTTCGGCGTTCGGCTTGACGACGTCCGGCCGTTCCCGGAGGGCGGCCAGGAGCGAGGGCCCCGAGGTGTCCAGCGCGATCCTGGCCCCGGCGTGGTGCGCGCGGGCGACCAGCTCGGCGTACCAGGTGGCGTCGAGCCCGCGCGGCAGGCTGCCGCAGCAGGCGATCCAGGAAGCGGCACCGGCGTGCGCGCGGATCGTGGCGAGCAGTGCCTCCGATTCGGCGGCGGTCAGCTCGGGCCCCGGCGCGTTGATCTTCGTCAGGGTGCCGTCGGGCTCGGCGAGCGCGATGTTGGAACGGGTCGCCCCCGCCACCGGCACCGGCGCGACCTCGATGCCCTGGCCCGCGAGCAGTTCGGCGACGAGCGCCCCGGGCGCCCCGCCCAGCGGCAGCACGGCGACCGTACTGCGGCCGTCCGCGGCGACGGCCCGCGAGACGTTGACGCCCTTGCCCCCGGGGTCCATGCGCTCGGCCGTGGCCCGCAGCACTTCGCCTCGGTCGAGGGCCGGGATCTCGTACGTACGGTCCAGGCTCGGGTTCGGGGTGACGGTGAGGATCATGCGGAGCTCTCCTAAACACACAGCACTTCGGTGCCCGCGGCCTCGACCGCCGCGACATCCGAAGGGCTGAGCCCGCTGTCGGTGATGAGCAGATCGACATCGGCGAGAGAGCCGAAGCAGGCGAAATGCTCTTGGTCGTACTTGGCCGAATCGGCGAGCAGCACCACGCGCCGGGCCGCGGCGACGACCGCGCGCTTGACGGCGGCCTCGGCGAGGTCCGGGGTGGTGAGACCGGCGTCCGGCGCGAAACCGTTGGTGCCGAGGAAGACGATATCGGCGCGGATCTCCCCGTACGCCCGCAGCGCCCAGGCGTCCACGGCCGCGCGGGTACGGTGCCGTACCCGCCCGCCGACCAGATGGAGGGCGATGCCCGGATGGTCGGCGAGACGGGCGGCGACCGGCAGCCCGTGGGTGACGACGGTCAGCTCGCACTCCGGCGGAAGCGCCGCCGCGAGCCGCGCCACGGTCGAGCCGGCATCGAGAATCACACTGCCGTCCCGCGGCAGCTCGGCGAGCGCCGCGTGCGCGATGCGGTCCTTCTCGTCGGCGGCGGTCGATTCGCGCTCGGCGAGGTCGGGCTCGAAGACGAGCCGCCCGGCCGGTATGGCCCCGCCATGCACACGCCGTACGAGCCCGGCCCTGTCCAGGGCCTTGAGGTCACGCCGTACGGTCTCGGCGGTGACCTGGAACTCCTCGGCCAGCGAGAGCACATCCACACGACCGCCCTCACGGGCGAGGCGCAGAATCTCCTGCTGCCGCTCTGGTGCGTACATGTGGATTTACGTCCGTTCCGTGCCCGAACCTGTGGTTTCGGCGACACGCTACGCTCAGATTTCCGGAAAGTAAACAGATTCGGGCGCGGAACAGACATGGTCGGGCGCGAGTGGTCACAGAAGGACGCGGAGCGCGGCGCCGTGATCGCTCCGGACCATGTCCGGGCGGTCGGGGGGCTCCGGCCGGGAACGGCAAAGACCTCCGGCGGGCGGAGTCCGAAGCTCCACCCGCCGGAGGTCTTTGCCGTGATCCACGCGTTCCGGTGATCAATGTGATCGCGGTCAGCGTGATCGCGGTCCGTGAGTACCGGCACACCTCATGAGCGACGCACTCAGGACCTGGCGTCAGCGGTTCTCGACGACACCGCTGCCGTTGTCATCGGCGCTGCCGTTGCCGTTGCCGTTTCCGTTGGCGTTGCCATTCCCGGCAGCGCCTTCGCCGTTACCAGCGGCTCCGCCGTCAGCGTCCCCCGCGGCTCCGCCGTCAACACCCGCGTCCGCGCCACCGTCGATACCGCCGTCAGCACCGGCGTCCGCACCACCATCGGCACCAGCGTCGGCTCCGCCGACCACACCGCCGTCGGCACCCGCGTCGGCGCCACCATCGGCACCCGCGTCGGCGCCGCCGTCCGCGCCCGCGTCGGCGCCGCCGTCGGCCTCTCCGCCTCCGGCACCTCCGGCACCTCCGGCACCGATGGTGGCTCCGACCGCCTCCAGCGCGGTCGTCACCGGCTGGAAGAAGGTCTCTCCGCCGGCGGTGCAGTCACCGCTGCCACCGGAGGTGAGACCGATCGCGCTGCCGTCCGCGGTGAAGAGGGGGCCGCCGCTGTCGCCCGGCTCCGCGCAGACGTCGGTCTGGATCAGCCCGGTGACCGTGCCCTCCGCGTAGTTGACCGTGGCGTCCAGGCCGGTGACCGCGCCGTCGTTCAGTCCGGTGGTGCTGCCCATACGGATGACGTCCTGGCCCACCGTGGCCTCGGCCGCCGCGGTGATCTCCACGACCTGTCCGTCACCGGTGTTGACCGTGCTCGTGGCTTCGGTGGCCGCGTCGTCGTAGGTGGCGAGCGCGAAGTCACCGGCCCCCGGGAACGTCGCGTCCTGCACCGTGGCGACCGGCTCGCCGTCCTGGGCGTCCGACCAAGCCTCGGCTGCGACACCGCAGTGGCCGGCCGTGAGGAAGCCGGGAGCACCGTCCGCCGTGGTCACGTTGAAGCCGAGAGAACAGCGCGCACCGCCGCCGAAGATGGCGTCACCGCCTTCGACGAACGGCTTGAACTCCCCCGGGGACTTCTTGATACGGGCCACGTCCGTGCCGAGCGACTTGACGGTGGACTGGATCTGGTCCCAGTTCTCGCCGGTCACCGTGCTATCGGCCGTGACCTGGATCTGGTTGGTCTTGGGGTCGACGGCCCAGGCGGTACCCGGGATGGTGGCCTGCTGCTTCAACGTCTGTGAAGCCGACTTCAGTTGAGCCGTGCTGTTCTTGACGTTTCTCACGACGGCCCCGGCCTTTTTGACCTCGAGGTTCACATCGCCGCTGTTACCGACGACATTGATAACCAGCTGTTGGTTGCCCTTGTCGTAGTACGAGCCGGCGAATGCCTCACCCAATTGAGAGGCGAGTTGCGAGGCGAGATCCCCTGCGGAGGCCGCGTTCAGCGTTTTGGGCTGTGGATCGGGTGTGTCCTGCGATGCGTTCGCGTTCGGCAGCAGAATCGCCGCCGCCGCGACGGCGGCGGCGCCGCCCCCGGCGAATATGATCTTTCGCTTGGGTATGCGCTTGTGGCTCAACTCAATACCTCCTGTGGGGGACGGAGTCCGCTCGCCGGCAGCAGACGAAAACGCTTCGGCCCTTCATACGCAGGGGGCGTGAGTTGTGTTCAGTGTGACTTTCCATCAACACGCTTTGTGGCGTTTCGACTTGTCACGGCGGCCGCCACCTCGGCCACCGTCCCGGCCGCCACCTCGGCCGCCGCCTCAGCCGCCCCCTCGGCCACCGTCCCGGCCGCCGGTGCGGGCTCCTCCGTCTGCCGCTTCGGCCGGGCCGGCAGCGCGAACATCACCGCGAAGATCACGATGAGCACCGCGACCACCCACCACAGCGCGTTCCGGAATCCGTCGGCGAAGGCCGCCCCCGCCGCCCGCATCGCTCCCGGCCCGGCCTCGGCCATCCGGTCGTCGACCACCCCGAAGAACACCACCGACACCAGCCCGAGCCCCAGCGCGGTACCCATCTGCTGCGTGGTGCTGATGAGGCCGGACGCCGAGCCCGAGTGCTCGCGCGGGACATCCGACAGCACCGCGTCCGTCAGCGGCGCCACGATCAGGCCCATCCCGAGGCCCATGACCACCAGCGGCAGCGCCATCTGCCACGGCTGGATCTCCAGCCCGTACCGTCCGGCCTCCCAGATGTAGAGCAGCAGCCCGGCGGCCATCGTGAGCGCGCCCGTCTGGAGCACCTTCCGGCCGAAGCGCGGCACCAGCTTCTGTACGGACAGCCCGGCCGCCAGCGACACCGCGACCGAGAACGGCACTCCCGTCAGCCCTGCCCGCAGCGGATCCCAGCCGAGCCCGAGCTGCATGTACAGCGTCCAGACCAGGAAGAAGACGCCCATCGCGACACCGAAGATCAGTTGTACGGCGATGCCCGCCGCGAAGCTCCGCACCGTGAACAGCGACAGCTCGACCAGCGGCGACCCGTCCTTGCGCGTCTTCCTCTTCTCGTACGCCACGAAGCCCGCCAGCACGCCCACGCTGCCGGCCATGCACACGCTGCCCCAGAGCGGCCAGCCCAGCTCACGGCCGCGTGTCAGCGGATAGATCAGCATCAGCAGCGCCGCCGTGACCAGCCCCACGCCCACCAGATCGAGGCGGAGCGCCTTCGGCGCCCTGGACTCGGTGATGAACTTCCGGCCGAGCAGCACACCGGCGAGCCCGACGGGGAGGTTGATCAGGAAGATCGGCCGCCATTCGAGGCCGGCGATGTTCCACTGTGTGAGCAGCGCCCCGAGCAGTGGTCCGGTGACGGCACCGAGACCGATGATCGCGCCGAACATCCCGAAGACCCTGCCGCGTTCGTGCGCCGGGAAGGTGACATGGATGATCGCCAGCACCTGAGGCACCATCATCGCGGCCATCGCGCCCTGGAGCAGCCGGGATCCGACCAGCATCTCCGGGCTCGCGGCGAAACCGCAGAGCGCGGAGGCGATCGTAAAACCGGTGATACCGATCAGGAAGAGCCGCTTGCGGCCGTATATGTCACCGAGCCGGCCGCCTGTGATCAGTCCGGCGGCGAAGGCGAGAGCGTATCCGGCGGTGATCCACTGGATCGCGCCGAAGGAGGCCCCCAGATCCCGCTCGATGCTCGGGATGGCGATGTTGACGATGGTGACGTCGACCAGGTCCATGAAGGCGGCCGTCATGACGACGGCGAGCGCCAGCCAGCGACGACGGTCACCGGAGGCGGCCTCGGAAACGGACGGCTCCGGTACGGACTCTGAAGGGACGGACTCGGAAGGGACGGACTCGGTCTTCGGTACGGACTCGGTCTCCGGTACGGACTCGGAGGGAACGGACTCGGAAGGGGCGGGCGGTGCGGACGGTACGGCGGAGGATTCGGAAGGTACGGCAGCCGAAGCAGCCGTACCGGGTACGGCCGGGGAAGTACTCATGCGGGACAAGCTAGGAGCCATCTAGGACAGAACATGTCCTGGATGGCGCGCACCATGGTCCCCATGACCGATACCCCGGGACGACTCCTCAGTCTGCTCTCGCTCCTCCAGACTCCGCGCGAGTGGCCTGGCCGGGAGCTGGCCGAGCGGCTCGGCGTCAGTCCGCGCACCATCCGCCGCGACATCGACCGGCTGCGCGACCTCGGCTACCCCGTGGAGGCCACCATGGGCGCGGTCGGCGGCTACCGTCTGGTCGCCGGCGCCGCCATGCCTCCGCTGGTCCTGGACGACGAGGAGGCCGTCGCCATCGCGGTCGGACTGCGGGCCGGCGCGGGCCATGTCATCGAGGGCGTCGAGGAGGCCTCCGTACGGGCGCTGACGAAGCTGGAGCAGGTCCTGCCGTCCCGGCTGCGGCACCGGGTCGCCACCCTCCAGGCCGCGACCATTCCGCTCACGCGCGGCGACGGCGCGACGGTCGATCCGCGCACCCTGACGGTGATGGCCGCCGCCGTCACCGGCACCGAGCGGCTGCGCTTCGACTACCGCTCCGGCGACGGTACGGAGACGAAGCGGCAGGTCGAGCCGTACCGCCTGGTCTCCACCGGCTGGCGCTGGTATCTGGTGGCGTACGACCTGGGGCGCGAGGACTGGCGTACGTTCCGCGTGGACCGGGTCGGCGAGCCGTTCGCCACGGGTGCCCGGTTCACCCCGCGCGCCCTGCCGACCGGGGACGCGGCGGAGTTCCTGAGCCGGTCCATGTCCCGGATGAAGCCCCGGGTGGAGGTGGAGGTGAGCTTCGCGGCGCCCGCCGAGTTCGTGGCGGCGCGGCTGCCCGCCTCGCTCGGAGCGCCGGTCCCGACCGGGCCCCGCTCCTGTCGCCTGAGCGCCACGATGAGTGACTCGCTGGAGTGGGTGGCGCTCCGACTGGCGCTGGTGGACTGCGAGTTCACCGTCCACCAGCCGGCCCAGCTGACGCGGTACCTGCACGACCTGGGAGCCAGACTCACCCGCGCGGCCACCGCCACCGCCCCACCGCCGACCGGCGCCGGACAGGGGTGAGCCCCGGCACCTGGGGGGGGTTGGTGCCGGGGCTCGTCTTGGGGGGCCGCCGGATCGGCCGGTTCGTACGAAGAGAGAGTACGAGTAAGGGGGACACTACGGCCAGTGGACGGCGACGTCACGCCGCCGCGTCGACAAACGTCACGCCGCCGCGTCGAACCCGGTATCGCGCGCCATCTTCTTCAGCTCCAGGAGAGCGTGCTTCTCGATCTGCCTGATCCGCTCGCGCGTGAGGCCGTGCTGCTTGCCGACCTCGGTCAGCGTCCGCTCACGGCCGTCGTCGATGCCGTACCGCATCTTGATGATCGAGGCCGTGCGCTGGTCGAGCTTGCCGATCAGATCCTCCAGCTCCTCGCTGCGCAGCAGCGTGAGGACGGACTGCTCGGGCGACACGGCCGAGGTGTCCTCCAGCAGGTCACCGAACTGCGTGTCCCCGTCGTCGTCCACCGACATGTTCAGACTGACCGGGTCGCGGGCCCAGTCGAGCACGTCGTTGATCCGCGCCGGATTCGAACCCAGCTCGGCGGCGACCTCGGTGGGCTCGGGGTCACGGCCGTGCTCACGGTTGAACTCGCGCTGCACACGGCGGATCCTGCCCAGCTCCTCCACCAGGTGGACGGGCAGCCGGATCGTACGGGACTGGTCCGCTATGGAGCGCGTGATGGCCTGCCGGATCCACCACGTCGCGTACGTGGAGAACTTGAAGCCCTTGGCATAGTCGAACTTCTCGACCGCGCGCACCAGGCCGGCGTTGCCCTCCTGTATCAGGTCCAGCAGCGGCAGGCCGCTGCGCGGGTAGCGCCGCGCCACCGCCACCACCAGGCGGAGGTTCGAGCGGATGAAGACGTCCTTCGCGCGCTCGGCCTCGGCGAAGAGCGCTTCGAGCTCCTCGGCCGAAGCCCCGGCACCCTCGCTCTCCACCCCTCCGTCGAGGATCTGCCGGGCGTACACACCGGCCTCGATGGTCTGGGACAGCTCGACTTCCTTGGCGGCGTCGAGCAGCGGTGTACGCGCGATCTCGTCGAGGTACATGCCGACCAGGTCGCGGTCGGCGATCTCCCCGCCTACGGCGCGAACACTGCTTGCCGCTTTCGTCCCGCCGGAGGCGCCGGGGGCGGTACGACGGGCGACGGCACGGGTTGCCATGCGAGCTCCCTTACTGAACTGAGTAGGTCGCGACACCCTCCCGGGTGCCCTGCATCCGTTGGAAACAACGACTGGAATCCGGACAGAATTCCCATGCCGTACATGGATTTTCTGATCATGCAGTACCCTGTGCCGCCAACCGGGGAGGGCGAATGTCGCAGCGACAGACAGAAGTGCAGGTCAGGGCGGGGCTGGAGGCCGATCTCGGCCGACTCACGGACATCTACAACCACTACGTCCATGAGACGGCCATCACGTTCGACACCATCGCCTTCACCCCCGAGGAACGCCTGCCCTGGCTGCGTTCTCATCCTGTAGACGGCCCGTACAGACTTTTGGTTGCTGAGGATGTCCCGTCTGCCCGGATTCTGGGCTACGTAACCAGCAGCCCCTTCCGGCCGAAGCCCGCGTACTCGACGTCGGTCGAGGTGACCGTCTACTGCGCACCGGACGCCGTGGGGCGCGGCGTCGGCACCCTGCTCTACGAGGCGCTCTTCGAGGCCCTGAAGGGCGAGGACCTGCACCGCGCGTACGCGGGCATCGCCCAGCCGAACGAGGCCTCGACCCGGCTGCACACCCGCCTCGGATTCCGTCACATCGGGACGTACGAGGAGGTCGGCCGGAAATTCGGGCGCTACTGGGACGTGGCCTGGTACGAGAGGGAGCTGGACTAGAAGGAGCCCGGCCAGGGGCAGCCGGGCGAGAGCCCTTGGGCCGGGAGGAGCCGGCCGCGAGAGGTGCCGCTCAGCCGAACTGCACCGACCTCTTCGCCAGCCCCAGCCAGAAGCCGTCGATGACACTGCGGCCACTGCCCAGCTCGCCCTCCGCGGCCCCCAGCGTCACGAACAGCGGAGCGAAGTGCTCGGTACGGGGGTGGGCCAGGCGGCCGGCCGGGGACTTCTCCTCGAAGTCGAGCAGCGCGTCGATGTCCTGCGCCAGCAGCGCCCGCGCGCCCCAGTCGTCGAACTCGGCCGACCAGCCGGGCACGCCCCCGCCCGGGTGCCGCAGCGCGGCCAGGTTGTGGGTGAAGAAACCACTGCCGACGATCAGTACGCCCTCGTCCCGCAGCGGCGCCAGCCTGCGGCCGATCTCCAGCAGCTTGCGCGGTTCGAGCGTGGGCAGGGAGATCTGGAGTACCGGAACGTCGGCCCGCGGGAACATCTCCACCAGCGGCACATACGCCCCGTGGTCGAGCCCGCGGTCCGGGACGTCCTGCACGGGCATGCCGGGGGCCCGCAGCAACTTGACTACGGACGCGGCGAGTTCCGGCGCGCCCGGGGCGGCGTACCGTACGTCGTAGTAGTGCTCGGGAAAGCCCCAGAAGTCGTACACAAGCGGTACGGTGCGGGTCGCCCCGAGCGCGAGCGGAGCCTCTTCCCAATGCGCGGAGACCACCAGGATCGCCGTGGGGCGCGGCAGCGTCGCCGACCAGGCGGCCAGCTCGCCGGGCCAGACCGGATCGTCGGCCAGCGGCGGGGCACCGTGGGAGAGGTAGAGGGCGGGCATGCGCTCCGCGACGGCATTCATGGCGACTCCCGGTCTGTGCGTACTCGGACGCCCGCTCGGCGTCCACCCCGAGCCTGAACTTGAACTATCAAGCATTCAGTTCTTACAAGAGTAACCACACCTAGTTTAACTTTCAAGAATGGGTACAGTGGAATATATGAATACGGCATCCACCGGCAGCGCCGCCGGTACGGGCGAGGAGCCGCGCTGGCTCAGCAGCGGTGAGCAGGACGTCTGGCAGGCCTACCTTCAGGCCACCACCCTCCTGGAAGACCATCTCGACCGGCAGTTGCAGCGCGATGCCGGGATGCCGCACATCTACTACGCCCTCCTCGTCCACCTCGCGCAGGCCCCCCGGCGGCGTTTGCGGATGACTCAGCTGGCCAAGGACGCCAAGATCACGCGATCGAGGCTCTCCCACGCGATCGCCCGGCTCGAAGAGCACGGCTGGGTACAGCGCGAGGACTGCCCCTCCGACAGGCGCGGGCAGAACGCGTTCCTGACGGACCTCGGCAACGATGTGCTGAAGCGGTCAGCGCCGGGGCATGTCGCCGCCGTACGCCAGGCGATCTTCGACCGGCTCAGCCCGGAGCAGGTGGACCAGCTCGGGGAGATCATGCGGGTGATGGCCGAGGGGCTCCAGCCGGAGGGTACGGGCGCGGACCTGCCCTGGCGGCGCTGAGGAACTGTCCGGGCGGCGCTGAGGAACTGCCCGGTCCGGCATCCGGCGGCCGGGCGCGCGGCAGGGGCTCCAACCTCCCACGGGTCGAAGCCCCTGCCACAGGTGCGGCCCCTCAGTGCATCGCGACCGGCACCTTCACCTCGTTCCCGGCGCCCTCCGTACCGGCACCCGGCGAGGCACCGGGGCGGCCCGTGTTGATGAAGGTCACCGCGATCGTGGCGGCGACGGCCAGGATGCCGACCGCCCACCAGATGGCGCTGGAGAAGCCCGCCACCATCGCCCGCAGCTCCAGCAGCCGGCTGTCGCCGGTGGTCGCCGCGTGCGCCGTGACGTACGCCGTCGTGGCCGAGGCCGCGATGGTGTTCAGCAGCGCCGTACCGATCGCGCCGCCCACCTGCTGCGAGGTGTTCACCATCGCCGAGGCGACGCCCGCGTCCCTCGGCTCGATGCCGTGTGTGGCGAGCGACATGGCCGGCATGAACGCCGTACCCATACCGAGGCCCAGCAGCAGCTGACCCGGCAGGATCAGGCCCGTGTACGAGGAATCGATCTCCAGCTGCGTCAGCAGCAGCATGCCGAGCGCGGCGACCAGGAAGCCGGGGCCCATCAGCAGCCTCGGCGGCACCCGCGTCATCAGCCGGGCGCCGATCTGGGTCGAGCCCGTGATCATGCCCGCGATCATCGGGAGGAAGGCGAAGCCGGTCCTGACCGGTGAGTAGCCCTTCACGACCTGGAGGTAGTACGTCAGGAAGAGGAAGAGGCCGAACATCGCGATGATGGCGAGCCCCAGGGAGAGGTAGACACCACCGCGGTTGCGGTCGGCCACCACACGCAGCGGCAGCAGCGGGTGCGCGACCCGCGACTCGACGACGACGAACGAGAACAGCAGGACGGCGGCGCCGACGAAGAGCGAGATCGTCATCGTGTCGGACCAGCCGTCGGTCTCGGCGCGGGTGAAGCCGTACACCAGCGACACCAGCCCCAGCGTGGACAGCACGACACCGGGGATGTCCAGCGGGGACCTGTTGCGGCCGTCCGCCGGCTCGCCGATCACGAAGTACGCGCCCAGCGCGGCGACGATCGCGAAGGGGATGTTGACGAAGAACGTCCAGCGCCAGTCCAGGTACTCGGTGAGGAACCCGCCGAGGATCAGGCCCACGGCGCCACCGCCACCGGCGATCGCCCCGTAGATGCCGAAGGCCTTGGCCCGCTCCTTGGCGTCGGTGAACATCACCGCGAGCAGCGACAGCGCGGCCGGCGCGAGCAGCGCGCCGAAGGCGCCCTGGAGCGCCCGGGAGCCGAGCAGCATCGCCTCACCGGTGGCGGCGCCCCCGACGGCGGAGGCCGCGGCGAAGCCGAGCAGACCGACGACGAAGGTGCGCTTGCGCCCCCAGAGGTCCGCGATACGTCCGCCGAACAGCAGCAGTCCGCCGAAGGCGAGGGCGTAGGCGGTGATGACCCACTGCTTGTTGCCGTCCGATATGCCCAGGTCCCGCTGGGCGGAGGGCAACGCGATGTTCACGATGGTCGCGTCGAGGACGACCATCAGCTGCGCCAGGGCGATGAACACCAGCGCTTTCCAGCGGTTGGGGTCGGCGAGCGCGGCGCCCGCCGGGTCGGGGAGCCGCTTGTCGGCTGTTTTTGACATGGAGGAATCCACCTAGGGGTGCGGAAAGGCCAGAACGGATGTGTTGACGCCCAGAGGGACACGCCACACTGCGCGTCCTGCGAGGTCATGGAGTCGCCGGGGTCACCTGATGACCGAGCGGCGAAATGAAAGGAAGTGAAGTAAGTGAAGGAAGCGAGGGAGACGAGGGCGGGGCCGACGGGTTACCGGGGCCGCCCGGTGGTTCATGGTTCAGGGCGCGTCACGGAGCGGCGCGGCGCAGATCCTCCAGGGTCGCGGCCGAGCCGGTCAGGGCGGACCGGGCCGGAGCCTCCAGGCCGTCCAGGAACAGCTGGAGGTGCCGGTGGACGAATCGGTCCATGTTCACACAGCCGGTGCCGGGCAGCGGGCGGGTGAGCTGGGACAGCGCGACCATCAGATCGCCGACGGCGACATCCGTACGCAACCGTCCCGCCTGCCGCGCCCGCTCCATCAGCCCCTCGACGGCCTCTTCGAGACGGCCGCGCTCGGCGTCCAGGTCGGGGCGGTCCTTGTCGAACGTGCCGGAAAGCAGCGGACACAGGGCCCCGATCCGCTGGTCCGCGGCCGTGTGGACGAAGCGGCGCAGCGCGTCGAACGCGTCGGTCTCCTCGCCCCTTTCGGCTTTTCCGGCTTCCTCGGCGGCGATCCCCTCCGCCTCGTCGGCCGCGCGGACCATGACGGAGAGCACGACAGCGTGGGCGAGGGCGTGCCGGTCGGGGAAGTGCCGGTAGAGCGTGGCGTTGCCGATGCCGGCCCGGCGTGCGATCTCGTCGAGCGGGGCCTCGACCCCGTACTCCACGAACATCTCGCGGGCCGCCGTCACGATCCGCTCCCGGTTGCGCAGGGCATCCGCGCGCGGGCGAGGCACACGGCGCGCCACGGACGCCACCGATACGGCGGCGGTGGCGGCAATGGCGGCGGTGGCAGCGGCGGTCACATCAGGCCCTTCCTCAAGCGGGGATCAGCTCCCCGTTTCCAGTGACACACGTGCAAACGGGGAAGTCGTCCCCGGTTATTTCGCGCACTCGTGTGACCTGGGACACGTACGCACTACCGGAGCAAGAACCCACGATCGGCGCACCCAGCGAGCGCCGACACGCCGACGGACGGAGGGTGATCGAACGGAGAGCAGTCTGGACGGCCGACTGCCGGTGGACCCGAAGGGCGACCACATGCAGCAGAGGCGTCGGATAGGCATAACCGGCGGTGGTGCCGGTGGTGCGGGAGGCGACGGAACCGCCGGCGACAAGGGAAACGCCCAGGTCGGCGAAGGCAGCGGCGGGACGAAGAGCGGCAGGGTCCGCGGCGACGCCGGCTACCACACCGGCTCCCTGCGGCTCGGCGCGCTCGCCGGTCTCGCCGCCCTCACCCTCGCCGCCCTGACCACCGCGAGTTCCACCCTCTCCGCTCCCACCCACGCCTCCGCCGGGTCGGTGGCCACCACCGGGGAGTCCTCCCTCGTCCCGTGCCGCATCGCGAGCACCTCGGTCGTACAGATGTCGGAGGGACTGCCCACCCCGTCCGGCTACTCCCGCTCCACCGGCAGGGTCCGCGCCCTCAACCTCATGATCGACTTCCCTGACGCGGTGGGCCCCGGCCAGGCGCTCGACCGGCTCGCGGAGTTCTTCCCGAAGACGTCGGAGTGGTTCAGGACCAGTTCGTACGGGCGGCTCGACTACCACCCCGAGGCCCCGCTGACGAACTGGCTGCGGATGCCGCTGCCGTTCAAGGAGTACGGGATAGACCGCGGGGCTCCGTACGAACCGGGCTACCGGCAGCTGGTCGAGGACATCGTGACCGCCGCCGACCCGAAGGTGGACTTCAGCGCGTACGACCTGGTCAACATCCTGGTCACGCCGAACGCCGGACCCTCGGCGCTGGACACCGTCCTGTCCGTCACCTTCTCCGGCAACACGGACGCCCCGCAGGCCGACGGCGTCCCGCTCGCCAACACGTCCTTCGTCTACAGCCGCCAGGACGACGGCTCGGGATCGTACGCCGACACCGGTTACCGCGTGCTGCCGCACGAGAACGGCCATGTCTTCGGCCTCCCCGACCTCTACACGCCGGACGGCGGCGGCACGGTCGGGCACTGGGACATCATGTCCGAGGACTGGGGCGCCAACAACGATCTGCTGGGCTGGCACAAGTGGAAGCTCGGCTGGCTGGACGACGAGCAGATCAGCTGTGCGTCGGCGCCGGGGATCAGCGAGCACCTGCTGGGTCCGCTGGCGATATCGGGCGGGCCGAAGCTGGCCTTCGTACCGGTCTCCAAGGAGTCCGGTTACGCGGTGGAGGTCCGGACGCGGGCGGGCAACGACGAGGCGGTGTGCGAGCCGGGCGTCCTGATCTACCGGGTGGACTCCGGCGTCGACACCGGGCGCGGCCCGGTCACGGTCGCGGACAGCAGGAAGAACAGCGGTGGCTGCTCCCGGCGTCCCAATGTGCACGCGGAACTGTCGGACGCGCCGTACCTGCCGGGGCAGTCCTTCGTGGACGAGGACAACGGCATCCGGATCTCGGTGGTGTCGCGGGAGCCGGACGGGAATTTCAAGGTGCGGGTGACACGCTCCTGAGGGGCTTGTGCGGGAGTCTCGCACGGGAGGTCTCGCACGGGAGGTCTCGCACGGGAGGTCTCGTACGGGAGGCGGCGCTCGCGCCTCAGCCGTCGCCGTCGCTGTCCGTGTGGATGAACTCCCGTACCAGTTCACGCAGTTCACGCTTGAGGATCTTGCCGACCGGGTTACGGGGCAGAGGCTCCTCCCGTACGAGCACATGGGCCGGCACCTTGAACGCGGCCAGCCGGCCGGCGACATACGCGCGCAGTTCCCCGGTGTCCGTCCGGGCTCCCGGCCGCAGCCGCACCACCGCCGCGACCTCCTCGCCCAGCACCGGGTGCGGGACGCCGAGCACGGCGGCGTCGGTGACGTCCGGATGGTCGTGGAGCACGGCTTCGACCTCCACGCAGTACACGTTCTCACCGCCGCGGACGATCATGTCCTTGATCCGGTCCACGATGCTGACACGCCCGTCGTGGACGGTCGCGAGGTCGCCGGTCCTGAACCAGCCGTCGGGTGAGAAGGCCTCGGCGGTGGCCGCTTCGTCGCGCCAGTAGCCGCGTACGAGTGACTGGCCGCGCAGCCACAGTTCGCCGACCTCGCCCGTCCCGCCCGCGACGCCCGTCCCGCTCACGACGATCCGCACTTCGGTGACGGGCGTCGGCCGTCCCACGCTGCCGGGGAACCGCCGGTACTGCGCACCGAAGTTGGCGAGCACACCGCCGGATGTCTCCGTCAGGCCGTAGCCGTTGCGGGGCTCCACACGTTCGCCGTAGCGGGCGGTGAGCCGGCCGACGAGGTCGGGCGGGGCGGCGGCTCCGCCGGTGTTGAGCTTGGTGAGGGTACGCAGCGGGTCGGCGCCGGGCGTCGAAGCCTCCTCCCGCGCAGCCGCGTCGAGGAATTGGAGCGCGGTGGCGGGGACGCCCGCGTAGTGCGTCACCCGGTGGAGCCGGACCAGTTCCAGGGCCTGCCGCGCGTCCCACTTGTGCATCAGGACGAGGGTGCCGCCGACGGCCATCGTCGCGTAGAGGCTGGTGAAGGCCGCCACATGGAAGAAGGGGAAGGTCATCAGCGTGACGGGCGTGGGCCCCTGGCCGGGAATCTGCCCGAGCCCGAGGGCGGAGGCGGCGGCCTGGAACCGGGGGTTCATGGCCGCCCCGGCCTGGGCGAGGTGCGTGGCGACGGCGCCCTTGGGCCGCCCCGTCGTCCCGGACGTGTAGAAGATGGTGGCGTCGTCCTCGGCCCGTACCTCGACATCGGGCGGCGCGACGGCCGGGCCGGGCGCGGGCAGGTCCTCGTACCGCTCGGTCCGGTCACCGACCTCGCCGTCGTGATGGAAGACGACGGTCCGCACCCGCTCGCGCCCGGCCCAGCGCGCGACGCGCGGCAGCCGCTCACCGTCCACGAGCAGCACCCGCGGGGCGCAGCCGTCGAGTGCGTACGTGAACTCCTCCTCGGTCCACCAGGCGTTGAGCGGTACGGCGATCAGCCCGGCCAACTGGGCCGCCCAGAAGGCGATCTGCCACTCGGGGTGGTTGCGCATGGCGATGACGGCGCGGTCGCCGGGGCGCAGTCCGTACGTATCGACGAAGCGGTTGGCCAGGGCGGACGCGGCGGCGAAGAACTCCCCGTAGGTCACGGTCCGTTCCCCGGCGATCAGGAACGGCCGGTCGCCGTACGCCCAGGTGACCTCGACGAACTCGCGCAGGGTGCGCGGGCCGTCGGCGTACATGAGCGAACCGTTCTCGGCCCGTACGACGGCGAAGGGCGCCCCTGGCCCGGTCAGGGCCGCCTCGGCGGGGTCGGTCTGCGGCACGGGCACCTCTCCAAGCGCTTGCTCAGTACGCTGCGACGCTACTCCGCCGACGCGCTCCGGTCGACCTCGCCCGTACGCGTACGGACCGGGGCCGATGCTCCCGCACGGCGGGGGCGAGTCATACCCACGGAGGACATGGGCACGGGTGCCTACTGCGCTTTCGGCAGCGCAAAGAGTCAGCAGGCGCACGACGCCAGGCAGGGGGCGGACAAGCCAGCCTTGAGTCCTACCCAAGATCAGATCTGGAGACTCCTGACTCGTGGCTACCATCCTCCATCGCCTGGGCCGGCTGGCGTTCCGGCGCCGCCGGCCCGTCGTACTGCTGTGGGCGGCCGTTCTCGCCGCCGTCGGTGCCGGCGCCCTCATGGCGCCCGCCGCCACCGAAGAGGGATCCTTCATGCCCGGGATCGAGGCGCAGAAGGCCTTCGATCTGATGGAGGAGCGCTTCCCGGGATCGGAATCCGACGCGGCGAGCGCCCGGATCGTCTTCGTCGCTCCCGACGGCCGCAAGGTCACCGGAGCCGGTGAACGGGCGGCCATCGAAGCGTTCGTGGCCGAGGCCGGCGCCGGGCCGCAGGTCGCCGGTGCCGTGAACCCCTTCCGGGCCAGGGCGGTGAGCGAGGACGCCTCGACCGCGTACGCGACCGTCACGTACAAGGTGAAGGCCGCCGATCTCACCGACGCCGGCAAGAAGGCGCTCCAGAGCGCCGTCGACGTCGCGCGGAAGGCGGGGCTCACGGTCGACGCCGGCGGAAGCGCCCTGACAGCCCAGCCGGCCGCGGGCGGCGTGGCCGAGGTCGTGGGTGTCCTCCTGGCTGCGGTCGTGCTGCTGATCACGTTCGGCTCGCCGGCGGCGGCCGGGCTGCCGCTGCTCACCGCGGTCGTCGGGGTCGGCATCAGCGTGGCCTCGATCCTGGCCCTGGGCAGCACCTTCGGTCTGTCCATGACCACCGGCACGCTGGCCTCCATGCTCGGCCTGGCGGTCGGTATCGACTACGCGCTGTTCGTGGTCTCCCGCTATCGCGAGGAGCGCGCCAAGGGACACACGCCCCAGGAGGCGGCGGCTCTCGCCGCGGGCACCGCCGGTTCCGCGGTCGTCTTCGCCGGCCTGACCGTCGTCATAGCCCTGGCCGGCCTCTCGGTGGTCGGTGTTCCCATGCTGACCAAGATGGGCCTCGCGGCGGCGGGTGCGGTCGTGGTCGCCGTCCTCATCGCGCTGACCCTGGTCCCGGCGCTGCTGGGGTTCTGGCCGGACGCCGTCCTCTCGCGTGCGGCGCGCGGGAGCGGCAGGCGTACGGACAAGGGCGGGCACGGCGGTGGCGTGCCGCAGAACACGAACGGCGCGCCCGAGCACAACGGCGGCACTCGCTGGGCACGGTTCGTGCTGCGCCGGCCCGTTCCGGTGCTGCTGGCCGGTGTCGCGGGGCTGGGAGTCCTCGCGCTGCCGGTGACGGATCTGCGGATGGGGATGCCGGGCGACGAGGCCAAGCCCACGTCGACCAGCGAACGCCGTGCCTACGACGCCCTCGCCGACGGCTTCGGCGCCGGTTTCAACGGGCCGCTGACCGTCGTGGTGGACGCCAAGGGCACCGCCGACCCGAAGGCCGCGGTCGCGAGCATCGCCAAGGAGGTCGGCGCCACCGAAGGGGTCGTCTCCGTCTCCCCCGCCCAGTTCAATCCGGCGGGCGATACCGCGGTCTTCTCCGCCGTGCCCGCCACCGGACCGAACGAGGAAGCCACCAAGGATCTCGTCCAGACCATCCGGGGCGAACGCTCCGCCACCGAGTCGGCCACCGGTGCGACGTTCGAGGTGACGGGCAGTACGGCCATGAACATCGACATCGCCGAGGCGTTGCAGGACGCGCTGGTGCCCTACCTCACGGTCATCGTGGGCCTGGCCTTCGTACTCCTGCTGCTGGTCTTCCGGTCCGTACTCGTCCCCGTCAAGGCGGCTCTCGGGTTTCTGCTGTCGGTCCTGGCCGCCCTCGGCTCGGTCGTGGCCGTCTTCCAGTGGGGCTGGGGCGCCGGCCTGCTCGGCGTGGAGCAGACCGGACCGATCATGAGCCTGATGCCGATATTCCTGGTGGGCATAGTCTTCGGACTCGCGATGGACTACGAGGTCTTCCTCGTGGCCCGGATGCGGGAGGCGTACGTCCACGGCGACCGGCCCGCCCAGGCGGTCGTCACCGGTTTCCGCCACAGCGCCCGCGTCGTCTTCGCTGCCGCTCTCATCATGATCGCTGTCTTCTCCGGGTTCGTCGCCTCTCCCGATTCGATGATCAAGACGATCGGATTCGGGCTCGCGATCGCCGTGCTGTTCGACGCGTTCGTCGTGCGGATGGCGCTCGTACCCGCCGTGCTCGCCCTGCTCGGCGAACGGGCATGGTGGTTGCCGCGCCGGCTCGACAGGGCGCTGCCGAACGTCGATGTGGAGGGCGAGGCACTTCAGTCGCGGCCCACCACCGATATGCGGCACGCTGACGCGGACACCTGCTCGGGTTCGGGTTCGGGTTCCGGCTCCGGCTCGGGCTCTGGTTCGGGTTCCGGCTCCGGCTCCGGCTCCGGCGTCAGGGAGCCGGCCCGTTCCTGACCGGGGCCGGGGCCCGCAGGGCCGGGCCCCGGGGGCCGTCCGCGACGACAGCGGGCGGCCCCGCGCACGATGTCCGAGGGGTGCGCACCATGTCCCGTGTCTGCCGATGAGCCGGCAGTCGGGCGGAGCCGACAACAGACAGAAGGAAAGAAGGAAGGAGGAGACTCGATGGACACCCTCTGGCAGCCTCGCCCGCAGTGGCATCCCCGCAGTGCGGACGCCGCGTTGGCCTTGTCGCTGTTCGCGTTCTCCGTGGGCGGCAGTGTGGTCAGCAGCCAGGTGTTCGGAGAGTCGATCGCGGTGTGGCCTGCGGTGCTGCTGTCGGCGATCTCCTGCGCCGCGCTTTTCTGGCGACGCACCCATCCCCGTACCGTCGTGGCACTGGCCGTCCTGTGCGCCGTGGGTGAGAGCTGGCTGGGGTTCTTCCTCACCCCTCTGTTGCAGGCCTCGCTCATGGCCGCGCTCTACTCGTTGGGCCTGCGCACCGACCGCAGGAACACCCGTACCTGCGCCTTCCTGACCCTCGCGGCGCTGATCGCCACGGCCCTCATCGCCGGCCCGTTCAGCCACAATCTCCTGCTCACGACCGTCAACCCGGTCGCCTGGGTGTTCCTGCCCGCGGTCCTGGGCAGCGCCGTCCAGCTGCGCCGCGATTATCTGTCGGCGGTACACGCCCGCGCCGAGCACGCCGAACGCACCCGGGAGGAGGAAGCCCGCCACCGGGTGGCTCAGGAGCGTATGCGCATCGCGCGTGAACTGCACGACGTCGTGGCCCACCACCTGGCCCTGGCCAACGCGCAGGCCGGCACGGCGGCACACCTCTCACGGACCCATCCGGACCAGGCACGCGACATGCTCGACAACCTGGCGGAGACGACTGCCTCGGCGCTGCGCGAACTCAAGGCGACCGTCGGGCTCCTGCGCCAGGACAACGACTCCGACTCGCCGCTGGACCCGTCCCCCGGACTCGCCCTGCTCAAGGACCTGACCGCTGCTTTCGGTTCGGCGGGCCTGGACGTGTCCGTCACGTACGAAGGCGAACCACGGTCCCTGTCAGCGGGGTTGGACCTCACCGCTTTCCGGATCGTGCAGGAGGCACTCACCAATGTGGCCAAGCATGCCTCCACGAAAGCGGCGTACGTACGGCTCGCCTACTCGGCCGATCTGCTGACGGTCACGATCACCAATGAGGACGCGGCCTCTTCGGACATGTCCCCTTCGGGCATGTCCCCTTCGGCCGTGTCCGCTCCCGGGCAGGGCTTCGGCCTCATAGGCATGCGGGAACGCGCCCACTCCGTCGGCGGCGCCCTCCACGCCGGCCCCCGCCCGGAAGGCGGCTTCGAAGTCACCTGCACACTGCCGCTGCCCCGGCGGCAGCGAGAAGAAAGCCACGCCACATGACCATCCGCGTCCTGCTCGCCGACGACCAGGCCCTCCTCAGAGCGACCTTCCGGATCCTCATCGAATCCGTCTCCGACACGACCGTCGTCGCCGAGGCCGCCGACGGGAGCGAAGCCGTCGACCTCGCACGCGCCCACCACCCGGACATCGTCCTGATGGACATCCGGATGCCCGGCACCGACGGACTGGCCGCGACGGCCACCATCTGCGCCGATCCCGGCCTGTCCGGCACGCGGGTGCTCATCCTCACCACCTTCGAGAACGACGAGTACGTCGCCCAGGCCCTGCGCGCCGGGGCGAGCGGCTTCCTGGGCAAGGACGTCAGCACGGAGGTGCTGCTCGGCGGCATCCGCACCGTGGCCGCGGGAGACGCACTTCTCTCGCCCGTGGCGACCCGCGCGCTCATCACGCGCTTCCTGGCCGCGCCCGAACCGGAGACGCGGCTGGTACCCGCCGAGCGTCTGAGCGCTCTCACCGTCCGCGAGCGGGAAGTGATGGCGCTGGCCGCGCTCGGACGGTCCAACACCGAGATCGCCGATGAACTCGTCGTCAGCCCGCTGACCGTACGCAGCCACATCCAGCGCGCCATGACGAAGCTCAGCGCACGTGACCGCGCGCAGCTCGTCGTCATCGCGTATCAGAGCGGCCTTGTAGAGCCTTGACCTCCAGATCCTGTCCCTCTCTGCGTCACCGTCAGGTCGCCGTCCGGCCGTCGAGCGTCTCGCGCAGGATGTCCGCGTGCCCGGCGTGCTGCGCGGTCTCGGCGATGAGGTGTGTCAGCACCCGGCGCACGCTGTACACCGCTCCCGGCTCGTACCAGGGCGCCTTCGGCAGTGGGTGGGACGCCGACAGGTCGGGTACGGAGGCGACGATCTCCTCGGTCCGGGCGGCGACCCGCTCGTAGCGCGCGACGATCCCGGCCGTCGTCTCGCCGGGCAGCATCCGGAAGTTGTTCCGGTGGTCGATCGCCCACTGCGGGAACTCGCGTGCGGTACCGGCCCAGAACTCGTCCCAGGTCACACCGTCCGGCAGGTCGAAGTTCATCGCCGACGGGCCGTCGACGGCGAAACGCATCCATCCCTCCTCGATGGCCGCGACGTGTTTGATCAGCCCGCCCAGGCACAGCGCGCTGACCGTCGGATGCTCACCGACCTGCTCGTCGCTGAGTCCGCGCACCGTGTCGATCAGGACGGATCGTACGGTCGCGAGTTCGGCGAGCAGGTCGGCCCGCTCGGCGTCGAGGGGCGAGGGTGTCGTGGTCGAGGTGGTCACGGTGATCGGTCCTTCCGGTCGTTCCTGTCTGTTGTCCGGCTCGCTGGCGTCCGGCACAAGACGACCCTCTCAGGAGAAGCGGTCAGAAGGTGGCCGCTTCTCCGGTGCACCATGGAGTCATGCCGAAGACCTCAGCGCGGCTGCTGTCGCTGCTCTCGCTGCTCCAGACACGCCGGGACTGGCCCGGGGCGCTCCTCGCCGAACGGCTGGAGATCAGCCCGCGTACCGTGCGCCGTGATGTCGACCGCCTGCGCGAACTCGGCTATCCCGTAGTGGCCTTCAAGGGGCCCGACGGCGGATACCGGCTCGACGCGGGCGCGGAGCTGCCCCCGCTGCTGTTCGACGACGAGCAGGCCGTCGCCCTCGCCGTCGCACTCCAGATCGCCACCGCAACCGGCGCGGGCGCCGGCATCGAGGAGGCGGCGGCACGCGCGCTGAACACTGTCCGGCAGGTCATGCCCGCACGGCTGCGCCACCGTATCGACACTCTCCGGATCACCGCCGTCGAGCGGCCCGCGAACCGGCCGGATCCGCAGGCCGACAGCAGCGTGCTCATGGCGCTCAGCGCCGCCGTCCACGCCCGCGAGGTGCTGCGCTTCGACCACACCCGCGCCTTCCCGTCGAAGGCGGCCGACGGCGACCGCGCCGAATCCCCTCCCCCTCCGCGCCGGGTACAGCCGCACCACCTGGTCACCTGGGGCGGGCGCTGGTACCTCGTCGCCTGGGACCTCGACCGTGACGACTGGCGCATCTTCCGTGCGGACCGGATCACCCCCCATACCCCTACGGGTCCCCGCTTCACCCCGCGCGAACTGCCCGGAGGCGACGTGGCCGCCTTCGTGACCGCCAGGTTCCGGGGCTCCGACGGCTCCGGCGACTGGCCCTGCCGCGGCGAGGTGATCCTCGATCTGCCCGCCGCCGTCGTGTCCCCCTACTCCCGCGACGGGGTCGTCGAGGAACTCGGCCCGAACCGCTGCCGGCTCAGCCTGGGTTCATGGTCGTGGCCCGGCCTGGCCGCGACCCTCGGCATGTTCGACGCCGACATCGAGATCGTCGGCCCGGCGGAACTCAAGGACGCCTTCGCGCACCTGGCCCGCCGTTACGCCAACGCCGCGGCCCCCGCGCGCGAGGCACCCGAGACGCCCGCCAAGGGCAGCACACCCTCCTCCGGTGGCTGCCGTTGACAAAGCGGAACAGCGCTCCGTATCTTAATCGGAACAAGGTTCCGCTTTAGATTCAAACGGAAGTGCGCATCATGAGTGAAGCGGCTCACGAGGCCGGCACCTTCGGCTCACCCGCTCCGGTCCTCTCCGTCAGCCCGGTGGTGCTGCCCGCTCCCGGCCGGGCCGTGGACCTGGAGGTACGGGTCTCGGTGCCCATGACCGGGAGCGACCTGCCGGTCATCCTGCTCTCGCACGGTCAGGGCCACTCGAACAACCTCTCCTCGCTGAACGGTTACGCCCCCCTCGCCAACTTCTGGGCGGCGCACGGCTTTGCCGTGATCCAGCCCACCCACCTGAGCTCGACGACACTGAGCCTGGACCCCGGCACCCCCGGGGCGCCCCTGTACTGGCGATCGCGGGCCGAGGACATGACGCGCGTCCTCGACCAGCTCGACGTGATCGAGGCCGCGGTCCCGCGGCTCCGCGGGCGCCTGGACCACAGCAAGGTCGCCGTGGCGGGGCACTCGATGGGCGGGCACACCGCGAGCCTGCTGCTGGGCGCCCGGCTCACCGATCCGGACGACGGAACGGTGGTGAGCCTGGCCGAGCCCCGGATCAAAGCGGGTGTGCTGCTCGCCGCGCCCGGCAGAGGCGGCGACGCCGTCACCGAATCCGTGACCGCGAACTGGCCCTTCCTCTCGACCCCGGACTTCTCCGGGATGACCACGCCCACGCTCGTGGTCGCCGGCGACAAGGACGACTCCGCCCACCTGACGGTTTCGGGCCCTGACTGGCACGCCGATCCGTACACCCTCTCCCCCGGCCCCAAGTCGCTGCTCACCCTGTTCGGCGCGGGGCACGGGCTCGGCGGCATCTCCGGATACGACGTCGCCGAGACCACGGACGAGAACCCCGAGCGGGTGTCCGTGGTCCAGCGGCTCACCTGGGCCTACCTCCGCACCGAACTCCACCCCGGGGATCCCGCCTGGCAGACGGCGCGGGACGCGCTGACGGCCGACCCCCACGCGCTGGGACGCGTCGAGTCCAAGTAAGTGACCGCGCGCCCCAGAACGCGAGACGGCACAACGGCTAGGCAGGCAGCGGACGGTCGTTGACCACATGCTTCATGACGAGGGTGGAGGTCAGGCGCTGGACGCCCGGGAGCGTGGCCAACCGCTGGTCGTAGAGCTGCTGGAAGGCCGCCAGGTCGGCGGCCACCACACGCAGCAGATAGTCGGGCTCACCGAACAGGCGCTGGGCCTGCATCACATGCGGGACAGCTGCCACGGCCTCCTCGAAGGCGGCGACGGTGTCGCGGTCCTCCCAGCGCAGGGTGGCGAAGACCAGGGCCTCGAAGTCCAGGCCGACAGCGGCCGGGTCCACGACGGCGCGGTAGCCGCGGATCGCACCCGCGCGTTCGAGGTCGCGCACACGCCGGTGGCAGGGCGACACGCTCAGCTTCACACGTGCGGCCAGCTCGGTCACCGTCAGACGGCCGTCCTGCTGTAGCTCGGCAAGAATCTTCCGGTCCAGGTCATCCATGGAGAAGATTGTCCCTCATAGATCCAGGATCTGAAGAAAAAATGGAAACACCTTCGTCTGTAAAGCGCCTAGCCTTCCCTCGATAAGGAAGTACGGAAGAGGGATCGTTTCAGCATGGACACTCAGCACGAGCGCCCGGTAGCGGTCATCGGTGCGGGCGCGATCGGCCTCTCGCTGGCCTCCGCGCTGGCCCGAGCCGGCCGGTCGATCACGGTCTGCGGCGGGCGCGAACCCGTCGATCGCATCGGGATCACCGAGGACGGCGTACGGGAGACCTGGCCGGTCCGTCATGTGACCGACCCTGCCGGCATCGCGGGGCACACCACCGCCATCGTGGCCGTGAAAGCGCATCACACCACGGCGGTCGCGCACTGGCTGCGCGCGCTCGCGCGCCCCGACGCGAGGGTGCTCGTCGCGCAGAACGGCGTCGAACAGCACGAACGCGTCGCGCCCCACGTCGGACCGGCCCGCATCGTGCCGAGCGTCGTCTACCTCAACGTCGAGCGCACCGCCCCCGGACACGCGCGCCTCCGGCGGGTCGGCGCACTCGACATCGCACTGCCCGACGACGCCTCCGGCGCCGCCCTCGCCGCCGAACTGGAGGCCGGCGGGATGCGTACCTCCACCGAGGCCGACCTGAGAACCGTCGCGTGGACGAAGCTGCTCACCAACATCACCGCGAATCCCCTGACCGCCCTGACCGGTCGGCGAGCGGACGTCATGCGCGATCCCGGCATCGAACGCATCGCCCGGCGCCTCATGGCCGAGGCGGTCGAGGCCGGCCGGGCCGACGGCGCGGCGCTGACCGACGAGCACGTCGAACGCGCCCTGCACTGGCTCCAGCACGTCCCCGAGGGCAGCACCACCTCGATGCGGGAAGACCGCCTCGCCGGGCGCCCCCTCGAATACGACGCCCTCACCGGAGCCGTGGTCCGGGCCGCCGAACGCCACGGCGTCGACGTCCCGGTCAACCGGTCCGTCCTCGCACTCCTGGCAGCGATCGAACCGGAGGTCATGGCATGAGGATCTCGCAACGCGCCCAGTCCGTCGCCCCGTTCTACGCGATGGAGTTCGGCAAGCAGGCCGCGACGCTGGAGGCCCAGGGGCACCACGTCGTCAAACTCAGCATCGGCGAACCGGACTTCGGCGCGCCCCCGGCCGTTCTGAACGCGATGCGGGAGGTGATGGACGGCAGGCCCATGACCTATACGGCGTCACTCGGGCTTCCCGCGTTGAGGCAGGCGATCGCGCGGTTCTACGGGGACCGGCACGGCGTCGAGGTCGCCCCTTCCCGGGTCGTGGTGACCGCGGGAGCCTCGGCCGCCCTGGTGCTGGCCGCCGCCGCACTCGTCGACCCCGGTGACGAGGTGGTCATCGCGGACCCGTCATATCCCTGCAACCGGCAGATCGTCGAGAGCTTCGGCGCCCGCGTCACTCTCGTACCCACCACTGCCGGGACCCGCTTTCAGCTGGACGCGGCATCGGTACGGTCGAGCTGGACGGACCGGACCCGCGGGATCATGATCGCCACCCCGTCGAACCCGACGGGCACCTCGGTTCCGGCCGACGAACTGGCGGCGATCTGCCGCCTCGCACGCAAGCGCGAGGCGTGGCGCGTCGTCGATGAGATCTACCTGGACCTGAGCGACCACGGCGACGGCAAGGACGGTGACCAGCACGGCCAGGGCCGGCCGCCGCGCAGCGCGCTGTCGTTCGACCCCGACGCCATCGTCGTCAACAGCTTCTCGAAATACTTCGGCATGACCGGCTGGCGACTCGGCTGGTGCGTCGTTCCGGAGTCCCTCGTACCGGCGATGGAGCGCCTGGCCCAGAACTACTTCCTCTGTGCCTCCGCCCCCGCGCAGCATGCGGCCCTGGCCTGCTTCACTCCCGAGTCCCTCGCGGTCTGCGAAGACCGCCGCACCGAGTTCGCCCGGCGGCGCGCGCTCGTTCTCGACGGTCTGGAACGGATCGGGCTGCCGGTACCCGTCCCGCCCGACGGCGCCTTCTACGTCTACTTCGACGTGAGCCGCACCGGACTCACGTCCTGGGAGTTCTGCGAGCGAGCGCTCCGGCAGGCACACGTCGCCCTCACTCCGGGCAAGGACTTCGGCGACCACACGGCACAGACCCATGTCCGGCTCTCGTACGCCGCGTCGACGGACGAGCTGCGTGAAGGGCTCACCCGGCTCGGCGAGTTCGTGGCCACGCTCGGGTGAAAGGGGCAGGCCGGTTGCAAGGGGCGGCCGGCCGACATACCCGAACTCCTTTTCCGTAAAGCGTCGTTGAGGTATCACCGGCGCTCACGCACTGGTATTTTGCGCGCGGTCGTGGGCGGCACCATGCGGAAGAGGCCGGTAAAGGAGATGTCCGTGGGTATGTCGGAGAACATCACGCAGCACCTGGCCGAGCGCGCCCGTGAGCAGGGGTGGAGCGACCGTGTCGCCTTTCTGGCCGACGACCGCGCCTGGACGTTCAACCAGGTTTTCGACGGTGCGGCGCGGGTCGCCGGCGGGTACCGGGCCGCGGGGTTGCACCGTGGTGACCGGGTCGTGCTCGCCCTGCCCGACAGCGTGGAGATGGTCTGGTGCTTACTCGGGGCCTGGCAGGCAGGTCTTGTCGCCGTGCCGGTCAACGTCCAGATGAGCCGGGAGGACCTGACGCGGGACGTGGCGACGGCGGAGCCCGCGCTGATCGTGATCGACCCGGACACCGCCTGATGGCTCGACACCGCGGGGCCGGTCCCGACCACCCGGGTCGAACCGCTGGTCGCGGCAGCGCCGGACACCCGATTCGCCGACGGCGGGGAGGAGCCGGCGCTCGCCCTCTTCACGTCCGGCACCACGGGCGCGCCGAAGCTGTGCTTCTTCCTCCACGGCAACTTCGTCGGCGGGCGCGCGCCGTACAAGGTCGCCGAACCCGGGGCCGTCGGGCTGTCGGTGTCGCGGATGTATTTCCTGGGCGGGCTGAGTGCCACGCTGTTCACCACGCTCGAAACCGGGCAGATCGCCGTGCTCTCGCGTCCGCGTGCGACCCCGGCGGCCGCGGTCGAGCTCATGCGCCGCCACCAGGTCACGACCCTGTTCGCGCAGCCGAGCTTCCTGGCGCGGCTGCTGCTGGAGCCCGGTCACACCGAGGTGCTCGGCCGGCTCCGGCTGGCGGTGTGCGCCGGGGAGGTGCTCTCGGCCCGGCTGCGCGAGCGGTTGGTGCCGGTCCTCGGGGACCGGCTGATCAACGGTTACGGCGCGACCGAGATCGGCAGCATCGCCGCCGGCCGGCCGGCCGCGTACAGCCTGCCCTCGGCGGTCGGGCCGGCCTTCGAGGGCAGGCCGGTGCGCGTTGTCGACGCCGACGGGCACGTCCTGCCTGTGGGGCGGCGGGGGGAGTTGCACATACGGGTGCCCTTCGCCACGCGCGGCGTCGCCCGGGGGAGCGGCCCCGTCCCCCGGCAGCTGACCGACACCTGGTGGCCGACCGGGGATTTGGCGTCGGTCGACGAGGACGCGGTCGTGCACGTGCACGGCCGGCTCGACGACGTCGAGGTGATCGGCGGGCAGAACGTGGTGCCGGGCGAGGTCGAACGGCTCCTGGAAAGTCACCCGCGCGTGCTTGAGGCGGCGGTCAGCGCCGTGCGGCGTCCGGCCGGGGACACGAGTCTGCGCGCGTACGTGGTGGCCGCGCCCGGAACCGGGGCCGGTGAAGGCACGGACAGCGATGCCCTGGCCGCCGAGCTGATCGGCCTCGCCCGATCCCGGCTGTCCTGGTACAAGGTCCCGCACGACGTCGTATGGCTGGACGCGTTGCCCCGGAACGGGAACGGCAAGATCCTGCGCAGGCAACTCCGGGCGGACGGCGGCCAGTTCGTCTGAGAGTTCCGGTCATGGTGTGGGACGGGCCGGTGGGGGAGTCCACGATCTGCCGCGGATGCGCCGACGCCCCCGGCCGGCGGAGAGATCCGTCATCGTGGGTCGAGAGGTACTTCTTCCTTTCCGGAGAAACTGTCCACAGGCGTCGGACCGTTGGATCCGGGCTCAGGTCGCGGCCCGCCCGGTGTCAGCCGCCGCAGCAGCGACGGGGTCACCCGCCGATAGGCGGCGGGATCGACCGCGCCCAGCCAGTGCGAGGCCCGGACCGTGGCGCCGATGTTCAGATCAAGGTCGCCGAGTACCTCGTCGACGTTGTGCATCGAGAACGGGATGATCTTGGTGCCTCGGCAGTGATGCGTGTCCGTGGCCTCGTCCATGAACGCCAGCTGCTCGACGACGGCCCGGCGCATGGCCTCGGGGCCGGGCAGCGCCACCGCCTCCGCGAGGTCGGCCGCGATCCAGAGGGCCGCCATCTCGGCGTTGAGCGGGCTGAAGAACGAGGAGTTGTAGCCGTTGAAGTAGAGCCCGGGAACACCGAGGGGCAGGATCTGCCGGTAGAGCATGAAGTTCCCACGCTCGTCGAACAGTCGTCGCCGGGTCTCCTGGGGCAGGAACGGCACGCCCTGGGTGAAGCCGGTGGCACAGAGCACCAGGTCGGCGCGGTGCCTGCTGCCGTCGTTCAACTCGGCCACAGGGCCGTCGTGCCCGGCGAGAAGCCGCGTGATGGTCCGGTCGCGGTGGACGGTGATGCTCCCGTCCGCGACGCCCTCGAAGAAGCCCTCGCTCGCCAGCCCGATGGCTCCGCGGACGATGTCCTCCATACGTCCGGCCGGAACCAGGCCGAGCTTCGCGAGGCCGAACTGCCGTACCGAGACCGAGCCGACGAAGTTGATCATCCGGCGGCGCAGGCCATCGCCCGGACCGTGCAGGAACTTCTCGAAACCGCGCAGTCGCAGGTAGCGGAAGAGTCCTTCGCCCAGCCGGGTGAGCAGCAGCAGCTTGAAGTTGACGATCCCGCCGATCTTGCGCGGTACCTTCCACAGCAGCTGACGGGCGATCACATCGGTACCGGCGGCGACGCCGCTGACCGCCACCGCGACGTCGCACGCCGACTTGCCGTACCCGACGACGAGGACGTGCTTGCCGCGGGCCTCCTCGGCGTCATGGAACTCTGTGGCCGCGCGCAGCCGCCCACCCGCCGCGGTGAACTCCTCAAGGCCGGCGAACGCCGGGACCAGGGGTTCGCAGAACACTCCGTTCGCGACGACGAGCCGGTCGAATTCCTCGACGGACTCCGCTCCCTCCACGGACTCCGCTCCCCCGGCGTCGCGGGTCTCCAGCATCCAGCGGCCGTCGCCGACCGGGCGCGCCGCCGTCACCTCGGTGCGCAGGCGCAGGGCGGATTCGAGGCCGAACTCGGCGACGTACGCGGCGAGGTAGGCCTGGACCTGGGCGCCGCTGGGCCATTGCGGGTAGCTCTTGGGCATGGGGAAGTCCGAGAGCGAATACTGCGCCTTCGGGCTCTGCGTCGTCACGCCCGGGTAGCGCCGGGTCCGGCTCCACACACCGCCGACGTCCGGGGACCTGTCGAACACCCGCACCTCGTGGCCGGCCTGGGTCAGCACCTTCGCGGTGGCGAGACCGGCGAAGCCGGCTCCTATGATCGCGATCCTCATGACTGGGCGACCTCGGGCGGCAGCTGGAGCTCGATACCGAAGTCGGCCATGATCTTCTTCATCAGTGAGATGTCCTTGGGTCCGGGCGGCATGTCCGCCAGCGCCTGGTAGTAGCGCTCCAGCCCGGCGGGCGAGACCACGGAGATCACCCGCGACTCCTCCTTGTACGGGTTGCGGAAGGCGTGCACCACGTCCCGCGGCAGGTACAGGTAGTCGCCGTGTTCGAGGACGAAGTCCTCGCCGCCGAGGTGGACGTCGAGGCGCCCGGCCAGGCAGATGAAGGACTCGTCCTCGCGGGTGTGCACATGCGGGGGCGGCCCGTCGGTCTCAGGGGGGACCGTGTACTCGAACATCGAGTACGCGTCACGGGTCGAACTGCCGTCGGTCTTCGTCGTGATGCCGAGCCCGATCGCCGCGATCGCCTGTCCCTCGCGCGAGGGCAGCATGTAGCCGCCGCCTAGAGTCATCAACGTCTCCTTGAGGTCGCCGCACCGGCGAGCCGTCGGTGTGTCAGCGCTGACAGCGTGCGGGCCGCGCGGCCTGATCGGCAATCAGAAGTCCCACTCAGCGGGACTCCGCATCGCGCCTGTGATCACGTCCGGCTGGTCCGCGGCGGCTCGGTGACAGTCGGCGACGGTCACCGGCGCGAGCAGTAGGCCCGGGACGCTGCCGCCGCGGCCAGGCGCACGGCGGGGCCGATCGTCTGTGCCCGGATCAGGCCGGAGGGGCCGGTGACGGACAGTGCGGCCGCCACCTCGCCGAGCGGGCCGAAGACCGGGGCGGCCACGCAGCTGACCCCGATGTTGCCCTCCTCGCGTTCGACCGCCCAGCCGCGCGGCGGGATCGCGGTCAGCTCACGCAGGACGGCCACCGGATCGGTCAGCGTGCGCGGCGTCCTGCGCTCGAGGCCGGCGGCCAGCACCGCGTCGATGGTCTCGGTGTCGCTGTAGGCGAGGATCGCGCGGCCCAGCGCGGAGCAGTGCGCCGGGATGATCCCGCCGACCTGGGAAAGCATCGGCATCGGCCGATGGCCGGTGATCTTCTCGACGAGCAGGACCTGTGCGCCGTCGAGCACCCCGAGCTGCACGGTGACCTTGGTCGCGCTGTGCAGGTCCTGCAAGAAGGGCAGCACCGCCTCGCGCAGCTGGAGCCGGATGGGGGCCAGGCTCGCGATCTCGAACAGGCGATTGCCGATCCGGTACCGGTCCTTCGGCTTGTCGAGCCAGCCGAGCCGGATCATCCGGTCGGCGGTGCGGTGGGCGGTGGAGCGCGGCAGTCCGCTGCGGGCGACGAGGGCGGCGAGGGTCAGGGCGCGGTGCGTCGCGTCGAAGGCGCCGAAGATCGCCGCGGCGCGATCGAGGCCGCCCGCGGCCGGAGCGTCGCCGTCCCGCTCAGCGGGACTCAACGTTGGTTCCCGGGTTCATGCGGGCCACGATAGACCCGCCGCGACCGGTGACCCGGTCGGGAACCCCAGCACCCGCGAACCCCGGCCCACGGAATCAGCGGTGCCCGAAAACCAGGAGGCTGCCATCAACGCTCGCAACGCCCTCGTCGGCGGGGGCAGCGCCGGAATCGGGTACGCCGTCGCCGAACAGCTCCTGCGCTCGGGCCACCGCGTCGTCATCACCGGGCGGCGTGCCGACCAGCTGGAGTCCGCGGCCCTGCGACTCGGCAGGGACACCGGCGGCAGCGTCCACGCGCTGGTCAACGACGTGTCGGAGCCGAAGTCCGCGGCGGCGGCCCTCGACGGGACGGAGAGCCGGTACGGCGCGCTCGACGTCCTCGTGCTCAACGCCGGCGGACCCCCGCCGGGCCGCATCCTCGAGGTCGACGACGAACGCTGGCAGCAGGCCTTCGAACTGCTGCTGCTCGGCCCGCTGCGACTGGCGCGGCTCGCCCTGCCGCGCATGGCCGCGCGGGGCTTCGGCCGGGTCGTCCTGGTGACCTCCGCGGCGGTGCGCCGGCCCCAGCCGGACCTCGCGACGTCCGTGGTCCTGCGGTCCGCACTCACCGCGGCCGCCAAGCTGCTCTCCCGGGAGTTCGCGGCCGAAGGGGTCACGGTCAACTGCGTGGCGCCGGGCGCCACGGCGACCGAGCGCCGCCGCGAGATTCTGGACGCTCGCGCCCGAACCGCCGCGGCCTCGTTCGAGGACCTCGACGCGGCGGACGCGGCGGGCATCCCGGCCGGACGGGCCGGACGGCCCGAGGAGATCGGGGCGGCCGTGACCTTCCTGGCCTCGGCGGCCGCGGGCTACATCAACGGGACCGTACTCACGGTCGACGGCGGAAGGACGGAAACAATCTGATGGCCCAGTCAGGAGACGGATTCGCGCTGGCCGACTTCCTCGGCGCGATCTCCGATACCGTGCGGCCCGGCGCCGCCCGCCCGGTCGTCGTACGCGCGGCGCAGCTGGAGACGCTCCCGGCCGACCAGGTGCACAACCCGACCACACTCTCGATCGCCGGGAAGCTGCCGACCACCACCTTCGAGATCTTCCGGCAGAGCATCCCGCCGGGGCTGAGCTCGGACATGCAGCGGCACCACCACGAGACGGTGCACTTCGTCATCAGCGGCGAGGGGCACAGCGAGGTCGAGGACGAGACCGAGACCTGGTCGGCCGGCGACTTCGTCTACACCCCGCCGTGGACCTGGCACCGCCACTACAACGACTCGGCCGCCGAGCCGGTCGAGTTCCTGACCATCGAGAACTCCCGGCTGCTCGGCATGCTGGGCGTCGGACGGCGGCAGAGCGCGGGCCTGGTCACCGTCGCCGAGGCCCGTGCCCGCTTCGGAGAGGATTCACGATGAGCACGCTGCCCGAACACATAAGCCTCTGGGGCGAGTTGGCCGATGTCGACCACGAACTCCGCCATGTCGACGTGGGCGGCGTGCGTACCCGGGTGCTGCGGGCGGGGTCGGGCCCCGACCTGATCCTGCTGCACGGCACCGGCGGGCACCTGGAGGCCTACGCCCGCGACATCGCGGGACTGGCCGCGGACTTCCGCGTCACGGCCTACGACATGGTCGGCCACGGCTGGTCCGACCTGCCGGACAAGCCGTACACCATCGATGTCCTGTCCGACCACCTGCTCGGGCTGATGGACGCCCTGGGCATCGGCTCGGCGCACCTGTCCGGCGAGTCGCTCGGCGGCTGGGTGGTCGCCTGGACGGCCGCGCACCACCCGGACCGCGTCGAGCGGCTCGTTCTCAACACTCCCGGCAACATCGCCGACAAGCCGGAGGTGATGGTCCGGATGCGCGAGAGCACGCTGGCCGCCGTCCGGGATCCGAGCGACGAGACGGTACGCCGCCGGGTGGAGTTCCTGTTCCACCACAAGGAGATGGTGACCGACGAGCTGGTGAACCTCCGCCGGGCGGTCTACGGCCGTACCGGCTTCCTCCAGGCGATCACCAACACTCTCGTCCTGCAAGACCCCGAGGTGCGCAAGGACTTCGCCTGGCGCCCGGCCTGGGTCGGCCGGATCACCGCGCCGACGCTGCTGCTGTGGACCGACCACGATCCCACCGGCGGGCTCGACGAGGCCGAACTGCTGCTGCGCTGGCTGCCCGACGCCCGCCTGCACGTGATCACGGACGCGGGCCACTGGCCGCAGTGGGAGAAGCCGGACGAGTTCCTGCGCGCGCACCGCCATTTCCTCATCCGCGGCAAGGATCCCGTATGAGCGAGATCATCGGCCTGGTCGGCATCTCGCACTCGCCGTTCGCCACCATGACGCCGCCGGGCGGGCCCTCGGAGCCCGGCGGCAGGTTCCTCGCCGACGCCGCCCGGGTGGCCGAGGCGGTGGCCCGGTCGGCTCCCGACGCCGTCGTCGTCATCGGTCCCGACCACTTCCACGCCAACTTCTACGACCAGATGCCACCGTTCGTCCTCGGTGTCGAACAGGCCGTGGGATTCGGCGACTTCGGCAGCCGGTCCGGGCCGCTGCCGGTCGCCGCACAGCTGGCCTGGTCGGTGCGCGATGCGCTCGCGGGGGCCGGATTCGACCTGTCGCTGTCCTACTCGCTCACCGTCGACCACGGTGTGACGCAGGGCTACGACATGGTCTGCGGCGGGCGTCCGGTCCCGCTCGTACCGCTGATCGTCAACACGGCCGCCCCGCCGCTGCCGAGCATGCCGCGCTGCGTGCGGCTCGGCAGAGCCCTCGGCGAGGCCCTCCGCGGCGCCGACTTCCCCGGGCGCGTCCTCGTCGTCGCCAGCGGCGGGCTCTCACACTGGCTTCCGCCCAACGATCCGCGCGACCCCGCGGTGGCCGGCGAGCGGCGGGAGGCGGTCATCCACGGGCGCGCGAACCTCCAGGCCTTCGCCGCGGCACGCGAACCCCGGGTCCGGGCCATGGGCGGCGATCCGCACGCGCACGTCAACTCCACCTGGGACGGCTGGTTCCTGGAACAGCTGACCGCCGCGGACCTCACGCCCATCACCGCTCTGGGGGACGAGGGCCTCGAAGAGCGGGCCGGGAGCGGCGGGCACGAGATACGTACCTGGCTCATCGGGCAGGCCGCCGTGGACAAGCCGTTCGTATGGACGAGCTACGAGCCGGTCCCCCAGTGGATCACCGGCATGGGCATCGGCACGACCTTCGAGGTGAACTGATATGCCCGTCCCCCCTCTTTCCACACTCGACACCGGCGCCGCCGAGGCGCTGAACCGGCTCAGCGAGGCCCGCAGCGCCCGCCGCCCCTGCGCCCCGGTACGCGACCTGCTGCCCGCGGGCGATCTGGACGCCGCGTACGTCGTCCAGTCCGCCTGGGCCGCGCGGCAGGTGACGGCAGGGGCCAGGATCGTGGGACGCAAGGTCGGGCTCACCAACCCCGTCGTGCAGAAGCAACTGGGCGTCGATCAGCCCGACTTCGGCGTCCTCCTCGACACCATGGCGTGCCCGGCCGACGTGCCGGTCGACATCGCACGCACCCTGCAACCCAGGATCGAGGGCGAGATCGCCTTCGTACTGGCGCACGACCTGACCGCTCCGGTGATCGAACCCGCCGACGTGGCCGCCGCCACCGCGTACGTCGTCGCCGCACTGGAGATCGTGGACAGCCGGATCGCCGCCTGGGACATCGACATCGTGGACACGGTCGCGGACAACGCCTCCTCGGGCCTGTTCGCGCTGGGCGACCGGCGCGTCGGGCTCGGTGATCTCGACCTGCCCGGCTGCCTCATGAGTCTGTGGCGCGACGACGAAGTGGTCTCGACAGGCTCGGGATCCGCCTGCCTCGGGGATCCGCTCGTCGCCGTCGCGTGGCTGGCCACGACCGCGCGGGACCACGGCCGGCCGCTGCGGGCCGGGGAGATCATCCTGTCCGGCGCGCTGGGCCCCATGGTTCGGGTCGGGCCCGGCGACAGTTTCCACCTGCGGATCAGCGGCCTCGGCGAGGTCCGTGCGAGCTTCACCGGAGGCGCCTCGTGAACGACGGACCAGCTCTGAAGGCGGCCGTCATCGGCTCGGGCAACATCGGCACCGACCTCATGATCAAGATGCTGCGATCCGGCCGGGTCCTGGAGATCGCGGCGATGGCCGGCATCGACCCCGCCTCGGACGGCCTCGCGCGTGCCCGTCGACTCGGCGTGCCGACGACCGCGACGGGCGTCGAGGGCCTGATCGCGCTACCCGGCTTCGAGGAGATCCGGATCGTGTTCGACGCGACCTCGGCCGGGGCCCACGCGGCCAACGCCCGTGCGCTCACCCCGTACCGCAAGCAGTTGATAGACCTGACTCCGGCGGCGCTCGGCCCCTTCGTGGTCCCCGCGGTCAACCTCGAAGAACACATGGACGCGGCCGACCTCAACATGGTCACCTGCGGCGGTCAGGCCACCATTCCCGTCGTGGCGGCGGTCGCGCGGACGGCTCCGGTGCGCTACGCCGAGATCGTCGCCTCGATCGCCTCCCGGTCGGCCGGACCCGGCACCCGTGCCAACATCGACGAGTTCACGCGGACCACCGCGACCGCGATCGAATCCGTCGGCGGCGCCGAGCGCGGCAAGGCGGTGATCGTACTCAACCCGGCAGAACCCGCCCTGATCATGCGCGACACCGTGTTCTGCCTGGTGGACGCCCCCGAGCCGCGGGTCCGCAGACGGATCGCGGAGGCCGTCGAGCAGATGGTCGCGGACGTGTCCGCCTACGTTCCCGGCTATCGGCTCAAGCAGCCGGTGCAGATCACGGCCGTGGACGGCTCCACGCGCACGCTCGTCGGCGAGCGTCCGGTCACCCACCAGGTCACCGTGCTGCTCGAAGTCGAGGGAGCCGGGGACTATCTGCCGGCCTATGCCGGGAACCTGGACATCATGACCTCGGCGGCCCTGCGGGTCGGCGAACTGATCGCGGCCCGAACCCCGCAGGAGGCGCGATGAGCACCCGGCTGTTCCTCCAGGACGTCACCCTCCGGGACGGCATGCACGCCACCCGGCACCGTATCCACCCCGAGCAGGCCGCACGGATCGCGGCCGCGCTCGACGCGGCGGGCGTCGACGGCATCGAAGTCGCCCACGGCGACGGACTCGCCGGCACGAGCCTCAACTACGGGCCGGGCAGCCACACCGACCCGGAGTGGATCGAGGCGGTGGCGCAGAGCCTGACCACGGCCCGGCTGACCACCCTCCTGCTCCCGGGCATCGGCACCGTCGAGGACCTCAAGCGGGCGTTCGGGCTCGGCGTGCGCTCGGTCCGGATCGCCACACACTGCACCGAGGCCGACATCTCGGCGCAGCACATCGGCACGGCGCGCGAACTCGGCATGGACGTCTCGGGGTTCCTGATGATGAGCCACATGGCGCCGCCCGCGGACCTGGCGCGCCAGGCCGCCCTGATGGAGTCCTACGGCGCGCAGTGCGTGTACGTGACCGACTCCGGCGGCCACCTGACGATGAACGCGGTGCGCGAGCGGGTCCGCGCCTACCGCGACGTACTCGATCCGGGCACCGAGATCGGCATCCACGCGCACGAGAACCTCTCACTGTCGGTCGCCAACTCACTGGCCGCGGTCGAGGAGGGCGCCACCCGCGTCGACGCCTCGCTGGCCGGGCACGGCGCCGGGGCGGGCAACTGCCCGATCGAGGCGTTCGTCGCCGTCGCGGACCTGGAGGGCTGGCAGCACGGCTGCGACCCGCTCGCCCTCCAGGACGCCGCCGACGATCTGGTCCGCCCGCTCCAGGACCGCCCCGTGCGTGTCGACCGCGAGACGCTCACGCTCGGCTACGCCGGGGTCTACTCCAGCTTCCTGCGCCACGCGGAGACCGCGTCCGACAGGTACGGCGTGAACGTCCGCACCCTGCTCCTCGAAGCCGGCAAGCGAGGCCTGGTCGGCGGCCAGGAGGACATGCTCGTCGACATCGCACTGGGGATGGCGTCTTCGCACGGTGGGGGGACGGAAACGAGCAAGTGACATCCGCGGAGGAGGGGCCGTGACCTGCAGATCGCCTTCCTGTCGGTGATCCATATCAGCAACAGCATCGTTGACGGTGAGCAGTTCGGTCAGTCTTCGCCGGCCAAGGTCATGCCCGTTCTGGACGAACTCGCGGAGACAGGCACGGACTCTGCGAAGGCCTCCGCAACAACCGGAGCGCCGATCATCTGCCTGGGGGTACGTGGGCGGAAGTCGACCGTGTCACCGGACGGCCCAGGCCCCCGGCCGTCCAGCCCGGCACCGTGTTCCAACTGCGATGGCGGCCGCATGGACGTGCTGGACACATGAGGGCAGCTCGCTGAACTGCGGGCCCGCACGGACGAGGTCTGGGACCGGGCGGTGATCAACGCCCGACTGCCCGCAGTGAGCCCTGGACACCGTGGATCCGTCTGATGTCCCCAAGCGGCTTTGCCCGGCAACTCGCCTTGGGGCCCTTGAGCTCCCTCGTCGCCTCGATGCGCTTGGCGCGTGCCCACAAGTACGTGCTGCTCCTCAAACTGGTCCGGCGCCCCCATCAAGCTGGGCGGGCAGGGGGCTGACCGGTGGGTGGAACCCTGGGTGCGCGACTGGCCTTTGGCCCGCATACGCCGACCGACAGGACTGCGATCCTGGACGAGGTGGTCAAGGACGTGACGGCCATATGCTTTCGCTGGAGACGGGGGAATGCTTCCAGGACGCCGGGTATCCGATTGAGAATGCGCGTGCAGAGAATGCGTCACATCCAGGCTCGTGCGGCACCGCCCAAGGTGAAGCTGCCAACAGCGCCACAGGAGTCGGAGGCCGGTGGCGGCGAGCAGGAGGTTTGACCTGACGGCGGTCAGTTCTGCCCAGACAGGGCGTAGTGCTTTCCGCTTTCACCAACTGAATCTCCACGGTGAAGTCCTCGCTGGTGGGGCTGTCGATATACGTCTCCCGCTCGACGTCTGACTGGCCTGTCTCGGAGTCGCGGACGTCCGCGTCCTGGTTCTGCTGCGTGATCTCGTACTGAGCCAGAGCCTTGCTGTCCGGCTCTACTCCGGTTTCTGTCACGGCCGCAGCGTGCGGTTTCACGTCCTTGCCGCCACGCAGCACCTTGAACGTGATCGTTGTAGTCCTCGGCGTCGTCGGAGTCGTTGTACGCCGTCACTGAGATGTGGGGTGTGTAGGTGCGGTCGCCGTAGTTCGAGATGTTCGACGATCCCTTTGTCGACGGATTGGTAGGCGACCTCGATGCGGCCGCCGTCGGCGGGGATCGTCGTCTGCTCGGTGGAGGTGAGAGCACGGTCCCAGGTGCTGGTGGAGTTCCCCCTTGGACACTAGCCACCAGCCACCCGAGGCCAGTTCGGCGGCGCACACCGCGCCGACGCTGACGATCAGCTTCTTGTTCTGCAACCTGCCCACGCCCCCATGATCTTTTGGCCAAAGGGTAACGAACCGTCCGCAGTTGTCGATCTTGCTGCCCTATGACCGGGTCAGGGCTTCCGCGGTGGCGTGCTTCCGGCGGCGCAGAAGAGCGAGGACCGCGACTGCGCCGAGAGTCATCCAGGCCTTTCCGAGGATCTGGCCCGGCAGATAGTCGAAGGAGCCGAAGGCCATCTTGAGGAAGATCAAACTGTCCGCGAGGAGGCCTACTGCATTCGAGGCGAGCATGGCTACGAGGAGGCCTCGCGTGCGGAGCGGCTCGTAGACAGCGAAGTCCATGGTCTCGGCGACGGCGAACGCCGTGGCCGAGGCGAAAGCCAGAGCCGGGTCGGCCAGGAAGTAGGAGACGACGGTGCCGACGACTGTCGCCACGAGGATTGCCTTGCGGCCTGCTGCCTCCCGGGCAAGGTCTCGGAGCACGAGAGCCAGGCCCACCATGTAGACGCCGGCGGGTGCAGCGTAGCCGAAGCCGATTGACACGGCTCCGACATGAGTGACAAGCAGGTTGGCGGCTGGGATGGTGGCGATGTAAGCGACAAGCGTGGCTACGCCAGCTGGAGCGGGGACGTTCACGATATTCTTCCTGTCTCGGCGCGGCAGGGCCCTGCCCAGACCTGCGTTGAGCAGAATGGAGGCGACAGGGCGCCCAGACAGTACAGCTCGACGACACTGACAACAACGGGTCGTCCGAGCTTCACGACCCTGGCTGGAAGGTGCCCCACGCCCAAGGCTGATCGAGAAGATCCAGGTGAGCACCTGCCCCGACTCCGTCCCAGACTTGGGCGGGTGTTCCAGGGATCTCGAAGATCAGGCCCATGCGAGATGAACGCGGAGGCGTCCATGCTGAGCATGATCGTCGAGTTCGGCCGCGATCTCGGCGTCGCTTGGACCGTGATTCTGGATCACTTTAGTGCCAGAGCCACAGAGGGGCACCGAAACCCGCGATCATGAACGACTGTGAGTGATGTCTCCCTTGAGGACCCAGGGGTTCACTAGGTTGATGACGAGCGGATTGAAAATGCAGTGGTGGAAGGTGAGTTGGTGGCCGTGCGGGCTCGGGCTACGGCGGAGCGGGCCGGGTTTTCCTGCTGCGGGGTGAGGTCCGCGCGTGCACAGCCGATATGTACGCCGTCTTGCGGACAGCGCGGTTCGGGCGTCGCCGGGCAGTGAACGAGTTTATAGGTCCGTCGGTTCCGCTGCGGTAAGGAAGCGTGTCCGCAGAAGACTTTCGCCGAGCAGGTCAGCGGGCTGACCTTCCGATACGGCTGTCGGGCTGCAGGTGGTTTTGCAGAAGCTGGCCCTGATGCTGGCCTGCCGGGCGGGGCCCAACTGGTGGACGTACTCGCGGTTCGGGCAAGTCGCTCCACGCTGCTGCGCCATAGAGGCCCTGCCCGAACCGACAGCGCACACGCCGAGAGTGCTCGGCGTGGACGAGTTCGCGCTGTGCTAGGGACATGTCTACGCCGCCGTCCTGATCAACGTCGAGACCAGGCACCCGGTGGATCTGCTGCCCGACCGGAAGGTGTCGACGGTGGCGAATTGGCTGACCGATCACCCCGGTGTCGAGGTGATCTGCCGCGACCGTTCCCCTCGCCTTTGCCGAGGCCGTGGAGAAAACCGTCATCCGCCACCATGCCCCTGCTGCGCCAAGCGCAGGAGGGCAGTTCCCAGACTGTCGCAGTCCCGCACATGGCAGAGCTGGCACCGGACACTCCGCCCCCGGGCCGCGACAATCCGGCCGCCTCTCGGACCCGGTCCGGAATCAGCACGCGGCCGTCCACGACTTGATCGGCCAGGGCATCGGACTGCGCGACATCGCACGGCAGTTGGGCCTGGCCCACAACACGGTCCGCCACTTCGCGCACGCACCGACCGCGGATGAATTCCTCATCGGACGGTGGACGGGCCGCACAAGCATCCTCGATGCCTACAAGCCTTACCTGCACCAAACGATGGAGCGAGGGCCGCACCACGGCCCGCCGCCTGTTCGAGGAACTCCACGAGCGTGGATATGAAGGCGGCGAGAGCGTCGTCAAGGCGTACGTGCGCAAGCTCCGCGAAACCTTCCCCCACGACGATCCGGCCCACAAGAATCCCTCAGTGCGGGAGGTGACCAACTGGTCACCTGGCACCACGACCGCCTCAACGGCGACCAGGCTCAGCAGCTCCAAGCCGCCCTGGCCCGCTGGTCGGAACTGGAGCAGGCCGCCGAACACATCTGCATGTTCACGGATTTGATGAACAATCGGCAAGGCCAGTGGATCGACCGCGTGCCCGCCCTGCGCGGCTTCGTCAGCGGTCTCAGCCAGGGCCTCGAGCCGTCGTCGCCGGCCTCAGCCTGCGCTACAACTCCAGTGCGGTCGAAGTCCACAACAACAAGCTCAAAATGCTGAAGCGTCAGATGTCCGGCCGCGCCAACTTCAACCTCCTGCGCAAGCGAGCCTTCTTGCGGCGTGAGGCCGTTCGTGATCGCGGTTTCGGCGACCCTCCGTCGCCCCGGCACTGGAAGGGATCCAGAACCCGCGTTCAGACGTCCCCGACACGCGAGACGTGTGGTTGGTTTCGGCCATCGTCACGCATCAGCGCATGGCCACTGTGGACTCCAGCGATCCAATTACAAGTACATTGGGCCGTTATGCCGGGTACGGGGTGAGGGTCCAGTCGGGCACCCTCGGCCATTATCGAATGCGCATACGAATACATATGAAGCATCTTTGACGTTGTTGTCAGTGCCTCGGTTTAGGCTCATCAGAGTTGACATACGAGCAGGTGGGGGCGAGAAGAAGGATGTCTTCGGAATTCACGGTCGGACACCTCGTCGAGTTCACGGGGGCTCCCGGCATCGGCCGGGTCGGGGCTATCGACGGCGACACGCTGCGCATCGACTTCTTCGAATCAATAGCGGAGGAGGTCGTACACGCGCAGCATGTGCCGGCCGAGAGTTGCTGGCGCGCCCGGCTTGACCCCGAGACACGGGTCTACTGGCGCCAACCGAGCACCGGAGACTGGCTCACGGGACGAGTCACGGGAGAACGCCTCCCCGAATATTTCATCCAGGTTCCCAACGAGAAGTGGAACGAACTGGCGAGTGAGCGCGACCTCAGGGTGCGTTGGGACCGCCCCGTCCACAACCCCCGTCAAGTCCTCACGAGCGGTGGCAACGAGTCCGGGTACTTTCGCGATGCTCGGCTGCCCTTCCTGCGCAATCTCGTAGCTCAACGAGCTGCCTGCGCGAACATGGCGGCGCTGCTTTCCTCGGCCGCCGAGATCTTTCCGCACCAGGTCCGTGCGGCAATGACGGTGCTCTCCGATCCGGTACAGCGATACCTCATCGCCGATGAGGTCGGCCTCGGAAAGACCATCGAGGCCGGCTTCATCATCCGTCAGACCCTTCTCGATGATCCGCAGGCGCAGGTCACCGTCGTTACCCCCGAACCGCTTCGGCGCCAGTGGGACAAGGAACTCCGCGCTAAGTTCTTCATCGACGACTTTCCTTCAGCGCAGATCGTGATCACGTCGCACGAAACGCCGGAGAAGTGGTCCGCCTACCATGACAGTGCCCTCGCCGTCGTGGACGAGGCTCATATGCTGGTCCAAGAGAGCGGTGAGAACCTCACTCCCTACCGCGAACTGGCCGCCTTGGCACATGCTGCCCCGAAGCTTCTACTGCTTTCCGCGACTCCTGTGACCTCTCGCTACACCACTCACCTTGGGCTGCTCCACCTGCTCGACCCCAACCTCTACAGCTGGGACGACCGCGAAAGCTTCGAGCACCGCTACGCGCTGCGCGCCGAATTGGCAGACAGCGTCTACGCCCTGGACGCCACCTTCACCTTCCTGCTGAGGTCAACGCTCAATGACATCCGGCAACTCCTCCCTCATGACCCCGGCTTCGAGAATCTTGCGGGTCAGATCACCGAGTTCCTCACCGAGGACGATGACCTCCGTGACGGAGTGCAACCCGACGATCTCTCTCTTCGTGTAGAGGAGTTGCGAGGGCACATCAGTGAGACGTACCGCCTGCATCGCCGGGTGATCCGGCACCGGCGCGACCAAGTGGTGCTTCCAGACGACGAAGACGAAGAGAGCGAGCCCTACACCGTCCGCGGCCGGGAACGCCCGCAAGTTCTCACCCAGCCCCCCACCTTCGACGCCGTCGAAACCGCCCTCGCTGAGTGGCGCACCGGCGTCTCAGACCACTTGCTCGATGCCGGACTCGAAGGCGAGGTCACCGCCTACGGAAGCATCCTCAGTATCCTTGTCTCCCGAGCAGGCGGGCCCTTCGATGACTTCGCCGACACTTTGCGCTGGCGGGTAAATGGAGACGCTCAAACGGCACAACGAGCCGGTCTCAGCCCACAAGAACAAGCCCTGCTCGCCGCCCCCGCCCTCATCCCTGCAGAGGGGCAAGCACTCATGGAACTTGAGAGGCAACTCAAAGAGACAGAAGGACACCAGCAGGTGAAGGCGACGATCAGCGCCCTCATCCCGACCCTGAATCGCGGTGGGCGGATCGTCGTCTTCTGTGGTCCCGGGGCACTGGCGCACCAACTCGCGGCGCGGCTAACCGGCTTGTCCCGGACCGCGCAGGTTACGGAGCACACCCGCCGGATCGGCGCCAAGGGTTCCGAGGACGCGGTCGCAAAATGGCGCATAGCGGGGGGCACGTCGGTCCTCGTCGTCGACGACACCGCCGAAGACGGACTGAACCTTCAGGTCGCAGACGCCGTCGTCCATGTGCGTCTGCCGTGGAACCCAAACCAGCTTGAGCAACGAATCGGACGCGTAGACCGCTATCGCAACACCGAATCCGTCGGGCAATCTGATGCCGCCAGCCAGTACGTGTTCAGCACAAGCGCCGAGCACGAAGCCCTCGGCACAGCGTGGCTGGACCTGCTGCTCGACGGTTACAACATCTTCTCGAAGTCGGCGTCGACACTGCAGGACGCCATCGCGGAAGGCCTCGACGCAGTCTGGACCGACGCGCTACGGGACGGCCCTGCAGGGCTCGCATCTGCGCAGCAGCGCGTAAAGGTTCAACTCCTCGAAGCGCGGCAGCAGATCGAGAAGATGGACATGCTTGAGGCCATCTACCTTGACGCCGATGGCCGGGACAACACAGCCAAGGCCCTCAGAGACCTGGAAGTGAACTGGAAGGACATCCAGCGCGCTGCCTTCCAGTACACGAGCGAAGGATCTGGCGGCATCAACATCCGATGCTCCGATCACATCGTTGGTGAAACCATCTTCGACCTCGTGGAGTCCCGGCCGCATGTGCCACCACGCCTGTACCGGGCACAGACTGCCGCGCTGACTCCAGCCATGACGCGGGGGACGTTCAACCGGTCAAAGGCTCTGCGCTCCCCGGGTACCCGGGTGTTTCGCATCGGCACCCCCTTCATCGACATGCTCTCCTCGCTGAGCGCGATCGACGAACGTGGTCAGGCAACTGCCTTCCAGCGCATTGACCCCAGCCACACGGGGGATCCGGAACCCTACTTCGGCTTCGACTTCCTTGTTGAGGCCGACATTTCTGCAGCAGCAGAGACAATGACCCACCCGGTAGAGGTGAGCCGGGCGTTGCAGCGACAGGCTGACCTTCTTCTTCCACCGTTCACTCGCAGAGTGTGGGTGCGGGCAGGGAGCGCCGAGGCGTTGACCCTCGCGACGGCACTCGAGTGGCTCAACAAACCTTACGACAACCGGAAGTGCCGGAACTTCAACAACCAGCGGGTTCGTGAGCTTGTCGGCGTCTTCGGCGGCTGGTCGGAGTTCCAGCATTCTGCTGAAGCTGCCGAGAAGGTCGCACGAAACGAACTTTTCCGCGTCACCGACCTGGAGGTGCTCTGCACCGAAGCCCAGGAACAAGCTCGCCGGCGACTTGCCGTGACCCGGGCACAGGCAGAGGCGCGCAGGGCTGCCGGACGACTCTTGCGCGATACCGAGAGCCAACTGGCCGACGTGAACACCGCCAGTCTGCTCATCGACGGGCTCACGCAGCCGAACGTACGGCTCATGTCCGCTACATGCGTTGTCCGCGAGGGAAAAGGAGCCCAGCGCCATGCGTGACAGTTGGACCGGGGCTCAAGAACTTTTTGACACCTGGCCGTTGATTCCCCCGACGCCCGAGGACACGGAGTACCGCGGAACTCTGCGACGGCTCAAGGACACCATCGAAGGGCTGATGGAACGCCGGTCTTCATGGCGTGACGTGGCAGCACTGACACGACAAGTCCTTCTTGAAGCCCAAGCCCACGGAAACAACTCTGGCCTCGAAGTCCCGCTCGGCGCACCGTTGCCCACCCGGCTTCAGTGGGAACAACTCCACTGCCACGCCCTCCCAGCTGGTCGTCGCGTCTTGGTCACAGCCCGGCCTTGGCACCCTGACGTATCAGATCAGAAGTCCACCGAGGCCGCTCAGCACGACTTTCACCAGATTCACCTCGGAGAGAGCCTCCAACAGCATCTTGCATTGGAGCCCTGTCCAGCCGACCCCTTCTGGATCCAGGCACTCGGCGAGGACTACGCCGACTACAAGTCGATCGGCCAGCGCCAAGCAGCACGTGCCGTAGCACTCGCAGAACCAGGCAGCACTGTGATCGCCTGCCTGCCGACCGGCCACGGAAAGACTGCACTCGTGCAGGCTCCCGCGCTCCTCTCAAGTAAGCGCAGCGGCGTGACCCTGGTCGTCGTGCCAACAGTTGTGCTCGCCCTGGACATGGAACGCCGCGCCCAAGAGCTGCTGAGCGCCCGCGGTCGGCAAAGCCCTACTGGTCGATATGCCTACATCGGCAACCTGGACGAGAATCTCAAGCAGCAGTTGCGCGAGGACATCCGATCTGGCAGTCAGCGGCTGATCTTTACGAACCCTGAATCGCTTGTGTCCGGCCTCAAGTCCGCTCTCGAAGACGCTGCCGAGGCAGGCCACCTCCAGTACTTTGTCGTCGACGAAGCGCATCTGGTCGAGCAGTGGGGCGAGGGCTTTCGACCTGAGTTCCAAACCATGTCCGTCCACCGTCGTACCTGGTTGAGCACCGCCCCTGCAGGGCGTGAACCCGTCACCGTCTGTATGAGCGCGACACTGACCGAACAGCAAGTGACCACGCTCGAGAAACTCTTCGCAGGGTCCAAGCCCGCTGAGATCGTCTGGGGCGCCCAACTGCGCCACGAGCCTAGCTACTACATCGACGACTTCGCGGAAGAAGAGGAACGCACGGAGGCAGTCCTTCGTGCAGTCGACCGTCTGCCGAAGCCACTGGCTCTGTACGTGACAGAGCGGAAAGATGCCCGCGCATGGGCAAACCGCCTACGCACAGCTGGCTACAGACGAGTCGCCGATGTCGCCGGCTATTCAAGTCCCGACGAGCGTCGACAAACCGTAGAAGGATGGGGCGGCCTCTCCGCCTTGGGCCCTGTCCCCACTCAATACGACATCGTCGTAGGAACCTCAGCCTTCGGCCTGGGTCTCGACCTCCCAGACGTCCGCAGCGTGGTGCACGCATGTCTGCCGGAAACCGTCGACCGCTATTACCAAGAGGTAGGACGGACCGGCCGGGACGGATGCCCGTCCGTGGCCTACCTGGCATCGGTCCCCCGAGACCTGCCCGTCGCAGAGGGCATCAACCGGCAGGCGATCATTAGGGCCGACACTGCCTGGTCAAGATGGCGGTGGATGTGGGACGTCCGGGATAAGACGTATGCGCGTCCGCGGCACTACCTCATCAGCCTCGACTCGATCCCGGACAACGTCCATGACATCTCCGAGGCCAACCGGGACTGGAACATTCGCACCCTGAACCTCATGCTGCGCGCAGGGCTTATCGAACTCCATGTCCCTGAACCACCCCAGCGGAACGAAAGCGAACCGCGTGCTGTCTTCCAGGAACGTCTCAATCAGTTCTACGAGTTGGCGTCCACACATGTCGACGTCTCCATCGCGGACACGCAAACCAACGACGAGGAACACTTCCAGGCTCTCTTCGAAACTGAGCGCCAGCGCTCGATTACTGCTCAGAGGACCGCACTTACTGATCTCCGAACGTTGCTGCGTGGCGATCGGTGCACCGGCGAGGTACTCAGCACCTACTACCGGGTACAACGAGGCGCAGCCCCGCTGCTGTCGGGTATCAACTGCCGAGGCTGCCCTAGCTGTAGATCGACAGGTCTTCCTGCAGACAACGGCTTTTACAGGCTGGCGGGAGACCCTCATCCGCTGGTTGCTGCCCCGCCGAGGGCCAATCGCGACCCCCTCGGAACCTTGCGCGGCACCGCTTCATGCCTCAGCTTGTGGTGGGGGACCGATGCCGAACGCCAGGTTAATGTGCCCCGGCTTCTGGAAATGTTGGCCCTTCGCGGTATGAACGTGATCGGCGGACCAGGGATCACCTCCCGCCTAGTCGAGACCCTCCAGGAGGATGTGGCGCCCCGCCCGATCATCTGTGACACCGACGCAGATCTGCTGCGCTTTTACGACGGCCCCATCGTGTGGGTTGTGGACGATGATCCGTCATCCGTCGACAGCGTGCTCAGGTCACGCCTTGGTTCACCAGACGTGACGTACCTGATCCACCCACGGGGCATGCCGCATCCAGAGCGGCCCGACCTGCTCTTCACCGCTCTTCATCCTCAAAACTTCCCCGTCCGGAATGCGTTGGAGTCGTTCTGATGGCCCTGATCAACGTGGACGCTTCGCGCCCTGACCCCATGTGGGCAGTCGTCCGTCTACTGGCCCACTCGAAGAAGCCTGTATCGCTCAACAGCGCACGCGCCCTCTTGAGTCCGCCCACGCTAGCTTCCCGAGAGAAGGACGACGCGTCGGAGATGTTCAGCAAGGCCATCAAGACGCTGCGGGAACTCGGGTTGCTTAACGTTCACGACTCCACCAGTGAGCTGAAGCTTGTCGGACCCGCAGCATCTCTCGACGGCCGCGACTGGGATGCCTTCTCCGCTGCTCTGCGCACCGCCGTGCTCGCGCCTGAACGCAACAGTCGTTTGGGAGACAACGAGGAGCAGAAGGAATCCCGCGACCTCACTCGGGCCCTGGCCTGGTTTCTTACCCTGGACCCTATGGAGGCTCCGGTGGCTTGGGAGCAAGCTCAGAAGCTCAGGCAGAACGCTTTGAAGCCGGAGGCCGGCCCCGCCATCGTCAATGCTGAGCGTTGGCGGCCGTTCGGAGACTGGGCTCCCGCGTTGGGGCTCGCTGCCCGCCCACTCCTCTCCGGGGAAGGCAGTAGTCCATTGACTCCAGACTGCACCGCCGCTGTCAGGTACGTCGCTCAGAGCCTGTGGGAGCCTGGCCAGCAGATTAACGCCGTGGCAGCCGTCCGAAGCGTCCGTGAGCACTTGCCAGTGCTGCCGGGCGGCGAATACTCGCGGACTCTTCAACTCGACAACCCCGGCGACCGTGTGGCCGGCGCTGCCCTCTCCTTTGCACTGCTGCGTGGAAGCGACGAGAAGTGGCTGTGTCTGGAACTCGATTCCGATGCCCCTCTAGTACTCCAGGTAGCCGACCCAGAGCAGCCTTCAAGCCCGCGCTACGTAAGCGACATCACTATGCAGGAGGTCCCAAGTGCCTGACTTCCGTGGGCAGGTCTGTTGGGACCCCGCGACTGCTGCTAACACCATCGGCGTCGAGGCCATCTCCCCTTCTCCTGCCGTCTTTCGGGCCACGCATGCTCCCCTGAGGATCCGGCGAGCGCGGCTCGACGGCCGCCAACTTGTGCTCGAGGGGCAGCCGGTCGATGAGCGGGCGGTCCTTCATGACTTCCTGAATCATGAGTCCAACACCGGCACTCTGCTTATGCCCATCGTGGGTGAGTCTGGTTCTGGAAAGTCGCACCTCGTCCGGTGGGTGCGCGAGCACCTTGATCTGGTCGGCGATCAGTCTGAGTCTCGTGAGGTCATCTACCTTGAGAAGCACAGGACGAGCCTGAAGGCCGTAGTTCAAAGCCTGATCGCCCAGGCTGACAACGATGAACTGAAGCAGTTGAAGGCGCAGATCGACAAGTTCGCCGCTGACATCGACGCACCAGTGCTTGCTCGGCGCCTTATCCATTCACTCAACGAAACCCTTGTCGCCGAGACAGGGCGCGGAGTTTCGGGGCCGGCTCGGCAGCTCTTCGGCTCTCAGGGACTTGGAGCACTCCTTGACGATCCGCACGTCAGTGAATTCATGCTCAGGCCGGAGAAGTTTGTTCCACAGCTGGCCACCTACCTCCTGCGGGACCGTACCAAGGGAGAAGGAGATCGCCCTCCGAAGTTCACCGTTCATGATCTCCCGTTGGACATCACCGGCGTCAGCAAAGCATCAGCCCTGGCCAAGAAGTGGGTTCAGGTCCTCAGTTCCAAGGCCGAGCTTCAGGAGATCGCGATCGACCTCCTGAACGAGCACTTGGAGACTGCGATCAACAGGAGCTTCAACCTGGGCATGGGGCGCCTGCTAGAAGCTATGACCCTTGTGCGGGAGGAGTACCACCGGCAGGGAAAAGAGATCATTCTTCTCATCGAAGACTTTGCCCTCATCCAGGGCGTTCAAAAGGACCTGCTCGACGCCATCGTCGAAGCGGCCCACCGCGAAGGCTCCACCCGCCTGGCCCCTATCCGCACTCTTATGGCGGTAACTACTGGTTACTTCCGTGACTTGCCGGAAACGGCTCTCACACGCGTACGCGCGAATCTTGGCTACGCCTATGACCTGGACGTGCCGTTCAGCCAGGAAGACACCGGCGAAGAGGCGATCGCCGCATTCGTGGGCCGCTACCTCAACGCCGCGCGTGTCGGCAAGGATCGACTGGAGCAAGCGGGCGATGCAGAGCCGGCAAACGCATGCGACGAGTGCCCGCTACACGCTCGTTGCCACGATGCGTTCGGGGCATCCGCTGACGGCTACGGTCTGTACCCCTTCAACAGGTCTGCCCTGACCCGCGCGGTCCACTCGACTGCTTCGAAGGCCGAGCCGTGGGCGTTCGTTCCTCGAACCGTTCTGGGAAGCGTGGTACGACCAGTCCTTATTCAGCACGCCAGCTCGCTGCGGAAGGGAGAATTCCCGGACGTTTCCTTCTCCGAGGCATTCCCCACCGCTGAGATCGATCAGCCCCTCAGCACAGCCGTGCAGCAACTCGTCGAGCGTAGCGATCCTGTTGCCGCCGACCGACGCAAGCGGGTACTTGAGTTCTGGGAAGATGCAGCCGCTCAGGGCATTGAAGACGACCCCACGGTGCTGGAGGCGTTCGCCCTCAGCCCCATGACGGCCGAGTCTCCGGTCCTCCCTGAGCAGCCGCGACGAGCCGCAGAGCCCTCCCGGCGATCCGGCACGTCGTCGAGCACCGCCAAGACGGAAGACAAGACCTATCCACCGTCGGTGCAGCGGAGCCTTCGGAACATCGAGGAGTGGGTGACCCGCGGCGAGGATCTCCAGCAGGATTACGCTCGGACCATCCGCACAGTCGTTGCCACCGCTGTGTCCCAGCGGTACCGGTGGAATGCACCGCTCATGCAGGCGCAAGCCAGTGTGAAGGACAAGGGCTGGCCGAACAATGCCACCGTCGTCAGCGTCGAAGGCTCCGCGGTCGCAGGCATCAACGGTGCAGACAGCGCCCCCATCCAGTTCAAGCGGAGCGCGACGAACAGTAGATTCTTCCAAAGCTTGATCCGCGCGCAGTACGGCCTGGATCAGGTCCGTGGGGAGGACGTCCGGAGGCTGGCTACCGTCGCCGAAGAGCACTCCCGTGCGTTGGCAACCAGAGTTCAACGCACCTTGGAGGTCACAGATGACGACCTCGTGCTCGGCCTGCGCGCATCCCTTCTGGGAGCAGTTCTTGCAGGTCGCGCCTGGCCTGGCATGACCATCGAGGAGTTGCTGGCAGCTGCGGTCGACGACGGCGAGAGCTGGAAGGGCGCCGGCACTATGTCGAGGCCTGAGCGGTGGACCCTCGCGCTCAACCAACACCTCGCTGTGCGCAGCGCCCTGGTTAAGCGCATCCGTACCGGGTTCGGCATCTCGCAAGGCAGCAGAGGAGCCGTGGGCATGATCGATGCTGCCCGGGCAGTCCCTCTGCTGGAGCAGGCAGCCACCAACTGGTCATGGGAGACACCAGTGAGCACCGTCCCGGAATGGATCAAGCCGGCAGTCAAACCGTTCGTGTCATGGTCCGCCCTGATCGACGGACAGATCACGATGCTCGACGATCTGCTCCGCGACATCCGTCTGCGGCAACCGCGCAGTACCCCGGGAAAGAACACCCTCGCCAGCATCAAGTCTGCCGTTGACCGGGCCAGGGAAGTCAGCTTGTCGCTGTCTACTCAGCGAGCACGCGATCTTGATTCGCTCCTTGAGCAGGCGAGCGCCGTGGAGTGGTCCACGATCTCCGCGCTGGAGGATGAGTTGGGGCGTTGCCACGAAGACGACCGTCCAGAGGCAACCCTTCTCACTGCACGAATCCGCACAGCCGCCCAGGACCGCGGATCCTCCATCGGCGTCGTTCGGAACCTGCTGTATGTAGCTGACGAGTGGCTCGACGAAGCGCTGAAGGGTGCTGAGATGCGGGCAAGTTCTTCGGCCGCCAAGAGCGCAGCCGCTGGCGTGCAGGAACTCGTTGCCGAATGGCGCTCTCTGGTAGCCGATGGGGCTGATGTCCAATGACCCAGATGTCCGTGTACGAGAAGGCAAAGCTGCTAGAAGATCATGCCTCCCGCATCGCGGATGGCGAAGAGTCGCAGCGTCAGGCCACCCGGGTTTCAACTCGGTTGATGGAGCTTCGGTCCCAGCTCAACCAACTACGCTTCCAGTTGGCCGTCACTCAAGCTCTGCAGGCCCGTGGCGCGGGCCTCGACATCGACATGTGGAGCATCGATGACGGGAGAGCGGGCTTTGAGCGCAGCTTGGGGCCCAGTGGCTTGCCCTCCAATCAGGTGTTCAACACGGCGAAGAAGAAAGCACAGTCAGTTGCTAATCGTCTTGGTGAAGCGAATCAAGCCGCTTGGTCCGTGTGGACGGGACAGCTACTCAAGGAGTTGCCCGTAGCGCGGATCTCGATGCTTCTCGATCCACGGGCCGAGAAGCAGGCATCCGCCCGCCATGCCGAGCTTGAACGTGTGGCAAAGGGAAAAGCGTCCCAGGACTCCATCACTAACTTCGCCATCACGCATGCGGGCTTGGCTGAACTACTTAAGGACGCTCAAGACCCGCCGCAGGCACTATCCCTTCTGCTGGATCGACTGCGCGAGCAGTCCGGTCTCACGCTCCACGACGTCACCGACGAAGAGATCGCGCTCATCCGTGAATACGGGATGGATGCCCACATCAGCCTGAAGAGGAAGGGCTCGTGAACGAGCGCATCATGGACCAGGATTTCACCAACGAACTCCTCAACCGCTTGGAAGACCTCGAACTACCACTGCTCTCATGGGGCGTGACGGAGGGTGCCCTCTCTGAAGGCGACGTGGTCGAATGTATCGAGTCTGTTCTCAGAGACCATCCGAAAACCCCGGAGAACGTCTCACCTCATTACGTACTCCAGGAAATGCGCAGCCTCGCTCTGATCTGGAAGGTGCCCTGGCCGAATGACGGGCCAGCGCGCTATCGCACGCGATTCGCCGAGTCACTCCGCCTCACGGCCGGACTTCGCCAGCTTTTCCGGCCTAGGGGCGACTGGGCAGACGAGACACCGAATGGATGGTGGCGTCAAGGAAGTCGCCTTGTGGCCGACTACCGGCTTCACACGCGGCATCGGCGCTACCCCAAGCGTGACATCTCTGCCTCATCGGCGCTCGAGCAGTTGGGCACTTCGCCTAGCTGGGGAAACCTCCAGGACCGCGTCGCAAAGGCCTACTTGGGTGGAAAGACTCTGGCGCCTTTCCAGTTGGAAACGACCCAAACTGTCTTTGAATGGCTGGCCCACCAGAACAAGTCCAACGGAATCATTGTCGGGGCCGGCACGGGTAGTGGCAAGACACTCTCGTTCTACCTGCCCGCCTTCGCGGCAATCGCTGCGCAAGCTCCGGGCAAAGTCCACACTCTGGCCCTGTACCCGCGTACCGAGTTGTTGCGCGACCAACTCAAGGATGCCCTCACGGAGGCCAGCAAGGTTGAACAGGCACTCGCGCAACAGGGCAGGCGCTTTCTGCGCATCGGCGCGCTCTATGGAGGAACCCCAACCAAGTCCACCGATTGGCGGCTGACCGAAGGCAGGGGTTCGGGGCGTTGGAAACGGTTCCAAGACGGATTCATCTGTCCCTTCCTTCCTTGCCCCAACGACGAATGCCAGAACGGGGAGTTGGTGTGGTCCGATGCGGACCGCGCGGCCGATATCGAGCGCCTCGTGTGCTGGCGCTGCCGGTATGAGGTACCCAAAGGGCGCCTTGCCCTTACGCGTAGTTCCCTGCGGAGCAGCCCACCCGATCTGTTGTTCACGACGACCGAGATGCTGAACAACTGCAGTGCGGACGGCAACCTCGACGGCCTTCTGGGTTGGCGCGGCGGGCAGGTTCCTTCGCTGATGCTCCTCGACGAGGTCCACACCTATTCCGGCGTGCATGGCGCCCAAGTCGCCTACCTCCTTCGAAGGTGGCGCGAGGCAGCCCGCAAACCGGTCACATTCGTTGGCCTGAGTGCCACGCTTCGCGACGCCAAGGAGTTCTTCGCACAACTAGTCGGTCTACGTGACAGCGACATCGACCCCATCGCTCCGTCCGAGGACAGCATGGTGGAGGAGGGCCGCGAGTACGCGCTGGCCCTGCGCGGCGATCCCGTGGCAGGGGCCAGCCTGCTGTCGACATCTATCCAGACAGCGATGCTCTTCGGCCGAGTGCTCGACCCAAGTGACGAGAGCTTTCTGTACGGATCCACCGGATTCCTGTTCACCGACGACCTTGACGTCACCAATCGCTTCTACAAGTACCTACGCGACGCGGAAGGCGACCAAGACCACCGCGGTGTCAGGAGCCGAAATGGCGACGTGCTTGCCGGACTGCGCTCACGCGCACGGCCTGAGCCCGAGGCCCGGTACTACGACGGCCAGTCGTGGGATCTTGTCGAGAAGATCGGCAACGAACTCGCTCGTGATCTGCGCATGCACCACTTGGTCATTGGTCGCACTTCTTCGCAGGATGCTGGTGTTAACCACAACGCCAGGCTGACTGTCGCCACCGCCTCCCTGGAGGTGGGCTTCAACGACCCCCGTGTTGGCTTCGTGCTTCAGCACAAGGCACCTCGCAATGCTGCCTCCTTCATCCAGCGTCGCGGGCGTGCTGGTCGTGCCCGGGGTACGCGGCCGATGACCGTCGTGACTCTCTCTGACTACGGTCGTGATCGTCTTGCTTACCAGGGCTACGAGACGCTCTTCGCACCAGAGGTTGAGGCGATCAAGCTGCCTCTACGGAATCGCTATGTCCTCAAGATCCAAGGGGCCCAGGCCCTTCTTGATTGGGCAGGGCGCCGCTTGCGCAGCAAGGGCTTCCGCTATGCAGACCCACGCAAGCTCCTGAAAGCGCCGAAGTCGGGAGCTGTGGACCCCCGCTTTGAACGCGAGCACAAGGCGCTCATCCAGGTACTGGATGAGTTGCTGAACGACGACCGTGTCCAGGACCAGTTCGCAAAGCACCTCACCAGGGCCCTGCAAATCTCTGCCGACGAAGTACAGGCCGTGTTGTGGGAACAGCCGCGATCTCTGCTCCTAGCCGTGGCACCCACCGCACTACGACGGCTCAACTCCGGTTGGAAGCCGCTGGTGGCTGACGCCGGCGCCGTGAACGACGCCGTGCTCCCCGAGTACATCACTCGAGCTCTCTTTGAGCCCTTGAATCTTCCAGAGGTTGATCTGGAGCTCCCATTTGACGACGGAGACGGAGCCGTCGAGCCGACGCCGATCGGGAGAGCCCTCACGGAGGCGGTACCTGGCCGAGTCAGTCGACGCTTCGGGTACTTGAACGATGACCATCGCACGTGGCTTCCTCTACCTGCCGAAGGCAGCGGCGTCCTGACTCTCACGCAGTTCGTCAGGGATGGCATGCCCGAGGGCCCTTGGCGGCCTCACGAGCACGGCGGGACCGAATTCGAGGTCGTCAGACCGAAGCGGATAGGGCTGGTCGAGCCAGACGGCGACATCATTGACCAGTCGCAGGGCGTCCCGGTGTGGGGCACACAGGTTGTTGCCCCTGACGATATCCGCTTCGACGAAGGGATGGTGCCAAAACCGTCCCCATGGCAGAGGCGAATCGACGCCGTCAGCTTCGCGACACACGCGGCTGGCAACCCTGTCGAGGTGCGACGCATGACGATCGGCGCCGAATGCACGGTCCGCCGTGAACGCCATGACAGCGAAAAGCAGTCCGTCCGCTACGAATTCCGCGGAAAGCCCGCTGCCCTCGGATTCCGCCTCGGTGTCGACGCAGCCTGTTTCAAGGTGCGCCCCTTGAATGTTGCGGACCCGGCGGTCAACCGGTACCTGAACTCGCCACAATGGCGTGCTCTCGCGTTCTCACACGCAGTCCAAGAAGATTCGACACTGGCCTATATTTCGAACATCTTCCAGCGCGAGCGACTCGCTCAGATCTACCTGACGGCATTCGCGCTGGCTGGTCTGGCTGCCGAGCGCACGAACGCGGAGATCCGCACGCTCCTCTCGAATGGGGGATGGAGCAGAGATCTGGCAAGGATCTTCCAGGTGCTCTATCGGGATGCCGACTTGTCCGAGGAGCACCTGGAAAACGACCGCCTCGTTTCTGAACTGACAACACTGGTCACCCAGGGCACCGTCGTCGAGGCCCTCAACCGAGCAGCCGGGCTCCTCGTTATCGAGGACGTGTCCGCAGACACGGCTGACTTGGCGCAGCGTGCCTACCGAGACACCATGGCCGCCGGGATCCGTACTGCCGCCCAGCGCGCATGCCCGAACGCGCAAGACGGCGACCTCATCATCGATGTCCTACCCGCCGACAAAGCGGATGGACTGACGACCATCTGGCTCAGCGAGACCTCCGTCGGAGGCCTCGGCGTGATCGAGCAGTTGATCGACTACTACTCGGCGGATCCCCGAAAGTTCTGGGGACTTGTGACGAGCAGCCTCGCACCCAGCGAATTTGAGTATGTGGATGCCACTTTGACGCGTCTCCTCGAGCACGTCACGGAGGAACCGGGGGGTGCCGCTGCACGCGCCATGGCGACGCTTCGCGCTAACGCGCCAGCGCAGCATGCCCAAGACGCACTCGGCGATCTACGGGAGGCATGGGCTCGATTGGACGGTCCACCTCGGCATGCGGCAGTCGCGGCGTTGTCCACACGCTTGCTGCGCCCGGGCTCCGGGCCCGACATCGACGCCGCGGCTCTCGCTCTTGTAAGAGCCTGGACTGCGCTCGAAGAGCGTCTGGGAATTGAAGTCGACGCACGCGTCGTGGCCTACGCCGTGGGATCGAAGCAACTCGAACTGCCCGGAATCCGTTCGCTCAGCGCCGACCAGGTCTTCAGCCTCCTGTGGCCTCGGGGTCACCAGGCTCGTACCCAGGACCTGAAGCATTACCAGCCGTACGCCGAAGCACCTGTACTGGAACGGCTTCTGGTTCAGGCAGCTCACGACGACCGGCTGCCCGAAGTCGATGTGACGCAGGCTGCCTGGGTTGAGTCGTACTGCAAGCACCTCTCAGCGACCTCCGCCGTCGATCTCTTTTGTCCCGCCGGCAAGGAGGATTCAATGGCACAAGCCTTGAAGCAGATTCCTGTCACCCACATTGACCGGGACGTTCTGCGCGTCTACGGAGAGGTTTGCGGAGTTCTCCGTCAGCAGAACGAACTCCGGGTCCGTGTCGAGCTGCGGGAGGCAGCCCAGTGAGGTCCCAGGAGCGCACAATCCGTACTGGGCTACACACGACGATGCGCGTCAACACCATGCTGACTTCGGCGCTGATCGCGGAGTTCATTGCGCCCAGCGATCACTTGTGGCTGGTGTCACCCTGGATCACCGATGTCCAGATCCTCGACAACAGGCACGGTGCGTACGATGCGCTGTTCGGCGATGTTCCACCCCAAAGCTGTCGCATATCCGATGCCATCGCCCGCATCGCTCACGGTGGTGCGAAGATCCACGTCGTTACACGCCCCGACGCGCACAACGACGACTTCCTGCGTCGTCTCATGAAGGCAGCAGCACCGGAGCGTATCCACTCGGTGCAGGATCCGAACATCCACGAGAAGACCTTGTGCGGCAACGACTGGATGCTCAGCGGCTCGATGAACTTCACTATTCGCGGCATGGCGAAGAACGACGAGAGAGTGACCTACACGGCAGGTAGTGACGCCGCTGCCCAGGCACGCCTGGACCTGGCCGAGCGGTGGGGAGATGCCGCGTGACTCAGGCCAAACACTGGACGCCGGAACGTATCCAGACCTTCCTCAGAGCATTCTTTGGAGCGGGCAACGACGCTTGGCCCGACATGCGCCCGGGCTACGCTCACAAGGAGCGCACCGAGCCCTTCGTCAAGGTTCTGCTGAGCGGCGGCGATGCGCCTATCGTCCTGCCGCGGTGGGATGCCGACAGCCAACAATTCGCCATGTACGCCATCGCACGCGACCGGGCTGACGTGACGAAGACAGCTGAGTTGATCGAAGCCTTCGCAGGGCCGACGTATATCTACTGCGACATGGAGCGTGGCGGCCTGCGCCCAGCCCGGCTCAATCCGAATGACCCAGTAGAACGCGCAATCTTGGACTTCGCCGGCGAGCGCGTGACCTTCAGGCTGACAACCGCGCAGCCCTCGCGTTACCGACAGAGCCTCACCGACGCGTTGCTCTTGATGCAGAAGACCTATACAAGCCGACCGCCCCGTCTGTGGCGTGCAGTCAAGCCCATCGGTCGGCTCATCGCGGAGTTCGATGCTGCTCTCGCGGCGGGCGGTGAAGCAGCTTCCCAAGATCTACTGGAGCAGTTGGCGGCGGCGGGTGGACTCACCGCCACGAACCTGGCGCACCTCAGACTCAAGCGCCTGGATCGCCTCGGCGTGAGTAACAAGGTTCTCGCTTTTCCGAACCTGCCGGACATCGTGCACCAGGATCCACCCGCTGCGGTGAAGGCCGCCATTCTCAACGCTGTTTACACAGTGGCCCTCGAGAAACCTCTCGCTACGCGAGACCTCGATGCGGCTAAAGAAGGCCTCATCGCCCACGGCAGGGTGGTCCCTGAACTGCTTGTCGGCGACCCTCGGTCGTATGGTCCTCAGGCGATGACCGTTATCTTGCTTGCTGCCGTAATTCTCGATGATGTGACAGTTGCTCGTCGGGCATTGGCGGCCATTGAGGAACTGGATCAGGCGACCCAGGTCGCGGCACTCGTTCTGAGCGAGGCTGAGCGTCTAGCGGCTAAGCCGGTGCCTGATGCGGTGGACGAAGCATCCTCGGAGGCATCCCCTGGCGCTGGTGCAAGCGTGCCCGTCGAGTCTTGGCCAAAGTTGTTCTCTGCGCTTGCTGATGGAAGCCCCGCTGGCAAACAGGCCGTCGAAGACGAAGTTTGGGCGTTGTGGCCCTCCCCGGCACAGAACGATGACGTTCTGGCGGAGTTCTTGGACGGATTGAGCGATGGCCAGGCAGGTGAACTGTGGCGTGCTGTCGGATCGTTCCTCGATGCCGTGGGCTACGACGAGCCGGCGCCGAAGAGCGCGCATGCCTTCATCCGCAACGCCGTGGCCTTCGGCCGCTACGGCCCGGGTGACCTGGCTGTGCTGCAAGCTCTGATGGACATCGCTCTTCGGGCCTCGCCCGCCGCCGACACCTACGGAGAGATCCTCAAGGACGTTAGCTCGGAATGCAGTCGGTGGATCGCTCCCGAACGAGCCTCAGCCGCCTTGGACTTCGTTGACCGCCTATTTCTTGCTGCGTGTCCTGACGTAGACGCCCGTGAGAGATTGTGTGTCGATCTCCTCGCACCGTTGTCCATTCACCGGCACCGCCTTGCGGAAGCTGATCTGGCCTTCGCACACCGGCTCACTCGTGAACTTGGCCTGGACGGTCTCGATTGGGCCGTTCCCGCAGAGGAGGGTGTCCAGGATGACCCCCTGGCGTCGATGCCACCCTCGACGCTGCTCCTGTACTCCCTGGACGAGGCGGTGCTCACCAGGTGCCGGGAGGAGTTGCAGAAGATCGCTCCTGCGGTGAAGGTCTCGACTGCCTATGACCACGTTGGCACGCCGCAGTTGCGAGAGAAGGCGCGCAGGTCGGACGTGGTCGTTCTAGCGACGCGTTGCGCCAAGCACGCCGCCACCGGTTTCATCACTCAGCACACTGGCAATGACGTGCCAATCGAGTACGCGAATGGCAGCGGCTCGGCGTCTCTCCTGCGCGCAGCAGAGCGAGGTCTACGGCGCACGATCGCCGTGGGCCCCTGACGCGCTGGTGGTCTCCCCGAGCTAATCGAGGAGACCACCAGATGATGCCGCAGAGTTTGACTACTTGCTGACTAGGGCCTGCAGGTGGGTGCTGAGCAGCCGCACGTCGTTGGCCGTGTTCTGGAGACCGTTCCAGCTACGTTCCTGGCCATCCGAGAACTTCCACTTGCCCGAGGTCCAGGCAACGTGGTCTTCCAGCCCTCGCAAGGTGATGCGGACCTTGTCCCAGTCGACCTTGTCGAAGGGGATGTCCGCTGTGAGTCGGTCCATGACGAAGCCCATGGCCTGGATGCCCACACCATGGGTCAACCTCGATTCCTTGGGCGACTTGCCCCACGCGTCCTCGAACATACTCGCCACTGGCGTCCAGAAGGCCAGGATATGCGCCAGCATTGCCTCCTCGTCCCCGGTACCGTCCTCAGCGTTCCGGTACTGGTACAAGGCGCCTTCGTAGATGCTGTGCTCCAGCATCCTCAAAACGCTGTTGTCCTTGATGTTGCCGGTAGGCGATGTGGGGCTGCTGATCCTGCCGCAGAAGGGACCGTCCCCCATATTCAGAAGGACCATGATCTTCGCAGCGAGTTGACGGCGCGCGTACGAGCGCGGCAACTGGCCGGTGGTATCAGGCAAGAGTTCGTACACGAGACCCTTGGGGAGTGGTTTGGTCGAGTTGACCAAGATGAACTGCGACCGCTGCTCTTGCTGAGACGCGATGAAGCCCACAGCCGCGACGGGGAACTCTGCAAGGTCAGCGTCCCTGATGGCCGCACTACGCTGCTGTCCATCCACGAGCCAGGCCGGCTTCTCGTGCTCGTCGAGTGACTCGTCGACGGGGATGATCAACTCGCCGGGGACTGCATAGTCGATGCCCTTGGAAGGGCTGCCCGGAACGAACTCCACCCGCTCATCGAAGGCAAGGACCAAGGCGTTTGGCAGCATCGCCCCTTCGGACTCCAGGTAGCGGCGGATTGCCCGGATATGACTGAGGGCCTCCGGTCGCTGGTACCCCTGCAACTGCTTCTCGTCATCGCGGCGAATTCGCGAGACGGCAGTGAAGTCGTGCAACTTCTTGCCATCGACCGCGAAGCAATAGATTTGTTTGTCGCCTTGACTTACTCGAAGGGCAGGGAGTCGCAACGTGTATCGGTCGGCCACTTCATCTCCTAGCTGGGCAGTTCGTAAAAACTCTGCGGTTCAGGTTTTCATGTGAAGTTGAGTTGACTCATCTTCGCTTGAAGGACAGTCATATTGTGGAACCCCCGGCGCTTGTTTCGTTCCGTGCCGCGGAAGATCACGATCTCGACGCCAAGGTCCTTGCAGAGGAGGCAGGAGCAGTGCTTCCAAGGCCGGTCGGCCAGGGTTTTCTCGTAGTCCTTGTGGTACTTGTCCCACTTCTTCTCATCGACGAGACGCAAGTAGGTCTCCAATGCTTCCATGGCCTCGCGCAGCTCTAGCCGCTTTTCGCCGTATTCACGAAGAGCCTGGAGGCATTCCCGTTCGGCCTTGATAGCGGCCGCCTGAGAGATCACCCCCGCCAGGATCTGCCTCTTGAGCGTGGGGTTCCCGTCTACCTGGGGTACCCGAACCGCCGGGTAAGTGCGCTCAGCGGTGTGGAAGTTGTTGCGCTCGTCCATGAAGGCTTGCCGGAACGCGGACGTGCTGTCGAAGCTGGCCACTCCGCGCTTGGAGAACTCCTCCATGCTGCCGATGCGTGTGATCCCCAGCAGATGCAGCTTGGTGTTTTCCTTGTCGCGGACTTCTTCGATCTTGTCTAGGCACGCCATGATCTCGTGCGTCTTGAGGGGGACCATGCCGCCGAGCGCGATGCGCTTGTACCCCATCCTCTGGAGTTGGGCCACGCTGTCGGCGTAACTGGCCGGGCTCCAACCCTGAGCCGCCCCGAAGGGAATGACGTTACTCTTGCGGGCCTCGATGCCGACAAGGAAGTCCTCGGCGAGCTTGAGCGAGATGCGGCGACGCTCGGCCCATGCTGGATCAACCTCGGAATCGGTGGCCGCCGGCTTGTAGCCGAAGATCACATGGTCGATGCTGACGCCCTCGTCGAACTGACACCCTTCATAAAAATCGAGAACCTCTTCAATTGAATACGGAGGAATCTTTTCGTCAATATAGTTGAACGCGCCACAATCCCCAAGACTGTCCATCCCCTCGGGCAGTCTGAAGAAGTTTCGGACGCCGAGGCGGTAAAGCCGCTGCCTCTGAGGGGCATTGTACTTGCCAGCACCCCTGACGGAGCCATCAACGATAGCCTTACTAACCAGTATTCCCTTATAGGGGGCAGGGGTGACTACCTGGTGCGCATAGCGGTCATCTCGCTGCCGGATGCGAAAATCGGAGTATTCGTCATTAAGGAAGTCGTAGCTCGGGCTGACTTGATCCTGACTGTCCGGAAAATAGAACTTCACGACGCGCTATTCCTCGACTGGAAGTAGATACGAATCAAAAGGTTCGAAAGGGTGCTGATATGCCGCGGCGTGTTCTGGAGCTCATCCCACGGGGTGTTGAGTTCAGGCCAGCGCCCCTTGGTCCATCGACAGTACGGGGCGATAAACTCCAGTTCGGCCTTGGCCCTCTCGTAGGCCTCCTGTGAACCTGGTTCCGCGACAGCCAACACCCGGTCCATGACTCGATCCATCAGGCGCCCCATCGACCGGATGCCAACGCCGTGCATGAGGCGACTCTTGGTCGGCGACACGCCCCAGGCGTCGGGGAAAGTGTCCCGCACCGCACTCCAGTAGGTGACGAGAATGCTGCGAATCGTGATGGTGTCGATCGTCCCGTTTGAGAGGTTCTTGTACGGGAACAGGGCGCCCGACGGCTTCAGAGATTCCTCGATAGCCGAGATCAGACTGTTGTCCTTCACCACGGCATTGGATCGCTTGTCCGAGGTGGTTGAGGCTTGCTTGATCAATCCCTTGAAGGGCGAATCGGCGTCCTGATTCAGAGCGTTCACCAAGACGGAAGGCAACTTCTTCGCGGAGAGCTTCGTCGGAAGTTTGGTGTGCACCTCTGGGAGCAGTTCGGTCACCAGATTGCCGGGCAGGGGCGAAACAGTATTGACGCGCAGGAACTGGTCACGCTGCACTTCGATGTCCTCGGCCACAAAGCCGGCCACCGTGACAGGCAGCTTGGACCTTCGGGTACGCGCGAGTGCGAGACTCCGCTGCTGCCCGTCCACGATGAAGGCGGGCCTGGCCGCAGTTGGTGACTCCGGCAGGGGAATCTCCAGCGTCCCGATCGTTGAGAGGCCATCTGTGCTGTTCGGCCCGCGGCTCCCCCTGAACCGCACCGAGGAGGGCAGGGCAAGGATCAAGCCGTTGGGGAAGAGCACATTTTCGCCGTCGAGGTACTCCAGGATCTGCTTGACGTGCTGCTTCTTTTCCGGCCGCTGGTATCCGAACAGTCTGCCCGCCTCGTCCCGAGAGATCCGTGCCACATCAGCCACGCGGTCGATCTCTCCTGCTTCGAGCGCAAACACATACAGTGGGATGCCCGGATTCTGCTCGATCCGCAGCGCTCTGCGTTTGATGACGTCTTCTGTCACCGCTCCCCCATGGTCCTCTTGTACAGATTGGCGAACCTGCTCTGCTCGCATGCTTTGCCGCCGTCACGCAAGGCCCGCAGCAGCCGCGTGCGGGAGATCCCCGGCGCCTTCGCTGCCTCACGCCTGATGAAGACGATCACGTCCTCATCCGACATGGGCTCACGGTTGTACTGCTCCGGCTTCATAGTGGCTGCCGCCCACTCATTCCATGCTTTCTGAGTGGCCGGCGAGGTGAGCGAGCCCACTCTCGAGTGCTCGAGCCACGACGCAGCCATGCGCACATTCAGGCTCGTCAACGTGCCCCCCAGAGCGTGACGCAGCCCAGCATCGGACCGGACTCGGTGGACTCCAGGGACTTCACGCAAACCGCCGATGAGCAGCGCCTCACCCTCGAGAGCCCCAAGGGCCAGGAGTTCCTCCTCCATGGCACTCGCGTAGACCTCGGACAGAGCCATGAGTACCGACCCCCGCTGGCCGAGTTCCTGAAGCGTGGCTCGGCCGGTTCCCGCTTGAAGGTGACTCCACCACTGGGCGTTCTCCACTGCAGAAGTCGCGACGGAGTCCGCATGCTGCCTGCTGAACGTTGCCGCATAGGCAGGTGCAGTTTCCGTCTCCGGCTCCACCGGCTGCAGGCCCAACCCGGCCGACGCCACCCATAGTTGAGTCTTGTAGCCCGCGTCCGAGGCCGCCGCCGTCAGCCGACGGGACCGAGTCCAGTGATCACCGCGGTAGAGATCCGTGAGCGCAGGCAGGGAGGAGCCGCCGCGCGCGGTTGCGGTGTGGATGCGCTGCTGCCAGTTACTGGAGCGTTCCTTCACGCTGCCCTTAGGTAGATTCCTGGCACACAGATCTGCGTCCGGCCTATCGACCTTGCGGTCAGTGCACGTAACCACCAGCGATAGTTGCCTCACGCAGATCGACTCCTGACAGCGATAACTAGTACTTGACTGCGGTTACTTTACCTGCCACTTATCACGCTAGGCTGCACGCGTACACAAAGGGCTAACTAGGGAGCAAGGCATGGAACGTCCGGCGATCGTTTTGCTGAGCGGCGGCCTGGACTCGACCACAGTTCTGGCCATCGCGAAGGATCAGGGCTACACGCCGTACGCCCTCAGCTTCCGGTACGGGCAGCGCCACAGCGTGGAGCTTGAGGCCGCGAAGCGCGTGGTCGAGGCCCAGGGGGCTGCCCGGCATGTCATTGCTGACATTGACCTGCGCGTTTTCGGTGGCTCTGCACTGACCTCTGACATTGACGTGCCCAAGCACGACTCCCTGGACGACACCGAGGAGGGCGGCGTGCCGATCACCTACGTGCCTGCGCGTAACACGATCTTCCTCTCGTTCGCTCTGGCGTACGCCGAAACTGTCAACGCGAGTGACATCTTCACCGGTGTAACTGCCGTCGACTACAGCGGTTACCCGGACTGCCGTCCCGAGTACATCGAGGCGTACGCGAAGATGGCCAACCTGGCAACCCGCGCCGGTGTCGAGGGAATGCAGAAGCTCAAGATCCATTCCCCGCTCATGGAGATGTCGAAGGCGGACATCGTGCGCGAGGGTCTGCGCCTGGGTGTGGACTACTCCATCACCTCCAGCTGCTACGACCCTGACGAGCAGGGGCGTGCCTGCGGTCACTGCGAGACGTGCCTGCTGCGTCTGAAGGGCTTCGCCGAGGCAGGTTCCACCGATCCCGTGCAGTACCAGGGCGCGTGAGAATGACCTATCTGGTCAAGGAGATCTTCTACACGCTCCAAGGCGAGGGCAGCCATGCAGGCCGCCCGGCGGTCTTCTGCCGCTTCTCACGCTGCAACCTGTGGACGGGGCTTGAGAGGGACCGCCAGCGCGCCATCTGCCAGTTCTGCGACACCGACTTCGTGGGCACCGACGGCGTGGGCGGAGGCAGGTTCGCCACGCCCGGAGACCTTGCTAAAGCCGTTGAAGACGCTTGGCCGTCCGAAGCTGCCGATCACCGCTTCGTCGTGTGCACGGGAGGCGAGCCGCTCCTTCAACTCGACGAAGCAGCCATCGAGGCCCTTCATGCCAGGGGCTTCGAGGTCGCTGTCGAGACGAACGGCACGCGCGTGCCGCCGTCGGGCATCGACTGGCTGTGCGTGAGCCCCAAGATCGGCTCCGAACTCGTGGTCACCAAGGGAGACGAGTTGAAACTGGTCTACCCGCAACCGGATGGCGACCCTGCCCAGTTTGAGAACTTGGACTTTAGCTTCTTCCGTCTCCAACCGATGGACGGCCCCGACACTGAGGCCAACACTCGTGCAGTGGTCGACTACTGCATGAAGAACCCGCGCTGGATCCTCTCTCTCCAGACGCACAAGTATCTGGGAATTCAGTAAATGGAAATCTTTCGCGAGTTCAAGTTCGAAGCGGCGCACCGCCTGCCGAAGGTACCGGAGGGCCACAAGTGCTCCCGACTGCACGGTCACTCCTACAAGGTGATCGTTCACGTCGAAGCACCCGTTGATCCCGAGGCGGGCTGGGTCATGGACTTCGGTGACCTCAAGCGGGCGTTCAAGCCGATCGAAGCGCGTCTCGACCACTACTACCTGAACGACATCGAGGGCCTGGAGAACCCGACCAGCGAGGTCCTGGCTCGTTGGATCTGGGAGCGGCTCCAGCCCAACCTGTCAGGGCTCTCTGCTCTGACGGTTCGGGAAACGTGCACGTCGGGCTGTACTTACCGGGGCGAGTGAACATGCACGACATCCAGAACGAGGACGACTCGCGCGGGATCGAGATCGACAAGGTCGGTATCGACGGTCTCCGTTACCCCGTGAGCTTCGAGGACGGCTACCTCCGCCAGGAAGGCATCGCCGACTTCGAGGTGACCGTACGGCTCCAGCACGACCGGCGCGGCACGCACATGAGCCGCATGGTTGCCCTCGTGCACGAACACTTGCAGCGATTCGATCCCCGGCAGTTGCCGACCGTCCTCAAGACCGGTGCAGATCTTCTGGATGTTCCCGCCATCACGGTGGCGATGGCGATGCCCGTCAGTACGACGGTGGTTGCCCCGGCGAGTAACCGTGAATCGAAGCAGGTTCACGACGTGCGTATCGAAGGGCATTGGGACAACGGCGACGTGACGGTGAAGACAGCCGTCACTGCGGAGGTGACAAGCCTCTGCCCGTGCTCGAAGGCCGTCTCTGACTATGGCGCGCACAATCAGCGCAGCCAGGTCACACTCACCGTGACCGGCCATGGTGACTCGCCGTATCCTCTGCCGGTTCAGAACGCCCTGCGGTTGCTGTCGTCCTCTGCTTCGGCGCCAGTAGTGCCGTTGGTGAAGCGCACCGATGAGCGTGTCCTGACTATGCAGGCGTTCGACAACCCGGTGTTCGTTGAGGACATGGCCCGCACAGTCAGCGCCTCCTGCAGGGATCGGAGTCTTCGGCATGCGGTGAGCATCCGCAACCTGGAGAGCATCCACAGCCACGACGCCATCGCCTACATCGCTGGCTAGCCTCCTCGGCTCGCATGAGGTCGATCCTCCTGGATCTCTGGCCCGCCTTCTGAATCGATCCATTGATCCGTCCGCTAAGAGGCAGCGATTCCATCGCACTGAACACCTGCGGGAGGTCGCACCAGATACTCCCGCTGGCAAGCGCTTCAAAGCGTTCCGGCCGGACAGCGAATCACACAATTTCCCGGTTCGATCAGGCCTATCCTCATAAGCGCGTTCCCGCATACGGGGCCCGTCCATGGAGCCTGCCGTTGGAGGACCGTGGCCGTCTGGTCGCCACGTACCGGCGGACGAACCTGACGCTGAGACAGCTCACCCTTCAGTCTCACAAGCGGTTCCGTAATGGCACCGTCCTGATCGTGGACGGAACACACCGGTCCCCACTCGCGACCATGCGGTCGCCGAGAGGTCCAAGAACTGCAGATACTCGACCAACCACCAGGTCCTCATCAATGCCGACACCCACTCGTCGTTCCCCTCGGCCGACCAGCTCCCGGCAACCACAACAACTGCACGGCGCGAGAGCTATCCGGCTGGCGAGCGGCTTCGCACAGTTGGAGGTCAGGTGCCGCGCCAATCGTGCGGACCCGGAAGCTAGTGCGGCAGTCCGACCCGGAGATCTACAAGGTCCACGTACAGAAGCATCGCGCGGGACGAATTCGTCCAGACCGTCATCCCCACGGTGGAGGACGAGGTCAACGAGCCGGACCCGGAAGACACCCAGCACGAGGAGGGCACTCGGCACACCATCTACCACGGCACCCTGCGACTGGCGCCCTGTCGGCTCCAGGTGGTTCGACCCCACCGACCCTGGCCGCTGGTCCATCGTGGGTCAATGGACACTGTGCCTTCGGTAAGCCCGTCCTGCTCGGCTTCAACGCCGGCCGCACCGTCCATGACCACGCCCACCTCGCCGACCGACAAGTCCTCGACAGCGCGCGCGATGGACGCTCTGCGCCGTATGCACGCCTGATCGTTGCTTCCCTTACTCCTTGTCGGGTGAGGGGAAATCGATGGACCGGCTGATGGCGGCCCACTTCTCGGCCTCCGTGTTGCGCTCGGCACCTGACTGCAGCGCGATTCCCAACGCGTCCGAGCCGAGCAGCAGCCGCCGCGGCGGCTCTTCGGCGTCGACGATCTCCGCGAGAACCTCCGCCGCCCTGGTCGGATCACCGGGTTCGTTGCCGGTGTAGGAAGTGAACCTGCGCGTCCATTGGCCGACGGTCTGCTCGTAGTCCTCGCCGACCGGAACGGGGTTCGTGGCCGCGCCGGCCACCCAGTTGGTACGCAGCCCGCCGGGCTCGACGATGATCACCTCGATGCCGAAGGGCGCCACCTCGTTGGCGAGTACCTCCGAGAACCCCTCCACCGCGAACTTCGCGGTCTGGTAGGCGCCCAGGCCAGGGGTGCCGCCCACCCGCCCGCCGATCGACGAGATCTGGATGATGTGCCCGGAACGCTGCCGCCGCATGACGGGAAGCACCGCCTTCGTCACGTTGACCACGCCGAACAGATTGGTTTCCAGCTGTGCCCGGAACTCGGCATCCGGGATGTCCTCGATCCCCGCGCTGGTGGCGTAGCCGGCGTTGTTCACCACGACATCCAGGGTGCCGAAGCGCTCGGTGGCCGCCGCTGTCACCGAGCGGGCGTCGTCGGGATCACCGACGTCGAGCGCCACGGCGAGCAGCCGGCCGCGGTGCTCTCGTGTGAGGTCGTCGAGGCGTTCCGGCCGGCGCGAGGTCGCCACCACTCGGTCTCCTCGGTTCAGCGCGGCGACCACGAGCGCGCGTCCCAGCCCGGCGGACGCACCGGTGATGAGCCAGGTCTTGGCAGTCATTGTTGTCTTCCTTACCGATCGTGGGGCTGGGTCAGCGGGTACGGATGTCGAGGTGCCCGTATTGCTCACCGCGGACCCGGTCCGGGGCGAACATCTCGTTCAGGACGGCGATGTCATCAGCGCTCAGCGGCACTGACGACGCCGCGGCGTTCTCGCGTGCGTAGACAGCACGCTTGGTGCCCGGAATCGGGGCGACGGCGTACGGCTGGGCGAGCAGCCAGGCCAGTGCGACCTGGCCCGCGGTGTGCCCGCGCTGGTCGCCATCGCGCCGACGGTCTCCTCGATCGGCACCGCGGGGTCCGGCCGGTGCTGGCAGTAGAGATCGATGTGATCCGTCCCCAGCCTCCGCAGGCTCGCCTCGCATGCCTGCACGACGTATTCCGGGCGCCCGTCGAATTCGACGCCCTGGCGGGCGCGGGGCGGGTACCGAACTTGGTCGCGATCACCACCTCGTGGCGGCGCCCGCTGACGGCCCGGCCGATCAGCTCCTCGTTGTGCCCGAACCCTGCCGAGGCCTGTCCGGTGGCCGCGCCCGCGGCGCCGTAGATGTCGGAGGTGTCGAGAAAGTCGATGCCGGCGTCGATGGCCGCGTGAATGGTCGCGACGGATTCGTCCGGATCAGCGGTGCCGTAGTACTGCGACATTCCCATGCACCCGAGACCGATGGGGAAGACGCCGATGTCCGAATGGCCCAGGGCGAGGCGTGCACGCGGCTGAGCCGGAGCCTGCCGCGGGGCAGCTTTCGCTGGCGTCATGAGCTTCCTTCCGTACTGGCCGCGGGGGTCGTCAGGCCGGGACCGTGATCGTCTTGTGCTCGACGTACTCGGCCAGGCCGACGGCTCCGTACTCGCGCCCGGTGCCGCTCGTCTTGTAGCCGCCGAACGGGCCGTCGAAGCCGATGGGCGCGCCGTTGACGGTGAAAGTGCCGGTCCGGATCCGGCGGGCGAACTCCAGGCCGTGCTCCACGTCGGCCGTCCACACGCCGCCGCTGAGGCCGTACTCGGAGTCGTTGGCGATGCGCACGGCGTCGGCCTCGTCCTCGAACGGGATCACCACCAGGACGGGGCCGAAGATCTCCTCGCGCGCGATCCGCATGCTGTTGTCGACATCGGCGAACAGGGTCGGCTTGACGTAGTTGCCCCGCTCCAGCCCGGCCGGCGACTCGGGCCCTCCGGTAACCAGCCGGGCGCCCTCCTCGATGCCGAGCCGGATGTAGGACCGCACGCGCTCCTGCTGATCGGCGCGGACCAGCGGACCGATGAAGGTGTCCTCCTCGGACGGATCGCCGACTTTCAGCCCGTCGAGCAGGTCCTTGAGGGCGGTCACCACTTCTTCGTACCGGCTCCGCGGCGCCAGCACCCGGGTCTGCGCGACGCACGCCTCGCCGTTGTTCGCCAGCGAGGAGAACCGAAGCGCGGGCACGGCCTCGTTCAGGTCCGCGTCGGGCAGGATGACCGCCGCGGACTTGCCGCCCAGCTCCAGGCCGACCCGCTTGAGCTGCCGGCCCGCGACGGCCGCGATGGAGCGGCCCGCGCCGGTCGAACCGGTGAAGGCCACCTTGTCGACGCCGGGATGCGCGACCAGGTACTCGCTGGTCTCCCGGCCGGCCGGGAGAATGCTGACCACGCCCTCGGGCAGCCCCAGTTCGCCGAAGAGGTCGGCCAGCAGCAGCATGCTCAGGGAGTTCTCCGGCGAGGCCTTCAGGACCACGGTGTTGCCCGCGAGCAGTGCCGGGATCATCTTCGCCAGCGCCGCGGAGAACGGCGAGTTCCATGGAATGACGGCGGCCACGACTCCGATTGCCTCGCGGCGTACGACGCTGCGGAAGGCGGCGTCGGGGACGGAAGAGCCGAGCGTCTCCTCCCAGCCGAACTCGCGGGCACCCTTGAGGTAGCCGAGCGCCTGCCGGGTCAGTCCGCCCTGGCCCGCCCTGTTGAACCACAGCGGATTGCCGCGCTCACTGGTGATCAGCCTCGCGATCTCCTCGGCGCGCGCCTCGCGCAGGTCGTTGAGGCGCACGACGAGATCCTGGCGTTGCTCGGGGGTCGTCTGCCGCCACGGTCCTTCGTCGAAGGCTGTCCGTGCCGCCGCGACCGCGCGGTCGACGTCGGCCGGCAGGGTCTGCACGGACCGGCCGACGAGCGACCGGTCGTGAGGGGAACGGATGTCGAGCAGGGTCGTGTCGCTCGGTTCGGTCCACAGACCGCCGATGTAGAGCCTGTCGCGCACGATCATGATGGTGTCCTGTCCTTGTGTGTATACGGGGGCTGTGGCCGGCTGTGTGTATACGGGGGCTGTGGCCGGTCATGGCTGGTCGGGGCAGACCATGCGGGCGACCTCCGTGCCCGCGAAGTCGGGCAGCCCGTCGTGGTCCGTGGACAGACTCAGGTCGTGCCAGGTGGCGTCCTCGGCCGCTCGTGCCGCCGCGATCCGCGGTGCCAGCCACACCGCGTCCGAGCCGAGCAGCAGCCGGGCCGGCGGGTTGGGCGCGGCAGTCAGGCGCAGGACGGCTTCGGCGATCTTCGCCGGGTCACCGCGCCGCACATCCGGGTTGCGCTGGTAGGTCCGGGCGAAGCGCCCGACGGTCGGCTCGTACTCCTCCTGCCAGCCCTCGGTCGGCAGCGCCCTCTCCGCCCGTGCCGTCCGGACACCTCCCGGCTCCAGCACGGTCGCGTGAATCCCGATCGGAGCGAGTTCGCGGGCGAGGATCTCGAAGAACCCGCCGACCGCCCAGGCCGCTGTCTGGTACGCGGCCAGCCCCGGCTGCGCCCGTCGGCCCCCGATCGTGGAGATCTGTACGAGGTGTCCGGAGCGGCGCGGACGAAGAACCGGCAATGCGGCGCGGACCAGGTGGATGGTGCCGTACAGGTTGGTCTCGATCGTGCGGCGCCACTCCTCGTCGCGCATGTCCTCGGCCGATCCGACACCGCGGTACCCGGCACTGTTGATCACCACGTCGAGCCCGCCGAAGGCGGTGACGGCTTGCCGCACCGCCCGGTCGACGGTGCGGCGGTCGGTCAGGTCTAGCTCCGTGGTGACCAGGCGGCCGGTGGATGTGGAGCCGCCGGTGAGCGCGGCCGCGGTCAGCCCGGAGAGTCCGTCGGTATCGATGTCGGCGGCCAGGACGTCATGCCCGGCCACCAAGGCGGTGCCGACCAGGTGCCGTCCGAGACCTCCGGCGGCGCCAGCGATGAACCATGTCTTCCTCACGCCATAAACGCTACGTCGATGTGACACTTGATGCAACAAGCGCAATGCTAGTGTGACGCCACAGAGGACGCGCGGGCGACCGACGGCCTTCTCCGTAGATGCCTCGGACAGCACGTCCGAGGCATGCCGGAACAACGGAAGGTGCTCGCTGACATGAGAGCCGACGCGGCCCGCAATCTGGACGCGGCCCTGCTGACGGGGGCACGGCTGCTCGCGCGTGACCCGGCGACGACCATGGCCGCGATCGCCGCGGCGGCCGGAGTCGACCGGCGCACGGTCTATCGCCGGTTCGCGAGCAGGGAAGCGCTTCTGTCCGCCGTCTACACGGCGAAGCTCGACGCCTCCGAGGCGGTCCTGGACGCGGCACGCCTGACGGAAGCTCCCGTCGCGATCGCACTGCACGGATACGTCGAGTCGATCATCCCGGTCAGTCGGCGCTGGCCGCTGGATATCCGGCGGATGATGAAGGAGGATCCCGAGGCCGAACAGCGAGCCGAGGCGCAGCGCGGGCGGCTGGAGGCGTTTCTCCGGCGAGCGGCCGACGAGCGGTTGATCCGGCGGGACCTGCCCCCCGGATGGGCGATGGCACTGCTGGGCAGCTTGGTCGACAACATGGCCCACGTGTTCGTCGACATCGAGCCAGGTCCGGCTGCCGACCTCGTGGTGACCTCGTTCCTTCACGGTGTCGGATAGGACGCTCATCCCGGCTCACGCCCAGGGTCTTTCGTTTGGATCAGGCCGGATCAGGGAGCGGGGTCTGGTGCCGTGGATCGCAAGGCGGAGGAGTGAGGCGACGCGGCGGGGGCACCTCCCACGCCCTTGAGGCAGTGGGGGAGTCGTGGAGTGACGACAACGCGGCGAGGCGCGGTGCCAGGGCACGCGAGCCCGGCAAGATCCAGCTTGGCGCTCAGACCCGCATCCCGTCGGATCTCGCGGAGCCGGGGTGCCGGGGTGCCGGGGTGCCGGGGTGCCGGGGTGCCGGGGTGCCGGGGTGCCGGGGTGCCGGGGTGCCGGGGTGCCGGTAAGAATGCTGCCACCAGCCGCAAACGGTGATGATCAGAACAGGTCGCGGGCGTGACGTACCTGCTCCTCCGTCATCGCCGGCGGGCGGCCGAGCCGGGCGCCGCGGGCGCGAGCGGCGTCATCCTGCGTCGCCGACGCCGCTCTCCTCATTTACATCGGATACGCCTGAGTGAACAACTCCACCACCCGCGCGCTCCGCCACCGCAAGCCCTGACCACGCGGCACTGGCTGCCAGGCTGTGGCAGCTCCCACCGCAGAGCTGCCACAGCCCGCGCTCCAGGCCCGCACAGAACGACGACCGGATCCGGTCAACCGCCCAGCGAGCCGTGCCCTGATCCCTACCCGCTACACTGTCTGCGGTGTCGCAGCCCTTGCTGCGCCTTCGTCCGCCTTCGTAGCTCAGGGGATAGAGCACCGCTCTCCTAAAGCGGGTGTCGCAGGTTCGAATCCTGCCGGGGGCACAATGCGTTACCGCTCTGACCTGGGGTTTACCCCTCAGGGAGGGGCTCTATTCGGCCTCGGACTGCTCGTCCGGGGCCGTTTGCGTGAGCGGTGCGTGAGCGGACGGGCCGCCAGGCTCCGATATTTCTCCCGCCTGATCAGCATCAGTCGGCACAGACTCCACCGTCGTATCGGACGAGTGCTGCCGGCAGCCCACTAACCCCCGGCGATCCGCAGCGAGGTTGCTCCAGCTCGACTAGTCTTCTCTCGTTGCCGGAGCGGTACGGGGAGGGGCAGCAGTGGCGCAAGTGGGGCGTGAACATTTCGTCGCCGTCGTGGAAGAGCTCACGGCACGGTGGCTTCTGGACAGCGAGCGAGAACTGCCCGTCCGCACACGTGCGGAACTGATCGGAGAACGGGCCCTCGACTCATACGAGAGCACGGCGCCCGAGGGCGCTCTCCCCGACGCCCTCGCGGCGCTCGGTGCAGCTGGCGCCCTCGGCTCCAACCTTCCGGCCGCCCTGCGGCAGCGGCTGGGTCACCTCTCCGACGCGGTCGGGTATGTCCGGCCCCAAAATACAAAGCTCCAGGACCGCTCCGAACCGGATGCGACCCGGTTTGACGAGCTGCGCGGCCTACTTCGCGTACAGGCCAGCGAGAGCCGAACCGCCTACCGGGCACTCCGGCCCAGCCTGGAAACCGCCCGCGGCTATGAAAGCGAAGCCCCCGGTTTCGCCCTGCTGGTCTACACCTGCCAGCTACGCGACACACTCGACGCGCACGTGGAAGAGGTCGGAAACACCCCGCCCACCGAGCACATTCAGCTCTCCCCTAATGACCGCGCTCGCCTCCTCCAGTGCGTCCGCACCCGAGCCGCTGACGCACTGAACCAAGCGGTCGACGGGTTGCAGACTGCCGTCGCCAGAGCCGACGACGGGCATCCTCGGGGACAGAGCTTCACGCGCGGCGATCTGGCTCAAGCCCTGCTGCTGCGCTACGAGGCCCTCAAACGACCCTCGGACCTCGAACATGCCGTGAACAATGCCAGGGCGGCGGCGCGGCTGGCACGGAGCGTCGACGATCGAGACTTGTCCCTAATGTGGACGGGTGTGCTCGGGGTTGCGCTACGAATGCGGCACGATGCCGACGGTGACAGCGAAGATCTGAAAGCTGCCGCCGACGCACTATGGAAGACCAAAGACCTGAACTCGCTGGCCATCGAACAGGGCGCGCTGAACGGGTGGTTGCGAGCCGTGGGGGCTGTACAGCGGTATTACTACGCCATCTCGCATGAAGTTTCCTATCTGGAAAAAGCGTTCGAGACCCATCTCGGACTCTTGCAAGCACACGCATCGCTCGATCCACGCGATGCCCGTGGCACCTCCTCATCTGCGGTGTACGCCAGTTTCGGCTACAGCTGCCTCACCATGTATGAGCGCTCAGCCGAGCCGGACCTGCTTGGCAGAGCCGCGCATGCCCTGGACAACGCCTTGGACCGGGCAGGTTCCGAGGAACGCGGCCCGGTCGAATGGACGGAGTGGACAGGCGCTCTCGCCACAGCTCTGCGACTCATCTTCGAACAGCAGGGCGACTCCACCTCCCTAGAGCGGCTGGTCACCGTCCTCACCCTCGGCCTGAAGTCCCCAGCCCTACCGGAGTTGAGCCCAGACCGTAAGAAGTGGCGTAACAAGCTCGGTGAGGCATTGCTGCGGCGCTATGAACTCACCGGCGCCGCCACGGACTTGCGTACCGCTCGCGGCCTCCTGAGCCATGCCCACTCAGACGCCCTACTCGCCGCTGCACACTACGCCGAATATCTACGCGCCAGCGACCTGCGTGCTCTGGACAGCGCAGTCCTGACCGCCGTCGCAGCGGTTCAAACTGTTGTAGGGCCAGAAGGTGCACACCTTCCGGCAGCCTTCCAGCTCGCTCAGTGCCTGCTCGCCCGCGCAGACGTGCTGCGTGCGCCAGACGACGCAAGGGGCGCAGCCGATCTGCTTAAGCACTGCCTGGAGTGGCCCGACCAGCCAGCCGAACAGCTAGCACTGCAGACCGTCGAGTACGGACACGCACTACTGACACTCTATGAGGTACGGACGTCCCCCGTATTGGGCCACGAAGGGGGCGACCCCCCGGATATCGGCACCCTTGAAACCGCAGCTGTGACTCTCACGGAGGTGCTCGTTAATCCCGGCCCTCGGGAGAGGGTCAAAGCACGGGCTGCGAGCCTTCTGGAGCGAGCCGTGTCACTGGACAGGGAGCGCCGCGAGCGTTCCCATCGACGGGCTGAGGACGACTACGACAGTCACCTTGACGCCCACGCGTGGCGGCAAGCTCACACTGTCCTGGAGGAGCGGGCCACGGAAGGCAGGCGGCCTCATCGACCACGAGCGACGGACGACCTCCGCGGCGACCTCGAAGCGATCCGGGACGAGCTTCACCATCGTGTCGTCGATGTGGTGATGGAACACCCCGACGCCGGGCCAGTCGTGCAGGCCCGGTTGGTTACGGCCAAGGCCGACGTTCTTGCTCGTTGGTGTCTGGAGGCCGGTGAGATCCACGCCGCCCTCGAAGTCACGGAGTCGGGTCGGGCTGTGCTGGCGGCAGCGGCCGCAGGAGCAGACGTGATCGGTGACCGGATCGCCCTGCGGGCGCTTTCCTCCCTACGGGAGCAGGGTATGGAAACCCGGGTCGCGATCGATGCCCCGGAAGTCGGCCAGCTGGCCAACGCCCCACGCCATGCCCTACCCGAGGCCGTCTCCGGGCGCGGTCTCCTTCCCCTACCAGAGAGCATGCGGGAGTCTGTACGTGCTGCCCTTCGTGACGTCACCCCCGCACCCACGGCGCATGACATCGCGGAGTGGTGTGGTTCGCTGGGCATCGATGCCGTGGTGCATCTCTTCGCCGGACGGCACTGTGGCTGGGCTCTCATCACCCTCTGGGACGGGCGCATCGCCTCCCTGCGGCTCCCCCTCCTTCGACTGCACGCACCTGAGTTGGTTCATTTCACGACAGCGCACGACAGACAGCTACGTGTTCAGGGCACCGGGAACTCGCCAGACGATCCCTCCCGGCGGACGGCTATGCGCAATGTCTGCGACTGGGCCTGGAAGGCCGCGATCGGGGCACTGCACGAATATCTCGCCGCCGTAGGGATCGAAGGTATACCGCGCGTCGCCGTTATTCCGGCCGGGCCCCTGGGCCTCGTACCCTGGCACGCGGCTCGGCACCGTGTGAAGGAACCCGGCGGGTGGGGACACAGCTTCGCGATCGAGTCGATGGCTTTCACCTACGCGCCGTCAGCACAAGCTCTGTCCTGGTACGCCTTCCGCGCCCTCCTGCCACTCACGGGAAGTGGCGTGGTTGTCGTCGACCCAACCCGGGACCTACCGCATGCCCGCCAGGAGGGCGAGGACGTTTACCGCTGGTATTACTCCAAGGGCCGACGGTTCAGCGGATCCGGCGAGCCCGGCTCGGTGCCCGCTACTCCGCGAGCAGTGCTGTCCGCACTGAGTGACACGTTCGACGATCTTTCACCCGCATACCCGGTGGCCCATTTCGCCTGCCATGCGCGCAGTCTGGCACTCGCCAACGAGTCGCACCTGGTGCTGGCGAACGAGCAACGGCTCAGCGTCGCCACGGTTCTCGACCGGCTCCGATGGGATAGCCAAAGGCCGGGACTAGCACCGCTAGTCGTGCTGTCCGCCTGTGCCACGGCCGTACCGGGAGCGCACTATGACAGCGCCTTGAGTCTGGCCACAGCATTCGGGGCGGCAGGCGCGGCGGCCGTAGTGGGGTCGTTGTGGGCGGTGGACGACGCCACGACCGCTGCTCTGATGCGGGACTTTCACACGCTACTCAATCTGGAGGGGCTGCCTCCCGCCGAGGCACTGCGCACGGCGCAACTGCGTGCTCTGCGGGAGGCCCGGGCCCGAGCACGAGGGAAGAAGACCAAAGCCAAGGCCCTGGCTGGAGACCCTTCGTCCTGGGCCGCATTCGTCCATCAGGGTCTCGGAAACGCATCGGCCGCTCAGGGCTCGGTCGTCTCCTCCGCTGTCGCCAGCCTCCCAGAAAGTGAGGGCTCCAACGCGGACTCGGCGCCCGGTAGCCCGGGGCTTCGTCTGCCGATCTTCGCAAGCCTCCCCGGGCCAGATCCATCCGCCATCGTATGGAAGTGTCCGTTGGACGACTGCACCCAGCAGGCCGACGGCGACATGGACTCCCCGTTCGACGCCGACTGCTGCCCGAGCCACCCCGACAACGCGTTCATTCTGGCTTAGGGGCAGAGTTGGGCGGCCTGGTCAAAGGACTCCTCGAACCCATCGCGAAGCGGTGGAGTGCGGTCATGGGTGGCCCCCTGCTTCTGTTCTGGCTGGCGGGTGCATTGGCCGTGGTGTGGCGGCGGGGTTCAGGCAAGGACCTATGTCGCCTGCCTGACCGCCACACCGACGTGCTGTGCACGATCGCTGCGCAGAGGCCGTTGGGGCCAATCCTTTGGGCTGCGGCGGCGACCGCGGTCATCGTGATGTCGGCGTGGGCGCTGTCGGCGTCGGCAGGGTTCGCACTCGAGATACTCGCCGGCCGTTGGGGTACTTCAAAGATCGCTCTCGCGTATACCCGGCACCGCATAGCCCGGCACCGCGCCCGCCGCAGTGACCTCGCCACCTGGCGTCAGGCGCCACCCGTCGGCCTAAACGGCGAAAACCTTGATGCCTGGCACAGTCAGAACGGGTGGCGCGCCACTCGAAGGCGGGCCGCGTATGCGCGCTACCCACGGATGACCGACTCCCACCACCTGCTCCCTACGTCTGTGGGCAATGCCCTCGTTTCGATGTCGGCCGAAGCACGCCGCACATACGGACTCGACCTCGCCGTCTGCTGGGACCCGTTCGTAAAGGCCCTAGAAGCGCCCGTACGAGGCGAACTCACCGCCGCCGCGACCCGCGTCTTTGCCCGGGTGCAAGGGCTTGTGTGCGCGGCGGGCGCCGCTCTCTGGGCGGTGGTGATACCGGGGGTGCTACCACGGCTGCTATGGGTGGCGACATGCATACTGCTCGTCTGGGGCGCGCACCGCTCAATTCGGGCTGGCGTCGACGCATACTGCCGTCACGTGGCCAGTCTCTTCGCAATTCACCGTGTGCGACTCTACCGGGCGTTGGGATTCATTCCGCCAGCAACCGCACAGGCTGAAGCGGAGTGCGGCGCAATCCTAAGTGCAGTACTGTCCCGTAGCCTTCCCACCGGCGCAGCCCCAGTGCCGTATGAATGGGCCTCGCCAGACGATTCGGCCGCATAGCAGAACGGATTCAGCACACAAAGGAACGGGAGCCCGTCGCGAGTACGCGAGTCCTATATCGAAGGGATCTCCCGGCAAGCCTAACCATTCCCGCACTCCTCATTCGGGCCTGCGTGAGCGGACGCCGGTCCCCCGAGTGTCTACCAGCGCATCAGCACCATTCGGCATAGCACCTCTCGCCTCGCCGAACCGAGGATCTAGGCTTCGGGGGCGGCATGTGCTCGTGGTACGAGCCGAGCCGCAGCCTCGGCGATCGCCCGATCGGCCTCGGGGAGCAGGCTGGTGTACGTATCCGACGTGATGGTGATCGAGGAGTGGCCGAGCATCTCCTGGATGTCCTTGAGGCCGGCACCGGCCGCGTGAGCCAGGGTGGCGGCACCGTGACGGAGGTCGTGAAGGCGAATCGGCGGGAGGTCTATTTCCTCGCACAGCTCGATGAATCGACGGGTGACGTTGGCGGGGTGGAGCAGTTCTCCGTTCTCGCGGGTGAAGACACGTCCGGTCTCCACCCAAGCGCTCCCCCATTCTTCGCGGTCCTTGTCCTGTTGGGCGCGATGCCGCTTCAGGGCTTGGGCCGTGTCGGAGTCCAGGGCGATGGTGCGTGCGCCGGCATCGGTCTTGGGGTCGTCCTCGTATACCTCCCAGCCGTTCACCACGAGCTGCTTGGCGACCGTGATGAGCCCGGCGTCCAGACGGGTGTCGGTCCACCTCTGACCGCATGCCTCGCCGCGCCGCAGCCCACGGAATGCGACCAAGTGGAACAGCGCGTACAGGCGGTCCTCCGCGACATGGTCGAGGAAACGGCCGGTGTGCTCCGGCGTCCAGACCATCACTGGCGAAGGCTTCTCGCCGGTGCGCTTCCAGTGGAGGATGCGCTCCTCGGTCCACACAAGTGCCTTGGGGCGATTACCCGCCTCCAACTCAACATGGGCGGCGGGGTTGAAGGTGATCAGCTGCTGTGCGATCGCCGCGTTCAGCGCGGCCCGCAGCGTGGAGCGGACGCGCTGGCGCGTCGCCGGACCGACGATGCGCCGATAGGGCTCCATCTCGGTGATGGCGGCCTTCATCGCCTTCCGACGGGCACGGGGCTCGTGCCCCTTCCAAGGGATCTGCGCGAGATCCTGGACCGCCTTGCGTCGCGCGGCGTTTCCCTCGGCGATTTCGACGTTGGCCTCGGCTATGGCCTCGAATGCCTCCGACAGTTGGGCGACTCGAAGGCGGTCCAGCCGCAGGTGCCCGATGCGCGGCTTGAGGTGCACCCGGATGTTGCTCTCGTCGCGGCTGATCGCGCTCTGCCGCCCCCTCTTGCCCGCGAGCCAGGTATCCAGCCATTCCCCGACCGTGATGCGGCTGGTGAGGTCCAAGCCGTGGCTCAGCCGTCGGCGGTCGACTCGATGTCCGGCAGCGGGGCCTTCTCGTCCGCCACCTTCTCCAGCAACTCGGCAATCTGATCCAGACCTTCGGAGTCGTCGGCGTCGGCGAGGCCGAGAAGCGCGCGTATGTGGTCGAGATCGGCCTGGGCGACCTTGAGGCTGTCGTAGCCGGCGCGGCTGAAGGAGCGGCGAGTGCCGTCGGCGCGGGGCGGGAGTTCCTGGCGCACGGAGTAGGAGCCGTGCTTGCGGCTGGCGAGCTTGGGGCACTTCTTGCCGAGCGGCTTGCCGGACTTGAGGTCGCGGCAGTAGCAGCGGCGGTGTGTGGAGCCCTTCAAAAGCTTTCCTCCGTGGTGGTGTTGGCGTCCGTATCGGATTCGGGTAGATCGACGTCGCCAAGTGCGGGTGGCAGGTCAGGCGGCGTAGCTCCGTCGTCGCGGAGGTCCCTGCGGAGATAGCGGAGGTTGTACTTGGCGGAGATGGCCCGGTCGGCGTAGGCGGTCCGCTTGCGCTCTGCTTCTTCCTTCTGGGCTCGGCTGGTTGCTGTCTTGGCCGCGAACCGTGCTTGCTCTTCTTCTTCGAGTGCGGCCAGGGCGGTGCGTACGAGGCTGACGTGAGCCTCGAAGTCGGGGACCAGGCCGGCGTCGTACCCGGGTACTTCCTGTTCTCCAGTGAAGCGGCGCAGGGCGTCCCAGGTGGGTACGAGGTCCTGGAACGGGAGTTCCTGGGTCTGGTCGACATAGCCGACCGGGAAGATCAGGCAGGCCGGGTACGTCTCCAGGGCGGCGGCCAGGACCAGAACGTCCACCAGCGGGAGGCTGGCCCGGCGTCCGGACTCCATGTTGGCGATCACGTTGCGCGGGATGGGGTGCCCGAGCTGTTCGCACTGGTCGGCCAGATCCTGTGCGCTCCATCCCATCTCCTTCCTTCTCCGCCGGACTTCACCGGCGACGTTGGCCTTGACCCGGTCCTCCCACTCGGGGAAGTCGTCCTCTTCATCACCCAAACCGCGTTGTGTCATAGAGGCACATTAGCTTGAGGATTCTGGTTGGTAGATGCCTGGAGCCGGACGTGATGGCCACGTTCGCCGAGGGCTGCACCGAAAGGGATGCCGTATGCGTGAAAACACCGCAGGAGGCCCCGCGAAGGGGATGAGTCGGGAGGATCTTCTGGCCCTTCCGGTGGCCGTTGACCTGGAAACCAGCAACCGGGCCCTGGGGCTTGGCCGGAGCAAGGGATATGAGCTGGCGAAGCGGGGCGCGTACCCGTGCAAGGTCCTGCGGCTCGGCAACGCCTACCGGGTCGTGACCGCAGATCTGCTGGATCTGCTCGGGCTGGCGGCGTGAAAGGGCGGCAGCGTAGCAGGCATTTCTGCGTTGAGCTGACACAGAACCGCTGGACTGTCGGCGGGTGTGGACGTACGGTCCGTGTTCCCTCGCGATGGTCTGACGCCCGCGAGACGGGAACGGGCCCCCGGCGACGCAACGCCGGAGGCCCCAGCAACCCCGAAACGTCCCGTGATGAACCAACCCGGCGGCAAGGGCACGCAAGCCCGCCACCGCCAGACGAGGAGCTGCCCTGTGGAACACACCGGAGCCGATCCCCATTCCACCCCCGACAAGCCTTCCTGGTCGCCGGTCGCCATACCCGGTCAGCCGTCCGATCCTGGACCGTCCTTGGACAGCACCGACAACTCCTCAGCCTCCGAGGGTGAGCGGGTTCTGACGGAGCTGCGGGAGCAGATCCGCCGGTACGTCGTGCTGCCCGACGAGGAAGCCTTCACGGCGGTGACCCTGTGGGTCGCGGCGACGCATCTGCAGACGGCGTGGCAGCACGCTCCGCGGCTGGCCGTGGTCGGACCGGCGAAAAGGTGTGGCAAGTCGCGGCTGCTGGACGTGATCACCGAGAGCGTCCACGATCCGCTGATCACGGTCAACGCCTCGGCCGCCGCGGTGTTCCGGTCGATCACCGACACCCCGCCCACCCTGCTGGTCGACGAGGCCGACACCCTCTTCGGATCCGCGAAGGTCGCGGAGAAGAACGAAGAGATGCGCGGCCTGCTCAACGCGGGACACCAGCGCAACCGCCCCACCCTCCGAGTCTCCGGACCCAACCACGAGGTCGCGAAGTTCCCCACCTTCGCCATGGCAGCCCTCGCGGGCATCGGCGACCTTCCCGACACGATCATGGACCGGTCGGTCGTCATCCGGATGCGCCGACGCAGGCCGGGCGAGAAGGTCGAGGAATTCCGCACCTACCGTGACACCCCGGCCCTCCACGCGCTACGCGACCGGTTCGTCGCATGGCTGGCCCCGCTCCACACCGACGCGATGGAGCTGACGCCGACCATGCCGGTCGAGGACCGCGCGGCCGACACCTGGCAGCCGCTGGTCTCCGTCGCCGACCTCGCCGGCGGACCGTGGCCCCACCTCGCCCGCACCGCCTGCCGGGCCATGACGAAACACGAGGCCGAACAGGACCAGGACAGCAGCAGCCTGGGCATCCGCCTCCTGGCCGACATCCGCCGCGCCTTCACCACCGAAGGCAACCCACCGGCACTCCGCACCAGCCGTCTCCTCGACATCCTCAACCAGGACGACGAGACACCCTGGCCGCAGTACACCGCCAACGGCCTCACCCCTCGCGGCCTGCAACTCCTCCTCAGGGAGTACGGCATCAGCTCGGCCACCCGCCGCTTCCACGGCAACGCCCAGGCCAAGGGCTTCGCCCGCCTGCAGTTCACCGACTCCTGGGCACGCTACTGCCCCGAGCCAGTGCCGCAATCCACAACCGGCACCTGACCCGGCACGACTCGTCACGACTCGTCACGACTCGTCCCCGCGCAGGTCAACGCGGGGACGAGTCGCAGACCGGTGACGAGTCGACTCGACATCACCGCCGCACCCGTACCTGCGCTGACCAGGCACGCGACGAGACGCGACGAGTCTTCCCCACCCCCCACGGCCGCATCAGCCACCCGCATCCCTGGAGCACTCCCCCCTTGCCTTCGCCCACCACCGCCACAGCCCCGTCCACCGCCCCGGCACCACTGGCCGCCGCGATCCGCACGGGTGTGGCTGTGCTGGCCGTGGCCGCCTTCGCGCTCTCCTACGACGCCCTGCGCCAGATGGCCGCCGCCAGCCACATCCAACGGGCACTGACCTACGCCTTCCCACTCGTCATCGACGGGTTCATCGCCATCGGGATCGGCGCCCTGCTCATCCTGCGGACCGCGCCGCTCTCCGCCCGCCTCTACGTATCGGCGCTGGTCGGCATCGCCACCGCCACCAGCATCTGGGCCAACGTCCTGCACGCCGTCCGCCTCAACCAGCAAGCCCGCCACACCGGCCTCACCCTCGACGACATCACCGTCGGCGTCATCTCCGCCATCGCCCCACTCGCCCTCGCCGGAGCCGTCCACTTCTACCTCCTCGTCGCCCGACGCCCGACCGGCCCCAGCCGCCACAACAACGACGGCCACAACACCAACGACCGCCACAACCTCGCTGAGGGACACAAGGTCAGCCCTCCGGCACTGGCGCCCGCCGCCAAGGCCGACGACGCGGCGGAACGGGCCACGAAGCAAGTGGCGGAGACCGCACACCAGCCCGGTAAGCCTGGGGGCAACCAGCCGAGCATTTCCCTGGAGCAGGCCATCGACATCGGTCGCACAGCCCTCCCCGGCCGGGCCGGCCGCGTCTCACGCCGCAACATCGAGAAGGCCATCCGGGACAAGGGATTCGGCATCTCCCGAAGTCGTCTGGACGAGGTCAAGAACCTGCTGCAAGCAGAACTCGACGAGACCACCCCAAGCACCGGCTGAACCCCACAGCCCGCCACCACTCGCAGGAGCCCCCATGCATGACCCCGACCACGAACTGCCGTCCACGCAGCAGCAGATGACCACCACCCCAACCACAGGCGGAGCAAGGTATCCCGTTGGACCGTCCAACGGCCGGTCCAACGGGGAAGCCTCCGCCCCGGGGGTGGCAGAGGGGCTCGGGCACCAGGGGGTGCCCGAGGAGGAGCAGCTCGTCGTCGCGGAGCCGCAGTTCCCGCGTGCCGCCGACGAAGCCGCGCTGCACCGCGTCGCCCGCCGCCGCGACCGTATGGAGAGCCAGCGCAAAGAGCGCGTCGATGTGCGCTACAGCCTCGACGAGAAGACCGGCATCCTCGCCATGGCCCGGTCGCTGAACATCGCCGCCGCCCACTACGTCGGCGCCGTCGTCATGGCCCACGTCAACGGAGACCTCGCCCTGCCCGGCCAGCGCACACCCGTCGATGACCTCATCGACGAACTCAACGCCCTGCGCACCCAGGTCGCGAAGATCGGCAGCAATGTCAACCAGATCGCCCGCGTCCTCAACTCCGGCGGCCATCCACACCCCGAGGACGCCCTCATCCTCACCCAGGCGGAACGAACCCTGAATGCCGTCGGCGCCACCGTCACCGCCATCGATGTCACCTCGAACCACGCGGCGTCCACGAAGAAGGCCGCTGAATGATCGCCAAAATCACCAGCGGCAAGAACACCGCCAAACTGATCAGCTACCTCTACGGCCCAGGGCGGGCCAACGAACACACCGACCCACACCTGGTCGCCTCCTGGGACGGCTTCGCACCCGACCCCGGCCGCACCAACAACTTCAAGGCGGCCAAGCAGCGCCTCGCCAACGCCCTGGACCTACGGGTGAAGCAGGCCGGCGACCGCGCCCCGGAACAGCACGTGTGGCACTGCTCGGTCCGCGCCGCACCCGAGGACCGCACCCTGAACGACGACGAATGGGCGCACATCGCCCAACGTGTTGTGGCCGCCACCGGCATCGCACCCGACGGCGACCCCGACAGCTGCCGCTGGATCGCCGTACGCCACGCCCCCGACCACATCCACATCGCCGCCACCAAAGTACGAGGCGACCTCCGCACCGCCCGCCACTGGAACGACTACCTCACCGCCGACCGCGAACTCGCCGTCATCGAAAAGGAATACGGACTGCGCCAAGTCGCACGCGGCGACCGCACCGCCGCCCAACGCCCCACCCGCGCCGAACAGGAGAAAGCCCACCGCGCGGGGAAGCGGCACACGGCCCGAGAACGCCTGCGGACCACCGTCCGCACCTCGGTCGCAGCCGCGGCCAGCACCGAGGAGTTCCTCGGCATCCTCTCCGCCACCGAGGGCGTGCTCGCCGAAGTACAGCATTTCCCCTCCGGCGACGTACGCGGCTACAAAGTCGCCCTCGAAGGCGACATCAACACGGCTGGCCAGCCCGTCTGGTTCTCCGGCTCCAAGCTCGCCCCCGACCTGTCCCTCCCCAAGATCCAAGAACGGCTGGCCGCCACCGAAGCCGTTCCCGTGACCCAGGAACAGCGGCAGCGCAAGCCCGACCCCTGGCACCAGGCCACCGCAGCTGCTGAACGCATCCCCCACCACCTCGACCAGGCCGACGCCGAAGCCGCGCAGGCCCACCTCGCAGCCTTCGGCGAAGCTCTCAACGCCCTCCCCCTCATAGCGCCCGCTGATCTCAGGCCCCAGCTCCTCCAGGCGGCAACCGAGTTCGAGCGGGCCAGCCGCTCCCGGATTCGGGCCGATCACCAGCATGCCCGTGCCCTGCGCGGCGCTGTACGGGCCGTGCTCCGCGAACCCGCGCCCAAGGACGGGGGTGCCCTGGCGATGTTCCTCGACGCGGCCCTCCTCGTCGTCATCGCTGCCGCCCGCTGGCACGACGCACGCCGCCATGAACAGCAGGTCGTCGCAGCCCGGCAGACCCTGCTGCACCTTCAGGCCGCGTACGACCGGACCGCCACCGCACCCCTGGCCGCTCTCGCCAGTCGCAAGTCACCACAGCAGGCGGTGGCCCGGTACATCCGCCACCTACACCAGGCCGTGCCCACACGCGCGGAACAGATCCTCGACGACACCGCCTGGGACAGCCTCACGGCCGCCCTCACCGAGGCCGAGGCAGCGGGCCACGACCCCGCGCGGCTCCTGCGACAAGCCGCCGACCAACGGGCCATGGACGATGCCCGGTCCCCCGCACGAACCCTCGCTTGGCGCGTCAACCGCCTCGCCGAGAGGCCGGCACCCAGCGCCCGAGCTCGCGCGGCACAAGCCCGCAGCACCGCGCAGCGCCATACGCCTCCAGTCCCCACGGCATCGACGGCCCCGCTCCCGCAGGCGTCACCAGCACGGCGACGGTGATCATGACCGCGCGGACGACTTGGGCGTGAGCCGTGCTCAGTGCCGCGTGCACGGCTGGGGCCGCGGGCCCTCAGCCGTGCCTCGTCGGGACCTCGACGGCGTCGCGCCTTATGGGCGAGCGGCTTTCTGCCCGTGGACAGGTTCGCGGCCCGGCCTGGAGTTACGGGGGTGGGCGGGGTTGAGGAACCACTTGCGGGCCGAGGTGAGCCACCAGATGCCGCAGGACGCGACCACGACGCCGACCGCGATCGGGGCGTAGTTGAAGGTCTTCGCCGTGACCGGTGCGCTCTGCGGCAACATGAACAGCACCGTGATCACCAAGACCCACATGACGGCGATCGTGCCGACGATGGTGGACCAGGAGCCGAGGTGCCAGGGGCCGCGCTCGAACCGCTCCCCCTGGCGCAGCCGGAGGAACGTGGGAATCACGTACGCGATGTAGAGGCCGATGGTCGCGATAGAGGTGACGGCCGCGTAGGCGGTGCTGTTCCACAGGTAGGGCAGGCCGAGGGCGAAGGCGCCGCCCGTGGCGAGCCAGACGGCGTTGGTAGGGGTACGCGTGGCGGGGTTGAGCTTGTGCCACGTCGTCGAGAAGGGCAGAGCGCCGTCACGGGAGAACGCGTAGATCATGCGGGAGTTGGCGGTCACGGACGCCATCCCGCAGAAGAGCTGAGCAACGATGATCACGAGCAGCAGCCACTTGCCGGCCGCCACGCCGAGGGTGTCCATGAGGATCTGCGCCGGGGGCACGCCCGTGCCCGATTCGAGGGCTCCCTCGTAGGACTGGATGGCGTACGTGAATCCGAAGAGGAGGACGAACCCGGCTACGAGGGAGACAAGGATCGAGCGGACAATGCCCTGGGGGCCGGCGGTGGAGGCGTCGATGGTCTCTTCCGTCATGTGGGCCGAGGCGTCGTAGCCGGTGAAGGTGTACTGCGCCATCAGCAGCCCGATCAGCACCACGTAGACGCTGGACGAGAAGCCGGTGTTGTTGACGAACTCGCCGAACACGAAGCGCGTCGACTGGTGGTGATCCGGGACCAGGACCAGGGCGCCGCAGATGACGACGACGCCGAGGATGTGCCACCAGATGGACACCTCGTTGAGGAAGGCGACGATATGCACGCCGAAGGTGTTCAGGACGCCGTGCAGGACGAGGATGATCCCGAACAGCGTGATCGTGTGACCGGGCGTGACGGCAAAGCCGAATTGGAGTTCGAGAAGGGCGTTGAGGAAGTTCGCGGCACCGAAGTCGATGCCCGCGGTGACCGCTATCTGCCCGAGCGTGTTGAACCAGCCGGTGAACCACGCCCAGGCAGCCGCCGTGCGCTGGGGGGCCATTCGGTGCGCCCAGAAGTACAGGCCCGCGCTGGTGGGGTACGAGGAGCAGACCTCAGCCATCGACAGGCCCACGAACAGCGTCATCAGGCCGACGAACAGCCAGCCCCACATGATCACCGCGGGCCCGCCGGTGTTCATGCCGTAGCCGTAGAGGGTCATGCAGCCGGACAGGATCGAGATGATCGTGAAACTGACGCCGAAGTTGGCGCGGCCGGACATGGAGCGGGAGAGCGTCTGCTGGTAGCCGAGTTGCTTGAGGCGTTCCTCGTCGGAGACGCGGGAGACGTCAAGAGGCATAGGGGTGCCGTCCTTCGCACGTGAGAGGGGTGGTGCCGGGCACTCAGTGGTGCCGGCTAGTCAGCGGTGTCGGCGCCGCGGCGGGCTGTAGGCCCAGGCGCGGTGCCGCAGGAACAGTTCGTGGGCCTGGCCGCAGTAGGACCAGGGGACCCGCGTGGCGTAGAGGCCGATCGCGTCGAAGACCTCCAGGGCCTCGCTGTGGCGGTTCGCGAACGACAGCGCGTGGGCGAGGTAGTTGGCGTCGTCGGCGAAGCAGGCGTGCGGGTGCGGTGCGCGGTAGCGCCACCAGCGCTCCAGGACGCCGTCGATCTGCGGACACTCGAGCCACGGGTGGATCGTCAGGCCATACGCCTTACGGTCCTGTTCTTGACGGGACCGGTGTGCTTCCGCGAGGACAACGAGGGGCAGGACCGCGAGGGGCAGCCCTCTGGGGGCAATGGATACCTGTTCTTCAGCCCACCAGGCCGCCTCGCCCTGCGCACCGTGGTGCCCGGAGAGCAGGTAGGTGACCACCTCGTGGTGCGCCTCCCGGTTCCAGGGGTCGCGCTGCTTGATCTCCTCCCACACGCGGCCGAGCGTGTTCCGGTCGGGGGCGTGCGTGCGCAGCAGCGCGAGCATGACGACCAGAGGAGCGACGTCCTGCGGCCACACGTTCAGCGCGGCGCGGCACGTAGCCCAGGCGTCCTCCATCAGCGTCCGGCCGCTGTCACGTCCGGCGATCATGGCGCGCAGTGCCTGTACGTTCGCGAGCAGTGCGAGGGCGTGCGGGGAGCGGGGTTCGGCTTTCGCCCAGGTGTCGGCGCACCTGAGCCGGGCTCCGGCTTCGGCGAGGACCTGGAGACGGAAGATCCGGCGATCCCAGTCCGGCCCGGTTGAGGTCAGCAGGTCGCGCGGGCCTTCCCAGCGGCCCATGGCGGCGTCTTCGAGTGCTCGCCGCAGGGGCTCGTCGCCCCTCGCCGGGTGAGTGTCAAGAAGCTGTCTGGCTCTCACCCCTTCTCACCCCCTTGTCCGTTCTTGACCATGTGACCGCCGTGCCACCGGGCGGCGTACTCGTGCCCTTCCGGCCTTGCGATCCGACATTCGGATGGACCTGCTGATTCACGGCTTCTGGGGGCAAGCACGCGACAGTCGCTGCGCGTTGTTTGATTGCGGACATGGCCGCGGTGTCCGTATCCTTCCGGGCAACGCGCTGACGGAGATGAGTAGCCAGGGATCACGCGAGCAGAGAGAACCGCCGGAAGCTGGGAAGGCGGTCTCGCGCCCCGAGGTGAAGACCCTCCTGAGCGCGGGGAGGAACGGCCCCATCTGGTGGTCCAATGCCCCGCCGGCCAGCCCCCGTCACCGGGCTTGAATGAGGCCGCCACTCTGTGGCGGCGAAAGTGCGGTGGTACCGCGAGTTGCCCTTCTCGCCCGCACTCCCAAGGGATCATGACGACGTCCTCCGGAGGACCGAAATGATCCACAGCCGCGTACACGTCTCCGACCTGCGAGAACACGTGGGCCGTACCGTCTCCGTCTGCGGGTGGGTGAACACACTCCGCCTGCAACGCAAGATGCAGTTCGTCATCGTCCGGGACAGCACCGGCCTGGTGCAGGTGACCCACAAGCGTGACGACGGGCCGCTGGAAGCCCAGCTCGAAGCTCTCACGACCGAGTCCGCCGTCCGTATCACCGGCCGCGTCGTCGACGCCGCGCAGGTCAACCTCGGCGGCTTGGAGATCGTCCCCGAAACGGTCGAGATCCTGAACCTGGCCGCCTCCCCGTTGCCGATCGACGAGCACACCGGCCTGGAGCAGCGCTTGGACTGGCGGTTCCTGGACGTGCGCCGCCGTCCCGCGACCCAGCTGATGTTCGCCGTGCAGACCACCCTGGAGCAGGGGATGCGCGAGTACGCCTACGCGCAGGGCGCCACGGAGATGCACACCCCCAAGCTCATGGGCACCGCCTCGGAGTCCGGCGCGGAGGTCTTCGAGCTCGGTTACTTCGACCGCAGTGCCTACCTGGCGCAATCGCCACAGTTCTACAAGCAGATGGCGATCTCGTCGGGGATCGACAAGGTTTTCGAGATCGGACCGGTCTTCCGGGCCGAGCCGTCGTTCACCTCCCGGCACGCCACCGAGTTCACCGGCGTCGACGTCGAGCTGGCCTGGATCGACGGCGTCGAGGACGTGATGGCGTTCGAGGAGCAGATGCTCGCCCACGCGATCGCCAAGGTCGCTGACGCGCACGGCGAGGCGATCGCTGAGCTCTTTGGCGTCGAGGTCACCGTCCCCGCGACGCCTTTCCCGCGCATCACGATGGCCGAGGCGCACGAGATCCTGCGCAAAGGCGGCTGGGACCCGGAGGGGGTCAAGGAGGACCTGGACCCGGAGGGTGAGCGGAGCGTCTCGGCCCACATCAAGGAGGCCACCGGACATGACTTCGTGTTCATCACGCACTACCCGGTTGGTATCCGGCCCTTCTACCACATGCGGTCGGCCCACGACCCGGGCGTGACCCTGAGCTTCGACCTGCTGTGGAAGGGGCTGGAGGTCACCACTGGCGCGCAGCGTGAGCACCGGTACGACGTGCTGCTGAAGCAGGCTTCCGAGAAGGGCATGAGCCCCGAGCCGATGCAGGACTACTTCAACGCGTTCCGGTACGGATGCCCGCCGCACGGCGGGCTCGGCATGGGCCTCGGGCGAGTGCTGATGGTGCTGCTCGACCTGGACTCCATCCGCGAGGCCACCTTCCTCTTCCGCGGCCCGAACCGGCTCACCCCGTAGCCGGTCGTGGGTTGCGTCCCACGACACGGGCCAGTGCCTCGTGTCGTGGGACGCGGTCTCAGTAACGGACGTTGCGCAGATCATGCGTCCACGCCTCGTTCGGGTTCTTGTCCCAGTAGGCCCGTAGCGCCAACTCCCTCTCGGAGAAGCGGCCCTGGTGGCACAATCCGCCGTGCGACAGGGTGACGCTCGTCGCGAGCGTCGACTCGGTGGTGACCCAGTGCGGCGTCAGCCCGTGGCTCCAGAGCTGGTCTCCAGGCCGCATGGTGACGGACTGACGGTCGGCCGCATCGTGATCAGGCGGATTCTCGCCGGTGGTCTCACTGATGACAGCTGCTTCGGCCGGCAGATACTTGTCCGGGGCCAGATAGCTGTGAAAGGTCTTGATGCCATGGACCTGCCAGACCATGCCGTGGGAGTTGTCGTTGTGGTACGTCGATGCCGCGCCCTCTGTGGACAGGAACAGGATGGGTGCCAGGCGCTGCCAGGTGAATCCCCGGGCGGACAGGTGGGCGCGCCAGGGCATCATGACCTCTTCCTGGAAGCCGTCCAGGAGGTTGTCGTAGAAGCGGCTGAGGTTGAAGTGCACCAGCCGGAACGGCCAGGTGACGATCTCCTCCATCGGCGCGGTGCGAAAGGCGGCGGTGCGATCCATACGCACCTGCCAGTCCTCGTCGCCAAGGATCGTGAACCGGACTTGCTCGTCTTTCCGGATGAGGTCGAGGACGTCGACGGCGGGTAGAAACGTGTGATCGAAGCCAACGTCGATCGGAAAGTTCGGCGGCTGCCGCCACCAATCGGTGAAGTCGTCGGGCGTTGTGATCGTCATAGGGCGGTCCATGGAGTCGTGGGGTCGTGCCGCCCTCGCGTCGGCGCCGCGCACGACGCACTCTGGTCGTCGGACGTGGCCGGGGAGCGGCAGATGGCCGCGCAGTCCGGGGTCACCCGGTCCTGCGGCGGAGCGGTCAGGAACTGTTTGATCGCGGCACGGGGCGCATGGACGCTGACCGACGCCTGGCCGTAGGGGCAACGCCGTAACTCTCCATCGGCGGACACGTACGCGGTCGCCGAGCGGCACGGCCACCGCTCGCCCCCGGCGGCGGGGAGTTGCAGATCCCGCAGCTCCCCGAGATACATCCGGTACCGGTCGGAGAGATTGAAGTGTCTGCCTAGCACGTTGGCGTCGAGGCGCTGCTGCGCCAGATAGTCCCGCACCGACTTGCCGTCCCTGTGCAGGGAGCGCTCGTCGAGGACGAGAGGGCTGAACTGGGCCTCCACCCCTGCCTCGGAGACGAGGTCGGCCAGGTCCTGGCACTCCGCCTCTCCCAGACGCCAGCAGGTAACGTGCAGGATCTTCATCTCGGCGCTGATGGCCCGCAAGGTCGCGATGCCCGATGCCGCTGTGCGATTGGTGCGTCCCAGCAGCATCGCGCCCTGTGAGTCGGCGGAGACGCTGACATTGGCCAGCAAGGGCGCCACCTCGAAGAGGTTGATGACCTCGGTCACTGTGCGAGCTGAGGTCACCATCGACACCGACATGCCGAACTGACGGGCCAGCCGAACGAGCTGCCTGAGCTGCGGATGGTGGGTCGGCTCCCCGCCGGTCAGGCAGATCCCTTCCACACCCGTCTCCTTCAGCCGCGACAGAGTACGGGTGTAGGTCGCTGTACTGAGGAAGCCATGGGCGCGGTCAGCCCGGAAGCAGAACCCACAGGCCACCTTGCAGTGGCCGGCCGTGGAGATCAGCGCCGTACGGACAGGGGCGTTCATTGCACCCCCGTGTGGTCCCACACCGCGATCTCCACGGTGCTCGCGTAGAAGGCGCACATCTCAGGATCCGGTGTACTGCCACCGATGAGGGCTTGCTCGTTGCGCGCCGGCCCGCCGCAGATCGCGAGGGCCGGGCAGTCCCCGCACTCGGGAATGGGCGCGACCTTCTTCGCCACACCGGCCAACAGGCCGGGATCGCCTCGTAACTCGTCGAGGGTGTGCAGGAACGACGGCTCGGTGAAGTTGATGTCGCACAGGCTGACCCGGTTGCCGGGAAGCAGGGCGGCGTTCAGGCTGCGGTCGCCTTGCATGTGGTCGAAGAGCATCGGGCGCCGGGTGTCGAGAGCCTGGAAGGCGCGGTCGAGTACGGAGAACAGCATCCCGCCCCGTCCCAGTGCGGCCGTACGGGCTTCGTACAGCTCATGGGCCAGGTCAACACCTTTGACCTGCCATCGGCCCGAGGTCGGTATGGGCGTGTTGACGTAGATGAACCTCAGACCGAGATCATCGATGATCCACCGGACGGTCTCGGCGAGGCGGCCGATGTTCGCAGCCGTCGGGGTGAGATTGCAGCCCACGTGTAGGCCCTCGGCCTCCGTGAACCGGGCGACGTTTCGGCGAATCCGGTCGTCTGCGGGCTGTCCACCGAGCAGAAGGCGGTGGGCGGAGTTGATGCCCGGGGGACCGTCGATGGAGATGCCGACGCCATACTCGTACGCGACGAAGTGGTCGAGGGCCTCGTCCGTCAGGCGGGCGCCGTTGGTGACCACCGTGCGGCGCACCCTCGCCACGTCATAGCGGTCGGCGAGGATGTCGGCGAGCTGGTCGCCGTACTGCATGAGGTCAAAGCGGATGGTCGGCTCACCGCCGAACCACTGTATGGACACCTCTTCCTGCCCGGCGTTCTGCTCGAACAGGAACTCCAGCCCCTCATTGAGCTCTTCCTCCGTCAGGTCCGGCTCGCCGGTGTTCGTATCGACGAAGCAGTAGGTGCAGGCCATGTTGCAGCGGTTGGTGAGGACCACGCGCAGACCGCTGATGCGGCTGGGAGTGTGGTCGAGACCGAGGAGTTGAAGACGGTTACGGAGTGCTTCGCGCCGGTCGGCCACGGGGCCGCCAGGGGTGAAGCCGAGCCCTGCGAGGGCTTCATGAGTCGCGGTCGGGGGGACCCCGGCGAGGTCGTGGGCCTCGCCGGGGTCGATGAACACACTGTCCAGCGCAACCGGGTCGAGGAGTACCGCTTCCCCATCCCGTTCGTACTGGAAGTACTTCCCCCACAGCATCCGGGGGACGGCCATGGTGGTCAGGCCGCCGTTTCCTCTTCGTCGATCCCGAGTTCGCTCATGACCTCGCGGACCTTCTCCTCGGCGGCGGCCTGGAGCTTCGCGGAGGTGGCCGGGGATCCACCGTCGGCGAGGACAATCACACCGGGCAGTGTGGGGTTCGGCGCGATGACTGTGATCCCGGCCGGGTCGCTGCCTATGACCATGATCGCGTCCTTCAGCTCGACCCAGTCGGTCCCCTCCTTGAGCGCCTCGACGATGCGGCCCTGCTGCTCCTGGAAGGGGGCGCGCTCGCCCATCCACACGCCCGCCTTGGACTTGGAGTCCACGACGTCCGCGTAGATCAAGTGGTCATTCTTCTCTCGCCTGGCTTGGGGCATGGCTGATCCTCTCTGTGTGCTGGATGTTCTGGATGTTCTGGATGTGCTGGATGTTCTGGAACGCCCCCTGAATCCGCCGGGGCCAGGGGGGACCACTCCACTCGGGGAGTTCTGGGTGGGAGCCGCGTTCAGTTGCCCTGCGGCAACCGAGCACGGTGGTCCGGCACCGGGATCGGCGGGGGCTCCGGGCCGCAGGGCGAGTTCTAGAGGGGGCCTTCGCGCTCTCTGCGCGCCTTGACCAGGGAACGGTGCAGCCCATCGGGCGGGTTGAGGACGCGGGGCCCGGCCGGCAGCCGGTACCAGTACAGGCCGGGGCCTGTGACGCGGTCCGCTTGCGGAACCACTACGTGACAGGTCAGCCCCAGCGCGACCGTTCCCGGTTCGTCCCACCGCACCGCGGTGCCGAGTGGCGTCAGGAAGTACATCCGTGGCTCACGGCCGCCGTCGTCGAGGATGACCGGCCCAACAGGCAGTCCTTGTTCCTCGATAAGCGCCACGGCCCGGCGCCCTACTTGTTCAGGCGCACGGATGGCATCCCACCACGTGCTGGCAGGACACAGCTCCGGCTCCCTGCCTGCGGGCATCCATCTCGGCATCCGTGCGGCCGGGATCGCGTCCGGCATAGGAAAGGCCCCCTCACAACTGGGTGTGAGAGGACCATTCCACTCTCAAGACAGGTGTGCGCGGACAAACTGTCCGCACCCGAATTGAGTCAACTGCACTTCTGTAGGCGCAGGTTGTGCTACGCGACGCCTGCCCAGGCACCGAACGCGGACAGCTCCGCGGACGGGTGAGCATCCATACGCAGCAGCGAGCCCGTCGTTTCACGCACGGATGGGTGGAATCGAGTGTGGTTGGGAGCAATCTTCCTTGCCTGCTTCAGCTCGACAAACGCGCCGCCGCGGTCGCCCTCCGCAAGACGCGCGGACGCGACATCGATGTGATGGTGGCTGGATCGTTCGCCCACCGTCGCAGCCGGCGGCGCCCACTCGGCTCCGCCTTCGCCCCATTCGGCGAGCCGAGCCAGGGCCTGCTCGCTGTCACCGGTGTCGATCAGCGCGTGCACCGTGTGAATCTTGATGTTCGTCGGCCCGAAGCTCATCTCGTAGGCGAGGCTGTCCCGGTTACCCGCCATGCGCGCAACCTGCGTCGCCTCCCTCAGGAGCTCCTCCGCCCTGTCGGAGTTGTTCTCCCGAGCTTCGACCACCGCGAGCTTCAGCAGGAGAGCCCCGTCGACCGACAGCGCGTCGTCGGTGTACGAACGCTCCGCTGGAGCCGCTCCAGCTCCCCGCGCAGCGCCTTGAGCTTGTGGCGGGCCGACTCGGTCGCGCCCTGGCGCAGCATCGCCCCCGCCACCAGGAAGGCAGCCGTGACCTGCATGAGCGGATCGCCGCTTCGGTCAGCGGCCCACCGCACCCGCTCCAACGCGGTGTTGCCCAGGTCATGGTGACCCATCTTGTGGGCCAGACTGTTGACCGCGCGGTAGGCGCGGGCCAAGTGCCAAAACGCCTTCTGCTGGTCGCCGCCGCGTGCACCGAGAGCCACGTGGGACAACTCAGTGATCACCGCGGGCAGCAACGGTCCCATCGGCACATACCGGGCGTCACGCCGGAGAGCGGCGATCTGGTCAACCTCGGAGGCCAGAACCGGCAGGGCGCGCGGGCGAGTCTCCAACTCGTCGGGCGTATCAAAGCACAGCAGGATGCGCCGCAGTTCCGGGATGACGGCGTGCACCCCGTCCTCGGCCTCGGGGCTCCCGTAGTACGGCTGACCGGTCAGCACCTCTTGGCCGAAGTGCAGTGCGCGCGCCAGAGCCAATATCAGGCTCGGCGTCGCCTTTCGGGCACCTGACTCCAGCTTCTGGATCAGGCTGGCGGAGACCGCGACCCGCTCTCCTGATCACCTCCCGGCCGCTTCCTCAGGAGGAGCTGACGCCCTTCCGGGACCTGCCGTCCATGGGCTTCTACACAGTCACGGGTTTCGACTCCGCGCAGCAGCTGGCCTTCGCCGAGCGCTGGTTCGCCGCTCAGGGAGTCGATGACCCTGCGGCCAAGGCCCAGGCTTTCCTGGAGGAGGTCGGGCACTCCGGTCTCGGCGAGGTGCTTCAGGTACCGCTGCTGACGACCATCGCCGCCGCCCACAGCAGTCGGAACCCCGGCGCTCCGCTGCCGCGTGGGCGGGTCGCGCTCTACGAGCAGTTCCTCGCCGATGTCGCCACCGCTCGGGAGAGTGCGAGCGAGGTTGACAGGGGGTTCCTGTCCCGCTGGGAGCGGCGTGGGCGAGGACGACTCGCCCAGTGGCTACTCGACCACCGGAATCGCCTGGTCACCCATCTGGCGCGGATTCGGACCACGAGGGCCTCCGCCCCTTTACTGGACGCCGCCGTGCGGTGGCTGGCCACGACCCTGCCTGCGGACCTGGCCTGGCCGGACGGGGCCCGCGATGAACTGGGCCAGTTCCTCATGCAGAGCGGCGCCCTCGTCCACGACCACGGTGAGCTGTTCTTCCTCCATCTTTCGTTCGCGGAGTTCCTGGCCGCGAGGGACGAGGCCGCTCGCATCCCGGCAGACTTCCCGGGCCTCGACGAATGGGCAGTCGAGATCCGCAGCCCCTCCTCCCGGAACCAGGTGCTGTTCACCTTCGCCCTGTGGGCTCAGCGCCCGGGCCACGACGTGACCCTGATAGTGCGCCATCTGTTGGCCGGCGACCTCGATCACCGGATCATGGCGCTGCGACTGATCACCTCCGGGGTGCGGCTGGGGGAGGCACTGGAGGAGGCAGTGATCGAGCGAGTGGTAGACCTCAGTCACGACTCGGACGGCCTTGACCGGTATCACGGCCGTGGCCGCCAGGTGCTGCGGGAGCTGTCCCAGCTCCGGGGCAACCGTCGCCTCGCGGCCACACTGCGGAGGATCGCGGAGACCAACGGACTCGACGCCTCCTTGCGGATCGGTGCGGCTGCGGCGTACGCGGAGGTCGCCTCCCTTCCCGAGGGGGTCGCCCTGCTCCAGGACTTCGGACAGCGACTCTCGGTGGACGGCACCTTGGAGTGCTGCCGGGAACTGGCCGCGCTCGCCCCGGCCGACACCGGTTTCCGGGTGCGGCTGCTGTCGGACGTACTCGCCGCACCGACAGCTTCTTCCTGGAGCCGCCTGACGGCCGCGGAGGAACTTGCCGCACTGGGGTGGACGGATGGATTGGCTGAGTTCGCGTGCTCTCTCCTGGCAGGCAGTGAGGAGAATGGAGGAGCCCTAAAGCGCGCCGGGCAATTGTGGTTCGAGTTGGAGGGACCATCGGCCGCGCCACGCGTCAGGGCGGCGGTGGCCGGGCGCGCCTTTGCCAGGGACTGGGCCAAGGCCGCACTGGCGCACGTGCTGCTCCTCTTCGGGCTGGTCGATGAGGCCCTCCCGCTCTTGGCATACACCATCGAGAACGGCACGGACGACGAGTCGATCGACGACGTGGTGCACAGCTGGCTCGACCAAGAGGGAGAGAAGGCCGCCAACGGCTTGGTCGAGCTGTTGCGGGGGTACGAGGTGTGGAACTCGGACGGCCGTCCGAGCATCGCCATCGACCTCGCGGGGGCCGGGTACCGTCGACAGGCGGCGGAAGTGATCCGGCTCAGCCTCCACGATCCCGACCCCGACACTCGGCATAACCTCGCGCTGGAAGCCATGGCACTCATCCGGGCCCTCGGCCCGGAGAGCGCGGAGGAGGTTCTCCGGCTGGCTGGATCGAAACCGGGCGACGACGGGCTCCTACGCCACCGCGCTGCGGGACTTGACGGAGGCTGGCGCCAACGCGGGGGACCTGCTGCCGCTGGCACGGCGCCTGCTCTGTCATCCGGGTTGTACACACGGCGAGTTCACCTTGGCTGCCCGTGTTCTGTTCCGGTTCGCCCCCGAGGCCGCCTGCGATGAGGTGCTCGCCGCCCTGCGTGGCCGCCCGTACGGCGGACCCGCTCTACGCGCGGCGCTTCTGCCGCTGCTTGCCGAGCACGGCGAGGCAACGGCTGTACGGACGCTGGGCAAGGAGCTTCTGGCGGACCCCGGTCTGGTCGGCCGCGAACTGGAAACCGTGGTCATGGCCTGGCTGACCGTAGATGGCCGGGAGGCGGCGACCGTTGTCATGGAGCAGGTCCGGGCCGCAGTGCGTCTGACGGCCAACCAGAGCGTATCCCTCGCCACCCTGTTGACCGCCGAGGGGTTGCCGGACACTGCGGCTACCCTTTGGTGCCAGGTGGCCACGGCTCCTGAGGCCAGTGCCGAGAGCCGCTGGCGGGCCGTTCAGATGCTGCTCGCCTCTGGCGCAGCCGTGCATGCCGAACAGGCCCTGCGTACCGCGCTGGTGGCCCAGCACGACGCGGATGAGGCTCTGCTGCTGCGTCGCCTGCTGGCCTGGGTTCGCCCACCGGCCGAACGGGTCCAGACCGGCACGGCTGAGTGGTGAGTGCACCCTGGCAAGGATTAACGGTTGTCGTCGCCCGCACCGCCGCTACGGCCAGCGTGCTGAGCGTTCCCCGCTGACGTCGCTATCAGTTGTGCCCGTATCTGTCACTCAGCCCTACTCGTCCTCGAACGGCGTCTCGAACTGGGCAGCTCAGCTGCGCAGCCGCCCTACATCGGGGGCTCCCCTCGTCTGAATCTCGTTATCCTCAGCCATTGCTCACACCGGGCAATACGTTGAAGGTGCCCGACAGGGAAACCGTTCGGGGACCTTCAACGTTGTCCGTCTCAGTTCTGATCTGCGGCACCTAAACACAGCGCCTCGGCAACGGCCTGGCCAGTTTCTCGGGCCGTGAGATATGGACGCACGTCGTGTGCCTTGGCACCGTTGTGAATCGGAAGATCACGGACACGTTCTCCGAACAAAGACGCCAGTTCCTTCGCCAACGCGACGACGTCGCCCCTGTCTGCGATATTGGTCCACCGTTTCACGGGTGCTGGCCAGCGGGCGTGACCGTTGACGGGTCGGGGGATGAGGCGCTCAAAGATGAGGTTGCGTACGGCCAAGGGGGAGCCCAGCGTCACCAGCGTCAGATCCGGGCAGCCAGGGAGGGCGTGCAACGCCTCGTACGCGGCGACCGTCCCAAGTGAGTGGGCGACGATCACCTCGGTCTCACGCGTGACGCGTCGGGCGATCCTGTCCTGGATGCCGGTACGTACATCGGGCTCGGTGAAGTAGCGGCGTACCTGCCGGGCACTCGAAATCATCATGCGTTCGCTGAGCCCGGCAAAGAAGGACGAATGGCTAAGTGCGTCCAGGGCCCGCTGAACGAGGTGGGGGGTACGCAGCCGGGCCGAGGCGCCCAGGCCCGCGACGCACGTCTCCTGCTCTGACGCGGATTCCCACCATTGGAGCAGCAGTTCGCGCTCAAGACCGTCCCGAACATCGGAAGCATCCAGCTCCGGGGGGCCAAGTCCTCGGTGGCCGACGGGGCGAAAGAGGTCACCGTAGAAAGCCATGGAGACCTCGTCTCGCGCCACATGTGTGTCCCCCGCCAGGGCGAGGCCGTCACTCAGCGCGGGATACCAGTCGGCGAGCAGCGTCTCTGGGCCTTTGACTTCCTGGGCGATGCCGTGAACGAAGACGATACGGGTCACAGGACACCCCGCTCCTTCGCGAGTCGAGAGAGGCTGAGGCGAAGCGCGACCACTCCCATGTCGGTCGCCACGCAGACCCGTCCCTCACCATCGAGTGCGATGCCGTTGATGCCACTGCCGATGTCGAGTTCAGCTGTCCATAAAGAGGAGTTCATTTCCCAGACGCGCATCAGCCCGTAGCGGTCGGCTGCGACCGTGGTGAGTGTGCCGTCAACGTCTGCGGCTCGGATCGCCCGTACCGCCGAGGGGAAGGGCGCGAGTTCCACTCCGGCGTCCTGCCCATCGGCTATGTCCCAGAACCGCAGGCGTCCGTCGCCCGCTCCGGAGATGATGACGTCCCGGCCGTCCAAGTGCGCGATCTCCAAACCGAACGCACCCATCTCATGACCGCCGAGAGGCTCAGCGAACAGGCTGCCCGTGCCTATGTCCCACAGCCGTACTGTCCCGTCACGGGAGGCGCTCACCACGACCGGGATACCGTCGACTACTGTCGACCGTAGAGTCATCACATCGGCGGTGTGACCGGTCATCGGGGGACATACAGGGGCTTGTGTGTGCAGATCCCAGGCGTGGAGCGTGTAATCAGCCGCTACCGACACCACGACGGCACTGCCGTCCATCGTCTGTAGGCAAGCCCGCCAGGAAGTACCCGACCGATTACCGAGACGCCTTCGGGACCCGAGACTCCACACTTCCGCCTCTTTCCAACTGCTGCGCACCACCACGCTGTCACCATTCAGCCGAACGGTCGTCGAGTCGGTGATCTGCTGTGCCGCCGAGGTGAGGTGGGCCGCCACCTGACGTCCGTCGTCGAGATCATGTGTGCGCACAACGCCGTTGGTGGCCCCTGTGACGACAACCGCCCTGCCGTCGGACGGCCGAAGGATGTCGACCGACACCAGGCTCTGATCCTCGCCGCAGAGCGGCTCTCCGAAGGGACGCATGGCGGCCGCATCCCAGATCCGCACATCGCGTGAAGTGGCGATCAGCATCACCGACGCCCCGTCGACCTGAGCGAACAACGGCGCCGCAAGCGTCCCACTTGAGCCCCCGGTGAAGCCTTCCAACGGCGACCCCAGTGGTGCGGCTGTCTCCAGATCCCAGATCCGGACGGTGTTGTCGTAGGCCATGGTCGCCACGACCGCGTTCCTGCCAAGCCGGCCAAGAGCCCCCACCATCACCGATTCCGTGTGCCCGAGAAACGGACCACCGACGGCGGAGCGATTCACGACGTCGTGCACATAAACGTTGTTGCCCTCAAGCATGGACAGCACCACCGGCCGTGTCCCATTAAATGCCACGCCAACGGCCAACGCGGAGGGGGTGAGGTCTTCCACGTTGAAATGCGCATGGGGTCCAGTCGGCCAGCGGGCTCCACGGCTGGTCACTTGCCATACGTACGCATGGTCCGACGAGGTCGCGAGAACGATCTCCATTCCCCGGCCCGCACGGCGTACGGCAAGGTGGGAGATCCCTCCTGTGTGCCCCACTAGTGGAGAGCCGATCGCATCTCCGGAGGCGGCGTCCCAGATCCGAACGGTGCCGTCCTCACCACCGCTGACGACGACCGGCTCACCGTCCAACTCGCCGAGCGCCGCACAGCGCACCGCGTTGGTGTGTCCCATCAGAGGGAGGCCCAGGGCCGCTCCCCGAAAGGGGTCCCAGAGCCGGACCGTGGTGTCGGACCCGCCCGTCGCGACCACCGCCCGCCCCCCTATGACGCCAAAAGCCACGGCGGACACCTCACCAGAGTGCCCCTCCATAGGACTACCGACCGGCGTACGGGTCCGCAGGTCCCACAGCCGTGCAGTGGCGTCCCTTCCGCCGGTAACGACCATCGGGCGACTCTGGATATCGCAGAACGCCATGGAACATACCGGGCGCGTGTGGCCCTTGTCGGGTTGATCCGCCGTCAGATCCCATATGCGCGCGGTGCGATCGTCGCTGACCGTGACCGCTAAAGCGGCATCTCCGCGATTGGTGAGAGCTGCCGCAGTAATGCGCTCGACATGACCACGCAAGGGATGTCCGAGTGGCTGAAGAGTACGTAGATCCCACAGACGTGCTTCGTGACGCCCACTGCTCAGCGCCACTGGACGACCGTCGGACTCTCCCAACATGGCAGAGGCGACTCCGCTACCGGCCCAGTAGACGTGGGCCGTGACCGGTTCACCGATCTGGCGGCGGTCGGCCAAGTCCCACCGGCTGAGCATTCCCGCCCTGTCGCCGACGAGTGCCACGGCCCTCCCGTCGAGTCGTGCCACGCACACCGCAGTAACCGCTTCCGCCGGGCCGATGAGCGGGCTGCCGTCGATGCACGCGTCACCGCCGTCGAAAATCTCGCTCAGATCCCAGATATAGACGGCCTTGTCATCACCGCCGGTGACCGCGATGGGACGTCCGTCGAGCACGCCCAGATCAGCGTCCCAAACCGTCCGTTTGTGCGCGCTCAGATCACAGCCGAGTTGTTGCCTGCTGACGAGATCCCAGATACGTGCCGTGCCGTCCGAGCTCGCCGTCAGCACCACCGGGCGCCCGTGGACAGCTCCCACCACGATGCTCTCGACCCGGTTCGTATGCCCCATCAGTGCTCGGCCGTACTCCTGGCCCGCGGACAGGTCCCAGATCTTCACGGTGCCGTCCTCCGCGCCGGTGAGGGCGACGGTGTAGTCGCCCAGATCCCCGATGGCGATGGCGCTCACCGCGATACCCACGGACAGCGGATCGCCAATCTGCCGCTGCGAGGTGAGGTCCCACACCAACGCTGTCCCGTCCGCGCTTCCCGTCACCGCGATGGGACGCCCGTCAAGACTCCCGACCGCGACACAGCCAACCGTCTTGCTGTGGCCGTTGAGCAGCCTGTGCACCCCGCTGGACGACCACCACGCCCAGCGCGCGGACCATGGAAGTGAGACGCCCAGTTCGCCGATGCGATCCGCCAGCTGATCGGCCTCACATCGGCGGGCCGACAGTTGCAAATCAGCGGCCCTCTCCCCCATCGCACGGTCGCTTGTCAGCCGGTGCGCGACCTGCTCGTACGAGCCGCGGATCCGTCTCGGCTCCTCGCCCTCGATCGACGCGAACGCCCCCAACAAGGCGAGGCGTTCGCTGGCGAGCAGGAATCCCGGATCCTCAACAAGGTCGGCAAGCACGCCCGCCGCCGCGTGTGTGGCCATGTGCTGACGCACGTACGGAACAGCCACGAACCAGTCGGGACGTCCCTCAGACGATTCCGGGACAAGGGAGTTGAGCGCTTCGACGACCGACCGCTGGATCTCTTCCGGCGGACGGTCAGCGGTCGCGCGCAAGTGCTCGGCCAACGCCTTGTGGTATAGCCGATAGGCAGAACGCCGATCGTCGTCGATGACTTCGGCGATGTACGCCTCGGCAACATCCAGGACCCAGGAAACGTCCTCCTCCGTCGACCGGATGCCCGAGATCTCCGAACTCAGCGATGTCCAGACCCGCCCCCGAGGAAGGCCCTTGCCCTCGGAAAAGGCGAGGGCGAGCAACATACGGCGCACACGTGACTCGTCAGGGCCGAAGCGGGCCAGGTAGTCGTCGAACGCCTCACCGATCTCACTCGGTAATGCCTCCGCCCAGCCAGGCCGGCAGATGTCCACCGGAGTCTCATCCGACCGCAGGGTGCGTGCGGTCGTCCTCGCATAGAGATAGACACCTGCGGCCTTCTCCGCAACGCTTTTCGCGACGGTCCTGGCCAGGTCTCGCTGACCGCGATACGGAGTGCGTACGTCGGGCTCCTCCGTAGCGAGAAGCACTCGGATGACGTACCCGGCCACATCTCCCTCGCCTGCACGGTATTCGGGCCGGTCCAGATCCATACAGAGGAAGGTGGGGCCGAGAGGCGCGACCAGTTCGTGGCGGGTTCCCACGAGAAGCCGTACGCCCTGGATCTCCGACATGGGACGCAGCAGTTCCCGAGTGATCCTGCGCGGCTCGCCATGGCCACCCGCGTCCGCAGCGGTGTCCGACCCGGCCTCGTCCACGGCATCCACGACAATGATCAGCGGCGGTCCCTGGCGGCCTCGCCTGGTGAGCTCCTGGAGTAGCGCGGCAGCTCCGTCCGCCTCCACGTCGAGGGCGGTGGCGAGCCGTTCCACAACCTCTTCCAGCCGCTTGTGACGGGCATGCACAGCCGCTGTTACACATCCAGGCGGCACTACGGTCCAAGGGTCGACACCTCCAAGGTCGAGCCGCGCGCGATACCGACTGTCCGACAACGCGACGATCCTGCCGAGAACTGCGGACTTCCCACAGCCCGGACTGCCGGTGACGACCCGTCCCCGACCGTCCCCGGCCTCCGCAGTCAGCCAGGCCACCAACTCGGACAACACGCGCACACGTCCGCTGAAGTACAAGCCCTGCTCCGACTCGAACTCCACACCGCGCGAGCGTGGTCCGAAGTGCTCAGTGAGGTCCCGCGCGACCACCCGACGCTGCACTTCGAGGTCGGTACCGAGGGGTGGCAGTTCTTCCTCGTATCCGGTATTCGGCAGGAAGGGCGCCAGTCCTGTGACAAGACCGCTGGCCAACTCGGCTCGCTGACCGCGCCCGTCGCCCTCGAAGCGCTCGTTGACCGCCTTCACCAGTTCGGTGAGGTCGAGGTACTGCTGCCGCTGGCCGGTACGCCCCGTCGTCGTCTCCACCGCCTCGCCCAGGGCAGCTACGAACGCACCGTCCTCGGCAATGTCCTTGCGGCGGGCAGAAGCGAGGAACCACAGCCCTGTCGAGTCGGCGTGCGCATTGCGGTACGCGATCGTCCGCAGCGCGACCGCAGACGCCTCCGCGCCGCCCGCGCTGCCAGCGCACGTGTCGAGAATCAGCAGAAGATGCCGCAGGTTGCCCCTGCACAGGATGCGCACCAAGTCCTCGGTGGCCAGTCCTGTAGTCGCGAGGTCCCCGTCGCGCGAATCCCAGCAAAGCAGATAGTGCCGATCGCGCTCCTCCACCGAGCCGTGGCCCGCAAAGTACACAACCACCACGTCATCACTGGTCAGGGCGGTATCCTCCGACCAGTGGGACAGCTTCTGGCGGATTTGCTCAGCCCCGTCGTACTCCCCGAGCCCGGACAGCACTGACTCGTACCCGAAGGTAGCGAAGAGCTCCGTCGTCGCGCGAACGTCGTTGGGCACGGATCGCAGTTGTTCGTCCTCGGGAAGATGACGGTATCGACCGCTCCCCAGCGCTATGAAAAATCGCCGCCCCACTCTACCGCCCTACTGCTAAGTGTCACCGAACCTGCGAAGACTGTAGCGACACGATCACTTACTGCACCCTGTGAGCCGAAGATTGGTGGGGTGCAGCGACTCTACGCAGTCAAGCAATGTCCATGCTGGTGCCGATTGCCATAGCCCTTCGCCACTGCGTGCGCGGTCTCAGTTCTGGTCTCATTCATGGTCGAGTTCGTGCAGTTGCCTCTCGACACGCGGAGCCGGGACGAGCGAACTCGGTTTCCCGACCGCCGATTTCGCCCCGCGCATTCCCGTGTAGCCCGGAGGACGATGGCGACGAACTCGTCGTCGCGGCCAGACAGCAGGGCGGCGCGTTCGACGGTCAGCTGGATGCCGAACGGATCGGCGACCGCCTTCTCAGATCCCCCGGTCCCGAGAGCGGCCGGCGCGCTTGCCTCGCCCGCGTCCTCTGGCTCCGAGTAGCCTCCGAAGGCCCCGAAAAGGCACTCGAAAGCCGGAAAACAGTTACGCCGAGCATATCAAGCCTACACAGCGCGCATATCACGCCATTTTCCCGAGATGCGTTGTCCCTCCTGCCCGGCAACCTCATTCTGGACGGTTCGCCACCATTCGAAGGGGGACAGGTGAACGTGCCACGCCGTGCCGCAAACGATCCTGACGTCATTGGGCAGACCACTGGACTGATCGGTTTCCTCAAAGAGGTCGTGCAGAGCAGCCACAACCGTCTACGTGATGACCGCCGTACACGGGAGCGCCTATGGCTGGCTGACCTTCCGACCTCCGTGCGCCGTCCGTCGGACCGGGTCGACGGACTGCTGCTCACGCTCGACCATGTACCGCAAACGGCGCCACCTCCCTTGCCTGAAGTGTTGGAGGAGTGGGTGTCCGCTGAGCAGTGCCAGGACCCGGATGGCGGTGATCCGACACTCGCTGGCGAGGGGCCGCCGGGGCAGGAACTTGCACGGTCGACGGACAGCCCTCAGCAGTGGAAGGAAGAAGCGGAGGATCACACCGTCCGCCGGGAGGAAGCAGCTGACGTTCTCCGGGCCTATGGGCCTTGGCTCACGCGCTGGCGACACTGGGCGGAGCGGGAGCGTGCGGAACGGGCTCTCCGAGAGCTCTACGAACAGGTCTACCACTGGCACCAGAAGCTGGCACAGCAAGATGATCAGCTCGAACTTGTCCTGACCACTGGCCTCTTGACGTGGAGCGACCCGCGCGGTGACGCGGTGCACCGCCACATACTTACCCACCGGGTGGAGACGTCAGTCGACCGCAAGACTGCCCAGCTCGTGGTCCGGCTGACAGCCGAGGGAGCCGTGCGGCTTGAGGACCAAGCATTCCTCGACACCGATGACGGCTGGGCCCCCGAGCGTTCGGCCGCGCTCGCGGAAGAGATCGCCTCCCAGTCACTGCACCTACTGGGCCAAGAGGTTCTTGAGCAGCTGGCCCAGTGGCAGGACCGGGCTCTGCAGCGCCCGGTCTCGTTCAGTGCCGAGTGGCAGCCGCCACGTGAGCCCGAGGCAGGCGCGCGGCTCACCTATGCTCCGGCGCTCGTACTGCGTCCACGGGACCGCAACGCCCTGTTGAGCTTCTACGACCGGATCGCGGACAACGTGGCCTCCGAAGGGCATGCCCCCTTGGGGCTGGCTCAGCTGGTGCTGCCCCTGAACTCCGAGGAACGATCCCACTGGGACGTTCGCGAGATCCCGCCGCTGTTCGGAGATGACCCACTCTTTCCTGGAAAGACAAACGAGCGACAGCGGAGTGTGCTGCAGCGGCTGGAACACGATACGGGCGTGGTGGTGCAGGGGCCGCCGGGCACCGGGAAGACGCACACGATCGCCAACCTGGTCTCAGCCCTGCTCGCCCAGGGGCAAAGGGTCCTGGTGACCAGCGCCCGCGACCAAGCCTTGACGGTACTGCGGGACAAACTGCCACCTGCAGTGAGGGACTTGTGTGTCCTCTTGCTCAGCTCGGCGCGGCAGGACGGGGCAGACGAACTGGAACGCACGATCAACTCCCTGACCGACCAGGTCGCAACCAGCGACCCCGATCAGCTGCGGGACGAGATTCGTCGGCTCTCCGCACGCCGGGAAGAGGTGCGGGGAAGGATCAGCTCGCTCACCGAGCAGGTGATCGCGGTTCGGGAAGCAGAGATCTATCGCCATCCGGAAATCGCCCCTGGATACGCCGGCACCCTCGCGGCCATCGTCCAACGCGTCATCGACGGCACCGAGCACTACTCCTGGATCGGCCTGATTCCGGACCAAGGGCAGGCCGCCTCTGTTCCGCCGCTGTCTCCCGCACAGGCGGGGGAACTGCTCAGTCTGCTGCGCGACGGTGCCGCCGAGCTGCGCGTAGAGGGCACTCTGCCTGAACCGGGCTCTCTCCCCTCCCCGGAAGACCTGGCCGACGCACTCGCGGCCAGTTGCATCACCGATGACGGACTGTCAGCCGAGGAGACCGTCATCCGCGACGACCTCGCCCGGCTCGACGCCTCCGTCACCGACGAACTCGCCTCGCTCGCGGGTAGCTGCCGCACGGCTCTTCATCACCTCGGCCTGCCACCGTCAGCCAAGCAGTGGGATACGGACAAATGGATCACCAAGGCCCTTTCCGACAGGCTCTCCCGCGACGGCCTCGCGCTATGGCAGAGAGTCTCCGACGCGGAAGCTCAGCTCGACGCCATCACACGGCAGGTGGACGGGCAGGGCATGAAGCGCGTCCACCTGCCTGAGCGCCTCCCCGCCGACCGAGCCGATGAGATGCTTGCAAGAGGAATCGCTTTGCGCGAGCATCTCGCCTCGGGCGGCAAGCTGCGCGCTCGCGGAAGCTTCCGCGCTGCTAAGGCGCAGAAATCCGCTCAGGATCTTCTGGACACATGCACCGTCAGCGGCCACTCACCCGAAACACTGCAGGACGTCGAGGCCGTTCTCGCCCACCTGCGCGCCCACTCCACGGTTGCCGCGCTTGCCGAACGTTGGGCCCAGGCCGGAGCTCCCCTTCCCGAAGGGAAGCTTGAACTCCGCCTGGCCGCACTGGCCGAGGCCCACGCCCGCCTGGCGCACGTCGATGCGTTCGGCGCGTCCCGTGAGCACATCGACGAACTGCTCGTGCGTCATGGTCTGCACATTGCTCTCACATCACGTAAGACATGGCAGGAGTTCACCAACGCGCTATCCGCCCTCTCCAGCCGCCGGACCGCGGACGAGGCCGCCGGCCGCCTTGCCGCTTGGGAGGAGCAACTCCGTACCCCGCTTGATGGCTCTCGACCCGGCGCAGAAGCACTCGCCGTCGCCCAGGCTGTCCGGGAGCAGGACACTGACCGCTACGCAAAGGAACTCGACGCACTGCGGGAGGCGCATCGGCGTGAGCATCGACAGCGCCGGTGCGGCGTCCTTCTGGAAGGCGTTCGTACGGCGCACCCTCTGCTCGCCGACCATCTGACGCGGCACCCCGACGATCCGGCATGGGAGGCTCGACTGGACTCACTGGCCGAGGCATGGGCCTGGGGAGCGGCTTCCGCCTTCGTACGCCGCCAGCGATCGCAGGGGCGCGAACGTCAGCTTGAAGGCGAACTGTCTCAGTGTGAGAGGAGCCTCGAGTCGCTGACCGGCGAACTTGCCGCTGCCTGGGGCCGGTTGCATTGCCTTGAGCGTATGACTCAGGAGCAGCGGTCCGCCCTTCAGGCTTACCGCAACCACATGGCCTCGTACGGCAAGGGAAAAGGCCGCAACGCGGGCCGCTACCGCGCTGCTGCGCACGACGCCATGCGGACGGCGCAGGGGGCGGTACCCGCGTGGGTCATGCCCATCTCGCAAGTCGCCGAGACAGTACTGCCCCAGCGGGACGCGTTCGATGTGGTCATCGTCGACGAGGCCAGTCAGGCGGGAATGGATGCTCTGTTCCTGCTTTGGCTCGCCCCGCGCGTGATCGTCGTCGGAGACGACAAGCAGTGCGCGCCCCCGGTCAGTGGCATGGGCCGCACCCAGGCGATCCATGACCGACTTGTCTCCCACCTGCCAGACATGCCGCCGATGCTGCGCACGCTCTACGGCCCCGCCACAAATCTCTACCAGTTGTTGTCCACCTTCTTCCCGAAGGTGATCCGGCTGGAGGAGCACTTTCGGTGCATGCCCGAGATCATCGGCTGGTCCTCGCAGACCTTCTACAACAACAAACTTCAGCCGTTGCGCCAGTACGGCGGTGAGCGCCTCAGACCCCTCGTGACGCACTTCGTCGAAGGAGCCGTGGCCCAGGGACGCGACAGTCGGCTCCGCAACCTGAAGGAAGCCGAGGCCATCGTCGACTGTCTGGCCCAGCTCGTGGAAGACCCTGCCTACCGGGACAAGACCATGGGGGTCATCACCCTCCAAGGACCGATCGGGCAGGTCAAGCTCCTGGAACAGATGATCAATGCACGTATTCCGGCACCAGTCCGCGAGCGCCACAAGATCCGTATAGGCAACCCGGCGTCGTTCCAGGGAGACGAGCGGCACATCATTCTGCTGTCGATGGTCGCCAGCGATCCACCGCGTATTGCCGGCGGTGCGCGCAGTGAGCGGCAGGCTTACAACGTCGCTGCGTCCCGGGCCCAGGACCAGATGCGGCTCTTCTACTCGGTTCCGCCGGACCGCCTCAAGCAAGGAGACCTGCGCCTCAACCTCCTTGCCTACATGGAAAACCCGCCGGCCGCACTTGCCGCCTCCGACGATATCGGGGAGGTGTCCACCGAGGTCCCGCAGAAGCCGTTCGAGTCGCTCTTCGAGCAGCACGTCTACTTGCGCCTGAAGGCTCGCGGATATCACGTCATCCCGCAGTGCCCGGCTGGAAGCAAACGCATCGACCTCGTCGTCATAGGCACTCGCGGACGTCTGGCCGTGGAGTGTGACGGCGACCGGTACCACACGACACCCGAACAGATCCGGCACGACGAACAGCGTGATCGTGAACTTCAGCGGGTGGGCTGGACGTTCTGGCGCCTTCCCGAGAGCGAGTTCCGCTTCGACCCAGACCAGGCCCTGTCCGGCCTGTGGGAGGAGCTGAACCGGCTGGGCATCCATCCGGCTACTTTCCGTGGCACCGATGACGGGTCCCGGTCGGCCCCTGCAGCCTCCGGCACGCAATGGACCCCGCTCGACCTCTCCTCCGACGAAGGGCTGGCCGAGGATCCGGCGGAGTCCCCCGACCATCCCGACACGACCGATCCCGTCACCGCCCTCGACACGACAGAAGTCGACGAGACCAACGACACCATGGAAGGCACAGCATGATCCAGCAGTCCCCCATCGGCATCCTGGACGGCAACACCCTTGAGGAACTGGCCCGCGTCATCTGCGGCGACGAGCACCTGTATTACCGCAAGGGCTTCGAGATCGCGCGCTTCCTGGAACACGCCGGCTGGCAGAGGGTTCCGGAGTACGACGGCGAGTATCGCAAGGAGTGGACGCTTGCCCGGCTCACCGAGCGTCGGGAGGACCCGACCGACCTGGAAAAGGTTCTGCTCCGACTCGCCGACCCGCGCGAATACTTCGACGAGCCCGAACAGCTGCCCTCTGTGGTCGCCGCCGTCAATGCCTTCCTCGTCCACGAAGGAGCCCGTCTGGAGAACCCCGGCGGCCGACCTCGTCTCGTCGCTTGCGACCCCTCACTCAACTACCCGGGCAACCAGGGGCCGGTCGAACTCAGAGCAGCCATGACCGATCTCATCAACAACAAGGACATGGCGACACTCCTCCAGCACCGCTTGGACGAGGCCCGCACGTGCTACGCCAACGGCGCTCACGTAGCCGCCATCATCATGCTTGGCAGCCTCCTCGAAGGCGTCCTCGTCCATGTGGTCCAGGAACGCGACGCCTCGCTGCTCGGCCGGACGTCTCCGGACAAGGTAAGCCTGGACACCCTGATCAAGACCTGCCACGACGCGGGCTGGATCGGCGCCGACGTCGAGCGCTTCTGCCACGAGCTTCGCAGGTATCGCAACTTCGTCCATCCCCGCGCTGAAATCCGCGAGGCTCATGCCCCCGACCGGGACACGCTGAACATGTGCTGGCCCGTGGTCAATGCGGTCCTCAACGACCTTGCCGAATCACAGCCTGAAACAGCTTAGCCCTGCTCGGCTGCGCCTTTGTCCTGCAGCACGCACGTGATCCGGTCAAGGAGACAAGTTGAAGAAGGCAGCAGACGTACTGACAGAACTTTCGCAGCCGTCGAACGTCGCGACTCACTCCAGCATGGCGCTCGTCGGCAGTGTGGACACGGCGGGCGCCGATGAGGACAAGAGGAGGAAGGAGAAAGAACTCGACGCGCTACGCCGCAAGCCGAGGCTCCAGGCCATCCCCACAAGGGAAATCGGCTCCTTCCAGCTGGCCCCCTGGGATGTGCTCCACACGCTGGCACGAGCGGCGGCTCTCGCCAGGCGAGGAGCGGGCCGCGGACTCGCCGAGCACTGGGGAAGCCTGAAGTACAGCCAAGCGCTGACCGGGAGCTCGGACGTCTACATGAAGCTCTCAGCCGAAGGCCGCGAGAACGCGGACTACTACAAGGCGCTCCAGTCGGACGAACTTGGGATCGGCTTGGGTCTTGCGTTGGCCAAGCAAGTCTTGACCCGCCGCTATCCGCAGCACATAGTGTCGATCATCCCGGCCGACACAGCCCTGCGCGCAGGCTGGGCCTTGACCAGCAGGGACAAGGGCCCCCGAGCTGGTTATCGGTATCGTCCACGGTTCTTCGCCGAGATCTGGAAGCCCGGTGAGCCGTCGCGTGTCTTCCCGATCGAGTCCAAGGGGAACCACAGCAACGCTGCGACGTCTCACGAGCAGCTCGCCTCTGCCTCCGCGCACGTGGAGGCAGTGCACATCGGCTCATGGAACGAAACTCCGAGCCTGGTAATCAGCACGGAGCTCCCCGCTGAGGGCCCTCTCACCGTCCACGCTCTGCATGCCGCCGGAAGAGACGGACGACTGAACCACTCGGCGGAGAGTACCGGGAGGAACATTGACCATTTCACCGAAGACGAGAACTTCTTTCCTGGCATCCAGCCGCTCACCGAAGGCGACAGGGCTCCGCAGAAGGAGCCCGGCTTCCACGTCACGCCGGAGCGCCGCCAGTGGTTCGGCAACGTCCTGGCACGCACAGCAGCTGCCGGGCTGACCGCCTTCGCCGGAGACGGCGAGGCGACCGTCCAATATCTGACCAAGCGGCAGGGCAACCGCCACTTCGCCGGCTTCGCACACGCCGCCACAGGGAGTGTTCAAGACGCGCGTGCGGAACTCCTCGGTATGCAGTTCGTCGGCACAGACCACGTTTTCCGACTGAACAGAACACGCGTCGAAGCGTTCTCCGGGGTGGCGAAAGACCTCTTCCGCCACCTCGAAGGAGGCAGGGTGGAACAGTATCGCCGCGAGGTCTACGCCCGACGAGACACCTGGCCTGTCGCCACATGGGACAGCAAGTGGCAGGGACCCGTCTCGATGAGCCCTGACGGATCCGTGTTTGCCATGAGAGTGCTGACCTGAGTCATGTCGGAGCCAACGCGCCTTCCGAGGCCATCGCGGCACCGCAGCTCACGGACCAATACCAACCAGTCGACCTGACAGACGCTTGCGTGAGCGATGCGTGAGCGGACGGGGTAGCACGAACCGCTCGTGCAAGGACCACGGCTCGTACCGCCCCATGCTGACCAGGCAGAACACCACCACTCACCACAACCGAGCACCCTCCGGCAAGGATTCGATCCCACTCCTAAAGCGGGTGTCGCAGGTTCGAATCCTGCCGGGGGCACAGAGGAATACCAGGTCAGGAGCCCTCCCGTCCGGCGGACGGGAGGGCTCCTGCGCTTGCGGCACATAGACTGGAGCCCAGTCGGTAGCGGGTGGCGCTCGGACCGAGACGCGAGCTCCGGTGATCACCACAGTTCCCGGCACAGCCGCTATATCCCCGACGGATCCTTAAGCGACCTGCGAACGGCGGCGGGCTCGGGCCTCGCGCCAGCATACGACGGCGGCGGCCTCGTACCGGCAGCAATGTCACCGCCTGACTCGCCCCTGTAGGGCCTCGGCTGGGCTGTGGTCACCCACGCCGCCGCCTACCTACCGCGCATGGCTGCACGCCCAGGCACCATCGCCAGGGACGTTGACTTCTGGCGCGTGGGCGGACCGGAGGCCGCCGGCGCGAAAGGTGATGAGCAAGGCGGTAGTCGGGAAGCTCCAGGCAGCGGAGGAGCCGCCCGTTCTCGCGGTGAAGGCCCGCCCGGTTCAAGCGGTCCTCAGTCGGCAGGTCCAACGCTCCGAAATACCTTCTCGATCACCGTGCTTCTTCATGGCCTCCTGGTCATCTCGACCAGTTCGTCCCTCGTGCCTGCCTGTTGGCGTTCGGTCCGGTGTAGGGATGTCGTGCGCGGGGTGTAATTGGAACCGCGTCCCCGGCGCAGCATGACTCTGACGCGCCATCTCGTTGAGCGTCGCTCCGCTCAGGGCGCTGTCAGTGACTCGGCTCATGCGACTCCCACATGTTCCGCATCTGCTCACGGGCCTGATCGGGAGCGGGGACTCGTTCAAAGGCACCCGGGGCAACCCGATGAATGACGTCGATCCCCTAATGGTGCAGAAGATGGCGTTCCTTGGGCTCGAGCGGTTGAGGGAAGAGCGCTGCGAGGCGACCGACCGCACTGGGAGCGTATCGCGCGTAGTCGAGCAGTTGAGCCAATGCCTCACGTACGTAACTACGCTCGACGCGTGACTTCGCCTCGATGATTTCGCTTCCCTCTGGACCGTTCAAATAGATGTCACAGATGCCCGCCACACTGGCGAAACGTGTTGCTGTCGTGTCGGTGAGAGTTCCGCAGAATTTGTTGACCAACGCCGATTCGTCCCGGTTGAAGAGAACCTGTTGTGCAGCCCGCTCGACCGTCGTGGAGCGGGTGTGCTGTCGCTCCACCGGCAACTCGCGGACTGTGCCGGACGGCGCCACAGCGCCGGCGTCCTCCAGAGCCGTCCCGGTTGTGATGAGAAGACCGTCGATTCCTGCGCGGGCCCGCTCACCTGTCAGCACCAACTGCCCTGGGTACTGGAAGTTCGACTTGTAGCCGAGGAGAGCGCTCAACGTGACGTACGGAATCTCCGCCGGCCCGAACTGGCACAGGCTGTAGACCGTGTGCCAGCTCTCGCCACCTTGCTTCGGCGGCCACATCGCGTCGGCGAAGGAGCTGTTCCGGAAGATGGCCCCGATCTCGCCGATGGCACGTACGTGGTTCTTCCCGGTGAAAAGCACTACGTCACCTGTGGAGACTTCCGCCATCCTGCCGTCGTGGGCTTGACGTGGCACCCCAGAAGCGGGCCCGCCCGCCCGGGTGGAATTCCTTTAGAGGCCCCAGCTGATCGTCCCTCAGCCTCTCGGCGTACTTGGGCTCAGTGAACGGCACGGGCTGGTCCAGAGTGTCCATCCAGTATTGGCGCGACTCGGCACGGCCGAACGCAGGGGAGACCAACAGACGTGTCACGAAGCCTGAGTCGACGGGGCCCTTCCCTGCCTGGGGTCACTCGATCTGGAAGCCAGGTACTTGACGAGGAACACCTCCCCGCCGCAGTCGTCATACTCCGCCAGTGTTTGCAATACAGCGTCACGGGTGACGTCAGCGATTCCCACGATCAGATCATATGACCATTAGTTGACGCGGAGATGGTCGGCATCAGCATCCTTTGAGCCGAAGGCCGCTCCCTCAGCGCACGGACCGCAGCGCCGAGTTGAACGGCCTGACGCCAAAGCGAGCTGCGTGGAAGCGAGTCGAGCTGTGTGTTGACGCTCGAGCACAACCGGCCCTGGGAGAGGCCAAGTGTGCGGGAAGGGACGGGAGCGCGCGTGGGTAGGGTGCGGCGTCCATACCGGACGAGGACGGATCACGTACCGGGGACGTCATGCGGATCCTCCACCACGCCCCGCACCGCTCATTCGACCGGAAGAGGCTCCGAAACTTTCGATGGACTGCCTCACATTTTTGATCTTACGCATGGGGCTCCATCCATCAACTCCGTTCATCTCAGCCGTACCTGACCATTGAACTGGCCTAATATCGTCCGGAGGGATCTCCGACCCAGGAGAATGTTTCGCGGCACTCGCCGAAACTGTTGACAGTCAACGAGGCCAGACCAACACTGTTCGCCGTCGACAGACCTCAATCACTGTCGATCCGGGTCGCCCTCGCGACGCCCGTGCGCGAAGCCGAAGCGGTCGCCCTCATCGCCTGCTCACCGACAACGAACCAGATCCGACAACCGCCCGGCACCACCACCCGCCCAGCACCGCCACCCGCCCAGCACCGCCACCCGCCCGGATCCGTGTCTCACTTCCTGGCCCCCCACCGGCCTCATGAGGACGAGGAGGAAACACACATGCACAACGCACCCGCCCACCCGACGAGTCACAGACACAACCGATCAGGGCCGCTCAGCCGCTTCAGGCTGCTCATCAGCAGCGCCTGCACCATGCTGCTGGTCGCCTTGGCCGCGATGACGCTGCCCGGCACCGCCTACGCCGACACGGTCATCACCACGAACCAGACCGGCACCAACAACGGCTACTACTACTCGTTCTGGACCGACAGGCCCGGCACGGTCTCCATGAACCTGGGCTCCGGCGGCAGTTACGGAACCTCGTGGAGCAACACCGGGAATTTCGTGGCCGGCAAGGGCTGGAGCACCGGCGGACGCAGGAGTGTGACCTACTCCGGCACCTTCAACCCGTCCGGCAACGCCTACCTGGCGCTCTACGGGTGGACCTCGAACCCGCTCGTGGAGTACTACGTCGTCGACAACTGGGGCACCTACCGGCCCACGGGTACGTACAAGGGCACCGTCACCAGCGACGGCGGTACGTACGACATCTACAAGACGACGCGCTACAACGCACCGTCCGTCGAAGGCACGCGCACCTTCGACCAGTACTGGAGCGTCCGGCAGTCGAAGAGGACCGGTGGAACCATCACCACCGGCAACCACTTCGACGCATGGGCCCGCGCCGGAATGCCCCTGGGCAGTTTCAGCTACTACATGATCCTGGCGACCGAGGGATACCAGAGCAGCGGGAACTCCAGCATCACGGTGAACGGGGCCGGTTCGGGTGGTGGCGGAGGCGGTGGGAACAGCGGTTGCGCCGCGGCCCTGTCCGCCGGAGAGCAGTGGAGCGACCGCTACAACCTCAACGTCTCGGTCTCCGGTTCCAGCAACTGGACCGTGACCATGAACGTGCCCTCCCCGGCGAAGGTCCTCTCCACCTGGAACATCACCGCCGGCTATCCCAGCGCACAAGTACTGACCGCCAAACCCAACGGCAACGGCAACACCTGGGGCGCCACCATCCAGCACAACGGCAACCGGACCTGGCCAACGGTCTCCTGCAGTGCGACCTGACCTCTCGATCCCCCAGGCTGGAGGACCACTCTCATGCACGCCAGAGCACCTCTCCCCCTGCGCTCCCCGCTCACGAGGCTGGCCGTCGTCGCGATGACCGTAATGACCGCGGCGAGCGCCCTCACTCTCAGCGCCGCCGCCCCGGCGCGGGCCACCACCCCGGCACGGGCCGCCGCCTGCAACGGGTACGTCGGGCTCACCTTCGACGACGGTCCGTCCGGCAACACATCGAGCCTGCTCAACGCGCTCAAGCAGAACGGACTGCGGGCCACGATGTTCAACCAGGGGCAGTACGCCGCCGCCTCCCCGTCCCAGGTCCGGGCCCAGATCGACGCGGGCATGTGGGTCGCCAACCACAGCTACACCCACCCGCACCTGACCCAGCAGAGCCAGTCGACGATCGACTCGGAGATCTCCCGGACCCAGCAGGCCATCGCCAACGCGGGCGGCGGCACGCCGAAGCTGTTCCGTCCGCCGTACGGCGAGACCAACTCGACGGTGAAATCGGTCGCGAGCAAATACGGCCTGACCGAGATCATCTGGGACGTCGACTCGCAGGACTGGAACAACGCGAGCGTCGACGCGATCGTCCAGGCCAACGCCCGGCTCACCAACGGTCAGATCATTCTCATGCACGACTGGCCCGCCAACACGCTCGCCGCGATCCCGCGCATCGCGCAGGGGCTGGCCGCCCGCGGCCTGTGCGCCGGCATGATCTCCCCGCAGACCGGCCGCGCCGTGGCCCCCGACGGCGGCGGAGGCGGAGGGCCGGGCGGCAGTTGCGCCGCGGCCCTCTCCGCCGGCCAGCAGTGGAGCGACCGCTACAACCTCAACGTCTCGGTCTCCGGCTCCGACAACTGGACCGTGACCATGAACGTACCGTCCCCGGCAAAGGTCCTCTCCACCTGGAACATCACCGCCGGCTACCCCAGCCCCCAGACACTCACCGCCCGACCCAACGGCAACGGCAACAACTTCGGCGTCACCATCCAGCACAACGGCAACTGGACCTGGCCAACCGTCTCCTGCAGCCCGAACTGACCCCTGAGGGAAGGGTTTCCCAGGGGCCCAGCCCCGCGCAACGAGTCCGGGACGCCCGGGAACCCCTTCCCTCTCACCTCACCTGCAATCCACCTTCATCTGCGCCGCCGCATGATGCGCCCCCACCAGGTCCTCGCTCCCCCAGTCCTGACCCCGGTCGAACATCCGCACCGAGAACGACGTGCCTTTCACCTGGTAGCTGCCCACCTTCACCAGGCTGCCGCGATGCACGGTCTGCCGTACGCCGAAGGTCGCGTACGCGGTGTCGCCGTCCTTCGGGTCCGCCAGCACGCGGTAGACGGACGGGTTGCCGGCCACGTCGCGGTTCCGGTCGCTGTCCGGTACGTGGATGGCGAGGGCGCACCTCGTATACCTCTTGCCGAGCTTCCAGGTCCAGGTCGCGGTGGAGCCCGTGTCCTTGTCCGGGATGCCCGACATCGGGACGGCGGAGAACCGGCCGTCGCACGAATCGTCCTTGTGGCCGCCGGATGTGACGGTGTACCAGGCGGCGTCACCGTTCTCGACACGGCCCTTCTCGGTGTAGCGGCCGGTCGCACAGCCGGGGCCCGCCCACGCCGAGAATCCGGGGCCGGGGTCCAGGTCCCCGTCCCTGCCGCCGCCCGGCGTCCGGCCCGGGTCCGGTTCCGGCGATGTTCCGGGGGTCTTGCCCGAGGGGCCCGTCGAAGCACTCGGGCCGTCGCTCGCGCCGTTACTCGCGCCGCCGTTCCCGCTCGGTGAGCCTCCCCCGCCGAAGCCCGGCAGCTGCGGCGGTCCGACCCCGACCCCGCTCGGCACAGGGCGGGACTCGGCCGCGACGCCGGCACCTCCGTCGCCGGACGCGGCGACCATGGCCACGGTCGCTCCCACGCAGCCGAGCGCGAGCAGCGCCGCTGTGGCCACCCACCGCTTCCGTGGCCGTAAACCGCCGTCGCCCTGGTCGGAGGCCGGGCCGGAACGGTCCCTGGGGCGGACCCAGGTCTGTCCAGCGGCGGCGTCGCACCCAGGACAGTCCATGCCCGGCCGCCGATCACGCCGGTCATCACCGCACCGTTCGCACCTCATGCCGCCTCACTATGGGGGATCACGCCATCACCCGGCAGCAGAAGTACTCGATTGGTATGCGACCGCTTCATCACGTGCCCTCATAAGCGCCTGACCTTGACTTATGGTCAGTTCGATTCGTCCGTCCCGGCCGGAAAAGGGCGCTCGCGGAACGGCCTCGGAAGCGTCACCGGCTCGGCGCCTGCCACTGTGCCGGCGCCAGCAAGAGCGAGCAGCGTCGGCGCCTAACGCAGCTCCTCCGGGCACCCCGTCCCACGCGGCAGCTGGTACGGCGCGGCCAGCCGGTACACACCGGGGCGCGGCGCCAGCAGTTCCGTCCACTCGTCGCCCTCCGCGTTCTCCTCGGCCTTCAGCAGGCAGCCGTTGGGGTTCGTGAAGACCTTGGGGCCGTCCCCGTCGGCCCGGGACTCCACCGTCTCCTGCGGCGGCAGTACGCTCTTGCCCTCCTCGTCCACCAGCCCGAGCCACGGTGAGTACGGGATCCGGATCAGCACCCGCCCGGCCGTCTTCACATGGATCGTCAGCTCGCCCGCGCCCGCCCGGTCCACGGTCGCCGGCGGTTCGGCCAGCGGCCTCGGGTCCTTTACGGCGAAGAGCTGCCAGTTGGCGTCGCTCCAGAGGCGCTTCAGATAGGGCTGGCCCTTCTGGACGAGTTCGGTCTCCAGCCCGGCGCCCTTGTCCGGCTCGCCCTTGGGGAGTACGACGTAGTGGACGGCCCAGCGGTCCAGCCAGCCCCGGTAACTCTCGGACGTCAGTGTGTCGTCGTAGAAGAGCGGGTTGCGTTCCATGTCCGCCTGCCGGTTCCAGCCGCGGGCGAGATTGACGTACGGAGCAAGAGCGGACGCCTCGCGATGGCTGCTGGCCGGGACCACCTCGACCCGTCCCTTCTCCGCGCCCGCCCGCTGCAACTGGTGCACCAGCGGCGCCAGTTCACGGGTCCAGGACGCGGTCGGCGCCGTACGCACCATGTCGTCCACGCCCTTGAAACCGATCCAGAAGTTGAGCCCGGCGAAGGCGACCACGAGGGCGTACCAGCGGCGGGTGCGCGGTGCGGTGTACGGCAGGGCGGCGAGCAGCACCACACCCGCGATGACCATGGCGAACCGGGAGACGTTGGACCCGATCTGCGAATCGATCACGTACGTCAGCAGCACCCCGACGCCGTAGACCGCCGCGGCGACCCGGACCGTACGCCAGCCCTTGGGCACGAGGACGAACACGAACAGCGCGTACAGGAAAGGCAGCGAGGCCCCGCCCACCGACAGCGGCTGCGTGCCGGAGAAGGGGAACAGCCAGGAGGAGAGCGCCACGACGGCGGCGGGCGCCAGACCGAGCGCGTACGCTCCGGGGCGCCGCTTGTTGAGGAAGAGCGCGGCGGCGACCACCCCGAGGAAGAGACCGGCCACGGGACTCGCGGCGGTCGCGAGCGCGGCGAGCGGCGCCGCGGCGACGGCCTTGGCCCACCGTTTCGTACGCCACCGGTACGGCCAGCAGAACACCGCGGCGACGGCACCGAGCGCGAACATCATGCCGAGGCCGAACGTCACGCGCCCCGACAACGCGTTGCACAGGAACGCGAACACCCCGGCGAGCGAACACGCCACCGGGTTACGGACGGTCCGGACCCGGACCAGGATCAGCGCGGTCAGGGCGGCGGACGCGGTCCCGACGAGCATCATCGTCGTACGGACACCGAGGACGGACATCAGATACGGCGAGACGACGCTGTACGAGACGGGGTGCATGCCCCCGTACCAGGCGAGGTTGTACGCGGAGTCGGGATGCCGCCCGACGAACTCGGCCCAGGCGTCCTGCGCCGCGATGTCCCCGCCGCTGTTCGCGAAGAGGACGAACCAGACGACATGCGCCACGGCGGCGACGACGGTGGTGAACAGGACGGGGTGACTCCCCACCCAGCTCCGGAAGCGCGACGGGGAGCCGGGACCGGCCTCGGGCCCCTCCCCACGCCGCTGCCCAGGCAGGTCTATTCGCGGCCCGGTGGGGCCCCTCGTCCCGGTGAGGCCCTTCGCGGGGACCGCGGTGTTCTCGTCCGCGCGTGTCGGCTCAGCGGTGGTCACTACGGCTCTCCACGTCTTCCGTCTCACCGTCCGTCTGCCCGGTGTGCCGACTCCCCCGACATGTCCTAGGACGCCGTCCCCGCGTCCCGCAGTTGCTCCGGACGCCCGCCGAGCGGTTGGGCGGGCTCGTCAGATGTCCGTTTCGGGACGCTAGCACGCGACCGCGGCCGGGGAGGGCACCATTGTTCGGTGCCCTCCCCGGCCGCGGTGTCGGACGGTCCGGCCCAGCGGTCAGCCGACGCGGGTCAGCTTCGCGCCGAAGCCGGGCTCGGCCAGGTCCTTCTGGAGGGCGACCGGGGCGGAGACCTCGCCCGGTCCGGACCCGACGGTCAGCTCTCCGACGACATCGCCCGTGGAGCCCGTGTGCGGGATCGTCTTGCCACCGTCCGCGATCTTGACGGAGATCTTCAGGCTTGGCCAGCCGGCCGCCGTCAGGTCCTTGGTGGCGACTACGGGAGTCTGACCACCCAGACCGTCATCGACGTAACCGACGACGTCACCCTTCTTCACGACGGTTCGCGACACGAGGATGTCCTGCGTCGCGAGCATCACCTTCTTGCTCTCCGCGTTGACCGTGTCGATGATCGAGCCCGAGTACTGGCCGAGGATGGCCCCCACGAGGTACTGCTCCTCCGTACCACCGACGTCCTTCTTCGCGGCGAAGAGGAGGTTGCCACCGGCCTTGGTGGTGGTGCCGGTCTTGATACCGAGCGCTCCGTCGTACGGAACCAGGGTGTTCCAGTTGCGCCAGGCCTTACCCGACGGGTCGGTCCACGACGGCAGCTTGGTGATGTCCATCAGCGCCGGGAGCTTCACCAGTTCCAGGCCCAGCTTCACCTGGTCCGCCGCGGTGGAGACCGTCGTCGCGTCCAGCCCCGACGGGTCGGTGTACTTGGTGTTGGTCATCCCGAGCTGCTTGGCCGTGCTGTTCATCTTCTTGACGAACGCTTCCTGCGAACCGGCGTCCCAGCGCGCGAGCAGCCTCGCCACGTTGTTCGCGGACGGGATCATGAGCGCGCTGAGGGCGTCCTTCTGGGAGAGCTTGTCCCCCGCCTTGATCGTGTCCAGCGTCGACTCGTTGCCGGATTCGTTGTAGCCACCCTCTTTTTCGGCCGTGGCGTCGACGGGGATCTCCGCGCCGTCCTGTCCCGGCTTCATCGGGTGGTCCCGCATGATGATGTACGCCGTCATCGACTTGGTCACGCTGGCGATCGGGACCGGCTTCTCCTCACCGAAGGCGTCCACAGCCCCCAGCCCGGCCACCGACATCGCCCCTTGCCCCTCATCGGGCCAGGGCAGTGAGGGCTTGGCGCCTTCGAAGGTGAACTCGGTCTCGGCGGTGGCCGCGAGCGTCGGGTCGGGCAATGGGCGTACGGCCTGGGCGATCGCGAAGATGACCAGCAGGAGCAGGGCGAGCGGCGTCCAGATCTTGACGCGCCGGACGGCTGTGCGGACCGGGGTCTCCGGCGGGGCCGGCTTGTTCGTCAGCTCGGCGAGAAGGTCCAGCGGCGGCCGGGGCGGCATCGGCTGCTGCCGGGTCCGCTCGGCCTCGGGGATCGCGGAGGTCTCGGCGGCGGCGGCGGGGGTGGCGGCGGCCGGGGGCTGCGGGGTGGACGGGGACGCTTCGGGCTGGGGAGACGCCGTCTTGAGGGACATCGTCCTGGGAGACGTCGGCTTGGAGGCCGTGGACGGTACGTCGTCCCTGCGCAGCGGTACGAACGTACTGGTGCGCTCGGCCGGAGCCTCGTCCGTCTTGGCCTTCGCGTCGGACCCGGGCTTCTCGTCCGCCCCGGCCTTCACACCCTTCTCGGGCGTCTCGCTCTTCGCGCTCTTCTCACCCTCGGACGGTCGGGGCATCTTGAGCGCGGTGGTGGGCGAATCGACGGCGGGCCGGGGCAAGGCCTTGAAGACGGCGGTCGCTCGATCGACGCGCGGCTCCGCGTCATCGTCATCATCGCTCTTGGCGATGTCCTTGGCGCCGTCCGTCTTGTTCTCGGCCTTGTCCTTGTCCTTGTCCTTGTCCTTGTCCTCGGTCTTGTCCTTGTTCTCGGCCTTGTCCTCGTCCGAGGCAGCGCCCTTGGCACCCTTAGCAGTATCCGCGGCGTCGCCGTCGCCGGACCTGGCCCAGGAAGGGGTCGTGCCGGCCTTCCCCGCCTTGTCTTCCTCCTCGGACTTCCCCAACTTCTCGGCTGCCGGGGCGTCTTCGCCCTCGCGCTTCCCGCCGGGCTCCGTGTCGGATGTCGACACGGAGCCGGAGTCGGAGTCGGAATCCGGGCCCGAGCCGGAATCCGAGTCAGAATCCGAGCGCAAGTCGGAATCCGAATCTGACTCTGCGTCCGTGTCCGCGTCTGCTTCCGACCTGGAATCCGAGCCGGAGTCGCCCTTCGGCGCGCTCTCGCTCTCCGAACTCTCCGCACCCGGCGCTATCGACCCGTCGCCCGACCCCGCGGACTTCTCGGGCTTCGCGTCAGGCTTCGCGGCGTTCGCTGAATCCCCGGCCTCCTCGGAGCCCTCGGAGTCCTCTCCCGAATCTTCCCCGGAGCCCTTCCGCGAGCCCTCCGCACCATCGGTGCGATTTGCAGTTGCGACCTTCGTCGCCACCGCCGAGCGGGACTCCGAACCAGACTCAGAACCAGACCCGGAACCGGACTGAGAACCGGATTCCGAACCGGATTCCGGCACTGCCTCCTCGGCCGCCGATTCACGGAACACCGCGAGCCGCGGGTCCCTTTCGCCGGGAGCCGTCTCCCCCGACGACTTCTGCTGCTCCGACTTGTCGGGGGACTCGCCCGCCACCGTGTCTCCTTCATGTCTCATCCGACGTACCGCCGTACCGCACTGTCCGAACCATCTATCAGTGTCCTGCTCTGGGACCTTGACCGAGCTACTAGACGAGAACGACATACATAACGGTTCCCGCACAAAGCACCCAGGCGCTCTCGACAGACCAATGTGAGAGGGGTCACCCTGTCATTCATCCACGCGGGGAGGCATGGATGGGCAGGAGCCGCAGAACAATTCCGGAGGAGCTTCTGCTGCTCGCTCTGGACCCGACCACGGGTACCACAGCGCAGCCGCAGTCGCTCGACCTCGGCCTGGCCGGAGCACAGCTAGTGGAGCTGGCTCTGGCAGGACGGATAGCCCCTGACGGGGATCGTATCGCCGTGGTGATGCCACGGCCGACCGGAGATCCGACTCTGGACTCCGCACTGGAGCTGTTGCGCAGACGCGGCAGCCCGGTTCGGGCCGTCCACTGGATCGGCGGGCCCCGACTGGGGCTGCGCCAGACGTATCTCTCGCATCTGGAGCGATGCGGCATGGTTCATGCCGTCGAGGGCCAGATGTGCGGGGTGCTGCCGACAACGCGCTACCAGGCGACGGAGTCGGCGATCAGCCGGGAAATCAGGTCCCGGCTGGACAGTGCGATCCGCACCGGCGTACCGCCGGACCCGCGGACCGCGGCGCTCGCCGCACTGGCCCATGCGGTCGGACTCGGCAAGCACCTCTACCCCGGTAACGAGGGGCGTTCGTCACGCTCCCGGCTCCGGGACCTGATCAGGCACGACCCGATGGGCGGTCTCGTGGCGCACGCCGTCATGGACGTCCAGAACGGTGTGGGCGCACAACCGCGTCGTAACGCCGCCCAGAGCGCCCCCGGCGCTCCCGCGGGCGGTGGCAGGGCGCCGGGCGTGCCCATGCAGCCGCAGCGCGGCGGCATGGCGCGTGTCGCGGCGCACTGAACGGCCTGATCAGCCTGAAGGACCTGAAGGACCCGCACGGTCCGAATGACTTGGCTCGTGCGGTCCGAGGGACGTGTGCGGGCCGCAGCACTCACCCGGCCCGGGGCTTACGCACCACCCGAGGGACTCGCACGACCGGCAGGACCCGTACCACCAGCACGGCCGGTACCACCAGCACCACCACACAGATCCGCCGCACCGACGTCCCCAGAGCCGGTTCGGGAGCCGCACAAAGACGCGCGGGGCAGCCAGGGCTTCATCGGCTGCCCCGCGCGCCGCGTGGGCGCCCGGCCCGCCCGGCGTCCCGCGGTCCCGGATCCGTACCGGGAAGACGCCCGGAAGGCCGCCAGGGGCCCAGAGCCACCCCACGCCGTCCCCGGGCCCCCGGACACCCGAACGCCCCGGGGCACACCCCGGCGCCCGGCCTGGCGCTCAATCCGGCGTACGGCGCGTGCACCGGCGCGCGGCGGGGCCGCGAAGGGGCTTACGTACCAGCGCATTCGCTTCTGTCGCCATTTCCCAGCGCAGCCGGGACTTTTGGTGGCAGTCTGCTGAGCAGTAGATACGTACAGCTACGCAGCCGGAGGTGCAGTTTCCGTGGCGTCCAACGTCAACCCCACCGTCAGGCGACGCAGATTGGGCCAGGAGTTGCGCCGGCTTCGCGAACTCAAAGGCATGACGGCGGAGGAGGTGGCTGAACGGCTGCTGGTCTCGCAGTCGAAGATCAGCCGCTTGGAGAACGGCCGCCGTTCCATCAGCCAGCGCGACGTCCGCGACCTCTGCGGGGTGTACGAAGTCGAGGATCAGCGCATCGTCGACTCGCTGATGCAAATGGCCAAGGACTCCCGTCAGCAGGGCTGGTGGCACGCCTTCGGCGACATCCCGTACAGCGTCTACATCGGGCTGGAGACGGACGCGGCCTCACTGCGTGTGTACGAGCCTCAGGTCGTCCCCGGCCTGCTCCAGACGAAGCCGTACGCCGAGGCACTGATCAACGGCGCGCTGCCCGAATCCCCCGTGCTCGACGTCGAGAAGCGGGTCGGGGTACGGATGCGCCGCCAGGACCGCATCACCGCCCCCGAGGACCCGCTCCGGCTGTGGGCCGTGGTGGACGAGGCGGCGCTGCGCAGGGTCGTCGGCGACCGGCAGTTGATGCGGGAGCAGTTGGAGCACCTCGTGGAACAGTCCCAGCTCCCGCATGTGACCGTGCAGGTGCTGCCCTTCGACATGGGCGCGCATCCCGGGATCACCGGGCATTACGCGATTCTGGAGTTCCCGGATGCCGCGGACTCCAGCGTCGTCTACATCGAGGGCGTGACGAGCGACCTCTATCTGGAGAAGTCCAACGACGTGCAGCGCTACAGCGTGATGTACGAACACCTGCGCGCGCAGGCCCTGAACGCCGATCAGACGCGCCAGTACATCTCGGACATCGCCAAGGAATACGCCCGTTGAGACTCGCGTCCTGACCGAGGACGCCCATCGGGTCGCGTTGTCGCACGACCCGGTGGGCGACCCGTGTGGACCAGCCATGAACTGAGGCCGACCGGCAATGAGGCCGGCCGGCGATGGGTGGGCGGTCTAACCACAAGGCGCCATGAGCCCCTTGAGGATTTCGCAGACGATCGCCTTGAGCGTGTCGTAGTCCGGCGGATCCCCCGGTTCTCCCTTGTCCCCCTTCTCACCTCTCGGACCCTGCGGCCCCCGTGCGCCGGGCGGACCCGGTGGGCCCGGCCGGCCGGGCAGTCCGTCCTGGCCGTCTCTGCCGTCCCGGCCGTCCTGGCCGTTCCTGCCGTCCTTGCCCGGAAGGCCGTCCACGCCGCCCTCGCCCGGTTCTCCCTGCGGGCCTTCCGCGCCCTCCGGGCCTGGCGCCCCCTCCTGGCCCTGGAGGCCCTGTGTGCCCTGAAGGCCTCGCGGACCGGGCGGACCTTCCGCACCCTGCGGGCCCTGTGCCCCCGGCGGCCCCTGCGGGCCCTGCTCGCCGGGGTCGCCCTGAGGGCCCTCGGGGCCGGGTTCGCCGGTGAGGGGCTCCCTGATCGTGATCGGCACCTCCTCGATCACGGTGCTGGGACCGACGTACTTCGTGACGGTCAGCATGCTCATACCGAGCGGCGCGTCCGGGCCGACCTCGAAATCACCCGCCCAGTAGGTGTCGCCGACCTGAGTCAGGGGATACGTGCGCTCCGCCCCTCCGGGGCAGACGACGGAGCTGTATTCCGCGCTCCACGCACACCCGGGGAGGGGCCAGTAAATAATCACGTTGGTTTTCATACCGGGGGCGAGCGGGTGCGCGAAGAAAACGACGAGCGAGCAATTCGATTCAACCGGTGTGGCCATAACGCCTCCATGGACAAGTCACTCGGAGGCATGGCATTGGCGGCGCCTGTCACACCGTCCGATCTCGCCATGAGGAAGCAGACACCCATGACGGCAGCGGCAATCGCGAGCCGGCCGTCCGGCTATCCAGCCATCCGGCCCGGCACCGACGAAAACCAATCCATTCCGCCGAGAAATATCTAGCATCGAATACAACGCCGGCGCTCACGTCGGGCCGGCAGACCAGCGTCGTCCTGCGTTCCGTTCATACCCGAATATTCGTCAGGTACATGACGAGCGACAGGCTTTACCCGATGGAGTGAATGGTGAACTGGTGCGATAATCGCCGCACGCCAGGCCAATTCTGGACACCGAGCAGACATCACCGCGACGTCACCGCGACACCGCCGCGGGAGCCGAACCCTCTTCCGCGGTTCCACCTCCATTGGCCTGAAATGTCAGGAATAACTCTGTTCAGCCCTGGAGCGGGGAGGCATTATGCACCCCGAGCACCTGAACAGAGAAGGACCTCACGGAATATCTCATCCGAATGAGTGAACGCCCGTCCCGCCCATCGAGTGAGGCTAGTAGCGTCGATCATGCCAACAAAAGAGTTGGCGTGATTTTATCCCTCACTTGCTGAACCGGAGCGAACATGGCAATTCTTCAGGGCGCTACGGACTCGTGGACCAAGTCCTCGTACTCCGGCGGAAACGGCGCATGCGTAGAGGTCAAGTCCCCCGTCGTCCAGTCCATTGCCGTTCGGGACTCGAAGGCGCCCGAAGGTCCTTCGATCTCCTTCATTCCCACCTCATGGAATGCCTTCGTGCAGGAAATGAACAAGGGCGCCTTCGACCTCGGCTGAGGTCGGCCGACGCCCTGCACCCGCACCACGCACAGAGCCCTCTCGACCGGTTCGCCGCCCTGGCCGAGGGGGCTCACCCGTGCCGGAACAACCGGAACCCGGAACCCAGGACAACAGAACCCGGGACAACGGAACCCGGGACAACCGGAACCCGGGACAACCGGAACACGGGCCCACCCACCTTTCCACCGCCCGGGACCCGCATCCCGCGCGGCCATTGCCGTACGACCCGGCCGCGGCCACGACCGGAGCTTGACGAAGCGCTGACTCATCGTGTGGCCGCCGTTACGCGCACGACAACGCTCCGGCAGGTCAAGAGCGGGCAAAATGGTTCTGCTTTCTGACCTGAGTTCACACCCATGACCAGTGACCCTCTTGACCCACCTCGACGCCAGGCGGTTCAATCCCCGAAGTCCCCGCTCCCGTACGGGGTACCGCTACCCGGACGTACCGACGAAGAGCCTGACGGAGCACTTCGACGTTCACAAGGCGGACCCCTGGAGGGGGCACATGAACAGCCTCGACTGGATCGTGCTCATCGCGTACTTCGGTGTGATGGTCGGGATCGGCCTCTGGTCGCACAAGCGCGTGGACAATGTCAGCGACTTCTTCACCGCCGGCGGCAAGATGCCCTGGTGGCTATCGGGCATCTCGCACCACATGTCCGGCTACAGCGCGGTGATGTTCACGGGGTACGCGGGCATCGCCTATACCTACGGTGTCACCTCGTTCGTGACCTGGTCCCTCCCGATCGCCATCGGGATCGGGATCGGCTCCAAGCTCTTCGCGCCCCGGCTCAACCGGCTGCGCTCGCGGTTACACGTCGCGTCCCCGCTCGAATACCTCAAGAACCGCTACGACTTGAGGACGCAGCAGGCCCTCGCCTGGTCGGGCCTGCTGCTCAAGATCGTGGACGTGGGCGCCAAATGGGCCGCCATCGCCACCCTGCTCTCCGTCTTCACCGGCATCTCCCTCAACCAGGGAATCCTCATCACCGGTGTCATCACGGGTATTTACTGCACGGTCGGCGGCCTGTGGGCCGATGCCCTCACGGAACTGGGGCAGTTCATCATCCAGCTCTTCGCCGGGATCGCGATGCTCGTCGCCGTCATGGCCAAGCTCGGCGGCTTCAGCGCGCTGTGGACGGTCTGGGACAAGCTCCCCAGCGGTCACGCCGACGCGACGGCCGGCCCGTACACGGTGACGTTCCTGCTGGCCTTCCTCTTCATCAAGATGTTCGAGTACAACGGCGGCATGTGGAACCAGGCCCAGCGTTACATGGCGACCGCCAACGCCCGCGAGGCCACCCGCTCGGCCCGGCTGTCGGCCGTCCTCTGGCTCGTCTGGCCGCTGGTCCTGTTCTTCCCGATGTGGTGCGCGCCGCTGCTGGTCAAGGCGCAGAAGCCAGACGCCTCCGACTCGTACGCCCTGATGACCGAGCAGCTGCTGCCGCACGGGCTGCTGGGGCTGGTCATCGTCGGCTTCTTCTCGCACACCATGGCGATGTGCTCCTCCGACGCCAACGCCATCGCGGCGGTCTTCACCCGGGACATCGCGCCCACGCTGTCCAAGGCGGCACGCGGCTGGTCCGAGCGGGCCGGGCTGCTGGCGGCGCGGCTGTCGACGATCTCCTTCCTGGCGCTGTCGATGGCGATCGCCACGCAGGTCAACTCGCCGACGTTCAAGGACATCATCACGGTCGTCATCAAGTGGGTGGCGGGTCTGATGGGACCGATCGCGATCCCGTTCATGCTCGGTCTGCTCAAGCCGTTCCGCAGGTCGGGCCCGACCGCCGCGCTCACCAGTTGGGCGCTGGGGCTGCTGGCCTTCTGGCTGGTCAACTACCCGGTCAACTGGAACATCGACGGTGGGGTGCCACTCCAGTACCAGGTCTCGGTCCCGCTCGCGGTGTCACTGGTGCTGTACATCGTGATCGGCTTCCTGAAGCCGGAGGACGGCCCGGGGCGCGATGTGCTGCTGGCCCGTATCAACGGGGAGGGCGACGGGGACGGTTCCGGACTGACGGCGGCGTCCCTGAAGGTGCCCGCGCAGGCGCAGCCGGGCGGCGACGGAAGGCTGCCGGGCGACCGGGAGGACACGGGGTCCGGGTCGGGACCGGTGTCGGGGTAGGGCTCGGGGTAGCGGTCGGGGTCGGTGTCGGGGTCGCGGGATCGCCGTCCGGCTCGGGTCGGGGGCCGGCTCGGGTCGGAGGCCGACCCGGGACGCCTCGTACCGCACGGCCCGGACCGAGCCCCCGGACCGCGCGGCAGTACGCCGTACCCAGCCGTACGCATGGGTCAGCCACGCGGATAGCGGTCCAGCCAGCCCGATGTGGTGACCGCCGGGCTGTGCAGGGCCGGGCCCTGGGTCATCTCCATCGCGAAGTCGTCGGCGATCTCCAACAGGGTGGGCCGGCCTTCCAGTTCGGCCAGCCAGGCGGGCGGCAGCGCCGTCTCGCCGTACAGCGCGCCGAGCAGTGCCCCGCAGAGCGTTCCCGTGGCCCCTGACGGGCCGTCGTGGTTGACGGCGAGGCTCAGGCCCTGGCGGATGTCCTCGGCGACCAGCGCGCAGTAGACGGCGACGGCGAGCGCGTCCTCCGCCGCGCGGCCGTCGCCCAGGGCGGCGATTCGGTCCGGGCCGGGAATCCCCTGCCGTACGGCACCGAGCGCCTGTTGGAGGGCGTCCGTCACGGGCTGATGCCCGGGACGCGGGGCGAGCAGCGCGAGGGCGCGCTGCACGCCGGCGTCCAGGGGCTCGCCGCGCGCCAGCGCATGCACGATCACCGCGAACGCGCCCGCCGAGAGATACGCCGTCGGGTGGCCGTGCGTCTGGGTGGCGCACTCGACCGCGAGCTGGCAGACCAGCTGCGGCTCCCACCCGACGAGCAGCCCGAACGGCGCGGACCGTACGAGGGCGCCCGCGTCGCGCGCGGTGGGGTTCTTGGGCCGGTCGAGCGTGCCCATGGTCGCGTCGCCGAAGCCGGTGAGCGAGGAGATGGTCGGGTCGCGCCGGACGTACAGCCACTCCTCCTGGGCGAGCCAGCCGTTGTCCTTGCGGCGCAGGTCGGGCCCCCAGTCGCGCTGGGTCGTCGCCCAGCGCAGATGGGCGCGGTGCACGTCGGTGGGCGGATGCCAGGCGCCGGTGTCCCGGCGGACCTGGGCACGGATCAGCCCGTCAACGGTGAACAGGGTCAGCTGGGTTGACGCGGTGACGGCGCCCCGGCGGCCGTACGCGGGTACGTAGTCGCTGACGCCGCCCGCACCGTGCGCGGCCCGGATGTCGTCGAGCGTGAGCGTGGAGACCCCCGCGCCGAGCGCGTCGCCGACGGCACCACCGAGCAGACAGCCCCGCACCCTGCTGCGGAAATCCTGCTGCTCGCTACGGCCCCAGACGGTCCCCGACGGTGTGCTCACGCGTCCCTTCCTCCCCAGGAGCCTCGCAGCTGAATCGCGGCGAATTCGCAGCTGCGCAGCACTGTAATCGAACGGGAACAGGGGGTTGGGAGCGCACTTAGGCAGCCCTAAGCATCGCGGGGCCGGGATGAGGTCGGCAGGGGGGTCGGTATGGGCGGCCGTCGCCCGGCAGATCGGATTTGAGCGCACGCCGGGCGCATCGCTCATGGCGCACCGCGGATGTGGCGGCGCGGAGCCGGACGGAGTCCCGGCGCACTACGCACAGGGCGCGCGCATGGTTCACGGCGCGCTACGGGCATGGCGGCGCGGAGCCGGACGGAGTCCCGGCGCGCAGGGGGCGCGCCGGGCGCCCGTCCCGCCCTGCACCACCACCCGCGTACGCAGCCACGCCCGCTTTGCCGTCGCTCGCGTACGCAGTCGTGCCCGCCCGCCGTCGCCCGCGTACGCAGCCACCCACGTACGCAGCCGTGCCCGCCCGCCGTCGCTCGCGGGTGCCCCACCCGCGTACGCCGTCACTCGCGGGCGCGCCGTCACCCCGCGTACGCCGGGAGAAGTACGCCGGCGGGAGAAGTACGCCCCTACGCCCAGTGCGCGGCGATCTCGTCCCGCGCCGCCACCAGGCGCGCGATCCTCGGGCGCAGGCGGGCCGTGTCGACTCCCGGCGCCGACAGCAACTCCTCCAGATAGCAGACCAGTTCCGCGATCTCGTCCCAGCGGTACTCCGTCATCAGCACGGCGTCGAGCACGTCGTCCAGCCGGGACCAGTCGGCCAGGGCGGCGGTGCTCACCACGGTCCGGTACGTACGTTCCTCGTCCGGCAGCTCCGTGTCCTGTGCCCATCCGCGCTCCAGCCGCCGCCACACCGGCCACCCCGCGTCGGCGCCCTCCGTCAGGGTCACCGTCATCGCCCGCGCCTGGGCGCCCTTCAGCGGATCGGCGGCGCTCAGCCGGTCGGCCGCCGCACGCGCCGCGTCCCAGCGTCCCGTACGGCGCAGCGCGTGGCACCGCATCACGAGATCGTCGCCCTCGGTGGACGGCAGCGCGTCCAGCGACCGCAGGGCCTCTTCGGGGCGGCCCTGGAACAGGCGCACCTCCGCGACCGTACGGCGGGCGTGGTCCACGTCCCCGCCGTGGACGAGGCACCGGTCGAGGTCGGCGTGCGCGCGGTCGAGGCGGCCCATGGCAAGCTCCGTCAGGGCTCGCCAGTAATGCGCCCAGGCGTACCGCGGATCAAGCTCGACGGCCCGGTCCAGGTCCGCGAGCGCGTCCCGGAAGCGGTGCGGTCCGTGCGCGGCCATGCCGCGCTGGGCGAGGGCCCAGGCGTCGTCGGGCGTCCCGTCCAGCACGGCGGTGAAGTCGGCGATCGCGTCCTCGTGCCGCCCCGCGAGCAGCCGGGCGGCGCCCCGTTCGCGCCTGACCCACGCGCTGTCGGGCAGCAGTTCCACGGCCCGGTCCAGATCGGCCATCGCCCCGGGCCCGTCGCCCGCCGCCCGCCGCACCGAGGCGCGGTGCACCATCGCCCAGGCGTAGTCGGGCACCAGCGCGATGGCACGGTCGAGATCGGCCAGCGCCTCGGTGTGCCGCCCCAGTTCGTGGCGGGCCACCCCGCGGCCGGCGAGGGCCGAGGCGTGGTCGGGCTTGAGCGCCAGGGCGCGGGTGAGTTCGCGGTCCGCGTCCTCGTACCGCTCGGCGAGACGGTAGGCGTCGCCCCGCACGGAGGCGATCCAGGCGCTGTCGGGCCCGATCTCCGCGGCCCGGTCCAGATCGGCGAACGACCGGTCCGCCTCGCCCGTCGCCCGTAGCAGCTCGGACCTGCGGACCAGCGCCCACAGATACTCCCCGTCCAGTTCCAGGGCCCGGTCGAAATCGGCGAGCGCCTCCTCGTACCGCCCCAGTCGGTGCCGGACGACACCCCGGCTCGCCAGGAAACGCGCCACCGCCGGGTCGAGCGCGACCGCCCGGTCCAGGGCGGCGGCGGACTCCTCCAGCCGGCCGCTGTGCCGCAGCGCGTCCCCGTACTCGCGCAGGACCCACGGCGTGTCCGGGGCGAGTTCGTCGGCGCGGCTCAGGTCGGCGAGCGCGGCCGTGAGGTCGCCGCTCATCCGGTACGCGATGCCACGCCCGAAGTACGCCCGGTACCGGTCCGGATCGAGCGCGAGGGAGCGGCCGTACTCGGCGAGCGCCCGCTCGTACTCGCCCAGGTTGCGCAACTGCCGCCCGCGCACTTCGTGCGCCAGCGCACGCCCCACCGTGTCCAGTCCGGTCCGGTCCAGGAGCAGCCCCAGGGCGGTGCGTACGCCTCCGTCGTCGTCACCGAGCGCGGCCCCCAGCCGTCGGCCCCAGTCCCTCAACTCCCCCTCGTCGGTGTCCTCGCCCGCCTCGGCCAGCACCAGTGCCGCCCGCCGGGCCGCCGCCGGGCTCTCCTGGCAGCCCTCGGCGACGTCCCGCAGCGCCCCCGCGAGCGCGGCGCGCGGACCGGCGCACAGCGCGTGGTACGTCTCCTCGAACCGCAGCGCGCGCCAGTCCGCGCTCGCCCACGTCTCGTCGGCGCGCAGGTCGGCCTCCACCTCCGCGCGCCAGTCCGCGAAGCACCGCGCCAGCGCCGCGTGCCGCTCGCTCCAGCCGCGCGGCGAACGGGTGCGCTGGAGGCGCAGCATCGGGTCACGCACCACATCGTGATAGCGGACCCCGGCGTCCTTCCGGGTGGCGAAGGGCAGAGCGCACAGCCAGTCGTACAGGCCCCCGGCGCGCGCCGATTGCGCCGGAGCGTCCGAACCCGCCGCCGCGGGATCCGCCGCGTCCTGCGGGACCACGGCCGGTACGACAGCGGATACGACGGCCCGGAACACGTCCTCGTCCAGCCGGCGCGGCAGGGCGCAGGCGAGGGCCGTGGCCCGCCGCAGCGGGTCCTGCTCCCACTTGAGGAAGCGTTCGACGGCGGTGGCGCTGGGATCGCCGACGTCGTCGGGGTCGGTCGGCTGGTTCTCGGCGAGGGTGGAGACGAGGACGGGCAGCCCGCCGGAGAGCCGCAGCACCTCCTCCACGACGGATTCGTCCGTGACGTCCTTCGCCGCGAGCAGCTGCCGCGCCTCCGGTTCCGTGAACGGCTCCAGCCGTATGTCGGCCATGAAGTCCGCGAAGCCGCCCCAGCGCGCCGTGTCGAACGGCCGCTGCCCGGCGAGGGTCACCACGGCCTGGGCGGGCAGCGCTCCGTACCGCTCCGTGGTCATCAGATCGCGCAACCAGGCGTCGAGGAAGGGCCCGGTCCGCTCGTACGTGTCGAAGAAGAGGACGATCCAGGGGACGTCGCGCGCGGCCTCGGCCAGCTCGGTGACGAGTACGGGGGTGAGCACCCGGTCCGGCGCCAGGACCAGCTGTACGTCCTCCTGGTTGCGGAACCGCGCGCTCAGCGTGGCCCGCAGCCTGTCGCCGCCCGCCGCGAGCCGCTGGGTGTCGAGCGCACCGGCGAACGCCCCGACGACGGGGATCATGCCGAGACCGATCACACCGGCGGTGGCCAGGGCGGTGCTCCCGGCCGACGGCTGCGCGGCCAATTGTTGCCCTGCCGACGGTTGTCCGTACGAGGGTTGTCCGTACGAGGGTTGTCCGTACGAGGGTTGTACGTACGAGGATGGTCCGGCGCCCGGATGCCCGGACCCCGAGGACAAGGGCCCGGAAGGCGAGGGACCCGCGAGCCCCCGCATTCCGCCGCCCTCCGCCGGATCGGCGAGCGATGCCGACACGGACACCGACGCGGATTCCGCTTCGTGCCGACGCTGCCGGTACGTCGCGAGCAGCCGGTCCAGCTGCTTCAGCGGCCGCCCCTGCCGGGCGAACTGCTCGCCGATCGCCGCCAGCACCTCGGGGACACTGCTCACCGACTCGTCGACGTACGCCGTCAGCGCGCCCCGCTCCCGCGCCGCCTGCTCCAGCTCCCGGACGAGGAACGTCTTGCCCACGCCCGCGTTCCCGTGGACATGGAACAGGAAGCGGTGCCGCTCGTCGTCCGGTGGAAAGTCGAAGTTGGCCCGGAACGCGCCGAGTTCATCGCGACGTCCGATGAATCCCGTCCTCCGGCGCCGCTGGATCAGTTCGGCCATGGACAGTCGTGCCCGCGCCATGAATCCCTCCCCCACGGCGGGACCCGTCCCCTCGTTGGCCCCTTCGCCCGCCTGTTCCCCAGTCTGGCACCTCACCGAACTCGGCGCGAGAGACAGGCCGTTCACCGGCCACAGCGGATGAACGGCCCCACGGCATCAGCGGAATCAGAGATCGACGCCGGCCCCCAGGAAGGCGATGTCCCGGTCCGCGACCGCAGGAGCGCCGGAAGGCGGCGGTCGCGGCGGCGCTGGCCGAGCGGTTCGGACAGAGCTTGATCTGGTCGGTCGCGGCGTCGTGGACGACCGCCGGCCGGTCGGCCCGGTCCGGCCGGACGGTCTGCTGCCCGTCGCGAAAGGTCTTCGGTACTTCCCGTACTTCCGCATGGCCATCTGTTCCCTCCCCTGGGCGGCCCGCCGAACGTGGCGGGCCGCAGGAGATTAACAACGGCCACTGACACAACCGACTGATTTTCGGGGGCGGTTGACGGAAGACCCGTCAGCCTTCGCTGCCCAGCACCGGCAGCAGCTCCGGCAGATGCCCGTCGGACGCGGCAGCCGCCCGTACCCGCTCCTCCGGGACTTCCCCGTACAGCGTCGTGCGCGGCTTCGCCGGGCGACCGGCCGCGTCGGCGATGGCGACGAGGTCCTTGACCGAGCGGTACGAACCGTAACTCGATCCCGCCATACGGGAGATGGTCTCCTCCATCAGCGTGCCGCCCAGGTCGTTCGCACCGGAGCGGAGCATCTCCGCCGCGCCCTCCGTGCCCAGCTTCACCCAGCTCGTCTGGATGTTGGGGATGTGGGGGTGCAGCAGCAGCCTGGCCATCGCGATCACCGCGCGGTTGTCGCGGTCCGTCGGGCCGGGGCGGGCGATGCCGGCCAGGTAGACGGGGGCGTTGGTGTGGATGAAGGGGAGCGTGACGAACTCGGTGAAGCCGCCCGTCTCCTGCTGGATCCGGGCCAGCGTACGGAAGTGGCCCAGCCAGTGGCGGGGCTGGTCGACATGGCCGTACATCATCGTGGAGCTGGACCGGATGCCCAGTTCGTGGGCGGTCCTGACGACCTCGATCCAGGTCGCCGTCGGCAGCTTTCCCTTGGTGAGGATCCAGCGCACCTCGTCGTCCAGGATCTCCGCCGCCGTACCCGGGATCGAGTCGAGCCCGGCCTCCTTGGCCGCCGTCAGCCACTCGCGGATCGACAGGCCGGTGCGCGAGGCGCCGTTGACGACCTCCATGGGGGAGAAGGCGTGGACGTGCATGCCGGGGACGCGTTCCTTCACGGCGCGCGCGATGTCGAAGTACGCGGTGCCGGGCAGGTCGGGATGGATACCGCCCTGCATGCAGACCTCGGTGGCCCCGACGTCCCACGCCTGCGCGGCCCGGTCCGCGACCTGGTCCAGGGAGAGGGTGTAGGCGTCGGCGTCCGTGCGGCGCTGGGCGAAGGCGCAGAAACGGCAGCCGGTGTAGCAGACGTTGGTGAAGTTGATGTTGCGCGTGACGATGTACGTCACGTCGTCGCCGACCACGTCGCGGCGCAGCTCGTCGGCGATCCGGGTCAGCGCGTCCAGCGCGGGCCCGTCCGCGTGCAGGAGGGCGAGGGCCTGGTCGTCGCCGAGCTTCGTCGGGTCGTCGGCGGCCTGCGCGAGGGCCTGCCGTACGTCGGTGTCGATCCGCTGCGCGACCATGCCGGGGGCGGCTGCCTCCCGCAGCGCCTCCCAGTCGCCGTACACCGCGTCGAAGTCGTCACGCCGGTCCGAGGTGCGGCCCTCGGTGTCGATCGTGCGGTGCAGGTCCGTACGTCCACTGGCCGTGAAGCCCTCGTCCGGTTCCTGCCACGCCAGCCCCACCGGTTTCACGTCCTCGCGCGCGAGGCCCGTCTCCGGGTCGGCCAGCGCCCGTACGTGCGGCAGCAGGCGCGGGTCCAGCCAGGGCTCGCCGCGCTCGATGAACTCCGGGTAGATGGTGAGCCGTTCGCGCAGCTCGAAGCCGGACTCGGCCGTCTTCGCGGCCAGTTCGCCGATGTGCGGCCAGGGCCGCTCGGGGTTCACATGGTCGGGAGTGAGCGGCGAGACTCCGCCCCAGTCGTCGATGCCCGCGCCGATGAGCAGCGCGTACTCGGCGTCCACGAGGTTGGGCGGGGCCTGGATACGGGCCGACGGGCCGAGGATGTGCCGGGTCACGGCGATGGCCGCCGCCAGCTCCTCCAGCTCGGCGTCCGGCATTCCGCGCATCGCGGTGTCCGGCTTGGCCCGGAAGTTCTGGACGATGACTTCCTGGATGCCGTGGTACGCCCGCTGGATGCGCCGGAGTTCGAAGAGGGCGTCGGCGCGCTCCTCGTACGACTCCCCGATCCCGATCAGTACGCCGGTGGTGAACGGGACGTTGGAGCGCCCCGCGTCCTCCAGCACCCGCAGCCGTACGGCGGGTTCCTTGTCCGGCGAACCGTGGTGCGGGCCACCGGGCTCGGACCAGAGCCGGGTCGCGGTGGTCTCCAGCATCATGCCCATGCTCGGCGCGACCGGCTTGAGCCGCTGGAGGTCGGTCCACGCCATCACCCCGGGGTTGAGATGCGGCAGCAGCCCGGTCTCCTCCAACACCCGGACGGCCATGGCCCGGACGTACGCGAGGGTGTCGTCGTACCCCTCGGCCTCCAGCCACTCCCGGGCCTCGGGCCACCGGTCCTCGGGCCGGTCGCCGAGCGTGAACAGGGCCTCCTTGCAGCCCATCGCCGCGCCCTGCCGGGCGATCTCCAGCACCTCGTCGGGCGACAGGAACATCCCGTGCCCGGCCCGGCGCAGCTTGCCGGGCACGGTCACGAAGGTGCAGTAGTGGCACTTGTCCCGGCACAGCCGTGTCAGCGGGATGAAGACCTTGCGGGAGTACGTGATGACCCCGGGCCGCCCGGCGGCCGCGAGCCCCGCGTCCCGCACGCGGGCGGCGGACGCGGCGAGGTCGGTGAGCTCGTCGCCACGCGCCTGGAGCAACACGGCGGCCTCGGCGGCATCGAGGGCGACGCCGTCCCGGGCGCGCTTGAGGGCGCGGCGCATGGAATTGGCGGTGGGTGGCTGTGCAGCGGTGGATGGCTGCGGCGCGGGCGGCACGGGCTGTGCGGCCGATGCGGCCGGTACTGCCCCCGGAAGCGGAACGGGTGCGCTCGGTGCACCGGCCGGGCGGCCAGTCGGTTCGGTCGTCGGTCGTCCGGACCCGGGTTCCTTCGGCAGGCGCGTCGTCATCCTCTGAGGATACGTTCGACGGCACGCTCGGCCGGGGGGACGGGCAGCGGAGCCCCAGGTCACCGCTGCTCGGGCCGGGTACGGGCGGATGCCACCGTCACGCCAGGCCTCGGCGCCGTCCTCAGGGCGCCGTCCTCGGCGCTCCGTACTCGCGTCTCGTACCGGAATTCCCGTAACGCGGGAATTCCGGTACGAGAGACGGGCTTCGGGGCCGTGCGAGGATGGCGCACCCGTCGTCGCCCACGGCACCTCCCGTTGCCCACAGCACCTGGGTACGCATGGGGTTCAGGGGATTCGGCGGATTCAGCGGAGAGGGAATCGATGGGCAGCCACAGCTCGGACACTCTGGACACCCTTGGCCGTGGTTACGTGCGTGACGCTCCCGGCTCGTTCGGGAAGGGGTGGCTCGCCGCGAGGTACGTGAATCCCCGGCTGGCGGAGCGTCCGCGACGGCGTGTCGTACAGACCCGGTTCGGCGCCCGGTTCGCCGTCGACACGCAGGACGTCATCCAGCGGTACCTGTACATCTTCGGAATCTGGGAGCCGCACATCACGCGGTGGCTGCGGAACCGGCTCCGGCCCGGGGACACGTTCATCGACGTCGGCGCGAACATCGGGTACTACAGCGTTCTCGCGTCCGGCCTGGTCGGGGGCGAAGGCCGGGTCGTGGCCATCGAGGCGTCGCCGGTCTTCCATGAGCGGGTGGCGCGGCATGTACGGCTCAACGGCTGCCGCAACGTGCGAGCGGTCAACGCCGCCGTCTCCGACAGCCGGAAGAAGCTGACCTTCGTGCTGGCCAGTTCGGCGAACCTGGGGGCGAACAGCATCGTGCCGTACGACGGGCCGGCCGAATCGTCCTTCGAGATCGAGGCCGTTCCGCTGACGTACCTGCTCGAACCCGACGAGATCGCCGGCGCGCGGGTCATCAAGATCGATGTCGAGGGCGCCGAGGGGTCCGTCGTACGGGGCATGGTGCCGCTGTTCGACAAGCTGCGGCCGGATGTGGAGATCGCGGTCGAGGTGGCCCCCGACCGTATGGCGCAACTCGGCGACTCCATCGAGGAGTTGATGACGACGATGCGCGAGCACGGCTTCAACGCCTACCGGATCGACAACGACTACCGGCCCGACAGCTACCCCCTGGCGATCCGCAGTACGTCGGTCGTTCCCGAGCGATGGCGTGGACCGGTCTTCGAGCAGTGCGACCTGATCTTTTCCCGGGTGGACGCCGAGACGCTGGGCTGACGCGCCCCCGGGCTGACGCTGTGCGGCGGCCCGGGAGGACCTGCCTGCGGTCATGCCGCACCGGGCCCCGGATGCCTCGGCTCTCACCGCTCGTACACGCACTCCGCCCAGAGCAACTTCCCGCCGCCACCGAGGCGACACCGACACCACGGAGCTGTTGGCGAGCGAGCTGGTCACCAATGCGTACCAGCACTCCGAGGGGCCGTACACCCTGCGTATCCGCGGGTTCGGGCCGTATCGGCTCCGCGTCGGGGTCTGGGACGGCAACCCCGAGATTCCGCCGCCGTTCAACGGCGCCGCGCCCGCCCCGACCGAGAGCGGGGGCCTTTCCGAGAGTGGGCGGGGGTTACAGCTCGTAACGGTTGTGCGCGGACGACTGGGACGCGGGAATTCGAGAAATTACGTCCCGTTTCCCTCGTGTGAGTGACAACGCCGGCTGAACGAAGACCAGGAGGAGTTGCATGACCGCGAGGCCTTCCCCCACAGCCCGGCGCATCCGCCTCGCAGCCGAGTTGCGGAAACTGCGTGAGCGGGCCGGGATGACAGCAAGCGCGGCAGCAAGCCTGCTGGGCACCAGTTCGGGACAGCTGAGCAATGTCGAGACAGGCCGGTTCGGAGTGAGCGCCGACCGCATCCGGGCCATGGCCCGCGCATACGACTGCCAGGACCAGGCGTACGTCGAAGCCCTCACGCTCATGACAGGCGACCGGTCACGTGGCTGGTGGGAGCAGTACCTAGATGTCCTCCCGGTCGGGCTGCTGGACCTCGCCGAACTGGAACACCACGCTGTCGCGCCGCGCACCGCGTACACGGCCCATATGCCGGGGCTGCTTCAGACCGCCGACCACGCTCGGGTGGTGTTCCAGCAGGTGGTTCCCGAGCTTTCACCACCCGAGATCGAGCACCGCGTTTCCCACCGCGTGAAACGGCAGGACGTCATCTACCGGGTGAAGTGGGACGCGTTCGTGAAGGGCGTCATGGCGGGCGAGTTCGACCACTTCGCCGAACTCGGCGAAAGAAAGGGCCCCGCCGGTCCCTGAGCCGGGATCGGCCTCGGCCACCGTTTCCAGGGAGAGCACATTGCCCGTACAGCACAACATCGACCACGAGCGCGAGCTCTGGGACACCTACGCCCGAAGCACCAAGGGCAAGTTGTCCGACTCCGACCCCCGGCCGTTGGTCAGAGATACCGCGCGTACTCGTCCAGCGCCCGCAGTACCTCCCCCTCTCCCGCCGGCGGCAGCGTGAGGACGACCTCCTCGATGCCCAACTCCGCGTAGTACGCCAGCTTGCCGGGGCTCGGCTGGACCGCGTACGGCACGATCTGGAGGGCGTCCGGCTCACGGCCCGCCGCCTCCCACGCCGTACGGAGCACCGGCAGCGTCTCCGTGAGGCCCCCGCCGCCGACCGGCAGCCAGCCGTCCGCGTACGCGGCGATCTGCGCGAAGAGCTTCGGGCCGGCAGCGCCGCCCACCAGGATGCGCGGCTTGCCCCGTACCGGCTTCGGGTATGCGTGGCTGGGCCGTAGCGAGCCGAACTCGCCCTTGTGCGCCGTCGGCTCGTCCGCCCACAGCGCTTGCATCAGCGCGACCCGGTCCTGGGTCAGCTCGCGCCGTGAGGTCCACTCGACCCCGTGGTCGGCGGCCTCCTCCTTGTTCCAGCCGAAGCCGATGCCGAGCGTGAAACGGCCGCCCGAGAGGTGGTCCAGGGTCGCGATCTGCTTGGCGAGATCGATCGGGTCGTGCTGTGCGACGAGCGTGATGCCGGTGCCGAGCGCGAGCCGCTCGGTCACCGCGGCGGCCTGGCCGAGAGCGACGAAGGGGTCGAGCGTACGGCCGTACTCGCGCGGCAGTTCGCCCCCGGGCGGAAACGGTGTCGACCGCTCGGCGGGGATGTGCGTGTGCTCGGGCAGGTACAGACCGGCGAAGCCCCGCTGCTCCAGCTCCCGTGCGAGCCGCACGGGCCTGATCGTCTCGTCGGTGAGGAAGATCGTGGTCGCGATCCGCATGCGTGTGGCCTCCAGGACCGTGGGAAGCGGAGTGGCGGGCCCAAGGTATGCCGTGCGGGACGCGATGTCTTGGCCTCTTCTCAGCCACCCGCCGATCCCCTTCCCTTGCACCCAGGTTCACGGCTCAATACGAGAGTTCGGATGCACGACGCGTATGACCACTTGTGTCCCTCTCGCCCCCCCTGGGAGCCGCCGGCATGTGCAAGCAGCACGCGAATCACGCAGACGATCACGCAGACCGCGCGGACCGCGCGGCCGACCGCGCCGAAGAAGGCGTCCGCGGCGAGGACACCGGGATGGGCAGGCGGGGCCTACTGATGACGGGAGCCGCCGCCGCGCTTACGTTGACTACCGTGAGCTTCACCAACGCCGTACCCGCCGACGCCGCCGACGGCCGTACCAGAACCGTCCGCGGCACGCTGCCGCCCGGCTCCCCCGACTTCGTCTACCTGCCCGTCGAGATACCGCGCGGCGTCAACGAGATCCATGTCGCCTACTCGTACGAGCGACCCACCGTCCCCACCGGTACCCAGGGCAACGCCCTCGACATCGGCATCTTCGACGAACGCGGTACGGACCTGGGCGGCCACGGCTTCCGCGGCTGGTCCGGCGGCGCCCGCACCGAGTTCTTCCTGCGCGCCGACGCGGCCACCCCCGGCTACATCGCGGGCCCCGTCCGCCCCGGCACGTGGAACATCGCGCTCGGCCCGTACACCGTCGCCCCGCAGGGCCTGGCGTACGAGGTGACCATCACGCTGCGGTTCGGCGCACCGGGCAAGACCCCCGCGCCGGTGTACCCGCCCGAGCGTGCCAAGGGGCGCGGCCGGGCCTGGTACCGGGGCGACTGCCACATCCACTCCGTGCACTCCGACGGCGGGCGCACCCCCGCCGAGATAGCCGCGCTCGCCCGCGCGGCCGGTCTCGACTTCATCAACTCCAGTGACCACAACACGTACTCCGCGCACAGCGCCTGGGACGGGCTGTGGGGTGACGACCTGCTGATCCTCACGGGCGAGGAGGTCACCACCCGTAACGGCCATGTGGTGGCCCTGGGCATGGACGGCGGTACGTTCGTCGACTGGCGCTACCGCGCCCGCGACAACCGCTTCGGCCACTACGCCCGCGAGGTGAAGCGCGCCGGCGGCCTGGTCGTCCCGGCCCACCCGCACGGGACCTGCATCGGCTGCAACTGGAAGTTCGGCTTCGCGGACGCCGACGCGGTGGAGGTGTGGAACGGCGCGTACACCCCGGACGACGAGGTCTCCCTCGCCGAATGGGACAACATCCTTGTCTCCTCCACCCGTTCGGGCCGGGCGTGGACCCCGGCGATGGGCAACAGCGACTCCCACCGCGCGCCCGACCCGGTCGGCACCCCGCAGACGGTGGTCCTGGCGGACGACCTCACCCGCGAGGCGATCCTGGCGGGTATCCGCGCGGGCCGCAGTTACGTCGCCGAGTCGGCGAAGGTCTCCCTGACGTTCGGCGCCGCGAGCGGCGGGGGCAGGCACGCGGGCATCGGTGACCGCCTGTCCGCCGCGGCGGACGACCCGGTGACGGTACGCCTGGAAGTCAGCGGCGCCCCGGGCTGCACGGCCCACTTCGTCACCGACCAGGGCACGCTCCACACCACCGCGCTCCCGGAGTCGGGCGCGGGCACGGTGGAGTGGCGCACGACGCCCTCGTACGCCGCCTACGTACGCGCGGAGATCCGGCACGCACCGAAGACGACGGGACTGCCGGGGGCACTGGCGGCGTTCACGAACCCGGTGTTCCTCGGGGACGCGAAGGGATAGGGCGGTAGCGCGCCCGGATGTTCCGGAGGTCGGGGCGCCGGGCCGGGGGCGCCCGCCCGGGGCGGTGCCGGGCTTGGGATGCCAGGCTGAAGAGGTGGCAGGCCGTGTGGCAGGATCCGGCGTCACGTGACCGGAACACGAAACGGGAGGAGGCGCCCACAATGGACAGATTCACCCGGCGGGCGCGCGGGACATCCCGGACCCGGAATGGATCTCCCACGGGCCTCGACCAGGGATGGGTACCGTTGTCGAAGGACGGCGATCGACTGCACGTGACCATGACGGCAGAAGTGACACCTGGCGCCCCTCCCCCGGCGCAGGACCCGGCAGGTCCACCTCCAGCACCGTGCCCATAGCGCTGCTGCGGGAGCGGGGTTTGTGACGGATCTTGTGAGCCATCGCCGCATTTCAGAGGCGCTCCCGCGCTGTTCTGCCGGCGGAGAACACCGGCCCGGCCGGGCTCGACGATCACTACGGTCCAGTCTCATGACGACGATGACAACGCGCACGGTCGAGTACCCGGCCGACGGCCTGACGATGATCGGGCACCTCGCGCTCCCGGCCGGCGTCGACCGCCGGCCCGCGGTGCTGCTCGGACCAGAGGGCATGGGGCTCAGCGACGTCGAGCGCCGCCGGGCCGATGCGCTCGCCGAACTGGGATACGTAGCGCTGGCCTTCGACGTCCACGGTGGGCGCTATTTGGGCGACCCGGACGAGATGCTGGCCCGTTGCATGCCGCTGCTCGCCGACCCCGACCGGATGCGGGGCATCGGCCACGCGGCGCTCGACGTGTTGCGCGCCGAACCGCGGACCGACCCCGACCGGATCGCCGCCGTCGGCTATGGCACCGGCGGCGCCATCGGGCTGGAACTCGGGCGCGACGGCGTCAACCTACGCGCGATCGGCACAGTCAACGCACTGACCACGGGCCGACCGGGCGAGACGGCGCGCATCCGCTGCCCGGTGTGGGCCGGGGTCGGGTCGGAAGACCCGGTCATGCCACCCGCGCAACGGGACGCGTTCACCGCCGAGATGCAGGCCGCGGGCGTCGACTGGCGCCTCGTGGTCTACGGCGGCGCCTTGCACGCCTTCCACCACCCGCCGGTCGACCACCCCGTGGTCCCCGGCGTCGGCTACCACCCACAGCACGCGCAGCGCGCCTGGCACGACGTCATCGACCTGCTCACCGAGTGCCTGCCCGTAACGGAGTGATCGCGGAGTTCCACCGCGTGCCGGCTCCGGGCGGCCATCTGCTGGTTGCCTTCAAGGCCGGTGACAGGTTCCGGCACCTGGTGCCTGCCTACGGGCACGAGCTCTCCCTCGACGTCTACTGAGTGTCTCCCGGCCGCATCGCTGAGCTGCTGAGCCGGACCGGGCTCGTGGTGGACGCCCGGCTGATCCGCGAGCCCAACGAGCAGGAGAAGCCCCGGCAAGGCCGGCACCTCGTGGCTCGAAAGCCAGGGAAGTCGGTCGGAGATCTGGAAACGCGGGCAGCCGGCAACGTCTCCTGGGACGAAAGCGCCGATCCGATCCCCGGCGACAACATCAAGTGAGACCGGCCGCCGGGCCGGTCTGGCCACTGATTGCATCTGCCCAGGTCAGGGACTACCCACCGGCAATGATCAATTGAGACGGGACAGGACGGGACAGGGAGCCTTGCGGCGAGGGCCAGGCCGGACGCCCGGCAGAGGCCAACCGGCCTCCAGCACGGCGTGCATGATCCCGAAACCGGCGCGACGGACCCGGCCCATGCCACCCTCGCCGGGCCGGCCCAGCACGCCGTACCCCGCCACCCGGCGCGGATCCCGCGCGTCCAGTGACTTCATCGGCCATCCCCCGAACATGTTTCCGCCGCGGGCGGACGTGGACAGGCCGCGAACAGACCGTTATCGCGGTCCGTGAATCTCACGCTCCGGCATGCCGCCCGCACAAGGGGGTACGAGACGGTCCGGCCCGGTCGAGGCCGCCCGGCGCCCGGCCGGTGGGTGGGGGCACCGATCCTGTCGAGGGCTTGTGCAGACCCTCACTCACTGCTGACGCACCAGCCTCCGACAAGGCAGACTGTCGACGGCGATACCGGCAGCAGCGGGGGCAGGGGGAGCTATGGACCCAGACGGCGGGCCACGCGTACCGGAGCAGAGGGTTTCGGCCAACGCGGGCACCGTGCCGGGCACCATGCTGCCCGGCACGCACGACAGCAGGCTGGATGGCGGCAGGCCGCACGACGACAACATGGCGCAGGACGGCACGGGTGGCAACATGCCCGGTGCCACCGACGAGTTGCGCTTCAGCGTGCTCGGTCCCGTACGGGCCTGGCGCGGCGGCAAGGCGCTGCCGCCCGGGTCGCCGCAGCAACGCGCCCTGCTGACCGCCCTGCTGCTGCGCGAGGGACGCACCGCCACCGCCGGCGAACTCATCGACGCCCTCTGGGGCGACGACCCGCCGTCCCAGGCGCTCGCCGCCGTCCGGACGTACGCCTCCCGTCTGCGCAAGGTGCTCACCGCCGGCGTTCTGGTCAGCGAGTCCGGCGGCTACGCCCTGCGGACCAGGCCGGACGCCCTCGATCTGAGCGTGGCGCAGGAACTGGCCTCCGACGCCGAGAAGTCACGCGCCGCCGGGAACCGCTCGCAGGCCCGCTCCCTGATCAACAAGTCGCTGGGCCTGTGGGACGGCGAGGCGCTGGCCTCCGTACCCGGTCCGTACGCCGACACCCAGCGCGCCCGCCTCGACGAGTGGCGCCTCCAACTCACCGAGACCCGGCTGGACCTGGACCTGGAGCTGGGCTGCCACGCCGAGTCCGTGTCCGAACTCACCGCCCTGACCGCCGCGCATCCGCTGCGCGAGCGGCTGCGCGAACTGCTGATGCTGGCCCTGTACCGCAGCGGGCGCCAGGCGGAGGCCCTCGCCGTGTACGCCGACACGCGCCGGCTGCTCGCCGAGGAACTGGGCGTCGACCCGCGCCCCGAGCTGGCACAGCTCCAGCAGCGCATTCTTCAGGCGGACGCGGAGCTGGCGCGCCCGGTGGAGGATTCGGCCCCCGCCTCCTCCATCCGGCGGCCCGCGCAACTCCCGGCGACCGTGCCGGACTTCACCGGCCGGCTCTCCTTCGTACGGGAACTGGGCTGGCGGCTGGCGGGCGCCAAGGACTCCGTCATGGTGGTCTCCGCGCTCGCCGGGATCGGCGGCGTCGGCAAGACGACGCTCGCGGTGCACGTGGCGCACGAGGCGCGACCGCACTTCCCCGACGGGCAGTTGTACGTGGACCTCCAGGGCACCGGCGGCCGGGCGGCGGAGCCGGAGACGGTACTGGGCTCGTTCCTGCGGGCGCTGGGCATACCGGACTCCGCGATACCCGACTCGCTGGACGACCGCTCCGCGCTCTACCGCTCGACGCTCGACGGCCGCCGCATCCTCGTACTGCTGGACAACGCGCGTGACGCCGCGCAGATCAGGCCGCTGCTGCCCGGTATGGAGGGGTGCGCGGCGCTGGTCACCAGCCGGGTGCGGATGGTCGACCTGGCGGGCGCGCATCTGATCGACCTCGACGTGATGTCACCGGAGGAGGCGCTGCGGCTCTTCACCCGTATCGTCGGCGAGGAGCGGGTCACCTCGGAGCGCGAGGCGGCGCTGGACGTCGTCGCGGCGTGCGGTTTCCTGCCGCTGGCGATCCGTATCGCCGCCTCGCGCCTGGCGGCCCGCCCGACCTGGACGGTCTCGGTCCTCGCGGCGAAGCTCGCGGACGAGTGGCGCCGGCTGGACGAACTCCAGGCGGGCGACCTCGCGGTGAAGGCGACCTTCGAACTGGGCTACGGCGCGCTGGAACCGGCCCAGGCCCGCGCCTTCCGCCTGCTGGGCCTGGCCGACGGGCCCGACCTGTCCCTGGCGGCGGCCGCCGCGATCCTCGATCTGCCGCTCCACGACACGGAGGACGTGCTGGAGTCGCTGGTCGACACGTCCCTGCTGGAATCGGCGGCACCGGGCCGCTACCGCTACCACGACCTGGTGCGGCTCTACGCGCGTTCGTGCACGGAACGTGACGAACCGTTCCCGTCGGAGCGGGGGTCGGCGCTTTCGCGGCTGCTGGACTTCTATCTGGCGACGACGGCCCGGGTGTACGCGATCGAGCGGCCCTGCGACAGCCTGGTGGACCACCTGGAGCCGACGTCGTACGAGGGCCTGTCGTTCGCCGACCGGCAGAGCGCGCTGGACTGGCTCTACACCGAGGCGAACTGCCTGCTGGCCTGCGCACAGCAGGCATCGGGCTCCGGGCAGCTCCGCCGCGCCGTGGACCTGCTGTGGGCCGCGAAGGACCTCGCGGAGTCGGGCGCCAACTCCAAGCAGTACGAATCGGCGGCGCTGTCCGCGCTGGAGGCCGCCCGCGCGGAGGGTGACCAGCGTGCCGAGGGACGTGCCCGGACGACGCTCACCAACGTCTATCTGGTGGCGGGCCGTTACCGCGAGGCGGACGAACAGGCACGCCACGCCACACTGCTGGCGCAGGCGGCCGAGGACCCGACCCCGATCCCCTGGGCCGACAACGATCGCGGAATCATCGCGCTGATCCAAGGCCGGTACCAGGAAGGCGAGTCGTATCTGCTCCGGGCGATCGAAGCCTCCCGCGCGGACGGGAACCTCGCCCGTGAGGCGAGCGCCCTGTGCAACCTCTCCCGCCATCAGCTCCTGCTCGGGAAAACGGACCGGGCCATCGCCCTCGCCGAACACTGCATCGACATCTACGAGCGCATAGGGCTGCCCCTGCGCCTCGCGAGCGCCCAGTACGCCCTGGGAGTGGCGCTCACCCACGCGAAGCGTCACGAAGAGGCCCTGGACCAGCTCGACAAGGCGTTCCTCACCTTCGGCAAGAACCGGCAGCGTCTCTGGGAAGGGACGTCCCTCTTCCGGATGGCCGAGGCGTACCTCTCCGCCGAGCGGCCCGCCCTCGCCGCCCAGCACGCCGAGCGGGCCCTCGCGTTCGGCTGTATCGGCGGTGACCGTATCCGTGCCGGTGTTCTGACCGTGCTGGGCAGGTCGCTGGAGGACCTGGACCAGACCGACCGCGCCCGGGTCTGCTGGCACGAGGCGCTGGTGCTGTACGAGGAGTGCGGTGCCCCGGAGGCGGCTCAAGTGCGCGGGCTCCTCAGCCCTCTCAACACCGCGTGATACGGCGCACCGGGGCGTTCATCGATTGTTTATGCCCATAAGACATGCTCAGTGCACGATCCGCCGAGTCGGGGGGCAAGCGGATCGACGGGGGATACCTCAGGTGAAGTGAGCCTCCCGATCCCTGCCCGGCGACACCCGGGGGAGCCGCCGGGCGGGGATCCCAGAGCCAAAGAGCACAACCAACGGGAGACGAGCCATGACCACCGAGCAGAACGAAACGATCAGGACGATGGACAACCAGATCCCCGCACCGCCCGCGAAGGG
>NZ_JBIUTF010000007.1:0-205031 GCF_044741745.1 Streptomyces sp. NPDC088116 | reverse complement strand
CGTAGGGGACGGTGACCACGCAGGACAACCAGATCCCCGCCCCGCCGGCGGAGGAGATCCTGACGACCATGGACAACCAGATCCCCGCCCCGCCCAAGAAGGGGACGGTGACCACGCAGGACAACCAGATCCCCGCCCCGCCGGCGGAGGAGATCCTGACGACCATGGACAACCAGATCCCCGCCCCGCCCAAGAACTGACCATTCCGGACGGGGGAACGGCTGCGGCGGCGCGGAGGGGGAGCCGCCGCAGCCGTACGGCACACGGGGGAGCACGGGGGCACGGGGGAACACCTGGGGACACGGGGAACCCGGGGTAACGCGGTGGGGCCGAGCGACGATCGCTCGGCCCCACTGCGTTGCGTGCTCCTGCCCTGCCCCGACCGGGAAGGGAGGAAAGGTCAGCTCTCGACCGTCGCGCTCGCCACACACTTGCGCACACGCGCCACCTGACGCGGGCTGTCCATCGCCACCCGCAGCGTCCTGGTCTCCCCGTCCGTCAGCGAGACCTCCGTGTCACCGGTGTCGACGACCGAGCCCGAGGCGTCCTCGAAGGTCACGTCGACGTCGTAGTAGTCCGTCGCCCCGATGCCCGGCGGCACCTCCACCCGTACCGTCGCGTATGTGACGGCCTTGCGCTTGCCCTTCGCCTTGCTGACGCAGGTGACGACCCGCGCCTGGACAGCGTCGCCGGTGGAGGTCACCGTGGGAGCCGGGTCCTCGGTGTACGAGTCGCCGGACGAGCCGTAGTCGTCGTCATCGTCATCGTCGTAGCGCGAATGCGAGCCCGAGTACGAGCCGTTGCTCTTGTCCGAACTGGAGCAACCGCCACCGCTGTCGCTCCCGCTCGACCCGCTGCTGCCGCTGCTCCCGCTGCCACTCCTGCCCTTGCCCTTGGACGAGGAGAACCCCGTCAGGGCCATCACCACCACAATCAGTACGGCCGCGAATTTCAGACGTCGACGTATCAAGGCCGAGCCTCCCCCGTTTTTCTGTTCGGACTTTCTCTGTCAGGACCAGGACCCGTCTCTTTCGACCTGTCCCTGTCAACTGCGGCGATACCCTAACAGCGCCCGCCACCGGGCCCGTCATGGTCCCGACCGCGTGGCGGGGACGGGACACCGGGCGTAGCCTCGGCACGGGAGCGGGAGTCCGCGCAGCGGAGGAGGCCGGCGATGATCCGTAACTTCCTCGGCTCGCTCCTCGCCCTCCTCGGAGCGGCCGCCGCCGTCTACAGCCCCTTCCGCGTCTGGTACGACGGCCGTCTCGGCCGCGATTACCGCGTCGCCGATCTGTTCGACGGCATCACCGGCACCGGTGCGGGAATCTTCACCTCGCTCCTGCTTCCCTTCCTCTTCGCCGCCCTGGTCACCCTCGTCGGGGTGGTCCTGCGCTCACGGGTGCTGGTCGCCCTGGCCGGTGTGGTCGTCCTGGGCCTCACGATCCTGTGGATGGTGCGTCAGGGCCAGGCGGCGGGCGGTCTCAGCATCAGCGGTGACGGTACGGGCCTGAGCCTCGGCGCCGTGTACGCCTTCGGCGGCGGGGCCGTGCTGCTCCTGGCCGCGCTGGTGATGAGGGGCCGCCGCCGGCGTGAGCGGCCCGCACGGCGCGGCTCACGGGACGAGTGGCGTGACGACGAGCCGGGCATGGTCCCCGCCGGGCAGCAGTACGGCTACGGGCCGCAGCCTTACCAGCCTCAGCAGGACCAGTACGGGTACCAGTACGACCCGTACCAGGCCGGTCCCTATCAACAGGATCAACAGGATCCCTACCAACAGGACACATACGGGGACCCGTATCAGCAGGATCCCTACCGGTACGGCCCGTACCAACAGGGCCCGTACCAACAGGGCCCGTACCAGCCGCAGGATCCGTACCAGCCGCAGTACTACGACGAGCCCCGACCGCACGAGCCCCGGTACCCCTCGACCCGGCGGCAGCCGTACCCACGGGCCCCGCATGACCCTCAGGACCCTTCGGTCCACGACAGGTTCGAGGACGGGTTCGACGACGGGTTCCACGACGGCGACACCCAGTCCCTGAACACCGAGGAACTCTGGGGCGACAACAACCGCCCGCCCGACGGCCCCCCGCGCCGGTAGCGGTGGACCGCTACCGCGACCCCCGCCCCGTCGCCGTCCCCTTCACCGCGTCCAGCGCGTACACGCACCGGTCCTTGCTGCACGCGTACACGACGCCGCGCCGCACTACCGGGGAGCCGGTGATCTCGCCGCCCGTGGCCAGCTTCCAGCGCAGTTGCCCGCCGCTCGCGTCCAGCGTGTACAGGACGTGGTCGGCCGAGCCGAAGTGCAGCCGGCCGTCCGCGACCACCGGCGTGCCGATGACCTCGCCGCCCGCGGCGAAGCGCCACTTGGGCGTGCCCGTCACCGCGTCCAGTGTGTACAGCGCGCTGCCGCTGCCGACATGGACGTTGCCGTCGGCGACCAGCACCGGCTCGATCGACTGGCGGGACTCCGTCGCGATACGCCAGCGGTCCTTGCCGGTCGTCGCGTCCAGGGCGTACACCGTGCCGAGGTAGTCGGCGAGGTAGACACCGCCGCCCGTCACGGCCGGGCCCGGTGCGAAGGCAGGCGGGGAGAGGAAGACCGCGGGCGCCTCGAAGTGCCAGCGCGCATGGCCGCTCGCGATGTCGATGGACAGCACACGCGCACCGGCCGAGACGTACAGCTGGCCGTCGGAGGCGGGCCTCACCCGTACGGGCACACCCCCGCAGGCCGCGGCGTCGCCGATCGGGTACGACCAGATCTCGATGCCCGTACGCGCGTCCAGCGCCTGGAGCCGCGCGTCCTTCCACACGTACACCGTGCCGTCGAAGATCGCGGGCCCGGCCTCCGGCGTCTCGAAGTCCGTCTGGGCGCCGGAGGTCTCCCACAGCCGTTCGCCGTTCGACGCCTCCCACGCCTGGACTCCGCCGCCACGCGTTCCCGTGACGACCGTGCCCCGGTCGACCTTGAGGGAGTACACCCAGGCGTCGGTCTGGAGGCGCCAGCGCTCGGTGCCGTCGCCCGCGTCGAGGGCGTACAGCGTCGGCCCGTCCGAGGCGTGGATACGGCCCCCGGCGAGGGCCATCGCCCAGGCCACGTCGCGGGTCTTGAACTGGCGGCGCCCGCTGCCCACGTCCAGGGCGTGCACCTCGAAGGAGGTGACGTACAGCAGATCCCCGTCGACGACCGGAGTGCCCCAGACATCGTTGGACATCCGGAACCGCCAGGGCCGCCAGCGGTTCTGCCCGACGGCACCACCGGCCGCGTCGGGCGGGCGCGTGGGCGGCGGCACCGGTGGGACGACGGGGGACGTCACGGCGCTGGTGGGCGCGTCCGCGCCGGTCAGCCCGGCGGGCGGGCGGATCCAGCCGGTCGCCGGGCCCGCGTCGAGCCCGGCCATGGCGCGTGTGTCCGCGGCACGCGGGCCGGGGCCGATCGGCACCGGCGCTCCGGGCAGCCGGACCGAGCCGCCCGGAGTCATCACCGGCGGGGCCGGCGAGGCCAGCGACGAGGCCGGTGACTGGGCGGGCGACGGGGCCTGCGCGGGGGACGGGGACGCCATGGCGGACGGAGCCGGCACGGGGGCCGCCGCGGGCGCCGGCTGGTGCGGGGGCGGTGGCGGTACGGCGGGGGACGCGGGTTTCGCCGGGCGCGCGACGGTGGGGGTGACGCGGCCACCGGCCCGGCGGCGCTCGATCATCGCGGTGGCGGAGTCCGGCAGCCAGGCCGACGCCGTACCGCTGTCGTCGCCGCCCGAGGCGAAGAGATGCGGGGCCAGCTGCGACTGGAGGTCTGCGGGCGTGGGACGCCGGCCGGCGTCCATCTGCATACAGGACTCGATGAGCGGTCGCAGCTCGTCCGGCAGCCCCTCCAGGTCCGGGCCCTCGCGCAGCAGCATGAAGACCGTCTCGACCGGGTTGCCCCCGCGATAGGGGGCATGGCCGGTGGCGGCGAAGACCAGGGTCGAACCGAGCGAGAAGATGTCGCTGGCACCTGTCACACTGCGCGAGTCGCGCGCCTGCTCGGGCGACATGTACGCGGGCGTGCCCACCGCGACATTGGTCATGGTCAGCCGGGTGTTGGAGGCGCCTGAGGCGATACCGAAGTCGATGACGCGCGGCCCGTCCTCCACCACCAGGACGTTCGACGGCTTCATGTCACGGTGGACGAGACCGGCGCCGTGGATCGACTGGAGCGCCTCGGCGATCCCCGCCGCCAGCCAGCGCACCGCCTGGGCCGGCATCGGACCGCACTCACTCACTATTTCCTCCAGTGAGGGAGCGGGCACATAGGCCGTCGCCAGCCAGGGCACCGCGGCCCGGGGGTCGGCGTCGACCACCGCCGCGGTGTAGAAACCGCTGACGGCGCGAGCCGCCTCCACCTCACGCGTGAACCGGACCCGGAACAGCTGGTCCTCGGCAAGCTCGGTACGTACGGTCTTGATCGCCACCCGCCGGCCCGACGCCGAGCGCGCGAGATAGACCAGCCCCATACCGCCGGCTCCGAGCCGCCCCAGCACCTCGAAAGGGCCGATACGCCTCGGGTCGTGCTGCGTCAGCTGCTCCACTTGCCTGCCACCTCCCCGTACGGGCCACAAGGTACGGCCCCGTGCCCCCTGATTCTTCCTGTCTGAGGCGGCGGTTGCGAACCCGGGGGCGGATCGGGGTGTCTCATCCCGATCCGGACACCTTTCCGTCCTGTGTCCGCTCGCGTGCCGGATGCGCCCACTTTCCTCACGGGCTCCGGCCCGGCCCCCTACGACGCCTGCGGGGTCCGGCCCGGTTCCGGCGGCGCTTCGGCCAGTACGGCGAAGGAGGCGCCCTGGTTGTCCACCAGTACCGCCGTCCGTCCGTGTTCGATGCCGAAGGGCGGTGCGGTGACCCGGCCGCCGAGCCGGACGACCGCGGCCACGGTCGCGTCGCAGTCGGCGACCAGGAAGTAGCTGAGGAAGTGGCTGGGCATCTCCGGCGGGAAGGCGTCCGTGATCACACTGCGGCCCCCGATCGCGGTGTCCGCGCCGGCCGGGGACCACGTACGGAAGTCGACGACCCCGCCCACGGCCAGGTCCCTGTCGGGGAGGTCGTTGTCGGAGCGGTCCGCGTCGAAGCGGTCGTTGTCGGAGCGGTCCGCGTCGGAAACGTCCACGTCGGAGTGGTCCCTGCCGGAAAGGTCCGCATCGGAGACGTCCCTCCCCCGGAAGCCGAAGACCGTCTCGTAGAAGGGGTCGACGCTCTCCTTGTCCCTCGTATAGACCTCCGTCCAGCAGAAGGATCCCGGCAGGCCCTTCTTCTCGAAGCCTTCGTCCTCCCCGGCCTGCCAGAGGCCGAAGACCGCTCCGGCCGGGTCGGCGGCCAGCGCCATCACGCCGTACGGCCCGATGGCCCTCGGCTCCCTCACCAACTGGCCGCCCGCCACCAGGATCTTCCGGCTGAGCGCGACGGCGTCGGGGGTGGCGAAGTAGACGCCCCAGGCCGTGGGCATCCGCCCGTCCCGCTTGGCGATCAGACCGGCGACGCGCTTCCCGTCGCTCCGGGCCTCGGTGCAGTGGTCGTACTCCGCGCCCCTGTCCGGGCCGAAGGTCCAGCCGAACAGCTCTCCGTAGAAGCGCTTGCCCGCTTCAAGATCGGGGAGCGACACATCCACCCAGCACGGGGTGCCTTCCGCGAACGCGGCCATGGCCGGAACCTCCCTGCGTGTCGCCTGTCACAGCAAAGCTAATCGGCCATCCCCACAGACGCAGGGGAGAAAATAGAACAATAGATTCATTATCGCAGCGTGAACCCGTCACCACCCCGGGTTATCCACCGAAGTTGTCCACAGGCTGTTGATAACACTATTGGCGCCCGAACGTGTGCCGCTCACCCGACGGACCACCCGCGAGAGCGCCCGCCGGGCGATCGAAAGACATCCGCGGGACGGCCTCGTCCGCCCGGATCCAGCCCTCCCCCGGGCCCGGCCGGACCCCTGTGCGCGACGGCCCGTTCCCCATTTGCAGTCGGTCAAATCGCGCTCCGATCCCCCCTCGGTAAGCTGACGGCATGACAGGACAAGTGCGCACCGTCGACGGCCGCGTGGCTGGTCGGCGCGGGCAGGCGACGCGGCAGAAGCTGCTCGACTGCCTCGGCGAGATGCTCAGCTCCTCGCCGTACCGGGACGTCAAAGTCATCGATGTGGCCCGGAAGGCGGGCACTTCACCCGCGACCTTCTACCAATACTTCCCGGACGTCGAGGGCGCCGTCCTCGAAATCGCCGAGGAAATGGCCAAGGAGGGCTCCGGGTTGACCGGACTGGTCTCCGGCCGCTCCTGGGTCGGGAAGGCCGGCTGGCAGACGTCGGAGGAACTGGTCGAGGGTTTCCTCGATTTCTGGCGCAAACACGACGCGATCCTGCGGGTGGTCGACCTGGGCGCCGCCGAGGGAGACAAGCGGTTCAACAAGATCCGGCTGAAGATCCTCAACTCCGTCACCAACTCCCTTACGGAAGCGGTGAAGGAGCTCCAGTCCAAGGGCAAGGTCGACAAGGACGTCACCCCGGCGGCGGTGGCCGGCTCGCTGGTCGTGATGCTCGCCTCAGTGGCCGCGCACCAGAAGGCGTTCCAGAGCTGGGGTGTGAAGCAGGCCGAACTGAAGCCGAATCTGGCTCTGTTGGTCCACCTGGGCATCACCGGAAGGAAGCCCACGAGGTAGCCGCGAAGCGAGCCGGCGAACGGCCGGCGGGCGCGGTACGGGCGCGCCCTCTCTCCCGTCCTGTCACGCCGGCGGCGGATCACCCAGCTGATCCCCGTCGGCGCACCCGTATCAGGGCCGCCCGGCGCCCCGGCGCGGGAACCCGGCACCGGGACCCGCGCAGCAGACTCAGGCCGGCGGCATCAGCCGTTCCACCAAGGCGCTGATCAAGGCACCGGCCTCCTCGGCCTGGAAGACCCCCGGGAGCGTCAGCCGCTCCACCACCAGCCAGTTGGTGGCCAGATAGATCATCTTCACCGCGTCCCCGTCACCGGGCAGACCGACATCCAGGTGGCGCTGGACATTGCCCTCGACGTCCTCGCGGACGCGCTCGGTGAGCACCGCGCGCAGGGCGGGCCTGCGGGTGGCCTCCAGGCGGAGTTCGAGCAGGGCGAGATAGCCCGCGCGGAACGCGGTGACGCGCTCCACCACCTCACGCACCAGCTCCACGGTCCGCTCGCTCGTGGCCGGGCCGCCGAGCATCGCCGCCATCGTCGCGTCGTCGGGCCGCATCCGCTCGTAGATCCGGCCGCCGGCCTGGGTGAGCAGGTCGTCGCGGTTGGCGAAGTAGTTGGACGCGGTCCCGTTGGGGACCTGCGCCTCGGTGTCCACGGCCCGGAAGGTCAGGCCGCGTGCCCCCTCGCGGGCGAGCACCTCGATGGCAGCGTCCACCAGCGCCGCGCGCCGGGCCAGGTTCTGTCGCATGGAACCTCCGTACCTTCCGTATCTCCCGCTCCACTCCCTCAGACCACTCTAGGTGGAGTGCTACGAGCGGTTCACTCGACGGAAACCCGACGGCGGTTCGACGTGCCGACGGGTTCAATGTCCGTATGAACGACGAACAACGGGACCGCGCGCGGGACCGCGCGAACGACGACCGCCGGCGAGAGGCCTTCCGTACGTTCCTGCGCACGCAGCGCGTCTGGGACACCGAACTGCCCGCCTTCGACCCGGCGACCGCGCCCGCCGAGCCGCTGCCGCTGTTCCACCGGTGGTTCATCGAGGCCGTGACCGCCGGCCAGAGCGAGCCGCACACGATGACGCTGGCGACCGCCGACGAACGGGGCCGGCCGGACGTACGGACCCTGATGCTGCACGACGCCGACGAGCGCGGCTGGCACTTCGCCTCGCACGCGACCAGCCGCAAGGGCCGCCACCTCGCCGCCCGCCCCGACGCAGCGCTCGGCTTCTACTGGCCGGCGCAGGGACGGGCCGTACGTCTCAGGGGCCGCGTCCTGACCGGCACCCCCGAGGAGGGCGACGCCGACCTGCACGCCCGCTCGACGGGTGCGCTGGCCTCCGCGCTGGTCGGCCGGCAGAGCGATGTGCTGGGCTCGGAGGAGGAGTTGGCGCGCGCGAGCCGCGCCGCGTGGGAGCGAGCGCGCGACGAACCGGACGCCGAGGCGGCGACGTGGACGGCGTATGTGCTCGTACCGGACGAGGTGGAGTTCTTCCAGGGGGAGGCGCACCGGCGCCATGTCCGACTGCGCTACCGGCGCGAAGAGGGCGCACGCGCTCGCTGGGTACGGGAGTTGCTCTGGCCCTAGGACCTGTCGGCGGGGCGTGATCGATTCGCAACCGGTTTCCCACGTTGACCGTGCCCCAACAAGTGAGGAGCCGATTACCCTCAGCTTTCATGGCCGCCGATTCCGCCCTCACCACCGACCCTCCCGTGTACGTCATAGGGGGCGGCCCCGGAGGGCTGGCCGTCGCCGCCGTACTGCGCGAACAGGACGTACGCGTCATCGTGCTGGAGAAGTCCGATGCCGTCGGGGCCTCCTGGCGCCGCCACTACGACCGGCTGCGCCTGCACACCACCCGCCGCGGGTCCGCCCTGCCCGGCCTCGCGATGCCGCGGTCCTTCGGGCGCTGGACGGCCCGCGCCGATGTGGTGCGGTATCTGGAGAAGTACGCGGAGTTCCACAAGCTGGACGTCGTCACGGGCGTGGAGGTCACGCGCGTCGAGCGCGCCCCCGACGGCACCGGATGGCTGCTGCACGCCACCGGTGGGCGGAAGCTGACGGCCCGCGCGGTCGTCGTCGCCACCGGCTACAACCACACGCCACGGGTGCCGTCGTGGCCCGGCCTGGACTCGTACGGCGGCGAGTTGCTGCACGCGGGCGAGTACCGCGACCCCCGGCCCTACGCCGGCAAGGACGTCCTGGTCGTCGGCGCGGGCAACACGGGCGCGGAGATCGCCGTCGACCTCGTCGAGGGCGGCGCGGCGCGGGTGCGCCTCGCCGTCCGTACCGTCCCGCACATCGTGCGCCGTTCGACGGCGGGCTGGCCGGCGCAGTACACCGCCGTCCTGGTCCGCCGCCTGCCTGCCCGGCTGGTCGACCTGGCGGCCGCCGTGCTGTGCCGGATCGCGGTCCCCGACCTGTCGGCCAAGGGCCTCCCCCGCCCGGACACCGGCCTCTACTCCCGGGTCCGCGAGGGCGCGATCCCCGTGCAGGACGTGGGTCTGGTCGACGCGGTCCGCGGCGGCCTGGTCGAGCCGGTGGCGGCGGTCGATTCCTTCGAGGCCGACAAGGTCGTCCTGACGGACGGCTCACGGATCTCCCCCGACGTCGTCATCGCCGCGACCGGCTATGTCCGCGCGCTGGAGAGCCTGGTGGGCGACCTGGGCGTACTGGACGCCCGGGGCCGCCCGGTGGTCCACGGCGGCCGGTCCCCGAAACAGGCCCCGGGGCTGTACTTCACCGGCTTCACCAACCCGATCAGCGGGATGCTCCGCGAAATGGCCATCGACGCACGCCGGATAGCCAACCGGATACGGAAGACGACGACGGTGCGCTGAGGCCGCGCGGGGCCGGGGAGGCGCGAGGCTCGCACGCCTCGGTACGGGGCGCGCGTCCGGGTCCGGATCCGGGTCCGTAAGCCTCCTTACGCCCCCCACCTCCGCACCCGCACCCGGCCTCAGCCCCCCGCCGCCGCCTTCACCGCTCCCGTCGGCCGACGCCGGATCACCAGGGCCATCAGCGCCGCCGCCGCGCACAGCGCGCCCGACGCGTACCAGACCACGTCGTACGAGCCGAAGACGTCCCGCGCCAGGCCTCCGGCGAACGCGACGGCCGCCGCGCCGACCTGGTGGGAGGCGAGGACCCAGCCGAAGACGATCGCGCTGTCCTCGCCGTAGTGCTCGCGGCACAGGGCGATCGTCGGCGGGACCGTGGCGACCCAGTCCAGCCCGTAGAAGACGATGAAGAACAGCATCGGCGGCTGGACGGACGGCGCCAGGAGCATCGGCAGGAAGAGCAGGGAGACGCCGCGCAGCGCGTAGTAGACGGCCAGCAGGCGCCGCGCCTCGAAGCGGTCGGTGAACCAGCCCGAGGCGATCGTGCCGACCACGTCGAAGACACCGATCACCGCGAGCAGCGAGGCGGCGGCCGTGATCGGCATGCCGTGGTCGTGTGCGGCCGGTACGAAGTGGGTCTTGACCAGACCGTTCGTCGAGGCGCCACAGATCGCGAACGTCCCGGCCAGCAGCCAGAACGGTCCCGTACGGGCCGCCGACAGCAGCACCGAGACCGCCCGCCGCGCGGCCCCCGGCACCGGCGCGGGCTTGGGCACGAACTCCTCGGCGCCGTACGCCGACAGACCCACGTCCGCCGGGTGGTCCCGCAGCAGCAGCCAGACGAACGGGACCACCGCCAGCGCGGCGAGCGAGACCGTGATCGCGGCCGGGCGCCAGCCGTGGTTCTCCACCAGCCAGGACAGCAGCGGCAGGAACACCAGCTGCCCGGAGGCTCCGGCCGCGGTGAGGATGCCGGTGACCAGACCGCGCCGCGCCACGAACCAGCGGTTGGTCACGGTCGCGGCGAAGGCGAGCGCCATCGTGCCGCTCCCGAGGCCGACCAGGATGCCCCAGTAGAGGACCAGTTGCCAGGGTGCGGTCATCCATACCGTCAGCACCGATCCGGCCGATATGACCGTCAGCGCGACGGCGACGACCCGGCGGATGCCGAACCGGTCCATCAGCGCCGCGGCGAACGGCGCGGTCAGCCCGTACAGCGCCAGATTGACCGAGACGGCGAAGCCGATGGTGCCGCGTGACCAGTCGAACTCGTGGTAAAACTTTGGGGCACAGAGTGCGGTGAGCAGGAACAAGGGGGGCCAGACAAGTGGACGTCACCATCTACGTACGACTCAGCCTCGATCAGCACGGCGACGAGTTGGGCGTTCAGCGGCAGGAGGACGAGTGCTGGGCGTTCGCCGCAGCCCGTGGCTGGACCGTACGAGAGGTAATCGCGGACAACGACATCAGCGCCACCTCGGGCAAGGTGCGACCGGGGTTCGAGCGGCTGTTGGCGTCCAAGCCTGACGCGATCCTCTGTTGGCACACTGACCGGCTCGTACGAAGGACGGAAGACCTGTTGCGAGTGATCGCACTCGGGGTCAACGTCCACGCCATCCACGCCGGACACCTCGACCTGTCGACTCCGGCCGGCCGGGCCACGGCCAAGACGGTCACGGCTTGGGCGGAGTACGAGGGTGAGCAGAAGGCGCTACGGCAGAAGGCGTCGAACCTCCAGGCGGCGAAGAACGGCAAGCCACACAAGGCGGGCTTGCGAACGTTCGGATACGAAGACGACTACGTGACCGTGGTCGATGCCGAGGCGGAGGCGATCCGCAAGGGTGCCGAGATGGTTCTCCAAGGCGAGACCCTGGCGGCTGTCGCTCGCTTCTGGACCGGCCTCGGTCTGCTCGCTCCCCGCTCGTCGTCCGGCAAGGCGAAGGGTGAGGCAGATGGCGAGGCGAAGGGGTGGGGCGTGGGCGGTGTGAAGAAGGTGCTCATCTCCCCTCGGTACATCGCTCAGGTCACCTACCGGGGCGAGGTGATGGGCGCGGGCAAGTGGCCCGCGATTCTTGATGATGCGACGCACTACGCCCTCGTGTCGGCACTGACGAACCCCAAGCGTTTCACAGGCGGTGCGCGTACGGGCTCGGCCCCTCAGACCCTGCTTGCCGGACTGGCCACGTGTGAGCGTTGCGGGGATACCGTGCGAGGCGGCATGTACCGAGGGACCCCGGTCTACCGCTGCGGACAGAAGCACGTACGCGTGCCCCGGGAACTGGCCGACAAGCGAGCGGGTAACGCCGTCCTGGCGCGGATCGTCTTCCCCGACTTCCTTCCCTGGGTCCTCGCTTCTCGGCAGGAGCAGGGAGACGACTCAGCCCACCTTCATCAGGAAGCGCAGACCCTGCGGGAACGGCTCGACGGGTTGGCTGTGTCCTACGCCTCCGGGTCCATCACCCTGTCCCAGATGACGGCCGGTACCGAGGCGATCCGGTCCAGGCTCGACGAGATCGACGAGAGGCTGTCCGGTATCACTGGCCTGCCCCCGATCGACCCCGTGTCGGGCATCGCTGGCCTGATTCAGGACTGGCCGAACACCCCACTCCCCGTCCGTCGAGCGTGGGTCAAATTCGTCACCACGATCACGATGCACCCGAACGGCTTCAAGAAGGCGGCGAAGATGACCGTGGACGACTACATGACCGTGGAGTGGAACCACACCGCCGACGACGAACAAGACGCGTAGCCTGCCTCACTCTCGTCTCCGCAGGCCCCCCTTGGACCACACCGCCAGGAGGAACCAGTGTCATACCCGCAATTGCTCACCCCCGAGGAGAAACTCGCCGACGCGAAGAAGCTGTTGAGCCTCCCGCGTATCGTCGTGATCTGTGGCTCCACCCGCTTCATGACCGAGATGACCGAGGCCGATCTGCGGGAGACCAAAGCCGGAAAGATCGTCGTCAAACCGGGCTTCGACATGAAGGCGCCGCACGGGCTTTGGTCCGATCCCGCCGAGGCCGAGGCGCTGAAGGTCCGGCTCGGCGAGCTGCACCGGGCGAAGATCCGGCTCGCCGACGAGGTGCTCGTAGTCGGCGACCACATCGGAGACAGCACCCGAGCCGAAATCGCCTACGCCCGGTCGCTGGGCAAGCCCCTGCGGTTCACGCACCCCGAAGTCGACCCTGACGCCTGACCGCCCGCTGCCACCTCGACAACCAGGGCCGGCAGCCCGCCGCCCGACCGTCTCGCGGCGGCTTCGACCGACGCCCACTTCAAACCCTCCGCAGGCATCCCTTGGAATTGATCATCCAGAGGCCGGGGCTTCGTCATGCCGGAGTCATGCCGGATCAGAAAGGGGGCGGCTCTTGCCCCGCTTCTTGGAGCCGGTCGGTCAAGCGGTCGTAGTCGAAGTCCACCGGCAAGGGAGCTGCGTAGGCGTCGCCGAACCAGCGTCGACGCTGGTCCTCTTGCTTGACCTTGCCAAGATCCACAAAGGACGAGGTGGGGGCCGGAGGCCCTCCAAGAGACCCAGCCCCTTCGTCTTCCTGCTGAGGGCCGCTCACGCGGCCCACCTTCGTCGGCTGCTTGCGCTCTTCGTCTTCGCCCTGGCGGCCCCCTACGGGGGGCCGCTCTTCGCCTTCCGGCTTGCTCTTCGCCGCTGGCTCCTCGCTCTTACCGCCGTCGTTCTTGAAGGTATCTAGGTTGTATGGCTTCACAGCCATACCCGCCTGCTTCGGCAAAGTGAGTCGGTAGATCACTGGACCATCCGGCACCTTGCCGGTCTTCGTGAGCCAGCCAGCCTTACGGAGCCTGCCTACGATCTTGTTGACCGTCTGCTCTGGAGCCTTCCCGCCGTAGCCGAGTTCCCTGGCGATCGTGCCGTTCGACGGGCACACGTTCCCGCCCGTCTCGTAGTCCGCGTACAGCGCCATGGCGACGCCGACCAACTTCTCTGCGGGCTTCAAGTTCGAGCGCACCAGCGCACGACGCCATACGTGTTCCTGTATCGCGGGCTTCCCTTTTCCGAAGACTCACAAGGACCGCAAAATCTACAGGTCTCCAGAGACGAAAGCGCAGGTCATCGCGTGTGAGGCGCCTCTCAGACGGACCCCAGAACCGTGGCAGGATTTGAGCCGCCAAGACACGGCGGTCGAGCAAGGCCCTTCAGGGGGTCATGCCCCACCCCTTCGCCCTCGCCCTGCACGCCCGGCCGTGCGAGCCGCCACCCACCATGAACATGCGATCAACGTTGCAGTCCCTGACCTGCACTGTAAGTTTTTCCACGGAAACACTTACGTGATCACTGAAGGGGAGTCGTAAAGCTCGTTGCCTACATCCGCGTATCCGGGGCCGGACAGGTCTCGGACGGCTTCGGCCTGGACGTGCAGGAGAAGGCCGTCAAGGTGTGGGCCAAGACCCACGGTCACCGCATCGTTCACGTATCACGCGACGAGGGCGTGTCTGGTGCGACCGAAGCGCTTGACCGTCAGGGCCTGTCGGAAGCGCTGCTGCTCATCAGGGAGGGCGCGGCAGAGGGGTTGCTGATACCTCGGCTCGACCGGTTGGCCCGTGCGCTCACGGTGCAGGAAGCCACTCTTGCCGTGATCTGGCGTGACGGAGGGAAGGTCTTCACCGCCGATGGTGGGGAGGTCCACCAGGACGACCCTGACGACCCGATGCGCACGGCCATGCGGCAGGTCATCGGCGTGTTCGCCGAACTCGATCGGCGCATGGTGGTCAAGCGTCTCCGGGACAGGCGTGCGGCCAAGGCGGCATCCGGACGGAAGACTGTCGGTGCGTACGCCTACGGCTTCCACGGGGACGGAGAGGGGCGAGAGCGCGACGCTGCACCCAACCCCACGGAGCAGGCGGCACAGGCCCGCATACTCGAACTGAGGGCGGAGGGGATGAGCTACCGGGCCATCGGCACGCAGCTCGACACTGAGGGCCTGCCCCCGCGCAGAGCCGCGAAGTGGAGCGCCATGACGGTTCGCTCCGTCTGCCAGAAGGCTGGGGTGTCCTGAGACAGGCGCACAGCCTCGCGGTCAGGTCGCCAAGGCACGGACAAGCATCGTGCCCACAGCCTTGCCCTCTGGCGGGTCGATCAGAGACACGCGCACGTCAGAGAAGCCGTGCCCCGTCAGGATGCGCCCCCACTCATCCGGGGTGCGATCGTGCCGCAGTCCGGCTTTGCCGGACTGCGGCCCCTGGCTGCCCGGAGGCAAATGCGAGAAGGCCAGGATGCCGCCCGGCGCCATGCGCGAGCGGATCAGCGGGAGCAGGGTGTCGGGATCGACGAACCACACGGCACCGAAGATCGAGGCCACGACATCGAACGTCTCGTCTGTCTCGCTCAGGAATGTCGTCGCCTCCGCCGTCCGGAACTCAAGGCCCGGCAAGTGGCCCCAGCACTCCCGCGCGACCGTCTCGCGGGCGGGGGCGATGTCCACACCTCGCCCCGTCGCGCCAAGCGTCACGAGGTGCGCGAGGTTGCTACCGCTCCCCGATCCGAGTTCCAGCACCCGGCGTCCGGCCACGGGGCCCAGAACGCTCTCGTTCGGCCCGTGGTCGGCGTACTGACGTTCACGCGCCGCTTCCGTGAGGAGTCCGGGGTCAGCCCCGGGCAGTGGCTGGTGCTGCAACGGGTCGAACGGGCGCGGCAGTTGCTGGAGTCGACGGATCTGTCCGTCGAACAGGTGGCGCGGGACGCGGGGTTCGGTACGGCGCAGTCGATGCGCCCGCGTTTCCAGTCGGCGCTGGGCGTTTCACCGACGGCCTACCGGCGCACTTTTCGCGCCGGAACGAGTTGAGGCCCGACCGGCGGATCCCTCCGGACGCCGGGTGGCGGCACGAGGGCCGCCACCCGGCTCACCACGACATGCGGATCCGGGGAATCGCGCGTCACGCGGGACGCGGGATCGCGCACGACGACTCACAGCCGACCGGGTCGAAGCCGGCCGCGTCGTAGGCTGCCGAGTCGTACGCGGCCGGTTCATACGCGGCCGGTTCGTACGCGCCCGCCACGGCCCCCGGCGCGCTTCTGTCGACCTCGCACCAGATGCGCTTGCCCGCGCCCTCCGGCTGCCAGCCCCACCGGTCGGCGAGCCCGTCGACCAGCTCCAGCCCGCGGCCGTTGGTGTCGTCGCCCTCCGCGTGGCGCGGGCGGGGCGGGCAGGCGCTCGTGTCCGCGACCTCGACCCGTACGGTCCCGGCCTCGGCCACGCCCAGTCCGAAGAGCATCCGCAGCACGGCCGGACAACCGGTGTGCACCACCGCGTTGGTGACCAGCTCGGAAATGAGCAGGATCAGGGTCTCGGCGACCGGCTCGTCGTCCTCTATCCCGGACCCGGCGAGCCTGGACCGGGCCCACCTACGGGCTCGTCCCACCTCCGCGGGGTCGGGGCCGATCTCCAACTGAACCTGAAGCACCTGCACCGCTCACACCATCCGAACCGGCGGACACATCGCCTCGCGCCTCGACAGGGTCCTCGACAGGGTCACGGAACGTGAGTCCCTTGCGAGAGAGCATGGTTGACGTACAGTCACCGCAACAAGCGCTTCGGGCATATTCCAGCGCGAAGGAGTACGCGTGGTGCATACTGTGCGACGCGCGCTGCGGGGAGTCGAACACGGGCGCGCACGGCGCCCTCGTACCGCGCGAGCGGCGCACATTCGAGGTCCCGGCGCCGCCGTACCGGCAACACCACGAACATCGCGCCTCAGAACCTCTCGCACCCCACGGAGGCTACCGGAGGCATCGCGCGACTCCGGCCCGTGACGGACCGGTGTAAGGACACAACCCGGTATCGACCGTGGGCGGCGCGTCCGCCACACACGGTGACACAACAGAGCGCTGTGGCCAGAGCCTTTGGAAACACCGAGGCCAGAGCCCGGCCGCTCCGGCGACCGCGCGTCATCACACGCATGACGGGCGGGACCGGATCGTCGGATGGACGATCCGGTCCCGCCCGTGTATGCGACTTCGGCCGGGAGTGTGCTGAAGTTCTCGGCCGGGTCAGCGTGCGGGACGCCGGGAGCCCGGCACAGAGCTTCAGTGCGCTCCCAGGGATCCTAGGGATACGACTGTGGTGGTGCGACCGCGTCCGCGGCCGGGTCGGCGACCACGACCGCAACTGCGGCCGCCGTCGGTCCGATCAGGGTTCCGGGGTCACGTAGTACGCGGCGAAACTCGTCAGGATCTCCTGCTCGTGGATCCTGCCGTCGCCGTCCGCGTCCAACTCCGTGGCAGCCCGCGCCGCTTCTTCGGCCCCGACGCCCAGCACCCGCAGCGCGCGCTCGGCCGCCCCGGGGGTCACCCCCTCGCCGTCCTCGTCGGCGACGGCGATCGCGGCGTGCAGGAAGGGCCGCGCGATCTCCGCGAACCGCTGGGGGTTGTCGCGCAGCCACTTGACCGCGCCGGTGACGAACTCCTGTCGGCTGACCCGCTGGTCGCCGTCCACATCCGCGATCCCGGCCATGCCCTGCCAGAATGCCTCGGCCCCGTTGTAAAGCGCCTGTCCCTTGTCGGAACGGGCTGTCGTACTGAACTCGGCGAGAAGTGCCGCTGCCGCCCCGCTGAAGTCCTCGCGGTCGATATAGCCGCTGCCGTCCTGGTCAAAGGCTGCGAACCTGGAGGCGATCTTGCCTTCATACTCTGCGCTGTCCATGCCGGGAGCGTACGACGACGAGAGGCCGCCATGTGTTCCGTTACGCCGAGAGCGGTTGCGCTCCGTCGTCAACAGCCGTGCGTACGTCCGGAAAAACCTCGAACAGACGGCGGACCCCGAGCGCCGCCAGCACCCGGTTGACGTGCGAACCGTCCTCGGCGCCCCTGGCCGGCAGGATGAGGCGGAGGCGGCCCCGGCAGGAGTGCATCAGCCGGCGGGAGGCGATCAGCACGCCGACCCCGCTGGAATCGCAGAAGAACACCTGGGACAGGTCGAGAACCACTTCATGACGGCCGTCCGCGACGGCGTCATGGACCCGCTGCCGGACTTCGGGCGAGGTCATGAGGTCCAGTTCACCTGTGATGTGCAGCACGGTCCACGGGCCCTGCTCGGACTCGTCCACCTTGAGCGTCACTCGCTGGACCTTTCGTCGGGCTGATCCGGAAGAGGCCGATGAAGCGGCCGATCCGGAAGTCGTCCTTCCTCATCTGGCCGCCTGCCCCACTGTCCCCCCACGAAACTAATCGAGCGACGAGCGCGATGGCAGAGGGCGTCGAGAGCCGGTGAGGCCGCCGCAGTGCGGACGTCGAGGCCCCTTACCCTGCCGGACGGCTCCCAGGGGCGCACTTGCGGCAAAGGGGCGTGCGTTGTCACAGCCGCCGACTACATTCGAAGGAACGGTGGGCTTCGACATGATGGCAGGCGGGACGGACGGGCAGACGGAGACCGGAACAGGGCCGGAACAGGGCTGGGGGTCAGATGGCGAAGGACACACCACCCCGCTGGGACCGCAGGATGCAACAGCGGCTGGCGCGGGGCGAGGCAGCCGCGCTCGGTGAGCTGTACGACCGGTTCGCGTCGCTGGTGCACAGCCTCGCCCACCGCGTGCTGGACGACGACGACGCGGCGGACCGGGTCACCCGCGAGGTGTTCGGCCATCTCTGGGAGAACCCGGACATGTACGACCCCAAGCAGGGCTCCATGAGGTCCTGGGTGGCGAAAGTCACACGCGAACTGGCCGTGCGACGGCTCCGGCAGACGGAGGCCCAGGCGTACGAGGCGAGCGGCGAGGACTCGGCGGAGAAGGCCGAGGAACTGGAGCAGAAGATACGCAGGGCCTCGACAGCCGCCCGCGCCGACTACATAGTGCGGTCGATGCCGGCACCTCTGTGGAACGCGCTGGAGTTGGCCTACTTCCAGCGCCGGGACTACCGCCAGACCGCCGCGGATCTCGGCGTCACGGAGGACGAGGCGCGCCGCCGTCTGCGGCTGGGCCTGCAACTCCTCTCCACCGCCAACACCCAAGCGCTGGACGGCTCCTCGCCGCCGGGAAACGGACGCCCCCGGTGACCGGCCCCTTGGACGGCGGCGGCTCCGACGAGAGCCACGGTCCGGAGGACTTCCCCGCGTTCCCGCGCATACCGGGACCGAGGTCGGCGCCGGACGATCTGACCGCCGCCGCACTGAAGCCGGATTCGGCGCAGGGGACGGGTCCGGCGACAGCGGAGACAACGGAGACAACGGAGACAGAACCGGAAGCCGAGCAGGATGACTCCGAGTCCGACCCGGAGCCGGAACCCGAGCCAGAATCGGAACGTGAGCCAGAACCCGAACCGGAGATTCCGGCAGCCGAATCCCCCGAGACCTCCGGGTCTCCCGGGGCCGCCGAAGCCTCGGTGCCCGCCGTGGGCTCCGAGGCTCCCGGAAACTCCGGGAGTCCCGATGCCGCCGGGAGTTCAGACGTTGCCGGGAGTCCCGATGCCGCCGGGAGTTCCGACGTTGCCGGGAGTTCCGACGTTGCCGGGAGTTCCGACGTTGCCGAGGCGGACGACACCGTGCTGACGCACAAGGTACTCACGTCACTTCTGGGTGCCTGGGCGCTCTCCGCGTGTTCGGCCGAGGAGACCGGGCTCGTCGAGGAACACCTCACCGAGTGCGCTCCCTGCGCCGACGAGGCGCTCCGGCTGCGCGACGCCGTCGGGCTGCTGCATGCCGAGCGGACCCTGGACCTCGATCCGATGCTGCGCGCCCGCGTGCTGGAGAACTGCCTCGGCCGCCGGGCCGCCCGCGTCCCCGTGCCCGACTGGGCCGCTCCGTACGACGCCGAGGCCGCGCGCCTCGACGCGCTGCTGCGGGACATCGGCGACGCGGAGTGGCACGCGCCCGTACGGCTCAGGTGGTTCGAGGACGAGCGGGCCACCGCCCGTAAGACGACCGTCGCCGGGGTCATCGGCCATCTGATGTCCGTCGACGGCCTGGTCGCCGGCGCCCTCGGCCTCGACGACCCGCTGGGCCCGGCCGCCCCGGCCGACCCCACCGGCCGTACGGAGAGCTTCTGGCAGTCCGCGTCGCCGCCGCCCACCCGCACCATCCACGAGCCCTGGCGTGAACAGAGTCACACCCTCATCCGCACGGTGTCCTTCGCCGGCCGGGGCGTCGCCGAACTCTCGGTGTCGTACGGGGACTACTTCGCCCTGCCCCTGCGTGACGCGCTGCTCGACCGCGCCTTCGAGTGCTGGGTGCACGGCGCGGACATCGCGGAGGCGGTGGACTATCCGTACGAGCCGCCCTGCGGCGCCCATCTGCACCGGATGATCGACCTGGCGGCCCGGCTGCTCCCGTCGGCGCTGGCCACCCGTCGCCGGGGTGGTCTCGCCGGTCCGGCGAAGGACCTGGTGACGGCGGGCTCACCCGGCCGCTCGCTGCATCTGGAGGTCGAGGGGCCGGGTGGCGGCGACTGGTTCATCGCGTTGGACTCCCCGGCGGCCATAGGCTGCCGCGAGCGCTCCGTGGCCCAGGTGGCGCTCGACGGGGTGGAGTTCTGCCAGCTGGTGGCCGGTCATGTCTCCCCGGAGGAAGCGGCGGCCGGACAGGACGGGGACCGCGAGGCGATCCGGGACGTCCTGTACGCGGCGGCCGCGATGAGCCGCCTCTGACGTATCCCGTCGCGGGCCGGACGGGACTCGCGCAACGCGTCCTGGCCCTGTCCTAGGGCCTCTCGTTTGGGTCTTGCCGGGCTCGCGTGCCCCGGCACCGCGCCTCGCCGCGTTGTCGTCACTCCACGACTCCCCCACTGCCTCAAGGGCGTGGGAGGTGCCCCCGCCGCGTCGCCTCACTCCTCCGCCTTGCGATCCACGGCACCAGACCCCGCTCCCTGATCCGGCCTGATCCAAACGAAAGACCCTAGGCGAAGACCACCGTGCGATGTCCGTTGAGCAGGATCCGGTGCTCCGCGTGCCACTTCACCGCGCGTGCCAGCGCCTGGCACTCCACGTCCCGGCCCACCGCCACCAGCTGCTCCGGCGTGACCTGGTGGCCGACGCGCTCGACCTCCTGCTCGATGATCGGGCCCTCGTCGAGATCCGCCGTCACATAGTGCGCCGTCGCCCCGATCAGCTTCACGCCCCGCGCGTGCGCCTGGTGGTACGGCTTCGCGCCCTTGAAGCTCGGCAGGAAGGAGTGGTGGATGTTGATGATCCGGCCGTTCAGCTGCTTGCACAGGTCGTCGGAGATCACCTGCATGTAGCGGGCCAGCACCACCAGCTCCACCCGCTCCGCCCGGACCAGCTCCAGCAGCTCCGCCTCAGCGGCCGCCTTGGTGTCCCTGGTCACCGGGATGTGGTGGAAGGGGATGTCGTACGACGCGGCCAGCTCGGCGTGGTCCGTGTGGTTCGAGACGACCGCCACGATGTCCACCGGCAGCGCGCCGATACCGGCCCGGAACAGCAGATCGTTCAGGCAGTGGCCGAACTTGCTGACCAGCAGCACGATCCGCATCCGCTCCTCCGCGCGGTGGATCGCCCAGTCCATCCGGAAGGAGTCGCCGATGGCGGTGAAGCTCGCCCGCAGCTTCTCCACGCTCACCGGGGCGTCCGCCGAGAAGTGCACCCGCATGAAGAAGAGACCCGTGTCGTGGTCCCCGAACTGCTGGCTGTCCTCGATGTTGCAGCCGGTCATGAAGAGATAACTCGACACGGCGTGCACGATCCCCTGCTTGTCCGGGCAGGACAGCGTCAGAACGTACTGGTCGGAACGGCGGCCGGAAGAGGCGGCGGGCGGCGGGGTCGGCTGCGGGGCGGTGCTCATGACCCGAAAGGATTCCACATCCCCGGGGCGGGACGCTCCGACGAGATCCCGTCACGGACGGGGTGGGGACCGGACGAGATCCCCGTCACGCCGTACGCGTCATGATCCGCAGCGCGTCCAGCGACGTCGGCACCACGTCCGGGTCGTCCCCGTCGCTCACCGCCAGCCGTATGTGCGCCTCACGGGCCGCGCGGACCGCCTCCGGCCAGCCATGATGCTCCAGATAGGCGGACACCGGTGCGTCCGCCCCGACCTGATGCATGATGCGCAGCACCCGCAGCACGGCGAGATCGACGAGCGAGGCCTCCGTCGAGTCGCGGAATATCGTGCCGACGTACTTGTCGGCGGACCAGTTGTCGAGCCAGGTGTCCTCGACCAGCCGGTACACGGCGTCGGTCACGTCGCCGTACCCCTCGCGGCCGGCCAGCCAGTACTCCTGGTGGAAGACGGGATCGGAAAGCATGTGCAGCGCCGAACGCACATTGCTGCGCCAGCGCCACCACGGCATGTCATTGAGCGGCATGCCGCCCATGGTGGGGGAGCGACGGCCACGACGGGAAGTGTTCTCGGAACCTTGCTGCACAGTCCTGACTTTACGGTCCGTACGGACGCGTCCCCCGCAGGCCCCCTCGGACCCCCTCCGGCTCCTCCCGGCCCCCGTAATTCACCTCCGCGTCACCGAACGTCGACGCACACTCGCTCCCGCGTTACCCGGAGAGCGGAAGCCTGCGTACCTATGACCGGTTGGCGACGCTTCTCCTCCATCCGCCCCTTCGAGGCGCGTACGGCGCGTACGGCACGTACCCTCTGCACCGCGGTGGCCGGGGCTTCGCTCCTCGCCGGCTGCGGAGTCCTCCCCGGCATCCCGGGAGGCTCCAAGGAACCCGTCACCGTGATGACCTGGGCGCCGGTGGACAGCAACGCCACGAACCGGCCCGGCATGCCCGCCATGGCCAAGGCGTACGCCCGCTGGGCCAACGCGTCCGGCGGGATCAGCGGGCACCGACTGCGCGTCCTCACCTGCAACGAGCGCAACAGCGGCGCCGGCGCCGCCGACTGCGCGCGCCGCGCGGTCAAGGAGAAGGCCGTCGCGGTCGTCGGCTCGTACAGCCAGCACGGCCGTGAGTTCATGGCGCCGCTGGAGGCCGCGTCGATCCCGTACCTGGGCGGATACGGCATCACCGAGGAGGAGTTCAACAGCTACCTCTCCTACCCCGTCAACGGCGGCCAGGCCACGCTCCTGGCGGGCAACGGCCGGCAGCTGGCGCGCAACTGCGGCAGGACCGCGATGGTCCGGCCCGACACGATCACCGGTGACGACTTCCCCGACCTGCTCGACTCCGGCCTGGCCCAGGGCCGCCGAGGACCGGCCGCGGACATCCGCGCGGCGGAGAACGCCTCCGACTACACCCGCCCGGCCACGCGAGCCCGCGAACAGGCCCAGGACGGCGGCTGCGTCACGGCGGTGCTCGGCGACCGCACGGAGACCTTCTTCGACTCCTACCGGCGGCTCCCCGACGACGGCCGGGACATCCGGGTCTCCTCGGTGCTCGGCAACATCGGCCAGGCGCTGGTGAACCGTACGGGCGGCAGGAGCGGCCCGTTCGAGGGGACGTACCTCACCGGCTGGTACCCGGTGGCGAGCGATCCGGCCTGGAAGCCGATGCTGAAGGTGATCGACACCTACGCCTTCGGGGACAACGACATCGACGCGACCGACCCGGGAACGCAGACGACCTGGATCGCGTACACGGCCCTCAGGGCGGTCATCGGCGCGATCGGCGACGACGAGATCACGCCGGGGAAGATCACGGACACGCTGGACCGGGGCGTACGGGTCGACACCGGGGGTCTGACGCCGCCGCTGCGGTGGCGGTACGAGGACATGCCGGGGGTACCGGGGTTTCCGCGGGTCGTGAACGGGGACGTCACGTTTCAGGTGGTGCGGGAGGGGCGGCTGGTGGCGGAGAAGAAGGGGTTCGTGGACGTGGGCCACACGCTGAGCTGAACGCCGTCCGTCCGGCGGGCGCGTGAGCGCTGAGAGGGCTGAAAGCGCTGAGGTTACGGGTCCGCTGTCCGGCGAGCATGCCGACGTACGGGGTACGGGTGCGGGTCCCGGTGGCGGGTGCGGGTTCGCTGTCCGGGGGCCCGCACCCGCACTGTCTACAGCTGCGTCGGCGTCCGCGAGGTCAGGCCGTACTTCGTCGCGAGTGCGTTCCACAGCCCCGACGCCTTCTGCTTCGCCGCCGTGGCCTCGCCACTCGCCTTGTTCCCCTGCTGCGCCTGCGGTGTCGCGCGTGCGTGTCCGCCCTTGCAGACCTTCTTGTTCTTGGCCTGCCCGGCCCACTGCGCGTAGTGGTCGTCCGCCGAGGCCGACGCCTGCCACGCCGTCGTGAGCGAGGACGTCAACTCGCCGTTGTCGGGAAGCTTGTCCAGGGTCAGGCCCTTCAGCCGGGTCACCAGGTCCCTGCGCTGTTCGGCCGCGCCGTGCAGGTCCGTGGCCGCTTGGTCCAGGTTCTTGCAGGACTTGATGTTCTCGACGGCGCGGATCACCGCCGCGCGGCTGTTGTTGCTGTCCGCGAGCAGCTTGTCCAGTGATTCGGCCTGCGGCTTCGCCGGATCGACCTCCGCCTGGGTGGACGGCTTCGCCGTGGCCGAACTCTCCGACGCCACGGTCTTGCTGTCGTCCGACGCGTTGTCGCCGCCGCTCATCAGCGCGCCCGCGCCCAGGCCGAGGACCGCGCAGCCGATGACGACGGCCGCGATGAGCGGGATCTTCGACGACGGGCGGCGGTTGCCGGAGCGGCCCCGGGGCTCGTGCGGGGTCCGGCCCGGCTGGGGCTGGTCGTACGCGGGGGGCTGCTGCGATCCGTAGGGCACCGCGGCGGGCTGCGCCCGGCCGTGACCGTTCGACGCGGAGGCCGCGCCGAACTGCGGCGGTCGCTGCGACGCGCCCGCACCCGCGCCCTGACCGGCGCCGTCCGTACGGAAGAGGTTGTCGAACTCCGCGGGCGGCGGGCGGTCGCCGGGGGCGCCCGGCCTGACGCCGTACGAGGCGGCGCCTGGCGCGGCCTGGGGCGGCTGCGCGGCCACGGGCGGGAGGTACTGCGTGGCCTCCGATCCCGAGTCCTGCGGGGGCAGCGGGACCGACGCGGTCGCCTGGGCCGGCGGCTGCTGCGGCAGGTACTGCGTGGCCTCCGAGGAACTCTCCGGCGGCAGCATGCCGGGGCCGGGGTTCTGCGGGACCGGCGCGATGAACTGGGTGGCGTCCGAGTCCGCCGTGGTGGGCACGGGCGGCAGGAACTGCGTGGCGTCCTCGATGCCCTGCATGGGCGCCTCGGCGGGCAGCGGCATCGGCATCGACTGCGCGGGCGCCGGGGCGGGCGGGAACTGCCGGCCGTGAGACGGCTGCTGCGCCTGCGGGAGGGGCTGGCCCTGCGGTATCTGCTGGCTCTGCGGCATCTGCTGCCCCTGCGGGAGCGGCTGCCCCTGGGGTATCTGCTGGGGTATCTGCTGACTCTGCGGGAGCGGCTGGCCCTGCGCCTGCGGCTGCCCCTGCGTGAACCGCTGGTCCTGTGCGAACTGCTGGTCCTGTGCGAACTGCTGGTCCCGCGGGTACTGCTGGTCCTGTGCGTACTGCTGGTCCTGCGCGTACTGCCGGCCCGGCACGAACTGCTGATCCTGCGGATACTGCTGCCCCGAGGGCAGCGGCTGCCCCTGCGGGTACTCCTGACCCTGCGGGTACTGCTGACTCGGCGGGTACTGCTGCCCCGGCGGGTACTGCTGCCCCGGCGGGAGCGCCTGACCGTACGACGGCTGCTGCGCCTGCGGAGACTGCTGGTCCTGCGGAAACGACTGCTGCCCCTGAGGCGGTTGCTGCCCCTGGGGCAGCGGCGGAAGCGGCTGGCCCTGCGCCGACTGGAGCGGAGCACCGTACGAGGCGGCTTCGGGCTGTCCGTACGGCTGGGCGCCCGGCTGAGAGCCGTACGGCTGCGGCGCGGCGCCGGGGGCGGGTCCGTACCCGGGCTGCTCCTGGTGGCCGCTCTGCGGGCCCCAGGGCTGCCCCCAGGGCTGACCGCCCGTCGGCACGGGCTGAGGCTGGTCCTGGTCCTGGTCCGGGGTCGAGCCGGGGATCCAGGGCCCGCTGCCGTCGCTGGGCAGCACAATGCCTTCATGCGCGTGCCGAGCGGCGGGGTGCTGCGGCTCATCCCCTTGTCCGCTGTGCGTCACCGGGACTCCTACGTCTGGAACGTGTGGACTAACCGAATCATCGGCTCACGCTACCGGGTGAATCGCGGCCTCGGCCACGCATGTCGATCCGGTAACGACTCGACCCCTCACGACGCCGTTATAAGGAGTCGAATTCGCCCACACCGTCCAGCACTTGATCAAAATCACACCGTCAGCACGACCTCCTCACAGACACCGCACGCCGGAGTGCGCCCCCCGACGCCCTCCCGACCTTCACGCCGCCTGGATCTCCAGCCGCGCACCGAACTCGCGCACCGCGGGCTCGTTGCCGTACGGCTCCAGGCGCTGCTGGAGATCGTCCAGATACTCCGCCCCCCGGCTGGACCGCAGCGTGCCCAGCAGTTCCACCGCGCGCGTGCCGGTGTGGCAGGCCTGCTCCACCTCCCGTTGCTGGACCTGGGCCGTGGCCAGCAGGACCATGCCGATCGCCCGCCGCCGGGCCCGGGACTCCGGGTGACCCTCCAGCGATTCCGCGGCGTACCGGCCCGCCTCTTCCGGCCGGCCCAGATCGCGGTAGCAGTGCGCCAGTTCGTCGGCGAGGTAGGCGTGATCGAAATGCGCGATCCACTCGGGATCGCCGTCGGGGTCGTCGCCCGCGTGCTCCAGCGCGGTGATCGCCCGCTTCGCGACCTCGTCGCAGGTCCGGGAGTCGCCCATCAGCGCGTGCCCCCGGGCCTCGGCCGCGAGGAACATGGCCTGCGCGCGCGGCGGCACATGCCCGCGCGCCCCTTCCTGCGCCGCCCGCGCCAACTGCGCGATCTCGCGCGGGTTTCCGAGCTGGGCCGCGAGATGGCTCATGGACGCGGCCAGCACATAACCGCCGTAACCGCGGTCCCCCGCCGCCTGTGCCAGCCGCAGCGCCTGGATGTAGTAGCGCTGGGCGAGGCCCGGCTGGCCCGTGTCGACCGCCATGTAGCCGGCCAGCTCGGTCAGCCGGGACACGGCGGCGAAGAGCCCGCGGCCGACCGATTCGCGGTACGAACCGGAGAGCAGGCCCGACACCACGCTGTTCAGGTAGTGCACAACGACCGGCCGGACATGGCCGCTGCCGAAGCGGTGGTCCAGCTCGATGAGCGCCCGGGTCATGGCCCGTACGGCGTCGACGTCCGAATCCCCCACCCGCGCGCCGGTGTTGCGCGCGACGGCCGAGTCGGCGCCCGTGATCAGCCAGTCCCTGCTGGGCTCGACGAGAGCCGAGGACGCCACGGCCGAGCCGGAGAGGAAGTCGCGGCGCCCCACATCGCTGCGCCATAACTCACAGACCTGCTCGATCGCGCCGAGGACGGTCGGCGAGAACTGGAGCCCGACGCCCGACGCCAGGTTCTTGCCGTTGGCCATACCGATCTCGTCGATCGTGACCGTACGGCCCAGCTTCCGGCCCAGCGCCTCGGCGATGATCCCCGGGGCGCGGCCACGCGGCTGCTGACCTCGCAGCCAGCGCGCGACCGATGTCTTGTCGTAGCGCAGATCCAACCCGCGCTCCGCTCCCACCATGTTGACTCGCCGGGCGAGCCCGGCGTTGGAGCACCCGGCTTCCTGGATGAGCGCCTGTAGCCGTTCGTTCGGCTGGCGCGCGACGAGAGGCCTGGCTGCCAATGGATACCCCCTGTGACCGCAGTGATCAACTCAGTGATCACTGCCCGGCACATGTGCGAAGAATGCACATGTTCGGCGATAACGGAAATATTCGAGGTATTGCATGAACCTTCGGGAAACACGACCAGGTTCGGCCGTGTGCTGCCCATATGTTGTCGGACCCCCGAGGGTGGCTACCCCCTTACCGCTCCACCCCTTCCCGCGCGCCCCCGTACATGCATCCATGCGCCCCGTATGCAGGATCGATGCTCCTCGGCGCGTCGCCGTGCGCCCGTAACCCGTGGTGGTAGCGGCAGTTGTGTGTTCCGTGGAAGAGACCATCGGAGTCGAAGAGACCAGCGGAGCCCTGGGCGCCGGACAGCTCGCCCGGCAGCCCACCCGGGAGATTCCCCGGCAGCGGGGCGATCAACTGCTGGACAGCGCGGTGCGGTACGCGGAGGAGCGGCACTGGGACGTGTTCCCCGGCACCTGGCTGGAGGTGGTGGGCAGCGGGGAGAAGTGCTCCTGCGACCGCCTCGACTGCGCCGCACCGGGGGCGCACGCGGCCGGGCCCGACTGGGCGGCTCAGGCGACGGGCAGCGCCGTCGAGGCGCGGGCGCTGTGGTCGAAGCGGCCCACGGCATCGGTCCTGTTGCCGACCGGGCGCACTTTCGACGCGCTGGACGTACCGGAGTCGGCGGGCTGTCTGGCGCTGGCCCGGATGGAGCGGACGAAGGTGACGCTCGGCCCGGTGACCTGCACTCCGGACCGGCGGATGCTGTTCTTCGTCCTGCCCGGCGCCGCGCTCAAGACGGACGCTCTCGTACGGGGTCTGGGCTGGGCGCCGGGCGCGCTCGACCTGGTCGCGCGGGGCGAGGGGCACTATGTGGCGGCTCCGCCGACCCGGGTCGGCGGCCGGGGCGCGGTGCAGTGGGCGCGCCGTCCCACGGTCGCCAACCGCTGGCTGCCGGATGTGGAAGAGCTGATCCGTCCGTTGACGTACGCGTGCGGACAGCAGGCCGCGACGGAGCGGGCGCGGCATACGTAGGGTGGACGGAACATCCGCACGGGACACCGAGAGGCAGCGCGCCATGCCGGACCAGGCACGAGACCAGGCACGGGACCAGGCGCCGGCCGGTGCCCCGGAAGCGGAACCGGCCGGGGAGGCCGGGACGGGTGGAGCGCGGACCGCGCCGCCCGCCGTGCGCGTCGAGGGACTGTGGAAACGCTTCGGCGGGCAGATCGCTGTGTCGGGAATCGATCTCGAGCTGCCGGCCGGCCGGTTCGTCGGCCTGGTCGGGCCGAACGGCGCCGGAAAGACGACCACCCTGTCCATGGTGACCGGCCTGCTCCGGCCCGACCAGGGGCGGGTGCTGGTCGCCGGACACGACGTATGGCGCGACCCCGTCGAGGTCAAGGCACGGATCGGCGTCCTGCCGGAAGGGCTGCGGCTCTTCGAGCGGCTCTCCGGCCGGGAACTCCTCGGCTACACCGGACGGTTGCGCGGACTGCCCGGCGCCGAGGTCGACAAACGGGCCACCCAGCTCCTGGACGTACTGGACCTGGCGGGCGCCCAGCACAAACTCGTCGTGGACTACTCGACCGGCATGCGGAAGAAGATCGGCCTGGCCGCCGCACTGCTCCACAACCCCGAAGTGCTCTTCCTGGACGAGCCGTTCGAGGGTGTCGACCCGGTCTCGGCGCAGACCATCAGGGGCGTCCTGGAGCGCATCACGGCCTCGGGCGCGACCGTGGTCTTCTCCAGCCATGTGATGGAGCTGGTCGAGTCGTTGTGCGACTGGGTCGCGGTGATGGTGGCGGGCCGGATCCGCGCGCAGGGCACGCTCGCCGAGGTACGGGGTGACGCGCCGTCCCTCCAGAGCTCCTTCCTGGAACTGGTCGGCGCGCGAGGGCTCGAGAACGGCGAGTCCCTCGACTGGCTGGGCGGTGCCCGGTGAATCCCGGACCGGATACGGCGGTTCCGGGGCCGGGCACGGCGGCCGAGGTCCTGGGAGCGCCGCCGGACGCCCCGGCGGCTCCGCTCCCCGGCACCGTCTCGCTCACGCCCGTCTTCGTACGGCTGAAGCTCTCCCTCCTGCGCAACGGGCTGCGGCAGTCGTCCGGCCGGGCGGTCGCGTACGTGGCGTCCGCGGCCCTCGCGCTGCTCGTGGCGGCGGCGCAGCTGTTCGGTCTGGTCGTGCTGCGCGGGAACGCGCACGCCGGCACGCTGGCGGTGCTGCTGACCGCCGTACTGGCCCTGGGCTGGGCGGTGATGCCGCTGTTCTTCCCCAGCGGCGACGAGACGCTGGACCCGACACGGCTGGTGATGCTGCCGCTGCGGCCACGCCCGTTGACCGGCGCGCTGCTCGCCGCGTCGCTGGTGGGCGTCGGGCCGCTGTTCACGTTCTGTCTGGTGGTCGGCTCGGCGGTGGCGACGGCGCACGGCGCGGCGGCCGTGGCCGTCTCGGTCGTCGCCGTACCGCTGATGGTGCTGACGTGCGTGACGCTGGCGCGGGCGGTCGCGACGGCCAACATCCGGCTGCTGACCTCGCGCAAGGGCCGCGATCTGGCGGTGCTGAGCGGTCTGGTGGTCGCGGTGGGCGCCCAGGTCGTCAACTTCGGCGCGCAGCGGCTCGGTGACGCGGGCGGCCTCTCGGCGCTGGCCCCGGTGGCCCGGGTCGTACGGTGGCTGCCGCCGGCGTCGGCGATCGGCGCGGTCGACTCGGCGAGCCAGGGCGCGTACGGGCGGGCCGTGGCGCAACTGCTGCTGACAGCGCTCGCGGCGGCGGCACTGCTGTACGGGTGGCGGCGCTCGCTGGTGAGACTGATGACGGCCCCGGACGGCTCGACGCTCGCGGCGGTGGAGCCGTCCCGCAAGGAGTCACGGCCCGGACGGTCGGAGCTCCCGGGACCGTCGCGGCTGCCGTGGCCGTCACGGCTGTTGCCCGAGGGGCGTACGGGCCCGGTGATGCGGCGCAGTCTGCGGTACGTGTGGCGGGACCCGAAGACGAAGGCGGCCTGGGTGACGTCGCTGGCCATCGGCATGATCGTGCCGCTGTTCAACGCGCTCCAGGGCACGGGCACCATCTACTTCGCGTGCTTCGCGTCCGGGATGCTCGGCATCCAGATGTACAACCAGTTCGGCCAGGACACCTCCGCGTTCTGGATGGTGGCGATGACGATCACCTCGTCCCGGGACGCCTACCTCGAACTGCGGGCACGGGCACTGGCGCTGCTGCTGATCACGCTGCCGTACGCGACGCTGGTCACCGTGGCGACGGCGGCCCTGCTGGGCGACTGGCGCACGCTGCCGGAAGCGCTCGGCCTGTCCTTCGCGCTGCTCGGCGCGATGCTGGCGACGGGCGCGGTGGCCTCGGCCCGCTTCCCGTACTCGATACCGCAGGGCAGCGGATACAAGAACGTGGCCCCGGGCCAGGCCTCTCTCGCCTGGATCTCCATCTTCGGCGGCATGCTGGGCGCGGCCCTGCTGTGCGCGCCGGTGATCGCGCTGACGGTCTGGCTCCACCTCTCGGGCGCGGACGACCGGACCTGGATCCTGCTCCCGCTGGGCACGGTGTACGGCGCGCTCGTCGCGGCCGGGGGCCTGCGCCTGGCAGCCCCTCAGACGGCGACGCGCCTGCCGGAGATCCTGACGGCGGTCAGCAAGGGCTGACGGGCTGTCGGGGCCGTCGAGTGAAGGGCCGTCGGGGAAGGGCCGTCGGGTGAAGGACTGCCGGTCGAGGGCCTGTCGATGCGGGGCCGCCGGATGAGGGCCGCTGCGGGCCGAAGCGGGTGAGGGCCGCTGCGGGCCGAAGGAGGACCGTAGTCCCGGGACCGACCCGCAGCCGTCGGTCCCTCACGGAGTCAGGACACCGTCCAGGAACGGCTCTATCGCCGTCCTCAGGGCTTCCGGCCGGTCGTAGTGGACCAGGTGCCCCGCGTCCGTCACCTCCGCGTACTGCCCTCGCGGGAGCACCCTGACCATCTCCTGGGCCTCCGCGCGGCCCAGCTCGCCGTCCAGCCCCCGGACCACCAGGGTGGGGCACTGGACCTGGGCCAGCTCCTCCCAGTGCGCGTCGTAGACCCAGGTCGCCCGCGACGTCAGCATCTGACGGCGCGAGAAGACGGGCCGCCAGCCGTCCGCGCGCTCCGCCATGACCTCGGCGAAGAACTCGCCGCGCACGGGGGTGGGGCGCTCCACCCAGGGATCGTCCTCGCCGAACCATTTCCGTACATCGGCGAGCGACGCGAACGGGACGGGCCAGGTGCGGAACCAGTCCTCCCACTCCCGCTGGGACGCCGCGCCCAGGGCCGAGGCGCGCATGTCGCAGATGATCAGGGCCCGGACCAGATCGGGGCGCCGCGCGGCGAGCTGCCAGGCGGTGAGCGCGCCCATGGAGTGGCCGATGAGCGTCACGGGCGCCAGCCCGAGCTGTTCGATCGTGGTCTCCGCGTCGGACACGTACGACTCGCGCGTGAACGGCCCCTCCGGGGGCTTGTCACTGCGGCCGTGGCCCCGCTGGTCGAGCGCGATCGCGCGATGCCGCTCGGAGAGCCAGCGCGCCGTGGCGGCCCAGTGCGAGGCGCGGCCCATCAGCCCATGGAGCAGCAGCACGCCGGAGGCCCGCTCGGCCTCCCCCGCCTCCCCGGTCTCCTCCGGCCGCCCCCGCCGCTCGGGCGGATCGGCAAACTCCCAGGCGGCGAGGCGTACGCCGTCCGCCCCGGTCACATCGATGCGTTGCCCCATGTGTCCGGCACCCCCTTCGGTCCTGAGTGGTCGATCGGATTCCGCAGTGGCCTGGTTCCGGTTCGCCCGGCCACGCCAGACTATCGAACCCCCGTTCGATAATGTGTTTCCGGCCTACAACTCCGCTCGTTCGAGTGACCGTGCCCAAGGATTGCCGGGCGCGGCCAGGGGGAGATCTTCTCCGGGAGGCGGGCCGCTCGGGGATGACGGTCCGTAGGGATTGACCCTGGGAGCTCGGGGCTCCGGGTCAGTACGGGGGAGGACGGGCTCCGGTGCCGGAAGGCGCCGGGGCCCTCCCCGCTCCCGGGACCTTTCCCGCTCAGGGCGTACCGGCCGGGTGCCGGGGCATACCGGCCGCGCGTCGGGCGCGACAGCTGGAGCGCACACCGGCACAGGCGCACAACCCTGCTCCCTCCCCGACCGGCGGGACCGGGCCCCCGGCCGACACCCTCAGGTCATATGCCTCGGCGACAGCCTTGCATGTGATCCATCCCACCGCTGCTGTTACGGCCGGAAATAGTTCCCCCGGGCCAGGAGCGCGTGAGCCGGGGGGACCTACGAGGTGCGGGGGCGCCGGGGCTCTCCCCGGCGCCCCCGCGCCCTTGGATCAACCGTGCCTCAGCGCTTGGCCACGAAGACGTGCGACGCGACCTCGGACTGGAGCTCAGCCGCCTCGCCACTGCTCCCGACCAGCACCCCGCCGGGAGACTCCGTCACGCTCACCACGGACCCGGGCTGCACGCCCGCGCGCCGCAGCGTGTACATCAGCTGGGCGTCGGTCTGGATCGGCTCGCCGATCCGCCGGACCACCACGGTCTTGCCCTCGGTGCCCGGATCCAGCTCGGCCAGGCTCACCATCCCCGCGTCGAGGAACGGGTCGGCCTCCGCCTTCTCCCCCAGCTCCTCCAGACCCGGGATCGGGTTTCCGTACGGCGACTCCGTGGGGTGGCGCAGCAGCTCGAGGACGCGCCGCTCCACCGCCTCGCTCATCACGTGCTCCCAGCGGCACGCCTCCGCGTGCACCTGCTCCCACTCCAGGCCGATCACATCGACCAGGAGGCACTCGGCGAGCCGGTGCTTGCGCATCACACGCGTCGCCAGTCGGCGCCCTTCCTCCGTCAGCTCCAGATGCCGGTCGCCCGCGACCTGGACCAGGCCGTCCCGCTCCATCCGGGCCACGGTCTGGCTGACCGTCGGACCGCTCTGGTCCAGCCGTTCCGCGATCCGGGCGCGCATCGGGACCACACCTTCCTCTTCGAGTTCGAGGATGGTGCGGAGATACATCTCCGTCGTGTCGATCAGTCCGGACATTCGTGCCCCTCGATAAATCGTGCGCTGGCCCTGACTCAATTCTGACGCATACCAGTGACAACCGTGCCGTGCCGGAGCCGGTCGAAGCGACGGGGCCGGGGAAGCGGCCGGGCGACGGTATTGACAGAGCAATGGTCCGGACCTCAACGTGATCCGCGGCACGGACATTCCCCACCCGCCCGCCGCCCGCTCGCCACGCCGCGCACCACCCCCGGATCTCCCTCTCTCCCTGGAAGGGCCCTCCTCGATGAGCGAGAGCAAGCTGGCCGGTCAGTTCTTCGACGCCGCGATCGGCCTGCTCCAGCGCGTACGCGACGAGGCGGCCGCGGACGTGGCGGCGGCCGGTACGGCGGTCGCCGACACCGTCGCCGCCGGCGGCAGGCTCTTCGCCTTCGGCGCCGGGCACTCCTCGCTGGCCGCCCAGGACGTCGTCTACCGGGCCGGCGGGTTCGCCGTGATGAACCTGCTCTCCGTGCCCGGGGCGGTGGGCGTCGACGTCATGCCGGCCCCGCTCGGCTCCGCGCTGGAACGGATCGACGGGCTGGCGAGCGCCGTGCTCGACTCCAGTCCCGCCGCCGCGGGGGACATCCTGGTGATCATCTCGCTCTCCGGACGCAACGCGCTGCCCGTCGAGATGGCGATGCACGCCCGGGAGCTGGGCCTGAAGGTCATCGGCGTGACGTCGGTGGCGTACGCGACGCGGACCGGGTCCCGCCACCGCACCGGGACGTATCTGAAGGACCACTGCGACATCGTGCTCGACAGCGGGATCGCGGTCGGGGACGCGGAGTTGACGGCCGACGGCATCGAGGCCCCGTTCGCGCCCGCCTCGACGGTCGTCACCAGTGCCCTGATGCAGGCGATGATGGCCGCCGCCGCGGGCGAGCTGGCCGAGCGCGGCATCGAGCCCCCGTTGCTGCGGTCGGGCAATGTCGACGGCGGGCCCGAGTGGAACCGCCGGGTGATGACCGAGAACGGCGACCGGATCTTCTACCGCCACCGCTGAGGGCGCGAGTACCGCCGCATTCGTGAGTACCGCCCGATCGCCGAGAGCGCGAGCCGTCGCGGGCTCGGCTCGGGTCCAGCCCTCGGGGGCGGTTTCGCATCCGGCCCCGCCCCGAACCGGGACCGGTTTCGCGTTCGGTGTCGCGTTCGGTTCCGGCTCGCCCCGATCTTCAGGTTCGGACCAGCACCGGAACTCGACCTGATAAGTAAGGCCGAGGTAAAGGGTTTTTATTTCAATCGCGTTAACTGACGTAACGGGCCGCACACGAGGCGACTGTCGGTGACCGGAACCTCAGGGGCAACACCGCAGGCTGCGAAGACCGCCCTCCGTGCGCCCCAGGTCGCACAGCCCTCCACCACGCACTACTTTGCGTCACGAAAGACCCGCTTGGCGAAATTTTGATCTTTCATGGGAAGGTAATGTTGAGGCAAAGTAGATGAGGCTGCGTTGAGGCATCATCGAAGCAAGCGGCTTGCCGCGCCCTCAACGGCGCTGTAAGCGGTGATGAACACCGGCCCGTCCGTGCCGAGAGGCATGACCAGCGGACGGCCGGACCAGAGCAGGACGGAACGGAAAGGGCGAGCAGTGAAAATCCGAGCGGACCGCGAGTCCACCGTCAGACGCGGGACAGCCGCCGTCTGACCCGGACCTCCGGGCCATCGCACGGCCGGCCGACCGGCGGTCGTACAGGGACTCCCGCGACTGCCGCGATCCGGCAGGAAGTGACGCCCGCTCAGCGCCCGGACATCTCCGATGTCCCGCCCTCTCCCACCTCTTCTACTTCCGCACCACCGCAGCACCGCAGCACCGGAAACACAGCAGGACGAAACACGGCACGACAGCAAGACCGACCGCAGCAACATCTGTCACAACTCCCCCACTGACCCGACCACACCGCGCCTCGGCCAGACCGAGGGTGCAGGAGGCAGGCCATCATGAAGTCACTCATCGACAACGCACGTTCCTTTTCCGCCCAGGTGGCGGAGCGCCACGAGGAGTTCCGCGAGCTGGCAGCAGGCCAGGCGCCCGAGGTGCTGTTCATCACCTGCTCGGACTCCCGGGTCATCCCGTCCCTGATCACCGGCGCACGTCCGGGTGAGCTGTTCGAACTCCGTACGGCGGGCAACATCGTTCCCCGGTACGACGAGGACCGCCCCTGCGGCGAGACCGCCACCATCGAGTACGCGCTGCGCGTGCTGGGTATCCGCGACATCATCGTCTGCGGGCACTCGCACTGCGGCGCCGTCGGCGCCCTCGTGCACGGCACCGACCTGTCCACGCTGCCCGCCGTCCGCGGCTGGCTCGACTACGGAGTCTCGGGGCTGCCGTCCGACAACGGCCTCGCCCACGCGGTACGCCACCACGCGGCGGCACAGCTCGACACCCTCCGCGAGTACCCGGCGGTCCAGGAGCGCCTGGCCGAGGGAACCCTTTCCCTGCACGCCTGGTACTACGAGGTGGACACCGGCTCCATCAGCACCCACCGAGCTGAGCTGGACGGAGAGTTCAGACCGCTCTGAGACCAACTCAGCAGCGCGTCCTCCCCGTCGGCCGTCCGTACGCGGACCGCACAGCTAGGAAAACCAACCCTCATGTTCACCTTGTTGAAGGACAAGACCGTCCTGAGGCGCGACATACTCGCGTCCCTCGTCGTCTTTCTCGTAGCCCTGCCACTCTGTGTCGGTGTGGCGGTGGCCTCCGGTGTACCCGCCGAACTCGGCCTGGTCACCGGCATAGTCGGCGGAATCGTCGTGGGCTTCCTGCCCGGCAGTTCGCTCCAGGTCAGTGGCCCCGCGGCCGGTCTGACCGTGCTCGTGTACGACGCGGTCCAGGAGTTCGGCCTCGGCGTGCTCGGCGCCATCGTCCTCGTCTCGGGCCTGCTCCAACTCGCGCTCGGCGCCTTCGGCTTCGGCCGCTGGTTCCGTGCCATCTCGGTCGCCGTGGTCCAGGGCATGCTGGCGGGCATCGGCCTGGTGCTCGTCCTCGGCCAGGTGTACGCCATGGCCGACACCGCGCAGCCGTCCGGCGGCCCCGGCAAGATCGCCGGACTGCCCGGACTGGTCGGCGACATCTTCACGAACAGCACGGCGCTGACCGCGTTCGCCATCGGCGCCGGGACCATCGCCGTCCTCGTGGTGTGGCCGAAGCTTCCGGCCCGGGTCCGCGTCGTACCCGGTCCGCTGGCCGCGGTGGCGCTCGCCACCGGTGTGACCATGCTGCTGGACCTGTCCATCGCCAAGGTCGAGGTCAAGGGTCTGCTGGAATCGATCAGCCCGCCCGGCCTCGGCGAATTCGGCGAGCTGGCGAGCGTGGCCGCGATCGGCAGCGTGCTCGCCTTCACCCTGATCGCCTCGGCGGAGAGCCTGTTCAGCGCGGCGGCGGTGGACCGTATGCACGACGGTCCGCGCACCGACTACAACAAGGAACTGATGGCGCAGGGCGTGGGCAACACGATCTGCGGGGCGCTCGGCGCGCTGCCGATGACCGCCGTCATCGTGCGCAGTGCCGCCAATGTCCAGGCGGGAGCCCGGACTCCGCTCTCCCGGATCCTGCACGGCCTGTGGCTGCTGCTGTTCGCCGCGCTGCTGCCCGCCGCGATCGGGATCATCCCGCTGGCGGCGCTCGCCGGTGTCCTGGTGCACGCCGGCTGCAAGCTGGTGCCCTTCAAGGACATCGTGCCGCTGTGGCGTGAGCACCGCGGTGAGGCGATCATCCTCGCCATCACGGCGGTGGCCGTCCTGGTCACGAACCTCTTCGAGGGTGTGATCCTCGGACTGCTGCTCGCGGTGGTCAAGACGGCGTGGGAGATCTCCCACCTGCACGTCGACGTACGCGAACTGACCGGTGGCCGGATGGTCGTGTCCGTCACGGGCAACGCGACGTTCCTGCGGCTGCCCCGGATAATGGAACAGCTGGAGGAGCTGCCGAAGGACCAGCCCATCGAGCTGGACCTCTCCGGCCTCCGCCACCTCGACCACGCGTGCCGCATCTCCCTGGAGAACTGGGCGCTGCGCCACAACGACGCGGAGACGGAACCGGTCAAGATGCTGCCGCCGCTCGCGGCCGCGGTGCCGGAGGCCGCTGCGGCGGGCACGGAGAGCAGCACCAAGGCCGGGGCTTCCTGACGCTCCCCGGGGAGGCACGGAGCCGTACCTCCCCGGGTACAGCGGAGGCACGGCAGAGGCACTGCTGTAGGCACTGAGCGGTACGACACGACGTCCGGCGGCATCAAGTCGCCGGGCGTCGTCTCGCGTCGGGACGCGCTTCGCGTGATCCCGCGCATCCCGGACCACGCGCATCCGGTTCAGCCGGACGCCGTCCGGGCGAGATCCAGCGCCGCCGCTATACGGCCCGTGACCTCCTCCGCGTACACCGCGTCCGGCCGCTCGAACGGGCCCCGGCTCGCTCCGCGCAGGAAGGTCACCACACCCAGCGACCGGCCCCGGCTGCGCAGCACCGTGCACAGGGCGTGCACCGAGTCCGGCGGCCACTGGCGCGAGGCCGCCCACGCCGAGGACGGAAGGGAACCGGACCGGGGCGCTCCGCTCGGAGCGCCGCCCGACGGGACGGACCCGGGCGGCGCGGCAGCCGCCGCGGGGGCGCTCGCGCGCACCGAGCCGATACGGTCCATCGCCTGGAGCGCCGGATGCCCGGCCGCGTACCGCACCGGGATCTCGCCCCCTTCGACCGGCGCGCTCGGCCCCGATTCACCGCCCGTGGGGGTCGCCACCGTACGTATCAGCCGTACCGGAGCATCCGGCCCCGAGGGGGCCGCGCCCGTACCGCCCGCCGCGCCGTCGGAACGCGATGGGCGCGCGCCCGTCGGCCGCCCCCGCTCCTCCAGCACCACATCGATCAGGGCGTGATCGGCGAATCCCGCCAGCGCGAAGTCCAGCTGGACCGTCGCCGCCTCCATCGGGTCCTCGCACTCCGCGGCCGCCCGCCCCGCCCGGTGCAGCTGGCCGGCGCGGAAGCGCACCCGGTCCGCTCCCCGCACGGCCAGCTTCGCGTCGGTCACGTCCTGGAACATCCAGCCCACGCCCAGCGGCACGGGCTCCTCCGCCAGTGGGGACGCCAGCCGCAGGAAGCCGCTGCGCCAGCAGCGGCGCTCCTCGCCCTCCGCCGTACGGACCGTCACCCACAGGTCGGCGGGCGATGTCGGCGCCCCTTCGGCGAGCACGTGGTGGAGCGCGGCCTCCAGCTCCTCGACGCCGTGGACGAGCAGCTCGGCCAGCGGGCGGCCCAGTACCGACGTACGCCCGGAGCCGAACGCCTTCGCCGCCTGCCCGTTGATCACGGTCGGCCGCAGATCGACATCGACCAGGACGACGCCCCAGGACGCCTCCTCGAAGAGCGCCTCGCTGAGCGCGATGGTCCGTTCCAGGTCGATCTGCGCGTGGACCTCGCTGAACGCGGAATACACCCCTGCTGGCTTGCCGTCCGATCCGCGCACCCTGGCGGTCTGCGTGCGCAGGAGCACCCGGCCGCCGTCCTTGCGCAGCAGCGCGAACTCGTCCACCTGCCGCCCGGGGGCGCCCATCACGGCCATCAGCCGGCCCTGCACCTCGTCCGCGTCGGCGGTCCGTACCGCCCACCCGGCGAAGCCCTGCCGTCCGACGGCCTCCTCGGCGGACCAGCCGAGTATGCGCTCCGCCTCGCGGTTCCAGTGCGTGATCACCCCGCCCGCGTCGAAGGCGAACAGGGCGGCGTCCATGCCGTCGAGCAGCGCCGCGAGCAGATCCGCCCCGGGCCCGTCCCGCTCCGCGCCGGGCACACCGTCCGAGCCGGCCCCGGGCACGGTGTCCGCCTCGGGATCGGGCTCCGGTCCGTCGGGTCCGGGCACATCGGTGGTCTCGCTCCGAGAAGCACTCATCCTGGCACCCCCTGAAGGGCGTCTCCGCCTGGTGCAGACACACGTCCGGTCATTGAACTCGAACGTGACCCAGCACACACAAGGTTCCCCGAAATCGTTACGTCCAACAGTCTCCGGCAGGTTCTCCGCCCGCACGTCCAACAGTCTCCGGCAGGTTCTCCGCCCGCACGTCCAATTGTCGGCCCCGGCCGCTCCGGCCGCACGAGCGGTGTGCGCGGGCGGCGTACATCGGCGGCGTACGCGGGCGGCCCGGCGCGATCTTCACCGCCCGGTCCGGCAGGCGTCAAAATCCTCGTAAATCACTTGTGACGCCCCCGGACGGGTTCCTAGTGTGTGGAGCACACAAGAAGGGAGGTGGTTCGGCAGATGTATGCAATCCGGACGCGTGAGGTGACTGCGGGCTAGCGCCCGTTCGTCGCACTCTGTGCGGTGCCGGCTCCGCCGGCCGAAATCCCAAGCAGTCACCGCCCCGCAGGTTCGCCGGTACGTCCGGCCGGCTCCTCCCCGGAGGAACCCGAGCCTGCGGGGTTCTGCTTTCCCCGTACCGCCCGCCGTGTCTTCGGGCGACGCGCCGCCGCTACGGGCAGAGCCGCTCCACCCGCCACACACTCCCGTCGCTCTCGTCACTCACGTACCGCAGCCGGTCGTGCAGCCGGTTCGCGTTGCCCTGCCAGAACTCGACCGTCCGGGGGGTGACGCGGTAGCCGCCCCACTGCGGGGGCACCGGCACCTGCTCGTCCTGCGGGTAGCGGGCCGCCAGCTCCTCGTAGTGCCGGAGCAGGGCCTCGCGGGAGGCGATCGGGGCGGACTGGTCGCTGGCCCAGGCGCCGAGCTGGGAGCCGTGGGGGCGGGTGCGGAAGTACGCGGCCGTCTCGTCGCGGCCGATACGGGCGGCCATGCCCGTGACGATGACCTGGCGGGCCAGCGGGTGCCAGGGGAAGAGCAGCGAGACGTAGGGGTTCGCGTCGATCTCGGTGCCCTTGCGGGACGTGTAGTTCGTGAAGAAGACGAAGCCGCGGTCGTCGTGCTGCTTCAGCAGGACCGTACGGGAGGACGGGCGGCCCTCGGGGGTGGCCGTCGAGACCACCATCGCGTTCGGCTCGTGGAGGCCGGAGGCCGCGACGTCCTTGAACCAGTGGGCGAACTGATCCATCGGAGTGGGGGCGAGATCCGACTCCAGAAGCGGAGTGCTGCGGTACTGCTCGCGCATGGCTGCGGGATCCAGAGTCTGCTGAAGAGGGACGTACGGCGGCTCGTACGGAGGCTGCTGCGGCGTCTCGTGCGGGGTCTCGTGAGGCACGGGAACATCCTGCCGCAGGCCGAGTTTGCCCGGCGCCGAGCGCCGCTAATCCCCCGCGCGGAAAGTCTGGAAGTGTGCCGGTCATCACGCTTCCCCGCACCGGGGGAACTCGCGAAAATCTTGGAACGGGCCGCTGTGGCCCCCGTACATCGGGGCTATCGTTCCTGCCTTTGGGATCAGCCCCGCCCGACGAGACCGCACACACCGAGACACGCGTACGCCGAAGCACGTCGCCGCCATCATGAGGAGCCGCCTGATGTCCGACTTCGACACCTCCTTTGTCCCCGGACTCGAAGGAGTCGTCGCCTTCGAGACGGAGATCGCCGAACCGGACAAGGAGGGCGGCTCGCTCCGCTACCGCGGCGTCGACATCGAGGATCTGGTCGGGCAGGTGTCCTTCGGGCAGGTGTGGGGTCTGCTGGTCGACGGGGCGTTCGAACCCGGTCTGCCACCGGCCGAGCCCTTCCCCATCCCGGTCCACTCCGGTGACATCCGGGTCGATGTGCAGTCCGCGCTGGCCATGCTGGCGCCCGTCTGGGGCCTGAAGCCGCTTCTCGACATCGATGAGCGCACGGCCCGCGACAATCTGGCGCGGGCCGCGGTGATGGCCCTGTCGTACGTCGCCCAGTCGGCCCGCGGGCAGGGCCGGCCGATGGTTCCGCAGCGCGAGATCGACAAGGCGGACTCGGTGGTCGAGCGCTTCATGACGCGCTGGCGCGGGGACCCGGACCCGAAGCATGTGCGGGCCGTCGACGCGTACTGGACCTCGGCCGCCGAGCACGGCATGAACGCGTCCACGTTCGCGGCCCGCGTCATCGCCTCCACCGGCGCGGACGTGGCGGCGGCCCTGTCCGGCGCGGTCGGCGCGATGTCGGGACCGCTGCACGGCGGCGCGCCCTCGCGGGTCCTCGGCATGATCGAGGAGATCGAGCGCACGGGCGACGCGTCCGGGTACGTCAAGCGGGCCCTGGACAAGGGCGAGCGGCTGATGGGCTTCGGCCACCGGGTCTACCGGGCCGAGGACCCGCGGGCGCGGGTCCTGCGGCGTACGGCGAAGGAACTGGCCGCGCCCCGGTTCGAGGTGGCTCAGGCCCTGGAGAAGGCCGCGCTGGCGGAGCTGCACGCGCGGCGGCCCGACCGGGTGCTGGCGACGAACGTGGAGTTCTGGGCGGCGATCATGCTGGACTTCGCGGAGGTCCCGGCGCACATGTTCACGTCGATGTTCACCTGTGCCCGTACGGCCGGCTGGTCGGCGCACATCCTGGAGCAGAAGCGGACGGGCCGGCTGGTGCGGCCTTCGGCGCGTTATGTGGGGCCGGGGGCGCGGGAGCCGCGGGAGATCGAGGGATTCGGCGAGGGGTAGGGCGGGGGCCCGGGGCGGGGCGTGTTGCGGCTTCGTACGTCCGGGTCAGCCCAGTACCCGGTCCAGGATCAGCGACCACTGCGCCACCACCCGGTCCCGCCGCGCCCTGTCGTCCGTCAGCAGCGTCGCCAGGCCCAGCCCCCGCGCCATGTCGAGCAGCCCCTGGACGGTTTCGCGCACCCCCGGTACGGATTCGTCGGCGCCCAGCAGCTCCACCGCGATCCGGTGCGACTCACGGCCGACGCGGGACTCCAACTCGGTTACCCGGGGCCGTAGTTGATCCTCGTCGGAGGCCGCCACCCACAGGTGCAGCGCGGCGCGGAACAGCGGGCCGATGAAGAGGTCCACGATCCCCTCCACCGCCTCCCGGCGGTGCGCGGGGCCGGCCGGGACCAGGGCGCGCAGTGCGGACGACCGTTCCTCGGCGACGTATTCGACGGCGGCGGTGAACAGGTCCTCGCGCGTCGGGAAGTGGTGCTGGGCCGCGCCGCGCGAGACACCGGCCCGCTCGGCGACGACGGAGACCGTGGAGCCTGCCCAGCCGTACTCGGCGAGGCAGGCCACGGCGGCCTCCAGCAGCCGTCGGCGGGTGGCGCGGCTGCGGTCCTGCTGGGGCGCGGCGCCGCGCGCGGGCCCCGGGTTCACAGCACCCATGAGGCGTCCCGTCGTTCGAGGAACGCCGTGATGCCCTCGCGGGCCTGTGCCGACATGAAGAGCGACGCGGAGCGCTGGACGGCGTCCTCGGCGTACCGGTCGAAGGCGTCCAGCACCCCGACCGTCAGCAGCTTCTTGGATTCCGCGAGCCCCTGGGGCGAGGCTCTGCGCAGCCCGTCCAGTACGGGCGCGAGCGCGGCGTCCACGTCGTCGGCGGCCTCGGTGATCAGCCCGGCGGCGGCGGCGCGCGCCGCGTCGAAGACCTCTCCTGTGAGGTAGTAGCGGGCCGCCGCGCGCGGTTCGACGCGGGCCAGGAGCGGCAGCGCGATCACGGCCGGGGCGACTCCGATCCGTACCTCCGTGAACGCGAAGTCGGAACCACGGTCCGCGATGGCGATGTCACAGGCGCCGAGCAGCCCGAGCCCGCCCGCCCGGACATGGCCACTGACGCGGGCGACGACCGGCTTGGGCAGTTCGACGATCTGCCGCATCAGGGCGACGAAGGTGTACGGGCTCGCCGGTGCCTTGAGGTCGGCGCCCGCGCTGAAGGTGGTGCCGGTGTGGGTGAGGACGACGGCGCGTACGGAGGGGTCCTCGGCGCACGCGGTGAGGGCGTCGCGCAGGGTGCCGACGAGCCGCGCCGACAGGGCGTTGCGGTTGGCCGGCGAGTCCAGGGTCAGGGTGGCGATGCCCCGCTCGTACGCGGTCGTGACCAGCGGCGGCGGGGGCGTCGGCGGAGGCGTCACCCGGTCCTTCGCTGGGTCGCTCGCGGGGCCGCCGGCGGGATGCGTCACGTCTTCTTCTCCCTTTCGCGGTCCCGCCGTTCACGGTCCCGCAGCTCACGTCTGAGGATCTTGCCCGAGGCGGCGCGGGGCACACCGCCAATGAATTCGACCCGTCGGACCTTCTTGTATGGAGCGACGCGCTCGGCGACGAACGTCATCACGTCATCCTCGGTGAGCGCCTCCGTACGGGACGGGCTCACCGTGCCCAACGCGTCGGACTGTCGAACAATGTATGCCTTCGGCACCTCGTCGCCGTTCGCGTCACGGACGCCGATCACCGCCGCGTCCGCGATGGACTCGTGCGTGAGCAGGTCGCGGGGGCCGCATCTCTGTTTCTGGAAGCCGTAGAACACTGAACGGCTCCGGAAGTCCAACCAGTCCTCTGAAGAGTGGCCCGGCCTGATCCAGTGCAGCTGGTAGAGCTACGTCGGCAGGGTCGATGATCGCCCATTCGCATTTCCCGGAGTGCCCTCGCCATAGGCAACAGGCCGATAACCGATATCCGTCGCGTCGAATGGCGCTCTCCAGCGACAACATGACGAGTTTCAGGTCAATCACCCGCCGGGACGTGCAGCACTACGACACTGCGCTTCTCCCGAAGACATGAGGAGGCCCCGGTCATCTCCCACGGGGGAGGGAGACGGCCGGGGCCCGTTCAGGGCCGCTCAGCGCGGCGGGGGCTGCTGCTGGCTCCGAGACGTGGCCGGCGGAGGCCCGCCCGGCGGATCAGGCCCCGACGTAATTGCCGGAACGACTACCCTCCTTGGTGTTCCCCTCCTCTCACGATGGTTGGGAGCCGGCGCCTCGGCCACGTGACCTTTGCCAGAGTGAGCGTGGTCGGGGCGTCATCCCGCGTACTGCGGGAAGTAGGTGGGTTTCGTTTCGATGTGCTCGGCGGCGAGTTCCGGCACCGTGAGGTTGCCAGTAACCAATACGTCCTGGTTGCACCAGGGGCCGCCGAGCTCCACGAGCCAACCACCAGGCTCCATCTCCCAATCCGCGTCGGGGAGCCTCCGAACAACGTCACTGCCGCAGATGAACGCACGGAAAGCCTGAGAGACGATCCACTGTGCTTTTCTCGATTCCGAGGCCCCGTCTGAATGGCACCTCTCCGCCATCCGCCAGAGCTTTCGCCAGTTGACTCCGGGCGTCAGTGGACCGATGTAGGCGACCTGTTGGTTGTCTACGAGAGTGCTTGCGTAGCCGAAGACGGGCCCGAACAGTGAGAAGGCAAGCACCCTTCCCCGGCCCTTTGATCCTTCGGCAGATGCCATTGAATCTCCCCTTTATGCCTAAAGTTCCGACAGTGAGGGCCGGACTGTAGCGGCTGGCACTGACATTGATGCTGATACTCAGGTTCCGGTGGTCGTGGCTCGGGCACTGACCGACAGCGGCCGGCATCAGCAGCAAGGGCCGTCGCCGCAGCAGGTCGGTTCGTTGCAGTCGGCCTTGGTGCCCCACAGGGAGTTGTCGACCTCGTAGCCGTGGGCGCGGACCTTCGCCACAACGTCCACCATCGTTGCCCTGTCCCGGTAACGGGACTTGGGCGCGTGGTGGATAAAGCGGCCGTACCGCGTCTGGCAGAACTCGGCGTACTCCTCCGTATGGAGCATGAACGTGTGCCATCCTGGGTCGACGGCCTGCGAGGGAGACATGCCCTCTCCGGTCTGGCCCATCACGTCCAGGAACGCCAGAGCCTCACTCATGATCCGCTCGGCTGTAGCGCGCTCGTGCCCGTACTCCTCGGCACAGAAGTTCGTCAGGCGCTCGAACAGTTCGGGCGAGACGAGGTCTTGGCCGTGCCGCAGAGCGACCGGCCTTTCAGGTGCGACAGTCATGGGAATTCCGTTCCTCCATCCGATCTGGCATGTCCTTGCCAACCCACCCCGGTTGCTCCTCACCGACGGGGACAACCGGAGCGGGAGTCTTGTCAGCCGCCGTAGAAAAGCCGGCCTTCGCGGTATCCCTTTTCGTGAAGATTTTCCCCAGACATCGTCGGCGCAGCCGTCATCGCGCAGCGGTGGCCCGCGCGCCGTCGGAGTCCATCACTTGCAGGAACCCACCCGCGCTCTCGACCTTGCGCGCCACCTCGTCGAACTCCTGCGGAACAGGAGAGATCATCGACCGCCACGGCGTCAGCAGTACGCCCGCTTCCCTCCTCTTGATGCGCTCGAGGGCCTGCGCAAGTCCGGTACGGCCCTCGGGCTTGTTGAGTCTGTCGCGGTCCTCGATCTCTGCCGCGATCTCCCACCCGAACGCCTCGGCGTACCCGTGGCACCGGTCTTGCTCTGCGCTGAGGTTCGCGTTCGGCGCCCCGCACAAATAGATGACTACTCGGAATCTGCTGACTTTGGCTGACACATCGTCAGTCGGGATGAGAGTGGTCTGATTCGTCATGCCGCTTGTTCCCTCCATTGCCCCTTGTTGTCTGGCGATTCCTAGTCAACGGCGTCTGTGACATCCTGGACAGGTGAAACAGGGGGGTCCGCCATCGCATGACCCCGGTGATTTTTACCTTCATCCGTGTCCCTGAGGATGCTCAGAGCTACCGTGAAGACATGCCACAGTTAAACCGGAAGCTCGCAGACCGGATTGCTGATCTCGGCTTCAGCCAGGCCGAGTTAGCACGTCACATCAATGTCGAGATCGAGCTTCTGACCGGGACGCCGGGCAACGTCACCGATGCGGATGTACGCCGATGGGTACGCGGCGCGACCAAGTGGCCGCAGGATCGCATCAGGCTCTGTCTGGAACGGGTTCTCTCCGCTCGTGCCGAGGATCTAGGGTTCGTGCCGCGCAGGAAGAGCACTGCACCACCGGAGGAAGATCCCGTGCAGCGTCGTACGCTCCTCGCCGTGGCGAGTGGTTCCGTCCTTCCCGTTGGGACCTCAGGCACCAGCGGCCGTGCACGACTCGGCGTCAATGACGTGCGGCGTTTCCATCAGGACTATGTGGCAATCCTTCGTCATGACGATGCGGGTCGGGGCTCACAGAAGGTGGAGAACCTTGCGGTAGAACTGGCTACCCGAGTCCAGTCCGCTCTAGCACTGTCAACCGCCTCAACTCGCGTACGGGACATGCTTCATCGACTCGCCGCTGCGGTCATCAGCTCGGCCGCCTTCGCCTCGATCGATGGCAGCGCACCGCAGCGGGCACGCGCACATCTCGACAAGGCCCTGACCTTCGCCGGCCTGTCCCGGGACAGTGAGGCGATGTATCACGTCTGGAACTACATCACCCTGACGTCCACTCAGCGGGAGAATCACGCCGAAGCTATCGCCGGCGCAGAGGTCATGAAGCGCTCGTCAATCGCACGGCGAGACCCGCTGTACGCCTCTCTCGGACACATGCGCAACGCCAACGGACTGGCGCGCCTGCGGCGACAGTCTGAGGCTCTGCGCGCCCTCAACGATGCCGAGCACGCCTTTGCACGCACCACCGACCAACAGCGGCCCGAGTGGATCAGGTTCTACGACAACAGCGAACTTGACGCCCTGTCCTCGTTCATATGGTCGGCACTCGGGGATCATGGAAGGGCCGAATACTGCCTGCACCGCACCCTCGCGGCCATCCCAGACGACATGATCCGTAACCGAGCCTTGTACACCGCGCACTTGTCCCTCACCCAGGCCAGGCAAGAGGACTTGGAACTTGCCTGCGCGACAGGCCGGAAGGCACACACGATGCTTCCCTCGCTGTCCGGATCACGGCGCACGATCAACACCCTGGCAGCCACACGCAAGGTGCTCGTAGCCTCGGGCTCGAAGGCCCCCGAAGTCGCCGAGTGGATTGAGGAGTCTGCCCAATGGATCTGAAGCGCTACACGCACGCGGACGCACGGGACGTGCGTTCTCTGCTACTGGACATCCACGACGAGGCATACGCCGACGATCCGGACCCGTTCCACTCGCGTGAGCGCTTCTCCTACTTCGTCGACCTCTGGTCCGCGCGGGAAAACTGGCAGTGCGTTTCGGGTTGGGAAGACGGAGGCCCGGTTGGCTATGCGTACGGCTCCACGTTCAAGCCGGGTGGCTGGTGGAAGGGCCACCGGCGCCCCTCCGGCCTCAGGGGCTCCGTGTTCGCGTTGTCCGAACTCATGGTGACTCCCAAATGGCGCGGTACTGGACGTGCACAGCAAATTCATGACGAACTGCTCACGTCGGTCTCAGCCGACATGGTGACGCTCCTGGTGGAGGCTGGGCACCCCAGAGTTCAGGCGTTGTATGAGCGCTGGAACTACAGCAAGGCGGGCGAGGCAAAGCCCTCTGACGACTCCCCGTTGTATGCCGTCATGGTCCGAAAGCTGTAAGCGGGCTGCAAGCTCGCCTGCTTTCGTCAGATCCGACCGTACGGCTACGACTGCGTGTCAGTACGACTTGGGGAGGCCCAGGGACTGGTGGGACACGTAGTTGAGGATCATCTCCCGGCTGACGGGCGCGATCCGGGCCACGCGGGCGGCGGTGATGAGGGACGCCAGGCCGTACTCCCGGGTGAGACCGTTGCCGCCGAGGGTGTGTACGGCCTGGTCGACGGCCTTGACGCAGGCCTCGGCCGCCGCGTACTTGGCCATGTTGGCCGCCTCGCCCGCGCCGGTGTCGTCACCCGCGTCGTAGAGATGGGCGGCCTTGCGCATCATCAGGCGCGCGAGTTCGAGTTCGATATGGGCCTGGGCGAGGGGGTGGGCGATGGCCTGGTGGGCGCCGATGGGCTCCTTCCAGACCTGCCGGGTCCTGGCGTACTCGACGGCTCTGCCCAGGGCGTAGCGGCCCATGCCGAGGGCGAAGGCGGCGGTCATGACGCGTTCCGGGTTGAGGCCCGCGAAGAGCTGGCGCAGTCCGGCGTCCTCGTCACCGACGAGGGCGTCGGCTGGCAGCCGTACGTCGTCCAGCACCAGCTCGAACTGCTTCTCCACGGCGTGCAGTTCCATGTCGATCCGTGAGCGCCGGAAGCCTTCGGCGTCGCGCGGGACGATGAAGAGGCACGGCTTGAGCGTGCCGGTCCTGGCGTCCTCGGTGCGGCCGACGACGAGGGTCGCGTCGGCGAGGTCGACGCCGGAGACGAAGACCTTCCGGCCGTTCAGCACCCAGCCGGTCCCGTCCCTGCGTGCCGTCGTCGTGATCCGGTGGGAGTTGGAGCCGGCGTCGGGCTCGGTGATGCCGAAGGCCATGATGCGGGAGCCGTCCGCGAGGCCGGGCAGCCACTGCCGCTTCTGGGCGTCCGTACCGAAGCGGGCGATCACGGTGCCGCAGATGGCCGGTGAGACGACCATCAGGAGGAGAGGGCAGCCCGCCGCCCCCAGCTCCTCCAATATGAGCGAGAGTTCGGCGATACCGCCGCCTCCGCCTCCGTACTCCTCGGGCAGGTTCGCACCGAGGTGGCCGAGCTTGCCCGCCTCGCGCCAGAGGGTCTCGTGGTCGTAACCGCGTCCGTGCCGGCGGCCGAGAGCGGCGACGGCCGCACGGAGCGCCTGGTGTTCCTCGCTCTCCACGAGGCCGCCGGTCACGGCGTGCGTGGCGGTGTCGGTGGCGGTGGCAGTGTCGGTGGCGGTGTCGTTCACGCTGTGGCTGCTGCTCATGAAGACGGTTCCTCCGGTACGTCGCTGACGACAGCGAGCAGGGCACCGACCTCGACCTGACGGCCGGGGACGGCGTGGAGCGCGGTGAGCGTGCCGGAGGCGGGGGCGGTGACGGGGTGGTTCATCTTCATGGCCTCCAGCCAGACGAGCGGCTGCCCGGCGGTGACGGCGACGCCCTCCGCCAGTCCGTCCGCGAGCCGTACGACGGTCCCGGGCATGGGCGCGAGCAGCGATCCGGGCTCGGCCCGCCGGCCGCTGTCGGGGAAGCGGGGGCGGGCGAGGAGGCGGTACGAACCGGCGGCGCTGTCCACATGGACCTCATGATCCTCGTCGCCGTACGTCCGCACCGCGAAGTGCCGTACGACTCCGTCGAGTTCGCCGACTTCGAGACGGACGCTGCCGGGTGCGACGGCGACGACTCGTACGTCCTCGGCCTCGACTTCGAAGCCGTCCCGGGTCGCCCGGTAGCGGACCTCGTGTTCCCCGTACGTCTTACTCTGCGCCGGTGCCCCCACGTTGCGCCACCCGCCGATCCGCGCCGGGACAGCGTCCCGGGTGGCGCGGGCGGCGGCGTCCGCGAGCGCGGCGGCGACGGCCGCGTACCGCTCGCCGGGCGCGGGCACGGTCAGCGCGTCCAGGTGCCGCTCGTAGAACCCGGTGTCGAACCTCCCGGCCACGAAATCGGGGTGGCCCAACGACCGTACGAGCAGCTCCCGGTTGGTGACCGGCCCGTGCACCCGGGCCCGCCGCAGCGCGTGCCGGAGCTTGCGCAGCGCCCCGGCACGGGTGGGAGCCCAGACGACGATCTTGGCGAGGAGGGGGTCGTAGTGCACCCCGACCGTGTCACCGTCCGCGTAACCGGTGTCGACGCGCAGCCGCGGCGCGGCGGGGGCGGCGGCGAAAGCGGGCGCGGAGACGTCCGGGAACTCCAGCGCGTGCAGCGTGCCCGCCTGCGGGGTCCAGCCGTTCGACGGGTCCTCCGCGTAGAGGCGCGCCTCCACCGCGTGCCCCAGCGCGGGCGGGGCGTTTGGCGGCAGTGCGGCGCCCTCCGCGATGTCGATCTGGAGCGCGACCAGGTCCAGCCCGAACACCTCCTCCGTCACCGGGTGTTCGACCTGGAGGCGGGTGTTCATCTCCAGGAAGTACGGGCGGCCCGCCGCCGAGATCAGGAACTCGACCGTGCCCGCGCCCCGGTAGCCGACGGTCCGGGCGGCGGCCACGGCCGCCTCGCGCAGTACGGCGCGCAGCTCGTCCGGGAGGCCGGGCGCCGGGGACTCCTCGATCACCTTCTGGTGCCGTCGTTGCAGCGAGCAGTCGCGCGTGCCCAGCGCCCACACCGTGCCGTGCGCGTCCGCCAGGATCTGCACCTCCACATGCCGGCCGCGCTCCACGTACGGCTCCGCGAAGACCTCCCCGTCCCCGAAGGCCGACCGCGCCTCCTCGGCCGCCACCTTCAACTCGCCTGCGAGTTCGGTGAGTTCGCGGATCACACGCATGCCCCGGCCGCCACCGCCGGCCGCCGCCTTCAGCAGCAGCGGCAGGTCCGACTCCGTCGCCGCGTCCGGGTCCACCGGTGCCGGCAGCGGTACGCCCGCCGCGCCCATCAGCTCCTTCGCCCGCGTCTTCGACGCCATCGCCTCGATCGCGGCGGGGGGCGGCCCGATCCACACCAGGCCCGCGTCCTGCACGGCCCGCGCGAATTCCGCGTTCTCGGAGAGGAAGCCGTACCCGGGATGCACGGCGTCCGCGCCCGCCGCCAGTGCCGCCCTCACGATCAGATCGGACCGCAGATATGTCTCGGCGGGCGCCGACCCCGGCAGCCGTACCGCCGCGTCCGCCTCCCGTACATGCAGCGCGCCCGCGTCGGCGTCGGAGTACACCGCGACCGTCCCGATGCCCCGCTCACGGCAGGTGCGGAAGACGCGGCAGGCGATTTCACCCCGGTTGGCCACCAGGACCGTGCTGATGCCGATGTCGATCATGTCTCGCCTCACATCCGGAAGACGCCGAAGCCGCCCCGCACGCCCTCCACCGGAGCGGTGTGGACGGCGGACAGGCACAGGCCGAGGACCGTGCGGGTGTCGCGCGGGTCGATGACCCCGTCGTCGTACAGCCGCCCGGACAGGAACACCGGCAGCGACTCGGACTCGATCTGTCCCTCCACCATCGCGCGCAGGGCCGCGTCCCCCTCGTCGTCGTACGGCTGTCCCTTCGCCGCCGCCGACGCGCGCGCCACGATCGACAGGACGCCCGCGAGCTGCTGCGGCCCCATCACCGCCGACTTGGCGCTCGGCCAGGCGAAGAGGAAGCGCGGATCGTAGGCTCGGCCGCACATGCCGTAGTGCCCGGCACCGTACGACGCGCCCATCAGGACGGACAGATGAGGGACCGTCGAATTCGACACGGCGTTGATCATCATCGCGCCGTGTTTGATGATGCCGCCCTGCTCGTACTCCTTGCCGACCATGTAGCCGGTGGTGTTGTGCAGGAAGACCAGCGGGATGTCGCGCTGGTTGGCCAGCTGGATGAACTGCGCGGCCTTCTGCGACTCGGCGGAGAACAGCACCCCCCGCGCATTGGCCAGCACCCCGACCGGATAGCCGTGGAGCCGGGCCCACCCCGTCGCCAGGCTCGGCCCGTACAACGGCTTGAACTCGTCGAAGTCCGAGCCGTCCACGATCCGCGCGATGACCTCGCGAGGGTCGAAGGGGATCCGCAGATCGCCGGGGACGATCCCGAGCAGCTCGTCCTCGTCGTACTTGGGCGGTTCGGCCGGGCCCGGATCGGGGCGTGCCTTGCGCCAGTTGAGCCGGGCGACGATCCGCCGCGCCTGCCGCAGCGCGTCCGGCTCGTCCAGCGCGAAGTGGTCCGCGAGTCCTGACGTACGGGCGTGTATCTCGGCGCCGCCGAGGGATTCGTCGTCGCTCTCCTCGCCCGTGGCCATCTTCACCAGCGGCGGTCCGCCGAGGAAGACCTTCGACCGCTCCTTGATCATGACGGTGTGGTCGGACATCCCGGGGACGTACGCCCCGCCCGCCGTGGAGTTGCCGAAGACGACCGCGACGGTCGGGACACCGGCGGCGGAGAGCCGGGTGAGGTCACGGAACAGGGCCCCGCCGGGTATGAAGATCTCCTTCTGGGAGGGGAGATCGGCGCCGCCGGACTCGACCAGGCTGATGACGGGCAGGCGGTTGGCGTCCGCGATCTGATGGGCGCGCAGGGCCTTCTTCAGTGTCCAGGGATTGGACGAACCACCGCGTACGGTCGGGTCGTTGGCGGTGATCAGGCACTCGACGCCCTCGACCACGCCGATGCCGGTGACCATGGAGGCGCCGATGGGGTAGTCGCTGCCCCAGGCGGCGAGCGGGGACAGTTCGAGGAACGGGGTGTCCGGGTCCAGGAGCAGTTCGATCCGCTCGCGGGCGAGGAGCTTGCCGCGTTCGCGGTGCCGGGCGACGTACTTCTCACCACCGCCGGCGAGTGCTAGGGCGTGTTCGGTGTCGAGTCGCGCGAGCTTGTCGAGCATGGCCCGGCGGTGGGCGGCGTAGTCGGGGGACGCGGGGTCGAGGGCCGAGGGGAGCACGGTCACAGCGGTACCTCCGGGATCGGGCCTCGCTCAGTGGGGCCTTCCGTGATCAGGGCCTCGGGGATGTCCATGTATCGCGCGCGCAGCCACTCGCCGAGGGCCTTGGCCTGCGGGTCGAACCGGGCCTGCGCGGCGACGCCTTCGCCGAGGAGTCCCTTCACGGTGAAGTTGAGGGCACGCAGGTTGGGCAGGATGTGGCGGACGACGGTCAGCTCCTGGCTCTCGGGGATCAGCCGCCGGAACCGGTCGACCGTCAACTCATGGGCCAGCCACCGCCAGGCGTCCTCGCTCCTCACCCAGACGCCGACATTGGCGTCCCCGCCCTTGTCACCGCTGCGGGCGCCCGCGACCAGGCCGAGGGGCGCGCGGCGGGTCGGCGTACCGGCGGGCAGCGGCTCGGGCAGCCGCGCCTCGGACACATCCTCAAGTGGTCTGGTACGTAAGGGAGTCGGCACCGCGATCCGGCGCCCGTCCGGCAGCACCGCCGTGTGCGGGACCTCCGCCGCGTCCACGTACACCGCTTCGAAGACTCCGTACGGCGTGCCCTTCCCGGGCGGGGCCGTCACATGGAAACCGGGGTAGCTGCCCAGCGCCAGCTCGACCGCCGCCCCGCTGACCGCCCGCCCCACCGCCTTCTCGTCGCTGTCGCGCACGACGAGCCGGAGCAGCGCGCTGGCGCTCTCCTCGGTGTCCGCGTCGGGCCGGTCGGTGCGGGCCAGTTCCCACCGGACCTCCGCCGGGCGCCGGGCGCCCTTGCCGAGCGCCTCCTCCACCTGTTCGCGTACGAGCCGGGCCTTGGCGTCGATGTCGAGCCCGGTGAGGACGAGGACGATCTCGTTGCGCCAGCCGCCGATCCGGTTGAGCCCGGCCTTGAGCGTGGGTGGCGGCGGCTCGCCGCGTACGCCCGAGATCCTGACCCGGTCGGGGCCCTGGCGCGTCAGCCGTACGGTGTCGAGGCGGGCGGTCACGTCGGGGCCGGCGTACCGGGCGCCCTGGGTCTCGTACAGCAGTTGGGCGGTGACGGTACCGGGATCGACGACGCCGCCCGTGCCGTCGTGCTTGGTGATGACCGCCGAGCCGTCGGCGTGGATCTCGGCGAGGGGGAAGCCGGGCCTGCGCATGAGCCGTGCGGTGTGCTCGGTGAAGAACGCGTAGTTCCCGCCGGTCGCCTGCGTCCCGCACTCCAGGACGTGCCCGGCGACGACCGCGCCCGCGAGCGCGTCGAAAGCGGCACCGGCCCGCGCGTCACGGGCCCGCGCGTCACCGGCCCGCGCGGCATCGGCCCACGCGTCACCGTCTTGCACCGCCAGGTCCCAGCCGAAGTGGGCGGCGGCGGGGCCGGTCACGAGCGCCGCGTCGGTGACACGTCCGGTGACGACGACATCGGCGCCCGCGCGCAGGCAGGCGGCGATCCCGGCGCCGCCCAGGTAGGCGTTGGCCGTGAGGACGCCGTCGCCCCGACTTCCCCGTAATAACCGGCCCCCGGGCGCCAGCAGGTCGTCGCCCTCGACATGGGCGACGCGTACGGGAACACCGACCCGTTGAGCCAGCTCCCTTACGGCAGTGGCGAGTCCGGCCGGGTTCAGACCGCCCGCGTTGGCGACGATCCGCACGCCCCGCTCGTGGGCGAGCCCGAGGCCCTCCTCCAGTTGCCGCAGGAAGGTCTTCGCGTAACCGGCGTCCGGGTTCCGCATCCGGTCCCGGCCGAGGATGAGCATGGTCAGCTCGGCGAGATAGTCACCGGTCAGAACGTCGAGCGGGCCGCCGGTGAGCATCTCGCGCAGAGCGTCGAAGCGGTCGCCGTAGAAACCGGAGGCGTTCCCGATCCGCAGTACGTCTCCGGAGCCGGGACCCGAGCCGGAGCCGGGGTCGGAGCCAGGACCGGGGTCGAAGCCGGGGGCGGGGTCGGAGCCAGGACCGGGGTCGAAGCCGGGGGCGGGACGAGCGACAGCGTCGGACACAGGTGCGCTCCCCTCGGGACACAGCGGTGTGCGTGCCCGGAGCATGCCAGCGCCCGGAGAAACAAGCAAGCGTGATTGCTTTGGAGGCGGCGCGGACAGCTGGAACGGCGTCCTACTCCTTGCGGGCCCGTCGCCCGATCTGTGTACGTACCGCACCCATGCTCGCCACGACGACCAGCGCGATCGCCAGCGCGTCCGTGGCGGAGAGCGCCTGGTTCAGGAGCAGGAATCCGGCGGTCGCCGCTATCGCCGGTTCGAGGCTCATCAGCACGGCGAAGGTCGAGGAGGGCAGCCTGCGCAGGGCGAGCAGTTCGAGGGTGTAGGGGAGGACGGAGGACATCAGCGCCACCACCAGGGCGAGCCCCAGCGTCGACGGCACCAGCAGCTTCGACCCGGACTCCACGATCCCCAGCGGCAGGACGAGCAGCGCGCCGACCGCCATCGCCAGCGCCAGCCCGTCGGCCTGCGGAAAACGGCGGCCGGTGCGCGCGCTGAAGACGATGTACGTCGCCCACATGGCACCCGCCGCCAGCGCGAACGCCGCGCCCACCGGGTCGAGCCGGTCGAAGCCGCCACCGCTGAGCAGGACCACGCCGCCGAGCGCGAGCCCCGCCCACAGGACGTTGATCAGCCGACGCGAGACGATCACGGAGAGCGCGAGCGGACCGAGGACTTCCAGGGTGACGGCCGCGCCCAGCGGGATACGGTCGACCGCCTGGTAGAAGAACCCGTTCATGGCGGCGAGGGCGACGCCGAAGGCGAGGACCGTGCCCCAGTCGGCGCGCGAATGCCCGCGCAGGGCGGGCCGGCACACGAGAAGCATCACGATCGCGGCGAGCCCGAGCCGCAGCGTGACCACACCGAGGGCTCCGGCCCGCGGCATCAGCATGACCGCGATGGCGGCCCCGAACTGTACGGAGAGCCCGCCGGCGATGACGAGGGCGACGGGCCCGAGGGCGCGCTTGGGAGCGGCGCCCGGGGCAGCGGCACCCGCACCACCCGTGCCACTGATGCCTTCGGCGCCTTCGGCACTTTCGACGGTACCCGCGGCTTCCGGCAGCGAGACGGCTGCGGCGGCGGTCACGGTACGCGGCTCGTCTTCCACCGGGTTCCTTCCCTGGTTCCTGTGCGTCCTTCGGCCCCTCGGCAGCGCTTCGGCAGCACTCCGGCAGGACCCCGGCCATACCTTAGTTCAACACACTGAACCAAGGATGCAACATATTAAACCTCGGCCACCGCCCCGCCCACTCACGCTACGGCTCCCCTCCACACCCGTAAAAAGCTGACCGGTCCGCCGTCACGCTCCGCCGCCCCCGTCGACCGCTTCGGCGTCCTCGGTCGTACGACCCCCGAGATCCGGCCAGGTGCCGGGAGCCACATGACCGTCGAGGGGTTCAGGAGTTCGAAGAGTTCGAGGGTTCTACGCTCGCTCAGTGAACAGATGGATGGGACAGCTCCCTAACACCACCACCGTGCGGCCCACCGAAACGCCCTGACCGAAGGACGACCTCTCGTGCGCGGAGTCAGCCTCGCCCTGTCCGAATCCGTTCCTCGGCCGGGGCGCGAACCGGCCATGCCCGCGGAACCCCCCAAGCCCCAGGAACCCCAGCCCCAGGAACCGCAGGAACCCGAGGAGAAAGAGCTACGGACCGGGGACAGTGGAGGACTTCGGCGACGGGCCGCGATGTGCGTTCGCCGCCTCGATCCGTACGTCCTGGCCGTGGTCCTGTTCGGCGCCTACGCCTCCCTCTCCGTGGCGCGCTTCCGGAACCTGGCGACGATGTCCTGGGACCTGGGCATATTCGAGCAGGCGATACGCGCCTACGCCCACCTGCGGGCGCCCGTGGCCGATCTCAAGGGGCCCGGCACGAACATCCTCGGCGACCACTTCAGTCCCGTGACCGCGCTGCTCGCTCCCGCCTACCGGATCTTCCCCTCCCCCCTCACCCTGCTGGTCGCCCAGGCGGCGCTCCTCGCGCTCTCCGCCGTCCCCGTCACGCGGGTCGCCGCGCGGTTCCTCGGCCGGGCCGGTGGTCTCGCGCTCGGCATCGCGTACGGCCTGTCCTGGGGGATCCAGCGGGCCGTCAACTTCGACTTCCACGAGATCGCCTTCGCCGTCCCGCTGATCGCCTTCTCCCTGGAGGCCCTGCTGACGCACCGCCGGCGGGCCGCGCTGCTCTGGGCCGTCCCGCTCCTCTTCGTGAAGGAGGACCTGGGACTGACCGCCGCCGCGATCGCCGTGGTCGTGGCGCTACGGGCCCGGCGTGCCTCACCGCGTACCGCCGTGGTGGCCCTCACGGTCGCGGGTCTCATGGCGGTCGCCGCGCTGCTCACCTTCACCGTCGTCATACCGGCCTTCAACACCGGCGACACATACGACTACTGGGACAAGGTCAACAACGAGTACGGCCCTCTCGACGGCGCGGGCGTCAAGATCCGTACCCTCCTCTGGCTGCTGCTGCCGACCACCGGGCTGCTCGCGCTGCGCTCCCCGCTGCTGCTGGTCGCGCTGCCCACTCTCGGCTGGCGTTTTCTGTCCGGCGAGCCTCATTACTGGGGCACGGACTGGCACTACAGCGCCGTGCTGATGCCCGTCGTGACGATGGCGCTGGTGGACGCCCTGGAGCGGGCCCGCCTCAGCCCCCGCCCCTGGCTGCGCGCGTACGCCCACCGGCTCCCGGCGGCCGTGGCGTCCGCCGCTCTCGCCCTGACCACGTCCCTGCCGCTGTCCGTCCTGGCCGAGCCCGGCGCGTACCGGACGAACCCGCGGGCCACCGCCGTGGAGGACATGCTGGGGCGCATACCCGACGGTGCCACGGTCGAGGCCGACATAGTGCCGGGCAGCCGTCTCACCTCACGCTGCCGGGTGTTCTGGCTGGGCGACACCGAGGGCAGGAACCCGCACTACATCGCGCTGCGCAGCACGAACGACCGTGACCCCGTCGCGTACGCGCGCCAGCTGCACCCACGGGCCGTCTACTCCCTCACGGCGGAGACCGGCGGCTACGCGTTGCTGACGCGTGTCGCGCCCGCGCCGGCCCGCGCCGGCTGAACCGGCCTCCCCACGGCCCCCGTCACTCCCTCCCGTGCTCCGGCCCCTTCTCCCTGTCCTTCTCCTTGTCCTTGTCCTTCTCCTTCTCCAGGACTCGTGCCTCCTCCAGCCCCTCGGCCAGAACCTCCGCCAGGTGCCGGGACCGGTGGCCGCCCAGCTGTTCCAGCTGGGTGCGGCAGGAGAAGCCGTCCGCCAGGATCTCCGTCCGCTCCCCGGACTTCTCACCCGCCGCCTTCTCCGCCGCCCGCACCGACGGCAGCAGCTGGTCCTCCGCGCACGCCACCGAGACCTCGTAATGGCCGCGCTCGAAGCCGAAGTTGCCCGCCAGTCCGCAGCAGCCCCCGCTCAATTCGCCGGACAGGCCCGCCCGTTCGCGCAGCCTGCGGTCCGCCTCGTCGCCCAGCACGGCGTGCTGGTGGCAGTGCGTCTGGCCCGCGATCCGGCGGTCCAGCCTGGGCGGCCGCCAGCCCGGGGCGCACTCCTCCAGGGCCTGCGCGAACGTCCGTACCGACGCGGCCAGCCGCGCCGCGCGCGGGTCCTCGCCCAGCAGTTCCGGCAGGTCGGTGGTGAGCGCGGCGGCGCAGCTCGGCTCCAGGACGACCACCGGCAGGCCAGCGTCCAGCAGCGGTTCCATCAGGTCCAGCGTGCGGCGCATGACCGTACGGGCCCGGTCGAGCTGGCCCGTCGAGACATACGTCAGCCCGCAGCACACCCGGCTGCCCTGCGGCGGCGGCACGATGCCGATACCGGCCGCCTCCATCACCCGTACCGCCGACCGCCCGACCGACGGCGAGAGGTGTTCCGTGAAGGTGTCGGGCCACAGGACCGCCGTACGGCCGGTGGCGAAGACCTCCGTCCGGTCCTTCATATGGCGCCGCAGCCACCGCCCGAACGTCTCCGGCGCCAGGGTCGGGATCGTACGTTCCGGAGCGATGCCGCCCAGGCGCTTGGCGAGGTCCGCCAGCGGCCGTACCCGCGCCGCCGCGTTCAGTACGCGCGCGAAGGGCGCCGCCCCGCGCAGCCACTGCGGCAGCCGGCCCATCGCGTAGTGCGCGGCGGGCCGGCGCCGGCCCGCGTAGTGGTGGTGCAGGAACTCCGCCTTGTACGTGGCCATGTCCACGCCCACCGGGCAGTCGCTGCGGCAGCCCTTACAGGACAGGCACAGGTCCAGGGCGTCCCGTACCTCCGTGGAGCGCCAGCCGTCCGTCACCACCTCGCCCGCGAGCATCTCGTGCAGCAGCCGGGCGCGTCCGCGCGTGGAGTGCTGTTCGTCGCCCGTCGCGCGGAACGACGGGCACATGACACCCGGCCCCGAACCCGGCTCCGCGCCGGGCCCGCCGACCCGGCATTTGGCGACGCCCACGCACCGGCGTACGGCCGCCGAGAAGTCCCCGCCGCCCGGCCCGTCGTGCGGATAGCCGAAGGCGACCTCGACGCGTTCGCGCGGCAGTACGGCGAAGCGCAGGTTCTCGTCGAGCCGGGCCGGACGGGCCAGGACTCCGGGGTTCATGCCGCCCGCCGGGTCCCACACGTCCTTGAACCGGCCGAAGAGCGCGACCAGTTCGTCGCCGTACATCTTGGGCAGCAGCTCCGCGCGCGCCAGCCCGTCGCCGTGTTCGCCGGAGAGCGAGCCGCCGTGCGCGACGACCAGCGACGCCACCTCTTCCGAGAAGCGCCGCAAGCGCCGGACGCCGTCCTCGCTCAACAGGTCGAAGTCGATACGGACATGGATGCAGCCGTCCCCGAAGTGCCCGTAGGGCGTGCCGCGCAGGCCGTGGTCCGCCAGCAGGGCCCGGAAGTCGCGCAGATAAGCGCCGAGCCGGGCGGGCGGCACCGCGCAGTCCTCCCAGCCGGGCCACGCCTCGGAGCCGTCGGGCATCCGGGTCGCGGTGCCGGCCGCGTCCTCCCGTACCCGCCACAGCGCCCGCTGCCCGGCCGGGTCGTCCACCACCGCGCCGTCCAGGGCGTCGGCCGCGCGCAGGATCGCCGAGGCGGCGGCCCGCGCCCCGGCGGGCGTCTCGCCACCGGTCTCCACGAAGAGCCAGGCGCCGCCGCGCGGCAGGTCGTGACCGCCGCGTACGAGGTCCTCGGCCATGCCCTCGACGGTCAGCGGCCCGTACGGCAGCAGCCCGGCGGCGGCTTCGGCGGCGGCGCTCTCGTCCGCGTATCCGAGAATGGCGAGGGCGCGCGCCGGGGGCGCCTGGACGAGCCGCACGGTCGCCTCGGTCACCACGCCGAGCGTGCCCTCGCTGCCGCAGAAGGCGCGGGCCAGATCGACGCCGGCCTCGGGAAGCAGCGCGTCCAGCGCGTATCCGGAGATCCGGCGCGGCAGATCGGCGGTGAAGCCGGTGCGCAGGAGTGCGAGATGCCGGTCGACCAGGTCGCGCAGCCCCGCGCGCAGCGGGTCGGGCAGGCCGTCCCAGCCCCGGCCCAGGCGCGCGGCCTCGCCGCCGTACGTCGCGACCGACAGCGCGTGGATATTGTCGGCGGTCGTCCCCCAGGCCACCGAGTGCGAGCCGCACGCGTTGTTGCCGATCATCCCGCCGAGCGTGCAGCGGCTGTGCGTGGACGGATCGGGGCCGAAGGTCAGCCCGTGCGGGCGGGCGGCGGCACGCAGATCGTCCAGTACGACGCCGGGCTGGACCACCGCCGTACGGGCCGCCGGGTCGACCGACACGATCGCACGCAGATGGCGGGTGAGGTCGAGCACGACGCCCACGCCCGTGGCCTGCCCGGCGATCGAGGTGCCGGCGCCGCGCGGGAGGACTGGCACGCCGTGTTCCCGGCACACCGCGAGCGTCGCCGCCACGTCCGCCGCGTCGCGGGGTGCGACGACGCCGACCGGTACGCGCCGGTAGTTGGACGCGTCCATGGTCATCAGTGCCCGCGCGGCGGCGCCGAAGTCCACTTCGCCGCGGACGGCTGCCCGCAGCTCCCGGGCGAGTGCCGTCGCCGCCGATACGGAAGCCGAAGTGGAAGTCGTCGCCTGTGCCGAAGTCGACGCCGAAGCCGCCGGCGGAACCGCCGCTGCCGTTTCTCGATGCTCAGCCATGGCCCCAGGATGCCTCTGCCGCACCCTTACAGCCTGTTCTTGCTGCTTTGTCACGACTGGGACAGCGAAGAAAAGGAGCGTGAGGGTCCCAAATTGATCGCCAATTCTCATATAGTGGCGACCGTTTGAGCATTATTCAACGGTGCCTGAGATTGAACAGTGCCCGTGTCTTCCCCGAAAGTGCCCGTGTCTTTCCCGAACTTGTCTCTCCTGTCTACGAGGTAGCCGACTTTGCGCCCCTCACTCCGGTCGACCGCACCGGCCCTGCTGATATCGGCCGCCGCCGGCGGCCTGCTGTGCTGGTGGGCCGTGTCCGTCGCACCCGCCTCGGTACAGACCCCGCTGGCCTGGGGCGCGGGAGCCGCCGCCGTGGCGCTGAGCGCGGCCCTCACCGCCGCCGCTCACGCCCGCTGGACCGTAAGGCGGCTCCGCGAACAGAACGCCGCCCTCTCCCTGCGGGCCGACCAGCTCACCGCGGATGTCCGGCGGGCCGCGGAGGACGTACGGCGTACGGCCGCCGAGGCGCGGCGCGCCACAGAGGAGGCCGCCCGCAGCGAGGCCAACCGCGCGGCCGCCGTCTCGATCGGCGCCAATGCCGCCGGACGGATGCAGGCACTCGCGACGAGCGTGCTGGCCGACCTCCGCGAGATGGAGAACCGGCACGGCGACGAGGCCGTGCTCGGCGACCTCCTCCACCTCGACCACCGCACCGCCCAGGCGGGCCGGCTCGCCGACTCCGTCGCCGTCCTGACCGGTGCGCGCTCCGGCCGGCGCTGGGCGAAGCCGATCGTGATGGAGTCCATCCTGCGCGGCGCGATGGGCCGGATCAGCGGGTACCAGCGGGTACGGCTCCACTCGACCAGTGAAGTCGCGGTCGCGGGCCACGCGGCCGAGGGCGTCATGCACGCCCTCGCCGAACTCCTCGACAACGCGGCCAACTTCTCGCCGCCGACCGCCGAGGTCCATGTGTACGTGGAGGAGGTCCCGGCCGGAATCGTCATCACCGTCGAGGACAGCGGGCTGGTGATGAGCAACGTCCAGCTGCGCCGCGCCGAACGGGCCGTGGCCTCCGAGCAGTCCGGGCAGTCCGGGCAGTCCGGGCAGTCGGACCTCAGCGGTCTGTCCGGCACCCGTCTCGGCCTCGCGGTGGTCGGCCGGCTGGCCCGCAAGCACGGGCTGACGGTCTCCTTCCGGCCGTCCGCCCGGGGCGGCACCGGCGCGCTGATGATGCTGCCGCAGGAGCTGATCACGCACCTGCGCGGGGACGCCCCGGGGCAGGCGCTCGTCCTGGCGACGGCGCCGGAACTCCCCGCGTCCGCCGCCCCGGCGACACCCCCGGCACGGACGTCGGCCCCGGTTCTGGCGGCGAGCCCGGCCCCCGCTCCGGCCTCGGCCCCGCTACCCGCTCCGGCCTCGGCACCCGCCCCGGCCGCGGCCTCGGCACCCGCCTCCGCCGGATCCGCCGCCGACGCGCCTGAGGTCTCCTCGACCGGATCGAAGCCGTCGGTGGACTCGGAGTCCGAGTCCACCTCCGAGATCCCCGAGCTGGGCGAGAGCGGCCTCCCCAAGCGCCGCCGCGGCCGTACCCTCGCCGCCTCCCTGCGCCGTACCGCCGAGAACAAGCCCCGCCCCCGGGCCGCGGCGGGAACCGCAGACACGTCGTCCGACAGCTCCACCGCGCCGGCCGGCTCCACCCCGGCCGCCCCGACGCCCGCCTCACGGGCGGCCAGGTTCAGCAGCTTCCGCAAGGCCGTACAAGCCACCCCACCGCAATCGGCCAACCCCACGCATCCGGAAGGCGACCCCCGATGACCGGCACCACCACCGACGAGAAGCTCAACTGGCTCCTGGAGAGCCTGCTCCAGCGCACGCCGGGCACGCGCCACGCGCTCGTCCTGTCCCGGGACGGCCTCAAGCTCTGCCGTACGCCCGAACTCTCCGTCGACCAGGCCGACCAGCTCGCCGCCATCGCGGCCGGCATCCAGAGCCTGTCGCACGGCGCGTCCGTCGAGTTCGGCAACGGCGAGGGCGGCGTACGGTCCGCCATGACCGAGTTCTACGGCGGCCTCCTGCTGATCGTGGAGGCCGGGGACGGCGCCCATCTCGCGGTCGTCGCCGCCGAGGACTCCGATGTCGGCCTGGTCGGCCACAACATGAGCGAACTCGTCGAGCAGCTCGGGGAGCACCTGAGCGCGCCGCCGCGCACACCGTCCGGACAACAAGAAGGCCAAGGCAGCGTGCGGGTATGAGCCGCCCCGGCCGGGACGACTCCCCCGACCGGCTGTACACCCTCACCGGAGGGCGCAGCCGGTCCGACACGGGCACCTTCGACCTGGTGACGCTGGTGGTCGCGGAGTGCGATCCGACGCCCGGCATGCAGTCGGAGCACGCGGCGATCCTGCGTCTGTGCCAACGCCCGACGGCCGTCGTGGAGGTCGCCGCCGAGCTTGCTCTGCCCGGCAGCATCGTCCGGATCATGCTGGCCGACCTGCTCGACACCGGCCGGATCAGCGCCCGTCATCCCCGAACGGCCAGGGCGGCCGACCGACTCCCCGACCCCACCATCCTGGAGCAGGTGCTCGTTGGACTCCGCAACCTCTGAACGGCCCACCGGTCCGTCCACGGCCCGGCCGTCCCTGGCCAGTACCGCCGACAACGGCCTGAAGATCGTCATCGTCGGCGGCTTCGGTGTCGGCAAGACCACCATGGTCCGTTCCGTCAGTGAGATCCGTCCCCTCAACACCGAGGAGACGATGACCCGCGCGAGCGAGGGCATCGACGAACTCGCCGATCTCGAAGGGCTCCAGCGCAAGACCACGACCACCGTCGCGTTCGACTTCGGCCGTATCTCCCTCGACGCGCGCTCGGTGCTCTACCTGTTCGGCGCCCCGGGGCAGGAACGGTTCTGGTACCTCTGGGACCGGCTCTTCTCCGGGACCCTCGGCGCGGTCGTCCTCGCCGACACCCGCCGTCTCTCCGACTCCTGGTACGCCATCGACCGCCTGGAGCACCACGGCACGCCCTTCATCGTGGCGTGCAACGACTTCGGCGGTCCGGTCCACACCGAGGAGCAGATCCGCGAGGCGCTCGACCTGTCGCCCGATGTGCCGCTGGTGGAGTGCGACGCGCGGGACCGGTCGTCCAGCAAGTACGTACTGATCACGCTGGTCGAGTACCTCCACGACCTGGCCTCGAAGCGAGCGGCGGACCTGGCCGTGGACCCGGCCCTGAACCCGACTGTGGACCCGGCCCTGGAGCCGGCCGCGGCCCCGACCTCGGAGACCACACCGTGACAACGCCGACCGACCGCGACGGCCTGGAGCCCGAGGCCCCGCAACCCGATCCCGACGAGACCGGGGCGTCGGTGACCGGCTGCCCCGCCCACGGAGGTTCCGGGATACCCCTGAGCGGTACCCGCTTCCAGACCGAACCCACCAGCCTCTACCGGAAGATGAGGCGCGACCACGGAGCCGTCGCCCCCATCGTCCTCGACGGCGACATCCCGGCCTGGCTGGTCCTCGGCTACCGCGAGGTGCACCAACTCACCAGCGACCCGGTGCTCTTCACCCGCGACTCCGAGGTCTGGAACCAGTGGGACCGCATACCCGAGGACTGGCCGCTGCGGCCGATGATCGGCCGTAATCAGCCGTCGATCCTCTACACGGTCGGCGAACGGCACCGCGAACGCGCCGCGATGATCAGCGACGCGCTCGAAGAGGTCGACCCGTTCCTGCTCCGGCAGCACGCGGAGCGGTTCGCCGACGAACTGATCGACGGCTTCTGCGCCGAGGGCCGTACGGACATCATCGGCCGGTACGCGATGCTCCTCCCGGTCCGTATCCTCGCGAAGATCTTCGGCTTTCCCGACGAGCAGGGCCCCGGCCTGGTCACCGCCCTCAACGACATGGTCGACGGCCGCGAGAGGGCGCTGGCCGGCCAGCGCCATCTCGGCGAGTCGATGACGGGGCTGCTCGCCGAGAAGCGCGCCGTCCCCGGCACCGACGTCACCTCCCTGATGCTGGACAACACCGCCGGCTTCACGGACCAGGAGGTCGCCGAGGATCTGGTGGTGCTGATCACCTCGGCCCATCAGCCCACCGCCGACTGGATTGGCAACTCGCTGCGGCTGATGCTCACGGACGACCGGTTCGCCGCGTCCCTCTCCGGCGGCCGGCACAGCGTCGCCGAGGCCATGAACGAGGTCCTCTGGGAAGACACCCCCGTCCAGAATGCCATCGGCCGCTGGGCCACCCGCGACACCAGTCTCGGCGGCTGCCTCATCAAGGCCGGCGACCTGGTGCTCCTGGGGATCGCCGGCGCCAACTACGACCCTCAGATCCGTACGGACAGCTCCACGCTCACCGGCGGCAACAACGCCTTCTTCTCCTTCGGGCACGGCGAACACCGCTGCCCGTTCCCCGCGCAGGAGATCGCCGAGGTCATCGCCCGGACGGCCATCGAGGTACTGCTCGACCGGCTCCCCGACATCGATCTCGCGGTGTCCGCGCAGGACGGTCTCTCCTGGCGGCCGTCACCGTGGCTGCGCGGTCTCGCGGAGCTGCCGGTGCGTTTCACCGCCACTCCCGCGCTCGGAGGTACGTCATGACCTGCCCCCACGCGAACCGCGCGGCCGAGGCCGCCGCGCGCGCAGACGGCCGGTTAACCCCGGGCCCGTCAGGCCCGCACCCGTCGGTCCCCGACCCGCCAGGCCCGCACCCGTCCGTCCCTGCCCCCATCGTCCTGGATCCGCTCGTCACCGACCTGGACGCCGAGAGGGCCGCGCTGCGCGCGGCGGGCCCGCTCGCCCGGGTCGAGCTGCCGGGCGGGGTGGCCTGCTACGCCGTCACCCACCACGCCGAGGCCCGTCGGCTCCTCACGGACCCCCGGCTGGTGAAGGGCGTCGACGCCTGGGGCGCCTGGCGGCGCGGTGAGATCCCGTCGGACTGGCCGCTGATCGGGCTGGCCAACCCCGGCCGGTCCATGCTGACGGTGGACGGCGCGGAACACCGGCGGCTGCGCACCCCGGTCGCGCAGGAGCTGACCGCGCGCCGGGTGGAACGGCTGCGGGCGGGCATCGAACGGCTGACGGACGGCCTGCTGGACCGCCTCGCCGCGCACGACGCCCACGCCCCCGCCGAACCCGTCGATCTGAAGGCGGAGTTCGCGTATCCACTGCCCATGAGCGTCATCAGCGAACTGATGGGGGTGGACGCGGCCGACCACCCCCGGCTGAAGGCGCTCTTCCGGAAGTTCTTCTCCACTCTGACCCCGCCGGAGGAGGTCCCGCCGATGATGGCGGACCTCGGCGCGCTCTTCGCCCGGATCGTCGAGTCCAAGCGGGCCGCCCCGGGCGACGACCTGACCAGCGCGCTGATCGAGGCGTCGGAGAACGGTGACCGGCTGACCGGCGAGGAGATCGTCAACACCCTCCAGCTGATGGTCGCGGCCGGTCACGAGACGACGATCAGCCTGATCGTCAACGCCGTGGTGGCGCTCAGCACCCACCCCGAGCAGCGCGCACTCGTCCTCGCGGGCGAGATCCCGTGGGAGAACGTGATCGAGGAGACACTGCGCTGGTCGTCGCCGTCCTCGCACGTCCTGTTCCGGTTCGCGACGCAGGACGTGGAGGTCGGCGACGCCGTCCTCCCCAAGGGCGAGGCGCTGATCGTGTCCTTCGGCGCGATCGGCCGCGACGAGGCGCGGTACGGCCCGACGGCCGACGCCTTCGACGCGACCCGCACCCCCAACCGCCACATCTCCTTCGGCCACGGCCCGCACGCCTGTCCGGGCGCCGCGCTGTCCCGGCTGGAGGCCGGAGTGGCGCTCCCGGCCCTGTACGCGCGCTTCCCCGAGCTGGACCTGGCGGTCCCGGTGACGGAGCTGCGCAACATGCCCGTGGTCACCCAGAACGACCTGTTCGAGTTGCCCGTACGGCTACGGGCCTGACCTGACCGACGGCGCACCGCCGGCCCTGAGCACCGTCCACGGGCCGACGGCGTGCCGTCTCCCCGCCCCCGCCTCCCTCCCCGCCCCCGCCTCCCTCTCCTCCCTCTCCTCCCTCTCCTCCCTCTCCTCCCTCTCCTCCCTCTCCTCCCTCGCTTCGACGTCTCACCTGCCGGTCCCCTCCCGTCTCACTGGACGTCCCTCGCCTGTCTCATTCCGCCTCCCCCGATGTCTCACCCGACGGACGCGGTTATCGGCCGCGCGGCGGAAGAGGCTACGCTCCGCCCGTGGCCGATATCGAGATTCCCGCTGACATCAAGCCCGCCGACGGCCGTTTCGGCGCAGGCCCCTCCAAGGTCCGGACGGAGGCCGTGGAAGCGCTGGCCGCCACCGGTACGTCCCTCCTCGGCACGTCCCACCGCCAGGCCCCGGTCAAGAACCTGGTCGGCGCGGTGCGCGACGGTGTACGGAGCCTCTTCGAGCTCCCCGAGGGCTACGAGGTGATCCTGGGCAACGGTGGCTCCACCGCCTTCTGGGACGTCGCGACCCACGGACTGATCGAGAACAAGTCCCAGCACCTCACCTTCGGCGAGTTCTCCTCCAAGTTCGCCAAGGCCGCGAAGCTCGCGCCGTGGCTGGCCGACCCGACCGTCATCTCGACCGACCCCGGCACGCACCCGGAGCCGCAGGCCGAGGCGGGTGTCGACGCCTACGCGTTCACCCACAACGAGACCTCCACGGGTGTCGCGGCCCCCGTCAAGCGGGTCGCGGGCGCCGACGAGGGCTCGCTCGTCCTGGTCGACGCGACCTCCGGCGCGGGCGGTCTGCCGGTCGACATCGCCGAGACGGACGTCTACTACTTCGCCCCGCAGAAGTCCTTCGCCTCCGACGGCGGCCTGTGGATCGGCGTCTTCTCGCCCGCCGCGCTGGAGCGCGCCGCGCGCGTCCACGCGTCCGGCCGCCATGTCCCGGAGTTCTTCTCGCTCCCGACGGCGATCGACAACTCGCTGAAGAACCAGACGTACAACACTCCCGCGCTCGCGACGCTGTTCCTGCTCAACGAGCAGCTGACCTGGCTCAACTCCCAGGGCGGCCTGGACTGGTCGGTCCGTCGTACGGCCACCTCGGCCCGCAACCTGTACGGCTGGGCCGAGGCTTCCAAGTACGCCTCCCCGTTCGTGGTCGACCCGGCGAAGCGCTCGCAGGTCATCGGCACGATCGACTTCGCGGACGAGGTCGACGCGTCGGCCGTCTCCAAGGTCCTGCGCGCCAACGGCATCGTGGACACGGAGCCCTACCGCAAGCTGGGCCGCAACCAGCTGCGCGTGGCGATGTTCCCGGCCATCGACCCGGCGGACGTCGCGGCCCTGACGGCCTGCGTCGACTATGTGATCGAGCGTCTCTGACCTCGCCTCTCACTGACGGCCCTGTACGCGGATCCAGTTTCCGCGTGCGGGGCCGTCAGCCTTTGCGGCGCCGCCACTTGAAGCCGAGGAACAGCACCGCCAGGCCCGCGAGAACGATCGCGCCCAGCGTGGCGTTGCCCTGCCCTCCGGCGCCGCCCGAGCCGTTCGCGTCGCTCCCCCCGATCAGGGAACTGCCGTTGCCCGAAGGGGAGTCACCGCCGGAGTCCTTGTCCAGGTCCACCCGCTCCACCCCGCTCTGCTCGCCCTCGGAGCCGAACATCAGCGCGCTGCCGTCCGCCGTGTACGTCACCGACTCGGCCTGGCCCTGGATCGGTGCCCGTACCCGGTGGTCCGCGCCCAGCCGGCCGTTCTTCCAGGCATAGCCGCGCGCGCTGAAGTAGGAGCGCAGCACCAGCTCCTTGCCGTCCGGCGAGAACGCGCCGTCCGTCACCCACGGCACCTCGCCGATCCGCCGGAAGGTGTTCGACCCGGACGAGGTCAGCTCCGCCGGACCCTCGTACAGCCCGCCGCCGTTCTCGTTCTTCGAGGCGATGTAGACCCGGCCGGTCTTCGGGTGCACCATCATCGCCTCGGCGTCGCGCGGCCCGTCGGCGTACCGCACGGTGAACTGCGTCGCGCGCACGGTCGCGTCCCCGAGCCGCTCGGGCTCGGGGAACCGGTAGATCCACACATGGTCCCAGCTGCCGTTCAGGTTGTCGCCGATGTCGCCGACATACACGTTCCCGTCGGAGCCCACGGAAACGGCCTCCACATCCCGGGGATCGCCGACGCCCTTCATGGTGATCGTCGCGACCGTCTCGCCGGTCCTGGAGTCGACGGCGTAGATGTACGGCCCGTCGTCGCTGTCGTTGTGCGTCCAGTAGACACCGGGATGGCTACGGCTCGCGGCCAGCCCGCTGGACTCCGTGATCCGCGAGTCCTCGATCGTGAAGCTCTGGTCGGGCTTCCCGTCGGCGGCGACGGCGGCGGGCGCGCCCCACAGCACGGCGACGACGGCGACGAGAGCGGGACCGGGATGACGCGGAAGCGAACGCATGCCGACAGCCTGCCACCCCGCCCGCACCCGCCGCCCACCCGTCCGGAAACGAACGCGGACACCGGCGTGACCGTGGGCCCGGACGCCTGACAGCAACGCTGCGGGCGCCCGGACCCACGATCGAAGTCGCCCTGTCCGGATGGGATCAGGGAGCGTCGAGGTGGATCAGGGAGCGTCGATGAGGTCGTGCGGCGGCGCGGTCACCTTACGGGCGTTGGGCTCCCCGCTCAGGATCACCTTGCGCAGCGCGACGTTGTTGGTCAGATCCGTCTCGTGCAGCCGCTTCTCCGGGTTGGCGATCACCTGGATGTAGTAGGTGCCGTTCGGGAGGTCGGTGACGTCGAACGACTGCCCCGGACGGTACTGCGTGTACGTGTCGCCGGAGCCGACGTCGAGCACCTCACGTACGGAGATCGAGCTCTGCACACCGCAGGCGGTCGACAAGTCCGTGTTGTTCGGGTGCCAGTTGGCGTTCTTCACCGTGTAGTCGACGGCGTCGGTGTTGGCCAGGCAGAAGGCCTCCTTGCCACTGCGCACGATCTCGGCCTGGTCCGCGCTCAGCAGCCGGTAGCTGGCGAAGTCGGTGAAGTGCCAGTGCTCGTGGCCCTTGCGCGCGTCCCACTCCATGGTGCCCGAGGGGGCGTATCCGACCTGCTTGCCGTCGGCGTCGTAGAAGTACTGGTAGGCGTCCATCAGGTCCTTGCCGGGGCTGCGGAACCCGTCCACGACCAGTGGCGCGGGGCCCGCGTTCCAGACGTTGGCGCTGAAGACCATGTAGTCCTTGCCCGGGACGTCCCCGTCCTCGCCGTCCGAGATGCCGATGTCGTACGCCGGCAGGGAGCGCAGGTCGGGCTTGGGCACGTCGGGCACGCTCGCGCGGCCGGTCGGGCGCTTGGCGTTGGGCTTGAGCGCGGGCGCGATCCGCGAACCGTCGGTGTGGCCGGACCCGTCACCGAGGTGCCGCATCTTCTTGCCGCCGGCCAGGAACGCGTGCGGCAGCGCGGGCGGAGTGGGAGCGTCCGCCCCACGGCCCTCGTGGTTCATGTGGCCGCTCGCCGCCATGGCCTGCGCGGGTGTGGCGGCGCCGTGACCGGCGTGACCCGACATCCCCGAGTGCCCGGAGTGGCCGGACGGCGCGGACTTGGCCCGAGCCGAGCCGGAACCGGAGGCCGCCGCCCCGGCGCCTCCCTCTTCCCCGGTGATCTCCCGTACGGTCACCTTGAGCGTCTTCGACTCGTCGGGCATGTCGAACAGCTCGCGGTACTTCTCCGTCACGGAGATCTTGGCGGTGTACTCGCCGACCGGCAGGTCGACCGGCTTGTCGTACCAGGCCTGGCTCGTGTTGCTCGCCCAGCCGTTCTCGACGCCCCACACCGATCCGAGGGTGAAGGGGTTCGTGGGGCAGCTCTCGGGATACTTCGAGGTGGCCGGGGCGTCATGACGGATCCGGCCGGACGCGTTGTTCGGGCAGAACGTCTGCTTGGTGCTCAGCACTTCGGCGCCGGACGCGTCGTCGAACGTCACCTGGAGGAAGTCCGGCAGCCCGGTGAAGTCCTTGACCAGACCCTCGGGAAGGGTCCTGGTCCGGGTCTCCGTTCCCTCCCGGATGATCTGCTCGGCGACGACGGGCGCCTTGTACGACGCGCGCTTCACCCGGAACTCGAGGGGTCCGCCGTCGGTGGAGACATACGTACCGAGATCCAGGTAGACGCCCGGTTCGCCTTCCCAGCGGTCGAGTGTGACCGAGTTGGAGGCGACGAGCAGGCCGATCTTGGGGGCGGACGGCTCACTCGCCCCGGCGACGGGCGCGGCTCCGGCCACGCCGGCGACCACGGAGAGCGTGGCGGCGGTGGCGACCGCCGAACGCCGTATTCGGCTGTGGGGCTGAGGTCTGGTCATCGAAATCCTCGTCTGCGAGTGCCGCGCGGGCACAGGGACATCGGGACGGACTGGCAACTCATGACCGGTCAACTCCCCTGCTTCCCGACGGGGTTCGACCACGCTGTGAGTCACCTGTGAGATCCGGGGGTCGCCACTTCGGGTTGTCTGCCACCGGCGAATTCCCGGATCGTTGGCCGAAAACGTGCCTTCTGATCGCCGATCAGGCCATCGTCGCGCAGCCCTGTCCCATCAATCCCCCGGGTGTGCTAAAGCCCCGCAGAGCCTTGCCCGCCCCTCGCCGAAATCAGATGTAACAGCGCTGTTGCATCTATAGGCTCGGCGTCGAACCCACACCACGCACCAGGGAGCCGCCATGCCTCAGACCCCCGCCCCCGACCCGCTGTACCCGCCCATCGAGCCCTACGAGCACGGCATGCTCGACGTCGGCGACGGCAACCTCGTCCACTGGGAGGTCTGCGGCAATCCGCGGGGCAAGCCCGCGCTCGTCGTCCACGGCGGTCCGGGCTCCGGCCGCGGCCCACGCTCCCGGCGGTTCTTCGACCCCGAGCGCTACCGGGTCGTCCTCTTCGACCAGCGCAACTGCGGGCGCAGCACCCCGCACGCGAGCGACCCCACCACCGACCTGCGCCACAACACCACCGGCCATCTCATCGCCGACATGGAGCGGTTGCGCACCCGTCTCGGAATCGAACGCTGGCTCCTGTACGGCGGTTCCTGGGGCTCGACGCTCATCCTCGCGTACGCCGAGACCCACCCGGAGCGGGTCTCGGAGATCGTCATCGCCGGGGTCACCACGACCCGGCGCACGGAGACCGACTGGCTGTACCGGGGTTCCGGGCAGATCTTCCCCGAGGAATGGGAACGCTTCCGCGCGGGCGTCCCGGAGAGCGAACCCGACGTCGATCCGGACGACCCCTGCGCTCTCCCGGCCGCCTACTCCCGCCTCATGGAGAGCCCCGATCCGGCCGTACGGGAGCGGGCCGCGGCCCACTGGTGCGCGTGGGAGGACGCCGTACTGTCCATGGAACCGAACGGCGTCCCCCACCCGTTCGGCGAGCGCCCGCCCGCCGACCGGCAGGCCGTGGCCCGGATCTGCGCGCACTACTTCTCGCACGGCGCCTGGCTGGACGAGGGCGCGCTGCTGCGTGACGCGGACCGGCTGGCCGGAATCCCGGGCGTACTGATCCACGGCCGGTTCGACCTGTCCACGCCCCTCGGCACGGCGTGGGAGCTGGCGCGCGCCTGGCCGGACGCGCGGCTGACCGTCATCGAGGACGCGGGGCACAAGGGCAGCGGCACCCAGCACCGCGAAGTGCGCGCCGCGCTCGACGCGTTCGCAGCGTTCGGCGGCTGAGGACGGTGGCCGTCGGCGGACGCGCCCCGACGGCCACAACCGGCGCACGGATCACGCCGACGACACGGACCACACAGGGTTGCCTGGAGTGCGCTCGAACGCGTTGGCTAGGGAGGCATGGAGTACACGCAGCTCGGACGCACGGGACTCAAGGTAAGCCGACTCGTTCTCGGCACGATGAACTTCGGTCAGTTCACCAACGAAGCCGACAGCCACACCATCCTGGACGCCGCGCTCGACGCCGGCATCAATTTCGTCGACACCGCCAATGTCTACGGCTTCGGCGCGAACAAGGGCCGTACGGAAGAGGTCCTCGGCACCTGGTTCGCCAAGGGCGGCGACCGCCGCGACAAGGTCGTGCTCGCCACCAAGGTCTACGCCAACATGGCCCCCGACGGGCCCCCGGCATGGCCCAACCACGACAAGCTCTCCGCCCTGAACATCCGCCGCGCGGTCGACGCCAGCCTCAAGCGGCTCCAGACCGACCACATCGACCTCTACCAGTTCCACCACATCGACCGCGACACCCCGGTCGAGGAGATCTGGCAGGCCATCGACACCCTGATCCAGCAGGGCAAGATCCTCTACGCGGGCTCGTCCAACTTCGCCGGCTGGAAGATCGCCCAGACCAACGAGACCGCCCGCCGCCTCGGCTCGTACGGCCTGGTCAGCGAGCAGTGCCTGTACAACCTGGTCGAACGTCGCGCCGAGATGGAGGTCATCCCGGCCGCGCAGGAGTACGGCCTCGGTGTCATCCCCTGGTCGCCGCTGGGCGGAGGCCTGCTCGGCGGCGCGATCCGCAAGGAGCGCGAGGGCGGTACGACCCCCCGTACGTCCGGTGGCCGCGCGGTGGCCGGGCTCGCCGACCCGGCCGTCCGGGCACAGGTCCAGGCGTACGAGGACCTCCTCGACAAGCACGGCGTCGACCCGGGCGAGGCGGCGCTGGCGTGGCTGCTCACCCGTCCCGGGGTGACGGGTCCGATCGTCGGCCCGCGCACGATCGAACAGCTCGAATCGGCCCTGCGGGCGGTCGAGGTGAAGCTCTCGGAGGAGGTCCTGTCCTCACTGGACGAGATCTTCCCGGGTCCGGGCCCGGCACCGGAGGCCTTCGCCTGGTAGGCCTCGTACGTACGATCCGGGGCGGCCCCGGCCGGTGTCTAACCGAACGCGGCCGCCACCGCGATGGTCGCGAACATCAGCACCAGCACGAAGGCCATGATCCGGTTACGGGTTTTGGGGTCCACGGGTCGAGGTTAACGGCCGGGTGCGGGGGACCCGTCGCCCGGGTCGGTTGTACGGGCCCGGCCGAGCGGGAGGCGCAGGATCGTCTCGTACCGCGGCTGCTCCCCCGGCACCCCGCTCACCGGCAGAACACTGCGTACGAGCGCCAGCTCGGCCACGCCCCACGGCGTGCCCTCGAAGCCGCTCAGCTCGTCGGCGTACAGCCGCAGGTCGGCGCCCGCACCACGGTTGCGCGCGAGCGTGAGATGCGGCCGGTAGTGGGGATGCTTCTCCTCCATCGGCACCCCGGCCCGGCGCGCGGCGGCATCGGCGCGCCCGGCGAGGAGCCGCATCCCGTCGACCCCGCCCGCGCCGAAGGTCCCGTCGGCGGCCCCGGCCCACAGCGCACGGTCGCCGAAGTGCCCGCCGCCCCGGATACGCAGGGAGAACGGCTCGGTACGGTACGCGGCCCGTCCGAGCCGCTCCGCCAATTCGGGCATCAGGCCGTCCTCGACCTCCCCCATGAAGGCGAGCGTGAAGTGCCAGCCGGCCCGCTCGGTCCACCGCAACCCGTCGGCACCGGGCAGCTCACGCAGCCGTACGACGGCCCGGTCCAGCTCCTGGACGGCTTCGGCGGGCGGCAGCACGGCGGCGAACAGTCTCATGCGCCGAGTCTCCCAGCCGCACCGGCCACACGGCGCGTGCCCCCCCTTCGCCCTGCTTCTCGTTATGGCGCAGAAGCACCACGATGACCGTCATCGAGACCGACAGGACCGCCATGGCCGACGAGAGCGACGAGAGCGACGAGAGCGACGAGCTGACTCTGGACAAGATGTTCGAGACGCTCGAAAAAAATGCCCGTCCCCGAGGGATACAAGGTCGAGATCGTCGGGGGGAACATCTTCATGTGGCCGCAACGGGACACCCATTGGGAGATCACTCTGGCGGTCATCGAACAGCTTCGGGCCCGGTATCCCGCGCAGGCGGGTCAAGTCGGATTCCGCGCTCGCCGGCCGGAGCCACCGGCACGTCACGCGGCCGTCGCCAGTTGCTCCTTCTTCGGTACGAACTCCATGTGCGGCCGGCCCTTACGCAGGTCGATCTTGAGGCGCACCCCGATCACCCGGGTCAGGACCAGGCCGATCGCCGCCGCCGCGAGGAGGGAGACCACGCCGCCCGTGGCGAAGCCGATCCGGGCGCCGTAGGTGTCGGTGACCCAGCCGAGGAGCGGGCCGCCGATGGGCGTACCACCGACGAAGACCATCATGTAGAGGCTCATCACCCGGCCCCGCATCTCCGGATCCGAGGCCATCTGGACGCTCGTGTTGGTGCTGACGTTGGTCGTCAGGCCGAGCATGCCGATCGGCAGGAGCAGCAGCGAGAAGAGCCAGACGGTCGGCGAGAAGGAGACCACGATCTCCAGCAGGCCGAAGGCCATCGCCGCGAGGACGAGCAGCCGCAGGCGGCTGGAGCGGCGGCGGGCCGCGAGCAGGGCGCCGGCCAGGGAACCGGCCGCCATCAGGATGTTGAAGAAGGCGTACATGCCCGCGCCGCCGTCGTAGACGTCATTGGCGAAGGCCGTCAGCCAGATCGGGAAGTTGAAGCCGAAGGTGCCGATGAATCCGACGAGGACGATCGGCCAGATCAGTTCGGGCTTGCCGCGCACATAGCGCAGCCCCTCCCTCAGCTGGCCCTTTCCGCGCGGTATTCGGACGGACGCGTGTAGCTCGTGCGAGCGCATCAGCATCAGGCCGATGAGGGGTGCGGTGAACGACAGGCCGTTCAGCATGAAGGCCCAGCCGCTGCCGACCGTGGTGATGAGCACACCGGCGATGGCGGGGCCGATGAGCCGGGCGGACTGGAAGTTGGCGGAGTTGAGGCTGACGGCGTTGCGCAGCTGGTCCGGGCCGACCATTTCGGAGACGAACGACTGGCGGGTCGGGTTGTCGACCACGGTCACCATGCCGAGCAGGAAGGCGATCAGGTAGACGTGCCAGACCTGGACGTTGCCGGAGAGGGTCAGGACGGCAAGGGAGACCCCGCACAGGCCGAGCGCGCCCTGGGTGAAGACCAGGAGTTGGCGTTTCGGGTAGCGGTCCGCGATGACGCCGCCGTAGAGGCCGAAGAGCAGCATCGGCAGGAACTGGAGCGCCGTCGTGATGCCGACGGCCGCCGAGGAGCCGGTGAGGCTGAGGACCAGCCAGTCCTGGGTGACGCGGGACATCCACGTACCGATGTTGGAGACGACGGCACCCGTCGCGAACAAGCGGTAGTTGCGGATCTTCAGCGACGAGAAGGTCCCGCCGCCGGTCTTGCCGGTCTTGCCGGTCTTGCCAGTGGTCTTGGGGTCCGCATCGGTGGCGGTGGCGGTGTCGGAACCGGTATCGGTATCGGAATCGGTGGCGGACGTGCTGTCCGCCGGGCCGCTGCCGGGCGTCGCGCCCTCGTGGGTCGCGCCGCTGTCCGTACAGCCTGGGTCCTGGGTCGTGCTGTCGTGGGTGGATTTCGGTGCGGGGGCGGAGTCTGCTCCGGATCCCGTACTCAAAGTGGGTTCGCCTCCTTGGAGCGCGCGGGTCACAGGTGGGCGAGCTTCTCCAGGACGGGAGCGGCAGCGCGCAGCTTCGCCCACTCGTCCTCGTCCAGGCCTTCAGCGAGGGACGCCAGCCAGACATTGCGCTTGCGGCGGCTCTCTTCGAGCATCGCCTCGGCCTCTTCGGTCTGGCTGACCACCTTCTGCCGACGGTCGTCGGGGTGCGGCTCGAGCCTGACAAGACCCTTCGCTTCGAGCAGCGCCACGATGCGGGTCATCGACGGCGGCTGGACATGCTCCTTACGAGCCAGTTCCCCCGGGGTGGCGGAACCACAACGGGCGAGCGTGCCCAGGACCGACATTTCGGTGGGGCTCAGCGACTCATCCACACGTTGGTGCTTCAGGCGCCGGCCCAGCCGCATGACGGCGGAGCGAAGAGCGTTCACGGCGGAGTCGTTCTCGTTCTCGATCTCGTCACCGTGGGACAGGTCAGGCATGTTTGTTAGCGTAACTCATTACCCATGCTAAATACCACCGGGAGGCCCTCCCGGTGGTGGATCACCTGTCCCGCGAAGCCCCCGCGCCCTACGTCAGCCCCAGCGCCGGCATCGCGTAGTAGAAGACGAAGACCGCCGACACGGCGTACATCGCCGCCGGCACCTCACGGCCCCGTCCGGTCGCCAGGCGCAGCACGCTGAAGGCGATGAAACCGATACCGATGCCGTTGGTGATCGAGTAGGTGAACGGCATCATCAGCATGGCCAGGAAGGCCGGGACGGCGATCGTGAAGTCGCTCCAGTCGATGTCCCGGATCGAACCGGCCATGATCAGGAAGCCGACCGCCAGCAGCGCGGGCGTCGCGGCCTGGGACGGGACCATCGTCGCCAGCGGGGTGAGGAACAGCGCCACCGCGAAGAGCCCGCCCGTCACGACGGACGCGAGCCCCGTCCTGGCACCCTCGCCGACACCGGCCGTGGACTCCACGAAGCAGGTGTTCGCCGAGGCCGAGCCCGCGCCACCGGCCGCCACCGCGATGCCGTCGACGAAGAGGACCTTGTTGATCCCGGGCAGGTTGCCGTCCTTGTCCATCAGCTTGGCCTCGTCGCCGACGCCGAGGATCGTGCCCATCGCGTCGAAGAAGCAGGACAGCAGCACGGTGAAGACGAAGAGGGCCCCGGTGAGAATGCCGACCTTCCCGAAGCCGCCGAAGGGGCTCACGTCGAAGATCAGCCCGAAGTCCGGGGAGGCGACCGGGTTGCCCGGCCACTTCGGGGCCGTCAGACCCCAGCTCGGCACCTTCGCCACCGCGTCGATGACCATCGCCACGACCGTCATCGTGACGATGGAGATCAGGATCGCGCCCCGCACCTTGCGGATGATCAGCACGAGGGTGAGCAGCACGCCGATGACGAAGACCAGCACCGGGAAGCCGTGCAGATGACCGTCGGAGCCGAGCTGGAGCGGCACCGTGGTGTGGGCCTCGTCCGGGATACGGGAGACGAACCCCGAGTCGACCAGGCCGATCAGCATGATGAAGAGGCCGATACCGATGGCGATGCCCTTGCGCAGCCCGAGCGGCACGGCGCTCATCACGCGCTCCCGCAGCCCCGTCGCCACCAGCAGCATCACCACGAGGCCCGCGAGGAGCACCATGCCCATCGCGTCCGGCCAGCTCATCCTGGGGGCCAGCTGGAGGGCGACGACGGTGTTGACGCCGAGTCCGGCCGCCAGGGCGATCGGCACATTGCCGATGACGCCCATCAGCAGCGTGGAGAAGGCGGCGGTCAGGACGGTCGCGGTGACCAGTTGGCCGTTGTCGAGCTGGTGGCCGTACATGTCCTTCGCGCTGCCGAGAATGATCGGGTTCAGCACGATGATGTAGGCCATCGCGAAGAAGGTGGCGAAGCCGCCGCGTATCTCACGGCCGACCGTGGAGCCGCGCTCCGTGATCTTGAAGAAGCGGTCCAGCCCGCCGGACGACTGCCCGGGGGTGGGCGGCTGGGCGTCGGAACCGACGGGCGCGGTGGCCGGGGAAGGCATGCGGAACCTCAGTCGTCGAACGAGAGGGGAAGAGAACGTGCAACTACGACGTACGGCGGGCAAGGACTACGGCAGTACTTGGTCAGATTCAGATGTCCAACCGATGCCCATTGGGTTTCCATGCGAACAAAATGAATCAGCCAAGAAACCGTTTCAGTATGAACAGAACGAACGAAGATCGCTATCTTCGCGCGTAGACCCATGTGCCGACTGGCCCGATGCCACCCGGGCAGGCCATCCGCACCGGCCCGCGTCGGCCCCCATCGGCCCGCATAGACTGACGCCATGACCGGTTCTTGGATGGGGACTCCCCACCGTGAGGCACCCGAGCCCTTCGAGGGGCCGGTCGTCGGCACCGTCCTGGGTGGCACGATCATCTGGTTCGTCCTCTTCCTCCTGCAACTCCCCTTCTACGGCTGGTACAGCGATCACGGGCACGCATGGTGGATCTGGACCTGTCTGGCCGGTTCCGGGCTCGGGCTCATCGGCCTCTGGTACGTACGAGGGCGGGACGCGGCGATCAAGCGCGCGGCGGCCGGGGCCGGAGGGGAAGCGGGGGACAAGGACGGCGGCACGGAAACCGGCCCGTCCCTCTGACCGGGCGCTCCACGTACCGACCCCGCTCCGTACCACCGTGAGACGTAACACCGTGGGACGACACCCCCTCGTCCCCGGGTCGGATCTCGCGCCGCTCGGCGGGTGAACCCGCCCCACCGGCCGTACCGTCGAAACCATGACGCAGCGGGCGAAGATCGACAGCGACGGCCCCGAGCCGCACGACCGTGGATCTCATGGCCCCGCCCCGCACACCGGCCCCGCCCCGCACATCAGCCCTGCCCCGCACACCGGCCCCGCCATCGACGCGGGCTCCGAGCTCGACCCCGTACACCCCATGAAGCCCCCGGCGTCCGCCCACCGCCACAGCGGCCTGACCCCCGCCGAGGTCGCGGAGCGGGTCGCCCGTGGCGAGATCAACGACGTCCCCGTACGCAGCAGCCGCTCCACGCGCGAGATCGCCCGCGCCAATGTCTTCACCCGGTTCAACGCGATCATCGGTGTGCTCTGGGTGGTCATGTTCTTCGTCGCACCGATCCAGGACACCCTCTTCGGCTTCATCATCATCGTCAACACCGGCATCGGGATCGTCCAGGAGCTGCGCGCCAAGCGGACCCTCGACAGCCTCGCGGTGATCGGCGAGGCGAAGCCGGTCGTACGGCGTGACGGTGTCGCCACCAAGATCCCCACCTCCGGGATCGTCCTCGGGGACCTGATCGAACTGGGCCCCGGCGACAAGGTCGTCGTCGACGGCGAGACGGTCGAGGCCGAGGGCCTCGAAGTGGACGAGTCGCTGCTCACCGGCGAGGCCGAAGCGGTGCCCAAGCGCCCCGGTGACCCCGTGATGTCGGGCAGCTTCGTGGTCGTGGGCTCCGGCGCGTTCCGGGCCACCAGGGTCGGGCGGGACGCCTACGCCGCCCAGCTCGCCGAGGAGGCCTCCCGCTTCACCCTGGTCGACTCCGAGCTGCGGGGCGGCATCAGCACGATCCTCAAGTACGTGACCTGGATGATGATCCCGACCGCGACCGGCCTGATCCTGAGCCAACTGGTCGTCAAACAGGCCGACTTCAAGAACTCGATCGCGCGCACCGTCGGCGGCATCGTCCCGATGATCCCCGAGGGCCTGGTCCTGCTGACCTCCGTGGCCTTCGCGATCGGCGTCATCCGGCTCGGCCGCCGGCAGTGCCTGGTCCAGGAACTGCCCGCCATCGAAGGGCTCGCGCGCGTCGACGTCGTCTGTCTCGACAAGACCGGCACGCTCACCGAGGGCGGCATGGACATCCGGGAGCTGCGACCGCTGGGCGGCGCGGACGAGTCGTACGTACGGAGCGTCCTCGGCGCGATCGGGGCAACCGACCCGCGCCCCAACTCCAGCCTCCAGGCGATCATCGACGCCTACGGCGAGCGCCGCCCGTCCTGGCCCGTCACGGCGGCGCTGCCCTTCTCCTCCGTACGGAAGTACAGCGGCGCGGCCTTCCGCGAGAGCGGGCCCTCGCAAGGCGCGCACCCCACCGGCTGGCTGCTCGGGGCGCCCGACGTCCTGCTGCCGGACCGCGATCCGGTGCTCCAGGAGATCGACCAGCTGAACGCGCAGGGCCTGCGCGTCCTGCTGCTCGCCCGTGCGGCCGGTGAGCTGGACGCCCCCGACGCGGCGTCCGGCGCGCGGGCGACTGCCCTCGTCGTCCTGGAGCAGCGGCTGCGGCCCGAAGCCTCCGACACCCTCGCGTACTTCGCCGACCAGGGCGTCGCCGCCAAGGTCGTCTCCGGCGACAACGCGGTCTCGGTCGGCGCGGTGGCCGGCAAGCTCGGCCTCCCGGACGCGGAGCACACGGTCGACGCCCGGCGGCTGCCCGCCGAACCGGAGGAGATGGCCGAGGTCATCGAGTCCCACGGGGTCTTCGGCCGGGTCACCCCACGGCAGAAGCGCGACATGGTCGGCGCGCTGCGCTCACGCGGGCACACGGTCGCGATGACCGGGGACGGAGTGAACGACGTCCTGGCGCTGAAGGACGCGGACATCGGTGTCGCGATGGGCTCGGGCTCCGAGGCGACCCGGGCCGTCGCCCAGATCGTGCTGCTGAACAACAGCTTCGCGACGCTGCCGTCGGTGGTCGCGGAGGGCCGCCGGGTCATCGGCAACATCACGCGGGTGGCGACCCTCTTCCTGACGAAGACCGTCTACTCGGTGCTGCTGGCGATCCTGGTGGCCTGCTTCCAGGTGGAATACCCCTTCCTGCCCCGCCACTTGACGCTGCTGTCCACGCTGACGATCGGCGTCCCGGCGTTCTTCCTGGCGCTGGCGCCCAACAAGGAGCGCGCCCAGCCGCACTTCGTACGCCGGGTGATGCGGTACGCGATCCCCTCGGGCGTCATCGCGGGGATCGCCACCTTCGCCACGTACCTCCTGGCCCGGAGCCACTACACCGGGGCGAACTCCCTGAACGCGGAGACGAGCGCGGCCACGCTCACCCTGTTCCTGGTCTCCATGTGGGTCCTGGCGATCGTCGCCCGCCCGTACACCTGGTGGCGGGTCTGCCTGGTGGTGTCGATGGGAGTGGCGTTCCTGGTGGTGCTCGGGGTGCCCGCGCTCCAGCACTTCTTCGCGCTGCGGCTGGTGGGTACGACGATGCCGTGGGCGGCGGTGGCGATCGCGGTGGTGGCGTCGGTGGCGCTGGAGTTCTGCTGGCGGTGGGTGGGGCGGCGGGGCCCGGCGTCCGGCGCGTCCACCGGATCCGGCGGCGCGTCCGGCGCACCCGGCGCGTCCGGCGGCGGGAACGCGAAAGGGCCCGGCCGGCTGCCGGGCCCTTCCTGAGCGAGAGCCGCGAGAGCGGCCCCGGACTACTTCACGTCGACGAAGTCACCGGTGGCGTTGACCGCCGGGGTCGTGGCCGTACCGGCGAAGCTCCAGCGCCAGTAACCGTCCTGCGCCGCCTTGACGGTGGTCTTCAGGGCCCCGGTGTTGGTGCCCTTCACCGTCTTGACGGTGGTGTAGGTGTTGCTGTTCTTCTTACGGAACTGAAGCTTCACGGGCTGGCTCGCGTAGCCCGCGTACTTGTTGGTGTCCCAGTTGGCACGGTCCAGCTTGCCGGTGACCGTGATGGTCTTGCCCTTCTTCACCGGCTCCGGGGCGGCGTTGACCGTCAGCCGCGAGAGGCGCTGGAACTTGACCGTGGCGGCACTCTGCTTCTCGACGACCTCCACGTCCTTGCTCAGCGCGGCGGAGTAGACCTTCCAGGTCGTGGCGTCCACGTTCCACAGGAGCAGCGGGTCGATGACGAAGGTGAGCGTGCAGGTCGAGGTGGTGGCGCTCGCGGCCTTGCACGTGGCCGCTTCCTCCTCCGGGACGAACCCGTAGGAGTTTTCGTCGTTGATGTCCGACCCGCCCGTCCAGATGAGCGCGAAGGCGTCCTCGATGCCCGAGTCGTCGGACGCCGTGATGGAGACCGACACCTTCTTGGCGACGGTCGTGCCGACCACGATGGGCTTGCCGCCGTTCACGACGGTCTTGCTGATCACGGGCGCGGCCTGCGCCGCCCGCGCCGAGCGGTTGTCCGCCTTCGGAGCGCCGGAGGCGCCCTGCGACCACGAAGCCGTGGGGAGCTTCAGCGCGGGCCGGTCGTCATGTGTCTGAGCCGCCTGGGACGCCGGTACGGCGAGGGCGGTCAGGGCCAGGGCGCCGGAGACAGCGGCAACAGTGGCACGAATACGCATGTATTCCCCAAGTGGAAAAGGGGTCTCGCGGTGCGGTCGTCCACCACGGCGGGACCCGTCTGGTCTGTGAGCCTCATGACTCGACAGACCAGACTCGGGCCGCATGTGAATGGTTGTACGCAAAGATGAAGTATCTGCGAAGATCACCCATTCCGACCGTCGAACTCGCCCGAAAAGGCGGCCGGTCGAGCCGAAGGCCGGCCCAACTCACCCGAGCCGACGCTCAGTCGAACCAGCGGTTACGCGCCAGCTCCTCCGTCCGCGACGGATCCTCCAGCAGCGCCGCCACCTCGAACCGCCGGGGCCACTGCCCCGCCGCCCAGGCGAGCCCCGCCGCCACGCCCTCCAGCGTCGCCGCGTGCACCACTCCGTCCGGCGTACGGCGCCAGTCCAGTTCGACGCCGCCCACGAGCAGCTCCTCGTGCTCGACGTACGTCTCGGGGGTACCCGCGCCCAGCAGGACATGGACCGGGTCCGGGACCGTGTGCTCCTCGCCCTGCGTGGTCACCTCCGCGACGACGCTCTCGCTCAGCCGCCGCACCTGAAGCAGCTCCGCCAGCTCGGCCACCCGCGTCGGCGACACCGGCAGCAGCGCCGACTCCCCCGCCAGCGGCAGCAGATCGGGCGCATCCGCGATCAGCGCGTCCGCCGCGTCGACCACCTGCGGCTCGCCGTCCACGACCGCGCGCAGCTCGTACGGCAGGGTCACCTGCTCCGGATCGAGGTCGGCGAGCGCCGTGTAGAGCGCGTGCAACTGCTGCGGGCTCACCTCCCGCGACGGATCGGCGAGCCGGCCGAGAAGTTCGGCCGCCCCGCCCGGCTCGTCGAGCAGCGCGGCGACCGACGTCCGTACGCCCAGCGCCCGCAGCACCTGCGCGTCGTCGAAACCCGTCGCGTCCACGGAGTCGTACAGCCCCGCCAGCAGCGGGTCCCCGCCCTTCGCCCGCAGTCCGGCCGGGCGCCGCCCGTCGAGTACGGGATGATCGCGCAGCCACCACGCGGTGTACGAACGCACCGTCTCCGTCGTGCCGTCGGGCAGCAGGATCCGTACGGGCTGGGTCAGCGCGTCCCGCAGCGGAGGCCGCGCCAGCAACGCCAGCGCCTGCGGCCACGCGTCGTCGTCCACCAGGTCCAGGTCCCGTACGGCCACGATCTCCGTGGCGACCGGCGGCACCGGCGTCTCGGGCAGCCGGTCGAGCACGTCCTCGCACCAGACATCGACGGCGTCCAGCAGCCCGGCGTCATCGGGCTCGGCGAAGTCCCCGTCGCGGGGCTCCAGTTCGTCCGGGTCCAGGACGATGTCCGTGGCCCGTACGAGCGCGAAGTCCGCCAGCACCCCGCAGGCGGCGAGCGGCTGTTCGCCCCAGCGCTCGGCCAGCTCGGCGTCGCAGAAGGCGAGTTCACCCTCGCGCACGACGGAGGCGAACGGGCTTCCGGGCAGCACGAGTTCACCGGCCGGAGCCGGCTCACCGTCCTCGTCGGTCAGCGCGAGCGCGCCCAGCCACGGCTCGTCCCCCGCCTCGAGACCGGCGTCCCGTACGAGCCCGAGCACGGTCTCGGCCAGTTCCTCGGCGTCGGGCGCGTCAGCGTCCTCGTCCCACACTTCCCCCACATCGAGCGAGGCAGCGACCGCCGCCCGCACCTGAGGGGTCGTCAGTACGGCGCGTGGCGTGGCGGGCAGCGCGCCCAGTTTCTCCAGCAGCGGGTGGGCGGCCTCGGGGTGCGCGACCTTCAGCCCCAGCCGGGCGAGGTCCGTGGCCCCCTCGGAGTCGGGCAGCGGCAGCAGGACCTGGCGCGGCCCGATGGTCGTACGCCCGTCGGCCAGCGGGACCGGCAGTCCGGACAGCCGGTCGGGGTCGACGCCCGCGAGCGACTCGTACAGCCGTCGCCACCAGGCGGGCGGACGTTCGGCGCCCGCGATCCGCTCGATGGCGTCACCGAGCGGCAGCCGCCCCACGCCGAGCGTACGCAGCTCGGCCCGCCGCTCGAACCCGGCGGGCAGCAGCGTCGGCAGCACCTCCGCCAGGACGCGTACGGTGTCGGCGCCCGCGCCCTCCACAACCTCCGCCTCGAAGGGCCGCAGCGCGGTCAGCTCCTCGCTCGGCCCGGCCGGGGCGAGGAACGCGACCCGGGGCAGCCGCTCCAGGATCGCCGCCCGCAGCCGGCCGTCCAGCTCGCCCTTGCCCAGCGGGCCCGGCACCAGATCGATGGTGCCGGTGGTCACCGGCTCCCAGCCGCCGAGCAGTTCGGCGTACGCCTCGGCGGCCTGCCCGACCAGGAAATCGGTCAGCGGTCCGGGCGCGGGATGGCGCCGGGTGGTGTCCAGCGGCAGCGAGGCGATCAGCAACGCGGGTACGCCGAGGGGCTCGTCGGTGGGCGTCGGCGCGTGCACGACGGGCGCGGTACGGGGCCGGGCCGGGGCGCCCTCGCCGTCCACGGGCACGGCCCAGGTGACGGACCAGTGCGGCCGCAGCCGCTCCTCGACGGGGCGTCCTTCGAGGAGGGCGGGGTCGGTCGCCCCGTGGCGGCCGACGACGCGCCAGCGGTGGGTGGCGCCGCTCGCGCTGTCGTCGACGTCGACGTACGGGCCGTCCTGCGACCGGCGCAGGACCCGCTCCCCGTCGGGGGTCTCGATCGCGACCTCGGCGAGCCCGGTGAGCGTCAGCAGCAGGGCGTCGTCGACCCCGGCGAGCAGCCGCTCGACCAGATCGGCGGCCGTACCGTCGCGCAGCGGCAGGATGACGACGGTGTCGTACCCCTCGGGCGCGGTGCCCTCGGCGGGCAGCGGCAGCCGCAGCAGCGGTACGTGGCCTTCGCGGCGCCGCAGTTCGTTCCCGAGGCCGGGGCTCGCCTGGGCGACCTGCCCGGTCAGCTCCCGGGCCTCGGCGAGCGACCAGCGGACTCCGCCGTGCCGCCCGACGAGCGCGGGCTCGTCACTGACCGCGAGCACGGCGGCGAACCCGACACCGAACCGTCCGACGGCACTCTCGTGCCCCTCCCGCTTGGCGGAGGCGCGCAGCGTGCTGAGCGACTCGACGCCGGCCGCGTCGAGGGGGGCGCCGGTGTTGGCGGCCACCAGTACGGCGGGGCTGTCGGCCGTGCCCGGCCGCAGGGTCAGCCTGAGCCGCCCCGGCACCCCGGCGCGGGCGGCGGCGTCGGCGGCGTTCTGGGCCAGCTCCACCACGAGCCGGTCGCGGTAACCGCCGAGCGCGAGGTCCTCCTCGGCGTTGGCGTCCTCCCGGAACCGCGCGGGACTGGCCCCCCACGCATCGAGCACCCCACGCCGCAGCCGCGCCGTTCCGAACGGGTCGGCCCCCTCGGTCGTCCTGACGCTCACGCTGTGACTCCGCTCTGTCCGCCTGCGCTGTAGGTGAGTGCCCGAAGGTATCGCGGGTCGCCGCTCGACGGTGGCCCGGGGCGCCGCGGACGCCCTCGTGGCACCCGCACCAGCGGCACGCCGCGACCTGTGTCCACCCTGCCGGGCGGAGGGCACCGCTTGCGCACCCTCAGGCCCTGTCCGGCCGGTCTTCGCCCGGCCCGGAACGCCGCGGCGGGCGCCACCTCGCCGCGATGCCGGAACGCCCACAGGAAACCACCCCGCGGGCACCCCGGCGCCTTGCGATCCACGGCGCCGGACACCCGGGCCGATCCGACAGGACCGACCGGACAGCCCTCAGGGCCTCTCGTTTGGATCTTGCCGGGCTCGCGTGCCCCGGCACCGCGCCTCGCCGCGTTGTCGTCACTCCACGACTCCCCCACTGCCTCAAGGGCGTGGGAGGTGCCCCCGCCGCGTCGCCTCACTCCTCCGCCTTGCGATCCACGGCACCAGACCCCGCTCCCTGATCCGGCCTGATCCAAACGAAAGACCCTAGGTGAACCCTGACCAGCCTGCCCCACCGACAACGTGGGTGCTCGCTCCATGTCCCGGAGGTACCGGCGACCCACATGATCAGGCCATGAGTACGCGACGCAAACATGTACGGGCTCTTGTCTCCGGCACGGCCGTCCTCGGGATGGCCACGGCCCTGATCGCGCCGGCGGCGGCCACCGAGACGCACAGCCGTCCCACGGAGGCCGGGGCCATCCTGAGTGTCGAGGAGGAGAGCACCGTTTCCGCGGCCACGGTGGCCGAGAGCCTGAAGAACGCCGGAATCGACAACTCCCGGGTCCGGTACGACGTGACCTGGTACCGCGTCCTCTACCGCACCACCGACAGCGCCGGCGCCCCCACCGTCGCCAGCCAGCTCGTCGTCCTGCCGCACAGCCAGGACCGCGCGCTGCCCGTCGTCTCCTGGCTGCACGGCACCACCGTCCACAAGGGCGATGTCGCCTCGGTGAACCCGAACTCCAGCGACCGGCGCGCCGCCCTGCTCTTCGCGTCCACCGGGCGGGCGGTCTCCGCCCCCGACTACGTAGGTCTCGGCAAGGGCGACGGATTCCACCCCTACGGCGACCCGGGCGCCACCGTGGCCGCCTCCGTCGACGCACTGCGCTCCGCACGGACCCTCGCCCACCGCAAGGGACGCGAACTGGAGCGGAAGGTGCAGATAGGCGGGTTCTCCCAGGGCGGGCCCGCGACGATGATGGTGGGCCGGGCACTCCAACAGGCAGGCCCGGACGGCTACTTCCGGCCGGGCGCCCTCGCACCGGTGGGCGGCCCCTTCGACCTGAGCGCCTTCGAGGCCGCCGCGGCGGACGACAGAATCGCCAACTCCGGTCTCTACCTGGCCTATTTCGTCACCGCCTGGAACAGGATGTACGGGCTCTACGACTCCCCGAGCGAGGCGTTCCGTACCCCGTTCGACCAGAAGGTGGAGCGGCTCTTCGACGGCCACCACACCGGAGCCGACATCCAGCGCGAACTGCCCGCCGCCGCGAAGGACCTGTTCACCGCGGACTTCCTGGACAAGATCCGCAAGCCCGGCGGTGTCCTCAAGGACAGACTGCGCGCCCTGGACAACACCTGCGACTGGCGGCCGGACGTACCCGTACAGATCTTCCACGCCAAGGGGGACAAGGACGTCGCCTTCACCAACGCCGAGCACTGCGCGACCCAGTTGACGAAGAACCACGCCGCCCACCGGCTCACCGATGTGGGCGACCACGACCACAACAGCTCGGTGAAACAGGCACTGCCCCGCATCGTCGACTTCTTCGACGAGCAGCGACCGGCCGGCTAGGGCCTCCTGTGACGATGGACCGAGCCGTTCTCCGGGCCGGCCGAGGCGCGGTTCGTCTCAGGCACGTGGGGTGATCTCGGCCGCGGTCACGTCCGCGAGTCTCCGCGCGGTGTCGAAGTGGGGGGTGAGACGGGTCTTGGTCATGGCGAAGGAGGTGCCGGTGGCGGTGTCGGCATAGACATAGCTGCCGCCACCACCGACCCAGCCGAACGTCGTAGGTGTCTCGTCCGGCCGAGTACCGATGCGGCCGAGCGGATACCCCAGGGCCAGCCGCACATGGTTGCCGAACACCTGGTCCGTCCCCTCGAAGGCCACCGCCGTCAACTCCTCGAGCTGGTGTGAATCAATGAGCCGGCCGTCGAGGACCGCGGCGTTCATGGCGGCGATTCCCCGCGCGGTGAACGTGCCGACCGACGGGATGTCCGCTCGCAGGATCTCGTCACTGTTGCCCATGGCCGCGGTCGGTCGCAGTTCCCAGGGCGCGAGAACGGTATCGCCGTCAGGTGGGGCGACCGGGGGCGGTGCGCCGTCTTCGAGTCGCGCCAGCCGGGTCAGATCGGTTCGGGGCACACCGAAGTACAGGTCACCGTCGATACCCAGCGGCACGGTCACCCACTCGCGCAAGAGCTGCCGCATCGGTTTGCCGGTGGCCCGGCGCGCGACCTCGCCGACGAGGAAGCCGAAGGTGAACGAGTGGTACCCCGTCTCGGCCCCGGGCCGCCACCGCGGTTCGGCGCCGGCGATCGCGGTGCAGACCCGCGACCAGTCGGTCAGGCCGGCGGGGCCGATGCCACAAGGCATCGCCGGCACGCCGACCGAGTGCGTCAGCACGTGCCGAAGAGTCGCGGTCGCCTTGCCATGGGCCGCGAACTCCGGCCACAGGCCGGCCACCGGTGTGTCGTACCCGATGGCACCGGTCCTGACGAGCAGGTGAGCGATCAGCGACGTCATGACCTTGCCGGCGGAGAAACTGAAGAACGGAGTCTCCGGGGTCACCTCGCGCCCGGTCCGACGGTCGGCGATGCCTGCGACGGCGTCGACAACGAGAGCACCACGGTGGTAAACGGCAACCTGCAAGCCGGTTTCGGCTCCGGTATCAACGAGTTCGTCGAGGACGCTTTGGACCTCTCGCTGCGGTGAGGGCATGATCGTCACCGGCCCGGCCACGTGCGGCGAGACCGGTCCAGGACCGCCGCCGCGGACGTCCGCGGCGTCGCCCGCGCGCCTGGAGACGGAAACGGCTCCGGCACAGCATCCGGTTCGCTGTCCAACATGTCACATCCTCCATGAGGCAGGCTCGCCGACCGGCACCGGAGAAGCAGCACCGGCAAGCCGACCCGGCATGGCCTCCGGTAGGCGTCATGTGCCGTCTTGATGATGACCTGAACTCGCCCAGAAACTCATCGGTCCGCGCGCGCACCGGCAAGCCGTTGCAGCGTACTCACTCGCTCACAGCCCAGGGCCGTTACTCTCCTGGAAGCGCAGCCGCCGAATCGCGGAAAGCGAGATGGACGACGAGCCGCTGCGGAGGGCCGTGGCCTCAAGATCGGGTGGCTGTGCCACTCGGCCTCGGCGACGGCCCCACCGGGAGTAACGGAGGGGGATTTCAATGGAGTCGCAGGGCCGGTCTCATCAACGACGCGAGCGGATCGACATAATTGCCTCCTGGAGCCGGTCCGGGATCCTGGAGGAGCGCCGGCGTCTGCTCATCGAGGAGCAGTTCGCCGAGCGGGTGGCGCGCACACGCTCCCTCTTCTTCGTGCCCCTCCCGCTGCAATATTCGGACGACCTCTGGTACAACACACAGGTTTCCTTCCTCATGGAAGCCTTCGACGCCTTACCTCGACGCCCCGATATCGCCTTCGATTCCGTATGGAAAGTGCTCGAAAAGTCCTCAGTCGCATGGTTGCCCACCCCTCCAGACGGACGGATCAATATCACGAAAGCGCTGGGGAACTTGAGTGCCGAACCCCTGTTGTCCGGCCCCATCGCGGAAACGGTGCTCGGCAGCATCCCCAGCCAGACCTGCGTGTTCCTCTTCAAGCGGCTCGTCACCCAGGAGCCGGCCGGAAGCAGCGACAAGGCCCGTAAGAGGCTGTTGCAGGGCTACAGCACCGGTGATCCTTTGCCCGTCGAGATCAAGAACTTCCTCACCCTCGTCGAGGAAAAATACGGTGACCCGGCGCCAGAGACCGCTCGCCGCGGATCCATGCTGCTCCGTCGGGCCCTGTCCGGGGAATCTCTCGACATCGCAGGGACTCCGGTCGCTCTCTCATTCTCCGCCCGGCTGCGCATCCTGCTGTGCGGCCTGCTGTACACCGCCCGGAACGAACGGTTTCACGGAGAGTCCTTCTCTCCCTTCTACAGCAGTGCGGCGACCATCAAGACCTATACGCACCCGCACTACTTGTTCCTGGCCGCCTACGCTCTGACCCATCTCACCTGGGTGCACAGCGGTCGTTCTCACGCCCTGCCGCTGGACGCCATCGAGGAAAACACCGTCACCAATTTCCGCGAAGCCCGAAAGCTCTATGCGCACCATTGGACCGGCTGACGGCCTCACGATGGCAACCACAGCGGCGATACGCGGGTGCCCGGGTTGTCGGTGATCCGTAGGCGATGTGTCGGGGGCCGCTGGAACCGTGGGCGTCGAGCTGCTCCACAGGGCAGCCCCAGCCGCCTTCAACAGCAAGGGAGCCCCGCCGCCATGTCGCCCACGTCCTCCAACCTGCCCTGGGATGTTCGCCGTTCGCCGCGTGCCGATGGCAGCGTCTTCCTGGTCACCGGCGGCAACGCCGGCATCGGGTACTTCGTCGCGGAGCAGTTGTCCGCGACCGGAGCCACTGTCGTACTGGGCAGCCGGAACCCCGCGAAGGCCGAAGTCGCCACGGCCTCGATCCGCACCCGGGTACCTGGCGCGCGGGTGCGGGCCGTACGGCTGGACCTCGCCGACCTCTCCTCGCTCAGAACAGCGGCGGAATCACTGGATGTGGAATCCCTCGACGCGGTGGTCCACAACGCCGGCGTCGCGCTCGACGACCCGCCGCGCCGGGAGACCGGGGACGGTCACGAGCTCATGTTCGGCACGAACCACCTCGGGCACTTCGCGCTGACCCACTGGCTGATGCCGCTCTTGTCGGCCGCACCGGAGGCCCGCGTCGTGACCGTGGGCAGCTTCGCGGCGAAGTCCGAGCGGCTCGACCTCGACGACCTTCAGTCCTCGAAGGACTACCGGCCCAAGCGCGCCTACGGACGCTCCAAGCTGGCGCAGATGCACTTCGGCCTCGAACTCGACCGCCGCCTGCGCGCCGTCGGCAGCACGGTGGCAAGCGTGGTGGTCCATCCCGGCGGCGCGCTGGACTCCCTGACCCCGTCCCGGCCGCCAGTCCATGTGCGGACCGCCGGCGCGCGGCTCCGCGCGGCACCAGCCGCTTTCCTCATCCAGGGCAAGCACGCCGGCGCATGGCCCGCGGTCCGAGCCGTACTCGACCCGACCGTGCGCGGAGGGCAGCTGTGGGGACCTCGCGTTTTCGGTCTGCGCGGCAAGCCCCGATGTGAACCGGCGTGGAAGCACCTCACCGATACCTCCGCAGCGGCGCGGCTGTGGGACGCCAGCCGTGACCTGACCGGCGTCGACCTATGTCCCCGATGACGTCAACTCGCCACAAACCCGGGCGCATTGAGCGGAACGACCGACTGCCGGAGGGCGCCCACCGGCGGGAGGGGGCCGGGGGTGCAGGAGGTGCGTGTCCGGACACTGAAGCGTGATGTGTGGCGCACACCGGCCCGCACCCGAAGAACAAAGCCGCACGCGCCGTACATCATGCCGTCCGAACACGCGCCTCCGGAGGCCCCGGCCCCCGCACCCACCACCAACCGGCGCCCACGCCGGACAACGGCACCACCGGCCCGAGCCCGAGCCCAGAAACGGCCCAAGGCCACGCCCCGAGCCCGCGGAAGCTAGGAGTGCCCCAGGTCCTCCGACTCGTCCGCCGCCCCCGTCAGCACCGACCCGCTGTCCCGCGGCGGCCTCAGCGGGAACGCGTCCGTCGCCATCGAGTCGTGCACCGGCTGCGGCGGGCGCGGTGGCTTCGGCATGACCGCCGCCTCCGAGTGGCCACCGCAGCCGTACGCCAGCGAGACGACATGGCCGTCAGCCGGGGAGAACTCGTTCGCGCAGACGCCGAAGGCCTGCCGCAGCGAGCCCGCCAGGGGCAGCAGGAAGCCGCATGAGACGCAGGGGGCGGGCGCCGCCTGGGCCATCGGGGTCTTCGGGCCGAAGGACTCTTCCCAGCGGTCGGCCGCCGCGTGCAGGCCGTACCGCGACAGGACCCGCGCCCGGCGCATGCCGAGTTCTTCGGCGACCGACGTGATCGTGCCGCGTGCGACCGCGATGTCCGCCGAGCCTGAAACGGAGTCCGGCGACTCGTCGGCGACCACGTCCACCGGCGACTCCGCGAGAGCCGCCGCCGGGGCCGCGCCCGGCTCCTCGTCCGTCCCGGCCTCCGCCAGCGCCGAGTCCGGCGGCGGCTCGTCCTCGCCGGTGTAGCCCGGCTCCAGCCGCAGATCCTCCGCCTCGGTGGGCAGCAGGTCGCCGGGCCCCATGTCACCGGGCCGCAGCCGCTCGCTCCAGGGCACCCATTCGGGCGCCCGCAGCGCGTCCGGGCCGGGCAGCAGGACCGTCTCGTCCAGCGTGACGTTCTTCGCGCGGGAAGCCCGCGCCACCGTCACCGCCCAGCGCCAGCCCCGGTAGCCGGGCTCTTTGCACTCGAAGTAATGGGTGACGACCCGGTCCCCGTCAGCCACCGCCGAGACATGTTCCCCGACGATCCCGGGGGCGGCCGCCTCTTCGGCGGCCGACCTCGCGAGGTCTACCGCCTCGGCGCACAGGCGGTCAGGGATTCGGCTTCGCGTCGTCGCAGCACTCACAGGTCTCGCTTCTCTCCTACGCCGTCTCACGGGTGCGCCGGCCGATTCGCGATGTACGAGCCGAGGGCGGAGCGGACCTGAGGGCCGCATCGACGTCCACGCCCGATCTCTCCTCGGGCACACCCAACCGTTATCCATTCTGCGGGATCACGAAGAGGCGCGCGGCCGAGAACAACCGCCGGTGGCGCGCTACGCACGCTACCCTCTCTGCCGCCCCCCGCCCACCTGCACGTCGCCTTTCCCGTACTTCGGGCCACACCGCAACCAGGCCGTAACCCTGCGAGAAGCCCCTGTGGGGAGGGGCAAGGAGCCGGTACGGAGCGGTCAGGGCCCGGCGGTGAGGGGCCAAGGTCACATTCGGGCCTCCGGGAAGACTTCCGGGCGCGTCCGGAAATTCAGCGGCGCCGACGGGCCGGGCCCCGGCCATGCGCCCCGCTCCGGGTCCTTCGTCCGTGCACCGGCACGGCCCTGTCATACGACGGATCGGTTCGCGGCGCCGCTCCCTGGGGCACTATGACGAGGTGGCAGCCGTAAGGTCGTCCGACTCCGCCGGCCCGCTCCGCAGGACCGGGCGGGCCATCCGTCATGTGCTGAGCCTCCCGTTCACCGGCACCGCCAAGGGCATCCGCAAGGCCACCCACGCGCACGGCGCGGGCGAATCGGGTCTCGGCAAACTGATCGAGCTGCACGCCGTGAACGGCGCGGGCGATGTCATGATCACCGTCGCGCTCGCCTCGACCGTGTTCTTCTCCGTACCGACGGACGAGGCACGCGGTCGCGTCGCGCTCTACCTCGCCGTCACGATGGCCCCCTTCGCCCTGCTCGCGCCGGTCATCGGCCCGCTCCTCGACCGTCTGCCGCACGGCCGCCGCGCCGCCATGGCCGGTGCCATGCTGGTCCGCGCGGTGCTCGCCATCGCCATCTCGGGCGCGGTGTCCACCGGCGGCCTGGAGCTGTATCCGGCGGCGCTCGGCGTGCTCGTCTCGTCGAAGGCGTACGGCGTGGTCCGCAGCGCGGTCGTGCCGCGTCTGCTGCCGCCGCGCTTCTCTCTCGTACGGGCCAACTCCCGGGTCACGCTCGCCGGGCTGGTCGCCACGGGCGTCGCGGCCCCGATCGGCGCGGGGCTGCACCAGATCGGCCCGCAGTGGCCGCTGTACGGGGCGTGCGTGATCTTCCTCGCCGGTACGTTCCTGGCCTTCACGCTGCCGCACACGGTGGATTCGGCCAAGGGCGAGCGCAAGGCGCATCTGGTCACGCACGGGGAGCAGCGGCCCGGTCTGCGTACGGTCGGCCCGTCGGTCCTGCACGGCCTCCAGGCGAACGCGGCGCATCGCGCGCTCTCCGGCTTCCTGACCTTCTTCCTCGCCTTCCTGCTGCGCGAGCACCCGCTCGCCGGCCAGAACGCGGCCGTCTCCCTCGGCATCGTGGCCGTCGCGGCCGGTACGGGCAACGCGCTGGGCACCGCCGTCGGCGCCTGGCTCAAGGCCCGGGGCCCCGAACTGATCATCGTCAGCGTGCTGGCCATCGCGCTCGGCACCGCGATCTTCGCCGCGCTGTTCTTCGGCGGCGTGATGATGGCCGCGCTGTGCGCGGTCGCCGGACTCACCCAGGCGCTGTCGAAGCTGTCCCTGGACGCGGTGATCCAGCGGGACGTCCCGGAGCAGGTCAGGTCGTCGGCCTTCGCGCGCTCGGAGACGGTGCTCCAGATGTCGTGGGTGGTGGGCGGCGCGATCGGGATCGCGCTGCCGCTCAACGGCGTGCTGGGCATGTCCACCGCCGCGTGCCTCCTCGCGCTCGGCGGACTGCTGGCGGGACGAGGGCTGCTGGGCGCGGCCCGACGCGGCACGGCGCACGCCCGCGTGGCGTGAGGCACGTGAGGCAGTGGCGCACGCCCGCGTGGCGTGAGGCGATACGGAAGCGTGCCCGCGCAAGGCGCACCACAAGGCGCACCGCACACAAGGCGCACGAAGACCGCAGCCGTCCGCGACCTCCCGAACCGCCCCTCACCCGCCCCTCACCCGCCCCGCCCGGCAGCCGCGCCGACGGCTCGCCGTACCCCCTCGCGGCGTGAGTGCGGGCGACCGATAGCCTTCGCCCCATGACCGTTGCGTTCTTCTCTGGTAGGGCCCGTCGGGTCGGCGTCGTCCTCGGTGCCACGTCCGCCGGACTCCTCGTCCTCGCCGCTTGTGACAAGCCGACGCCGCTCGCGACCGTGACGGTCGGCGACGAGTCGGTGAACACGCAGGCCACCTGCTACAACGACGGTAAGGCGATCAAGGAAGCCGATTATCAGCCCTGCCTGAACAAGAAGGCGGAGAAGAAGATCGAGATCTCCATGGACGACAAGGTCCGCTTCGGCGTGGACCCGGAGATCGCCGAGAAGGGCTGGACCCTCTTCATCAACGGCCAGCAGGCCGAGCAGGAGCCGTACAAGAAGACGTACCGGACCATCCCGGGCAGCGCCTTCTTCACCAGCCAGACCGGCCAGAGCACGAACGACACCCAGGTCAGCATCGTCGAGGCCAACGGCAAGAAGCTCACCGGTATCTGGCACTTCGAGTTCAAGAAGTCCTCCTGAGCTTCGAGAAGTCTTCCTGACCCACGGGGAGACATCCTGAACCGCCCGCGAGGGTCCGCACCGGGCCTTCCCGCAGTGAACTGAACCAACCCGGCGTCAACCCGGACGAGGTCCGAACGGCCGGGTGCCCCTGGGAGGCTCTCCGCCATGCGTGTGCTCGTAGTGACAGCGGTGGCAGCGGAGGCGAAGGCCGTCACCGAAGGCATCACCCGGTACGCCGCCAGCGGTACCCGGGAGCTGACCGGCGGTTACGAGGTGTCGGGCTTCGCGCAGTTCGTGCCCCGGCCCGGTTCCGTGCAGATACCGGTACTGGACGTCCTGGCGGGCGGGGTCGGCCCGACGGCGGCGGCGGTCGCCACGGCCACCGCACTGGCGGCCTCTCCGTACGACCCTCCGTACCACCTGGTCGTCTCGGCCGGTATCGCCGGCGGCTTCGAGCCCCACGCCCCGCTCGGCTCGCTCGTCGTGTCGGACGCGATCATCGCCGCCGATCTGGGCGCCGAGACCCCCGACGGCCATCTGCCGGTCGAGGAACTGGGTTTCGGCCGCAGCGTCCACCATCCGCCGGCGGCGCTGACGGCCCGTATGGCGGAGGTCCTGAACGCCGACCCGCTCACCTCGGCGGTCCGCGCGCCCGTCCTCACCCTCTCCACCGCGACCGGCACCGCCGCCCGCGCCGCCGAGCTGGCCGCGCGCCATCCGCGCGCCGCCGCCGAGGCGATGGAGGGATTCGGCGTCGCGGAGGCGGCCGCCGCCCACTCCGTACCGTGCGTCGAGATCCGCGCGATCTCCAACGCCGTCGGCCCGCGTGACCGCGGCTCCTGGCAGATCGGCCGGGCACTGGACTCGCTGCGGTACGCGTTCACGCTGCTCACCCCAGTCTTCGAGGAGCCGTCATGACCCCGCAACCGCTTCAGATCGCCTTCTCGCCCTGCCCGAACGACACGTTCGTCTTCGACGCCTTGGTGCACGGCCGGGTACCGGGCGCGCCCGGTCTGGATGTCACCTTCGCGGACATCGACATCACCAACGGCATGGCGGAGCGCGGGGAGTTCGACGTACTGAAGGTCTCGTACGCCGTGCTGCCCTGGGTCCTGGACGAGTACACCCTGCTGCCGTGCGGGGGCGCGCTCGGCCGCAGCTGCGGCCCGCTCGTGCTGTCGAAGGAGCCGGGCACCGACCTGACGGGGAAGACCGTCGCCGTGCCGAGCGAGCGTTCCACGGCGTATCTGCTCTTCCGGCTGTGGGCGGCGGATGTCGTCCCCGGCGGGGTGGGCGAGGTCGTCGTGCTGCCCTTCCACGAGATCATGCCCGCGGTACGGGACGGCAAGGTGGACGCCGGACTCGTCATCCACGAGGCGCGCTTCACTTATCAGAATTATGGATTGCACTGCCTCGCCGACATGGGCGAGCACTGGGAGGCCACGACGGGCCTGCCGATCCCGCTGGGCGCGATCATCGCGAAGCGCTCGCTGGGCACCGAGAAGCTCCAGCTGCTGGCGGAGTCGATCCGCAGGTCGGTCCGGATGGCCTGGGACGACCCGGAGACGTCACGCCCGTACGTCCTGGCGCACTCGCAGGAGATGGACCCGGCGGTGGCGGACCAGCACATCGGCCTGTACGTCAACGAGTTCACGGCGGACCTGGGCGACGACGGCTACGCGGCGGTCCGCGGGCTCCTCACACGCGCGGCGGCCGAGGGGCTGGTACCGCCCCTCGGCCAGCACGCGCTGCGTTTCGTCTGAGCGGAGCGCCTGCTGTCTCACGTCCAGGCAGAGCGCCTGTCCCACGCCCAGGCAGAGCGCCTGTCACAAGTCCAGGCAGAGCACGTCACACGCCCAACGAGCGTGCCTCACACGTCCAGTTGGTCCGCGACGGCCCGCAACAGGCCCGCGATCTTCGCGCCGTGCACCTTGTCGGGGTACCGTCCGCGCTCCAGCATCGGGGTGATGTTCTCCAGCAGCGTCGTCAAGTCCTGGACGATCGAGGCCAGTTCGTCGGGCTTACGGCGCTGGGACGCCGCGACCGAGGGCGTCGGGTCGAGGACCGTCACCGAGAGCGCCTGGTCGCCGCGTTGACCCGCGACGACGCCGAACTCCACGCGCTGGCCTGGCTTGAGCGCGTCGACTCCGGACGGGAGGACCGACGAGTGCACGAAGACGTCGCCGCCGTCGTCACGGGAGAGAAAGCCGAAGCCCTTCTCGCTGTTGAACCACTTGACCTTGCCGGTAGGCACGTCTGTCCTCGTCCTCGTACTCGTTGGGGGCGCTGGCGCGCACAGAAAACGGCTCTGGATAGCACTACAGCGGGTCGATCGACCCGCCATCTCCAAGGCTAATGGTCCAGGGGCTGGTGACAAGACGTTGCCGTACGGTTCCTGTCTGCTGCTGTCCGCAGGGAACTACCCTGGTGGCGTGACTGCTACTCCTGCACCCCGTGCGACGGACCGAGCGAACGACCGAGTGACCGACCGGGCGGCGGACCGCGCGAACGGCCCCGCGAACGGCCGCGCGGCCGATGAGGGCGGGCCCGGCGACGGGCTGGTCCGGATCGGCGCGATCGTCTTCATCGTCGGCGCCGTGGCCACTCTGGTCACCGTCGCCCCGCTGTTCCTGGGTACGGAACCGTTCCCTCCGATCGCGTACGGCGTCTGCATGCTGATGGGGGTGGGGTTCCTGATCGCGGGCGCGGGCGTCCTGCGGTCGATCTCCGCGCAGCGCAGGCAGGCCAAGTCGGCGGCTGCGACGGCCTCGTAGGGCTGCCACGGCCGCTCAAGGGCGCCACGGACGCGCAGGCCGATGGCCCGTCAGGCCGATGGGCCCGTCACGCCGACGGACCCGTCGCCGACACGTCCCGCCCGGCCGCGGCATAGCTCTCCAGCCAGGCCGGGAACGCCGTCAGGTCCGGCAGGAGCACATCCGCGCCGGCCGCGCGCAGTTCCTCCTCGTCGCACGGCCCCGTCGGTACGGCGACGGAGAGCGCCCGAGCCGCGTGCGCCCCGCGCACATCGCCGACGTGGTCGCCCACGTACACCGCCGCGCCGTACTCGCGCAGCGCCACGCCCTTCGCCTCGGCCCACAGCGAGCCGACGACCACGTCCGGCTCCATACCGAGGTGGCTCAGGTGGAGCTTGGCGTTCGGCTCGTGCTTGGCGGTGACCACCAGCACGCGGCCACCGAGCCGCTGGACGGCGGCGACGGCCTCGCGGGCGCCGGGCAGAGCGCGCGTGGGCGTGATCGCGAATGTGGGATATATCTCCCGGTAGCGGTCGGCCATGTCCGCGATCCGGTCCTCGGGGAACCAGTGCACCAGCTCCTGTTCGAGCGGCGGACCCAGCCGGCCGATCGCGAGATCGGCATCGATGGGGACGCCGGTCTCGGCGGAGAGCGCCCGGTAGGCGGCGTGGATCCCGGGCCGGGAGTCGATCAGGGTCATGTCGAGGTCGAAGCCGACCGTGGGCGCGGAGCGATCCGTGGGAGAAACCATGGGGCCATTGTGGCTGGACCGTCGCGGCTGCTGATGTCCGGAACCAGGCGCTTAAACTTAGCCAATCCTAACCACCCATGATCTCCCGCCTGATTGGTGCCGATGCCAGCCGCCGCCCCCACGACCCGTAGCACGAGAAGCACCCGAGGCCCGGGAAGCACCGGGAGTACGAGGAGCCCCAAGGGCGTCCTGATCGCCCGCCGGGCCGGCTGGGTGGTGGCCGGTGTCGTCGCCGTACTGCTCGCGGTGCTGCTGAGCCTCGCGGTCGGGGCGCGCGCCGTCGCTCCCTCCGCCGTCGTGGACGCGCTGCTGCGCGGCGGGGGCGGCGACGACGCGGAGGTCATCCGCGACCTGCGGGTGCCGCGCACGCTGATCGGCCTGATGGTCGGGGCCGCGCTCGCCCTCGCGGGCACCGCGCTCCAGGGCATCACCCGCAATCCGATCGCCGACCCCGGCATCCTCGGCATCAGCCAGGGCGCCTCCGTCGGTGTCGTCCTGTCCATCGCCTTCGCCGGGGTGCACACCCTCACCGGGTACGTCTGGTACGCCTTCGCCGGCGCGGGTCTCGCCTCGGTCGCGGTGTACGCGATCGCCGCGCGCGGGCGCGGCGGCGCGACCCCCGTCAAACTCGCCCTCGGCGGCGCCGCGATCAACGCGCTGCTGGTGTCGGTGACGATGGCGGTACTGACGACGGACGCGGCGACCATGGACGAGTTCCGCTTCTGGCAGGTCGGTTCGATCGCGGGCCGGGATGCCCAAGTGGCCGGTCAGATCTGGCCGTTCCTGCTGGCGGGCACCGTGCTGGTGGTCTGTGTGGCCCGTGGTCTGGACGCGCTGGCGCTCGGCGAGGACGTGGCTAAGGGGCTGGGCCAGAACATCGCGGCCGTACGGATCCTGGGCGGCCTCGGCGCGACCGTACTGACCGGGGTGGGCGTCGCGGCGGCCGGTCCGATCGCCTTCGTCGGCCTGGCCGTTCCGCACATCGCCCGCGCGATCGTCGGCTCCGACCACCGCTGGGTGCTGCCGATGGCCGCGCTGATCGGGCCGGTCATGCTGCTCGTCTCCGATGTCGTCGGCCGGATCGTCTTCCCGCCGGGCGAGATCCCGGCGGGTGTGATGACGGCGCTGATCGGGGTGCCGTTCCTGGTCACCCTCGTACGCCGGAAGGCGGTGCCGGCATGACGACGGCCATCGAGTCTCCCGACGGCGCACGGCCCGCGGGCCGTGTACGCCCCGCGGGCTACACCCGCGTACGGATCGGCGGCGGCACGTTCCTGCTGCACCGGCGGGCGGCCGTCGTGGCGGCCGCGCTCACCGTCCTGATGGCCGCCGTGTGTGTCGCCTATCTGAGCGTGGGCGAGGGTTTCGTACCCCCGTCCGAGGTCGTGCGGGTGCTGAGCGGGCAGCCGTCGCCGGACGAACTCGTCGTCGGCACACTGCGGTTGCCGCGCATGGTGGTCGGGCTGCTGGTGGGCCTGGCGTTCGGGGTCGCGGGCGCGCTGATCCAGACGGTCGCCCGCAACCCGCTCGCCAGCCCGGACATCATCGGCATCAGCCAGGGCGCGGGCGCGCTCACGGTCGGTGCGATGACGTTCGGCGTCACCTCGTTCGCCGTCCTGCCGTACCTGTCCGTCGCCGGCGGTGTGCTGGCGGCGGCGCTGGTGTACGTCTTCGCCTGGCGCGGCGGGCTGCACGCCACCCGCTTCGTCCTCATCGGCATCGGGTTCGCGATCGCGCTGCGGTCCGTCACCACGCTGTTCCTGACGAAGGGCGACTATCTCGTCGCGCAGCAGGCACAGGTGTGGATGACGGGTTCGCTCAACGGCCGCGGCTGGGACGAGGCCGCGCCGCTCGGCTGGCTGCTGGTGGCGCTGCTGCCCGCGGCGCTGTGGGCGGCGTACGCGCAGCGGACGGTCTCGATGGACGACGACACGGCGACCGCGCTGGGGGTACGGCTCGGGCGCGTACGGCTCGGTCTGGTGCTGCTCGGCGTGGTGCTGGCCTCCGTCGCGACGGGCGCGGCCGGGCCGGTGGACTTCGTGGCGCTGCTGGCGCCGCAGATCGCGCGGCGGATGACCCGTACCGCGCAGATCCCGCTGCTGTGCTCGGCGTTGCTGGGCGCGGTGATCGTCGTGTCCGCCGACCTGCTGGCGCGCAGGCTGCTGTCGCCGACGGAGCTGCCGGTGGGAGTGCTGACGGCGGCGGTGGGCGCCCCGTATCTGATCTGGCTGATCGTCCGCGGCCGTACCGGCCGTCCGGGACGTACCGCAGGAGGCAACGCATGAGCAGGCTCACCGCGCGGGAACTGACGCTCGCGTACGACGACCACACGGTCGTCCACGAACTGGATCTGGCCGTCCCCGACGGGCGGGTGACCGTGATCGTCGGCCCGAACGCCTGCGGCAAGTCGACGACCCTGCGTGCGCTGGGGCGGCTGCTCAGGCCGAAGGGCGGGTCGGTGCTGCTGGACGGCACCGAGCTGGCGAAAATCCCGACGAAGCGGATCGCGCGGTCGATCGGCCTGCTGCCGCAGTCGCCGGCCGCCCCGGAGGCGATCACGGTCGCCGACCTCGTCTCGCGCGGCCGCCAGCCGCACCAGCGCTGGTGGCAGCAGTGGTCGGACGAGGACGAGCGCGCGGTGACGGACGCGATGACCCGTACGGACGTGACCGCGCTCGCCGACCGGCCGGTGGACGAACTGTCGGGCGGCCAGCGCCAGCGCGTCTGGATCGCGATGGCACTGGCGCAGGAGACCGACCTGCTGCTCCTGGACGAACCGACGACCTTCCTGGACATCGCCCACCAGGTGGAGGTCCTGGACCTGGTCCGCCGCCTCAACCACGAACAGGGCCGTACGGTCGTGATCGTCCTCCACGACCTGAACCAGGCGGCGCGCTACGCGGACCACCTGGTGGCGATGGAGTCGGGCCGCATCGTGGCGGAGGGACATCCGTCGGAGGTGGTGACGGCGGAGCTGGTACGTGAGGTGTTCGGCCTGGAGTCGGTGGTGGTCCCGGACCCGGTGACGGGCTCGCCACTGGTGGTGCCGGGGGCGCCGTACCGGCCGGGGCAGTCGGAGGCGGAGTCGGAGTCGGTGGCACCGGCGGCCGGGGCGTCGGTGCCGGGGGCGCCGTACCGGCCGGAGGCGGCGGCACCGGCGGCCGGGGCGTCGGAGGCGGGGTCCGTGGACCGGCGGGCCGAGCCGTAGCCGTGGACCGACGGGCCGAGCCGTAGCCAGGGCCCCAGCCTCAGCCCAGCCGCGCACCGGCCGACAGCCGTCTCTCGTACCGGAATTCCCGTGGCGCGGGCATTCCGGTACGAGAGACGGTCCAAGGCGCCGGCCCCGTCACCCCGCTCGCCTGCGGCGCGCTCGCCACACCAGGTAGAGCGCCGAGGTCACCGCCGCCGTGCGGAGCACCACCGGCCAGAGCCCCGACAGGGCGTCCGCCATGCCGTCCTTGGGGATGGCCTCGCCCCAGCGGCCGTCCAGACGGCCCCACAGCCAGACCAGGCCACCGGCGGCCGAGACCCCGGGCAGCCCGAAGACCGCCCATTTCGACTCGGCCGCGGAGAGGGTGCGGGAGGCGTACGCGAGGAGCCAGCCGCCGCCCAGGGCCAGCCAGGAGCCGATGACGGCCCCGACGACGAGCAGCGCGGCGGCCAGCAGCAGGAACGGATTGGCCGACCCGCCCGGCGCGGCCTTCTCCTTCGCCGCGCCGCGGCGCGCGAGAGCGCGGCGCCACAGGGCGCGTCGCTTCTCGCCGCCCGTCGGGGCCTCTTCTTCGGCGGCCTCGACCGCCTCCGGCTTCTTCTCGGCGCCCTCCGGGTCGTCCGGATCGTCCTCCGGCGGCGGTTTCAGTATCGCGGGGATCTCCACCCCGCCCACGAACCCCCGGGCGCCCGTCGCCGTATCGCCCGCCATGCCCAGCGGGCCCGGTTCGATCCGCCACCAGTCGGGCTGGCCGCCGGAGCCGGTGGACGGGCCCAGTTCGTCCATCCCGGCCAGGTGGGGCGGCGAGGCGGCGGGCAGGGCGGGGAACGACGGCGACGCGGAGGCCTGCTCCGGGATCAGAGACCCGCCGGACGCGCCCGATCTGTCGGACCTGCCGGACCCGCCTGACTTGCCGGACTTGCCCGGCCACCCCCGGGCGACCTTGGGTTCCCTGGCCGCCTTGGGTTCCCTGGCCGCCTTGGGCTGCTTGGGCTCCCTGGGGCCCTTCATCCACCGCGTCCGCTGTTCCGGTACCCCCGGCCCCGGGGGCTCCGGCGCCACGGGGGCCTGCGGTGACGCCGTACCCGTACCCGTACCCGTACCCGCGCCCGCATCCGTATCCCTGTCCGGGTGCGCGTCCGCGCTCATGCCGCCCGCGCTCGTGCCCGTATCCCCGTCGCCCGACGAAGCCGCCTGGACCACCGCGTCCGGCGACCCCAGCCGTCCCAGAATGCGGCGCACCGACGCCGGGTTGTCGCCGCCGGACTTCCCGCGCTGTCTGTCGATCTCGTTCCGCAGCGACGAGACCAGCCGCATCCGGTCCCCGGACGGCAGATGTTGCTGCTGGGCCACATCACCGACACGGCTCAGATAGTCGTAAACGAGCTGGTCGCTCTCGATCCCCACACGGTCCTCCGCACCCACGCGTACTACGGCACCCGCAGGCGATGGTGTCGGAGTCATCCCCCTACGTCCAGTACGAAGAGGCTGTCGGGAGAAGGCCGCCGCCGACCCCAGGGCCGAGGAGCGCGGGCAGAGCGCCCCTCAGGGGCTAACGTGGAACGGATGGGGACCCGCGAAGCCTGAGCAGGAGGCGCACGTGCCAGAAGGAACCGGCGGTACGCCACCGCGCACGCTCGCGGAGGCTCTGCGTACCCAGGGGGACGAGTCACTCGCCGCCCTGCTGCGCGCCCGCCCCGATCTGCTCAACCCCGTACCGGGTGACCTCTCCCAGCTCGCGACCCGCGCGGGCACCCGCGCGTCGGTCGTACGGGCGCTGGAGCGGCTCGACCGGTTCACGCTCCAGACGGCGGAGGCGCTGGCCGTCGCGCCGGAGCCCGCGCCGTACGACACGCTCCGCGCGCTGCTGACCGGCGACGAGGGCGACGCGCGGATCGAGGCGGCGCTGCCCGGCGCGGTCCGTACGCTCCGCGACCAGGCGCTGATCTGGGGCGGCGACGACCGGCTGAGGCTGGTCCGTACCGCCCGTGAACTCCTCGCCCCCTCCTCCACCCACCCCTCGCCGACCGGCCTCGGGCCGACCGTCGCCGAGGCCACCTCCGGCATGTCACCGGGCCGCCTCCAGGAGATCCTGACCGCGGCCTGGCTGCCCTCCACGCACGATCCGGTCTCCGCCGTCGCCTCGCTCACCGCGCTCTTCACCGACCGCACGCGCATGGCGGCCCTGCTCGACACCGCGCCGATGGACGCGCTGGCGGTCCTGGACCGGCTGGTGTGGGGGCCGCCGTACGGAGAGGTCACGTCCAGCCCGACGCCGCCCGTGCAGTGGCTGCGCGATCGGGGGCTGCTGCTGCCCGCGACGACCCGCACGGTCGTGCTGCCGCGCGAGGCCGCGCTGCATCTGCGCGCCGGGCGCGCGCACCGTACGCCGGAGCCCGTGGCCCCCGCCGTCACGCCCCGCGCGGACGGCGCGGGCTCCGGGGCCGGACCGGGGTTCGGTTCAGGGTCCGGGTCGGGGTCCGGCTCGGGGTCCGGCTCCGGGGCCGCGGGCCGTCCACAGGTTGTGGACAGCGCGGCCGCGGGCCAGGCGTACACCGCGCTCGCCACCATCGAGGAGCTGGCCAAGGACTGGAACGAGGGCGGCCCGAACGTCCTGCGCGCCGGCGGTCTGTCCGTACGCGACCTCAAGCGCACCGCCACCGCCCTGGAGGTCACCGAGCCGGTGGCCGCCTTCTGGGTCGAACTTGCCTACGCGGCAGGCCTGTTGGCGGCGGACGGCGAGACGGACGAGCGGTACGCGCCGACGCCCGCGTACGACGACTGGCAGGAACTCCCGCCCCCGGAGCGCTGGGCCCGCCTCGCCACGGCATGGCTGGCCGCCACGCGTACGGCGGGCCTGGTCGGCAGCCAGGACAGCAAGGGCCGGACGCTCGCCGTGCTCGGCCCCGACCTGGACCGCGGCCAGGCGCCCGAGGTGCGGCGGCGGATCCTCGACCTGCTCGCCACCCTCCCCGAGGGCACGGCCCCCGACCCCGAGTCGCTGCTGGCGCGGCTGCGCTGGGAACGCCCGCTGCGCGGCGCGTCGGCCGCCGGCCGGTCCGACGACCTGCGCGCGCGGCTGGCGGCCTGGACCCTGAACGAGGCGGAGATGCTGGGCATCACGGGCCGGGGCGCACTCGCGTCGCACGCCCGCGCACTGCTGGCACCGGCCTCCGGCGCGTTCGCATCGGACTCGGGCGCGCCCGAGTCCGACATGCACGCCGGTACGAGCTACCCCGCGCCGCCCGCCACCGCGGCCGAACTCGCCGCCGCGGGCCGGCGCGCCGCCCACGCGCTCGCGCCGTTCCTCCCCGAGCCCCTCGACCACGTCCTCCTCCAGGCCGACCTGACGGCCGTGGCGCCCGGTCCGCTGCTGCGGCACCTCGCCGAACTGCTGTCCATCGCCGCCGACGTCGAGTCGAAGGGCGGGGCGACGGTCTACCGCTTCACGCCCGCGTCGGTACGCCGTGCGCTGGACGCCGGGCAGTCGGCGTCCGACCTGCACGACTTCCTCAAGAACCACAGCCGTACGCCCGTCCCCCAGCCGCTCGCCTACCTCATCGACGACGTGGCCCGTAAGCACGGCCACCTCAGAGTCGGCTCCGCCTCGGCGTACGTACGCTGCGACGACGAGGCCGTACTGGACGAGATCCTCGCCGACAAGCGGTCCCAGGGCATGCGTATGCGCCGCCTCGCCCCGACCGTCCTGGCCGCGCACGCCGACCCGGCGGCGCTGCTGGAGGGCTTGCGCGGCATGGGGTTCGCGCCGGCGGCCGAGTCCGCCGAGGGCGACGTCCTGATCACCCGCGCCCACGCCCACCGCACACCGCCCAGGACCGCGCCGGCCCCTGTTCCGGACGGTCCGCCCGTGCCGGACGGGACGCTGCTCGGCGCCGCGGTACGGGCGATCCGGGCGGGAGACATGGCAGCCACGGCCGTCCGTAAACCGGTCCCGGAACCGTCCTCCCCCGCCTCCCGCTCGGCCGCGTCCCGCCGCGCCTCGGCGGCGGAGGCGGCCACGGCCGCGGCTTCCAGGGACGGCGCGCTGCCCCGTACGACCTCCGCCGAGACCCTCGCGACGGTCCAGGCCGCCGCGATGACCGGCTCCGCGGTCTGGATCGGCTACGTCAACGCCGACGGCGCGGCCAGCCAGCGCGTCATCGCACCGGTCCGGGTCGAGGGCGGCTTCGTCACGGCGTACGACCACACGGCGGACGAGGTCCGCACGTACCCCTTGCACCGCATCACGGGCGTGGCCGAACTGGCCGACGACCCGGCGTAGTGGGTTGCCGCCGGTGGAGGCCCCGCGACGGGAACTCGGATGCGGGTGCCGCACGGTCGGTCTAGGCTGCGCCCGCGGAGAGGGCGAGGCGCCGTACCGGCCGTCAACGGATCGGAGGCGCACAGGGATACCGCCGCGTTCCGCATCCGTTTCCTGCCGGGCCAGGAGCCGAAGTCCGGCCGGAACAGGGCGCAATTCGACCTGACGAGCGCCTCCCGGCAGGACCAGCGCCAGACGGTGTCCAGGGCGCTGGAACTCGGCGGGAAACACATCGACGTGGGCCAACTCCCGGAAGAGAGGCATGTGGTGCTGGCCGACCCCAACACATCTGACCACCAGTTCTGACCATATCCGCACGTCAACGCCAACGGAGGAGCCCCGCACGGCACTTGGCCGAACGGGGCTGTTTGCTGTCCGGTCATTCGCGGCGCGCGCTACGGGGTCAGGCCACGTTCAGCGCACGAACTTGACCGAGACGAACTGGTCGATGGTGCGGGAGTCACCCGGGTGCATCGTCACGGCACTGCCAGAACAGTTCCGGTGGGAGTACAGCACAGCGTCACGGTTGGTGTTGTTCTCCGTCAGCCCGCCCGCTCTCCCCACCGTGTAGCACTGCTGGTCCTGAGGGTTGTTCAAGAAGGCCTGATGGTTTCCGGGCTTCGTGTGATAGCTGAATGACCCTTGTGCCGCCTGAGCGTTGAGCGGGAACCCGACACCGAGCATCACCGCGGCACCCGCCGCAACCAGTGCCCTGCCGACGATCTTCATGCGTACCCCTTCCGTCACGGCCAACCGTTACGACCCGTGACTTTCCGTGTTCTCCGTGTTTGATGCGGGGGCATGGCGCCGATCACCCGGACGGAGCACGCAGAAGCCCCGCACGGCACTTGGCCGAACGGGGCGCCCATCGGGGTCCGGAACGAGGGTCCAGCCGATACCCCGTGTTCCTTGGGCGGGGCGGGCATGTAGCCGTACGGGGGCGACCGCCACCACGCCACCGAAGCGGCATCTTGCGGATTGCCGCCATGGCGCCGGTGACGCGGTCTTTGTGCTCTGCGACTCGACCTGAGCGGCGAACGCCGACATGAGCACAGCATCTTGCGATGACGCTTCGCCCACTTCGCGAGTTCGTGCATGTGCGCCATGGACCGGATAGCGCGGTCGGAACGCCACCAGACCAACGCGTCAAAGTCATCGGGGCGCGCGAGCCATCCGCTGAGCTGCGGACCGAAGGGGCCGAACGCGGACTCGGACGCGCTCACGTCCAGGTGGACGGCTTCGCGGAGTGCGTCACCCCCGGCGAATTCGACCCCGAGTGCTGCCGCCGCTGTGTCGTCGGCTTCGCGCTGCCGCTCGGGACTGGTGGTCTCGTCGGTGAGCACGGAGAGCCGCACGCACCGGCCACCCCGCAGGGTCTTGGTGCCCTGGTGTGGAGGTGTCAGACGATGACGGGGATGGTCTCGGACGGGTTGGTGGACCAGTTGGTGACGATGGGCTTGTCGACGGTGGCGGTGTCGGGGAGTTCGAGCTCGGCGGGGTTGGGGTCGTCCTCGGTGGTGGCGATGATGACGTTCCCGAACTCGGTGCCGCCATCGCTGTTGGTGGTCTTGGGGTTGATACCGGTGTATGCGACGGCGGAGCCGCTGAGCTTGATGGGGTCTTCGCCACCCTGTCCGACGGGGGAGGCGACGCCGTCGGCGCCGGAGCCGAAGGACACGCTCGGGGTGTTCACGTCCAGGTAGCAGGTGATACCGGACTTGGCCTTGGCGGTGACGCGGTAGTGGCCGCCGGCCTGGGACTCGTAGGTGACCGTGAAGTCCAGGTCGTTGGTGCCGCAGGACTGCCCGTAGCCGCTCTTCCCGCCGTCTTCGGAGCCGGCGGCCTTGCCGGTGGAGCTGCCGGCGTCGGAGCCGCTGGAACCGGAACCGCCGGTGGACGAGTTGCCGGCGGAGGAGCCTTCGCCGGAGGAACTGTCGCTGGAGGAGCCCTCGTTGGAGGAGCTGTCGCTGCCGGCGGAGGCGGCGGAGGTGGCCGCGGAGCTGCCGGTGGCCGCGGCGTCCTCGGGGCCGCAGGCGGTGGCGGTGGCGGCGAGGGCCGTCACGGCCGCGGCGGCCAGTACGAGACGGGCGGAACGGTTGGCGAGACGCGAGCGCATCATGATCTCCAGCGGCTGTCGGTTGCGGTGTTTCCTGCTGACACCGATGACACTAGGGCCGATTCGATCCTGAAATGATCCTATGAATGTCTTGGTTCTGTCTCAGCAATTTCGGTTCCAAAAGACGGCGTTGAATCGCACCAATCCCAGCTCAGGGGGCATGTCCGGGACCGGAACACACTCCCCGCGCCGCTGAACTGGTCGGTCTCTTGGAAGTGCTGCTGGACGACGAACCGGGCGCCGAAGACGGTGGCCGACGGCCCTCGCCCGGGGCCTCGCGGGTCACCGGCGGGAGGGGGCCGGGGGTGCAGGAGGTGCGTGTCCGGACACTGAAGCGTGATGTGTGGCGCACACCGGCCCGCACCCAGATACGAGACCCGCACGCGCCGTAAATCATGCCGTCCGGACATGCGCCTCCGGAGGCCCCGGCACCCGCACCCACCACACACCGCGCCGTCAGGGATTCAGCGACGCAGCCAAGCCGGCCGGTACTCCCCACCCAGCCGCGCAAAACGCCCGGCCGCCTTCGCCTTCGGCGTGGGCTTGGTCAACGACTTCGGCTTGGCCTTCGGCTTCGACTGCGGCTTCGACTGCGGCTTCGCCTTGGCCTTCGACGTCCGCTTCGGCTGCGCCCGGGACACCGGCTGCGCCTTCGCCTTCGGCTCCGGCGCGGCCCGTCCGGGCTCCGCGCCCGGCCCCCGCTCCGCCAGCGCGTGGAAGCGCCGCCCGATGATCCGCCCCAGCAGCACATACGCGATCAGCGCGCCGCTCGTGTTCAGGATCACGTCGTCCACATCGAAGGCACGCCCCTCGACCATCGCGCCCTGGGCCAGCTCCACCATCGCCATCACCAGCGCGGTCAGCAGCACGACCCGCACCATGCGCATCCTGCGCGGTACGAGCACGGGCAGGATCAGCCCGAACGGCGTTCCCATCAACACGTTGCCGCCGGCCTGCTTGCACGCGGCGAGGAAGCTGTAGTCCTCCGCGTACTGCCGCAGCGAACGCCCCGGCGTGAGGTTGGCCCCCGCGATCCCCGCGGAGGCCGGGGACGGTGTCAGGGTCAGTCCGGCCAGCACCGCCGAGAAGGCCGTCAGGGCGACGAAGGCCGCCGTCAATATGAGGATCCGCAGGACGGTCCGGCGCCATGGGACACCCGCCGGAGCCTGCTCGCGCCGCTCGGAACTTTGCGTTTCAGCCGTCATAGAACGCAGGTGCCCCGACCCCGCCCGGATACGCCGCAGAAGACGAACACGGGGCGACTTCGCCGTCGCGAGCCGGGACACGGCCTCGTACGGCGGACCGGAGCGGCCCCGCACAACGGACCGCACAACGGGCCGCACAACGGGCCGCACAACGCGCCAGGGCACGGCCTCACGGGCGGCTCGGAGAATCCCTTCTCCGAGCCGTCGCGCGATAGGCGACCATAGAAGGCGGCGCGCGTTCCCGGCGCGCCTGCCGGGACACCCTTCCGGCGTCGAGCACGGGCATGCCGCCGTGCCGTGACAGGTGAGGTTCCTGTCACGCGACGACCCTATTCCTGGAGGAATGTGTGTCCTGCCTGATCGTCCAGAGCGACAAGACGTTGCTGCTCGAAGTCGACCACGAGCAGGCCGACGCCTGCCGTCGCGCCATCGCGCCGTTCGCCGAGCTGGAGCGCGCCCCCGAGCACATCCACACCTACCGGCTCACCCCGCTCGGCCTGTGGAACGCCCGCGCCGCCGGGCACGACGCCGAGCAGGTGGTCGACGCGCTCGTGGAGTTCTCGCGGTATCCCGTGCCGCACGCCCTGCTCGTGGATGTCGCCGAGACGATGGCCCGTTACGGCCGGCTCACCCTCTCCAAGCACCCCGTCCACGGGCTCGTGCTGACCTGCACCGACCGTCCCGTCCTGGAGGAGATCCTCCGTTCCAAGAAGGTCCAGCCGCTGGTCGGGGCGCGGATCGACCCGGACACCGTCGCCGTGCACCCCTCCGAGCGGGGCCAGATCAAGCAGACGCTGCTCAAGCTGGGCTGGCCCGCCGAGGACCTCGCGGGGTACGTGGACGGCGAGGCGCACGCCATCGAGCTGGACGAGGCCGACTGGTCGCTGCGCCCATACCAGAAGCAGGCCGTCGAGGGGTTCTGGCACGGGGGGTCGGGCGTGGTCGTGCTGCCCTGTGGGGCGGGAAAGACGCTGGTCGGGGCCGGTGCGATGGCGCAGGCCAAGGCGACGACGCTGATCCTGGTGACCAATACGGTCTCGGCCCGCCAGTGGAAGCACGAGCTGGTGAAGCGTACGTCGCTGACCGAGGAGGAGATCGGCGAGTACAGCGGTACGCGCAAGGAGATCCGCCCGGTCACCATCGCCACGTACCAGGTGCTGACGACCCGCCGTAAGGGCATCTATCCGCACCTGGAGCTGTTCGACTCCCGCGACTGGGGCCTGGTCATCTACGACGAGGTGCATCTGCTGCCCGCGCCCGTCTTCAAGTTCACCGCCGATCTCCAGGCCCGGCGCCGGCTCGGGCTGACGGCGACGCTCGTACGGGAGGACGGTCGCGAGTCGGACGTCTTCTCGCTGATCGGGCCGAAGCGGTTCGACGCGCCGTGGAAGGAGATCGAGGCACAGGGCTACATCGCCCCGGCGGACTGTGTCGAGGTACGGGTCAACCTCACCGACAGCGAGCGTCTCGCGTACGCGACGGCCGAGGCGGAGGAGAAGTACCGCTTCTGCGCGACGACGGCGACCAAGCGGAAGGTGACGGAGGCGCTGGTACGGAAGCACCAGGGCCAGCAGACCCTGGTCATCGGCCAGTACATCGACCAGCTCGACGAACTCGGCGAACATCTGGACGCCCCGGTCATCAAGGGCGAGACGAGCAACGCGCAGCGCGAGAAGCTCTTCGACGCGTTCCGGCAGGGCGAGATCTCGGTGCTGGTCGTCTCGAAGGTCGCGAACTTCTCGATCGACCTGCCCGAGGCGACGGTCGCGATCCAGGTCTCGGGTACGTTCGGCTCCCGCCAGGAGGAGGCCCAGCGGCTGGGCCGGGTGCTGCGCCCGAAGGCGGACGGCCACGAGGCGCGCTTCTACTCGGTCGTCGCCCGCGACACCATCGACCAGGACTTCGCTGCGCACCGGCAGCGGTTCCTGGCGGAGCAGGGGTACGCGTACCGGATCGTGGACGCGGACGAACTGCTGGCGGACAGCTCCGAGGGCTGACGCGTCAGTCGGCGGACAGCTCCGACAGCTGAGGCCGAAGCCGGCGGGCGGCCAGGGCCTGTCCGGCGGTTGACGCCTCGGCCGGTGGGCGGCTGCCGCCCGTCCCCGCCCCTGCCGTCGTTCCCGCGCGTGTGCGCCACGCGGTGACGGCCAGCAGCCCCACCGCGGCCAGCGCGTACGGCGAAGCCAACGGCTGCTGCCACCAGGCCAGTCGCAGCTCCAGCGCGCCCCCGTGCGGTACGGCCCAGAAGCTGCGCGCCGTCCAGACCACCCCGACCGTGACGGCCGTACGGAACCTGGCCTCCGCGATCAGTACCGCCAGCAGCGGTACGCACCACACCCAGTGGTGCGACCAGCTGACCGGCGAGACGAGCAGCGCGGTCAGCGCGGCGGCCAGCACGCCCCAGGGCTCCGATCCGGCCCGTACGAAGGCCCTGCGGGCGGCCCACAGCCCGCAGACGGCCGTGACCAGGGCGGCGACGGCCCACACCGCGCCCGGGTCCGGGGTGTGCAGGACGCGTGCGAACAGCCCGCGCAGTGACTGGTTGTCGACGATCCACGTCTCACCGGCCCGGCCGGCCTCGAAGACGCGGCGCGTCCAGAACTCGCCGCTGGCCGCCGGGAGTACGAGCGCCCCGAGCAGCACGGTGCCGGTGAGGGAGGCGAGGGCGGTCAGCCCGGACCGTACGCGGCCGGTCAGCAGCAGGTACCCGATGAAGACGGCCGGGGTCAGCGTGACGCCTGCCGCGATACCGAGGGCGAAGCCCTTGCCGAGCGCGTGCTCGGGACGCGACAGGTCCCACAGGACGAGGCAGGCGAGGGCGAGGGTGACCTGCCCGAAGAGGACGGTCTGGAAGACGGGTTCGAGCCAGAGCCCGAAGGCGACGGCGACGGCGACGGCCACGGGGGCCAGGAGCGGCACGGGCCCGGCGAATGGTCCAGGGGGTCGTTCGGTCGGCCGTCCAGGCGACCGCCGTGCGTTCCGCTCGGCGGGCAGTCCGGCGAATCGCTGTGAGAGCCGTACGAACAGGGCCAGCAGCGCGGCGTTCCCGGCGACGAGGACCACCTTGAGAGCGCCGACGGGCAGCCAGGTGGTCGGTACGAAGAGGATGGCGGCGAACGGCGGGTGGGCGGCGGGCAGTTGGCGCCCGGTGACGGTGAACCCGTAGACGTCGGTTCCGTCGACGACGGCCGCGCCTTCCGCCCGGTAGACGAGCGCGTCGGCCGCTGGGATGCCCCGGGCGACGCAGAGGACGGCGAGGGCGGCGAGCGACAGGGCGAGTACACCCGCTGCGGTCAGTGAGCGGGGAGTCACGGTCCGGTAGGTCACGGCCGCGACCCTAGTGGATCGGGAAATCGGCGGATCGGGGATACGGCTCGGTGTGGCTGGGACGGACCGGCCCGAAGGGCCGCTCAGAGGTTCAGTGGCGCTTGATGCCCGCCTCCTCGCCGTACTCCCCGAGGACGGCGACGCTGAACGCGGCCGTGAAGAACACCGTGAGCGCGCGCAGCGCGTTGCCGACGGAGTGGGCGGAGGCGGCGGAGTGGGATGCGGAGCCCATGGCGGACGCGCCCGTACGGTGCGCGTCGTGCGGGGCGTGGGCCGGGGTGAAGGTCGCTGTGGTCATGTGTCCAGGATCGTTTCCGTACCTTGTGGGCACATCGCCCTGCGGTGTGAACCCGCTGTGAGCCGTCGTACATCTCGCGGCTCATGGCCGTCCCCTGGAAGGAGGAGGCGTCAGGGAGAGGCAGGGGGAGGCAGGGGAGAAGAGGGACGACGGCGAGGACGGCGAGGACGGCGAGGACGGCGAAACTCATTCGCCTGTTCATCACCTACTGGCTACAATCTCCCACCTTGCCCGCCTCCCTGGACGAGTCATTCCGAAGTCCTGCGGAGCGCCGCCGTCCGGACGGAAACCGGACGGCCGACCGTCATGACCTGATCCACGCCGCCCGGACACCGCCGCCCGTCGCCCGACGGGGTGCGGCCCGTCGGCCTGTGTACAGCCAGTCCCGGAGGCAACACCGTGCCCGCGCACGCCCCTGAACCCGACACGACGACCGCCCCGACCACCACGGCCGACGGCACCGACCCCGATCCGCTCGCGCGCGAGCGCGCCCACCTCGGCGCTTCCCGCTCCGCCCTGCGCGCCATGCGCGAGGACGTCCAGGCGCTCGACATCCGCGATGTCACCGCGAACTGGGTCAACGCCGCCGTACTGGAGGCCCAGATCGAGGAGCGTGTGAAGGCGCTCGCCGATCTCTCCCACACCCCGCTCTTCTTCGGCCGCCTCGACTACCTGCACCGTGTGGGCGGCGCGGAGGCCGAGGGCGCCGAGGGCGAGCGCTTCTACATCGGCCGGCGCCATGTCCATGACGCCGATGGCGATCCCATGGTCATCGACTGGCGCGCGCCCGTCTCGCAGCCGTTCTACCGGGCCTCGAAGTCGGATCCGCTGGACGTCGGCCTGCGCAGGCGCTTCGGCTACACGGCCGGTGACCTCACCGCGTACGAGGACGAGCACCTCTCCGACCCCGCCGAGGCCGAGCGGTCCAGCAAGCTGCTCCAGGCCGAGATCGAACGCCCTCGCGTCGGCCCCATGCGGGACATCGTCGCGACGATCCAGCCCGAGCAGGACGAGATCGTACGGAGCGACCTCGGCGGGACGGTCTGCGTGCAGGGCGGTCCCGGCACCGGTAAGACCGCCGTCGGCCTGCACCGGGTCGCGTATCTGCTGTACGCGCACCGCGACCGGCTGGCGCGTACCGGCACCCTGGTCATCGGACCGAACGCGTCCTTCCTCCACTACATCGAGCAAGTCCTGCCGACCCTGGGTGAGTTGGAGGTCAAGCAGTCCACGGTGGACGACCTCGTCGCCTCGGTGGAGGTGCGGGGGACGGACCCCGTGCCCGCCGCCGTCATCAAGGGCGACGCCCGTATGGCGGAGGTGCTGCGGCGGGCCGTGCGGGCGCATGTGACGCTGCCGACCGAGCCGGTGGTGGTCGTACGGGGCTCGCGCCGCTGGCGGGTTCCGGCGTACGAACTCGAAGAGATGGTCCGGCAGTTGCTGGCGCGGGACATGCGCTACGGCGCCGCGCGCGAGGCCCTGCCGCAGCGCATCGCGCACGCCGTCCTGGTACGGATGGAGGAGGCCGGCGAGGCGCCCGACGACCGGGTGCAGGACGCGGTGGCGCGCAACGCGGCGGTGAAGGCGGCCGTGAAGTCCGTGTGGCCGCCGGTCGATCCGGCGAAACTGGTGCTGCGGCTGCTCTCCGACGCGGAGTTCCTGGCCACGCACGCGGAGGGCCTGCTGACGCCCGACGAGCAGGCGACGATCCTGTGGGCGAAGCCGGCCCGGAGCGTGAGATCGGTGAAATGGTCGCCGGCGGACGCGGTTCTGATCGACGAGGCGGGTGATCTGGTCGCCCGTACGCACTCCCTGGGGCATGTGGTGCTCGACGAGGCCCAGGACCTGTCCCCCATGCAGTACCGCGCGGTCGGCCGCCGCTGCTCGACCGGTTCGGCGACGGTGCTGGGCGACCTGGCGCAGGGGACGACGCCCTGGGCGACGTCGAGTTGGGCTCAGGCGCTGCGGCACCTGGGGAAGTCGGACGCGCTGGTGGAGGAGTTGACGGCGGGCTTCCGCGTGCCGCGCGAGGTGATCGCGTACGCGTCGAGGCTACTGCCGTCGATCTCTCCGGGGCTGGCGGAGGTGGCGTCGGTACGGGAGTCGCCGGGCTCGCTGGAGGTACGGGAAACAGTCTCCCCGGACGGAACCGCCGCGCTGGACGATGCGGTGGTGGCGGCGTGCGCGGAATCCCTGGCGCACGAGGGCTCGATCGGCCTGATCGCGGCGGACGCCAGGATCCCGGCCCTGGCGCAGGCGCTGACGGCGGCGGGGATGCCGCACCTCTCCCCCGGCCAGGAGACGACGGCCGCGTCCCGGCTGACGCTGGTCCCCGCGTCGCTGGCGAAGGGCTTGGAGTACGACTACGTGGTCCTGGACGAACCGGCGGCGGTGGTGTCCGGCGAACCGGACGAACGGACGGGCCTTCGGCGCCTGTACGTGGCCCTCACCCGGGCGGTCTCGGGTCTGATCGTGCTGCACTCGGCGCCGCTGCCGCGGGCGTTGGGGGACGACGCCACCGCGGACCCGCTCGGCTGAGCCTTCGGCGCGCACCCCTACAACGCGCCTCCCAACGCGCCTCCGGCTTCCGAGGGCGGGTGCGGGGTCCAGTCGGCGGCGTGGGCTGCCGCGAAGTCGGCGAAGGACCGTGGCGGGCGGCCGGTGACCTCTTCGACCGTAGGGGTGACGCGGTCCTCGGCCCCCTCCGCGATGGCCCGGTCCAGGCCGGCCAGCAGCGCCGCGAACTCCGCGGGGATGCCGACGGCGAGGCGGTCGCGCATCTGCTCGTAGGTGAGCGGCCGGTGGCGCACGGGCCTGCCGGTGACGTGGCCGACCGTGGCGGCGACCTCGGCGTAACTCAGCGCCTGCGGGCCGGTGATCACCAGGTCGGTGTTGGGCGCCGTCTCGTCGGTGAGGGCGTGTACGGCGACGGCGGCGATGTCGTCCGCGTCGATGAACCCCACGCGGCCTTCGTCGGTCGCGGTCATGATGACGTCGTCGCGCCGGATGGTGTCCGCGTGCTGCCGGGGGCCGGTGAAGTTCTGCATGAACCACGACGGCCGCAGCACCGCCCACTCGCCGGGCATTCCGGCGAGGGCTTCGTGCACCTGGCCGACGGCGGGTCCCCCGGCGGGGATCGCCGAGCTGCTCAGGAGAACCACCCGCCGCACACCGGTCGCACGGGCCCGCGCCAGGAAGGGCAGCATGACGGCGGCGGGGTCGGTGGCACCGATCGGCGGTACGAGGTAGATCCGGTCCGTGCCGCGCAGGGCGCCGTCGAAGGTGGCCGGGTCGTCCCAGTCGAAGCGCACGGGCCGGACGGCGTTCTGCGCGCTGTCCCGTAGGCCGTCGTCCTGCGCGCTGTCCCGTAGGCCGTCGTCCTGTGCGGTGGCGGGGTGACGCGTGGCGGTCTCGGCACGGTGGCGGGTGGCGGCCTTGACGGTGTGTCCGAGCGCGGCGAGCCGGGCCGCGACGCGACTGCCGGTGTTGCCCGTGGCTCCGGTGACCAGAACGGTGGCCTTGTGGTCGGTCATCTTCCCTTTCCCTCTCCCCTGCTCCGACTGATCCGCTTTCACGTTCACGCCGTGGACGACGATTTGGCCTCGTCCACGGAGGCCGGGACCCCGAGCGGATTCCAGTAGTCGCGGTAGTGCGTGATGCGTCCGTCCTTGACCGTCACCACGGCGATGTACGACATCTCGTACGGCGCGTCCGTGGCCACGATCCGGCCCGTGGTGCGCATCTCGGCCACGATCGTCTCCGGGTTGTCGGTGCGGTGGATCTCCAGGTACGGGACCTGCTGGAGGTCGACGTGATCGGGGTAGTCCGCCATGTAGTCGGCGATCGCCGCCCTGCCCTCCACCCTCCGGGGGAAGCCCCTCGGGGCGAAGGGGAACTCGATGACCCCGTTGTCGTCCCACAGGGCGACCCAGCCGTCGATGTCCTTGTCCACCAGCAGCCGCATTCCGTGGCGGTACAGGTCCGCCGGTGCCAGACGTTCTTCGGTCGTCGTCATCAGGGTGCTCCGTGTCTCGGCGGTTCCAGGCCCTACAATGTGGACCGTCGGTCCGTTTGAATATATGGACCGGCGGTCCACTTCGCAACAGCGCCGGTGAGTGATCCATGACCAGGGAGAGCCCATGACCGAGCACAGGGAGCGCAAGGAGCGCAAGGAGCGCGCGGAGCCCAAGGAACGCAAGGAGCGCGCTGACGCGCTGCGCAACCGCGAGGCCGTCCTGACGGCTGCCGACGATCTCTTCGCCCGCGGTGACAGCCCCCGGAGCGTCTCCATGGACGACATCGCGGCGGCGGCCGGCGTCGGCAAGGGCACGCTCTTCCGCCGGTTCGGCGACCGCACCGGCCTGATCCGCGCGGTCTTCGAGACCCGGATCGAGCCCCTGCGCCGGGCCATCGAGACCGGACCGGAACCGCTCGGCCCGGACACCCCGCCGCGGAGGCGCGTACCGGCCCTGCTCGACGCCGTACTGCGCTTCAAGCTCGACAACCGCCACCTCTCCCTGGCCCTGGAGGAGGCGGGCAGCGGCAGCCCGTACCAGGCGGCGCACTACGCGTGGTGGCACGGCACCCTGCGGGACACACTGGGCCGCGTACCGGGCCTGGCCGACAGCGACTTCACCGCGCACGCCCTGCTGGCCGCCACCCGCGCGGACCTCGTGGAACACCTCACCGACCCCGGCCTCGGGGGCATGACGCCCGAGGACATGAGGGCGCGGCTGGCGGATTTCGCGGCCAGGGTCCTGGGCGGGGAGCCGGCCTGACTCAGGCGTCGAGCGCCTCGCGCCACTCCCGTACCGCCCCCACCGAAACCGCCCCTTCCCAGCCCCTCACCCTGGCCGCGCCCCCGATGTGGAACCCGTCCACCCCTGCCGCCAGCAGCCTCGGCAGGTGGTCCAGCCGGAGGCCACCGCCGACGAGCATCCGCGGCCCGTAGCCCGCCTCGCCCTGGTCGGCCGCCGCCGCTTCCCTCAGCAGCGTCGGCATGCCGTCGTCCACGCCCGCCGCCGATCCCGCCGTGAGGTACGTGTCCAGCCCCGGCAGGTCCGCGAGCCGCTTGCGCAGTGCGCCCCGGTCGGCCGCGCGGTCGATCGCCCGGTGGAAGGTCCACCGGCAGCCGTCCAGCTCCGCGATCAGCCGTTCCACCGTCACCAGGTCCGGCGTCCCGTCCGCGTCGAGGAAACCGAACACGAACTCGTCCGCGCCCTCGGCCCGCATCCCCCGCGCCGCGCCCACCAGGGCGTCCACCCCGCCGGACCCGTCCACCGTGAATCCGTCCGACAGCCGCAGCATCACTCGCAGCGGAATGTCCACGGCGGTACGGATCTTCGCGAAGGTCTCGCGGGACGGGGTCAGTCCGTCCGCCGCCATGTCGGTGACCAGCTCAAGACGGTCAGCGCCACCACTGCGGGCGGCGATCGCGTCCTCCGCGTCGAGAGCGATCACCTCCAGGACTGCACGCTTGCTCATGGGACCTCATTCATCGAGTACAGGTCTAGTCCAATATTCAAGCCTACGGGGACACCGCGAGCCCGGCAATGAGGCACCGCGCCGCCCCCACCCGCACCCCTCCAGGAGCCACGACCACCCTTGCCCTAGATACCCATGGGGGGTATACATGAAGTCCAGGCAATACCCCTAGGGGGTAGGATGACGCATACGTCGATACCCTCGATGACGATGAGAAGGAGCCGTCAGCCATGAGCCCCTCCGGGACCACCGGCGCTCACGCCGACTCGCACACCGGCGCGCACACCGGCTCACCAGCCGCCGAGGTCGAGCTCGTCATCGGCGGCATGACCTGCGCCTCCTGCGCGGCCCGCATCGAGAAGAAGCTCAACCGCATGGACGGGGTCGAGGCCACCGTCAACTACGCCACCGAGAAGGCCAAGGTCAGCTATCGCGGCGCGGACGTCGCCGTACAGGACCTCATCGCCACCGTCGAAGCCACCGGCTACACCGCCCAGGAGCCCGCTCCCCGGCACCCGGAACCCGACGACCGGGACGCGGAGGAGACAGAAACCGCAGGGGCCGCCGAGGACGCGGAGGACGCCGAACTCCGGCCTCTGCGCCAGCGGCTCACCACCGCCGTCATCCTCTCCGTACCGGTCATCGCGATGGCCATGATCCCGGCCCTCCAGTTCGACAACTGGCAGTGGCTGTCCCTGACCCTCGCCGCGCCCGTCGTCACGTACGCCGGCTGGCCGTTCCACCGCGCCGCCTGGGTCAACGCCCGCCACGGCGCGGCGACGATGGACACCCTGATCTCGGTCGGCACGTCGGCCGCGTTCCTCTGGTCGCTCTGGGCGCTGTTCTTCGGTACGGCGGGCATGACCGGCATGGTCCACCCGTTCGAGCTGACCATCGCGCGCACCGACGGCTCCGGGAACATCTACCTCGAAGCCGCCGCCGGAGTCACGGCCTTCATCCTGGCCGGCCGCTACTTCGAGGCCCGCTCCAAGCGCAAGGCCGGAGCCGCCCTCCGCACGCTGCTGGAGCTGGGCGCCAAGCACGTCACCGTCCTGCGCGACGGCCGCGAGGTCACCGTGCCCACCTCGCGGTTGCGGGTCGGGGACACCTTCCTCGTACGGCCCGGCGAGAAGATCGCCACCGACGGCACCGTCATCGAGGGCTCCTCCGCCATCGACGCCTCGATGCTCACCGGCGAGTCCGTCCCGGTGGAGGTCTCCGTCGGCGACCCGGTCACCGGTGCCACGCTCAACGCGGGCGGCCGGATCGTCGTCGAGGCCACCCGTATCGGCTCGGACACCCAACTCGCCCGCATGGCCCGCATGGTCGAGGACGCCCAGAACGGAAAGGCCGCGGCCCAGCGCCTCGCCGACCGGATCTCCGCCGTGTTCGTACCGGTGGTGATCGTCCTCGCGCTCGGCACGCTCGGCGTCTGGCTCGCCATCGGCGCGGACCTGACCGCCGCCTTCACCGCCGCCGTGGCCGTGCTGATCATCGCCTGCCCGTGCGCCCTCGGCCTGGCCACCCCGACCGCCCTCATGGTCGGCACCGGACGCGGCGCCCAACTCGGCATCCTGATCAAGGGGCCCGAGGTGCTGGAGTCCACCCGCCGTGCGGACACGATCGTCCTCGACAAGACCGGCACGGTCACCACCGGCCGCATGACACTCCTGTCCACGCACAGCTCCGCGGGAACGGAGGAGACCGAGGTACTGCGGCTGGCGGGCGCCCTGGAGCACGCCTCCGAGCACCCGATCGCCCGCGCCGTCGCGGAAGGCGCCGCCGAGCGCGTCGGCACGCTGCCGGTCCCCGAGGACTTCGCGAACGTCCCCGGCCTCGGCGTCCAGGGCGTGGTCGAGGGCCACGCCGTCCTCGTGGGCCGGGCCAAGCTGCTCGCGCAGTGGGAGATCCGTCTCCCGGAGGCGCTGGAGCGCAAGAAGACGGAGGCGGAGGCAGCGGGCCGTACGGCGATCGCCGTGGCCTGGGACGGCGAGGCGCGGGCCGTCCTCGAAGTCGCCGACGCGGTGAAGGAGACCAGCCCGGAGGCCATCCGGCGGCTGCGCGCCCTCGGGATGACCCCGATCCTGCTCACCGGCGACAACAGGACCGTCGCCGAAGCCGTCGCCGCCGAGGTCGGGATCGATGCCGGCCAGGTCATCGCGGAGGTCATGCCCCAGGACAAGGTCGACGTCATCAAGAAGCTCCAGGCCGAGGGCCGGTCCGTCGCCATGGTCGGCGACGGCGTCAACGACGCCGCCGCCCTCGCCCAGGCCGACCTGGGTCTCGCCATGGGCACCGGCACCGACGCCGCCATCGAGGCGGGTGACCTGACACTCGTACGGGGCGACCTGCGCGCCGCCGCCGACGCCATCCGCCTCGCCCGCCGCACCCTCGGCACGATCAAGGGCAACCTCTTCTGGGCCTTCGGCTACAACGTCGCCGCCCTGCCCCTCGCGGCGGCGGGGTTCCTCAGCCCGATGATCGCGGGCGCGGCGATGGCGTTCTCGTCGGTCTTCGTCGTCGGCAACTCGCTGCGGCTGCGCGGCTTCAAGGCTTCCTAGGCCCTGTCCGTGCCATCACCGAGCGTTTTCAGCGTTGCCTCTCCAGGGTGAGGACAGCTTTGGCGACCAAAGTGACGTGACGAGCGAGCAGCTCGCGCTGCTCATCGATGGCGCCGCGGCCCGCACCCGGGTCCTCGACGCCGATGCCTTCCCCACCGCCGCCGCCATCACCGCCGTCCTCATCGACAACGCTCTCCCCGCCACTGCGGGCCACGACCGCTGACGGGAGGAAGTGTCGAGTCGACCTGGCACTCCGGCCGGGCCGAACTCGTTGCCGGCCCAGCACGCCGCCGTAGCGGCTGAACAGCCTCCGCGTTCTGCCGGACAGCTCAATGGCGCCGGGGGCTTGTCCGTTGCGGACTCACCCTCGCCCTGCCACCGGCACCCGATCGGTGGCCACGCCGAAAAGGCTCACTGTTCCCCTACAACAGAATCACTAACAAAATCACCAGAGAATTGAAGAGGGGTTCTGGACTTAACGATGACCTCTCCAGCAGGTGGTCGGATTTGCGATCCGATTCTTTGCTCGTAGGCGGCGGGCGCGAGCAAGGGTGACCAGCGATACGGCGCGAATGTCGCGCTATCTACAGGAGCCTCCCCCGGGGAAATATCCCTTTTGGGATCAAGTGACGGCCGACGCATGCCATGGGCATGACTCTCTTGACAGCCTTTGAATCGCACGCGTAACTTTGACGAACTTGCCTCAGGCGCTGTTTTGCCGCTCCTGCTCCACGCGCAGTTCTTCGCTCGCTGTTACGTGCACTGGTCTCATTTCGTGGTCGTCCGGGGGGGAATTCCCATTGACCGAGTGGCAAACGCATCGAGCTGAGACCGCTCTCATGCACCCAGGTTTACTTCGTTGATTTCGGCAGGAATGAGGGGATTCCAATGAAATTAGCTCTGATTTCAGGGGACGGACTCCCGGTGAGTGGCCTGCTCACCATCTTCAGGAACGTGCTGGAGGCAGAGTTCCCGAACAACACCCTGGCGCTTCCGGTCGTCGCGGACCTCGGCTTCTCCTGGCGGCCCGACAAGAAGAACTTCTTCCCTCGGGGATGCGAGGACGGCGGGTATCCCGAATGGATGTCCGTCAGCACTGTCGTTCCCCTGGACTTGGCGAGGGACGAACTTGAAGACGCGCTCACCACGGTACGTGGTGCCGTGGCTCGCGCGGACAGCCTGGACGAAAGTGAATCCGCGGATGTCTGGCGCCTCGTGGAGTCGATCGCCAAGCCCTACGAGGACTACTTCACCGAATGGTTCGAGGAGCATGACGTCGACTGGGTCTGCGCCGTCAACATGACGCTCTCCGACGCCGTTCCGGTGACGCTGGCCCTGCACAGGGCAGCGGCCCGGCGGTGGCCGGCCGGTGCCCGGGGCGGTGTGCTCTTCTGGGACCACGATCTCTTCGGCAGCTACGCGGTCTTCGAAGAGGGGACCCGCGTGTACCCGCCGGAACCGAATCAGTTCACCCCGCTGCCGGGATCCGGCCCTTGCCACCGATGGGCGGTCGTGTCACCAGGACTGGCGCTGGAAGCCGCCGAGTATCCGACCGAGCTGAGCGCCATGACAGTGCCGAACGTGCTTCCGGCATTGGGATCCTGGGAGCTGGAAGGACGACACGAGGCCTTCTGTGAACAACGAGGGCTGTCCTCGGACAGACCGCTGTTGCTCGTTCCTGTGCGCGTCTTCCAGGTCAAAGGCGTCGAGATATCCGTCCGTATGTTCGCGGAGATCAAGAGGATCTGCGAGACGCGGAGTCTTCCCGTTCCGCAGCTACTCGTCTTCGGCAGCCTGGACGAGGACCCGCCGTACGCCGAAGAGGTTGTTCATACCGCCCGGCAGATGAATGTGCAGGACGATGTCGTCTTTCTGGACGGGGTACCTCTGTCGAGTCATCAGGACGCAGGGCTCCGATGGCACCTCGACGAGGTCGATCTGCTGCGGCTGTGCCGGGCCGGCGGCGGAGCCGTGCTCTTCACCCCGAACACAACCGATGTCGAGAGCGTCGGTCTCGGGCCGGCCCTCGCGGCCATTTCGGAAGTTCCTTGCGCCGTCACCGACTACGCCTGCTTCGAGGACATCTATGGCGCACGGAGCGGCTGCGTCAGGATCACGAACACCGAGGAACTGACAACCGCCGCCGAAAGGCTGGTGGATCTGATGGTTCGTAATTCCGAAGGTGACCCTCTGGTACGGGAAATGATGAAGCGGGACAAGGAACAGGTCCTGCGCTCATTCGACCCGCAGCCATGGAGGCAACTCCTGCGGGAGATCATCCACACCGCAGCACCGCATTGAAGGTCACTGCGAGCCGCAAAAAGGACAGTACGACACAGGAGACGAGAGTGGAAAACGTCAGGGGAATTCAGAAGCCGCACAGCGGATTACGGGAGATGACACTCACCGGGCAGGCGGCCCTGGAATGCGGGACACTGCTGGACGATCTGTCCGGCAAGTTCGAGACGGCTGACGATCCGGTGTTTCTGAGGCAGGCCGCCCACCATGCCTCGAATCTCCCCGCCGAAGTGCTCGACGCTGTGGACGACTTGAAGTACTCCGAGTCGGTCGCGGCTCTGGTGATCCGCAACGGCCCAGTGGGGGAGGCGGAACTCCCGACGCCCCGCCACTGGAAGGAGCGTGATCCGAGGGCGACCGTTCGCCAGGACATATGGCTGGCGTTGACCACGTCCAGACTGGGCGACCCCATAGCCTGGTCCAGCCTCCAGGACGGACGGCTGTTCAACGACGTGTTGCCGATAGCCGGACAGGAGCACCGGCAGACAGGCCACAGCAGTGAAGCGGACCTGGAACTGCATGTCGAGGACTGCTTCAGCGACGACCGGTGCGACGCACTGGCCCTGCTCTGTCTGAGGAACCACGACAAGGTCACCAACACGATCGTGACGGCTACGGACCTGGACTTCTCACGTCTGGATCTCGATGTGCTCTTCTCACCGCGCTTCCTGATCAAGCCCGACTCCGAGCATCTGCGGAGGACGGGCGGTGAGTCGGAGGTGGCGAGTGAGGCGAGTCCCCTGCTCTTCGGATCACGCCAATCGCCCTATCTGCGCATCGACGTCCCGTACACCGAGGCTTTGCCCGGAGATGCACAGGCCAAGGCGGAACTCGATGCGTTCTGCGCGCAACTCGCCGAGCGGGCCACCGTCTTGTGCCTCGCGGAAGGCGATCTGCTGCTGGTGGACAACTTCCGCGCACTGCACGGTCGCGGGACGTTCCAGGCCCGCTACGACGGGACTGATCGCTGGATGCGCAAGCTGACGGTCGTACGGGATCTACGTCGCAGCCGCCGCTTCCGCAGTGGTGCGGAAGGCCGAGTGATCAGCCTCTTCGACGAATCGACGCCGCAGCCGGCGCCATCGCACTGACGCCGAACCGCTTCGAGCGGACCCCTGGGGCTCCCGGGCCCCAGGGGTCCGGGGGCCCGGAGCCCAGGAGTTCGGGGGCCTGCGGGGTCTGCGGGGTCTGCGGGGTCCTGAACGCGCTCGCTATCGTCGTCGTATGACCGCCCCCGACCTGCGCAGCCGGTTCGCCGCGACGCTGCACGCGCTCCTCCGCGACGCCGAATCCCCGTCCGCGGATCCGTCACCGTCCGCCGACCCGTACCCGTACGCCGACAACCTCCTCGCCCGCTGGGCCGAGCCGCAGCGGCGCTACCACACCACCGATCACCTGACCGCCGTCCTGGACCACATCGACACCCTCGCCGAGTACGCCGACGACCCCGAACTCGTACGCCTCGCCGCCTGGTTCCACGACGCCGTCTACCGCCCCGACCGCTCCGAGAACGAGGAACGCTCCGCCCGCCTCGCCGAACGCGCCCTGGCCGAGGCGGGTCTGAGCGACGACGGTACGCGCGAGGTCGCCCGGCTCGTCCGCCTCACCACCACCCACGCCGCCGAGCCCGGCGACCGCAACGGCGCCGTGCTCTGCGACGCCGACCTGGCGATCCTGGCCTCGGCCCCCGACGCGTACGCCGCCTACACGGCCGCCGTACGCGAGGAGTACGGCTTCGTCCCCGACGAAGCGTTCCGTACGGGCCGAGCGGCCGTGCTGGAACAACTGCTGGCCCTGCCAAGCCTGTTCCGTACCCCGTACGGCACCCAGCGGTGGGAGGCGCCCGCGCGCCGGAATCTCGCGTCCGAACTCGCCCTGCTCACCGGCTGATCGCCGTGCCGACCAGTCCGTTCACCAGGAATTCGGCCATCGGCACCGGCGTTGACATCTGACATGCCCGACTCCGCCGATCGACGCCCACCCGCGCCCGCCGACGCCGTCCCCGCACCCATACTCACGCCACCCGCACGCGCGTCCGTACCCGCTCCCGCACGCGCGTCCGTACCCGCTCCCGCACGCGCGTCCGTACCCGCTCCCGCACCCGCCCGTATGCCGGTGGCCGTCTACGTCCTGGGTCTCTCGGTCTTCGCGCTCGGTACGAGTGAGTTCATGCTCTCCGGCCTGCTGCCGCCCCTCGCCGACGACATGAACGTGTCCATCCCCACCGCCGGACTCCTCATCTCCGCCTTCGCGATCGGCATGGTGATCGGCGCCCCGCTGCTCGCCGTGGCGACCCTGCGCCTGCCCCGCCGTACCACCCTGATCGCGCTGATCGCGGTCTTCGGCCTCGGCCAGGTCGCGGGCGCGCTCGCCCCGACGTACGAGGTGCTCTTCGCGTCCCGTGTGATCAGCGCGCTCGCCTGCGCCGGTTTCTGGGCGATCGGCGCGGCCGTCGCGATGGCCATGGTTCCGCTGGGCACCCGTGCCCGCGCCATGGCGGTGATGCTCGGCGGACTCTCCATCGCGAATGTACTCGGCGTCCCGGCCGGTGCCTTCCTCGGCGAACACTTCGGCTGGCGCTCCGCGTTCTGGGCCGTCGCGGTGGCCTCCGCCATCGCACTGGGCGGCGTACTGACACTGATCCCGCGCATCCCGCTGCCCGACGAGAAGCCGCGGCTCACACGGGAGTTGACCATCTTCCGCGACCGTCAGGTCTGGCTCGCCGTCGCCGTCACCGCACTGGCCGCGGGCGGTGTCTTCTGCGCGTTCTCCTACCTCGCCCCGCTGCTCACCGACGTGGCCGGGCTGGACGACGGCTGGGTCCCGACCGTGCTCGGGCTGTTCGGCCTCGGCGCGCTGATCGGTACGGCGATCGGCGGCCGGTACGCGGACGCGCATCTCTTCGGCGTCCTGATCAGTGGCATCACCGCGTCGACGGTCCTGCTCGTCGTCCTGGCGCTCACCGCGTCGAACCAGCTCGCCGTCGTCACGGTGACCTTCCTCCTCGGCGTCTCCGCCTTCTACACGGGCCCGGCCCTCAACGCCCGTATCTTCAACATCGCCTCCGCCGCCCCCACTCTCGCCGGAGCCACCACCACCGCCGCCTTCAACCTGGGCAACACGGGCGGCCCCTGGCTCGGCGGCGCCGTGATCGACGCGGACTTCGGCTTCGCGTCGACGGCCTGGGCGGGGGCTGCGATGACGGCCCTCGCGATCGCCCTGACGACACTGTCACTGCGCTTCCACCGCAGGGCGGCCGCCAGCAAGATCGTCACCAGCTCGGCACCGGCATCGGCATCGGCATCGGCGCCGTCCAACCGCCCCGAATGCCCGCTGCCCAACGCCTGAAGGACTGCCCCGAAACTGAGGACCTCGAGGAGACCCGCGTGTCCAGGACAGTGATCGACCTCGACGAGACGATGGTGGCCGAGGCCATGCGTATCTTCGGAGCCGGCACAAAGGCTGAAGCCGTGCGGCTCGCCAGGGAGGACGCCGTCAAGCCGCACCTGCGGCAGGAGGGCTTCGACGCCATGGACGCAGGCGAGTTCGACTTCAGCGAGATCATCGAGAGCACCGGTCCCCGGAACCACCCGATCACTTCGGGTCCGTAGGACGGTCAGGGCGGTCAGGGCGGTCAGGCCGTACGGAGAAGGCCGTATCGCCCGCCACCGCCACGATCGCGTCCTTGATCAGCACCACGCTCGGTGTGTTTCCCGCTATGTCCCGCAGGCCGGTCGGCGCGGCCGTGTGCCACTGTTCCGCCCCGGTCTCGCGGTTCAGCGCCAGCAGGCGGCCGAAGCGGTTGGTGAAGTAGACGCTGTTGTACGTCGCCGACACCACCGGTGGCGACAGGCTCTCCGTTTCCGTCGCCTTGCGCCACAGCTGTTCGCCGTCGTCCGGCGCCACCGCGGTGACCGTTCCGTTCTCCGCCGCGAAGTAGACGACGCCGTCCGCCAGGGTGGCCGTGCCGCTCGGCGTTCCCGCCAGCGGCACCTTCTTGACGGCGCCGCTCTTCGGATCCACCCGCAGCAGTTCCGTGTACGGCGGCGTGCCCGAGGAATCCGCCGCCTCCTCCGGGTTCTGCGTGGCGGCGAACAGGAGCCGGCCGTCCACGACACCGAGCGGTTCCGCCATCGAGGGCAGCTTCGCGAGGTCGCGCCGCGTGCCGTCGGACGGGTCGAGCCCCAGCAGGGTGAGCGAGCCCGTACCGGTGCCGTCCCCCGACTCGCACAGTCCGTACGGGACATCACCCAGCACCCGCGGGAGGCAGGAACTTCCGTCCGACGCCGTCGCCGGGGACCTCCACAGTTCCTCGCCCGACGTTCCGTAGGCCACGAACTCGCTCTGGGAGGCCGACAGCGTCAGCACGCCACCGCTGAACAGGTGCGCGGGAGCGTCGTCCTCGCTGATGCTGTGCCTCCACCGCTCCTTCCCGGTGTCGGCGTCCAGAGCCACGATCTGGTTGTTCCTGTTTCCGGCGACCGCGTCGTCCGGCTGCTCGTAGACGTGGACGAGCCCGTCCCGGACGCCGAGGGGCCGTACCTCCTGCGGATTGGTGCCGGCCCGCCACAGGACGCGGCCGGAGGCGGCGTCGATCTTGGCGACGGTGAAGCCCGTACCGGCGCAGTACAGGGCGTCCGACTCCGGGAGACACCCGGACTCCGCGTAGAAGAGCGGGGTGATGTCCCCGGCGCGATGGGTCAGGCTCGTGCGCCAGGGCTGCCAGCCGGCCGGCAGCGCGGCGGGGCGCGCGTCGTCCGCGGTCCCGGACCCGGCGGGTGGCGCCGGGGTGGCGCCCCAGTAGGACGCGAGGTTCACGGCCAAGACGCTCAGCCCGGTGACGGCCAGGGCCGCGGTGACGCTGATGAGGATCCGCCGCACCCGACGTCCGCGACCGGTCCGGACCTCGGCCTTCCCGTCGCCCGTTCCCCGGGTGGCTGTCCCGTCGCCCGTTCCCCGGGTGGCTGTCCCGTCGTCCGTTCCCCGGGAGTCCTGGGCGTGGGGGCCGCCCTGCGTGTGGGGGCCGCCCTGCGTGGGGCCGTCCCAGAGGCCGGGGCGGGGCCGGGGGCCCTGGCGGCGGGACTCCGCGAGGGCCGCAGCCCCCGGCGGGAGCGGCTCGGCGGTGTCCGGCAGCGTACGGAGCAGGTCCCGTAGCTCCGCGAGGTCGGGCCGGGCGGCCGGTTCCTTCTCCAGACAGCGTTCGGCGATGCTCCGGAGGGGGTGCGGGACGTCGTCCAGGACCGGGGGCTCGTACATCACCTGATAGCCCGTCAGATACGGGCTGGCCCCGTCGAACGGCCGGTTGCCCGTCGCCGCGTACACCAGCAGCGAGCCGAGCGAGAACACGTCCGAGGCGGCGGTGACGTCCCTCGGCGCGGTGAACTGCTCCGGCGACATGAACGGCGGGGTGCCGATCACCCGTCCGGTGATGGTGAGCGTCTGGTTGTCGGTCGCGCGCGAGATGCCGAAGTCGATGACGCGCGGCCCGTCCTCGGCCAGCAGTACGTTGCTGGGCTTCAGGTCCCGGTGCACCACGCCCGCCTGGTGGATGTCCCGCAGCGCCTCGACCAGCCCCAGCCCCAGTGTGCGCAGCTCCGGACCCGCCAGCGGGCCGTCAGCCTTGACGACTTCGGTCAGGGTGCGGCCGGGCACGTACAGCGTCGCCATCCATGGCTGCTCGGCCTCCGTGTCGGCGTCCACCACGGGGGCGGTGAACGCCCCGCTCACCCTGCGGGCCGCCGCGACCTCCTGCCGGAAGCGCGTACGGAACTCCTCGTCCATCGCGAACTGCGGGTGCACGACCTTCACCGCGACCTGCCGCCCGGAGGCGGACCGGGCCAGGTGGACGACTCCCATGCCGCCACTGCCCAGCCGGTCGACCAGTTCGTAGCCGCCGATGGATACCGACGACATGGACGTGGACTCCGGATCGCCGGACTGCGACATCGCCGGTCACCCTCCCCGATTCCCTCGCGCCTGGCATGGCCATTTCCGGCAATCAGACTAGCCGGGGGTCGAACGAGGGATCGAACAGTGTCCTGTGGGTGGCGTGGCTCGGGGTCCCGTAGGTGATGGGACCCGGGTCCCGTAGGTGGTGAGGCTCCGGGTCCCGTAGGTGGTGAGGCTCCGGGTCCCGTAGGTGGTGAGGCTCCGGGTCTCGTAGGTGATGAGGCTCCGGCGGCCGGCCGATGGCTGACCGCCGCCGCCTCCACCTATGCCTATGCCTACGCCTACGCCTCGGGCGCGTAGAACACGTACGTGGCGGAGTACTCCACGCTCACCTGCCCCGCATCCGTGGCACAGGCCCCGGCGGGGGCGAGTCCGCCGCGCGTCTCCAGGCGCTGGATGTACGACACGTCCGCGAAGAGACCGGCACCCCGGTGGGTGGTGGCCTTCAGGAGCAGCTGCGGGATCGCGCCGTCACGCGGCACGTTCGCGACGGCGGCGGCGTTGACGGCGCTGCCGTCGTCCGTGGACACCCACACCGGCCCGCGCGAGTGGAGCGCGACAGCACGACGTGCCGGGTCGCCCTGCTTCCAGAGCGTGGCCGCCGGCTCCAGCAGGGTCCAGGCGCCGTCCGTGCACGTGTAGGTCTGCACACCTCGGGCATCGAGCACGGCCGTGCGTTCGTTGCCGGCCGGAACCGCCAGCTCCGGCGGTACGTCGCGAAGCTTCCCGGGCTTGCCCGGTATCGCGGCGTGCGCGGACGCGGCGGACGTTCCCTCACTCGCTCCCGCTCCGCCCGCACCCGCCAGCAGAGTCGCGCCGGTCAGGGCGAGACAACCGGCGGCAACGGTCACGCGCTTGGCAAATCTCTTCACCGAGGTCTCCAAATGCCTTGCTGGAACGCGGAGTTCAGGACGAATCCGCTGGCATGACCTTACGATCAGGAGTCGGCGGGGCGGTCACCGTCCGTGGCCCTGAGGGGTACGTCACACGGCGCGGGCCGAGCACGAGTTACGCAAAGAAGCACGGGCTACGCAAAGAAGCACGAGCCTCCCACCGAAGCGCGGGCCGAACGCGGCCACGGCAAAGAAGCACGCGCCTCACGCCACAGGCCGCCCCTTCGGCCGCCGCAGCCCCGCGCCCGTAAGCCTCCGTACAAGCTCCTTGGAGCCGATCCTCACCGCGCCCGCGCGTACCGCGTCCTCGTAGCGGTGCTCCGGTACGTCGTAGTGGTCCCGCTCGAACGCGCCCGGCGGGCAGCCGATGGACGCGGCGAACGCGTGCAGCTCGCTGAACGAGACATCGCTGACCAGGTGCGACCACATACGGCCATGGCCCGGCCAGGTCGGCGGGTCGATGTAGACCGTCACGACGCGCCCACCCCGCCGCCCGGCGCCAGCTCGCCGACCGCCGCGACCACCACGCCCGCCTTCCCGCAGACCCAGTGCGGATCGGGCCCCAGCTCCGGTTCCACGTCCAGCGCGTGCGGCTCGCCCTCGGCGCAGACCGGGCAGAGCGGCCAGCGCCCGTACCGCTCCAGCAGCGCGTCCTGGACGTCCTGCGCGACCAGCCCCGCCACATAGGACGCGCCCTCGGGCCACTGCTCCACCCACCAGCGCCGGTGCGTCACCGACTCCTCGACCAGGGACACGACCTCCGGGTCGGCGACATCGCCCGCGACCAGGTCGGTGAGGACCAGCGCGCGGGCGGCGTGCAGCACCTGCTCCAAGGGGTTCACATCCACGTTCTCGGGGTCCTTGTCAGAGTCTGTGCCGGGGGGCAGGTCAGGGGCTGCGTCAGGGTCCTTGTCGGGGTCCATGTCGGGGTCCATCACTCAATTGTCCCAGGGGGTTGACGCGTCCCAAATCCTGAAAATATCTTTCAGAGGTGACCCAAGACGTGAAGGAAAGTTTCAGCGAGGGGGCGCCGCCCGCCCCCGCCGCCCTCTCTGCCAAGGTGCGGACACTCGCCCCGACCATGACCCGTTCCATGCAGCTCGTCGCCGAGGCGGTGGCCGGGGACCCGGCCGGCTGCGCCGCCCTCACCGTCACCGGTCTCGCCGAGCTGACCGGCACGAGCGAGGCCACCGTGGTCCGCACCGCCCGCCTCCTCGGCTACCCCGGCTACCGCGACCTGCGCCTCGCCCTCGCCGGACTCGCGGCACAGCAGCAGTCCGGCCGCGCGCCCGCAGTCACGGCCGACATAGCGGTCGACGACCCCATCGCGGACGTCGTGGCGAAGCTCGCGTACGACGAACAGCAGACCCTCTCCGACACCGCCGCCGCCCTCGACACCGTCCAGCTCGGCGCCGTCGTCACGGCCGCCGCCGGTGCCCGCCGTATCGACATCTACGGCGTCGGCGCCTCCTCCCTCGTCGGAATGGACCTCGCCCAGAAGCTGCTGCGCATCGGCCTGATCGCGCACGCCCACTCCGACCCGCATCTCGCCGTCACCAACGCCGTCCAGCTCCGCCCCGGCGACCTCGCCATCGCGATCACCCACTCCGGCTCCACCGGCGATGTCATCGAACCGCTCCGGGTCGCCTTCGATCGCGGCGCGACGACGGTCGCGATCACCGGCCGGCCGGACGGCCCCGTGTCGCAGTACGCCGACCATGTGCTGACGACCTCCACCGCCCGCGAGAGCGAGCTGCGCCCGGCCGCCATGTCCAGCCGTACGAGTCAACTCCTCGTCGTGGACTGCCTGTTCATAGGCGTGGCGCAGCGTACGTACGAGACGGCCGCCCCGGCCCTCTCCGCGTCGTACGAGGCGCTCGCGCACCGCCACAGCCCGCGCCACACGCGCTGATCCGGCAGCCGGTCCTCCCGTACCGAGACTCCAACGGCACCACCGGCACCCGCACCCGCTCACCCGGAAGAAAGAGCCGCTTCCCATGACCTCCGCCTCCGACACCCCCTCCCCGTACGGCGAACTCCGCGCCCAGCTCGACACCCTCACCACCGAGGCCTTCCGCCCCGAACTCGCCGAGATCGACCAGCTGCCCACCCTGGACATCGCCCGGATCATGAACGGCGAGGACAGCACCGTCCCCGCCGCCGTCGCCGCCCAGCTCCCCCGTATCGCCGCCGCCATCGACGCCACCGCCGAACGCGCGGCACGCGGCGGCCGGCTGATCTACGCGGGCGCCGGTACGGCCGGACGGCTCGGCGTCCTCGACGCCAGCGAGTGCCCGCCCACCTTCAACACCGACCCGGCCCAGGTCGTCGGCCTGATCGCGGGCGGCCCCGGCGCCATGGTGACCTCCGTCGAAGGCGCCGAGGACTCCAAGGAGCTGGCCGCCGCCGACCTGGACGCCATAAAAATCACCCCGGACGACACGGTCGTCGGCATCTCCGCCTCCGGCCGTACCCCGTACGCCATCGGCGCCGTCGAGCACGCCCGGGACATCGGCGCGCTCACCGTCGGCCTCTCCTGCAACGCGGGCAGCGCGCTGGCCGCCGCCGCCGAGCACGGCATCGAGGTCGTCGTCGGCCCCGAGCTGCTCACCGGCTCCACCCGCCTCAAGGCAGGTACGGCACAGAAGCTCGTCCTCAACATGCTCTCGACGATCACCATGATCCGGCTCGGCAAGACGTACGGAAACCTGATGGTCGACGTCCGCGCGTCCAACGAGAAGCTGCGCGCCCGCTCCCGCCGGATCGTCGCGCTCGCCACCGGCGCCTCGGACGAGGAGATCGAGACGGCCCTGGCCGCCACCGACGGCGAGGTGAAGAACGCCATTCTCACCATCCTCGGCGGCGTCGACGGCCCCACGGCCGACGCGCTCCTCACCGAATCCGAGGGCCACCTGCGCGAAGCACTGCGGTCCGCCCGTACGGCGACAACAACAGCCACGACCACAGCAACCGACTGACACCCTCCCCCCTCGCACAGCAAGGCACCGTGCACCATGGCAACAGAAGACAAGAACCGCGCCACGGCCGAAGCGCTCCTCCCGCTCGTCGGGGGCGCCGGGAACATCGAGTCCGTCGCCCACTGCATGACCCGGCTCCGCCTGGGCCTGTGCGACCGTTCCCTCGTACGGCACGAGGAAGTGAAGGCGCTGCCCGCCGTGCTGGGCGTGGTGGAGGACGGCACGACGTATCAGGTCGTGCTCGGCCCGGGTACGGTCGCGAGGGTCACGCCGGAGTTCGAGCGACTGGTGGAGGAGGGCCGTACGGGGGCGGAGGCGCCGACACCGACACCCCCTCCGGTCTCGTCCCCCACCCCCTCCACCGCCGACCAACTGGCCGCGCAGGGCGCCGAGATCAAGGCGGCCCGGAAGGCCAGGAACGCCACCCCGTTCAAGCTTTTCCTCCGCCGGATCGCCAACATCTTCGTGCCGCTGATCCCCGCCCTCATCGGCTGCGGCATCATCGCGGGCCTCAACGGCCTTCTGGCGAACCTCGGTTGGCTCCCCGCCGTCGTCCCCGCCCTCAGCGCCCTCGCCTCCGGCTTCATGTCGCTGATCGCCGTCTTCGTCGGCTACAACACGGCGAAGGAGTTCGGCGGTACGCCCATTCTGGGCGGCGCGGTCGCCGCGATCATCGTCTTCCCGGGCGTCGCGAACATCGACGCGTTCGGCCAGAAACTCGCCCCGGGCCAGGGCGGCGTGCTCGGCGCGCTGGGTGCGGCAGTGCTCGCCGTGTACGTGGAGAAGACCTGCCGCAGATGGGTCCCGGAGGCCCTGGACGTACTGGTCACCCCGACACTCACCGTGCTCGTCTCCGGGCTCGTCACGCTCTTCGGCCTGATGTACGTGGCCGGTGAGGTCTCCACGGCCATCGGCGACTTCTCCACCTGGCTGCTGGCGAACGGCGGTTCCGGCGCGGGCTTCGTCCTGGGCGGGCTCTTCCTCCCGCTGGTGATGCTGGGCCTGCACCAGGCGCTGATCCCCATCCATACGACCCTGATCGAGCAGCAGGGCTACACCGTGCTCCTCCCCATCCTCGCCATGGCGGGCGCGGGCCAGGTCGGCGCGGCGATGGCCGTCTACGTACGCCTCCCCCGCAACGGCTCAATCCGCCGCACCATCAGGTCCGCCCTCCCCGCCGGTCTCCTGGGCGTCGGCGAACCGCTGATCTACGGAGTCTCGCTCCCGCTCGGCCGCCCGTTCATCACGGCCTGCGTGGGCGGCGCGTTCGGCGGCGGCTTCGTCGGCCTGTTCAACCAGCTGGGCGACGCGGTGGGTTCGACGGCGATCGGCCCGTCCGGATGGGCGCTGTTCCCGCTGCTGGCCGGCAACAAGGGCCTGGGCACGATGGTCGCGGTGTACGGGGCCGGCCTGCTGGTCGGCTACGCGGTGGGCTTCGTCGGGACGTACTACTTCGGCTTCACGAAGACGATGCTGAGGGAACTGAACGTAGAGACGGAGACCCGGATGTCGGCGCCGGAACCGGAACCGGAGCCGGAATCGGCCCCTGCCCCGGACGCGGACCCACAGCGGCATCCACACTCTCACCCGCACCCGCACTCGCACCCGGACTCACAGCCCTCGAAGGCCTGAAAGCTGCCCGGTACGCGTGCGGACTCGTACCGACGACCCGCTTGAAGCGGTCCCGGAAGGCGGTCGGCGAACCGAATCCCACCTGCGAGGCGATGCGGTCGACCGGGTGGCCGGTGACCTCCAGCAGGTACTGCGCCCGGCGGACCCGGGCCCGGTGCAGCCACTGCAACGGCGTGGTGCCGGTCTGCTCACGAAAGCGCCGGTTGAGCGTCCGGGTGCTGGTCGCGGCATGCTCGGCGATGTCCTTCAGGGTGAGTTCGCGCCACGCGTTGTCCTCCATCCAGCGCAGCAGGTCCTCCATCGTGGCTCCGGCGGGCACCGGAGGCTGGTCGTGGACGATGAACTGCGCCTGGCCCCCCTCGCGTTCCAATGGCATGACCGACAGCCGGGCGGCATCGGCCGCGACAGCGGAACCGTAGTCCTTACGGATCATGTGCAGGCACAGATCCAGCGAGGCGGCGGCCCCGGCCGAGGTGAGGAACTGTCCGTTGTCCACGTACAGCACCTCCGGATCGACGTCGATCCCGGGATACCGGGCCGCCAGCAGCGGGGCGGCGATCCAGTGGGTCGTGGCCCGCAGCCCGTCGAGAAGCCCGGTGGCCGCGAGGACGAAGGCCCCGGCACACACGGAAGCGATACGGGTCCCTTTCGCCGCCGCCGCACACAGGGCGTCGCGTACGTCGCCGGGCAGCGGCGCCGTGGGAACGGACGTGCCGGGCAGGATGATCGTGTCGGCTTCGGCGAGCGCCTCAAGGCCGTACAGAGCCCGGATCATGAACGGTCCCGCGTCGATCTCCCCGGCGACCGGCGCACAGACCCGCACCCGGTACGCGTCACGCCCGTCCGGCAGCCGGGTACGCGAGAAGACCTCGATCGGGGCGGACAGGTCGAACGGGATGACCTGGTCAAGAGCGAGTACGACCACGTTGTGCATGGCGCCAGGCTAAGCGCTCGCCGCGAATGGCCGGAATCCGTTGGCAGCTGTCGATAGTGCCACTTCTGCATGCGTGATCGGCGTCTTAGCGTGGGCGGGTGCCTCCCCCGGGCCTCTTCCCCTTCCGACTCTTCATTCCGTACGAGGGAGCGACCCACCCCGTGACAAAGTTCCTGCTCGCCCTTCATGTTCTGGCCGCGATCGTCGCCGTCGGACCGGTCACCGTGGCCGCCAGCATGTTCCCGCCCGGCGCCAGACGGGCGATGGCCGCGCCCGGTGATCCCCAAGCCCTTTCCGCCGTACGCCTGTTGCACCGCATCTGCCGTGTCTACGCAGGCGTGGGCCTGGCCGTCATCGTCTTCGGGTTCGCCACGGCGGCCAGCATGGGCGTCCTGACCGATGCCTGGCTCATCACCTCGATCGCCCTGACCGTGGCGGCGGCAGCAGTGCTGATCGTGCTCGTACTGCCCGGTCAGGAGACCATCCTGGCGGACCTGGAAGCGGCTGCGGAGACGGCTCCGGCCACGGTGACAGCCCCGGTGACAGCCCCGGCCACGGACCTGGTGACCGAACCCACGCAGAAGCCGAAGGTCACCGCCCAGCTGGCCATGTACACCGGCATCTTCAACCTCCTGTGGGCCACCGTCACCGTCCTGATGATCATCCGCCCCGGCTCCACCACAGGCGCGTAACCCACCGGGAACGTCGTCGGCCTGCCCCTCCCAGGGCCTCACCTCACGGCGAGGCGGGCAGGCCGACGACGGCACTCACGGCAATCGCCGCTCGTGGTTCAGTTCCGTCACCCGCGCCCGCAGTACGTCTCCGGGCCGGGCCGGGGAGACGGACTCCGAGGGACAGTCCCACTCCACCCCGCCACCAGGTGGCCGCAGTTGAACGCAGACGCCGTCCTGGCTCATGACCCGCCCCACGCGGCCGGTCCGGGAGTCGACGGCGTACGAACCGGGCTCGAACACCACCCCACTCCCGCCGGCGCCCGCGTCCTCACACCCGTCCACACTCCCGTTCGCGCTCCCGTTTGTACTCATCGCCGCGTCCCTTCCAGTACGGCACTGAGGCGCAGCGCGGTCTCGACGGTGCAGCGGCCGAGTTCGACCAGCGGCCTCGGCTCATTCCCCGCACATGAGACAGGGTCGATCCGCAGCGACGGCAGGGTGACCCCCACCGCCGCCAGCCCGTCCCGCAACTCCGCCACCGCGTCCTCGGCCGCCCGCACCTTCCCGGCTGCCACGCGCTGCCGCTCCTTCATTTCGTTCCTCACCATCGATGCCGCTCTCTACTCTGAGTATTGGCTTTCACCACACAGAGTGGTCAACCGTCGCTAGCCTGAACAGTGACGGCTGCCCAACATCGCCATGTGTCCCATCGGGAGCGCTCTATGCCTGGACCGAAGCCACTCGACCCGTCATCCTCCCCACGCGCCATGCTCGGGGCCGAACTCAGACACCAGCGCAACGAAGCGGACATGTCCCAAGAGGAGCTGGGCGCACCGCTGTTCGTCAGCGGATCGTTCATCGGCCAGTTGGAGGGAGGCGTGCGCCGGATCCAGCCGGAGTACGCGATCTACTTCGACCAGGTCTTCAAGACGGACGGCTACTTCCTGCGGAACTGCACGGCACTGAAGAAGTCGAAGTACCCGGATCACTTCGCCGAGGCGGCGGAGGCCGAGGCGGTGGCGACGGTGATCAAGCAGTACGCGCCGCTGCTGATTCCGGGCTTGTTGCAGACGGAGGCGTACGCGCGGGCGGTTTTTCGCGCGGGATTGCCGACGGCGACGGAGGAGGTCATAGAGGAACTGCTGGCGGCACGGCTGGATCGAGCCAAGCTGCTGAAGGATCCAACAGAGCCCATGGTTTGGACGGTGCTGGACGAGGCGGTACTGCGTCGACGGGTGGGCGGACCTGAGGTGATGGCGGAGGCGCTGCGACATGTGGCGGGGCTGATCCGACGGCACAGGATCATCGTGCAGGTACTGCCGTTTGAGGCAGGCGCGCACGCTGCGATGGCTGGCGCCCTGAAGCTAATGACCTTCGAGGACGCGCCCCCACTGGCTTATCTCGAAGGGCTGGGATCGGGCCAGTTGCTGGACGATCCGGCATCCGTCGCCCAGCACGAACTGGCCTACGATTTGCTGGGGGCCACTGCACTGTCACCTGACGCATCCTTGGCCCTGATTGAATCAGTGGCGGAGGATTACACCCATGAAGAGCAGCAGCCATGAGTACGACCTGAGCGCCGCGTCCTGGCACAAGTCCAGCTACAGCGACGCCAGCGGCGGCGACTGCCTCGAAGTGGCACGGGACTTCCCCGGCGCCGCCACGTGGCGCAAGTCGACGTACAGCGGCGGAGACGGCGGCGACTGCCTGGAAGTAGCCCAGGACTTCCCCGGCGCCGCGACCTGGCGCAAGTCAACGCACAGCGACGCCAGCGGCGGCAACTGCCTCGAAGTAGCCGACGGCCTCACCGGCATCGTCCCCGTCCGCGACTCCAAGACCCCCCACGCCCCGGGCCTCGTTTTCCAGGCCGCGACCTGGTCCGCCTTCGTCACCGACATCAAGACCACCGGCCAGCGCCGGCTGGTGTGACCGGCGCGGTCGCCGGGGTCAGACGGACCGTTGCGCGAGGGCTTCCAGCAAGGTGACCGCCTCGGCCGCGCGCTCGTACGGGATGAAGAGGTGATCGTGGTGGAAGCCCGCCACGACGTTGCAACTCAGCCCTGCGGCGGCGAGTTCCTGGGCGACAGCGGCAGTGAGCCCGACCGCGTCCAGGGCGGAATGGACGCGCAGCGTGATCCAGCCCGCCACGTACTCGTACGCGAGTCCCGCCGCGTCGGCATCCTCAAGCCGTACGACCAGAGTCAGGCCCTCCTGCTCGGCGACCGTGACCACGGGCGTGAGACCGGGCGGGATGCCCGCCTCCGCGACGGTGAACACATACCGGCCCGGCCTCAACTCCGGGCTCATGCCGCTCAGTAGTTTCCGCAGGTCAGCCTCACCGCTCATACCGACCGATCCTATGTGCCGCAGGACGCCCCGGGAGGCTTCCCCCGGACGGATGCCCAGCTGCCGGAAGCCCCCTTGACTTCCGATAGTTGAGTATCGGTTGAGTCAGCAAGCGAAGCGGCCGGTTCGGCATGTGGCGGCCCACCGTCCCCGCCGGGCGTCCTGGTTCAGCTCTCGCGCTTGCGCCCCATCTCGGGGGCGGGATACGGCAAAGGGCTGGCCGAGGCCGGGGAAAGCCCGTCGAGCGCCAGCGTCACATAGCGCCGCCAGCCGTCCTGGCCGGGCTCCATGGTCCACAGCACGCTGACGAGCATGATCACGATCCTTCGTACGTCCTCCGGTACGAGGTCCTCCCGGATCACCCCGGTCCGCTGGCCGCGCTGAACCAGGGGGGCCAGGGCGTCGAAGAAGTGGTGGCCCAGCTCGGCCGTCAGCACCCCCGCCCCCCTCGCGGCGGTCAGTACGCTGTGCGCACCGGCGGCGGAGGACAGTGCGGCCTCGATCGCCAGGGCCAGACCACGGCGCGGGTCGTCGTCCAGCAGGGCCCGGCCGAGAGCGGGCTGGACCTGTTCCGCGAACTGCTGTTCCAGCACGGCCCGCAGCAGAGTCCCCTTGTCGGGGAAGCGGCGGTACAGCGTCGCGATCCCCACTCCGGCCCGCCGGGCCACCTCATCCAGCAGGGCATCGGGCCCCCGCTCGGCGTAGACCTCGCGCGCGGCCCTGATGATCTTCTCCGAATTGCGCACGGCATCGGCGCGCAGCGGCCTGGGGGAATCGGTAGTCACAGCGTAGACACTACCAAGCAGTATCGATAGTTGCCTATCACTTCACGCTGGACTACGGTCGGAATCAGTTGACCTTCGCAAAGGAGTGGCGCAAATGAAGACCGTGGTGATCACTGGATGTTCGGCGGGCGTGGGCCGTGCCACGGCCCTTCTCCTGGACCGCGTGGGCTGGCAGGTCTTCGCCATCGTCCGCAGACAGAAGGACGCCTACGACCTGGAATCCGCCGCGATCGGTCCGCTGAAGGCCGTCCTGGCCGACGTCACGGATCGCGAACAGCTCTTCGCCGCAGCAGCCGCCATCAGCAAGGAGTGCGGCGAACACGGTCTCGACGGGCTCATCTGCAACGCCGGTGCGGGCGGTGCGGGGCCACTGGAGTTCGCGCCGGTCGATGAGCTGACGAAGCCCATCGACAGCAGCCTCTACGGCAGCATCTTCTCCGCGCAGGCCTTCCTTCCCCTGCTGCGCAAGGCGAAGGGCCGCATCATCAACGTGACCTCGGGTTCGAACCTGCTGAACATGCCGTTGGCGAGCACCTATCCCGCCGCGAAGTACGCGCTTGAACTCATTTCCCGTCAACTCCAGGCAGAGGTAAGGCAGTTCGGGGTCTCGGTGATCGTGGTCGATCCCGGTCGCGTCAAGTCGCGCATGACGATGTCGGCGAAAGAACAGAATGACCAGGCCCGCGCCAAACTGCCGCCGGAGGCGATCGAGCTGTACGGGGACATGCTGGGCAAGCTCGACCGGCTGGTGGGCTCGGTCGTGGGGTCGGGGAAGGACCCGGAGATCGTGGCCCAGGCGTATCTCACGGCGCTGACCGACCGTAAACCCAAGGCGTTCTACAACGTGGGCACGGACACGAAAGTACTGCGGGTCATCGGCCGTTGGGCACCCCGCTGGGTCCTGGACACGATGACCACCCGCATCTTGGAACGCGGAGGCAAGGACAACACCAGCGACTCAGCCACCCGCCGATGAACCCGTCGATGAACCCGCCGACGAGCCCGCCGACGAGCCCGCCGACAAATCCGCCGATGAGTCCGTCGATGAGCCCGCCGATGACATCGCCGGACCGCGTTCGCCCGTCTTCAGGAGTCCGAGGGCGACGCCGAAGAGGACCAGCGCGGCTCCCGCGATCTGGTTGACGGTGGCGGAGCCCGCACCGGTCACGGACAGAGCCAGAAGAGAGGCGAGCGGGACGAGCCCGTTGAAGAGCCCGGCCCGACTGGCGTCGAGCCGCTCGACGGCTCCGTACCACATCAGGAAGACGACGGTGGTCACGCCGACGGCGAGAAAGGTCAGCGCCGACAGTTCAACGGCGGTAGGCCGCCGCAGCACGGGCGTCCCGGTGACCGCCCACACGATCAGGGCGACGAGAAAGAGCATGGCCGACGCGAGTCCGCACGCGTAGGTCGTCACGGTCAGCGAGCCCAGCTCCTTGGTGGCCGGCGCACCGAGCAGCGTGACCGCGCAGACCCCGGCCAGGGCCAGGCACGACCACACGAACCCTCGCGCACTCCACTGCACCGCGCCGCCGGTGGACAGCTGCGCCACGGCCGAACCGCAGGCCACACACAGGGCCCCGCCCATCAGACTCCGGGACGGGCGCGTCCGGGCGAGCAGCGACCTGACCAGCACGATGATCAAGGGCGCGGCGCCCAGGGCAACGCCGACATTGCCCGGTGACGTCATCGAGGTGGCACAGACGAGCACGATGCCGTACCCGGCCATTCCCGTCGCGGCCAGAAGGAAGATCCGTACCATCTGGACCGGCGTCGGCCGGACGAACCTGTGCTTGCGCATCCGGGCCCAGACCAGCAGGAACACGGTCGCCAGCGCGTAGCGCGCGGCCTGCCCGCCGATGAGCGGAAAGCCGTGAAGCCGGTCGGCGGCGGCGACGGACCCGCCGACCAGACATACCACCCCAAGAGCCAGCGCGGCCCCGGAACGCTCTCGCGCATCGGACATCATGCCGCCAGGCTGGCAGCCCCCTACCGTAAGCAGAAGTACGGTATTACTAACCGCGCGGTAAGGGGAACTGATGATTGAGGCGCGGCGGCTCGCCCTGTTCCGCGAGGTCGCCCGTCGCGGGAGCTTCGCCCAGGCGGCACAGGCCCTGCGACTGACCCCCTCGGCGGTCTCCCAGCAGATGGCCGCCCTCGAACGCACCACCCGGATGCCCCTCTTCGAGCGCAGCACCCGAGGCGTCACGCTCACCGCCGCAGGCCAGTCCCTGCTGCGCACCGCCGACACCATCCACGGTGAACTGCACCGGGCCGAGAGGGCCCTCGCCCAACTGCGGGACGAGGGCCCGCCGTCGGTGACCGTCGCCACCTTCCCCAGTGCGGGCACGCTCCTGCTCGCGCCCGCACTGGCCGCGCTGGACCGCCGTAACGGCCCCCACGTCGACACGACGGTGATCGAAGCCGAGCCCGGCCAGGCACTCGCCGCGCTGCGCGACGGCCGCGCCGATGTGGCCCTCGTCTACCACTTCCACAGCGGACAACCACCCCAGGACTGGGACGACGACGCGGGCCGCCGCACCTACCACCCGCTTCTGAAGGACGAGTTGCGCCTGGTCGTGCCCGCCGGTCACGCACTCGCCGCGCGCTCCTCGGCACGTATCGAGGACGTGGCCGACGAACCGTGGATCCAGGGCTGGGACCTGCCGGGAAACGCGGTCGACGCACTCGCCTCCACGCAGGGCGTCACACCCAAAGTGGTCTGCCGCTCAAGCGACTTCCGCTTCATGCAGGCACTCGTCGCGGCGGGCGTCGGCATCGCTTTCATCCCCTCCCTCGCCGTCGAGGACCGGGCCGACACCCGCGCCCTCACCGTCACTCCCACCGCGAAGAGATACATCGGCGCCTGTACCGGACCCGGCACACCGGCCGCACCTCCCGTGCGTGCCCTGCTCGAAGCCCTGCGGGAGCGGGCGGAAGCCCTGCGTACGACCTGATCCGTGCCGACGTTCCCCCGCCACGCTCCTGCCGCGCCCCCACCACGCCCCCTCCGCGCCGCCCGCTCAGACCTCCGTACGCTCCACCGGGATCCACAACTCCGCTTCCGCCTCCGCCCCGTCGGGCGACAGTCGCGTACGCAGGATCTCGGGCCCCGGCCGGCTCCGGTACGGGTTCGAAGGGAACCACTGCGTGAACACGTCCCGCCACAGGTACTGGAGCGCCTGCGGGAACGGCCCGGAGTTCTCGAACACCGCCCAGGTCCCCGCCCGAACGGTCAGCGCGTCCAGGTCCTCGGGAACCTCGGCGTCGGTCACCACGGCGTGGTAGTAGTCGAGTTCGGTTCCCTCGGCCCGGCTCGGGTCGAGGTTGTCGCTCACGGCGACGATCCCCTCCGGTTCCTGGTCGGACAGCGCGGTGATACGCCGTAGCGTGCCCTTGTCGATGCTCCGGATGAAGTCGGCGATCGCCGGATTCATCCCCTCATGGACCAGAGGCACCCGGACCTTCTTGCCGACCACCCGGAACCGGTCCTTCTCCACAACCCGGTATCGCATGCTGCTGCTCCCTTCGATGATGAGGCGGAAGGACATACGCGGCTGGGAGTGCAGAGCCGCACCGGTCCGCCTGGCCTCGCCGGGACCGACGCCGTGCATGGCGCGGAACGCGCGCGCGAACGCCTCCCCCGAGGTGTAGCCGTACCGCACCGCGATCTCCAGCAGCGTCCGCTCCCCCGCGAGCACCTCGGCCCCCGCCACGGTCAGCCGCCTGCGCCGGATGTACTCCGACAGCGAGATCCCCGCCAGCGCGGAGAACATCCGCCGGAAGTGGTACTCCGACGTCACCGCGATCCGCGCCAGCTCGGACACCTCGATGTGCTCGCCGAGATGCGAATCGACGTACTCCAGGGCCTGGTTCAGCCGCTCCAGCACTCCTGCCTCCTTCCCTTCTTGACCACCACGTTAGGAAGGGAGCAGTGTGCCGCACCCGACATCCTGTGCCCGTTGCGGTCGGGTGTCTCTCGTACGGATCGTCGGGTGTCTCTCGTACGGAAATGCCCAGGAGACGGGCAATCCGGTACGGGAGGGTTGTCAGGCAGAGCCTCGCCCCTGGCGCCCCTGGCGCAGCGTACGGACGCACCAGCCGATCACCAGGGCATTCACCAGGGCTCCGAGAACGACGGAAAGGATGACCATGGCCAGGCCTTCCGGCAGCACCAGCAGAACCAGGCTGACCGGTGCCGTGGCGAGCAGCGGAATCACCCCGGCGAAGGACGCGTCGTCACCGGCGCTCGCGGTGAGCGCCCAGATGAGCAGGCCGGCGCAGACGACGAGGTAGGCGAGTGCGACGACGTTGGTGAGCGACGAACGCACGATGTGCAGGGGGGAGTTGCTGGTCTTGGGCATGGGGTTGTGCTCCTTGGATGTGGTGGGCGTGTTCATGGGTGGGCGTGTTCATGGGTGGGCGTCCCGGTCGGGCGGCGAGTTGCCGCCACGGCGTGCCGGTGGACCCGCCGTCGGCTGCGGACAGCGGACAGCGGGGAGTTCAGGGGCTACGGCTATACGGAGGGCGGGTTCGGGCGGGTGATGCCGAGGTCGTAGGCGAGGATCGTCGCCTGGACCCGGTCGCGCAGCCCGAGCTTGCGCAGCAAGGCGTTGACATGGGACTTGACGGTGCCGACGGTGATGCCGAGTTCCTCGGCGATCTCCGTGTTGTTGAGTCCCGAGGCGATCAGCGCGAGGACGAAGTTCTCGCGCGCGGTCAGCCGGTCCAGGATTCCCGCCTCGGCGGCGGCCCGGTGCCGGGTGTGCGGTCCGGCGGCGTAGTGGCCGATGAGCCGACGGGTCGCGGAGGGCGCGAGCACGCTCTCGCCGGCCGCCACGACCCGGATGCTGTGCAGGAGTTCGGCGGCCTGGACGTCCTTGAGCAGGAAGCCGGAGGCACCGGCGCGCAGCGCGTCGAAGACGTAGGCGTCGAGGTCGAAGGTCGTCAGCACCAGCACGCGGGGGCCGCCCTCGCGGCCGGTGAGGATGCGGGTGGCGGCTATGCCGTCCAGCTCGGGCATCCGTACGTCCATGACGATCACGTCGGGTGCGAGTTCTCCGGCCATCCGGACCGCGGTGGCGCCGTCGCCCGCCTCGCCCACCACTGTCAGGTCCGGTTCGGCGTCGATGACGGCCGCGAAGCCCGCTCGGACGACACTCTGGTCGTCGACGACCATCACCGTGACGGGCATCGGGGTCCCTCCTCGTCTCCCCGTTCCGGGGCGGCTGCCCCGTGACCTGAGGTGTGGTTGTTCAGGTTCGGATTCTTCACCACGGGCCCTGCCTCTTCCACAGACGCCGCGGGCCCCAGCGGCAGGCGCAGGAGTGTGGTGCCCGGCTGCGGGATGGACAGGCTGCCGCCGAGTGCGACCGCGTGCGCCGTCAGCCGCTCCCGTACATCCGGCCGGGTGGCACGAGGTGCGCCGGTGGCGGTGAGGCTCAGGACGCCGTCGTCCGCGTCGAGCACGAGCGAGGCGGGGCCGTCGTCACCGGCCGTCAGGAGGGTCTCGGCGGCGCGGTAGGCGGCGAGGTCCACCGCGGCCGGCAGCCGCCGCGGAACCCTGGCGGTACGCCGTACCTCGACCTCGCGGCCACCGGCCCGGCACTGGCGGGCGAGCAGGTCGAGGGCTTCGAGCGTGGGCTGCGGGCGCAGTTCGGCGGACGGCTCGCCGTCCCGTACCGCGTCGAGCAGGGCGCGCATCGCGGCCAGCGCGCCTCGGGCCCGGTCCGCCGTCTCCGCGAGGCGGCCCGCCTCGGCCGCTTCGACCACGTCGGCGGTGCGGGCGAGGACGGTGGTCTCCAGTCCGGTGGTGATACGGCGGCGTTCGGCCCAGGCGTCCCGGACGGCCTCCTCGGTCCAGGTGGCGATGCGGTCGTCGTCCGCGTCCCGGGCGGCCCGCTCGCGGTGGCCGTAGCGGTCGCCCGACCACCAGGCGGCACCGGCCGCCAGCCCCGCCCCGGCGCTCGCGATGCCGACGACCGCCAGCGCACCCTCGGCCGGGCCACGGCCGGAGAGGAGTACCGCGACGGTCGCGGCTGCCGCGTGTACGACGGCGGCGCCCACGGGCACGGCCAGGCGGGCCCGCGCCGTGCGGCCCGACGGTGCGCGGGACGCGAGCATGACCAGCGCCGCGCAGGTGGCGACCATGCTCATCAGGGGCGGCAGGCCGACGGGCCCCGCGTATCCGCTCACGGCCATCGCGGCCGGCCAGAGCGCGGCCGGCACGGCCAGGGCGGCCGGCACGGCGCGCGGCGCGCGGCGCAGCCACAGCAGCGCGACCGCCTGCGCCGTGGCGAGCAGCGCGAACAGCACGCCGGGCGAGATCCCCGTACCGCTGGACGCCTCGTCCGCCCGTATGACCAGGATCGGCAGCAGCGGTTGCAGGCACAGTCCGGCGGCGGCGGTGAACTGCGCGATCCGGTACGACCTCGCCACCGCCGGGCGCGGCGGCCCCGCCACCCGTCCCGGCAGCACCGCGCGCACCTCCCAGCCCCCGTCGGGCGTCGGCCCGCTGCTGAGCGTGCCGCCCGCCTCGCGCGCCCGCCCGCGCAGGAAGGTCTGGCCGCGCCCGCCGCCCAGGCCCGCGCCGGGCGCGGCAGCGTCGGCGGGCGGGTTCACGGGCCCGTTCCGCACGATGACCTCCGTGCCGGAGTCGTCGTGGGTGCAGCGCACGGTGGTGGGGGCGCCGGAGGCGTGGCGTACGGCGTTGGTGAGGGCTTCGCGGACGATCCCGTACACCGTCTCGTCGGCGGAGCCGCCCGGCAGCCCGTGGATGTCACTGGTCACGGGCTGTCCCAGGCTGCGGAAGCCGTTGACCAGCGCGTCCAGGCGCTCCCGTGGGTCCGGGCCGTCCTCCACCGTGGGCTGTGGGGTCCGTACGGCACTCAGCGCCTGGCCCACCTCGAGGCCGGTGTCGGCGGCGAACACCAGTGCCTCCTGGGCCAGTTCGGGTCGGCGCTCGCGCAGCCCGAGGGCCGCTTCGCAGCTGACCACGACGGCGGTGAGGTGATGGGCGCTGACATCGTGCAACTCCCGTTCCATGCGCCGGCGTTCGGCCGCGGGGAGCTTGTCGCGCTCCGACTCCGCCCGGCGCATCCGCCGTTCGGCGATGTCCCGCGCGGTCCGGACGCGGCGCAGGTGCCGTCCCGCGCCGAAAGCGGCGGCGTAGAGGAGGGCGGTGAGGAGAAGATCGAGGCCGTCGCGCTGGCCGAGCCCGTGCAGCGTGATGCCGTGCAGTGCCTGCCAGACCTCGAGCGTCACCACGCACAGCAACGCGGTCGTGACATCGCGCCGGGCGGCCACGGAGAGGAGGGCGAGAGCCACACCTCCGGTGCCAAGAACCGCCACGGCACCGACGGGCAGCGGCCCCGCGCCGAGTGCGCAGGCCACGACGACCACGAGGAGGGCGAGCACCGGGCGCGCCCGCCGGGCCGCCAGCGCGACGGTCACCAGCCCGCCCATCAGGGCGGCGGCGAGAAGCTGGGCGGCGGACGGCTCGATGCCACGCAGCAGTGCCGCGCCGGGCCAGACCGCGGCCTGGGCGGCGAGCAGGAGGACCGGGAAAATCCGGTCATCGGTTCGTTCCATGATGTGACGAGGCTACGGTCGCCGGTCCCGGGCGGGCCTCCGGCGGGAGGGTGATTGCCGCCTCTAACCATGGGTGGAGACGGCCCGGCGGCGGCCACCCCGGGGAGGGCCGGAGACACCGGGACCCGCGCCTCGGGCCGCGTGCCCCGGCTTGTGCCGCCCCGGCCCGTGCCGCCCCGGGCATCGGTCGCCCCGGCCTGTGCCGCCTCGGGCATCGGTCGCCCGACACTCGTTAGAGGTATCTCCGAGGGTGTCGCGTTCCCTCTATACCGCGCGTGGAAAGCCTCTTCGCGTCGTGAGCCTGTCCGACGTGTTGCTACGCACCTGACTCCATGAACGCCCATAGCCGAACCGGCCGTTGCCCAACCAGCAGGTCAACCAACAGGACAACCAACAGGTCACCCAGTCGGTCAACCAACAGGTCAACCTGCAAGGCAATCAGCAGGACACCTGGCAGAACTCCAGCAGGACATCCCGAAAGGCACTGAGCATGCCCTCGTCGCCGCGCATCGCGCCGGGCCCCGCGCCCGAACCGAAGGTGTTGGACTTCCCGCTCCCCCCGCCGGGCACCATGGGGCCTCCCGAGGAATACGCGCGACTGCGCGAGAGCTGCCCCGTGGCCAGGGTCGGGATGCCGATGGGCGCCACCGCCTGGTACGTCACCCGGTACGGCGACGTCCGGGACCTGCTCGCGGACCCCCGGCTCACCAGACCGACCATCAACGACTGGCCACCCCGACCCGACGAACCCACCGACCAGGGCCCCGCCCTCATCACGATGACGGAACTGGACGGCCCCCGGCACGCAGCGCTGCGCAAGGCGGTGGCCCCGGTGTTCAGCGCCAGGGCCGTCCGCGACCGCCTGCCGCGCATCCGGGAACTCGCCGATCAACTGCTGGACCGGCTGCCGCAGGAGTCCGCCGACGGGGCCGGCCACTGCGACCTGATCGCCGGATTCACCCGGCCGTTTCCCCTGCTCGTGATGTGCGACCTGGTGGGCATCCCCTACGAGGACCGCGACTACTTCCTGCCCGTACTGGACGACGCCCTCGCCGGGATGGTCACCTCGCAGGAGGGACGCAGGGTCACCGATCTGCTGCGCGAGTACGTCGCCGCACTGATCACGCGGAAGCGGAGCGCGCCCGGCGACGACGTCCTGACCCGGATGATCCAACTGTGCGAGGGCGGCGAGCTGCCCCATGAGGACGTGATGACCTTCGGGCTGTCCATGCTCGCTGTCGGCTTCGGCATCAGCGACATCTTCCTGGCCAACTCGCTGCATACCCTGCTGTGTGAGCCGGAGCGGTACGCCCGCCTGCGCGACGATCGGCGGATCCTGCCCGGTGCGGTGGAGGAATTCCTGCGCTACATGCCCGTGATGAACGGAGTCGTCATCCTCCAGGCGGCCGAGGACATCGAGTTGCACGGCCGTACGATCCGCGCGGGCGAGGCCGTACTCCCCGTGATCGCCTCCGCCAACCGCGACGACACCACATTCCCCCACGCCGACCGGCTCGACCTCAACCGCACAGGCAACAACCACCTCGCCTTCGGCCGAGGAGCCCACAACTGCCCCGGCTCACACCTCGCACGCGCCGAACTCACCGTAGGACTCGAAGCACTCCTCGACCGCTACCCCCACCTCCACCTCACCAAAGAACAACCACCCACCTGGGACGACGAATCCCTGACCAAGTCACCGCTGACCCTCCCGGTCAGCTGGTGAACCCGGCCACCGGGTCCAGCGGCGAAGGACCGCGACCGGACCCCGCCGTGAGCGGTACCCGACAACTGCCCGGAGAGCCGCCGGTTCCCCTCGTCGAACCGCCAGAACCCGTGATCGACATGCCCGTCCCGCCCCCGGGAAGCATGGGACCGCCCGAGGAATACGAGCGGCTGCGCCGCGAGTGCCCGGTGGCCAGGGTCCGGCTCCCGATGGGCGCCACCGCCTGGTACGTCACCCAGTACGGCGACGTCCGGGACCTGCTCGCGGACCCCCGGCTCACCAGACCGACCATCAACGACTGGCCACCCCGACCCGACGAACCCACCGACCAGGGCCCCGCCCTCACCACCATGATGGAGCTGAACGGCCCCCAGCACATGGCACTGCGCAAAGCCCTGGCCGAGCCGTTCAGCGTCCGGACCATCCAGCGCCGGCTGCCACGCATCCGGCAGGCCGCCGACCGCCTGCTGGACGCGTTCGCCGACGGCGGCCGGCCGGGCGAGCTGGTCGGCGGATATCTCGAACCCTTCCCGCTCCTGGTGATGTGCGAGCTGGTGGGCATCCCCTACGAGGACCGCGAATACTTCCTGCCCATGGCGGACGCCGCCCTCGGCGCCCTGGTCACACTGGAAGAGGGACGCGAGGTCACCCACCGGCTACGCGAGTACGTCCGCGCGCTGTTGGACCGCAAGCTGCGCGAGCCGGGCGACGACATGCTCACCAAGCTGGTCCGTGAGTGTGAACCTGACGCTCTGCGCGAAGAGAGCGTGCTGAGCTTCGGACTCTCCATGCTCGTCGCCGGGTACCGGACCAGCACGATGTTCCTGGGCAACGCCGTGGTGACCCTGCTGACCAAGCCAGGACGGTACGCCCGGCTGCGCGACGACCGCGCCCTCATGCCGGCCGCCGTCGAAGAACTCCTGCGCCACATACCGGTGATGAACGGAGTCGTACTCCTTCAGGCCGTCGAGGACATCGAGTTGCACGGCCGGACGATCCGCGCGGGCGAGGCCGTACTCCCCGTGATCGCCTCCGCCAACCGCGACGACACCACATTCCCCCACGCCGACCGGCTCGACCTCAACCGCACAGGCAACAACCACCTCGCCTTCGGCCGAGGAGCCCACAACTGCCCCGGCTCACACCTCGCACGCGCCGAACTCACCGTAGGACTCGAAGCACTCCTCGACCGCTACCCCCACCTCCACCTCACCAAAGAACAACCACCCACCTGGGACGACGAATCCCCGAGCAAATCGCCGCTGACCCTCCCGGTCGACTGGTGACCATTCGGGAAGCTGGCGACTACTCGCCTTCTCCTTGAGGATTGTGCGGCCGGGGCCACAGGATGTCCGGAGGAAACGGGCGAGGTGGCGCCCCTCCGCCCGCAGGACGATGGTGGAAGAGGAGAGGGCCGTATCCGTACATCCGTATATCCGTACGGAGAACAGCGACATGAGGACACAGAGTCACAAGGACACGCAGTCACGGGACACGGAGGCCGGAGGCGCGGTGGCACTGGAGTGGACTGATCACGACGTGGACGGGCTGCTGGTCCGCGAGGTGCGCGACCCCGCGGTGATCGAGGAGCAAGGCCGAATAGTCCTGGTGCCCGGCTCGCTGCACGGCTGGTGGGCCTTCGAACGGTGGATGCCGATGTTCGCGGAGTCGGGCTGGACGGCGCTCGCCATGTCCCTGCCGAACCACACCGGCTCCCGTACCCTGGCCGACGCGGAGTATCTCGCCCGTACGCCCGAGGACTACGCGACCGACGTACTGACCGTCCTGGACCACGCGGCCCCGCCGGCCGTCCTGCTCGGCCACAGCATGGGAGGCCTGGTCGCACAGCTCGTGGCGGAGCGGCACCCGCTCGCCGCGCTGGTGCTGGTCTCATCCGTCGGGCCCGGCCAGCTGGGGCCGATGCGCTCGACGTCGTTCCCGACGGACCGGCCGGTGACCATCACCCGCGAAGAGGCGCGTGAGCAGTGGTTCCAGCACATATCCGAAGCGGATCTCGACACCGTCATGGCCCGCCTGAGCCCTGAGTCCCCCACCGTGGTCAACGACTACAGCTCGGGGACGATCCACATCGACACGGGTTCCATCCACTGTCCGGTACTGGTCGTCGGCCCCGAGAAGGACCACACGCCGGTTCACGACACACGGAGTGTCGCGAGCCTGTACGGGGTAACTCCCGTGCTCGTACCGGACGTCGGCCATGACCTGATGCTGGAGGACGCGGGTCTCCCCACGGCCTCCACGATCACGCACTGGCTCGACGGCCACGCCCGACGCTGAGGGACGGGCTCTCGGACCGGTGCGGGGACCGCTGGATCACCGGCGACCCGAAGCGGGAGGGCGGCTTTCCCTCCGGAGCCTTTCTCGTGTCACACCGAGGAAGGCCACAGCATGCGGAGACACAACACTGGCGACTACAGGCCGGCCAAGAGAGCCGCGACCTGGGGCGCGATACCGGCTACCGCACCAAGCAAGATCCCGACCACACTGTCGAGCAAACCGCCAATGACGGGCAGGCCCATGACCACTCCTTCAGATTGTCACTTCACCATTACCGACGGTGAACATACCTGCTGAATCGACCCTCAAGGCCGTGTCGCCGAACCCACTGGACTATTCGGCCGCCGCGACGGCCATCACGACACGGGAGTGGTCGAACGCACGGGGAACCGGACGTTGGTGCACCGGATGTGGGGCCATCGCCCCGCCCGTCGGACCCCCGGGGCTCAAGCCCCGCGCTCCGAGCCCTCTTTGTGAGGATCGGTAGGAGGGTTTCAACCCACCCACCCTCCCTGCCCCGGCTGTTGACTTTTCGTGACCGGCTTGCCACGCAGGGTTGCGACGCTCTAGCGTGCCCACGGGACGAGAACCAGAAACCAGGGTTCGAGCAAGCCCGCGCAACAAATCAGCCCCCGCCGGTGCGCCAAACACCTGCGAGGGCCTGACCAACAAGATCAACGCCTACACGAAAGGCGATCCCATGGCTGTCACCCAGCCTAGTGCCGCCCCGCGCCCCGCGCACGTACCTCCGCCGATGTCCCACCCGATGGCCAGCCCCGGCTACGGCAAGCGTTCGACACCCGGCCAACTGCCCCGTACAGCAACCGATTTCGCGCACCTTCCGCCCCGCGAGGCGGCCGTCGCCGCGTTCATCGACCGGCTTCCGGACGGTACGGACATGTCGGTGAAGGCCCTCGCCAAACTGCTCCCGTACGGCCAGTGCGCCCTGCGTACCGCCCTGCGCCACATCCAGACCGCCGGTCATCTGCGGCGCGGCAGAGAGCACTTGACCGGCTCGGGCAGCGCGCTCTGGGTGACACGGACGTGGTTCTCCCGGACCGCGCGCGGCAACGACTGGTGGGCGGCGTTCACTTCGGGCGCCGTCCCGGACGAGAGCGCGGGCGACGTACGGGACGGGAGTTCAGGCACGGTGCCGGACGGGACCGCCCCGTCACCTCGGCCGCCAACACAAGCCCCGGCCCCCACCCGCTCCCGCGCCTTCATCCTGCTCGCCGCGCTCGGCCGCAGCGTGCCCGCCATGTCGCTGTCCGCCGCCGACTGCGTGGCCCTGGAGCCGCTGGCCGCCGCCTGGTTCGAGCGGGGCGCCACCGAGAAGGACGTCCTGAACGCCCTCACCGCCGGACTCCCCGTCCCCGTCCACCACGCGGCCTCGCTCGCCCGCTCCCGGCTGACGTCCAAGCTCCCGCCCGAGCCGATCCGCGTCCCCCGCCCGGCGCTGCGCGTCCTGGAGTGCGCGAAGTGCGGCGTCCCCGGGCGCCCCGAGGCACTTCTGGACGGCGAGTGCGCCCCCTGCCGTGGCGAACCGGCCCCCGCACCCCGTACCACCGCACTCCCACCCACCCAGGTCCGCACCCTGGCCGCCGAGGCCCGCGCGGCCGTCCGCCCCGTTGTCCGCCCACCCGAAAGGACTCGCGTATGACCGTTCAGTCCCCCAGCACTGCTCGGCGCGCCCAAATGTCCACCGAGGACTTCGAGCAGGTCGCCCGTACAGCCCCCGAGACGGTGAAGTTCGAGTTCATCAATGGAAGGGTCGAGGTCAAGCCCATGTCTGACCAGCTCCATAAGGCCATGATCATGTGGCTGTTGACGCAGTGCATGCGGCAGCGTCCGGAGCTGCTCATCGACCGCGACACGGAAGAACTCGTGCTGTACAGCGATCCGCGAGAAGGCGTATACGAGAGCCGCACCTTGCATGCGCTCGGCGCCACGGTCAAGCTCCCGGACCCGGTCCTGATCACCCTGGAAACCGAGAAGCTCAAGGACTACACCCGCTGACGAAGCCGCCGAAACGCCCGAAGGCGGCACCCCCGTAACAGGGGTACCGCCCTCGGTCACTTCAGACCATGGACCAGGTCCGAGCCGTCAGGCTCAGAAGTCCATGTCACCGCCCGGCATGCCGCCGCCGGCCGGGGCCGCGCCGGCCTTCTCCGGCTTGTCGGCGATAACAGCCTCGGTGGTGAGGAACAGCGCCGCGATGGAGGCCGCGTTCTGCAGAGCGGAACGGGTCACCTTCGCGGGGTCGATGATGCCCTCGGCGATCATGTCGACGTACTCGCCGGTCGCAGCGTTCAGGCCGTGACCGACCGTCAGGTTGCGGACCTTCTCCACGACGACGCCGCCCTCAAGACCACCGTTGACGGCGATCTGCTTGAGCGGGGCCTCCAGCGCGAGCTTGACGGCCTGCGCACCGGTGGCCTCGTCGCCTTCGAGCTCCAGCTTCTCGAAGACCGAGGACGCCTGGAGCAGAGCCACGCCACCACCGGCGACGATGCCCTCCTCGACGGCGGCCTTGGCGTTGCGCACCGCGTCCTCGATGCGGTGCTTGCGCTCCTTCAGCTCGACCTCGGTCGCGGCACCGGCCTTGATGACGGCCACGCCGCCGGCCAGCTTCGCGAGGCGCTCCTGGAGCTTCTCGCGGTCGTAGTCCGAGTCGCTGTTCTCGATCTCGGCGCGGATCTGGTTCACGCGACCGGCGACCTGGTCGCTGTCACCGGCACCGTCGACGATGGTGGTCTCGTCCTTGGTGATGACGACCTTGCGGGCGCGGCCCAGCAGGTCCAGGCCGGCGTTCTCGAGCTTGAGGCCGACCTCCTCGGAGATGACCGTGCCACCGGTGAGGATGGCGATGTCGTTGAGCATGGCCTTGCGGCGGTCACCGAAGCCCGGGGCCTTGACGGCGACGGACTTGAAGGTGCCACGGATCTTGTTGACGACCAGGGTCGACAGCGCCTCGCCCTCGACGTCCTCCGCGATGATCAGCAGGGGCTTGCCCGACTGCATGACCTTCTCCAGCAGCGGAAGGAGGTCCTTCACGTTGCCGATCTTGGAGTTGACGATCAGGATGTACGGGTCGTCCAGGGACGCCTCCATACGCTCCATGTCGGTGGCGAAGTACGCCGAGATGTAGCCCTTGTCGAAGCGCATACCCTCGGTGAGCTCCAGCTCCAGACCGAAGGTCTGGGACTCCTCGACGGTGATGACGCCTTCCTTGCCGACCTTGTCCATCGCCTCGGCGATGAGCTCGCCGATCTGGGTGTCGGCGGCGGAGATGGAGGCGGTCGAAGCGATCTGCTCCTTGGTCTCCACGTCCTTGGCCTGCTCCAGCAGGGCGCCGGAGACGGCCTCGACGGCCTTCTCGATGCCGCGCTTGAGGGCCATCGGGTTGGCGCCGGCGGCCACGTTGCGCAGGCCCTCACGGACGAGAGCCTGGGCGAGCACGGTCGCGGTGGTCGTACCGTCGCCGGCGACGTCGTCCGTCTTCTTGGCGACTTCCTTGACCAGCTCGGCGCCGATCTTCTCGTACGGGTCCTCGAGCTCGATCTCCTTGGCGATGGAAACACCATCGTTGGTGATCGTGGGGGCGCCCCACTTCTTCTCAAGGACGACGTTGCGCCCCTTGGGACCAAGGGTGACCTTGACGGCGTCGGCGAGCTGGTTCATCCCGCGCTCGAGACCGCGCCGTGCCTCCTCGTCGAACGCGATGATCTTGGCCATGTGAAGTGGTCCTCCCGGACAGATGGGGTCTCCCCTGCTCGAGTTGAGCTGAGAGCTTGGGGAAGGATTGCTCCGGACCGCGCTGGCGCCCGCGACGGACGGCCTGAGAGCCTGTGGTTCCTTGCTCCACCGGCTCTTCGGGCCTCACCGACCCGGTCCTTAAGTTGTCACTCTCACTTGCAGAGTGCTAACCAATAATTAGCACTCGACCCCCGAGAGTGCAAGCGCCTCGCAGAGGCATCGTCGAGGGGTGGTGGCCGGGCGACGGGTGGGCGCAAGCGCCTCGCAGAGGCATCGTTGGGGCGCGGGGGCTCGGCACGCGGGGCCGGGAACCGGGACGGGAACGCACGAGGGGTCCGTACCCCATGTGCTGGGATACGGACCCCTCGGCGTGAGTGCGTCGGTGGCCGATCGCGCCGGGATCAGACGGCGAGCTTGACCATGTCCGCCTGCGGACCCTTCTGGCCCTGCGAGATCTCGAACTCCACTCGCTGACCTTCTTCAAGGGTGCGGTAGCCGTCCATCTGAATCGCGCTGTAGTGGACGAAAACATCCGCACCACCGTCTACCGCGATGAAGCCGTAGCCCTTCTCCGCGTTGAACCACTTGACGGTGCCCTGAGCCATGCCTAACTCCCCTAGTACTGGCCCTCGGGAGGGCCACACTTCGCGCCGTAACGCGTCGACCGCGGCTGAATGTATCCGCCCAACTGCCCTCTGCAACAGGTCAATCGGACGAGAAATCCGGGCATGGCTGAACACGCATAGTGATCAATTCACTGCGTTCCGGGGCAAGTCGGGCCGGGCAAAGTGCACGTACGGCACAAAGGGCACCAGGACTTCACCCCGATGTTGTCGCGTTCTCGATTGCGCTCGGGGCGAGAAAAATGGGGGCGTTCCCATACTCTACCGTGCTCAACCATTCAGAATGGCCCCCTCCGCTTCTCGTGCGGAGAGGGCCATTCCGGTGGTGCGACACCGCGCCAGGAGGCGTCGGGTCAGCCTCCGGCGACCGCCGGGATGATCGAGACGCCGGCGCCGTCCGGGGTGGCGGTCTCCAGGCCCTGCTCGAAGCGGACGTCGTCGTCGTTGACGTACACGTTCACGAAGCGGCGCAGCTTGCCCTGGTCGTCCAGGACGCGGGCGGCGATGCCGGGGTGGTCCTTCTCCAGGGACTGGATGACCTCGGAGAGGGTCGCGCCCTCGGCCGCGACCTCGGCCTGGCCACCGGTGTACGTACGGAGGATGGTGGGGATGCGGACCTTGACGCTCATGGTGGGGCCTTTCTTCAGTACGAGGTGCGAGTGCGGGGGCGCGGCCACGAAGGTGGCCGGCGGCGAACGGCGCCGGCGCTCAGTGGGCCAGACCGGCGGCGCGGAACGCGTCCAGGCTCGGGCGGATGGTCGCCGAAGGCCCGGTCGTCGGTGCCACGGCGTCCAGCGTCTTGAGCCCGTCGCCGGTGTTGAGGACCACGGTCGTCAGCGTCGGGTCGAGCAGACCGGCTTCGATCAGCTTCTTCGTCACGCCGACGGTCACACCGCCCGCCGTCTCCGCGAAGATCCCCTCGGTGCGCGCCAGCAGCTTGATCGCGTCCACGATCTGCTCGTCGTCGACGTCCTCGACCGCGCCGCCGGTGCGGCGGGCGATGTCCAGGACGTACGGGCCGTCGGCCGGGTTGCCGATCGCCAGGGACTTGGCGATGGTGGCCGGCTTCTGCGGCCGTACGACATCGTGGCCCGCCTTGAAGGCGGTGGACACCGGGGAGCAGCCCTCGGCCTGCGCGCCGAAGATCTTGTACGGCTTGTCCTCGACCAGGCCCAGCTTGATCAGCTCCTGAAGACCCTTGTCGATCTTCGTCAGCTGCGATCCGGAGGCGATCGGGATGACCAGCTGGTCCGGCAGCTGCCAGCCGAGCTGCTCGCAGATCTCGTACGCGAGGGTCTTGGAGCCCTCGCCGTAGTACGGGCGGAGGTTGACGTTGACGAAGCCCCAGCCCTCGCCCAGCGGGTCGCCGATGAGCTCGGAGCAGAACCGGTTCACGTCGTCGTAGTTGCCCTCGATGCCGACCAGCTCACCGCCGTAGACGGCGGCCATGACGACCTTGCCCTGCTCCAGGTCGTGCGGGATGAACACGCAGGAGCGGAAGCCGGCACGGGCGGCGGCGGCGCCGACGGCGCCGGCCAGGTTGCCCGTGGAGGAGCAGGAGAGCGTGGTGAAGCCGAAGACGCGGGCGGCTTCGACGGCGATGGCGACGACGCGGTCCTTGAAGGAGTGCGTCGGGTTGCCGGAGTCGTCCTTGATGTGCAGGGAACCGGTGACACCCAGCTCACGGGCCAGGTTGTCGGCCTTGACGAGCTTGGTGAAGCCGGGGTTGATGTTCGGCTTCGTGGCCACATCGGCCGGTACGGGCAGCAGCGGGGCGTAGCGCCAGATGTTGTCCGGGCCCTCCGCGATGCGCTTCTTCAGCTCTTCGGGGCTGCCGCTCGGCAGGTCGTACGCGACTTCGAGCGGCCCGAAACAGCTGGCGCAGGCGAAAATGGGACCGAGGTCGAAACGCTCTCCGCATTCGCGGCACGAGAGGGCGGCGGCGGGTCCGAGATCGACGGACGCTTCGTTGTTCGCGTCGGTGTTGTCGTTGGGGACAGTCTGCACAGCCATGGAGGCGAGGCCCTTTCTCCTCATCTTCCTCGCGACGTACTTCGCCACAAGACGGAATTGGCACCTTCCCCACCGTGACCTCTGCATGGTCGGCGGGAGGGTTGCCGGGACTTCAACGGGCCGTTCCCTCAGTCCCTCTGGATGAGCGCTATGGCACCGGAACCTGGATCCGATGCGTTTTTGGCGTGATGACCCCGGCATGCGGTGGTCATACGCGTTGTTCAAGACTGTAACCGAAGGGGCGGAGGGTGGAGCTAGTCGTCCGCACCGCGAGATGGATCACGTTCATGGCACACGCTCAGGGAGTTTCGATCGTGCTGGAAGAGGTGGAGCACTGGCTGACCAGGCGTTCCTGGTCAGCGGCTGACCGTACGCTCGACCGGCTTCTGGCGGCGAAAGCCGCGCGCGGCACCACGGTGAGCGTGGTGCTGCCTGCGCTGAACGAGGAGGAAACGGTTGGCGAGATCGTCTCCGTCATCCGGCGCGAGCTGATGGAGAGGGTGGCGCTCGTCGATGAACTGGTAGTGATCGATTCGGGTTCCACCGACCGTACGTCCGAGGTCGCCGGGGCGGCGGGCGCGCGGGTGGTGCACCGGGACGGCATCCTGCCCCGGCTGCCCGCGCTCCCGGGCAAGGGCGAGGTGCTGTGGCGGTCGCTGCTGGTGACGAGCGGTGACATCGTGTGCTTCGTGGATGCCGATCTGAAGCGGTTCTCGCCGGACTTCGTGTCCGGGATCGTGGGGCCGCTGCTCACGGATCAGGACGTGCACTTCGTGAAGGCGATGTACGACCGGCCGCTGGGCGGGCCGGGTTCCCCCGCTTCCTCGGGTTCTCCGGGTTCTCCGGGTTCTCCGGGTTCTCCGGGTTCTCCGGGTTCTCCGGGTTCCGCGGGGGTTGCGAACGGGCAGGGCGGGCGGGTGACCGAGCTGATGGCACGGCCTCTGCTCAATCTGCACTGGCCGCAGCTGGCCGGCTTCGTACAGCCCCTGGGCGGGGAGTACGCGGCTCGGCGCTCGCTGCTGGAGCGGCTGCCGTTCCCCGTCGGCTACGGCGTGGAGCTGGGGCTGCTGGTGGACACGCTGCACACGGTGGGGCTGGACGCGATGGCGCAGGTCGACGTGGGCGTACGGGTCCACCGCCACCAGGACGACCGGGCGCTGGGGCGGATGGCCGCGGCGATCTACCGTACGGCTCAACTCCGGTTGTCCCGTGGGCACTTGATACGTCCGGTGTTGACGCAGTTCGAGCGGGGCGAGGACGGTTTCGTACCGCGTACGCATTCCGTGGACACGGAGGAACGGCCGCCGGTGAGGGAGATCGCGGAGTACACGGCCGGGCGCGCGGCGTAGGGAGTACGCCACTGCTCGGGCGCGGGCCCGGCGCCGTATGGGCGGACTCACGCGCACCGGGCAGCGCCCGTACGTTTGAGCGTTTCCCGGACGGGCTAGGTTTCGGCACATGGCCTCAGAGCAAGCCGCCCAGGTTCTCGTCGCGTCCAACCGCGGCCCGGTCTCGTTCACGCTGCGTGACGACGGTGAGCTGACCGCGAAGCGGGGCGGAGGCGGGCTGGTGTCCGGCCTGTCGGCCATCGGGCCCGATACGGACGCGGTGTGGGTGTGCGCGGCGCTCGGGGACGGCGACCGGGAGGCCGTACGGCGCACGGGCGGCCGGCTCGACACCGCCGACACGGGCGGACAGCGCGTCCGCATGCTGGGCATCGCGCCGGACGTGTTCGCCGACGCCTACAACGGGGTCGCCAACTCCACGCTCTGGTTCGTCCACCACCTGCTCTACCAGACCCCGCTGGAGCCGTCCTTCGGCCCGGAGTTCCGCGCGCAGTGGGCGTCGTACGAGACGTACAACCGCGCCTTCGCCGAGGCGCTGGCCGACGAGGCGGGCGAGGGCGCGGCCGTGCTGGTGCAGGACTACCACCTGGCGCTGGTGCCCGGAATGCTCCGGGCACTCCGGCCCGATCTGCGGATCGGACACTTCTCGCACACGCCGTGGGCGCCCGTCGACTACTTCCGGATGCTGCCCGACGACATCGCGCGCCAGCTGCTGCGCGGCATCCTCGGCGCGGACCGGGCGGCCTTCCTGACCCAGCGGTGGGCGAACGCCTTCACGGCCTGCTGTACGGAGCTGCTGGGCGGGACCGGCAACACCCGTATCGGCGTGCACGGCCTGGGCGCCGACGCCGACTTCCTGCGCGAGCGGGCGCACCGCCCGGACGTGGACGAGCGTCTGGCCGCGCTGCGCGAGCAGATCGGGGGCGGACCGGGAACGGACGCGGGCGCGGACCGGGGCGCGGACCGGAAGGTCATCGTCCGGGTGGACCGTACGGAACTGTCGAAGAACATCGTCCGAGGCCTGCACGCCTACCGTCAGCTGCTGACCGACCGTCCCGAATGGCGCGAGCGCGTCGTCCACATCGCGTTCGCCTACCCGTCCCGGCAGGACCTGAAGATCTACCGCGACTACACCGCCGAGGTGCAGCGCGTGGCCGACGAGATCAACGCCGAATTCGGCACCCCGGACTGGCTCCCGGTCATCCTCCACGTCCAGGACGACTTCGCCCGCTCCCTGGCCGCGTACCGCCTGGCGGACGTGGCCCTGGTCAACCCGATCCGCGACGGCATGAACCTGGTCGCGAAGGAGATCCCCGTCATCTCGGAGCGCGGCTGCGCGCTGGTGCTGTCGCGGGAGGCGGGCGCGTACGAGGAGATGGGCGAGGACGCGCTGGTGGTGAACCCGTACGACATCACGGCGACGGCGGCGGCGCTGCACGAGGGCCTGAACATGCCGGCGGAGGAACGCGCGGAACGCTCGAAGCGCTTGGCGGCGACGGCGACGGCGCTCCCGCCGCAGCAGTGGTTCCTGGACCAGCTGACGGCCTTGCGCGCGTAGCCTCCCGGGGGGTGCGGTGACGCTTGTGGTGGGTGCGGGTGCCGTTGCGGGTGCCTGGTGGGCGCGGGCGCCGGGGCCTCCGGAGGAGCATGTCCGGACTGCATGATTTACGCCGCGTGCGGGTTGGTTTTCCGGGTGCGGGTTGCCGTACGCCACACATCACGCTTTACGTCCGGACACGTCACCTCCTGCGACCCCGGCCCCCTCCCGCCGGTTCCCCGTCTGCGGCCCGGTGGCAGCCGACCGCTTAGCTCGCCGTCGCCGCCAGCGTCGCCAGGAAGTCCGCCAGCGCCGCCGGGCCCGGGAGTACGAGGTCGGCGCGGTCCGCGATTTCGGGGACTTCGGCGCCGCTGCACACGAGCAGGCCCGGGTGGCCGTCCGAGCGGAGTTTCTCGACCGCCGCGTAGGCCGGGAGGTCGCCCAGGTCGTCGCCCGCGTAGAGGATCGTTTCGGCGCCGACCTCGCGTACGTACTCGGTCAGTGCCACGCCCTTGTCCATGCCGGGCGGGCGCAGTTCGAGGACCATGCGGCCCGGTTCGACGATCAGGCCGTGGCGGGCGGCCAGTTCGTTCAGGGGGTCGCGCAGGGCTTCGAAGGCGGCCTGCGGGTCGGAGGAGCGGCGGGTGTGGACGGCGACCGCGCGGCCCTTCTCCTCGATCCAGGTGCCGCGCCAGGCGCCGATCCGGTCGAGGAAACCGGGGAGTTCGGCGCGGACCGATGCCACGCCCTCGTGGGCGGCGGGGGCCTTGACCGTGCCGCTGACGGCGTCCCAGCGCTCGGCACCGTAGTGGCCGAGGACGACGAGGTGGTCCAGCCCCGGCACTCCGGCGAAGCCGCCGTACCGTACGGCCACCCCGGCCGGACGGCCGGTGATCACCGCGACGGACGCGACGCGTGGCGCCAGCGCGGCCAGGGCGGGGAGGGTGCGCGGATGGGCGCGGGCCTGTTCGGGGTCGGGGACGATCTCGGCGAGGGTGCCGTCGAAGTCGAGGGCGACGACGGCTTTCCCGGGCCGGGCCAGGAACGCGGCCAGGCCGTCGGCGCCGGCGGAAGTGGTCGGATTCGGCAGGGGATGCGGATGACTGCTGCCCATGGCCCCGAGCCTATCGGGGATCCCTGTGCGCGGGGTGCGGACGGCTGTCACGAGGGTGTGAAGGACCCCTCTCCTCGGAAACGGCCGGATGACGCCGGGCCGTTTGTTACGTGACGTCCGCGTAGGAGGGGAGGGTGAGCGCGGAGTGGACGGCCCGTCCCCGGTCGTCGGGGAGGAGGGCGGGGTCGCGCAGGGCGTGGTCGCGCTGGGCCAGTTCGTCGGCGGTGCGGGGAAGCAGGGTGGCGCCCCCGGCGGTGGCGAGCGCCTGGTTCTGCTCGGCGAACTCCCGTGTCCGGTCCTCGTACGCGGCGAAGGCGGCCGTGTGACTGCCGTGGGAGGCCAGTTCGCCGGCCAGGACATAGGCGCTCACCAGGGCCAGGCTCGATCCCTGCCCCGAGATGAACGAGGTGGCGTGGGCGGCGTCGCCCACGAGAGCGACGCGGCCGGTGGACCACCGGGGCATATGGATCTGGCTGACGGTGTCGAAGAACAGGTCGTCGGCGGTGCGCAGGGCGTCGACCATGCGGGGGATCTCCCACTGGTCGTCGGGGAAGAGCGCGGCGACGAGATCGCGCTGGGCGCCGGGGTCGCGGAACGCTTCGAAGGGCGGTTCGGGGCGGGCGAAGTTGAGGAAGGCGTGGACCTGGTCGCCGTCGCCTGCGGCGTAGAGGACCGCGGCCCTGCCCGGGACGTTCCACGTCACGCCCTCGTGGGAGAGGCCGAGGTGGTTGGGCATGGTGAATCCGGCGAAGCAGTAGCCGAGGTAGCGGTGGTACCGCTCCTCGGGGCCGAAGGCCAGGCCCCTGGTGTGGGAGTGGAGTCCGTCGGCGCCGATGACCAGGTCGAAGGTGCGCCGGGCGCCGCCGCGGAAGGTCACGTCCACACCGCCGTCGTGGTCGTGGAGGGTGGCGATGGAGTCGTCGAAGAGGAACTCGACGTCCTGGCGGGCGGCGTCGTGGAGGGCGTCGGTGAGGTCCCCGCGGCGTACTTCGAGGTCGCGGCCCTCGACGCCGCCGGTGATGGCCTCGGGCCTGACGGAGGCCACCGGGCCGCCGTCGGCGTTCAGGAAAGTGATCAGACGGCTGTCGACGTGCGCGGCTTGGAGCCGTGGGAGCAGGCCCATGCGCGTGACCACCTCCAGCGCGGTGCCGCGGATGTCGATGGGGTAGCCGCCGCCGCGTATCGCGCCGGCCTTCTCCACGACCGTGACCTGGAAGCCGTACTGGTGGAGCCAGTAGGCCAGCGTGGGTCCCGCGATGCTGGCGCCGGAGATGAGGACCGACCGACCGGTTGCCGTGTTCATGGATACTCCTTCTCCCGGCCGGGCTCGGAGCAGCCCTGCCGGACACATGACGGATACGTAATTTAGGTACCTTTATTCACGGTGCGACGCGCCCCGGTCGAACGCACCACCCGAGATGACTATATACCTAACGTAGGTATTTAAACGAGGAGCCGACATGGATCGCCAGCAGCCGGACCCGGCCGCCGCAGGACGGGCCGGAAGCGACGGCAGTGAGAGCAGGAAGAGCAGTGACGGCAGTGACGGCAGCGGCGATCAGGACGTGCTGGCCGTGCTCCCCCGGCTGACGCAGCTCAGCAATGTCCTGAACCGCGGCCGTCTGATCGAACGCGCCATGGAGACAGCCGCGATCCACGTGGACCGGCCGGCGATGTCGGTGCTTCTCTCGCTGCACACGGCCGACGGGCCACTGCGGATCGGCGAGATCGCCGCGCGGATGCAGGTCGTCGGACCGCACGTCACCCGGCAGGTGAACGAGCTGGAGCGACGCGGCCTGGTCGTGCGCGTCAAGGACCCCGATGACCAGCGGGCCCGCCTCATCGAGGCGACCCCCGACGGCGCGGCGGCGGCCGGACGCTACATGCGGACCATCATCGGATGGTTCACCGACGCCCTCGCCGACTGGCCCCAGCAGGACCGCGAGAACTTCGGCCGCCTCCTCGGGCGCTTCGCGGACGACCTCACCGGCCACCTCGCGGCCCTCGACGACCAGCCGCCGTCCGGCGCAGGCGCGCCCCGGTGATGACCCGGCCCCGGCTCAGCGGCGCTCGCGCCTCGCCTGCCGGACCCTTCGCAGCCTGTTGACCGTCACAGGATCGTGCTCCGCGGCCCGGGGGTCGTCCAGCAGCGCGTTGAGCAGCTGGTAGTAGCGGGTCGGCGAGATGCCGAGCTGTTCCCGTACGGCCCGCTCCTTGGCGCCGGGCCCCGGCCAGCCGCGGGCTTCCACCGCGAGAACGGCGCGATCCCGCTCGGAAAGCTCCCCGGGCCCGCGGCGTACGCCGTCGGCATCCGGCGCGCCCGCGGGCGCCGGGGCCTCGGGCTCCGCGTGCGCGGGCTCCGGGGCCGCGGAGGCCACGTGCGCCGGGGCCGGGGCTCCGGAGCCCGGCTTCTGCGGTGCGAGGTCCCGGGGGCTCGGCTCCCCGGGACCGGCTGGGTGCGCGGTCATAGGAGCCGTACGTTACTCCGCGGACTCGGCGGCCTCCGCGGTCTGCGCGTCCCGCGCGATCCCGCTGAGGACGTTCGCCGGGCTCGAACCCGGTGCGACCGCCTTGCCGATGTTCTTCCTGATGCTCTCGCTGACGATCGACCAGGACGTCTTGTCGTACGGGAAGAGCTCGGAGTTGTTGAGCGGTGTCTGGAACTTGGTCAGGTTCCGGTAGGCCCGGTTCGCCGACATCTTCTCGTTCGCCGTGTAGGTGACCGGCAGTTGGTCGTAATTGCCCACGAAGGTCAGGACGTTCTGGTCGTCGAACGTGAAGTCCATGAACTTGGTGATCTCGTTCTGGTGGTCGTTCTGCTTGAAGGCCACCGCCCAGTCGGCCACGCCCATCGACGACTCGGCCTTGCCCACGACGCCGGGCAGCGGCACCGTACCGACGTCGACGCCCCGGTCCTGGGCCGCCACCAGCAGCGACGGGTTGCCGTTCAGCATGCCGACCTGGCCGGAGGTGAACGCCTGGAAGGCGGTGGCGCGGTCGAGGTTCTTGGGGGCGATCGGGCCGGTCAGCCCTTCCCCGACAAGGTCCTTCAGCCACGAGAAGGTCTGGATGTTCTGCGACGAGTCGAGGCTGTACGAGCCGTCCGCCGTGTCCGTGTAACCGCCCTCGCCGCTCAGCAGCCACATCAGGGTCTCGGTCTGCGCCTCCTCGGACCCCAGCGGCAGCGCGAGTGGCGTGGTCACACCCTGGCCCTTGAGGGCCTGAGCGGCGCTCTTGATGTCCGCCCAGTTCTTCGGGGCGCTCAGACCGGCGTCCCTGAAGAACTTCTTGTTGTAGAAGAGCAGCCGGGTGGAGGCGGTGAACGGCACCCCGTACTGGATGCGGTTGACCGTTCCGGCCTCGGTGAGCTGGGTGAGGAAATTCGCCTGGGTGGGAACGGAGAGGACCTCGTCGGCGGTGTAGAGCTTGCCGCTCTTGGCGTAGTCGGCGTAGGAGCCGACCTGCGCGATGTCGGGGGCCCTGCCTTCCTTCACCATCTTGGCGACATCGGAGTCGATGGTCTTCAACGGGCGGATGTCGATGTCGATCTTGATGCCCGGATTCCGGGACTCGAACTCCGCGACCATCGCCAGCCAGTACCGCTCCGTGCTGTTGGCCGCACTCGATCCGTACTCGGCGGCGACCAGCTTGAGAGTGACGTCCCCGGAGTCACCTGTGCTGCCGCAACCGGCAAGCGCAATTGTCATGCCCAGTGCAGATATCGCCGCGGTCACACTCAAAGAACGCTGTCGCACTGCTCAGATCCCCGCTCTTGATCTCACTACCTCAACGAAGTTGAGATTTTGTCTCATCCGGAGCGGTGCGGTCCACAGGGGGCCGGTTTCGCTTCAGCAACGCACGTTACGCCACCCGGTCCAACAAATAGGGAACAGTGGACTAGACCTCTCCCGGGTCTACGCGCGACACTGTCCCCGTGAGACACGTCATCGCCCTGGATGTGGGCGGCACCGGCATGAAGGCCGCCCTCGTCGCGGCGGACGGCACGCTGCTGTACGAGGCACGGCGGGCGACCGGCCGGGAGCGCGGCCCGGAAGCCGTCGTGGAGGGCGTCCTCGGCTTCGCCGCCGACCTGCGCGCGTACGGCATCGGGCAGTTGGGCGAGAGCGCCGTCGCAGCCGGGGTCGCCGTCCCGGGGATCGTCGACGCGGAGCACGGCATCGCGCTGTACGCCGCCAACCTCGGCTGGCGCGACGTACCGATGCGCGACCTGCTCGGCGAGCGGCTCGGGGGCGTACCGGTCGCGCTCGGGCACGACGTACGCACCGGCGGCCTCGCCGAGGGGCGGCTGGGCGCGGGCCGGGGCGCCGACCGGTTCCTGTTCGTCCCGCTGGGCACCGGGATCGCCGGGGCCATCGGTATCGGCGGCGCCATAGAGGCCGGCGCGCACGGATCGGCGGGCGAGATCGGCCATGTCGTGGTCCGCCCGGACGGTCCCGAGTGCGGCTGCGGGCAGCGCGGTTGTCTGGAGACGCTCGCCTCGGCGGCGGCCGTGACCCGCGCCTGGGCCGCGGCGAGCGGCGACCCGTCGGCGGACGCCGCCGACTGCGCGAAGGCCGTGGACCGCGGTGACACCGTGGCCGTACGGATCTGGCTCGACGCGGTCGACGCGCTCGCCGCCGGGCTGGTCACCGCGCTCACCCTGCTGGACCCCGGCACGCTGATCATCGGTGGCGGCCTGGCCGGGGCCGGGGAAACATTGTTCACGCCCCTGCGGGCCGCGGTCGAGGCTCGGGTGACGTTCCAAAGAGTCCCCGAGATCGTCCCGGCGGCCCTCGGGGACACGGCGGGATGCCTGGGCGCCGGTCTGCTGGCCTGGGACCTGCTCGGCGTGGCCGCCGCCGGTCACGGCCCGGACGGCGGCACCGGGGGCCGCCCAGACGGCTCAGAGGGCCCGGGTGGCCCGGACCACCGCGCGGGCTCCGTCAGCACCACCGGTACTACCAGTTCCACCGGCACCACCAGTCCTGCCAGTTCCACCAGTTCCGCCGGTTCCGCCGGTTCAGCCGGTTCCGACCACTCCGACCGTCTCTCCACGGAGGTAACCACCTGATGGCCACACGCGCCGAAAGCACCGTTCTCACCGGTGCCCGGGTGGTCCTGCCCACCGGAACCGTGGACGGCGGGCGGGTGATCGTCGAAGGGCGCCGCATCGCCGGCGCCGCCCCGGCCGACGCCGTCGCGCTGGATCTCTCGGGACACTGGGTCGTCCCCGGCTTCGTGGACACGCACAACCACGGTGGCGGCGGGGCCTCGTTCACCTCCGGCTCGGTGGAGGACGTCCTCAAGGGCGTCCGTACGCATCGGGAGCACGGCACCACCACGCTCGTCGCCTCGACCGTCACCGGCGAGATGGACTTCCTCGCGCACCGCGCCGGGTTCCTCTCCGAACTGGTCGAGCAGGGCGATCTGGCGGGCATCCACTTCGAGGGCCCGTTCATCTCCCCCTGCCGCAAGGGCGCGCACAGCGAGGCGCTGCTGCGCCATCCCGACCCGGCCGAGGTGCGCAAACTGGTCGACGCGGCGCGCGGTACGGCCAGGATGGTCACGCTCGCCACCGAACTGCCGGGCGGCGTCGAGTCCGTACGGCTGCTGGCGGAGCACGGCGTGATCGCGGCGATCGGGCACACGGACGCGACGTACGAGCAGACCGTCGAGGCCATCGACGCGGGCGCGACCGTGGCGACGCACCTCTTCAACGCGATGCCGCCGCTCGGGCACCGGGCACCGGGGCCGATCGCCGCGCTGCTGGAGGACGAGCGGGTCACGGTCGAGCTGATCAACGACGGTACGCATCTGCACCCGGCCGCACTGGAGTTGGCGTTCCACCGCGCGGGCGCGGGGCGCGTGGCGTTCATCACGGACGCGATGGACGCGGCGGGCTTCGGCGACGGGCGGTACCAACTCGGCCCGCTCGCCGTCGAGGTCAGGGAAGGCGTCGCCCGGCTGGTGGAGGGCGGCTCGATCGCGGGCTCCACGCTGACCCAGGACACGGCCTTCAGACGGGCGGCGACGGTGGACGGGCTGCCGGTGGAGGACATCGTCCAGGCGATCTGCGTCAACCCGGCGAAGCTGCTGGGCATGTACGACAGGATCGGTTCGCTGGAACCGGGCAAGGACGCGGACCTGGTGGTGCTGGACGCCGGTTTCGCGGTCAAGGGCGTGCTGTACAAGGGCGATTGGGTGGTCGACCCCCGGGTGAGCTGACTCTCAGGTGGGGTGAGGTCCTGGGTACGGAGCGGGTACAGGGCTTGTACTGGACGCGTACGGCACGTGTCCTCCCCGGGGCGAGTCCGTACGAAGGCGGTCGGCCCGGGGGCTGGGCCAACCGCCTTCTTTTTGACATGATCGTTTCGATAATCGGCCGACAGCGCTTTCCCCAGGGGTGCGACGGATGATTCTGACGGTCACGCTCAATACCGCGCTGGACATCACGTACCGGACGCCCGAGCTGATCCCGCACGCCACGCACCGCGTCGGCGATGTCGTCGAACGCGCCGGCGGCAAGGGCCTCAATGTCGCGCGCGTGCTGGCGGCGCTGGGCCACGAGACGGTGGTGACGGGGTTCGCGGGCGGCCGTACGGGCGATGTGGTGCGGGAGTTACTGGGCGGGTGCACGGCCGGCGGCCGGGCGGGCTCGGCAGGCCGTACGGGATCCGGGCACGCCCGTACGAGACCCGGCGGCCGGGCAGGCTCGGCAGGCGGCCGGAGCGCCCCGGCCGCACCCACGCGACCGGTCGACGCGCTCGTACCGATCGCCGGGGCGACCCGCCGGACCATCGCCGTCGTCGACGAGAGAACCGGCGACACCACCCAGCTCAACGAACCGGGCCCGCTCGTCTCGGCCGCCGAGTGGACGACCTTCCTCGGCAGTTACGACCGGCTGCTCACCGGCGCCGACGCCGTGGCCCTGTGCGGCAGCCTGCCGCCCGGTATCCAGGTCGGGGCGTACGCCGAGCTGATCCGCCGGGCGCGCGGCGCCGGCGTCCCCGTACTGCTCGACACCAGCGGCGAACCTTTACGCCGGGGCATCGCGGCCCGTCCCGACCTGGTCAAGCCGAACGCCGACGAACTGGCCGGACTCACCGGCTCCCGCGAGCCCCTGCGCGCCAGCCACGACGCCCGCCGCCGGGGCGCCCACGCCGTCGTCGCCTCACTCGGCCCGGACGGCATCCTCGCGGCCACCAAGGACGGCGTCTGGCAGGCGACCCCGCCCTCCCCCGCGAAGGGCAACCCCACCGGCGCGGGCGACTCGGCGGTGGCCGGGCTGCTCTCGGGCCTGGTGGAACACCTCCCCTGGCCGGCCCGGCTGACCCGCGCGGTGGCACTGTCCATGGCGACGGTCCTGTCCCCGACGGCGGGCGACTTCGACGCCGAGGCGTACGAGGAGTTACTGCCGCGCATCACGGTGACGGAACACCCGGCGGCATGAAACCCGGGAGCACCGGAACAGCACGGACGTTCAGAACAATCACGCGGTCATGACGGCCGCGACAACCAGGACAACCGCGAGCGGGGCCGGGGACCTCATCGGTCGACGGTGTGAATAACTCCGCAACTGATTGCACCGAACGTAGTCCGGCCGGGTATTCCTGAAAAACGGCAACACTACCCGCACGGTCGGAACACAAAACTCAACGACTGCATCGAATACATTTTGACCGGATCGCAATTTCAGCCACATCGCCGACCACACTTCCCCCTCGGCCAATCGTTCCGGTAAATTACCTTTCGAACAAAAAGAACAGGGAGGGGATTTTGATGAAAAGAGCTTAATCACTGCGGCAGCCGCAATCACCTTGACATTGACAGCTTCGGGCACAGCGCAGGCAGACGGCTTCGAGGGCACGCTCGCGTGCAGCACCGCGGGAGCCAAAGGCTCGATCTATTACAACAACTGGCACGGACCGGACGCCGCCATCAACCTGTCGATCAGCCTGAACGACACGGCTGCCGACGGGCATCACGCGAGGGTCAGATTCCTCTCGAAAAATACATTCGGAACGACAAAGTACTGGGGGTGGCGTTCCGTCACCGGGGGCAGTGGAACTGGTAACGCCTGGTACACAACAGCATCAGACAGTGGTGGACTCTTCGATATCGGCGTACAGGTTGCCACATTCGAAGGCGACCGGATGCTCAACTCATGCACAGATGTGACTTGGTAAGTGACAGCCCTGAGCTGCCGCTGAACCTTGGCATGAAATAGACGCTACCCGCCCCGGATTTCTCGCGGCGAGAACGCAGTGAATGAACGTAGCGAATTAAATTTCGCCCCACCGGCGCGCCGGTGGGGCGAAATTTAGTTCAGTCTCCGGAGAATCGTGCGCGAACGACCACTTCGCCGTGCGAGTTGCCGCGTGTTATCCCTTGACGTGACCGGCCTTGAGCTGGAGCTGGTCGAGATTCGCCTCGCACTGGTCACCCTGCTCGCAGGAGATCTTGATCGTGTTCGATCCCTTGTCGAGGTTGATGTAGGCAAAGGTGTTCGTCCAGCCCTTGGCCCAGTCGCCCTCGGCGGCCCGCGCGAAGTTGGACATGTTGAGGGACTGGATTTTGCCGCCGTTGTAGCTCAGCGAGGTCTTGGCATCCTTGCCGGGCACTCCGTAGGTGACGGCGAGGGTGTACGGCCCGGCCTCGGGGACATCGACAGTCCACGTGGTCGACGCTCCGACGCCGTTCAGCGACACATAGGCGCCGCTCTCACTCTTCGCTCCGGCGATGTCCGTGGCGGCCGCCGCAGGCGGAGTGAGCTTGAGAGTCGCCGCATCCTGCTTGGGCAGGTCGACGGGCGCCTTCTCCTTGTCCGTCGCCGCGTCACTCGGCTTTCCCGCGTCCTCGGTCTGCCCCGCCGACGGGGACGCGGACGGCCCCGCCTCGGCGCCGGTCTTGTCGTCGCTCGTGGCCAGCGCTATACCGATGCCGACCACGACCACCGCGACCACCGCGAGCGCGATGCTCAGCAGGACCTTGGTGTTGGGGCCGCCGCGCCCGCCTGAGCCGTTGCCGCGCTGGGCCGGGACCTGGCGGGTGGAGGAGCCGCCGCCGCCCGGCTGGGTCTCGGGAGCCGCGTAGTGCGCGTTGGGCTGCTGCCCCTGCTGCCCTTGCTGGCCGTAAGGAGCCTGGCCGTAAGCCTGCTGTTGCCCGTAGGTCTGCTGCTGGCCGTACGGCGCCTGCTGCGGGACCTGGGCCTGCTGGCCGTACTGACGCTCGCCGACCGTCCTGACCTGGTTGTACGAAGTCCGGGGCACGCCGGGCTGCGCCGCCGGGCCCGGGTAGCCGTAGCCGCCCTGGCGCCGCTGCTGATTGCCGCCCGCTGCCTGTCCGTCCTCGTACAGATAACCGAACGGATCGTCGTCCTCGGGCGTGCTCGCGCCGTTGTTCCCGGCCGTCATCCCTGGTCACTCCTTACCATCTCGCCAGCGTCGCCGACCGGCCGAGCCTACCTCGAATGCGTAAGCCTACGGACGGGTCTTGACGGGTGGCAGCCAGTCTGCGGCCGCCGGGTGAACAACGGGTCGCTTCCTTGTCCCAGCCCTGTCCCGAACGTTGCCGGGCGGGCTCCCTGAGACCTGGGGCTCATCTGTGACTCTGTCCCGCTGCCTCTCCGTACCTACCGCTTTGTCCCTCCACATGCCTCTGCGTGCCCCTGCGTACGCCTGCCCCGAGTGCCGGCCCCGATGTGCCGACCTCGATGTGGCGCTTGTCGCTGTCCGGCTGCCCCGGTTCCGCCGGGTCACCCCGCCGCCGTCGTCACGACCGTCGTCATCCCGCCCGCCGGTGGACCTTGCTCCGCGAGCGCTTCTCCACGTACATCCGCTGGTCAGCGGATTGCAGCACTTCCTCCACCGACATCCCGCAGGCAGCCCAGCTGATGCCGAAACTCGCGCCGACCCGGACGGCCCTGCCGTCGACCCTGATCGGCGGGATGATCGCGTTCCGCAGCCGTACGGCGAGGTCGGCGGCGTCCGCCGCGCCCAGGCCGTCCGCGAGAACGACGAATTCGTCACCCCCGAGCCGTGCGACCGTGTCCCCGTCCCGTACGCCCGTGGTAAGCCGTCGCGCGACCTCGATCAGGACCTCGTCGCCCGTGTTGTGCCCGAAGCGGTCGTTGATGGACTTGAATCCGTCGAGGTCGCAGAAGAGCACCGCGAGGCCCTTCGTACCGTCGTCGGCCTTGCCGTCACCACCGTCACCACCGGGCGCGATCATGTGCTCGTGGTGGTCGAAGGGCCCGCCGCCGACCAGCTGACCGGGCCCGGCCCCGCCACGGATCCCTCCGCGTTGGCCCGCCCGCTCCTCGTACCCGTCGTATCCGTCATAGCCGTCGTACGCGTCGTACCCGGGCTCGTACAGGACCGTGCCCTCGTACCCGCCGTACGCCGCGTCCAGGGCCTCGACCGCCGTCTCGCGCGTGGCGCCGGGGTGCGAGCAGAGCCGGGCGGCGAGGCGGGAGCGCAGTTCCGCGCTGTTCGGCAGGCCGGTCAGCGCGTCGTGCGAGGCGCGGTGGGCGAGCTGGAGCTCGCGGCTCTTGCGCTCCTCGATGTCCTCGACGTGGGTGAGCAGGAGGCGGGGGCCGTCCGTCGTGTCCGCGACCACGGAGTTGCGCAGCGAGACCCAGACGTACGAGCCGTCACGGCGGACCAGTCGCAGCTCGGCACGGCCGCCTTCGGCGGAGGTACGCAGCAGCGTCCCGATGTCCTCGGGGTGGACGAGGTCGGAGAACGAGTACCGGCGCATCACGGACGTCGGGCGGCCGAGCAGCCGGCAGAGCGCGTCGTTGGTCCGCAGCAAGCGGCCGTGCTGGTCGCCGCCCATCTCGGCGATGGCCATGCCGCTGGGCGCGTACTCGAAGGCCTGGCGGAAGGATTCCTCACTCGCCCGCAGCGCCTGCTGCTCACGCTCCAGGCGGACCAGGGCACGCTGCATGTTTGCTCGGAGGCGAGCGTTGCTTATCGCAATCGCCGCCTGCGACGCGTACATCTGGAGGGCTTCCTGCCCCCAGGGCCCGGGACGGCGTCCGCCGCGCGGCTGGTCCACGGAAATAACGCCCAGCAGCTCACGTCCGCCGCCCACCGCGTGCGCGGGCGGGTCCTTGCGTCCCGACGCGTACATCGGGGCATAGAGACGGTCCTGCGGGTGCCACTCGTCCTCGAAGCGGGGTTCGGGGCCCTCCGTGTACCACTGCGGGACGTCGTCCTCCAGCAGGACCCAGCCCTCGGTGTGGGGTATGAAGCGCAGGTCGCCCCAGCTCTCGCCCATGCTGAGACGGCGCTCCCAGGAGGCCCGCGAACCGACCCGGCCGGTGATCAACGACTCGGCCGCCGCGCTGCCCGCGAAGGCCGCGACCACGAGATCCCCGTCGGCCTGGACGACGTTCACGCACGCGAGTTCGTATCCCAGCCCGGAGACGACTCCGTCCGCGACGGTCTTGAGGGTGTCCGCCAGGCTCCGGGCGGTGTTGAGTTCGGCGACGGCCTCATGCAACTGCCGAAGGGTCGCAAGACGGACGTACGGCTCCGACTCGGTCTCCATGCGCTCGCTCTCCCCGAGACCTCGACAGCAACTCCAGGATTCTGATCGACACTCGTGCTGCATTGTCCTCGCAACTGAATCACAGCGAGCTGTTCGCTCGGTACACAGGGTCAACAAATACCCCGCTCTGTGAGTCAAGTCACATCACCTGATCAACGTCTGATTCATGGAGGGAGCGCCTCATGAGAGCGGCTCCTGGGCCTTTTTGAACGCAAATCACGGGCGCCTGTGCGGGGGCGGCGCCCGGGTCCTTCAGTGCGCGGCCGGGTCCTCGGTGCGCGGCCGCGCACTGAAGGACCCTTGGCCGGGTGGTCGGCGGTCGGCCGAACTGCCGGGTCGGCCGGTCCAGATCACCGCTGGGTCTGCGGCGGATGGTCGACGGCCGCAGTTCCGGTCCGGTCCACCGCTGGGTCTGCGGTCCGGTCCCGCCGGGTCTGCGGTCCGGTCCACCGCTGGGTCTGCGGTCTGGTCCACCGCCGGGTCTGCGGTCCGGTCGACCGCCGGGTCTGCGGTCTGGTCGACCGCCGGGTCGGCTGCGTGGTCGGCTGCCGGGTGGTCCTAGGACCAGGCTGGTCCCCTGGCCCGATGCGGGCGCGGGACGGACGAGACTAGCGTCTCCCCTGTGCCCCAGACGACCCCTGCTTCCCAGTCCGCTTCACGTTCCGCCACCCACGGGGCTCTCAGCAGCGCCGGCGAGGCCATCCCGCATCCTGAAGGGGTGAGTAAAGACGAGTTCCGCGCCGCCCTGTCCCGACTCGCGGCGGGTGTGGTGCTGGTGACGGCGCATGAACCGGCCCTGAGCCCGGACGGACCGCGCGGCGAGGACGCCGGCATGACGGCGACCGCCTTCATGTCGGTCTCCCTGGACCCGCCGCTGGTGCTGGTCAGCGTGCGCAACGGCTCCCGTATGGACGACCTGCTCCTCGAACAGCCGCTGTGGGCCGCCTCGCTGCTCGGCGAGAACCAGCGTCAGATCGCGGGCCGGTTCTCGATGAAGGGCAGGATCAGCGACCGGCTGCTGTTCCAGGACCTCCCGTACCGGCGGGGAGAGGTGAGCGGGGCACCCCTGGTCGAGGGGTCGCTGGCGGTGCTGGAGTGCCGTACGGAACAGCGGGTCGAGGCGGGCGACCACACGCTGGTCATCGGCCGGGTACTGACGGCGGATCTGCCGCTCGCCGAGGGCGGCCCGCTGACGTACTTCAAGGGGCGGTACCGGCAGTTGGGGCAGAACTAGCGGCGGTGGACGAGCGGGTGCTTATGGGCTTATGGGCTTACAGGCCTACGGGCTTACAGGGCTTACGGCCTACGGGCCCACGGGCTTATGTCCAGCCTCGGCCCGTGCGGCCGCGCTTGGTCTCCGAGCGCTGCTTCTTCTCCCGCAGCCTGCGTTCGTTGATACCGCGCGGGATCTTCGACTTCCGGCGCGCCCTCGGGGGCGGGGCCGTGGCCTCAGCGAGCAGGGACGCGAGCCGCACCGCCGCCGTCTCGCGGTTGCGCCACTGGGAGCGGTGCTCAGAGGCGGTCACAGTGATCACGCCCCCCACGAGCCGGCCGTCGAGCCGCTCCAGCGCCCGCTCCTTCCACACCGGAGGGAGAGATTCCGTCTTCGCCAGATCGAACCGGAGCTCCGCCTTCGAGTCACTGGTGTTGACGTGCTGGCCACCGGGTCCCGAGGAGCGCGAAAAACGCCACATCAGCTCGGCCTCCGGCAGGGAGACCGAACCGCGGATGACATAAGGAGGCCCGGACATGCCTCCATGGTCGCGTGCCCGCGCCACTGCCGTCACCCTCTTTTCCCGAGCGCGTCCGCAGACTCGGTAAAGAAAGTAAAGGGGGCTGGAACCTCTCGGACCTCTGCCTGCGTTATGTCGGGTGACGGTAGCTTCGGGACGACTCGGAGCCCGCACTCGACAACGAAAGGGACATCCCCATGGCTGTAAGCCTGTCCAAGGGCGGCAACGTCTCGCTCACCAAGGAGGCACCGGGCCTGACCGCCGTCACGGTCGGCCTCGGCTGGGACGTCCGTACCACCACCGGCACCGACTTCGACCTCGACGCCTCGGCGATCGCGGTGAAGGTGGACGGCAAGGTCTTCTCCGACGGCCACTTCGTCTTCTTCAACAACAAGTCGACGCCGGACCAGACGATCGTCCACACGGGTGACAACCGCACGGGCGAGGGCGCCGGCGACGACGAGGCGATCAACGTCAACCTGGCGGGCCTGCCCGCCGAGATCGACAAGATCGTCTTCCCGGTCTCCATCTACGACGCCGAGTCCCGCAGCCAGAACTTCGGCCAGGTGCGGAACGCGTACATCCGCATCGTCAACCAGGCCGGTGGCACGGAGATCGCGCGCTACGACCTGAGCGAGGACGCCGCCACCGAGACCGCCATGGTCTTCGGCGAGCTGTACCGCAACGGTGCGGAGTGGAAGTTCCGCGCGGTCGGCCAGGGTTACGCCTCGGGCCTGGCGGGCATCGCCACGGACTTCGGCGTCAACCTCTGACCCGTACGTACACCGCGAGTACGTCGCGTTGAGAGCGGGTGCCCCCCGGCCCAGCCCGGGGGCCACCCGCCCGCACACCCTGCCGACGCGGCGCGCGGGGTCGGACCGGCGTCCGACCGAGGTCAGATGACGGTCGGCCTGCTGTCGCCGTACAGCCAGGCGTCCCACACCCCACGGAGATCCTGGCCCGACTCCTTCTCCACGTACGCCGTGAAGTCGTCGGTGCTGACATTGCCGTGCCGGTACGTGCGCAGCCAGCCGCGCACGATACGGAAGAAGGCCTTGTCGCCCACGGCCACCCGCACCCGGTGGAGGACCATCGCGCCGCGCCCGTACACCGGCGAGTCGGAGATGTTCGCCGCGGAGGGCGGACGGGCCGGCGGGAAGGCCCAGTTGTCGTCGTCGGCGTACGCCTCGTCGAAGCTCCGCTGGACCGGTATGTCGTTGGTGTGCTCCTCCCAGAGCCATTCCGCGTACTCCGCGAAGCCCTCGTTGAGCCACATGTCCTGCCAGGTTCTGGGGGTCACGGAGTTGCCGAACCACTGATGGGCCACCTCGTGGACCAGCGTGCCGACGCTGGTCGGGCCGGGGAGGAACGGCTTGGTCTGGGTCTCCAGGGCGTATTCGGAGTCGTCCTCGCGACCGATGATCACTCCGGCGGAGGAGAAGGGGTACGGACCGAAGGTCTTCGTCTCCCAGTCGATGATCCCGGGGAGTTCCGCGAGCAGTTCCGCGCCGTCCTCGGCGACGGTCGGATCGACCGCCGTATAGAGAGGCACCACCGGCACCGCCGCTTGCCCCTTCGTCCCCTCCTTCCTCTTCTCCTTCCTCTTCACCTCGTGCGTCTTGTACGGGCCGATGGCCACCGTGGCCAGATAGCTCGCCATCGGCTCCGCCGAGTGCCAGGCGAACGCGGTGCGGCCGGCCGACGTTCGCTCGCTCCTCAACTCACCGTTGGAGATGGCCTTCACGCCCTCGGGCACGGTGATCCGGATGTCGTACGACGCCTTGTCGCTCGGATGGTGGTTGCCCGGGAACCACGCCATCGAGCCCGTCGGCTCCCCCAGCCCGACCGCCCGGTCCCCTCTCCTGAGCCAGCCCTCGTGCGACTCGTCGGGGTCGGTGATGCGACGCGGTACGCCGGAGTAGCGGACGACCGTACGGAACGTCTCGCCACGGGTGAGACCGGCGCGGGGGCGCAGCGTGAGTTCCGTACCGGACCGGTGGACCGTGGCCCTCCTGCCCCCGACGGTCACGGAATCGACGGTCATCCCGGCGAAGTCGAGATTGAAGGAGCTGAGGTCCTGTGTGGCTCGGGCGGTGATCTCGGCGGTGCCCTTGAGCCGGCCGGTGGACGGGGCGTAGTCGAGGGTCAGGCCATAGTGCTGGACGTCGTAGCCGCCGTTGCCGAGGCGCGGGAAGTAACGGTCGCCGACGCCGGCAGCGCCCCGCGTGCCGTGCTCGGCGGCGTCAGCGGCACAGCCGACGAGGAGGAGCAGCGCGAGGGCCGTGACGGTCGCTGTGGCTGCCGTGCCGAGTGGAGCTGCTGGGACTGCTGGAGCTGCCGGAGTGCGCTGGTCCACGCAGCGATCGTAAGTCCACCACGACGGACCTGCGCCCCGGCTCGGGCCCGTCCCGGCCTCAGCCCAGACCCCACCCCTTGTCGCCCGATCTCCCCCAGGGGTTGAGTACGTCGTACAGCGCGGCGAGTCCTTCGTCGGAGAACGCGTGATCGACCACGTCCCGGAGCGTGCCACGAAGGCGAAGGGGCGTGAAGGCCGGAACTCGCCGTGCTGCGGCGGCGCCGGGGAGGATTCCACAACCGGTCACCCAAACGCGTAAGCGATCACGTTTCCGCAGGTCAGTGGCGTTCGGCCCGGTCCACGGCCGCTGGCATTGCTCCATCCGTGACACCATCTAGCCCGTGCTCGACATCGGCTACTCCCTCTCCCGCCGCTTCCCCGATCCCCCGCAGACCGACTACCGCCTCGCGGACGTCCAGGCGCTGCGGCACGACCTCTTCTGCGGGGACGTCTATCTCGCGGACACCCACGCGGACCGCGAGGTGTCCACGGCCTGGGGATGGGTGCCGGTGCTCGACTTCGCGTGGGCGCTGTGCGACATCGTCGAGCAGCTCGACCGCGACCCGCGCGGCAGCCGTGCGGCCAAGCCGCAGTTCGCCGAGCTGGACTTCACCGAGTCCTCGGACCGCATGCTGTTCCAGCGGCGCTTCGGCTGGGTCGATGTGGAGGCCGACTGGATGCCCGGCGACGAGCCCCCGCTGACCTTCAGCCACCGGCTGCTGCGCCGGGAGGCCCGCGACTTCCTGCACGATCTGATCGCGGATCTCGCCGACATGCACGAGGGCCTGGCCGACAACCCGATCGTCTGGGACCTCCAGGCCCGCTTCGCCCGGGTCTGAGCGCGCTTCTGAACACGCGTCTCAACGCGCCTCTGAGCCGGAGCCGGAGCCCGATCCGGAGCCCGAGCCGGAGCCTTCACGCCGGTGCCAACGGTCAGCGTCGGGACGGCCCCTGGCTCTGCGCAGCCATGTCTCAGTCCTCCACCCGCACCCCTATCTGCGCCGCGAACGCCGGTGCCAGTTGCAGCAGTTGCGCCGAGTTGATCACCGCGCCCGCCAGCCGGTCCAGGCCGCGCGCGATATCCAGCTCGGCGACCGTGCGCAAATCGACGTCCTTCATCCGCACCCCGCTCAGGTCGGCCCTTCTCAGCACACAGTCGCGGAACTCCACCCGAATCAACTCCGCGCCCCCGAAGTCCGGTTCGGACAGGACGCAGCCCTCGAACACCACGTCCTTCAGCCGGGATTTCCGGAGATTCAGATAGTCGATCTTCCCGCCCCGGATCAGCACCCGCTCCAGCACCGCGCCGTGCAGCTGCACCCCGCCCAGACGCGCGTCCACGATCTCGACGTCACGCAGCGACGCCCCCGCCAGGTCCGTACCGACCCCTCGGACACGGCTCAGTACGGAATCGACGAACCGCGCCCGCCCCAGCGCCGTCTCGTCCAGCCCGCAGCCGTCCAGCGAGCAATCGATGAATCGCGCCCCAGGCCCCTCCTGCCCCGTCAGGTCGAGGTCCTTGAACTCGAGCCCGTCGTAGTCACCATCCGGATCCAGCCCGCCGCCGTAAGGACTCAGCGGGGGCAGCAGCACCTCCGCCCGCTTCGGCGACACTCTCAGCGCGGCTCTCGCCGATCCCCTCGCTGAAGCCGCGCCCGCACCACTCTCCGTCGTCGCCTTTCGTGCCATGTCCCCATGGTGACTCACGGCACTGACAACGCCCCGCCGTCACATCCAGTTGGCAAGCACTCGTCACGTAATCAGCCCGCACATGCGAACGAATGAGCGAAAGGCGGGCGAGACGCGGACATGAGGGCTCCTCCAGCGTGCCGGAGCGTAAAGCCGCGAGGGGCGAAGCGACCTGATTCATGGTGTTCTGGGCGGAGGTCTGTCAGCGATCCGACGGAGATCCACTGCGAAGGAAGATCTCTATGAGCGACCCAGCCACACCCGACGTCCCACCCGGCACCGAGGCGGAGAGCGAACAGGACGCGCACCGCTGGTGGGGCCTGGCCGTCATCGCCATGGCCCAGCTGATGGTCGTACTCGACGCCACCATCGTGAACATCGCCCTGCCGTCCGCCCAGCGCGAACTCGGCCTCGGCAACGGCAACCGGCAGTGGGTCATCACCGCCTACACCCTCGCCTTCGGCGGTCTGCTGCTGCTCGGCGGCCGGGTCGCCGACCTCGTCGGCCGTAAACGGACCTTCATCATCGGGCTCATCGGCTTCGCCGCCGCCTCAGCGCTGGGCGGCGCCGCGCAGAACCCCACCATGCTCTTCGCGGCCCGCGCGCTCCAGGGCGCCTTCGCCGCCGTCCTCGCCCCCTCCGCGCTGTCCCTGCTCACCACCACCTTCAGCAACGGCAGGGAACGCGCCAAGGCCTTCGGCGTCTACAGCGCCATCGCGGGCGGCGGTGCCGCGATCGGCCTGCTCCTCGGCGGAATCCTCACCGAGTACCTCTCCTGGCGCTGGTGCCTGTACGTCAACGTCCCGATCGCCGCCCTCGCCGTCCTCGGCGCCCTCACCCTGCTGCACGACCGGGCCGCTCACCGGGAAGTACGGCTCGACATCCCCGGTGTGATCCTCGGCTGCGGCGGACTGGTGGCCCTCGTCTACGGGTTCAGCGAGGCCGAATCCCGTGGCTGGTCCGCCCCGCTGGTCCTCGGCCTGCTCTGCGGCGCCGTCGTACTCCTCTCGACCTTCGCCTGGTGGCAGACCCGCGCGCCGAGCCCCCTGCTTCCTCCGCACATCATCGGCAACCGCAACCGGGGCGGCTCCGTACTCACGATGTGTCTGACGATGATCGGCATGTTCGGGCTGTTCCTGTTCCTGACGTTCTTCCTCCAGAACATCCTGGGCTACTCACCCCTCAGGACAGGGATCGCCTTCCTTCCGATGTGCGCCGCGATCATCATCGCGTCGACGCAGGTCGCCGCCCGCCTGCTGCACTTCGTACCGCCACGGCTCCTGATGGGACCCGGGCTGCTGCTCGCCGCCGGCGGGCTGTACACCCTGACCTTCATCGACACCCACTCCAGCTACGCCACCCACATCCTGCCCGGCACGCTGATGCTCGGCTTCGGCATGGGCCTCACCTTCCTGCCGGTCATGTCCGTGGCCACGTCCGGAGTCGCCCCGAAGGACGCCGGTGTCACCTCGGCGACCGTGAACACGGCGCAGCAGGTCGGCGGCTCCATCGGTACGTCCCTGCTCAACACCATCGCGACGACCACGACGAGCACCTACCTCGCGAGCCACCTCGCCGAGGCCGCGCGGCAGGGCGGCCTGACCCCGGCCGAGAAGGCCCGCATCGTGGCCACGGGCACCGTCCACGGCTTCACCGTCGCCATCGGCTGGGCGGCGATCATCCTGCTGGTCGCGGCGATCCTGGCGATGGTGCTGGTGACGGCCCGCTCCCCGCGCCGGGGCGAGGAGACCGTCCCGGTCTGACCTCCGGCGCGCTCGGTGACACAGCGTCCCGACAGCCATGAGCCCCGCCGCTCCGAGGAGAGAAACAGCGGGGCTCCGCTCGCCCGACGGGCCGCGCGTACGGCTCAGTCGTGGGACTTGGCGAAGGCCACCAGCCCGGCGAAGCCTTCGGCGGTCAGGGTCAGGTGCGGGCCGTTCGGGACCTTGCTGTCACGGACCTTGAACTCACCCGTCACCGCGGCGTGCTCCGGTGCCCACTCGACGCACTGGCCACCGTTGTCGCTGTATGAGGACTTGAACCAACGGAGGGAATCGGTCGTCACGGGGTGCCCTTTCGTAACTGGCTGATCATTGCCACAGATGCCGCCTGCGAGGGCGCTTCGGCCTGTAGTTGATGGTAGGCCGTCAACATGGGCACGACTAAGGTGTTGTCCCGTTCGAGATGCCCCCGCTGGGAGGACTCCGCGTACGACATGAGCGAGCGGTCCGGCAGTGTCAGTACGGTTATCGGCAGGTTGAGCGGTCGGCGCTCCCCCATCTCGAACGGGGCGATCTGGAGCACGGTATTGGGCAGCTCGGCGAATTCGATCAGTCGCTCCAACTGCGCGTCCATGACGGCGGGCTCGCCCATGGGCCGACGGATACAGCTTTCGTCCAGCACCACGAAGATCAAGGGCGGAGGCGTCCGGAGGAGCGCAGCCTGTCGCTCTGCGACGAGCGCGACCCGCTCGCTTGCCTGCTCGGCCGTGATCGCTCCCCGCTTGACGCCACTTCCGGCGAGTACGGACGCGTACTCCGGCGTCTGGAGCAGACCAGGGACGACGCCCACTTCGTACAACCGGATTTCGACTGCCCGGCCCTCACGCCCGAGGTACTCGGGGAAACCCTCCAGCAGACTGCCGTGCCGGATCTCGCGCGACTGACGCTCGAAGGTCTCACCGGTCGCGGTACCGAAGACGAGGTCCGCACGGCGCGAAAAACGCAAGGTCGGAAACTTCCGACCAGTTTCGACCGATGAAATATGCGTGCTGGAATATTCCATCGCCTTGGCAAGATCTTCTTGCTTCCAGCCACGCGCTTCCCGCGAGCTGCGCAGACGTGCCCCGAAGGCGGCTTGTGGACTGCGCTCCGGCTCCAACTCCTTGCGGTTCAAAGAATTATCACCAACCTTCCGTCCCGACCTGAAACATTGAATGGCCTCCCACCGTAGGCCACGCTGAGCACCCCCGGTAGTGAAACCACTACGGAGAGGAGCGGACGTTGCCCCGGAAGCACACTGCCCCCGAGCCCTTTGACGCCCAACACTCAAGCGGTACGGACGAGTTGGTCACACGCATAGCGACAGGGGAGTTCCACCGGCTCAGGCTCACCCCGCAAGAGGTGGCCCAACGGCGGTCCGAACGCTGGGAGAACGCGTCCGACGAGACGTGGCTGCCGGCATGGACACCGCTCCCCGCCGGCATCCACCGGGGCCCGTACGCCCCGCCGACACGGACCAACCTGGAAAGGACTCTGGCCGGTCTGGAAAGGCTGCGAGCAGCGATCCAGCGTGAGGAAGCGACGGACGAGGGGGCGGAGACGTGGACGGAGACGTGGACGGAGACGTGAATGGACATGTGAACGCCGACGCCCCCGAGGGGGCCGACCTCACACCCCGTTCCGCCCTCGAATTCCCACCCTGCGTCTGCGGTCATCCCAAGTGCCCCGACACGAACACCCCGAAGGCCGCCGACGAGCCGAAGCATGACCGTCCCGACGACCGGTCGTTCAGCCCGGTCATACAAAGGCTGCGGCCGAAACTCGAAGAGGAGAACGCGCGTTGGGGCTGGCGGCATTGAAGACTCGGGTGTCGCTGACCCCGAGAATCATCGCGAATCACGCCGGACAGGGAGGCTGTGCCCGCCCCATCCTGGTCGGGACCTGTACGCCGGCAAGAGAGGAACGGCAAATGGCACGGCGACTGCGACTGGTGGGCTCGCATGTCGAGGTGTCGCGTATTCCTCGTTGAGGCCGTGCCTGGTGTCACCGTGTGTGGTCGCCGGAGGCGTATCGGCTCCAGGTTCCATCGGCTTCAGTGACCGGGCGGGTGGCTGTCTTGTCGTGGGTAGCCGAGCGTCTTCGCGATGACGGGCCGGGGCTTGGAGGACGAGTTGGCGGATCGCGGAGGTTCTGCCGCGCTGTGGCGGGACGCCGATCTCCCGCAAGTGGGCTTGGAGACTGCCCGGATCCACGGGGGCGGAATCGGCGATTGTGCTCCCCAGCCGTCCCCATCGCGGTCATTGACGTTCCGTCGTTGCTGGAGGCGCCGGCCGAACGCGCGGCCGCCCGCGCGGAGCGGCACCTTCACCTCGATGCTCCTGACCGGACGGGTGCAGGGCTCGACGCGCCGCGAGTCGCACTGACACAGATCGTCAACTGATTGATTCTCACGGGTCTGGTCGCTGTCCCGGTCCTGCGTAGGGTTTCAAGAAGACGGCAGTGCGGCATTTGCGCACTCGATCTGCCGCAGCGCCGAGTGTTCAGGCGCACCCACGAGAGAAGGAAACACACCCCTTATGCGCGCCCTTGTGGTCGATCACAGTGAGGCCGGACCCGTCCGGTTCGCCGATGTCGATGAGCCCGTACCGTCCGCCGGTGAGACGTTGGTGGAGATACGGCACATCGGTCTCAACTTCGGAGAGCTGAATTACGTGGACCAGTGGCCAGCCGGCGCTGTGCACGGTCACGACGCGGCCGGCGTCGTGGTGCGCGCCGCATCCGACGGCTCGGGGCCGCCCGAAGGTACGCGCGTCGCAGTGGGAATGGCTCCCCACGCGTGGGCGGAGCGGGTGGCAGTCAGCCCCGCCTCGCTCGGCACCGTCCCCGAGGGCGTGGACCTGGCCGACGCCGCCGCGCTGGGGATCGCCGGAGTCACCCCATTCCGGGTGCTGCGCAAGCGTTCCCTGCTGGCGCGCAACGTTCTGATCACCGGCGCCAGCGGGGGCGTGGGGCACTTCGCCGTCCAGCTGGCGGCGCTGGCGGGCGCCCGGGTGACGGCACTCGTCGGTTCGCCGGAGCGGGCCGTCGGACTCCGTGAACTCGGCGCCGACAAGGTCCTGACCGACTTGGCCGAGACCGGGGACCGGTTCGATCTCGTCCTGGACACGGTCGGCGGACCACTGGTGGCCCAGGCCTGGAGTTCCCTCGCCGAGGGCGGCACCATCCACCTGGTCGGTTACTCCTCGGGACAGGAAACCACGTTCCCGTCAGGGACCTTGTTCGGCTTCGGTGAACCCCGCAGCATCGCCACCTACGGCGACATGACGCCGACCAGCGCGGAGTTGACGGACCTGCTGGGCCTCATGGCCGCCGGGAGGCTCTCGGCACCGGTCGGACTACGAGGCGACTGGCAGGACGTGGACGACGCCGTCCAGGCGCTGTTCGCGCGGAAGGTGCACGGAAAGGCCGTTCTTGACGTGGCCTGACGCTGTGGACGAGGACACACGCGCCTCGCCCGCCGGTGGGCGGTTCGCCGGGGTGGACGAGAATGGACCCATGGATGTGCTGGCGGAGGTCTTGCGTGTTTCGGGTGCGCGTGGGGCGCTCGGGGTCATGCTGAAGGCCGGAGGAACCTGGGGCCTGCGGCTGGACTCCTCTCCAGGAGCGGCACTGCACGTGGTGTCCCGCGGCACCATGTGGCTCCACATCCCAGGTGAGAAACCTCTTCAGGTGCAGGCCGGAGACGCCGTCCTGGTGTCGCCGGGCACCGCACACGGGATAGCCGGCGGCGCCGGCGTGACAATGGGTTCCTGCGACCGTGAGGCGGCGGCCCGGTCTTTTGGCGATGGCCGAGCCCTGCGTCTGGGCTCGGCGCCGGTGCAGACGGAAGTGATCGTGCTGCACTACGAGCAGGACCGGGAGGTGCGCACCCCGGTGCTTACCTCCCTCGCTCGGCCGATGCACGTCACAGCCCGGGAGAACGCGCAGCTCGGAAGAACCGTCGAACTTCTCGCCGCGGAGCTCGCGCAGCCGCAGATCGGCACCACCGCCGCCATCAACAGCATCATCGACCTTCTGCTCGTCCAGTTCGTACGCGCCTGGCTGGCCCGCCACCCGCAGGAACAGTCCGGCTCATGGCTGGGAGCGATGCGTGATCCGGTCGTGCGCGACGCCCTGGCATGTGTCCACGCCCAACCGGAACACCCCTGGACCACGGAGACCCTGGCCGCCGCGACGAGCGTCTCCCGGGCGACGCTGTCCAGGCGCTTCCGGTCCGCCCTCGGACAGACGCCGGGCGCGTACGTGACGCAGTGGCGCATCGACCTGGCGTCCGTCCGGCTCCGCGATACCGATGAGCCGGTCGAGTCGATCTCCGACGCGGTCGGATACGGCTCTCCGCACGCTTTCAGCCGTGCCTTCAGACGTGCCCGAGGCACGGCCCCTGGCGAGTACCGTTCTCGACTTCGCAAGTGATCCGGCCCCGGTACTGGTATGGGCTCGTATTCAACTGTCGCCAGTTCCCCGAGGAACCCAGCCCGCTGGTGACCTTCCGTGATCCCCAGCGGCGTCCGGTTCCCCGAGCCGCAGGAGTACCGCCTCTCCGTCCCGGATCACGTCGTCGACGGTGAGCCGGACGATCCGGGTGAGGGGCTGGGCATAGAGGAGCACGATGACGCCGGCGACGCGAAGGCCGTTCGGCGTATCCGGATCGGTCAGCAGCCGGCCGAGCACGTCCAGACGTTCGTCTTCGCCGAGCGCGGCCCGCCGGGTGAGCTTCAGTGCGGGCAGGGAGAGCGGGCGTCGGCAGTGGCGGCTCTGTAGGACCCAGTTGAGGAAGGCCCGCAGGCAGTTGCGGTTGTGCTGTGGGAGGCCGCGCTCCGGGCTCTCGTGTGCCCTCCCGCCGTGCTGGCCGCACAACTCGACCGGCTGGCGGGCGTCCTCGGGCTGGACACCCTCTCCCTGGGCATCATCCCCTTCGGTGCCCCTCTCAAGATTCCCCCGGCCAACGGGTTCTGGCTGTACGACGACCGGCTGGTGATCGCGGAGGACTGGCACGCGGAACTCTGGCTGGACGACGCGGACAGTGTCGGCGTCTACCGGAGGGCGTGGCAGACGCTCGCCGATTCCGCGGTCTACCGGCTCCCCGTAGTCATGCTGAAGCACATTCCGCGACCGGAAGGCTGCAACGGTGACGCACCCCGTACGTGAGGGCGTGGCAAAAGCGCAACGCTCCGCCGTACATCCGTCAGATACGCGACAGCTGCACCCCGGACGACCTCGAGTCCGCCCGTCGGCGGGCTGGTCACCGGTAGGGCAACGACCCCGCGGAGCTGCCCGAGTGGTGGGGACCTGAGCCCTGACCGGCCCCGGTCCTCCGCTCCCCCGTGGCGGATGGCCGGTGCCGCTTCCGGCGGGGCCGCCTTCCTACCCGGCCGACTCCGGCGTACCCAGCCTGACCAGTGCGTCGTCCGTCAGGCGGTTCACTGTCCACTCGTCCATCGATACCGCTCCGACTGATCGGTAGAAGTCGATGGCGGGCGCATTCCAGTCCAGGACCGACCATTCGAGCCGCTCGTACCCGCGCTCGACGCAGATCCGCGCCAGCTCCGTCAGCAGCGCCTTGCCGTGGCCGCCGCCGCGCCGGGCGGGGCGTACGTACAGGTCCTCCAGGTAGATGCCGTGGACCCCGCGCCATGTGGAAAAGTTGAGGAACCACAGCGCGAACCCCACGACTTCGCGGTCCCCGGTCCCGTCCCGGTCCCCGTCGTCGTCCGTCTCCGCGATATGCGCGTATACGGCGGGGTGCTCCCCGAACAGCGCCTCGCGCAGCTGCTCCTCGGTCACACGCACCTCGTCCGAGGACTTCTCATACGCGGCCAGTTCCCGGATCATCGCGTGGATCACCGGGACATCGGCTGCCGTGGAGTTACGAATCATGACCGCAGCCTGCCTTCTCACCGGCCTACGGCGCCAGCAGCGACCGGGCGATGGACACCTGGTCCGGGTCCAGCGAGCGCTCCCCGTCCAGTACGTGCCACAGGCTGTTCTGGAGCACCCGGCCCAGCGTCCACGCCCGCGCGCGCTCGCGGTCCAGGCCCAGCGTCTCCGTCATCAGATCGAAGCGCCACAGGGTCTCCGAAGCGTCGAAACGGTTGTCGAGCGCCGGCATCAGGTCGAAACCCGGGTCGCCCGCCAGTGGTTTCGGGTCGATCGCCAGCCACGGCTCCCGGTCCGACGCCAGGACGTTCTCGTAGTGCAGGTCCCAGTGCAGCAGCCGGTCCCCCGGTTCGTCCGCCACCTCGCGCAGCGCCGCAGCGCAGTCCCGCAGCAGCCGTCGTTCGCTCTCGTCCGGCAGTGACTTCGACACCAGCGGTACGTCGTCGATCATCCGCGCGGCGATGTCGCCCAGGGTGCGCATCCCCGGCGGCGCCTCGAACGCGGTCAGGTGGGCCAGCAGTTCCGCCAGAATCCGGACCGCCTCCCGGGAGTCCACCCCGTTCAGGTCCCGCGTGTGCAGCCGCTCCAGCAGCATCGTGCCCGTCACGTCGTCGGACCTCAGCAGCCGTACCGCACCGTCGCCGTCCCACACACGCAGCGCCACCGGCTCGCCGTCCGACTCGCCGTCCAGATACTGGAGCTTCAGCATCGCGGGCGTACCGTCCGCGCACTCCACCGGCAGCACCAGCGCGCACATGCCGTGCATCGAAGGTCCGGTGAGCCGCAGCTCCCAGCGCTGAAGGAAGTCCGCCGCGCGGCCCGGCAGCGCCCGGATGAACGCGCGACCCGCCTCCCCGAAGAACTTCGACTGCGTTTCCGCCAGCTCCACCGGAATGTCAATCACGCCTCCGATCCTACGACCGTGGGTGAATCGGCCCATGCGCCGCTTCCTCCGTACGGTCCGCACCTGGATCACGAGCGCCCCCGGCACCTACCTCTGGCTGGCCGCCCTCTTCGTCACCACCGTCGCTCTGCACCGCATGTCGCCGGAGTTCGAGAGGGAGTTCCTGCTCCAGCGCTCGACCAACATCCACGAGCTGTCCACCAACCCCGTCCGGGTGCTGATCGCCAGCGCCTTCTGGATCGACGGCGGCTCCTGGATCCCGTACGCCCTGCTCTACACCGTCTTCCACGCCCCCGCCGAACACTGGCTCGGCACCGCGCGCTGGCTCGCCGTCGCCGCGCTCGCCCATATCGGCGCCACGCTCATCAGCGAGGGCGTCCTCAACTGGGCGATCCTCCACGGCCACGCGCCGCAGTCCGCCGTCAACACCCTTGATATCGGGGTGAGTTACGCTCTTGCGGGGGTCATCGGCGTCCTCACGTACCGGGTGCCCCGCCCCTGGCACCTGCCGTATCTCGGCGCCGTCCTGATCTTCTACGGCATCCCGCTGATCACCGGCCGTACCTTCACCGACCTGGGTCACTTCACGGCCGTCCTGATCGGACTGGCCTGCCACGCCCTCACGCCGGGCCGCGGCCCGGACACGGACGGCGGCGGGCGTAACGCCTGTCGCGGTGCCGGCCGGAAGCCCGGGTAGCTGCGCTACGAGGGCTTCCGGCCGGCTTGCGATCAGACACACCTGAACTCGGCGGTCCTGGAGGTCGGTTCTCGACGTCAGTCCTGGATGTCAGTCCTCGACGTCAGTCCCTGATGCCAGTCCCTGATGCCAGTCCCTGATGCCAGTCCCTGACGTCAGTCCTTGATGTCCGCACCGACACGGACGAGAAAGCCCGAGCCGGGGCACGCACGGCTTGTCGTCTTGCCGTTTCCGACCCACGGGCCATAGACAGTGGTCTCCACGCCTCGGACATCCGTGCAAACCACCTTGGCCCGAAATGCACCGACAACTCCGAGTCCGGAGCAGTAGGCATAGCCGGTTTCGCCCTTGGACCATGTGTTGCAGTCCACCGACCGAACGCCGGACTCGGCCGCCACGGCCGAAGGCGCGGCCAGGCCGGCGCCCATGATTACCGCCGCAAAGACCAAAGCGGCCTTCTTCTTATTCATTGTTCCCCGTTCCCCGTAGTTCCTGAAGTTCCTGTAGTTCCTTTAGTTCCCGCAGTCAATGAGTACTGATACTCAGTGTGCGAGACCTCAGCCCAGTTCGACTTGGAAGCCGACATGGTAGAAGAACCCCGAGCCGGGGCACGTCTTGCTCGACCACTCACCGCTGCGACCGGGCTTCCAGGGGCCGAAGAAGGTGGTCTGCACGCCGCGGATGTCCGTGCAGATCACCTTGGCCCGGTAGCGGTCGACCGTCGCCAGGTCAGCGCACTTGGCGGAGCCGGTGTTTCCCGAATGCGATGTGGTGCAGACGTAGGTCGCCCTCGCGGAGGCGCTGGGCGCCACGACCACACCCGCGGCAACGGTGGAAGCCACAATGGCGAGTACCGTTCCGACTTTCTTTCGCACTTTTCCCCCTTTTCGCGGGGGCATGGGCAAGGATTCCCATGAATCCACATCCGCCCCCGGTTTGGATCGCGAGTTGACCTCGCGGCCGTTACTCTAGGCACGCCGCCCCGCCCCCGCAAGCGATCTCCTGAGAATTTGTCGACAGGACGGCCATTAGTGCCGCGACCGGCCCCAGGGTCCCTAGTAGGAGGCGTGCGCGCAGGTGATCAGGGTGCGGAGTTCGACGTTGAGGTAATTGCCGTGTGCGAGCAGTTCGGTGAGCTGTCCGAAGGACGCCCACCGGAAACCGGGCGGGCAGTGCACGGGGATCTCCGATCCCGCCTCGATCACCAGATACCGGTTGCGCGCGTGGTAGAAGCGCCCGCCCTCCTCGGACTGCACCACGTCGTAGCGGATCCGGTCGGGCCCGGCGGCCCGTACGTAGTCGAGGTACGGGGATGCCTCGTCGGGCGGCTCGGGCGACCTGAGCTGTACGGTCGGCCCGAACTCGGCGACGTTGAGCGTGCCGATGTCCGACCGGGCCGCCACCAGGGCGTGCAGTACGCCGTTGATCCGCCGGGCGATCAGGGCCACCAGGCCCTGGGAGCACGGCCGCAGCAACGGCTGGGTCCACGAGGCGACTTCGCGCTGCTCCGCGGTGACATCGACGGCCATGACCTCGAAGCCCCGACCGCTCTCGTGCCCGATCGTGGTCGGCGTGCGGTGCCAGCCGTCCTCGTACGCGCGGTTCAGCGGCACGCTCTGCTGGCGCAGTACGCGCAGCGCCTGGACGTCGGTGAGGCAGCTGGTGATCGCGTGCAGATCGTGCAGCGGGGCGCCGTTTCCGTAGAAGGACCGCCGCAGTGCGGCCGGCCACCCGTCGTCACCGGCGTCGTCCCCGGGTTCGGCATGCGCGGTCGGCAGGCAGGCCAGCACACTGCGGGTGTCCATGTTGACGAGGTCGTCGTCCATCATCAGCCTACGGATCTGACCGAGCGTCAGCCATCGGAAGGAGTCGTCGGCCGCCACGTCCGCGGCGACCTCCACGACCATGTTCCGGTTGCGCTTGTGCAGGAACCAGTCTCCCTGTTCCGACTGGATGGTGTCGGCCAGCACCCGGCGGCCCGGCCGGTGGATGAAGTGGTCGAGGAACGGGGTCGGGCGGCCGTGGTGCACCTCGTCGAAGTTGCTCCGGGTGGCCTGCACCGTGGGGGACAGCTGGAGCCCGTTGACGTTGCCGGGCTCCGGCTTGGCCTGCACCAGGAAGTGCAGCACCCCGTCGAACTCGCGGGCCAGGATGCCCAGCAGCCCCACCTCGGGCTGCACGATGATCGGACAGACCCGGTCGGCGGGGGCGGTGTCGGAGCTGCTTCGCAGCCCTTCGATGGAGAAGAAACGGCCGCTCTCGTGGCGCAGATTGCCGGTGCCGGGTTCGAAGTGCCAGTGCTGGAGCCTCTCGAACGGGATGGGCTCGGCGTGGAAGTGGTGGGCCCGCCCGTACTCGGCCAGCCAGCCGGGCACCCCCGCCATCGGGGTGACCCGGCTGTCGAGCGCGTCGGCCGACGCGCGTACCCGCTCCGCCGTACGCCGCCGGTCGGCGTAGTCGGCATTGGCGACGGCCCCCGGCGCGAGGGGTCTTGTCCCTCTGGTGCTGTCGTCCGGGAGCAGTGGGGCGAGCGCGCTGACGATGGCCGCGCACACCTCGGCCGTGCGCTGGTACAGGAAGAAGTGCCCGCCGGGGAAGGTACGCACATGGGCCCTGGCCGCCACGTCCCGCCATGCCGCCGCCTCTTCCACGGTGACGTCGGGGTCGTCGACACCGGTGAGCACGGTCAGCGGGCACGCCAGGGGCGCCCCGGGGCGGTGCACGTAGTGGCCCACCGCCCGGTAGTCGTTGCGGATCGCGGGCAGGACGAGTTCCAGGAGTTCCGGGTCGGTGAGCAGGCTCTGGTCGGTGCCGTCGAGCGAGCGGAGTTCGGCTATGAGCCGCTCGTCGTCGTACAGGTGCACCGCGGTGCGCCGGCTGGTGGTGGGTGCCCGGCGGCCGGAGACCACCAGGGCGGCCGGACCCGTCCCGCGCCGCTCCAGCACCCGGGCGACCTCGTAGGCGACGGTGGCCCCCATGCTGTGCCCGAAGAGCACCAGGGGGCGGTCGGACTGGGCCCCCAGCACGTCGGCCAGCGGCCCGACCAGGCTCTCGACGTTGTCGATCAGCGGCTCGGCCCGGCGGTCCTGGCGGCCGGGGTACTGGACGGCCAGCACCTCGACCTCGTCCGGCAGCTCCCGGACGAACGGCAGGAACGAGCTGGCCGAGCCACCGGCGTGCGGGAAGCAGACCAGTCGCACCGCGGGCGCGGCGCACGGACGATACCGGCGGAGCCAGAGGTCGGACAGGTTACGCAGATCCACAGATGTCGACACGAAAGTCATCGTCCTTTCCTAAGGGGCTGCTCCTGAGGGGCTCCCACCAGGCGCGGTTCTCGCGATACCAGCGCACGGTGTCCGCCAGTCCCTCGTCGATATCGACCCGCGGCGCGTAGCCCAGTTCGGTGGATATCTTGGTGAAATCAACCGAATAGCGCCGGTCGTGGCCCTTGCGGTCAGGCACCTGCCGTACCGCCGACCGGTCGGCTCCGCACAGTTTCAGCAGGCGATCGGTCAGTTCGGCGTTGGTCAACTCCGTACCACCGCCGACGTTGTAGACCTCGCCGGGACGTCCGCCCAGGGCCACCAGCGCGATGGCCCGGCAGTGGTCGTCCACGTGCAGCCAGTCGCGCCGGTTCTCGCCGTCGCCGTAGAGCGGGACGGTCCCGCCGTCGAGCAGGCCGGCGGTGAACAGCGGAATGATCTTCTCCGGGTACTGGTACGGCCCGTAGTTGTTGGAGCAGCGGGTCACACACACCGGCAGTTGGTGCGTGCGGTGGTACGCCAGCGTCAGCAGGTCGGACGACGCCTTCGACGCGGCGTAGGGGGAGTTGGGGCTCAGCGGCCGGTCCTCCGTCCAGGACCCCCGCGGGATCGAGCCGTACACCTCGTCCGTCGAGACGTGTACGAACCGGCCGGGGCGTACCTTCAGCGCCTCCTGGAGCAGGGTCTGCGTGCCCAGCACGTTTGTACGGACGAAGGATCCGGCGTCCTGGATCGATCGGTCCACATGCGACTCGGCCGCGAAGTGGACCACCAGATCGGCCCCCGCCATGGCCCAGGTGACCAGGGAGCGGTCGCAGATGTCGCCGTGGAAGATCCGCAGCCGGGGTGAGTCGCCGACCGGGGCGAGGTTGGCGAGGTTGCCGGCGTAGGTGAGCGCGTCCAGGACCGTCACCTCCGGATGGCCGAACTCCGGTAGCGAGCCGTCCAGCAGCAGAGTGACGAAACGCGAGCCGATGAACCCGGCGCCGCCGGTCACCAGGATCCGGCGGGGCGCCTCAGACGGCTTCGGGGGCACGGGACGCCACCTCCGTCAGATAGGCGCCGTATGCCGACGTACCGAGTTCGCGGCCCAGTTCGTGGAGTGCGTCCGCGTCGATGAAGCCCATGTGCAGTGCGATCTCCTCGACACAGGCGATCCGCACCCCCTGACGCTGCCCCAGCAGCTGGACGTACTGGCCCGCCTGGAGCAGTGAGTCGTGCGTGCCCATGTCCAACCAGGCGAATCCGTGGCCCAGTTCGATCAGCTGGGCGCGCTTCTGCTCCATGTAGACCCTGTTGACCTCGGTGATCTCCAACTCGCCGCGCGCGGAGGGCTGGATGCTCCCGGCGATGTCGACGACGTCGTTGTCGTAGAGGTAGAGCCCGGTGACGGCGAGGTTGGAGCGGGGCTGGGCGGGCTTCTCCTCCAGGGAGAGCAGCCGCCCCTCGCTGTCGATCTCACCGACCCCGTAGCGCCGTGGGTCGGCCACCGGGTAGCCGAACAGCACGCAGCCGTCCAGGTGCCGGATGCTGCCCTGCAGTACGGAGGAGAACCCGGGACCGTGGAAGATGTTGTCGCCCAGGATCAGGGCCACCGGGGAGTCGCCGATATGGCGGGCGCCGATGGTGAGGGCCTGGGCGATGCCCCCGGGCTCGGGCTGCGCCTCGTAACTGATGTCGACGCCGATCCGGGACCCGTCGCCCAGCATCAGCCGGAACATGTCGATGTGTTCGGTGGAGGAGATGACCAGGATCTCGCGGATACCGGCCAGCATGAGCACGGACAGCGGGTAGTAGATCATCGGCTTGTCGTAGACCGGCAGCAGTTGCTTGGACAGGGACCCGGTCAGCGGCCGCAGCCGGGTGCCTCCGCCGCCGGCCAGGATGATCCCCTTCATCGGGTTCCTCGGGGGGCGCCCTGTCGTGGTCTCGGTCATCTGTTCTCCGTCGTTGGAGGGAGACGGCGGCCGTCGGGGGGCGTTGACGCTGAGTGCCGGGTCGTTGCCGGTCCGTCGGGGGGCGTTGACGCTGAGTGCCGGGTCGTTGCCGGTCCATCAGGGGACGTTGACGCTGAGTGCCGGGTCGTTGCCGGTCCATCAGGGGGCGTTGACGCTGAGTGCCGGGTCGTTGCCGGTCCATCAGGGGACGTTGACGCTGCCAGTCCGTTCTGCGTTGGCCCGTAACCGGGCAGTCCCACGGCCGTCGTACGGACCGCCTGCGCCACGGAGTCGATCTCGTCGTCCCGCAGGTGCGGTCCCATCGGCAGGCTGAGCACCTCGGCCGCCAGGCGTTCGGCGCGCGGATGGCTGCCGTCCGGTCCGCCGGCCGGGTCATCGGCGTAGGCCAGCGACCGGTGTGGCGGGACGGGGTAGTGGATCAGGGTCGCCACCCCGGCCGCCTGGAGCCCGCGTTGCAGGGCGTCGCGGTCCTGACAGCGGATCACATACTGATGCCACACCGGGTCGGCCCACGGGGCGGTGACCGGGACGCCGATTCCCGCGACGGAACCCAGGGCGCGGGTGTAGCGGGCGGCGGCCCGCACCCTGCGGGCGTTCCAGGCGTCCAGGCGCGGCAGTTTGGCCCGCAGTACGGCGGCCTGGAACTCGTCGAGCCGGGCGTTGGTGGCACGTATCTCGTGCTGGTACTTCTCGCGGGAGCCGCAGTTGCGCAGCATCCGTATCCGCTCGGCCAGGCCGGCGTCCGCGGTGACCACCGCGCCGGCGTCGCCCATGGCTCCGAGGTTCTTGGCGGGATAGAAGCTGAAGGCGACCACCTGACCGGAGCCGATCCGGCGGCCCCGGTAGCGGGCGCCGTGTGCCTGCGCGGCGTCCTCCACCACGGCCAGCCCGTGCCGTTCGGCGATCGCCAGCAGCGGGTCCAGGTCGGCGGGGTGACCGTACAGGTCGACCGGCATCACGGCCCTGGTGCGGGCGGTGATGGCCGCCTCGACCAGCGCCGGGTCCATGGACAGCCCGTCCGGGGACGCGTCGACGGGGACCGGCTGCGCCCCGCTGGCGGAGACGGCCAGCCAGGTGCCCGTGAAGGTGTGCGCCGGAACCACCACTTCGTCACCGGGTCCGATCCCCAGCCCGCGGAGCGCCAGTTCCAGCGCGTCGCATCCACTGCCGACGGCGACGCAGTGATCGTTGCCGCAGTACGCGGCGAACTCCTCCTCGAAAGCCGCCAGTTCCTCACCGAGCAGATAGCGACCGGACGCGGCCACCCGGCGCAGGGCCGCGTCTATGTCGGCCCGCAGCTCCCGGTAGACCGCTTCCAGATCGAGGAAGGCCACATTCACTTCAGACTCCATGCGTCGCGCAGGAAGGTGTCGTAGTCGCGGTAGTAGTCGGACTCCTCGTAGTGCCGTGAGGCGAGGACCAGGGCGACCGTCTCCGGGGCGAAGTCCTTCAGGACCCGCCACACCATGGGACTGATGTAGAGCCCGGCTCCGGGCTCCTCCAGCCGGTAGGTGGTGTGCTGGAATCCGTCGTCGAGGGTGATCGAGAACCCACCGTGCACGGCGATGACGAGCTGTTCCAGGGTGCGGTGCGCGTGCAGGCCGCGAGGTGGCGAGGACTCGGGCTGACCGTGCATGTAGTAGACACGCTCGATGGCGAAGTCCACGGTCATGCCGGACTCGACCACGGAGAGGCTGCCACGCGGATCGATGTGCTGCTCCAGCCTGATCAGCCGGCACGGCTTGATCCTGCCGACCTGACCGGCGTTGGAGGACTCAGCTGTCTTCTCGGCGATTTCGGCGCTCCTCTCGGGACGGGCGCGGTGCCGCGACCGGTACGGATCGCGGCCCTTGGGGCCGACGGCTCGGGTCGGGGACTCGGCCGGGGACTTCGGCCGGGGTTCCGGTCGGGGGCTCCGGCCAGGGACTTCGATCGGGAACTTCGACCGGGAAATTCGACCGGGAAATTCGACTGGGAACTTCGACTGGGGACTTCGACCGGGGACTTCGACCGATGGCCCCGGTCGGGGACTCCGGTCGTCGGGGACTCCGACCGACGGCTCCGGTCGGGGACTCCGGTCAGCGCCACTCGATGTGGACGGGCAGGTACTTCGCGGTGAGTTGATCGGCTTCGTAGAAGCGCGCACCACCGTGGTCGATACGGAAACTCTCGATCCGGTCCAGCATGAGTTCCAGCATCACCTTGCCCTCCAGCCGCGCCAGAAAGGCGCCCAGGCAATGGTGGATGCCATGTCCGAAAGCCATGTGCCGAGTTCCGCCGGAGCGTCGGATATCGAATGTGTCGGGGTCGGGGAAGTGCTCGGGGTCGCGGTTGGCCGACTGGCTCCACGCGATAATCATCTGCCCCTTCTTCATGGTGGGGCCGAGAATTCCGGTGTCCTCTTTGAGGAACCGGAAAATGTTGTTGAAGGGGCTGCGATAGCGCAGCGTCTCCTCGATCGCACCCGGCACCAGTTCATGGTCGGCGCGGAGATCCGTCAATGCCTGCGGATTCTCCTCCAATACCAGGAAAAGATTGCTCAGCAGCGTGCTGGACGACACGTGCCCGGCGGTGAGCAGCAGGGCGACGATATTGACGATCTCGACGTCGGTGAGCCGGCGGCCCTCCTGTTCGGCCTGGGCCAGGCCGCTGATCAGGTCGTCGACCGGGGCCTCGCGCTTGGCGTGGATATGACCCAGGAGATATTCGGTCATCTCCCCCAGCGCGGGCGCGATCGTCTCGCCGAAGTTGTCCGGGAGGTTCGGGTACTCCAGGCCGTCGTTGGTGAGCAGCGTGTCGACCCAGCCGCGGAACACATCGCGGTCGTCGGTCGGGATACCCAGCAGTTCCGCGATGACGATCACCGGCAGCGTGTAGGCGATGTCGCCGACCACATCGATGGTCTCCCGGCCGCGTACCCGGTCGAGCAGTTCCCCGGCGATGACCCGGATCCGCGGCTCCTGGGCGGCCATCCGCTTGGGCGTGAACGCCTGGCTGACCAGCTTGCGCATGGGGCCGTGGGCGGGCGGGTCCAGGGCGCCGATGGTGCCGGGACCGATGATCATCTCCAGCTCGGGCGGGGTCGTCGCGATCTCGTTGAAATCGGAGGAGAAGAACTGCGGATTGTTCGAGACCGTCAGGTAGTCGTCGTACCGGAAGACCTGCCAAGCCTGGCGGCCCTCGTCCCAGAAGACCGGGTGATGGGTCCGGTTGAAAGCGAACCATTCCAGAAGCTCCTGAGCGTTCGCCTCCTTGCTGAGCTCCAACGGCTCTGTCATGGCCTCGGCCATATACCTGCTCCTTGACGAAAGTAGTGTGGGCGAATCCGGCTGCGCTACGCGGAAGTGGTACGCGGGGGAGATGACCTCTGGTGATGGCCTCTGGTGATGACCTCTGGTGATACAGAGCCACTCAGGTTCTTCTCAGGTCCTTCTCAGGTCCTTCGACGTCGGCGAAGCGTACGAAGCGCGAAGTTCACCGCCAAGACGAACCTGACATAATTTCCGCCCCGCCTGGATTCCCCTGGACGCGCTCTGGTTCACGCCTCCAGGAAACCGGCACGGTGCACACCTCCAGGAAACCAGGGCACCTGACCGGGGACTTGACACATTCAGCCGCTGATCGTTGACCTCTGCTCTCCCACGGCTTTCCGTTGCACCGACAGGGAGGTAGGAATTCTGTGACAGGGCATGGTGACTCGCGAAGAATGCCGGCGTCCGAAGGCCTCATGGCGAAAGGCGGTGACGGCCGGACCGATGCCGTCGCCGTCATCGGCATGTCCTGCCGCTTCCCGGGCGCGCCCGGGATCGGGGAGTTCTGGGAGCTGTTGAGGTCCGGAGGCGAGGCGATCGGCCGGGCGGCCGACGGCCGGCGGCGCGGCACCATCGACGGAGCCGGCGACTTCGACGCCGCCTTCTTCGGCATGTCACCACGTGAGGCGGCCGTCACCGACCCGCAGCAGCGCCTGGTGCTGGAGCTGGGCTGGGAGGCGCTGGAGGACGCCGGGATCGTGCCGGGGTCCCTGCGCGGCGAGGCGGTGAGCGTGTTCATGGGGGCCATGAACGACGACTACGCCACGCTGCTGCACCGGGCCGGCGCGCCGGTCGGCACCCACACCGCCACCGGACTCCAGCGCGCGATGCTCGCCAACCGGCTGTCGTACTTCCTCGGCACACGTGGCCCAAGCCTGCTGATCGACACCGCGCAGTCGTCGTCGCTGGTCGCTGTGGCGCTCGCGGTCGAGAGCCTGCGCGGCGGGACGTCGCGGCTCGCCCTCGCCGGAGGCGTCAACCTGATCCTCGCCGAGGACGGATCGGCCGCCATGGAACGGCTCGGCGCGCTCTCCCCCGACGGCCGCTGCTACACCTTCGACGCCCGTGCCAACGGTTACGTTCGCGGAGAGGGCGGAGCCGTCGTCGTACTGAAGCGCCTCGCCGACGCCCTGGCCGACGGTGACCGGGTGTACTGCACCGTACGCGGCGCCGCGACCGGCAACGACGGCGGTGGCCCCGGGTTGACCGCCCCCGACCGCGCGGGCCAGGAGGCGGTGCTCCGGGCGGCCTGCGACCAGGCCGGGGTACGCCCCGCGGACGTGCGCTTCGTCGAACTGCACGGGACGGGCACTCCGGTGGGCGACCCGGTCGAGGCACATGCCTTGGGTGCGGTGTACGGCCCCGGGCGGGCGGCGGACTCGCCACTGCTGGTGGGTTCCGTGAAGACAAACATCGGTCATCTGGAAGGCGCCGCGGGCGTCGCGGGGCTGGTCAAGGCCGCGCTGTGCCTGCGTGAGCGCACCCTGCCCGCCACCCTGAACCATGACACCCCCAGCCCGGCCATCCCGCTGGAGCAACTCCGGCTGAAGGTGCAGACGGCCCGCGCCGAACTCCGCCCAGGTCCGGACGGCGCCCCGCTGCTGGCCGGGGTCAGCGCGTTCGGCATGGGCGGAACCAACTGCCATGTGGTGCTGGAGCAGGCACCGGAGGGGCCAGAGACTCCTCAGATGGGGGCGGCGGCGCCGTTGGAATCGGCTGTGCCGTCGGTGCCGTCGGTGCCGTCGGTGACGTCGGTGACGGCGGTGCCGCTGCTGTTGCTGTCGGCTCGTTCGGGGACGGCATTGCGGGCTCAGGCGGAACGCCTGCGTGCACATCTGACGCGTACCGGCGCGGCCCCACGGGATGTCGCGTATTCACTGGCCACCACCCGCACACTGTTCGAGCACCGCGCCGCACTGCCCTGCGGCGACACCGAGCAACTTGCCACCGCCCTCGGCAAGCTGGCGGACGGCGAGATCCCGGCGGGCGGGCGGGTCGGCGCAGCCGACCTGGGTGGCGGAACAGCGATGATGTTCGCGGGCCAGGGGGCGCAACGCGCCGGAATGGGGCAAGAACTCCACGCCTCGGATGCCGAGTTCGCCGCTGCCTTGGACGAAGTCTGCGCGGAACTCGACACCCACCTCACCAACCCATCGCTGTCTCTGCGTGACGTGATGTTCGCACCGTCACCGGCAGACCTGCTGGACCAGACCGTATACACCCAGCCCGCGCTCTTCGCGCTGGAGACCGCCCTCTACCGGACCCTGACCAGGCGGGGTGTCCGGCCGGACATGCTCCTCGGCCACTCCGTCGGCGAAATCGCCGCAGCCCACGCCGCCGGCATCTTCTCCCTCAGCGACGCCGCACGACTGGTCACCGCACGAGGCCGACTCATGGGCGCGCTACCTCCGGGTGGAGGCATGCTCTCCGTACGGACAACGGAAGAGCACGTCACCCACCTGCTCACCGAGACCGGGCAGGCGGCTGGGCCGGTGTCGATAGCGGCCGTCAACGGCCCGACGTCAATCGTCCTGTCCGGGCAGACCGCAGCGCTGGAGACGATCTCCGGGCAGCTCACCGCACAGGGCATCCGCACCACCTGGCTGAAGGTCTCCCACGCCTTCCACTCCGCCCTCATGGACCCCGTACTCCACCAACTCCGGCAGACCGCCGAAACCATCCACTACCACCCACCCCACACCCCCTTCATCCCCAGCGCCGTCACCCACCACGCCCCCATCACCCCCGACTACTGGGTCGAACACGCCCGCACCACAGTCCACTTCACCAACGCCCTCCACACAGCCCAGACCAACGGCGCCACCATCTACCTCGAAATCGGCCCCCAAGCCACCCTCACCGCCATGGCCGATCAGAACCTCGAGACCACCAACGCACCACCCCTCCTCCTCCCCACACTCCGCCGCAACCGACCGGAGTGGGATTCGCTGCTGGAGACAGTCGCGACCATCGGCGTACGAGGAGACGACGTCGACTGGTCAACCCTCTACGAGCGAAGCGGAGCCCAGCGAACCGACCTGCCGACCTACGCCTTCCAACGCAGCCGCTACTGGGCAAAGGCGCTGGACAGTGATCAGGCTGCCCCTGCGGGGGCACACACCGCCGATGTACCCGACTCGCTCCCGGACGTCCCTGCCGACGAACCACGCCTGACGGCCGAGCCGAATTCGGTCGATTCGCCTGAGCGGCTGCTCCGACTGGTCGTCGAGACCACGGCGACCGTTCTGGGGCACGACAGCTCCGAGGAGGTCGTGCTCGATCGGACCTTCACTTCCCAGGGGCTTGATTCCGTGACCGCGGTCGAGCTGTGCGACCTGCTGGGCGCGGCCCTCGGCCGTACGCTCGCCCCCACGCTCGTCTACAACCTGCCCACGCCACACGTCCTGGCCGACCACCTGGCCGGCACTCCGCACAGCGAGCCCTCGGTCGGCCAGGCCACCCCGGTCACCGCAGCAGCCCCGGCTGATGACCCGATCGCCATCGTCGGCGTCGGGTGCCGCTTCCCCGGAGGGGCGGACTCGCGCACGGGCCTGTGGGACCTGGTCGCCACGGGTACGGACGCGATCTCCCCGTTCCCCACCGATCGCGGCTGGAACGTGGAAGAGCTGTACGACCCCGAACCCGGCATCCCGGGCAAGAGTTACGTACGCGAGGGCGGATTCCTGCACGGCGCAGCCGAGTTCGACCCCGAGTTCTTCGGCATCTCACCCCGCGAGGCCACCGCCATGGACCCCCAGCAACGCCTGCTGCTGGAAACCTCATGGGAAGCTCTGGAGGATGCCGGGGTCGTCCCCGAGTCGCTGCGGGGCGGCGACACCGGCGTATTCGTCGGCGCGGTCGCGCCGGAATACGGGCCAAGGCTGCACGAAGGAGCGGACGGCCACGAGGGGTACCTGCTCACTGGCACCACGGCGAGTGTGGCCTCGGGCAGGATCGCTTACGTACTCGGCACGCGCGGCCCGGCGTTGACCGTGGATACGGCCTGTTCGTCGTCGTTGGTGGCCTTGCATCTGGCGGTGCAGTCGCTGCGCCGGGGCGAATGCACCATGGCTCTGGCAGGCGGCGCCACGGTGATGTCCGGGCCGGGCATGTTCGTGGAGTTCTCCCAGCAGAGGGGGCTCGCGCCGAACGGCCGGTGCAAGCCGTTCTCGGCCGATGCCGATGGCACCGCGTGGTCGGACGGCATCGGGATGCTGGCACTTGAACGCCTCTCGGACGCGCGGCGTCAGGGGCATCGGGTGCTGGCGGTGGTACGGGGCAGCGCGGTCAACCAGGACGGTGCCAGCAACGGACTTACGGCCCCGAGCGGGCCCGCCCAACAGAAGGTCATCCGTGAGGCGCTGGCCGATGCGGGACTGGCCCCCGGGGACATCGACGCCGTGGAAGCCCACGGAACCGGCACTCCGCTCGGCGACCCCATCGAGGCCGAGGTGCTCCTCGCCACCTACGGCAAAGACCGCCAGGACACGCCCGTATGGCTCGGTTCGTTGAAGTCCAACATCGGGCATACGCAAGCGGCTGCCGGAGTCGCCGGCATCATCAAAATGATCCAGGCGATACGCCACAGCACGCTGCCCCGTACCCTCCACGTCGATGCCCCGTCCTCGCGTATCGACTGGAACGCCGGCGACCTCCAACTCCTCACGCAGGCGCGGCCGTGGCCCGTACGCGAAGACCGTCCACGCCGGGCCGCCGTCTCCGCCTTCGGCGTCAGCGGCACCAACGCCCACCTCATCCTCGAAGAACCACCACCACCGTCCGATACGGCGACCACCACCGCTGAACCGCCCGCCCTCCTGCCATGGTTGCTATCGGCCCGCTCCGAAGAGGCATTGCGCGGCCAGGCCGCCCGGCTGCGCACCCATCTGGAACACACCGACGCCGATCCCTTGGATGTGGCCTACTCGCTGGCCACCACCCGCTCGTCCTTCACCGAACGAGCAGTCGTCCTGGGACGCGACCGCACACAGCTGCTGACCGGGCTGGACAGCCTCGCCCAAGGCCACCAGACCCCCGACGTCATACACGGCACCGCAACACGCGGCCACCGCACCGCCATGCTCTTCGCAGGCCAAGGAGCGCAACGGGCAGGAATGGGACGCGAACTCCACGCTTCGGATCCCGAGTTCGCGACCGCCCTGGACGAAGTCTGCGCGGAACTCGACACCCACCTCACCAACCGGTCCCCGTCTCTGCGTGACGTGATGTTCGCACCGTCACCGGCAGACCTGCTGGACCAGACCGAATACACCCAGCCCGCACTCTTCGCGCTGGAGACCGCCCTCTACCGGACCCTGACCAGGCGGGGTGTCCGGCCGGACATGCTCCTCGGCCACTCCGTCGGCGAAATCGCCGCAGCCCACGCCGCCGGCATCTTCACCCTCCACGACGCCGCACGACTGGTCACCGCACGAGGCCGACTCATGAGCGCACTGCCTCCCGGCGGGAGCATGCTCTCCGTACAAGCAACCGAAGAACACGTCACCCACCTGCTCACCGAGACCGGGCAGGCGGCTGGGCCGGTGTCGATAGCGGCCGTCAACGGCCCGACGTCAATCGTCCTGTCCGGGCAGACCGCAGCGCTGGAGACGATCTCCGGGCAGCTCACCGCACAGGGCATCCGCACCACCTGGCTGAAGGTCTCCCACGCCTTCCACTCCGCCCTCATGGACCCCGTACTCCACCAACTCCGCCAAACCGCCGAAACCATCGACTACCACCCGCCTCACACCCCCTTCATCCCCAGTGCCGTCACGGAACATGACCCCACCACCCCCGACTACTGGGTCGAACACGCCCGCACCACAGTCCACTTCACCAACGCCCTCCACACAGCCCAGACCAACGGCGCCACCATCTACCTCGAAATCGGCCCCCAAGCCACCCTCACCGCCATGACCGATCAGAACCTCGAGACCACCAACGCACCACCCCTCCTCCTCCCCACACTCCGCCGCAACCGACCGGAGTGGGATTCGCTGCTGGAGACAGTCGCGACCATCGGCGTACGAGGAGACGACGTCGACTGGTCAACCCTCTACGAGCGAAGCGGAGCCCAGCGAACCGACCTGCCGACCTACGCCTTCCAACGCAGCCGCTACTGGCTGAACCCTGCCCTTGCCCCCACCGCCCGTGACGTATCCGGGACGAGCGAGGCATCGGTGACGGACCGACTGCGTTACCGCGTTGCCTGGCAGGCCGCGGCCGAGAAAGGCACCGTACGCTCGGCGGAGCGGTGGCTGATGCTCGTACCGGACGACCCGGCGGACGCCGGACTCACCGTCGGTATCGAGCGCGAACTCACCGCTCGCGGGACCGATGTCCACAGCGTGGGGATTCCGGTCGGTGCCGACCGGGAGACGATCGCGCGGCTGCTGCGGACGGCTGAGGCGGGCGAGGCGGGCGAGGCCGGTGACGCGGTCACCCGGTGCACGCGCGTTCTGTGGCTCGCCACCGCCGCGCCGCGCCTCGTCGACGCCGTGGCCTTGGTCCAAGCCCTGGCGGAGGCAGGGCCGATGGCCCCGCTGTGGATCGCCACGCGTGGTGCGGTCGCCGCCCAGCCGGGCGAAGAACCCTCCGTCGCCGGAGCGCAGCTTTGGGGACTGGGTCAGGTCGCGGGCGTGGAACTCGCCGAGCGCTGGGGCGGTTTGGTGGATCTGCCCGTCGATCCGGCCCCTGCCGCGCTTCGCGCGCTTGCCGGCGTGCTGGTCGCGGATGCCCCGGACAACCAGCTCGCGGTGCGCGCCTGCGGCGCTTTCGTCCGCCGTGTGGTGCCCGCACCCGGACGGCCCGTGCGGCGCGACTGGAAGCCCTCCGGCACCGTCTTGATCACCGGTGGCACCGGCGCGCTGGGCGCGCAGGCAGCCCGCAGGCTTGCCCGCGCCGGAGCACCGCATCTGCTGCTGGTCAGCCGCCGGGGAGACGCCGGCCCCGGAGTGAACGACCTGGTCGAGGAGTTGACCGTACTCGGCGTCGAAGTAACCGTCGCGGCGTGCGATGTCGCGGACCGGAACGCGCTGACCGCCCTGCTCGCCGGTGTTCCCGACGACCGGCCACTGACCGCCGTGCTGCATACGGCAGGGGTGCTCGGCGACGGAGTCCTCGACGGGCTCGGCCCCGAGCGGATCGATGACGTCCTGCGCGCCAAGACCACTGCCGCACGCCACTTGGACGAGCTCACCGCCAACCTTCCGCTGGATGCCTTTGTGCTCTTCTCCTCGATCGTCGGGGTGTGGGGCAACGGCGGTCAGGCCACCTACGCGGCCGCCAACGCCGCGCTCGACGCGCTCGCACAGCGGCGGGCGGCGCGGGGACAGCGCGCCACCTCGATCGCGTGGGGGCCGTGGGCCGGCGCGGGGATGGCGGCCGGAACGGGGGCGAGGTCCTTCGAGCGGGACGGTATCGAGGGGCTGGCCCCGGAGCAGGCCCTCGACATCCTGGACCAGGCGGTCTGCGCCGACGAGACCTCCCTGATCGTCGCCGATGTGGACTGGGCCGCCTTCCTGACCCGATCGGCATCCCGGCTGTCCCGGCCACTGTTCGACGGTGTCCCGGCGGCGCGTGCCGCGCGGGCGGAGGCGGACCAACCTGTCGGGGCAAAGGAGCCGGCCGGCGGACACACCTGGTTGTCGGAGGGGTCGGGGGCTTCAGGGCTCTCGGGGCTCTCGGGGCTCTCCATCGCGGAACGACAGTGGGAACTGCTGGACCTGGTGCGTGCCAAGGCCGCCGAGGTACTTCGGCACGGCTCGGCTGCGGCAATCGATCCGGAAACGGCGTTCAGGGAAAGCGGCTTCGACTCCCTCACCCTCCTTGAACTGCGCAATCGATTGACCGCCGCCACTGGGCTCAGCCTCCCCAGCACCCTGCTGTTCGACCGCCCGACTCCGACCGCTCTGGCACGGCACCTGCACGACGAACTATTCGGCGCCGACACGAGCGCGGCAGGTTCGGCAGGGACGGCCATCCGGCCCGTGGCCGATCCCGAGGAGCCGATCGCGGTGGTGGGTATGGCGTGCCGCTATCCCGGCGGAGTGGCCTCTCCGGAGGAGTTGTGGGACCTGGTGGCCACGGGTACGGACGTGATCTCCGCGTTCCCCACCGGTCGCGGCTGGGACGTGGAAGAGCTGTACGACCCCGAACCCGGCACCCCGGGCAAGAGTTACGTACGCCAGGGCGGATTCCTGCACGAGGCAGCCGAGTTCGACCCCGAGTTCTTCGGCATCTCACCCCGCGAGGCCACCGCCATGGACCCCCAGCAACGCCTGCTGCTGGAAACCTCATGGGAGGCACTGGAGCGGGCCGGAATCAAACCGGAGATGTTACGCGGAACCCGCACCGGCGTGTTCTCGGGCGCTTCCCAACAGGACTATGCCGGCCAGTTGCACGACGCCGCCGAAAAGTTCGGCGGCCACCTGCTCACCGGCAACCTGACCAGCGTGATCTCGGGTCGGGTGGCTTATACGTTGGGCCTGGAAGGCCCGGCCCTGACCGTGGATACGGCCTGCTCGTCATCGCTGGTCGCCATGCACCTCGCCATCCAGTCACTGCGCCGGGGCGAATGCGACCTGGCCCTGGCAGGCGGCACCACCATCATGGCCACCCCCACCGT
>NZ_JBIUTF010000006.1:0-671714 GCF_044741745.1 Streptomyces sp. NPDC088116 | reverse complement strand
CTCAGGGTTTGCCGGGTGTGTCGCTGGCGTGGGGGATGTGGGAGAACTCCGCCGGCATGGGCGGCACACTCAACGAAACCGACCTCAACCGCATGCGTCAGCAAGGCTTCCCCGCGCTGACCACGGAACACGGGCTGATGCTCCTGGACACCGCCCTGCGGGTCAACGAGCCGCTGGCCGTGCCGGTCGCCCTGCGCACCTCTGCGCTCGCCTCCGCACGCGGGGGCCTGCCCGCCGTCCTGCACACGCTCGTCCCCACGGCCTCGCGGCGTCGGACCGCTGGACACGCCCCGGCCGCAGTCGGTGGCGAACTGGCCGGTCGGCTCCAAGGGCTCCCCGCCGCAGAGCGGGAGCGGTTGCTGCTCGAACTGGTACAGACCCACGTCGCCGGTGTGCTCGGGCACGCCTCGGGCGCGGCGGTCGACGCCGCGCGGGCGTTCAAGGACCTCGGCTTCGACTCGCTCACCGCCGTCGACCTGCGTAACCGCCTCACCGCAGCGACCGCCCTACAGCTTCCCGCGACCCTCATTTTCGACCACCCGAACCCGGCCGCGCTGGCGGACTACCTCCGTACGCGGCTCCTCGGCGTGGCGGCAGAGCAGGTCAAGGCCGCCCCGCTGGTACGGACGACGGCGGTGGCCCCGGACGGCGACCCCATTGTCATCGTCGGCATGGGCTGCCGCTACCCGGGGGGCGCGACATCTCCCGAGGCGCTGTGGGACCTGGTCGACTCGGCACGGGACGGCTTCGTTCCGCTGCCCACCGACCGTGGCTGGAACGACAGGGCACTCGCCGACGTGACCGGTGCCGGTGGCGGCGGATTCGTATCCGACGTGGCACGGTTCGACGCCGAGCTGTTCGGGATCTCGCCGCGCGAGGCCCTCGCCATGGATCCGCAGCAGCGGCTGTTGCTGGAGACATCATGGGAGGCGCTGGAGCGCGCCGCGATCGATCCCTCCTCGCTCCGTGGCTCATCCACCGGCGTGTTCACCGGTGTCTCGGCGAACGGGTACGGCGGCGACATGCACGAGCCGGAAGGCGGTACGGAGGGATACCTGCTGACCGGCAGCACCCCGAGTGTCGCCTCCGGCCGGCTGGCGTACACGCTCGGTCTGGAGGGCCCGGCGGTGTCGGTGGACACCGCCTGCTCCTCCGCGCTGGTCGCACTGCACCTCGCGGCGCAGGCGCTGCGGTCGGGTGAATGCGACCTGGCTCTGGCCGGCGGCGCGACCGTGATGGCCACCCCCGGAATCTTCCTGGAGTTCGCCCGGCAGGGCGGGCTGGCCGCCGACGGACGATGCAAGTCCTTCGCCGAGGACGCGGACGGTACCGGCTGGGCCGAGGGCGCCGGAGTTCTCGTACTCGAACGCCTCTCGGACGCACGGCGGTTGGGGCACAACGTGCTGGCGGTCGTACGGGGCAGCGCCGTCAATCAGGACGGTGCGTCGAACGGTCTGACAGCGCCGAACGGTCCCTCGCAGCAGCGCGTCATTCGTCAGGCGCTGGCCAATGCGCACTTGACGACTGCCGATGTGGATGCCGTGGAGGCACACGGTACGGGTACGAAGCTCGGCGACCCGATCGAGGCACAGGCACTTCTCGCCACCTACGGTCAGGACCGCGACGGAGCCGGTCCGTTGTGGCTGGGTTCGGTGAAGTCGAACATCGGGCACAGCCAGGCCGCCGCCGGTGCTGCCGGGCTGATCAAGATGGTGATGGCGCTGGGCGAGCAGCGGCTGCCCAAAACCCTTTACGCGGACGAGCGTTCGTCGCACGTGGACTGGGAGTCCGGCGCGGTGGAGTTGCTGACCGAGGCGCGGGAGTGGCCGCGTGGGGAGCGTCCGCGCCTCGCGGGTGTCTCGTCGTTCGGGATCAGTGGCACGAACGCGCACGTGATCATTGAGGAGGCTCCCGAGCCCGCCCCGGCCGTGGCCGAGGACCGGCCCACGACCGAGCTGCCGACCGTGCCGTGGGTGCTCTCCGGCCGGACCGAGGAAGCCCTGCGTGCGCAGGCCGGCCGACTGGCTGCCGTTCTCGACTGGCAGGACGCCGACCCGGTCGACATCGGGCTCTCCCTGTCGGCCACACGTGCGGTGCTCGACCATCGAGCCGTCGTACTCGGCCCGGACCAGGAAGCCCTGCGCGCCGGGTTGAATGCCCTGGCCGACGCCGACCCGACCGTGGTGTCCGGTGTGGCGACCGAAGGGCGTACGGGCTGGATGTTCACCGGTCAGGGCAGCCAGCGCCTCGGAATGGGGCGTGAGCTGTACGAGCGGTTCCCCTTGTTCGCGGAGACGTTGGACCACGCCTGCTCCCACCTGGATGCCGCGCTGGCGGGACGGCCGGGCTTCGGGATTCCGGTGCGGGAGGTGCTGTTCGCGGCGGAAGGTTCGGACGCGGCGGCGCTGCTGGATCTGACCGGGTACGCGCAGTCGGCGTTGTTCGCGGTCCAGGTGGCGTTGGTGGAACTCCTCCGGTCGTGGGGCACGGGTCCGGACGTGGTGTTCGGTCATTCGATCGGTGAGTTCGCCGCCGCCTATACCGCCGGTGTCTTTGACCTCGCGGATGCGGCGCGGTTGGTGGCGGGTCGTGCGCGGTTGATGCAGGCGCTGCCCGAGGGTGGTGCGATGGCGGCGATCGAAGCTTCCGAGGCCGAGGTCGCGGAGATCCTGAGCGGACTGCCGGACGGTGCGCGGATCGCGGTCGCTGCGGTCAACGGGCCTACGGCTGTGGTGGTTTCGGGCGATGAGGACGCGGTCGAGCGGGTGATGGGGGTAGCGCGCGAGCAGGAGCGTCGCGTGTCCCGGCTGCGGGTCAGCCACGCGTTCCATTCGGCGTTGATGGAGCCGATACTGGCGGAGTACGAGCAGATCGCCGCGAGCATCGAGTACCGGCAGCCGACGCTGGCGGCCGACAGCTCGGTCACCGGCCGGCCCCTCTCGGATGGTGACTGGACGACCGCCGCCTACTGGGTCCGCCAGGTCAGGCAGCCGGTCCGCTTCCATGACGCCCTGAGCACCGCCATCGGTGAGCAGGCGGCGACCCGGCTGCTCGAAATCGGTCCGGACCCGGTGCTGGCCTCACTCGCTGGATCCGGCGCTGATACGGCGGTCGCTGTGCTGCGCAAGGGCCTGCCCGAGGCCGAGACCCTGCTGACCGCCGTCGCGGAGCTGTTCGTACGCGGTGTCAAGGTCGACTGGGCGGCGGTGTTCGCGGGGACCGGTGCCGTACGGGTGGATCTGCCGACGTACGCCTTCCAGCGGCAGCGGTTCTGGCTGCGCTCCGGCAGGTCGGTGAGCGATCTCGGTGGCCTGGGCCTGGGCGCTGCCGGTCATCCGTTGTTGGGTGCGGCGGTGTCGGTCGCGGGTTCGGATGCGGTGCTGCTGACGTCGCGGTTGTCGGTGGGTTCGCATCCGTGGCTGGGTGATCATGTGGTGGCCGGTTCGGTGCTGGTGCCGGGCACGGCGTTCGTGGAACTGGCCGTCCGGGCCGGGGACCACGTGGGTTGTGGCCGGGTGGAGGATCTGACGCTGTTGGCGCCATTGGTCCTCCCACGCGACGGCGCGGTCAGTGTGCAGGTCGGCGTCGATGAGCCGGAGGCCGATACGGACGGGCGGCGTGCGTTGCGCGTCTACTCCCGTCCGCAGGACGCCCATGCCGACGGCGACACTGACACCGGTCGGTCGTGGACGCTCCACGCCACCGGAAGTCTCGTACCGCAACAGTCCGTTGTCGCCGACTGGGATCTGTCGGTCTGGCCGCCTGCCGGTGCCGAAGCTCTTCCGCTGGACGGGCTGTACGAGCGGCTGACCGAGGCCGGACTGGCCTACGGCCCCGCGTTCCAGGGGCTGCGGGGCGTATGGGCGCGGGACGGCGAGCTGTTCGTGGAGGCGGCCTTGCCCGAGGCGGCGGCCGAGGACGCCTCCGCGTACGGTCTCCACCCGGCGCTGCTGGACAGCGTGTTGCACGCGCTCGGACTTCAGGGCGACAAGCGTGGCCAGGACGGCCAGGGCGACCAGTCGGCCGAGGGCGCGATGCTGCCGTTCCTCTGGTCGGGTGCGTCGTTGACCGCCGTGGGTGCCTCGGCGGTGCGGGTGCGTCTGTCGCCGCGAGGGACCGGAGAGTACGGGCTGCGGGTGGCCGATGCCGGCGGCGACCCGGTGGCCGAGATCGACTCCCTGGTGCTGCGGCCGGTCTCCGCCGCCGACCTCGCCCAGGCCGGCTCGGCGAGCGCGGGCGCGAGCGCGGGCAGCCTGTTCCGGCTGGACTGGGTGCCCGCTCCCGTCCCGAACACGACGGACACGTCCGTCGAGCGTGGTCAGTGGGCCGTCCTGGCCGCGGATCCGCAGGTCGTGGACGCGTGGAGCGCCGCCGATGTCGAGGTGACCGGCCACCCGGACCTGGGGGCTCTGATCGCCGCTCTGGACGAGGGGACACCGGCCCCGCGCACGGTGGTGCTGTCGGTGGCCACGAAATCTGGTGATCTCCTTGGTGGGGTTACTGATGTGCTGTGCGCGATGCGGACGTGGCTGGCCGAGGAGCGTTTGGCCGACTCGCGGCTGGTGGTGTCGACCACCGGCGCGGTCGCCATCAGTGCTGCCTCCGGGGCACTCCGAACCTCCGAGTCACTCGCGGCCTCCGCAGGAGCACTCCGAGTCTCCGAAGCCGCCGACGTGCGAGAGCCGGACCTCGCGGGTGCCGGTGTGTGGGGTCTGGTGCGCTCGGCGATCAGCGAACATCCCGGCCGGTTCGCGCTGGCCGATCTGGATGGTGGTCCCAACTCCTACCGTGCTCTTGCTGCGTACGAGGGCGGGTCCGGGGCGGAGTCCGAAGAGAGTCAACTGGCGGTCCGTGACGGTCGGGTGTGGTTGCCCCGGATGGTGCGGATGTCCTCAGACGACGGGCTGGTTCCCCCGGCGAGTGCGGCAGGATCGTCGCGTACAACTCCGTGGCGGGAGCCCGGCACCGTCCTGATCACGGGTGGTACGGGTGGTCTGGGTGCTGTGGTGGCTCGTCATCTGGTGACCCGGCACGGTGTCCGGGACCTGGTACTGCTGTCCCGACGCGGTCTTGAGGCTCCGGGTGCGGAGGACGTACAGCGGGAACTGGTGGAACTCGGTGCGCGGGTGACTGTCACCGCGTGTGATGTCAGCGACCGTACGGCTTTGTCCGCTGTCCTCGACGCCGTTCCCGATGACGCTCCGTTGACGGGGGTTGTGCACGCGGCCGGTGTGCTGGACGACGGTCTGATCGCCGATCTGACTCCCGAGAAGCTCGCCGGTGTGCTGGCGGCCAAGGCCGAATCGGCGTTGCATCTGCATGAACTGACCGTGAATGACGACCTCGATGTGTTCCTGCTCTTCTCTTCCATCGCGGGTGTCGTGGGCAACGCGGGTCAGTCGGCCTACGCGGCCGCCAACTCGGTGCTCGACGGACTCGCGTCCTTCCGCCGAGAGCAGGGTCTGCCGGGTGTGTCCCTTGCCTGGGGCATGTGGGAGCAGTCGGAAGGGATGGGCGGCCGGCTCAGCGAGGCCGACGTGTCCCGGCTCAGCCGTCAGGGTTTCCCGCCCCTGTCGACGGACCAGGCGCTCGAACTCCTCGACACCGCACTCCGGATCAACGAACCGGTCGCGCTACCGATGGCACTGCGGACCAGCGCCCTCGCCGGCCGGCGGGACTCGCTGCCCAGCGTGCTGCGCGGCCTGGCCCCCGCCACCGAGCAGCGGCGCGCCGCGGGTCACACCGTGGCCACCGGCGACGGACAGCTGGCAGAACGGCTGAAGGGCCTCTCGCCCGACGAGCGGGACCGGATGCTGCTCAATGTCGTACAGACCTCTGTCGCCACCGTACTCGGGCACGCCTCGCCCGGATCGATCGATCCGACGCGGGCGTTCAAGGACCTCGGCTTCGACTCGCTCACCGCCGTCGATCTGCGCAACCGCCTCAACTCCGCCACCGCGCTCAACCTGACAGCGACCGTCGTTTTCGACCATCCCACCGTCCTGGCACTGCGGGATCACATCCGGGCGGAGCTGATGCCGGAGGACGACGGCGGCGCGGGATTCCTGTTCGGAGAACTCGAAAAACTCCAGTCGATCCTGGCGGGCACGGTGCCCGCAGACGAGATGGTCCGTGCCGAAGTAGGCACCCGGCTACAGAAACTGCTGGCCGTATGGGCGGACGGCGACGGCGGCTCGGAGACGAGGGCCGGCGCCGAGGAGATCGACGACGCGACTGACGACGAGCTGTTCTCACTTGTGGACGACAAGCCTTGGGCGATCTGAGCTCCGGCTCAGGCTTCGGCTCTATCTGAAGGATAAGGAACGCATGGCGAACGAAGACAAGCTCCGGGAATATCTCAAGCGCGCGATCGCCGATGCTCGCGGAGCTCACCTTCGCCTGAGCGAAGCCGAAGCGAAAGAGCACGAACCCATCGCGATCGTGGGCATGGGCTGCCGCTACCCCGGCGGGGTGGCCTCGCCGGAGGACCTGTGGAGGCTGGTCAGCTCCGGTGAGGACGGCATCACGCCCTTCCCCACCGACCGCGGCTGGGACACCGGCACACTCTTCGACCCGGACACCGAGCGGCCGGGCACCTCGTCCGTACGCGAGGGCGGATTCCTGCACGAGGCGGCCGAGTTCGACGCCGAGCTGTTCGGGATCTCCCCGCGCGAGGCTCTCGCCATGGATCCGCAGCAGCGGCTGCTCCTGGAGACCTCGTGGGAAGCGCTGGAGCGTGCGGGCATCGACCCGCACTCCCTGCGCCGCTCGTCCACCGGTGTGTTCGCCGGGCTGATGTACCACGACTACGCGTCCCGCCTGCACGACGTACCCAAGGACGTCGAGGGTTTCCTCGCCAACGGCAACGCGGGCAGCGTCTTCTCCGGACGGATCAGTTACGTCTTCGGGTTCGAGGGCCCCGCGGTGACGCTGGACACCGCTTGCTCCTCCTCCCTGGTGTCGCTGCACCTCGCCTGCCACGCGCTGCGGACCCGCGAGTGCGGAATGGCACTCGCCGGTGGTGTCACCGTGATGTCCAGCCCGACGACGTTCGTGGAGTTCTCCCGGCAGCGCGGCCTCGCGGCCGACGGCCGGTGCAAGCCGTTCTCCGAAGCGGCGGACGGCACCGCCTGGGCCGAGGGCGCCGGAGTGCTCGTACTGGAACGGCTGTCCGAGGCACAGCGGCTGGGCCACCCGGTGCTCGCGGTGATTCGCGGCAGCGCCGTCAACCAGGACGGCGCTTCGAACGGACTGAGCGCCCCGAACGGTCCCTCGCAGCAGCGTGTCATCCGCCAGGCGCTGGCCAACGCGCGCCTGACACCGTCCGACGTGGACGCGGTGGAGGCCCATGGCACCGGTACGACGCTGGGTGACCCGATCGAGGCCCATGCGCTGCTCTCCACATACGGGCAGGGGCGCGACGGCGCAGAACCACTGTGGCTCGGCTCGGTGAAGTCGAACTTCGGACACACCCAGGCCGCCGCGGGCGTCGCCGGTGTCATCAAGATGGTGATGGCGCTGCGCGCCGGGGAACTGCCCCGCAGTCTGCACGCGGCCGAACCCTCGTCCCACGTCAACTGGGAAGCGGGTGCGGTACGTCTGCTGGCCGAGGAACGCCCCTGGCCCCGTACCGAACACCCCCGCCGCGCGGGGGTTTCCTCGTTCGGCATCAGCGGCACCAACGCCCACGTCATCCTTGAGGAAACCCCCGTCGGGACGGAGACCGGGGCCGCGACCGAGGGCGACAACGAGCCGGCGGGTGATTCCGGGACCGCCGTCGCGGCCGTGGCCGACGACGGGCCTGTATTCGAGCTGCCGGCCGTGCCGTGGGTGTTGTCGGGGCGTAGTGCGCAGGCGGTACGTGGGCAGGCGGATCGCCTCGAAGCTTTCGTCGGCGAGGGGGACCATTCTCCGCTCGATGTGGGCTTCTCGCTGGTCACGACTCGTGCGGTGCTGGAGCACCGGGCAGTGGTGTTGGGCTCGGACAGGGCAAGCCTGGTGGCCGGTCTGACGGATCCGGCGGGTGTGGTGTCGGGCGCGGTGACCGAGGGTCGTACGGCGTGGATGTTCACCGGGCAGGGCAGCCAACGGCTTGGGATGGGCCGTGAGTTGTACGGGAGTTTCCCGGTGTTCGCGCGGGTTCTGGACGAGGTCTGTGGCCTGCTGGACGCCGAGTTGGCGGGTCGGCCGGGCTTCGGGGTTCCGGTGCGGGAGGTGTTGTTCGCGGCGGAGGGTTCGGAAGCGGCGGCGCTGCTGGATCTGACCGGGTACGCGCAGTCGGCGTTGTTCGCTGTGCAGGTGGCGTTGGTGGAACTCCTCCGGTCGTGGGGCATGGCGCCGGATGTGGTGCTCGGTCATTCGATTGGTGAGTTCGCGGCTGCGTATGCGGCGGGTGTGTTTGATCTGGCCGATGGCGCGCGGTTGGTGGCGGGTCGTGCGCGGTTGATGCAGGCGCTGCCCGAGGGTGGTGCGATGGCGGCGGTCGAGGCCACCGAGGCCGAGGTCACTGACATCCTCGCCGGGCTGTCGGACCGTACGCGGATCGCGGTTGCGGCGGTCAACGGGCCGACGGCGGTGGTCGTTTCAGGCGACGCCGACGCGGTCGAGCGCGTCATGACAGTGGTATGTGAGCAGGGGCGCCGGGTCTCTCGTCTGCGGGTGAGTCATGCGTTCCATTCGGCGTTGATGGAGCCGATGCTGGCGGAGTTCGAGCAGATCGCCGCGACCGTCGACTACCGGCAGCCGATTCTGCCCGCTGTCAGTACGGTGACCGGTGAGTTGGTGGCCGAGGGCGACTGGGCGTCTTGGGGTTACTGGGTTCGGCAGGTTCGTGAGCCGGTCCGCTTCCATGGAGCGCTGGAGACGGCCACGGGCGCTCAGGGTGTGTCGCGGCTGCTGGAGATCGGGCCGGACGCGGTGCTGACCGCGCTGGCTCAGTCGGCCTCGGAGGACGTCACGGCAGCGGCTGTTCTGCGCAAGGGGCGGCCGGAAGCCGAAGCGGCCCTGTCGGCGGTCGCGGAGATGTTCGTACGTGGCGCGGAAGTGGACTGGGCGGCCCTGTTCGCCGGCACGGGCGCCGCCCGGGTGGATCTGCCGACGTATGCCTTCCAACGCCAGAGGTACTGGCTGGACGCCACACGCCCGGTCACCGACGCGCGGGGGCTGGGGCTGGGTGCTGCCGGTCATCCGTTGTTGGGTGCGGCGGTGTCGGTGGCGGGTTCGGATGCGGTGTTGTTGACGTCGCGGTTGTCGGTGGGGTCGCATCCGTGGTTGGGCGATCACGTGGTGGCCGGTTCGGTGCTGGTGCCGGGCACGGCGTTCGTGGAACTGGCCGTCCGGGCCGGGGACCACGTGGGGTGTGCCCGCCTCGAAGACCTCACGCTTCAGGCGCCGTTGGTGCTGCCGGAAGAGGGCGCGGTCCAGATACAGATCGCCCTCGACCGCGTCGAGGACGGCCGGCATGACCTGCGTGTCTACTCCCGTGCCGAGGACGCCGGTGCTGAGCAGCCGTGGACGATGCATGCGACGGGTGCGCTGGTCGCGGAAGGCGTGGTCGAGGCTGACTGGGATCTACGGGCGTGGCCGCCCGTGGGTGCGGAGCCTGTGGCGGTGGACGGGTTGTATGAGCGGTTGTCGGGCGCGGGACTGTCCTACGGTCCCGCGTTCCGTGGACTGCGCGAGGTGTGGCGGCAGGGGGACGACCTGTACATCGAGGCCGCCCTGCCGGAAACCGAGGCGGAGGACGCCTCTTCGTACGGTCTCCATCCGGCACTGCTCGACACCGTGCTGCACGCGCTGGGACTCGCCGCAAACGGTACCGAAACCGGCGCCGAATCCGGTACCGAGACCGGCACCGGTGCGAGTGCCGCGACGGCGATGTTGCCGTTCCTGTGGTCGGGCGTGACGCTGTCCGCCGTGGGCGCCTCCGCCGTACGGGTCCGGCTGTCGCCGTCGTCTCAGAGCACGGGTGAGGTGTCCCTGCGGGTGGCGGACGCCTCCGGTGAACCGGTCGCCGAGGTCGACTCGCTCGTACTGCGCCCGGTCTCGGTCACCGATCTGAACGCCGCCGCGTCCGCCACCGCGGACAGTCTGTTCCGGCTGGACTGGGTTCCCGCTCCGGTATCGGCGGCACCCGTGACCGCATCGGGTGAGTGGGCTGTGCTGGGCGGGACCGAGGTAGGAGCGTGGGGTGACGCCGGTGTTCCGGTGACGCCCTATGCGGATCTTGGGGCGTTGGTTGCTGCTCTGGATAAGGGGGCGGCCGTTCCTGAGACGGTGGTGCTTCCGGTCGCGGGTACCGACGGTGCTGGTGTCGGCGGTGTCGGTGATGCGGTATCGGGTGTTCTGGGTGTGGTGCGTGGGTGGCTGGGTGAGTCCCGGTTGGCGGGGGCGCGTCTGGTGGTGTTGACGTCGGGTGCGGTGCGGGTGTCCGACGGTGAGGGTGTGGATGTTGCGGTTGCGGGTGCCTGGGGTCTGGTGCGCTCGGCGATCAGCGAACACCCCGGCCGGTTCGCGCTGGCTGATCTGGATGGCGTGTCGGATTCCTACCGTGCTCTCGCGGCCTACGAGGCCGGGTCCGGGGAGAGTCAACTGGCCGTCCGTGACGGTCGGGTGTGGTTGCCCCGGATGGTCCGGATGTCCTCGGGCGGCCTGCTGATTCCACCGTCGAATACGGCCGGCTCCTGGCGTATGGAGGTTGCGGATCAGGGTCGGCTGGATGGTGTGGCCCTGGTGCCGGAGGAACTGCGTGCGCTGGAGCCGGGTGAGGTCCGGGTCGGTGTGCGTGCGGCTGGTGTGAACTTCCGTGATGTGCTGAATGTGTTGGGGATGTATCCGGGTGACCCGGGCCGGATGGGTCACGAGGGCGCCGGCGTGATCCTTGAAGTCGGCTCGGATGTGGCCGGCTTGGCGGTGGGCGACCGGGTGATGGGTCTGCTGGACGGTGGGTTCGGTCCGGTGGCGGTGGCGGATGCGCGGATGCTGGCGCGGATGCCGTCGGGTTGGTCGTTCGAGCAGGCGGCGTCGGTGCCGGTGGTGTTCCTGACGGCCTATTACGCGCTCGTTGACCTGGCGGGTCTGGAGCCGGGTGAGTCGGTGCTGGTCCATGCGGCCGCTGGTGGTGTGGGGACGGCGGCGGTGCAGTTGGCCGCGCATCTGGGCGCTGAGGTGTTTGCGACCGCGAGTGAGCCCAAGTGGCCGGTGGTCCGTGAGTACGGGGTGGCCGCCGACCGTATCGCCTCCTCCCGGACCACAGACTTCGAGGAGACGTTCTCCCGAACCACGGACGGCGCTGGAATGGACGTCGTACTGGACTGCCTGGCGGGTGAGTTCGTCGACGCGTCGTTGCGGTTGACGAAGCCGGGTGGCCGGTTCGTGGAGATGGGCAAGACCGATATCCGCGACGCGGACGAAGTCGCGGCAGAGTACGAGGGTGTTTCGTATCAGGCTTTCGACGTGGTGGAGGCGGGTCCGGAGCGTATTGGGGAGATGCTGGCGGCGCTGCTGGACCTGTTCGAGCGGGGTGTGCTGCGTCCGATTCCGGTGACGTCGTGGGAGATCGCGCGGGCGCCGGAGGCGTTGCGGTTCCTGGGGCAGGCCAAGCATGTCGGCAAGGTCGTACTCACGGTTCCGGCGCCGTGGCGGGAGCCCGGCACCGTCCTGATCACGGGTGGTACGGGTGGTCTGGGTGCTGTGGTGGCTCGTCATCTGGTGACCCGGCACGGTGTCCGGGACCTGGTACTGCTGTCCCGACGCGGCCTTGAGGCTCCGGGTGCGGAGGACGTACAGCGGGAACTGGTGGAACTCGGTGCGCGGGTGACTGTCACCGCGTGTGATGTCAGCGACCGTACGGCCTTGTCCGCTGTCCTCGACGCCGTTCCCGATGACGCTCCGTTGTCGGGGGTTGTGCACGCGGCCGGTGTGCTGGACGACGGTCTGATCGCGGATCTGACTCCCGAGCGGTTGGCCCGGGTGCTGGCGGCCAAGGCCGAATCGGCTCTGCACCTGCATGAACTCACCGCGGATCAAGACCTCGACACGTTCGTGCTCTTCTCCTCCATCGCCGGCGTTGTCGGTAATGCCGGTCAGTCGGCTTACGCGGCGGGCAACGCGATGTTGGACGGTCTGGCGGAGTCCAGGCGCGCGCAGGGTCTGCCGGGTGTGTCCCTTGCCTGGGGTATGTGGGAGCAGTCGGAGGGGATGGGTGGCCGGCTCAGTGAGGCCGATGTTTCCCGGCTCAGCCGTCAGGGTTTCCCGCCGCTGTCGACGGACGACGGGCTCGAACTGCTGGATGCCGCGCTTCAGATCAATGAACCGGTGGCGCTGCCCGTCGCGTTGAGGACCGCGTCGCTGGCCGGGCACCGTGAGAGCCTGCCCGCCCTGCTGCACGCGCTCGTGCCGGCCGGAACCCATCAGCGCCGTACGGCAGGACAGTCCTCCACCGGCGACGGAGGCGCACTCGCCCGGCGCCTACAGGGCCTGCCGCCCGTCGAGCAGGACCGGATGCTGCTCGACCTCGTACAGACGACGGTCGCCGGGGTGCTCGGACACGCTTCCGCCGCCGCGGTGGAACCGACACGGGCGTTCAAGGATCTGGGCTTCGACTCGCTCACCGCCGTCGACCTGCGCAACCGTCTCAACTCCGCCACCGCACTCAGCCTGCCCGCCACCATCATCTTCGACCACCCCACTCCGGTCGCACTGGCTGGTTACCTGCGGTCGCAGGCGCTGGGCGCGGCAATTGAGGCGGCCGAGAACGCGGCCGCCTCGGCCGGGGCCGCCGCGCGCGGGACCGACGACGATCCCATCGTGATCGTCGGCATGGGCTGCCGCTACCCCGGCGGGTCGAACTCACCCGAGAACCTCTGGGACTTGGTCGCCTCCGGCCGGGACGGAACCGTACCGCTGCCGACCGACCGCGGTTGGGACGTCCCGACGATGCCCGACATCGCCACCGTGGGCGGGTTCCTGGAAGACGTCGCGCGGTTCGACGCGGAGCTGTTCGGGATCTCCCCGCGTGAGGCCCTCGCCATGGATCCGCAGCAGCGGCTGCTGCTGGAGACATCGTGGGAGGCGCTGGAGCGGGCGGGCATCGATCCGCTCTCCCTGCGCGGCTCGGCCACCGGTGTCTTCTCGGGCGTCTCGGGCAGCGGGTACGGCGGGGACATGCGGGACCCTGAAGGCGAGACGGGCGGATACCTGCTCACCGGCAGTATTCCCAGCGTCGCCTCGGGCCGTGTCTCGTACGCGCTCGGTTTCGAAGGCCCGGCGGTCACCGTGGACACCGCGTGTTCCTCCGCCCTGGTCGCCCTGCACCTGGCCTGCCAGGCCCTGCGCGCGGGCGAGTGCGAGATGGCACTCGCCGGAGGCGCCACGGTGATGGCCACGCCCGGTATCTTCCTGGAATTCGCCCGGCAGGGCGGGCTGGCCGCCGACGGCCGGTGCAAGTCGTTCGCCGAGGCGGCCGACGGTACGGGCTGGGCCGAGGGCGCCGGTGTTCTCGTACTGGAACGCCTCTCGGACGCGCGACGCCTCGGCCACCCGGTGCTCGCCCTCGTACGGGGCAGCGCGGTCAACCAGGACGGCGCCTCCAACGGCCTCACCGCGCCCAACGGCCCCTCCCAACAGCGCGTCATCCGCCAGGCGTTGGCCAACGCGCGCCTGGCACCGTCCGACGTGGACGCCGTGGAGGCGCACGGTACGGGTACGAGTCTGGGCGACCCGATCGAGGCCCAGGCGCTGCTCGCCACCTACGGGCAGGGCCGGGACGACCAGGACCCCCTGCTGCTCGGCTCGGTCAAGTCGAACATCGGGCACAGCCAGGCCGCCGCCGGCGCTGCCGGGCTGATCAAGATGGTCATGGCGCTGAGCGAGCAGCGGCTGCCGAAGACCCTGTACGTGGACCAGCCCTCGTCCCACGTCGACTGGGAGTCCGGCGCGGTCGAGCTGCTGACCGAGGCCCGGGAATGGCCGCGCGGCGAGCGTCCGCGCCGGGCGGGCGTCTCGTCGTTCGGCATCAGCGGAACCAACGCTCACGTGATCATCGAGGAGGCTCCCGAGCCCGCCCCGGTCGTGGCGGAGGAACCGCCGTCGGCCGAGCTGCCGGTCGTGCCGTGGGTCCTGTCTGGTCGTAGCCAGGAGGCCCTGCGGGCCCAGGCGGCCCGCGTGGTGACCTTCCTCGACGAGCGCGCCGCTGACGCTGACGCTGACGCCGATGTCGAGGTCGACGCGCTTGATGTGGGCCTCTCGCTGGGCACGACCCGCGCTGCGCTGGAGCACCGGGCCGTGGTGCTGGGCACCGACCTCGCCGCCCTGCGTTCGGGCGTGGCGGCACTCGCCGAGGGCGACACACTGGTGGTGTCCGGTGTGGCCAACGAGGCCCGTACGGGCTGGATGTTCACGGGGCAGGGCAGCCAGCGGCTCGGCATGGGGCGCGAACTGTACGGCCGGTTCCCGGTCTTCACCCGGACTCTTGACGAGGTCTGCCGACTTCTCGATGAGGAGCTGGACGGTGCGGCCGAGTTCCCGGTCCCGGTACGGCAGGTGCTCTTCGCGGAAGAGGGTTCCGCCGAGGCGGGACTCCTCGACCGGACCGGTTACACACAGACCGCGCTGTTCGCCGTGCAGACCGCCCTGGTCGAGCTGACACGCTCCTGGGGCGTACGTCCGGACCTGGTGCTGGGCCACTCGATCGGCGAGCTGGTCGCCGCGTACACGGCCGGTGTGTTCGGCCTTGCCGATGCCGCCCGGCTGGTGGCGGCTAGGGCCCGGCTGATGCAGGCGCTGCCGGCGGGTGGGGCGATGGCGGCGATCGAGGCGACGGAGAACGAGGTCGTGGAGATCCTCGCCGGCCTGTCGGACCGTACACGGATCGCGGTGGCGGCGGTCAACGGGCCGACGGCCGTGGTGGTCTCCGGTGACGAGGACGTGGTCGACCAGGCCATCGCGGCGGCCCGTGAGCAGGAGCGTCGCGTGTCCCGGCTGCGGGTCAGCCATGCCTTCCACTCGCCTCTGATGGAGCCGATGCTGGCGGAGTTCACCGAGATCGCGGCCGGTATCAGCTACCGGCAGCCGATGCTCCCGGCGGTCAGCACGCTCACCGGACAGCCCGTCGGCGAACAGGACTGGGCCACCCCGGACTACTGGGTGCGCCAGGTCAGGCAGCCGGTCCGGTTCCATGACGCTCTGCTGGCCGCGACCGGCGAACAGGCGGTGGCCCGGCTCCTGGAGATCGGCCCCGACCCCGTTCTGACCAGCCTGGCCACCACCGAGGTGGACACGGCGGTCGCTCTGCTGCGCAAGGGCCGGGCCGAGGCCGAGACCCTGATGACCGCGGTCGCGGAGCTGTTCGTACGGGGGGACAAGGCCGACTGGTCGGCCGTGTTCGCCGACAGCGGCGCCCGGCGGATCGCCCTCCCGACGTACGCCTTCCAGCGGGAACGCTTCTGGATGCGGTCCTCCCGGCCGAGCGTCGACGCGAAGGGCCTGGGGCTGGGTGCTGCCGGTCATCCGTTGTTGGGTGCGGCGGTGTCGGTGGCGGGTTCGGACGCGGTGTTGCTGACGTCGCGGTTGTCGGTGGGGTCGCATCCGTGGTTGGGCGATCATGTGGTGGCCGGTTCGGTGCTGGTGCCGGGTACGGCGTTCGTGGAACTGGCGGTGGAGGCGGGTGACCGGGTCGGCTGTCCTCGCGTCGAGGACCTGACGCTCCAGGCGCCGCTGGTACTGCCTGAACAGGGCGCGGTACAGGTACAGATCGTCCTCGACCGCGTCGGGGATGACCGGCATGACCTGCGTGTCTACTCCCGTGCCGAGGACGCCGGTGCTGAGCAGCCGTGGACGTTGCACGCTGCGGGTGCGCTGGTCGCGGAGGGCGTGGTCGCGGCTGACTGGGATCTGCGGGCGTGGCCGCCTGCGGGTGCGGAGCCGGTGGCGGTTGACGGGTTGTATGAGCGGTTGTCGGGCGTGGGGTTGTCGTACGGTCCGGCGTTCCGTGGTCTGAGCGAGGTGTGGCGGCAGGGCGAGGACCTGTACGTCGAGGCCACCCTGCCCGAACCGGTGCGCGGCGACGCGGCCGGCTTCGGCCTGCACCCGGCGCTGCTGGACACGCTGCTGCACGCTCTGGGAACCCAGGAGCAGGCGTCGGAAGGCGCGTTGCTGCCGTTCCTGTGGTCGGGTGTGTCCCTCTCCGCCGTCGGCGCCTCCGCCGTACGAGCCAAGCTCACCCCGCGCGGTACGGGCGAGATCGGGCTGCGGGTGGCGGACGCCTCCGGTGAACCGGTCGCCGAGGTCGACTCGCTGATGCTGCGTCCCGTGTCGGCCGCGGACCTGGCGGCGGCGAACTCCCCGACGGCGGACAGTCTGTTCCGGCTGGACTGGGTTCCCGCTCCGGTATCGGCGGCACCCGTGACCGCATCGGGTGAGTGGGCTGTGCTGGGCGGGACCGAGGTAGGAGCGTGGGGTGACGCCGGTGTTCCGGTGACGCCCTATGCGGATCTTGGGGCGTTGGTTGCTGCTCTGGATGAGGGGGTGGCCGTTCCTGAGACGGTGGTGCTTCCGGTCGCGGGTACCGACGGTGCTGGTGTCGGCGGTGTCGGTGATGCGGTATCGGGTGTTCTGGGTGTGGTGCGTGGGTGGCTGGGTGAGTCCCGGTTGGCGGGGGCGCGTCTGGTGGTGTTGACGTCGGGTGCGGTGCGGGTGTCCGACGGTGAGGGTGTGGATGTTGCGGTTGCGGGTGCCTGGGGTCTGGTGCGCTCGGCGATCAGCGAACACCCCGGCCGGTTCGCGCTGGTGGATGTGGACTCTGAGGCCGAGTCGTTCGGCGCTGTCGCCGGAGCGCTTCGCGAGGGCCAGTGTGCGGTCCGTGACGGTCAAGTGTGGTTGCCCCGGATGGTCCGGATGTCCTCGGGCGGCGTACTGGTTCCGCCCGCCGCTGGGACGTGGCGCATGGACGTGGTCGATCAGGGCCGGCTGGATGGTGTGGCCCTGGTGCCGGAGGAACTGCGTGCGCTGGAGCCGGGTGAGGTCCGGGTCGGTGTGCGTGCGGCTGGTGTGAACTTCCGTGATGTGCTGAATGTGTTGGGGATGTATCCGGGTGACCCGGGCCGGATGGGCCTGGAGGGTTCCGGTGTGATCCTTGAAGTCGGCCCGGGTGTGGCCGGCTTGGCGGTGGGCGACCGGGTGATGGGTCTGCTGGACGGTGGGTTCGGTCCGGTGGCGGTGGCGGATGCGCGGATGCTGGCGCGGATGCCGTCGGGTTGGTCGTTCGAGCAGGCGGCGTCGGTGCCGGTGGTGTTCCTGACGGCCTATTACGCGCTCGTTGACCTGGCGGGTCTGGAGCCGGGTGAGTCGGTGCTGGTCCATGCGGCCGCTGGTGGTGTGGGGACGGCGGCGGTGCAGTTGGCCGCGCATCTGGGCGCTGAGGTGTTTGCGACCGCGAGTGAGCCCAAGTGGCCGGTGGTCCGTGAGTACGGGGTGGCCGCCGACCGTATCGCCTCCTCCCGGACCACAGACTTCGAGAAGACCTTCTCCCTGGCCACGGATGGTGCCGGGGTGGATGTCGTACTGGACTCTCTGGCGGGTGAGTTCGTCGACGCGTCGTTGCGGTTGACGAAGCCGGGTGGCCGGTTCGTGGAGATGGGCAAGACCGATATCCGTGACGCGGACGAGGTAGCCGCCGTTTACGCGGGTGTGGTCTACCGGGCCTTCGACATGGTCGAGGCGGGTCCGGAGCGTATCGGGGAGATGCTGGCGGCGCTGCTGGACCTGTTCGAGCGGGGTGTGCTGCGTCCGATTCCGGTGACGTCGTGGGAGATCGCGCGGGCGCCGGAGGCGTTGCGGTTCCTGGGGCAGGCCAAGCACGTCGGCAAGGTCGTACTCACGGTTCCGGCGCCGTGGCGGGAGCCCGGCACCGTCCTGATCACGGGTGGTACGGGTGGTCTGGGTGCTGTGGTGGCTCGTCATCTGGTGACCCGGCACGGTGTCCGGGACCTGGTCCTGTTGTCCCGGCGGGGTCTTGAGGCTCCGGGTGCGCAGGACGTACAGCGCGAGCTGGTGGAATTCGGTGCGCGGGTGACTGTCACCGCGTGTGATGTCAGCGACCGTACGGCCCTCGCCGATGTCCTGGCCGGTATTCCTGACGACGCTCCGTTGTCGGGGGTTGTGCACGCGGCCGGTGTGCTGGACGACGGTCTGATTGCGGATCTGACTCCCGAGCGGTTGGCCCGGGTGCTCGCGGCCAAGGCCGAATCGGCTCTGCACCTGCATGAACTCACCGCGGATCAAGACCTCGACATGTTCGTGCTCTTCTCCTCCATCGCGGGTGTGGTGGGCAATGCGGGTCAGTCGGCCTATGCGGCGGCCAACTCGGTGCTCGACGCGCTCGCGTCCTCCCGCCGCGCGCAGGGTCTGCCGGGTGTGTCCCTTGCCTGGGGTATGTGGGAGCAGTCGGAGGGGATGGGTGGCCGGCTCAGTGAGGCCGATGTTTCCCGGCTCAGCCGTCAGGGTTTCCCGCCGCTGTCGACGGACGACGGGCTCGAACTGCTCGATGCCGCGCTTCAGATCAATGAACCGGTGGCGCTGCCCGTCGCGTTGAGGACCGCGTCGCTGGCCGGACACCGTGAGAGCCTGCCCGCCCTGCTGCACGCGCTCGTGCCGGCCGGAACCCATCAGCGCCGTACGGCAGGACAGTCCTCCACCGGCGATGGAGGCGCACTCGCCCGGCGGCTGCGCGAACTGTCCCCGGACGAGCAGGAACACATGTTGCTCGACGTCGTCCAGACCTCGGTCGCGGGCGTGCTCGGGCATGCCTCGGGCGCTGCGGTGGACCCGACGCGGGCGTTCAAGGACCTCGGCTTCGACTCGCTCACCGCCGTCGACCTGCGCAACCGTCTCAACTCCGCCACCGCGCTCAACCTGCCCGCCACGATGGTCTTCGACCACCCCACCCCGGCTTCCCTCGCCGGGTACATGCGCGAGCAGCTGCTCGGCGCGGTCGCGGACCAGACCGTGGATCAAGCCGTGGAAGCACGTGCCGCCGTGCGCGCGGACGTCGCCGACGACCCGATCGCGATCGTCGGCATGGGCTGCCGCTATCCGGGCGGCATCACCTCGCCGGAGACACTGTGGGACCTGGTGGACTCCGGGCGTGACGGGATGTCGCCACTACCGGTGGACCGGGGCTGGAACGAGCAGGTGTTGCAGGACATCGCGACCGTCGGCGGGTTCGTACCGGAGGCGACGGAATTCGACGCTGAGCTGTTCGGGATCTCCCCGCGTGAGGCCCTCGCCATGGATCCGCAGCAGCGGCTGCTGCTGGAGACGTCCTGGGAGGCGCTGGAGCGGGCGGGCATCGATCCGCTCTCCCTGCGCGGCTCGGCCACCGGCGTCTTCGCGGGCATCTCGGCCAACGGTTACGCCAGTGGCCAGGAGGACGAATCGGATCCTGAGACCGACGGGTACCTGCTGACCGGCAGCACCCCGAGTGTCGCGTCGGGCCGGTTGTCGTACGTGCTGGGCCTGGAAGGCCCGGCGGTGTCGGTGGACACGGCGTGCTCGTCCGCTTCGGTCGCCCTGCACCTGGCCTGCCAGGCCCTGCGCGCGGGCGAGTGCGAGATGGCGCTCGCCGGAGGCGCCACCGTGATGGCGACGCCCGGCATGTTCGTGGAGTTCTCCCGCCAGGGAGGCCTCGCCGAGGACGGCCGGTGCAAGTCCTTCGCGGACGCGGCCGACGGTACGGGCTGGTCCGAGGGCGGCGGAATCCTCGTACTGGAGCGGCTGTCCGACGCGCGGCGCCTCGGCCATCCGGTGCTCGCCGTCGTACGGGGCAGCGCGGTCAACCAGGACGGCGCCTCCAACGGTCTCACCGCGCCCAACGGACCCTCCCAACAGCGCGTCATCCGGCAGGCGTTGAAGACGGCGCGGGTGTCCGCGTCCGACGTGGACGTCGTCGAGGCGCACGGTACCGGTACGAAGCTGGGCGACCCGATCGAGGCCCAGGCACTGCTGGCCACCTACGGACAGGGCCGTGGCGACCGGGATCCGCTGTGGCTGGGCTCCATCAAGTCGAACATCGGGCACGCTCAGGCGGGCGCGGGTGCCGCGAGCGTGATCAAGATGGTGATGGCACTGCGTGAGGAGCGGTTGCCACGCACCCTGCACGTGGGCCGGCCCTCGTCCCATGTGGACTGGGACTCCGGCGCGGTCGAGCTGCTGGCCGAGGCCCGGGAGTGGCCGCGTGGTGAGCGTCCGCGCCGGGCGGGTGTCTCGTCGTTCGGTATCAGTGGCACCAACTCGCACCTGATCATCGAGGAAGCTCCGGCCGACGAACCGGCTGCGGTGGAGGAACCGCCGTCGGCCGAGCTGCCGGTCGTCCCGTGGGTGCTGTCCGGCCGGAGCGTGCGGGCGGTACGTGACCAGGCCGGCCGTCTGACGGCCTTCCTGGGCGCAGGCGATGAAGGCCACGAACAAGGCCACGAACGTAACCGACGTGGCGAACGCGGCCTCGAACCGGTGGACGTCGGTCTGTCGCTGGCGACCAGCCGCGCGATGCTCGACCACCGTGCCGTAGTGCTGGGCGGAGGCGCCGAGGCGCTGCGCGCCGGAGTGGCCGCGCTCGCCGACGGTGACGCGACTGTGGTGTCCGGCGTGGTCGGCGAGGGCCGTACGGCCTGGATGTTCACCGGCCAGGGCAGCCAACGCCTCGCCATGGGACGCGAGTTGTACGAGCGGTTCCCCGTGTACGCGAAGACGCTCGACGAGGTCTGCGACCACCTCGACACCGAACTGGCAGGTGCCGTCGGCTTCACGGCGCCCGTACGGGAGGTGCTGTTCGCGGCCGAGGGCAGCGCCGAGGCGGCGCTGCTCGACGGGACGGGCTACGCGCAGACGGCACTCTTCGCCGTCCAGGCCGCGTTGGTGGAACTCCTGCGCTCCTGGGGCGTACGCCCGGATCTGGTGCTGGGGCACTCGATCGGTGAGCTGGTCGCCGCTTACACCGCCCGGGTGTTCGATCTCGCGGATGGCTGCCGGCTGGTCGCGGCACGGGCCCGGCTGATGCAGGCACTGCCGGCGGGCGGGGCGATGGCGGCGATCGAGGCGACGGAGAACGAGGTCGTGGAGATCCTCGACGGCCTCTCCGGCCAAGACCGGATCGCGGTCGCGGCCGTCAACGGGCCGACCGCCGTGGTGGTCTCCGGTGACGAGGACGTGGTCGACCAGGCCATGGCGGCGGCCCGTGAGCAGGGCCGCCGCGTGTCCCGGCTGCGGGTCAGCCATGCCTTCCACTCGCCGCTGATGGAGCCGATGCTGGCGGAGTTCACCGACATCGCCGGAAGCATCGCCTACCGGAAGCCCGTTGTCCCGGCGGTCAGCACCGTCACCGGAGAGGCCGTCGGAGAGAAGGACTGGGGGACCCCGGACTACTGGGTGAACCAGGTCCGGCAGCCGGTGCGGTTCCACGACGCGATCGGGACGGCCACGGGTGAGCAGGGCGTGAGCCGACTGCTGGAGATCGGGCCCGACCCGGTGCTGACGGCCCTCACCCGCGCCCGAGCGGACGCCATGGAGGCCGGGGACGCGAGTACGGCGGCGGACGCCGTGGTGGCCGTGGCCGCTCTGCGCAAGGGCCGGTCCGACGCCGAGACCTTGATGACAGCGGTGGCCGAACTGTTCGTACGGGGAGCCAAGGTCGACTGGGCGGCGGTGTTCGCCGGGACCGGCGCGCGGCGGGTGGATCTGCCGACGTACCCCTTCCAGCGGCAGCGGTTCTGGCTGCGGGACCGCAGGAACCGGCGGGTGGCCACGGCCGACACGGGCCTGAGCGGCATCGACGCCGAGTTCTGGGAGCTGGTCGAGCACGGCGACGCCGAGTCCCTCGCGGGGCAACTCGGAGTCGATGTCGGCACCTCGCTGGACAGTGTGCTGCCGATGCTGTCGACGTGGCGGAAACGGCAGCGGGAAGAGTCGGAACTGTCCGGCTGGCGCTACGGCGTGGTGTGGAAGCGGACGAGCGCGTCGGCGGCGGGCCGGCTGTCGGGCGCCTGGCTGCTGGTCGTACCGCAACGGATGACCGCCACGCACGACGGCCTGGCCGAGAGCTGCGAACAGGCCCTGCGTGCGGGCGGCGCGGCGCACGTCACCGTACTGACCGTCGCCGACACGACGAGCCGCGAAGAGCTCGCCGGCCGGATCCGCGCGGCCTCGCCGGACGGCGGTGTCGTATCCCTCCTGGCCTGGGCCGATACCGGTCACGAAGGCGCGGTCGCGGACGGGCGGGAGGTACCGGTCGCGACGGCCACGACGCTGACGCTGGTGCAGGCGTCGGCCGACGCGGAAGCGATGGCGCCGCTGTGGTGCCTGACCAGCTCCGCCGTCTCGGTGGGCGCGGGGGAGCGGCTGGTGAACCCGGCGCAGGCCCAACTCTGGGGCCTGGGCAGGACCGTGGCCCTCGAGCAGCCGCAGCGCTGGGGCGGTCTGGTCGATCTGCCCGAGGAGATCGGCGCTGAGAGCCTGACCCACCTGGTGTCCGTTCTTGCCGCAGGCAGCGCCGACGCCCCGGCTCATGGCGCGGTGGGCGGTACGGACGGCTACGAGGACCAGGTCGCGGTGCGGTCCTCGGGCCTTTACGCGGCCCGGCTGATGAGGGACACGGCGCGGAGCGCGGCGCCTGACACGGCGCGGAACGCGGCGCCCGACACGGCGCGGGACGAGGCGCCTGACACGGAGGTGGGCACAACACCTGACACGGCCCCGGATTCCGCACAGCCTGACGGTGCGGACCGACGGTCGCGCGGCACCGTGCTCGTCACCGGCGGCACCGGTGCCCTGGGCGGGCACGTGGCGCGCCGACTGGCCTCCCGGGGCGCGGAGCACCTCGTACTGGTCTCCCGCCGGGGCGCACGGGCGCCGGGCGCCGAGGAACTGCGGGAGGAGCTGACCGCACTCGGCGCGCGGGTCACGCTCGCCGACTGCGACATCACCGACCGCGCGGCCCTCGCCGCCGTGCTGGCCGACCTCCCCGAGGACGCCCCGCTCAGCGGCGTCGTACACACCGCGGGCGTACTGGACGACGGGCTCGTCACCGACCTGACGCCCGAGCGACTGGCCGGCATCCTGGCCGCGAAGGCGGGTGCCGCGCGGCATCTGCACGAACTGACGGCGAACCTGGAGCTGGACATGTTCGTCCTGTTCTCCTCCATCGCCGGGGTCCTCGGCAGCGCCGGACAGTCCGCGTACGCGGCGGGCAACGCCTACCTCGACGCCCTCGCGCAGTACCGGCGCGGACTGGGGCTTGCGGCGACCTCGGTGGCCTGGGGGCCGTGGGGCGGCGACGGCATGGCCGCCGAGGACGTGGCCGGAGAACGGTTCCGCCGCTCCGGTGTCCGCGTCCTGCCCCCGGGGCGCGCGGTGGCCGCGCTCGACCAGGTGCTCGGCGACGGCCGGGCGCAGGCGACCGTAGCCGATGTCGACTGGGCACGCTTCGCGCCCTCGCTGACCCTGGCACGGTCCAGCGCCCTCATCGCCGACCTGCCGGAGGCGGCAGCCGCGCTGGCCGCCACCGCCGGCTCCGGGGCCGAGGAGACCGACGAGCTGATACGGCGGCTGCGGGAACTGCCGGCGAGCGAGCGCGAAGCGTCGCTGCTGGATCTGGTGCAGTCCCAGGTCGCGGTGGTGCTGGGGCACACGTCCGCAGCCGCGATCGACGCCGACCGCGCATTCAAGGACTTCGGCTTCGACTCCCTGACCGCCGTCGACCTGCGTAACCGGCTCACCACGTCCACCGGGCTGCGGCTGCCGACCACACTCGTCTTCGATCACCCCACCCCCGCCTCTCTCGCCGGCTATCTGCGCGGAGAGCTGTTCCCCGGCGACGCCTCGGAAACGGGTGACACGGGCCTGGGCGACGCGGAGTTCGGGATGGACGAGGAGCGGCTGCGGCGGGCCCTGGCGTCCGTACCGCTGGACCGGTTCCGCGAGGCGGGACTGATGGACGCCTTGGTGCGGCTGGCCGCCGACGGTTCCGGCTCGGATTCCGGCGACGGGCAAGAGGGGACCGAGGACGAAGATCAGCGGTCGATCGCCGGACTGGACGTCGACGACCTCGTACAAATGGCGCTCGGCGACGACGAACCCTTCGAACAGGATTGATCGGGGTCACAACAGATGAGTGCACCGTACGAAAAGGTCGTCCAGGCGCTCCGGAAGTCCCTGGAGGAGACCGACACGCTCAAGAAGCGGAATCAGCAGCTTCGTGCCGCTTCCCATGAGCCGATCGCGATCGTGGGGATGGGCTGCCGGTTCCCCGGTGGTGTCGACTCGCCCGAGGCGCTGTGGGATCTGCTGTCCTCGGCCGGTGACGGTCTCTCGCCATTCCCGGCCGACCGGGGCTGGGACCTCGACGCGGTGTTCGACCCCGAGCCGGGGCGCACCGGATCGACGTACGTGCGCGTCGGCGGGTTCATCGAAGGCGCGGCGGAGTTCGACGCCGAGCTGTTCGGGATTTCGCCGCGTGAGGCGCTCGCCATGGATCCGCAGCAGCGGTTGCTGCTGGAGACGTCGTGGGAGGCGCTGGAGCGAGCGGGCATCGACCCGCTGTCCCTGCGCGGTTCCGCCACCGGTGTGTTCGCTGGGACCAACGGCCAGGACTATCTGCATACCGTGGGTGGCCGACTGGAGGGCGTGGAGGGTTTTGTCGGTACGGGGTCGGCGGCCAGTGTGATCTCCGGCCGGATCTCGTACGCCTTGGGTCTGGAAGGTCCGGCGGTGACGGTCGACACCGCGTGTTCGTCGGCGCTGGTGGCGCTGCACCTGGCGAGCCAGGCACTGCGTTCCGGGGAATGCCGGATGGCGCTGGTCGGCGGCGCGACGGTGATGTCCACCCCGGCGGCCTTCGTCGAGTTCTCCCAGCAGCGCGGGCTGGCACCGGACGGCCGGTGCAAGGCGTTCGCGGAAGGCGCGGACGGTACGGGCTGGTCCGAGGGGGCCGGCGTGCTGGTAGTGGAACGCCTTTCGGACGCGCGGCGGCTGGGGCACGACGTGCTGGCGGTCGTGCGGGGCAGTGCGGTCAATCAGGATGGTGCGTCGAACGGTCTGACGGCTCCGAACGGCCCGTCGCAGCAGCGGGTGATCCGCCAGGCTCTGAAGGCGGCGAGGGTCTCGGCGTCCGAGGTGGACGCGGTGGAGGCGCATGGTACGGGTACGAGTCTGGGTGACCCGATCGAGGCGCAGGCGCTGCTCGCGACGTACGGTCGCGAGCGTGGCGACGGCGAGCCGTTGTGGCTGGGTTCGGTGAAGTCGAACATCGGCCACACCCAGGCCGCCGCCGGTGCCGCCGGGCTGATCAAGATGGTCATGGCACTGCGCGAACAGCGTTTGCCGAAGACGTTGTTCGTGGACGCGCCCTCCTCCCATGTGGACTGGGAGGCGGGCGCGGTACGGCTGTTGACCGACTCCAGGGAGTGGCCACGCGGCGAGCGTTCGCGCCGGGCGGGCGTCTCCTCGTTCGGAATCAGCGGTACCAACGCACACGTCATCCTCGAAGAGGCACCGAAGACCACGGCGGCAGCGCCCGAGCTGCCGGCGCAGCCGGGACAGTCCGAGCAGCCGGTGCAGCCGGGGCTGCCGTCAGTGGAACAGCCGTCCGCAGAGCTGCCGGTGGTGCCCTGGGTGCTGTCCGGCCGCACCCCGGACGCGGTGCGTGCCCAGGCCGGCCGCCTCGGGGCCTTCCTCGACGGCAGGCCCGCCTCCCCGGCGGACGTCGGCCTTTCGCTCGCGACCACCCGCGCCGTCCTGGAGCACCGGGCGGTGGTGCTCGCCGCCGACGGCCCGACCCTGCGCGCGGGCGCCACCGCACTGTCCGGCGCGGCCGAGGCCGACGCGTCCGTGGTGGCCGATGTCGTCACCGGAGCGGTACGCAAGGGCCGTACGGCGTGGATGTTCACCGGCCAGGGCAGCCAGCGCGTCGGCATGGGCCGTGAACTCCACGGCAGGTACCCGGAGTTCGCGCGGACCCTGGACGAGATATGCGGCCTCCTGGACAGCGAACTGTCAGGCGCCGCCGGATTCGATGTGTCCCTTCGGGAGGTGTTGTTCGCGGACGAGGGCTCGGCCGAGGCGGCGCTGCTGGACCGGACCGGCTACGCCCAGCCCGCCCTGTTCGCGGTGCAGATCGCCCTCGTGGAACTGCTGCGGTCCTGGGGCATGCGGCCCGACGTACTGCTGGGTCACTCGATCGGCGAGTTCGCCGCCGCGTACACGGCCGGTGTGTTCGAACTGGCCGATGCCGCCCGGCTGGTGGCGGCTCGGGCCCGCCTGATGCAGGCGCTGCCCGGCGGTGGCGCGATGGCCGCGATCGAGGCCACCGAGGACGAGGTGCTGGAGATCCTGAACGGGCTCTCCAACGAAGACGAAGACGGAGACAGCGACGGCGACGGCGACCGATACGGAGACCGCGACGGAGCCTCGATCGCGGCCGTCAACGGCCCCTCGGCGGTGGTGATCTCCGGTACCGAGGATGTCGTGGAACGGGCGACGGCCGTAGCCCATGAGCGGGGCCGACGTGTCTCCCGGCTGCGGGTGAGCCACGCTTTCCACTCTCCGCTGATGCGCCCGATGCTCGACGAGTTCGCCCGGATCGCTGCCGGGATCACCTACCGGGCTCCCCGTACACGGGCGGTCAGTACCGTCACCGGCGAGCTGGTGACCGGCGAGGACTGGGCGACCCCGGATTACTGGGTGCGCCAGGTGCACCGGCCGGTGCGCTTCCACGACGCGCTGCGGACCGCGACCGCCGGACAGGGCGCGGCCCGGCTGCTGGAGCTGGGCCCCGATCCGGTGCTCAGCGGCCTCGCCCAGTCCGTGGTCGCTGACGCGGATTCCGCTGATGCGGATGGTGTCGACGCGGTGGCGGTTCTGCGGAAGGACCGGGCGGAGTCCGGGACGCTGATGGCGGCAGTGGCCCGCATGTTCGTGAGCGGGGCCAAGGTCGACTGGGCGGCGGTGTTCGCCGGGACCGGCGCCCGGCGGGTGGAGCTGCCGACGTACGCCTTCCAGCGGGAGCGGTTCTGGCTGCTGGACCGGGAACTTCCGGCGGAGGAGATCGCCGAGTCCCTCGGGATCGAGCGACGCTTCTGGGAGCTGATCGAGCAGGGCGATGTGGAATCCCTGGCCGGGCAGTTGGGAGTTCCCGCAGCCACGCCGTTGGACGCGGTCGTGCCGGTGCTCTCGGACTGGCGGTCGCGGCACCGCGCGGAGTCGGAGCTGTCGGGCTGGCGCTACCGGGTGCAGTGGAAGCCGGCGAATTTCCCGGCCTCGGCCCGGCTGTCCGGAACCTGGCTGGTGGCCGTCCCGCACGAGGCCGTTCCTGATGAAGGCGGAGACGCTAGCGTCGACGCCGGACATGACGCTGTGATCGGGGCCTTGCGGCTGTCCGGCGCGGAAGCGATCGCTGTACCGGTGTCCGCCGACGACACGCGTGAGTCTCTGGCAGCCCGGCTCAGTGCCGAGACTGCCCTGCCGGAGGCGGCCGGGGTTGTGTCTCTGCTGTCCACCGCTGAGATGACGCTGGCTCTGGTGCAGGCGCTGGCGGAGGCTGATAGCGCGGCGCGTGTGTGGTGTGTGACGCGTGGGGCGGTGTCGGTTGCGTCGGGTGAGTTGTTGGTGGATCCGGCACTGTCTCAGGTGTGGGGTCTGGGTCGTACGGTGGCGTTGGAGCAGCCTGAGCGTTGGGGTGGTCTGGTCGATCTGCCGGAGGACGCGGACAGTCGCAGTGTCTCCCGGCTGGTGTCGGTGCTGGCGGGTGCCGGTGGCGAGGACCAGGTAGCCGTACGGTCTTCGGGTGCTTTCGCGGCGCGGTTGGTGTCTGATGCGGCTGGTGCTGGTCGTGGGGAGTGCTGGTCGCCGCGTGGCACGGTGTTGGTGACTGGTGGTTCGGGTGCTTTGGGTGGGCATGTGGCGCGTTGGTTGGCATCTTCGGGTGCTGAGCGTCTGGTGCTGCTGTCCCGCCGTGGTGATCAGGCCCCTGGTGCTGAGGAACTGCGGCGTGAGCTGACCGAGTTGGGTGCTGAGGTCAGGTTCGTGGCGTGTGATGTCGCTGATCGTGACGCTGTTCGGGCGGTGCTGGACGGTATCCCTGAGGAGTTCCCGCTGTCGGGGGTTGTGCATACGGCCGGGGTTCTTGAGGATGGTCTGGCGGCCGAGTTGACGCCTGAGCGGTTGGCGCGGGTGTTGTCGGCGAAGGCGGATGCGGCGCGTCTCCTGCATGAGTTGACGGCTGACCGGGAGCTTGACGCCTTCGTCCTGTTCTCGTCCATCGCCGGTGTTGTCGGAAATGCGGGTCAGGCGGCCTATGCCGCTGCCAATGCGTATCTGGATGCTCTGGCTCAGTACCGGCGTGGTCTGGGTCTGGCCGCGACGTCGGTGGCCTGGGGGCCGTGGGGTGGCGACGGCATGGCCGCCGACTCGACCGTGGCGGAGCACTTCCGTCGCCTGGGTGTGCGTCCGCTTGCCCCGGAGCGTGCCATCGCCGCCCTGCGGCAGGTGCTCGGGGACGGGCGGGTCTGCCCGACCGTGGTCGATGTCGACTGGCAGCGCTTCGCCGCCACCATGGCATTCACCCGCCCCAGCCCGCTGATGGCTGACCTGCCCGGGGTGGCGGTGGAGCGTACTCCCGCCACCGGGAGCGACGGTGAACTCGCGGCGCGGCTGCGTGGCCGTTCGGCGGCCGAGCAGCGCCGGGCGGTGCTCACACTGGTCCAGTCCCAGGTCGCCACCGTGCTCGGGCATTCCTCGGCTGCCACGGTCGACCCCGGCCGGGCGTTCAAGGACCTCGGATTCGACTCCCTCACCGCCGTTGATCTGCGCAACCGCCTGGCCCAGGCTACCGCTCAGCCGCTGCCGGCCACACTCGTCTTCGACCATCCGACTCCCTCCGCCCTCGCGGGGTTCCTGCGGGAACAGATCGTGGGGGAGGCGCCGGTGACGGACGTCGTCCCCGGACACGGCGCGCCGGTCGGTGCGGCCGACACGACGGACGACCCGATCGTCGTCGTGGGCATGGGGTGCCGCTTCCCGAGTGGTGTCGACTCGCCCGAGGCATTGTGGGATCTGCTGTCCTCGGAGGGGGATGGTCTCTCGCCGTTCCCCGACGACCGGGGGTGGGATCTCGACGCGCTGTACGACCCCGACCCGTCCCGGGTGGGCACGAGTTACGTACGCGTCGGCGGGTTCATCGAAGGCGTGGCGGAGTTCGACGCGGGGCTGTTCGGGATCTCCCCGCGCGAGGCACTCGCCATGGATCCGCAGCAGCGGTTGCTGCTGGAGACGTCGTGGGAGGCCCTGGAGCGGGCAGGGATCGACCCGTTGTCCCTGCGCGGTTCCGCCACTGGTGTGTTCACGGGCACCAACGGCCAGGACTATCTGCATACCGTGGGCGGTCGCCTGGACGGTGTGGAGGGTTTTGTCGGTACGGGTTCGGCGGCCAGTGTGATCTCCGGCCGGATCTCGTACGCCTTGGGCCTGGAAGGCCCAGCGGTGACAATCGATACGGCATGCTCATCGGCGCTGGTGGCGCTGCACCTGGCGAGCCAGGCACTGCGGTCGGGGGAGTGCCGCATGGCCCTCGCGGGTGGCGCGACCGTCATGTCCACCCCGGCGACCTTCTTGGAGTTCTCCCAGCAGCGCGGACTCGCGCCGGACGGCCGGTGCAAGGCGTTCGGTGAGGGCGCGGACGGTACGGGCTGGTCCGAGGGCGCCGGGGTTCTCGTACTCGAACGCCTTTCGGACGCGCGGCGGCTGGGGCACGACGTGCTGGCGGTCGTGCGGGGCAGTGCGGTCAATCAGGATGGTGCGTCGAATGGTCTGACGGCTCCGAACGGCCCGTCGCAGCAGCGAGTGATCCGTCAGGCGCTCGCGGCTGGTGGGCTTTCGGTGTCGGAGGTGGACGCGGTGGAGGCGCATGGTACGGGTACGAGTCTGGGTGACCCGATCGAGGCGCAGGCGCTGCTCGCGACGTATGGCCAGGGTCGTAACGGCGGCGAGCCGTTGTGGCTGGGTTCGGTGAAGTCGAACATCGGCCACACCCAGGCCGCCGCTGGTGCTGCCGGGCTGATCAAGATGATTCTGGCGTTGCGTGAGGAGCGGTTGCCGAAGACGCTGTACGCGGATGAGCCCTCGTCCCGGGTGGACTGGGACGCGGGTGCCGTACGGGTGTTGAGCGAGGCCCGGGAATGGCCGCGCGGAGAGCGGACCCGTCGCGTCGGTGTGTCCTCGTTCGGGATCAGCGGCACCAACGCCCACGTCATCCTCGAAGAGGCCCCCGAGCCCAAGCCCGCAGCGCCCACGTCCGCAGCGACCACCCCCGTGGCGCCCACGCTTGGTTCGGACGAACAGCCGTCTGCGGAACTGCCGGTGGTGCCCTGGGTGCTCTCCGGCCGTGACGCGCGGACGGTGCGGGCCCAGGCCGGCCGCCTCGCGGCGTTCCTCGACGACCGGGACGACTCGCCCCTGGCCGTCGGCCTGTCGCTGGTCACGACCCGCGCCCTTCTCGACCATCGCGCCGTGGTGCTCGGCGCCGACGCCCCCGCACTCCGTACGGGACTGACGGCTCTGGCCGACAGCGATGTCTCTGCGGTGTCGGGCGTCGTGTCCGAGGGGCGCACGGCATGGATGTTCACGGGGCAGGGCAGCCAGCGCGTCGGAATGGGGCGTGAACTCCACGCCACGTTCCCGGTGTTCGCCCATGCCCTGGACAAGGTGTGCGCCCACCTGGACGCGGAGCTGGACGGCGCCGCCGGGTTCGATGTGTCCCTTCGGGAGGTGTTGTTCGCGGACGAGGGCTCGGCCGAGGCGGCACTGCTGGACCGGACCGGTTACGCCCAGCCCGCCCTGTTCGCGGTGCAGATCGCCCTCGTGAAGCTGCTGCGGTCCTGGGGCATGAGCCCCGACGCCGTGTTCGGCCACTCCGTGGGTGAGCTGGTCGCCGCGTACACCGCCGGGGTGTTCGAACTCCCGGACGCCGCCCGGCTGGTCGCCGCACGCGCCCGTCTGATGCAGGCTCTGCCCACGGGCGGAGCGATGGCGGCGATCGAGGCCGACGAGGACGAGAGTCTCCGTATCCTCGAAGAGACGGCCAAGGACGCCCCTGCGGGGGCGCGCGTCGTGATCGCGGCCGTGAACGGCCCCTCGGCGGTGGTCGTCTCCGGCGACGAGAACGAGGTCGAGCGTGCGCTGTCCGTGGCCCGCGCCGAAGGCCGCCGGGTGTCCCGGCTGCGGGTCAGCCATGCCTTCCACTCCCCGCTGATGGAGCCGATGCTGGAGGACTTCGCCCGCGTCGCGGAGAGCGTCGGCTACCGTCAGCCGGTGCTCCCTGCTGCCAGTACCCTCACCGGGGAGCCGATGGGGGAGCGGGACTGGGCCACCGCCGACTACTGGGTGCGGCAGGTGCGTCGGCCGGTCCGCTTCCACGACGCCGTACGGACCGCGACCGGTGAACTGGGTGTGACCCGCCTGTTGGAGGTCGGCCCCGATCCGGTGCTCAGCTCGCTCGTACGCTCCGACGTGGACGTGGCGGTCTCCGTGCTGCGCGGGGACCGCGCCGAGACCGAGAGCGCGCTGACCGCCGTCGCCGAGATGTTCGTGCGCGGCGCGGACGTGGACTGGGCCGCGCTCTTCGCCGGAACCGGCGCTCGGCGCGTCGAACTGCCGACGTACGCCTTCCGGCGCCGTCGCTTCTGGCTGCCGGACCGGGCCGTCGCGCCGGGGAGCGGTTCGCTGCCCTCGCAATGGGACACGCGCCGGCCCGAGCCGGCGGACGCCGCTCTGCCGGAGCCCGAGCTGACCGAAGACGACCGTGAACTCGCCTCCCGGCTAAGGGAGATGACCGCAGAGGAACAGGACCGGGCGCTGCTCGCCCTGATCACGTCGCAGGTCGCCGCCATCCTCGGGCACACCGACCTGGCGGAGGTGGGCGTCGGCCGTAAATTCCTCGAAGCGGGCTTCACCTCCCTGTCGATCACCGACCTGCGCGCCAGGCTCAGCCGGGCGACCGGACTCGTACTGACGGCAGAGGCGCTGTTCGAACACCCGACACCCCGGGCGCTGGCCACCCATCTCATGACCGGGCTGGCGGGACTCACCGGGACGACGGTCACGACCGGCCAGGCGAGTCCGACCGACCAGCCGACTCTGACCGTCCTGCCGAGTCCGACCGACCAGACGACTCCGGGTGACGCAGCGGCTCCGACCGGCTCGGAGACTCCGACCGGCTCGGAGATTCGGACCGGTCCGGCGGCTCCGGCGGCTCCGGTCGCCCCGGGGCGCGCGGCACCGGGTGGGACCGTCACCCACCTGTTCCGGCACGCCTTCGACCAGGAACGGTACGAGCGCGGCATGGACCTGCTCGACCTCGCGGCCGGGGCGCGCCCCAGGTTCCACGTCTCCGACACCGGTGACGGGACGTCGGCCGGTGCGGAGCCGGTGCGGCTCTCGGACGGCTCGGAGGCCGAACCCCTGCTGTGCGTGCCCTCGTTGGTGGCCCCGGCGAGCCCGTACCAGTTCGCCCGGTTCGCCCGAGCGCTGCGCGGCACCCGCGACGTCTGGGTCCTGCCCACTCCGGGCAGCGGCCGGGACGAGGCGCTTCCCGCCGGTCTCGACGCCGCTGTCGCGCGGCAGGCGGACGCGGTGCGGCGCGCGTTCGGCGACAAGCCGCTCACGCTCGTCGCCTACTCCTCGGGCGGCTGGCTCGCCCACGCCCTTACGGCGCGGCTGGAGGCACTGGGCACCCCGCCGCGCACGCTGGTCCTGCTGGACACCCCGGCCGGCGCGGGCGCGGACCTCGCGCTCGGCATGGCGATCACCACTCATCGGCTGATGGGCCGCTTCCCGGACGTCCCGGTGGACGACGACCAGCTGACCGCCATGACGCACTACGCGGGCCTGTTCACCGGCTGGCGTCCGGAGCCCGTCACCACCCGGACGCTGTTCGTACGAGCGGCCGAGTTCGTCCCCGAGCTGCTGCTGGAGGCCACACGGCCGTCCTGGCCGCTGGAGCACGAGATGCTCGAAGTGACCGGCAATCACTTCACGTTGATGGAGAACGACGCGGAGACCACCGCGCGGCGGGTCCACGAGTGGCTCAGGGACCAGGAGTGACATCAGGCGGTGGGTCCTGGCCGGTAGCCGTACGGCACCGGCCGGTGGCCCGGTAGCACCGCACCGGCCGGTCCCCCTTCGCACCGGCCGGTGCGGCCACGAAGAAGGCCACCGCGGGAGCGGGGGGAACCCCACGCGGTGGCCTTCGGCTCTCGGTTTTCTGCCGGGCGGTTCCTGGTCTCCGCCGACCGGTTCCTGGTCCCTGCCGGGCGGTTCCTGGTCTCCGCCGACCGGTTCCCGGTCTCCGCCGGTCAGTTCCCGGTCGCTGTCGGGCGGCTTCCGCCTTCTGCCGGGCGCTCTACTCGGCCCGGAGCAGCGAATTGGGGTCCGCGTGTTCGTACCAGCCGATGAACGGCGGACACAGGCCCCAGCCCAGCAGACGCTGCAACTCCTCCGGATACTCCCGGACGATCTCCTTCGGCACGGCCAGGAACTGGTTCTCCTCCTGCCGGAGGTTGCCCCGCACATAGGCCAGGGTGAGCCCGGTCCGCGGACCTTCGGAGAGGTTCGGGCCGCCGCCGTGGAAGAGGCCGCCCACCCAGATCAGGCAGGAGCCCGGCTCCATCTCGGCCTGTACGGCCTCCTCCGGACGCGGGCCGCGCTCCGCCTCCCAGGCATGGCTGCCCGGGTAGACCATCGTGGCGCCGTTCTCGTCGGTGAACTCGTCCATCGCCAGCATGATCTGCACACGGTTCGTCGGCCCGGGGGAAGGCAGCATGTGCGCGATGTCGTCGCGGTGCGCGGTCTGCGGAGTCTCCCCGGGCCAGATCTGGATCGCCTGCGTGATGCTGACCTGGATATTGGGCGCGATCTCGGTCCGCTGCGGGCCGAACCAGTTGGGTACGGGCCGCTCGATGAGATCACGGGCGGCACCCAGGAACAACGGATTGAGCGCCACCCGCTCCATGTGCCGGGAGCGCGCGAACAGCGAGCACAGCCGCTTGGTCCGCTGCCCGGTGAACGTACTGTCCCCGTACCCCGTCTCGTCCAGGGCGGGACCGAGGTCGTCCCAGAGCCCCTTGAGAGTGGTCGTGTCGATCAGGTCTTCCACGATCACGCCGCCGTCGCGGTCGAGTGCCGCGGAGACCTCGGCCACCGTGGACGTGGCGGGGAGCCGGGCGAGACGTATGGCCATGGGAAATCCAGGCTCCTTCTTCATCGGAGAGGGACGGGGGCCTTCATCGGAGAGGGGCGGGGCCGGCAGCCGGTCCTTCGGTCACCTCGGGGTCACCAGCGCACCGGCAGCGAATCGAGGCCGAACAGCACACCGTTGTTCCTGAACGACAACTCCTCGTCGGGCCGCGCCAGTTCCAGCGTCGGAATCCGTTCGAACAGCGTCCGGTAGGCCAATTCCATCTCGGTGCGCACCAGATGCGCCCCGAGACACAGATGACGCCCGAAGCCGAACGCGATGTGGTGCCGCTCCTCGCGCCCGGGGTCGAACTGGTGCGGGCAGGAGAACGCCGACCCGTCGTGGTTGGCCGCGGCGACCAGCGGGGCGATGCCCTCACCGGCCCTGATGACCTGCCCGGCGACCTCCACGTCCTCCAGCGCCACCCGCAACGGCACCAGGTCGGCGACGGAGTAGTAGCGCAGCAGCTCCTCGACCACCCGGTCGTCACCGATCCACTGGGGATTCGACAGCAGAGTGCTCGCGCCGAGGGCGATGTTGTTCGCCGTGGTCTCCTGGCCGGCGATGACCAGCAGCATCGCCGCGCCCCCGATCTCCATCGGGGTCATCGTCTCCGACCTGATCATCACGCTGATCAGATCGTCGCCGGGGCGCCGTTTCCGGATGGCGATCATCCTGCTGAAATAGCGCAGGATCTGCTTGGACGCCTCGTCGCGCTCCGCGTCGGTGGCGTCCAGCATGACCAGGCAGCGGATACGGGACTCGAAGAAGCCACGATCCACCTGGGGCACCCCGAGCAGGGCGCAGATCACCAGTGAGGGAATCGGCACCGCGAAGTCGGAGACCAGATCCGCGGGGCTGCCCTTGGCGAGCAGCGCGTCGACGCAGTCCTCGACGACCTCCTGGATCCGTGGCCGCAGCTCCTTGATGCGCCGGACGCTGAACTCCGGGATGAGGACCTTGCGGTACCGGTCGTGCTCGGGCGGGTCCAGCGCCGCGAACCAGCCGGGCACCTGATCCTGCGCGGGCGGTCCGCCGGTCCTGCCGGGGCTCGGGAAGCCCTCGTGCGCGGGGTTGGAGCTGATCCTCGGGTGGGTGAGCACCTCGCGGACGTCCTTGTACCGTGTCACCAGCCAGACCCGGGCGCCGGTGGGCATGGTGGACCAGACGAGCCCCTCACGCTCACGGAACTCCGCGTACTGATGGGGCGGCAGGGGTTCACCGGCCTGCCGCAGCGGGAAATCGACCAGCTTCGCCGCGTCCGATGAGTCCGACGCTTCTGTCGTTGTCATAGGGTGTCCGCTCTCAGGATCAGGATCCGGTTCGGGCTACCAGGTCACCGGCAGTTCGGCGAGCGCGCCGATCATCGTGCCGCCCTGCGTCCACAACTCGTCCACCGGGACCGCCGGGCGCAGTTCCGGCAAGCGGGAGAACAGCACGCTGAACGCGGTGCTCAGCTCCATCCGCGCCAGGGGCGCGCCGGTGCAGTGCCACATCCCGTGGCCGAAGGTCAGGTGCCGGTTCGGTGAGCGACCGACGTCGAACGCCTCGGGGGCGTCGAACGCCCGCTCGTCGAAGTTCGCCAGACCGAAGTCGAGCAGGACGAGGTCGCCCGCGCGGATCGTGACATCGTCGATCTCGATGTCCTCGTTCGCGTACCGGGGCAGAGTGGCACCGGCCCGCTTGGCGGACCGCAGCACCTCCTCGACCACGCCGCCCAGCACGGCCGGATCCTTTATGACGGCGTCGCGTTGGTCCGGGTTGGTGGACAGCAGCACCACACCGAGGTCGATATGGGTCGCGACGCTCTCCAGCCCCGCGAACAGCACACCCCCGGCCAGCATGCCGGCGTGCTCGTCCGGGACGCCCGCCCCGCACAAGTGCGAGAGAACGTCCTCGTCCGGCTCCTGACGCTTGCGCGTGGCGACTTCGCCGAGGAGAGCGAAGAGCGCCTCCGGGCCGGTGGACGTCCCGTCCTTGGGATCCGTCCGGCCGATCCGGGCCAGCAGCGTCGCACACCGCTGCCAGTCGTCCTCGGGAACCCCGATCAGCTCGCAGATGACCCGCAGCGAGAACGGCAGGGAGAAGTGCGCGTGCAGGTCGACCGGGCGCTCGCGCGCAGCGAGGTCCTCCACCATGGCGCCGGCCAGCGCTTCGACCTTCGGACGAAGGCGCTCCATACGGCGTGCGGTGAAGTTCGGCGTGAGCAGCGAGCGTGACCGTGCGCGCCCCGTGCGCGTGTCCTCCAGGTCGTCGCCGATGAGCATGTCGACCAGAGGGTTCTTGATGTACTTCGGCGCGGCGGGCGGATCCGGGTGGTACCGGTCCACCCGCTCGTCGTTCATCAGCCGCTTCGCCTCGGCGTGCCGGGTGACCAGCCACGCCTCGTCGCCCGCCGGGGTACGGACCCGGCAGACCGGAGCGTCCTCCCGCAGGCCCTCCAGCCGGCTGGGACACAGGATGGGCTGCGCCTCGGTGGACAGTTCGGGCAGTTCCCGCGATTCCGGCGGCTCTTGGGGTGTGAACGGCACGGACTACTCCTCGAATCAGCTCAGGCCGGGCGGGACTGCGGGCTCATGCCGCCGACCGCGCGACATCGAGTTCCCTGGCGATTTCGTTGTTGACCCCGGCCTGATGGTCGGCCAGGAAGAAGTGGCCACCGGGGAACACCTGGACGCGGAAGGCGCCTTCGGTGTGCTCGCGCCAGGCATCCGCCTCGTCGAGCGTCGTCTTGGGGTCCGAGTCGCCGGTCAGGACGGTGATGGGGCAGCGCACGCGCCGGTCCGGCTCACAGGCGTACGTCTCGATCGCCGCGTAGTCGCCGCGGATCGCCGGCAGTGCCATCCGCAGCAACTCGTCGTCGCCGAAGACCGCCGAATCGGTGCCGTTGAGCAGCCTGAGCTCGGAGATGATGCCGTTGTCGTCGCGCTTGTGCACCTGCTCCTCCCGCCGGGTCGAGGGTCCGCGTCGTCCGGACGCGATCACCGCGCGGGGCGGGTTGGCGTTCAGCCGCTCCAGCCGGAAGGCCGTCTCGAAGGCCAGCACCGAACCCATGCTGTGCCCGAAGAAGACCGTGGGCTTGTCGCTCAGGGTCTGGATCTCCTTGGCCAGAGCGTCCGCGAGTGCGCCGATGTCCTCGATGCACGGCTCGCGGCGGCGGTCCTGGCGGCCCGGGTACTGGAGGGCGATCACATCGACGTCGGGGGAGAACCGTACCGACACCGGGTGGAAGAAGCTGGCGGAACCGCCCGCGTGAGGAAAGCAGATGAGCCGCGCCTTACTGGCGCCGGAAGGGTGGTACCGGCGGATCCAGTCCGTGCTGGCGTCGTCCTTCGTAACCACGTGTCGTCGGTCCTTCCCGATCGTGATGTCCCCGCTTGTTCCCAGGGGCTGTGTCCCAGGAGCTGTCCCTCCGGTCCTCGTGGCCCGGGGGCGTCCGGCTGATCCGTGAAGACCGGAGAGACGGATCCCAGTCAAGTCCGCCCCGTACCCGCAAAATCCCTAGACTTGGCGCGCGGATCACGGGGCATGACGGCCGCACTCCGGACAGCAGGCCGAGGCGGGCCCGCTCATAGCATGGCCGCCGCGCGGAACCGGTTGATGTACGGCAGATGTCGGTCACGGGTCTCGGGATCCTGGACCCCGAGCCCCTCGGCCGGCGCCAGGCACAGCACACCGACCTTGCCGCTGTGCTGGTTGCCGCGGACGTGCCGCACCGCCTCCGCCGTCTCCGCCAGCGGAAAGACCGCGGAAAGAGTGGGGTGGATCCTGCCCTTGGCGATGAGGCGGTTGGCCTCCCACGCCTCGCGGTAGTTGGCGAAGTGGGAGCCGATGATCCGCTTGAGCGACATCCACAGATAGCGGTTGTCGTACTCGTGCCGGTAGCCGGTGGTGGACGCACAGGTGACGATCGTGCCGCCCTTGCGCGTGACATAGACGCTCGCCCCGAAGGTCTCCCGGCCCGGGTGCTCGAAGACGATGTCGACATCCTCGCCGCCGGTCAGCTCACGGATCCGCTTCCCGAAGCGCTTCCATTCCTTCGCGTCCGGGGTCCGCTCGTCGGCCCAGAACCGGTAGTCCTCGGCGCCGCGGTCGATGACGGCCTCGGCGCCCATGGACCGGCACAGCTCCGCCTTGGCGTCCGAGGACACCACACAGATCGGGTGGGCGCCGCCGTGCAGGGCGAACTGAGTGGCGTACGAGCCGAGTCCACCGCTCGCGCCCCAGATCAGCACGTTGTCGCCCTGCTTCATGCCCGCTCCGTTGCGGGACACGAGCTGCCGGTACGCGGTGGAGTTCACCAGCCCCGAGCAGGCCGCCTCCTCCCAGGTGAGGTGGGCGGGCTTGGGCATCAGCTGGTTGGACTTGACGAGGGCGATCTCGGCGAGGCCGCCGAAGTTGGTCTCGAAGCCCCAGATCCGCTGTTCCGGGTCGAGCATCGTGTCGTCGTGCCCGTCGGCGCTCTCCAGTTCCACCGACAGACAGTGCGCCACCACCCGGTCCCCGGGCTTCCAGCGGCGCACTCCCGGACCGGTGCGCAGCACGACGCCGGACAGGTCCGAGCCGAGGACGTGATACGGCAGATCGTGACGCGCGCCCTCCGGCCCGCACCGGCCGTAGCGCTCCAGGAAGGCGAACGTGGGGAGCGGCTCGAAGATGGCGCTCCACACCGTGTTGTAGTTGATCGCGCTCGCCATGACCGCGATCAGCACCTCGCCGGCGCCGAGTGCCGGCGTCGGGACCTCACCGATATGCAGTGACTTGCCCGGATCCTTGTCCGCGGAGGCCATCCCCTCGAACATGCCGGCCTCTTCCTTCAGCGTGAACGCGCCGCGGTACGAGTCGGGCACGGGGAGGGCGGCGAAGTCCCCGGAGACGGCTTCGTCGGAGAGCACGGCTTCGATGATGTCTTGCACGAGGCCCCGGTCCTTCGGTCGGAATGCGGAGATGGCATGCGGACGGTACCGCTCGGGTACACGGGAATTCCCCAGGACCTGTCGTCCGTCGGCCTCTTGGCATCGGCCTTCGGTCCGCCCTGCTGCCGACCGGGCTCAGCGGTACCAGCCGTACCGCCGCACGATGGCCGCCAGCCGGTCGGCCGCCATGGCGTGTGCGGCGGCGCGTGGCGTGCCGCCGTCCGCCTCGGCGCGCTCCAGCATGTCGTCCACGAGTCGGCGCATCGCCCGGCGGATGTGGGCGAACGCCTCGTCCGCGTCCGGGCCGATGTCACCGAAGAGCGTCCACCACCACCAGGCGTTCGTACCGGAGTTGACCACCACGTCCGGCAGTACGGTGATGCCGCGTCGCGCCAACAGCTCCTCGGCCTCGGGCAGTACGGGCATGTTCGCCGCCTCGACGATCCAACGGGCTTTGATCCCGGCCTGATTGCCGACGTCGATCGCGTACGAGACGGCCGCCGGAACCAGCACCTCCGCGTCGATGGACAGCCAGGCGTCGCCCGGCAGTTCGCGGTCCCCGGGCCGCAGGGCGGTACGGTCGACGGTGCCGTACGGGTCGCGGGCCGCGAGCAGGGACTCGACATCCAGGCCGTCGGGGTGGGCGATGGTCCCCCGGACATCGGCGATCGCGACGATCTTCAGCCCGGCCCGGGACAGGAAGCGCGCCGTAGCCCCGCCCATCGTGCCGAACCCCTGGACGCCGACCCGGACTCCCTCGTACGCCGTCCCCGCCCGGTCGAGCGCGGCGAGCACCGACTCGGCGACCCCGCGGCCGCCGGCCAGCGCGTCCAGACCGATGCCGTCGACCCGTACGGCGAAGGCGTCGGCGAGACGCCGCCGCGCCTCCCGTTCGTCGTCCAGCAGGGGATGGACCGCCTGGACGGTCGAGACGAGACCGGCTTCGGCGGCGGCCCTGTCCACGGTGTCCTGGGTCAGCCCCAGATCCTCGCCGGTGGTCCAGAAACACTCGATGTACGGCCGTGTCGCGCGGAGAAAACGGACCAGCACGCCGTACGCCCCGGGATCGCGCGGATCGCAGTCGATACCGCCCTTGGCCCCGCCCAGCGGGACATAACGAACCCTCGGGTCGTCCGCGTCGAAGTGCAGGGCCTCCTTCATGGTCATCCCGCGGGCCAGGCCGGTCACCTCGTCCAGCGTGCAGCCCCGGCGCATCCGCAGGCCGCCACTGGCGACACCACGGACCAGCTGGTCCACCACCAGATACCCCTGCCGGCCGGTGACGTGGTCCGTCCAGGTCAGCGAGATCAGCGGAGCGTCGGGCGGCGATGCCCCGGTTGACGCGGACATGGAATCTCCAGGCGGGGTGAAGGACCGCGGGGCGAGGGGCCGAGGATCTACTGAACCGCCGGTCAGTATCGACAGGGCGATCACGTATGTCAAAGAGATCGTCTTGATTCGGCATACGAGGGCGTGCCCGGGAATCCAGGGGGCAGTGACGACGTTGGACCGGCGTACGCGAGGGCGGGGAACGGCACCGGCTCGCCCCGCACCGAACGAACACCGGTGGCCATAATGAGACAACACCGACCTCCAGGAGGTGCCGTGACAGGCGCTGGTTCCCCCCTCTCGTTGCGCTCACGGCTGCGCTCGTTGCGACCCGCGGCCTTCGGGGCCGACTCGGCGGGAGAGAGGCTGGAGCGGATTCACCGCTCGCCGAACTTCGCCGACGGGGTGTTCCAGAACCCGGTGGGTGCCAGGACCCGACCGTCCGGCGCCTCCGGCCTGGAACTGGCGAAGATCTACTTCCAGAAGGAAGCGCGGGCCCGGCGGGCTCCGAGCGGCACCATTCCCGTGCACTCCACCACCCTCGCCGATCTTGCCGAGCCCCCGGCCTCGGGCCTGCGGCTCACCTGGATGGGGCATTCGAGTGTCCTCGCCGAGATCGACGGCCGCCGCGTGCTCTTCGACCCCGTATGGGGCGACCGCTGTTCTCCGTTCGCCTTCGCGGGTCCGAAGCGGCTGCACCCCGTGCCCCTGCCGCTCGCCGCTCTCGGGCCCGTCGATGTCGTGGTGATCTCGCACGACCATTACGACCACCTCGATCTGCCCACGATCCGGGCCCTCGCCTCCACGGACACCCTGTTCGCCGTGCCGCTCGGCGTCGGCGCGCATCTGGAGAGCTGGGGTGTGCCCGCGTCCAGGCTGCGCGAGCTCGACTGGAACGAGTCCACCGAGATCGCCGGTATCCGGCTCACCGCCACTCCCGCGCGGCACTTCTGCGGCCGGGGCCTGCGCAATCAGCAGCACACGCTCTGGGCGTCCTGGGCGGTGGCCGGTCCCGAGCACCGGATCTACCACAGCGGGGACACCGGCTATTTCTCCGGTTTCGCGGACATCGGCGCCGAGCACGGCCCGTTCGACGCCACGATGATCCAGATCGGCGCGTACAGCGAGTACTGGCCCGATATCCATATGACCCCGGCCGAGGGGATGCGGGCCCATCTCGATCTCCAGGGCGGCCGGGCGTCCGGCGTGATGCTGCCGATCCACTGGGGGACGTTCAACCTCGCCCCGCACCCGTGGGCCGAGCCCGGTGAGGGTACGGTCGAGGCCGCCGCAGAGGCGGGCGCCGCGCTCGCGCTGCCGCACCCGGGCCAGCCCTTCGAACCCACCGGCGACGACGTCCCGGCCGCCCCGTGGTGGCGCGCAGTGGCGACTCCGCCGCCCGGCGGCTGGCCCGCATGGCCGCCCGCCGGACCGGCGGCGCCGTCCGCCGAGCCGGCCCAGCTCGACCTCGCGGCCGACTGACGGCGCCCGCTGACGGCCGATGTCCAGGTCCGGTCGTCAGCACGCCCCGGCTGTCACGTCCCGGCCGCCGTCGCGGGCGTTTCCTCCAGCGGGAAGTGGCATGCCGCCCAGTGCAGCGAAGTCGTGTGCGCCGGTGCGGGAACGGCCTCGGCGCACACGTCCTCGGCACGCGGGCACCGGGTCCTGAAGCGGCACCCGGACGGTGGGCCGGCCGGGGAGGGGATCTCGCCGGTGAGCAGGACGCGCCGCCTCTTCGGCCCGCCCCCGGCGGCCAGGTACGGGGCCGCCGACAGCAGCGCCGCCGTATAGGGGTGGAGCGGCCGCTCGAAGACCTCCTCCGTCGGGCCGGTCTCCACGATCGCGCCCAGGTACATCACGGCGACCCGGTCGGCGACGTGCCGCACCACGGACAGGTCGTGCGAGATGAACACGTACGACAGCCCCAGCTCGTCCCGCAGATCGCCCAGGAGATTGAGCACCTGCGCCTGCACCGACAGATCCAGCGCGGAGACGGGTTCGTCGCAGACGACGACATCGGGTTCCAGCGCCAGGGCGCGGGCGATACCGATCCGCTGCCGCTGCCCTCCGGAGAATTCCTGCGGGTGGCGGCGCGCGTCGGATGCCCGCAGCCCGACCATCTCCAGCAGCTCACCCACCCGCGCCGCGCGCTTCGCCGCGGGCACGAGTCCGCGGTGGGTGAGCCAGGGCTCGCTGATCAGATCCGCCGCGCACAGCCGTGGGTTGAGCGAGCCGAAGGGGTCCTGGAAGACCATCTGCACCGTGCGACGCCAGGCGAGCAACCGCGCGCCCGACAATGTGAACGGGTCCACTCCCTCGAACCGTACGGTGCCCGCGTCGGGACGCTCCAGCATCAGCAGAATCCTGGCCAGCGTGGACTTGCCGCAACCGGACTCGCCGACCAGGCCCAGGGTCTCCCCGCGCCCCAGGCTCAGATCCACTCCGTCGACCGCGCGCAGCCTGGTGCCGCCCTTCGCGGTACGCGGCACCGCGAAGCTCTTGGTCAGGCCGGTGGCCTCCAGCAGTGTCCCCGGGTCAGGCATCGGCCAGGTCCTTCGCGAAGTGGCAGGCGGCGGCGCGATCGGCACCGGTGACGGCCAGCGCCGGCCGGTGGGTCGCGCACAGGTCCCGGGCCATCGGGCAGCGTGTACGGAAGGCGCAGCCAGTGGGTACGGAGCGTGGGTCGGGCGGGCCGCCGGGAATGGAACTCAGCCGGGCGCCCTTGTGCTGCCGGCCCGGTACCGACGCCAACAGCCCCAGCGTGTAAGGGTGGTTCGGCTTGCCGAACACGTCGGCCACCGTGCCGGTTTCCACGACCGTACCCGCGTACATGACGGCGACCCGGTCCGCGTGCTCCGCGACCAGCCCGAGGTCGTGCGTGATGAGGACCAGAGCCATCCGCCGCTCGCTCCGCAGTTCCGCGAGCAGGTCCATGATCTGAGCCTGCACCGTGACATCCAGTGCCGTCGTGGGCTCGTCGGCGAGCAGTACCCTCGGCCGCAGCGCGACGGCCATCGCTATCAGCAGCCGCTGGCGCATGCCGCCGGAGAACTGGTGCGGATACGCGTCGGCACGCGAGCGCGCCTCCGGGATGCCGACCCGCTCCATCAGCTCCACCGCTCGGGCCTTCGCCGCACGTCGGGACATCCGCTCATGGATGCGGAACGGTTCCGCGAGCTGCGCCCCGACGGTGAGGACGGGGTTGAGCGCGCTCAGCGCGTCCTGGAAGACGATGGCCAGCTCCGGACCGGCGAGCCGGCGCCTGGCCCGCGCTCCAAGTCCGAGCAGCTCCTCGCCGTTCAGCCGTGCCTCACCGCCCACGACTGAGGCGGCCGGGTCGAGCAGCCCCGCGACGGCATGGGCGGTCATGCTCTTGCCGCACCCGGATTCGCCGAGCAGGGCCAGTGTTTCACCGGAGCGGACGGCGAAGCTCACACCGCGCACCACGGGAACCGGCCCGGCGGGGGTACGGATGTCGACCGACAGACCCGCCACAGCCAAGGTGTCCGCTTCCGTCGCCGGGGTCACCGGATCGCTGCCGCCGCTCGTACTCTCTGTCGCTGAACGAGGCCGCCACGAGCGCCCGTTGATGTGCCGGAGCCCGCGTCGCCAGCGCTGTCCGGGGTCGGTCGCGAGCCGCGCCCAGGCGGCGAGGACGGTCGCCGAGACGGTCGTGATGACGATGGCGAGTCCGGGGAAGACCGCGATCCACCACGCGCTCCGCAGCTCCTGCCGTCCTTGCGCCACCATCAGCCCCCAGCTCATGTCCGGCGGTTGGACGCCGATCCCCAGGAAGCTCAGCGACGACTCGGTCAGCATCACGAAGCAGAAGTCGAGTGCCGCGACGGTCAGCAGCGTGGGCAGCACCGTGGGAGCGACATGGCGTCGGATGGCGGCCCAGCCGCCGGTACCGAAGGTGCGGGCCGCGTCCATGAACAGACGGCCGCGCAGTTCGGCGGACTCGGCCCGTGCGGTGCGCAGGTATACGGGAATCCTGGCGACGGCCAGGACCGACACGATGTTGGCGGCGCTCGGCGAGAAGACGTACAGCACGACCACGGCCAGCAGAAGAGAGGGGAAGCTGAGGATCACATCGGCGATCCGCAGCGACACACTCTCGCGCCATCCACCGTGATATCCCGCCCACATGCCCCAGACCGAGCCCACGGCGAGAGAGCACAGGACTGCGGGCACGGCCACGGACAGGGTTGTCCCGGCCGCGACCGCCAGCCGGGCGGCGACGGGGCGGCCCAGGGAGTCGCTGCCGAGTACGAAGGCCCATCCATGGTCGAGACTGAACGGGGGGCGACCGGGATCGCGCAGATTCTGACGTGTCGCCAGATCCCCGACGAGGAGCGGGCCCAGCACGGCGCACGCCGTGACGATCAACAGGACCAGGGCCGCCGCGGACGCGAACCGGTCCTGGAGCAGCAGGTCGGGCCACTTCCACCGCGCAGCCGCCCGCCCGCTCCCGGAATCCGTGCCCGTGCCCGTGCCCGTGCTCGTATCCGTATCCGTATCCGTATCCGTATCCGTATCCGTCTGGACCATGTCACTTCCTCGACTCATGCCGCCGCCTGCTGCCGGACCCGTGGGTCGAGGAGCGCGTGAGAGATGTCCACCAGGATGTTGAGCGCGAAGATCACCAGGGCGGTCAGCAGCACCGCGGCCTGAAGAACGGCGAAATCCCGCTGAAGAACCGAGTCGATCATGAGCTTGCCGATACCGGGCCAGCCGAAGACGGTCTCGACGACGACGGCTCCGTTGACCAGCCCCACGGCGAGATCACCCGCGACCGTGAGCGCCGGTGCGGACGCGTTGCGCAAGGCGTGGCCGAAGACCACGCGCCCCTCGCGTGCCCCTTTGCCGCGCGCCACTTTGACGTACGGGGCGGACAGCGCCGAGACCATGGCCCCGCGCACCACTTGGACCAGCACCCCGAACGGACGGATGAGCAGAGTGGCCACGGGAAGGACCCAGGCCGCCGCACCGTTCGTGCCGGAGGTGGGAAGCCACCCGAGCGTCACGGCGAAGACCAGCACGCCCATGATGGCGAACCAGAAGTCGGGGACGCTGGCGGCCGTCGAGGACAGGAAGCTCGCGATCCGGTCGGTCGCCGAGTTGGGGCGGTACGCCGCCAGGCTGCCGATCACCACGGCGCCCACGACGGCGAGCAGCATCGTCCACCCGGCCAGCTGGAGGGTGGCGGGGAAGGCCCGCAGCACCGCCTCGCCGGCCGGCTGGGCGGTGCGCAGCGATTCGCCGAAGTCCAGGTGCGTGACCTGGCTCAGATAGTCACCGAACTGGGAGAGCAGCGGATCGTCGAAACCGTTCCGGGCGGCGAACTCGGCTCTCATCTCGGGTGTCGCGCTGAGCGGAAGGTACAGATTGGCGGGATCCCCGGTCAGGCGGGCCAGGAAGAACACTCCGAGGACCACGACAAGCAGGGGGATGACGCTGGAGACCGCGCGGCGGCGCAGCATGGTGAACATCGGTCCGCTCCTCCCTCAGTCCGCGCGGCGCATGTCGGCGAGCCGCATCTCGTCATTGGTGGCCGAGTCCGGCCGGTAACGGACGTTCGGGGAGAGGGCCATGATCGCGGTCATGTTGGCCAGGACGGCGTCCCTCACGACCTCGTCGTTCTGGTGGGCGAACGCGTCCGCGAACGCCTTCTGCCGCTCCCTGCCCGAGGCGAGCTGGGCCCGAGCTGTCAACGCGTCGAGTCCGGGGGTGCCGTAGCTGCTCTGCGCGCCCCTGCTGCCGTAGATCTGGCCCAGGGTGAACGCGGCGTCCCCTGCCTGGTTGCCATGCTGCGCCTGGAGAAGAGTGGGGCCCGCGCCGGTGGGGAAGGGCCGCAGCAGGTACTCCAGCCAGGCGTTGACGTCGAGCATCTTGATCTCGACCTTCAGACCGGCCTTGAGCAGGCAGTCCTGCACCACCTCCATCGCCTCGGCGGCCTTCGGGTAGATGCCGTTGCGGCCGATGACGGTGATGGTGGTGCCGGTCGGGACTCCGTCGGCGCGGGCCTGGGCCACGAGTTCCCGGGCGCGATCGGGATCGTACGGCCATGGCCGGATACGCGGGTTGTATCCGGTGACGCCCTTCGAGACGAGCTGGCCGCTCGGCCGTCCCGCGAAGACCGCCGTGACCAGTCCTTCCCTGTCGAGGGCGTAGTTGACGGCCCGGCGGATCCGGATGTCGTCGAGGGGCGCCTTGGTGGCGTCCATCCGCAGGTACGAGACTTCGTTGGTGGCGAACTCGACCGCCCGGTCGCCCGCACCGTCCTCGGGGGCGAGTCCGATCGCGACATCCGCCTCGTTGTTGGTCACCATGGCCGCGCGTACGCCGCCCTCCGCACGCCAGACGTACTTGGCCGCGGCGAATTCAGGAGCCTTGCCCCAGTACCCGGAGAAGCGCTTCAGACGCAGAAAGCGGCCCTGGTTCCACTCGTCGATCCGGTACGGTCCGGTGCCGACCGGCTCACGGACCCTGGCCCGGGTGTCCGTACTCGTCGGCACTATTTCGACGAAGGACAGGCGCAGGGGCAGGATCGGGTCCGGCTTCGCCGTGGTGACCTCGAGTGTGGTGTCGTCGACCGGCGTGGCGGTCACTTCGCTGTCCGTGAAGACGTAGCCGTCGACATTGCAGTTGAGGTCCGAATCCGTGGCGCGCTTGATCGAGAACGCGGCTGCCGCGGCCGTGAACCGCGAACCGTCATGGAACGTGACACCCCCGCGGAGGGTGAAGGTCCATGAAGTCGGGGAATTACGTGCCCACTTGGTGGCCAAAGCCTGTTCCAGCCCGCCGGTGGACGGATCGCGCTCGGTGAGTGCCTCCGTCACATTGGCGCGGGTCACCCGGCCCGTCGCCGTGAGCGAGGCATCGCAGGGCTCAAGGGTCGGTGGCTCCTCGGGCAGGACGACGCGCAAGGTGTCCGGGCCTTCGCCGATCGGATCGGAGCCGGCCACCGAGCATCCGGAGGCGCCGAGCAGGACGACCACGGACGTGAACGCACCGGCCACTCGCCCGCATGGGCGATGGGCGAGCCAACGAGTGGGCAGTAATCCTGGACCGGTCACTGTTCCTCCGCGCTTTTCGAGGTGCGATCCGCCGTCGGCGGAGCGATGGACCTGGGGCGAGGTCGTCGGGAAGCAGGAGCGACCCAGGATCAGCGTCCATAAGAGAGAACTCGGTTTAGATATGCGGACATTGACATTATTGAGTGGGCGATGCCGAGCGCGTCAATAGGCGTGCGGCGGATCCCGGACGTCCGCGGGCCGGGGCCGTGGGTTCATGTACGCGACCGCCGCGCGCGTGATCGTTCGGCCGAACCGGGCCGGGGTGAATGCATTAATTCGTGCTGATGTGCGAGGTCTCATACCGGAGCGGGATGCTCTGTGGGGAAGTTTGTCAACTACCCGCCATGGATGAGCGCTTGGCAACTACCGTGTGTGCTCGGTGATCAGCGGAGGGCTCATGCGGCATGCGCCGGTCCTGCCGCTGCGCCACAGCCGGAACACCAGCACGGTGCCGATTCCCGGGGCCCACGTACCGAGGACACTGATGTCTCAACTTCGCGCACCCGCCGCGCGGCCGGAGCGCCGTGAGGGCGGGCGGCACGGCCGGCCGGGCTCCCGCTCGCTGTCGGCCACGGGCCGGGCGAACACGCCGGTGCCGCCGGAGCTCCGTATACGGCCACAACTCCTGCGTGCCGCCGTCCTCCCCGCGATAGTGGCGGCGCTGAGCGGCGCGGCGGCCGTGGTGCTCGTCCTGCGCTCGACCACGGCGGAACCGACCCCCCGGACCTGGACGGCCCTGGTCGCGACGGCGCTGCTCGCCTTCGCCGCCATCGGTACGGCCGCCCTGGGAGCGGAACGTACCGCCAGGTCCGTGCTCGGCCGCTGTGACGTGCTGCGCCGCTCCACCGCACGCGGCCGGGCCGACCTCGACGCGGTGGTCGAGCAGCTCAGGCGCGGCGACCAGGTGTCCGCGCACCGCGCGCCGCCGCCTCCCGCGGACCCCGACGCGGACGAGTTCGACCTGCTGGCACACGAGGTCGGCCGGTCCCAGTACGCGGCCATCGGCGCCGTGGTGCAGGCGTCCCGGCTGTCCAGCAGCGCCGGAAACGAACAGAAGGTGGAAGTCTTCGTCAATCTGGCCCGTCGGCTCCAGTCCCTGGTCCACCGGGAGATCCAGCTGCTCGACGATCTGGAGAACGAGGTCGAGGACCCGGAACTGCTGAAAGGTCTCTTCCACGTCGACCATCTGGCGACCCGTATTCGCCGGCACGCCGAGAACCTCGCCGTTCTCGGCGGGGCGATCTCCCGGCGGCAGTGGAGCAAGCCCGTCACCATGACCGAGGTGCTGCGCTCCGCCATCGCGGAGGTCGAGCAGTACCCGCGGATCAAGCTGGTGCCGCCCATCGACGGTACCCTGCGCGGCCATGCCGTGGCGGACGTGATCCATCTGCTGGCCGAACTGGTCGAGAACGCCACGCTGTTCTCGTCACCGCACACCCAAGTGCTGCTGAGGGCCCAGCATGTGACGGCCGGTCTGGCCATCGAGGTGGAGGACCGCGGGCTCGGGATGCCGCTCGGCGAACAGAAGAAGATGAACGGCCTGCTCGCCGACCCGGATCAGGTCAATGTCGCGCATCTGCTCCAGGACGGGCGGATCGGGCTCTTCGTGGTGTCGGCGCTGGCGCGCAGGCACGGGATCACGGTGCGTCTCCAGTCCAACATCTACGGCGGTGTCCAGGCCGTACTGGTCCTTCCGCGTGCGCTGCTCGGCTCCGACCGGACGGAGCAGCCGGACCGGACGGGTCAGACGGGTCGACTGGCCCAACCGGGCGGGGCGGATCAGCCGGATCAGACGGGTCGACTGGGCCAACCCGGCCGGGCGGATCAGGCGGATCAGGCGGATCAGGCGGAGGGGAACGGCCACCTGCCGCCGCGGCCGCCGCAGCCCGCGCAGTCGTACCTCTCGGAACTGTCCCCGCGTCGGACCCAGGCGACGCCGCCTCAGATTCCGCAGCCCCCTGCCCAGCCCCCGGACCATCCCCGGCCCCCGGACCATCCCCGGCTCCCGAGCCCGCTTCAGCCCCAGAACCAGCCCCGGAACCAGCTTCAGCCGCCGGCCGTGCCGCTGCCCGTACGTGGCGCACGCCATGGACGCCCCGCCACCCCCACGGACCCGCCGTCCCGACCGACCGAATCCACCGGAGACGGCGTCGCTCCCGGTGGCAGGAGCAAGCCCCAACTGCCCAAGCGCCGTGGCCAGGAGCATCTGGTCCCGCAGCTTCGGGGCGCTCCCGTCCCGCCCCCCGCCCAGGAGCCCGTGCTCCATGACCCGGGCCTGATGGCCGCCTTCCAGCGCGGTATCGGCCTCGCCGAGTCCCAGCCCGCCGCAGAGCATGACCACACGCCCGCCGATCCCCTGTCCCAGCCGCTCCCGGATCAGCCGGAACCGCAGCGCCACACCACCACCCACAAGGAGTAGATGCACCATGGCGAGCGATGTGCCGACCGGCCATGTCTCCGACCTCGACTGGCTGTTGAGCGGTCTGGTCCAGCGTGTCCCATACACCCGCAGCGCGGTGCTGCTCTCCTGCGACGGCCTGGTCAGGTCCATGCACGGCCTGGACCCCGACAGCGCCGACCACATGGCCGCTCTCGCCTCGGGCCTGTACTCCCTCGGCCGCAGCGCCGGGGTGCGGTTCGGGGACGGCGGCGAGGTCCGTCAGGTCGTGGTGGAACTCGACTCCACCCTGCTCTTCGTCTCCACGGCCGGTTCGGGCACCTGCCTCGCCGTGCTGGCGGGGCGTGAGGCCGACGCGGCGGTCCTCGGTTACGAGATGGCGATGCTGGTCAAGAGCGTACGACCGTACCTGGTCACCCCGCCCAGGCAACGGGCCGACGCCTCGTCGAGCACGTCGAGGCTCTGACCGTGCCGGTCCCGGCGGACGGGCCGTGGCTGGACGACGCGGCCGGCCGGCTCATCCGCCCGTACACCGTGAGCGGAGGCAGGACCCGGCCGACCACGGCCCTCGATCTGCTGACGCTGGTGATATCCACGGGTTCCGTGCCCCCGGCGCACTTCGGCCCGGAGCACACCCAGGCCGTGGGCCTCTGCCAGGGACCGATCTCGGTGGCCGAGGTCGCCGCGCATCTGAAGCTGCCCGTGACGGTCAGCAAGATCCTGCTCTCCGATCTGCTGGACTGCGGGGCGATCACCGCACGGCCGCCCGACAGCTTCGACAACCCCACCGACCGTTTCCTGCTGGAGGCAGTGCTCGATGGCCTACGACGACAGCTCTGAACCCTTCCGCGACCCCTCCCGCGAGTCGTTCCCCACGGCTGTGAAGATCCTGGTCGCGGGCGGATTCGGGGTCGGCAAGACCACCTTCGTGGGAGCGGTCAGCGAGATCGCCCCACTGAGTACGGAAGAGCTGCTGACCCAGGTCAGTGCCGCGACCGACGACCTGACGGGTGTCGAGACCAAGACATCGACCACGGTCGCCATGGACTTCGGCCGGATCACGCTGGACGAGCGGCATGTGCTGTATCTCTTCGGCACACCGGGCCAGGAGCGCTTCTGGTTCATGTGGGACGAGCTGTCCCGGGGCGCGCTCGGCGCGGTCGTGCTGGCCGACACCAGACGGCTGGAGTACTCCTTCTCCGCGGTGGACTTCTTCGAGCAGCGCGGTATCGGATTCGTCGTCGCCGTCAACGAGTTCGACGGTTCGTACCGTTACGAACCGGAGGAGGTACGGGCCGCGATAGACCTCGACCCGGCGGTGCCGATCGTGCTCTGCGACGCGCGGATCGCCAGTTCCGGCATCCATACCCTGGTCACGCTCGTGCAGCATCTGCTCACCTCGGTTCCCCCTCCGAGCGACGGAGTGCGCTCATGACATACGACCCGATCGGCCGTCTGCTGCTCACCCCCGTCGACCAGGAAGCGCACGACCGCGTGGCGCGGTTGCGGGGGCTCGGCCTCGGTGAGCGTCCCGAGCCCGCCCTCGATGCCTTCGCCCAGCAACTGGCGCACCTGACGGGCGCTCCCTACGCGATGGTCAACTTCCCTGATGAGGAACGGCAGTTCTTCGCGGGGCTGCACACCCCGCAGGGTGCCGGAGGCGAGCGGTTCATGGACCGTGACCACGGCTACTGCCCGTATGTGCTGGTACGGCGCAAGGCGCTGGTGCTGGAGGACGTCCGGGACTTCCCCCGGTTCGCCGGGAACGCGCTGGCGGACGAGAGCGGCATCCGCTCCTATCTCGGCGCGCCGCTCAACGACCGTACGGGCATGGCCCTGGGCACCGTCTGTGTGGTCGACACCGAACCACGGCGCTGGGGGCGGGCCGGTCTGGACACCATCAAGTCCTTCGCCGCGGAGCTGATGTCGCGGATCCACCGCGGAGAGGACGGACTCATCTGAGGCGACGCGCCCCGGGGCTCACCGTTCAGCGGTGCTGAGCCGGTCGCGGTGTGCCCGGAGGAACGCCGACGCGGTGGCTTCCGCGCTCTCCCGGCCGCTCTGCCAGTTGGATACGGAGATCCGTACGGCGTCGTGGCCGGTCCAGGTGGTGGGGGTCACCCAGCAGGCGCCGTTGTCGTTGAGCGTGCCCACCACCTGCCGGGTGTGGTCGTCGTCGCCGATGTGCAGCAGTACCTGGTTGAGGGTCACCGGAGCCAGCAGGCCGATGCCGGGTTCCCGGGTGAGGATGTCGGCGAGTTCGTGCGCCGCCTCGCAGTTGCGCTCGACGATGGTGGCGATCCCGTCACGGCCCTCGTGGTGCAGGACCGCCCACAGGGTCAGGGCACGGGCACGCTGCGAGATCTCCACGCGGTGGTCCATCGGGTCGCGGCCGGTGCGCTCCGTGGTCTGGAGGTAGTCGGCGCTGAAACGCACCGCGTCGGCGAAGGCAGCCGGGTGGGCGCACAGGGCGATTCCGCAGTCGTAGGGCGTGTTCAGCCACTTGTGGCCGTCGCAGGCCCAGGAGTCCGCCAGCTCCAGGCCTCGCAGCCGTGGCCGCAGGGCGGGTGAGGCGGCGGCCCACATGCCGAAGGCCGCGTCCAGGTGGAGCCAGCCGCCGTGCGCGTGGGTGATGGCGGCGATCTCGACCAGCGGGTCGACCGAGCCGCAGTCGGTGGAGCCGACCTGCCCGCACACGATGAGCCCGCCGGGGGCCCGGTCCGCCAGCTCGGCCAGGTGACGCGCGTCCATGCGGCCGTCGTCGCCCGCGTCGACCCAGCCGATCTCGCCGGCCAGACCCAGCAGCCGCAGGCACCGCAGGCCCGAGACATGGGTGTGGCGCCCGACCAGGACCGTCAGGGGCGGGGACCGGCGCATTCCTTGCTCGTTGACCTTCCAGCCCGCCTCGTGGAGCTGTTGCTCGCGGGCCGCGGCCAGACACGCGAGGTTCGCTGTCGTACAGCCCGAGGTCAGACCCATCACCGTGTCCGTGGGCAGTCCGAACAGGTCGACCAGCCAGCGTTCGCAGACCTGCTCCGCCACCGAGGCCAGCGGACTGGTCTCGTAGACCGCCGAGCACTGGTCCCAGAGGCTCACCAGCCAGTCCGAGGCGATACCGATCGGCAGCGCGCCCCCGATCACATAGCCGAAGCTGTGGGAATCCCCGGAGGCAAGCAGTCCCGACTCGCCCGCCTCGATGAGCCGCCGCACCGTCGAGAGCTGGGCGTTCCCCGTTTTGGAGAGGTCTCCGCCCAGCACTTGGCCGAGCCGCTCCGGAGCGCGTGCCCGCACCGGACGAGGGGATTCCAGGAAAGAACGCGCGTACTGGGCCACGATGTCGAGGAGGTCGGTGTCCTCGGGCAGGATCCGGCCGTCCGGCGCGCCCGATGGGTCATGCCTGCCGGTCATCTCGTCGCTCCGTCCGTTGCCTGCGGCGGTCGCCAGATGGGAAAGATCCGAGGCCCGTCGGGAAGTGTCAGCGCCTGCCCCAACCGGCGCTGCCCCAGACGTTCGTAGAGGGCGAGATTGCGTTTCGACGAGGCTTCCGCGTAGGCGCCGGCCCGGTCCTGGTCCGCCAGCGCGAACAAGGATCGTTTGAGGCGGGTACCGAGGCCCTTTCCTTGATGCTCCGGCCGCGCGGCCACATAGGTTCCGTAGTAGTGGGGAGGAAGCTCCCGTGGGTGCGAGGTGTCGAGTGTGGTCAGCAGGTAGATGACTCTCTCGGACCGGCTGCCCAGTTCGTCACGCATCGAGCGGAGAAGCTGGTTCTTGGTCTCTTCCGGCTGCTCCACCGCGTGGGGCGGGAAAAACATACTGACAGCCCCGTAGTCCTCGGTCTGCAGAGCGGACCCGCCATGGGCGAAGGTGTGGTCGACCATGATGGTGAAGTACCGGTCGAGCAAGTGTTTTCGCGTCGTGTCGTCCGGAAATAGCCAGGAGAAGACCGGGTCGTTGTCGAAGGCTTCACGGTAGATGGAGATCAGTTCCGCCTGCCTGCCAGGAGACGCGAGGGAGCAGGAGAACTCGATTTCCGGATCGGTGGATGTCATGGTTTCCATCCTTTGCGGAACGAAAGGGGACGTGTGAAGAGGCTTTCTTTTCGTGGGTGCTTGCGGTTCCTGCCTGCCTGAGTGGCCTGCTGTTTCTACGTATGGTGAGGCGGGATGTCGATCCTCTTCCCGGCATGGCGCGCCACCTCTTCGTGTGTGGCGAACCAGACGCCTGCCTGATCGCTGATATGGGACAGCAACTCCCGCAGAACGAGCACGCGTGACCGGTGGCCGATCACATGAGGGTGCAGTGTGAGCTGGAAGAGCCCGCCCGCCGCGAGGGCGCCGTCGAACTCGTCCTTCCAGATCCGCAGAACCTGACGGGGAGACATGACCTGCCGGTCTGCCGGGTTGTCGGGAAAGTAAGGAGCGTCGTCCCGAATCCAGGCGACCGGAATCTCGACGATTCCGGTCCGCTCACCGGAGTGCAGCAACTCGTACGGCTCGTCGTCGGCCATCATCGACGAGTCGTACACCAGGTCCAGATGCCGTGCGACGGGGAGGGTGTGCCCACTGAAGTCCCACCACGGTGTGCGCATCCCCCGGGGCATGACACCGGTGTATCTCCGGAGAACGTCGACGCTCCGTTCGGCCAGCGCGTACTCCTCCTCTCCGGAAAGATCGCCGCACCGTTCGTGAATCCATCCATGCATTCCGATCTCATGTCCCGCTGCCTGGATATCCCCGATGCCTTCAGGATTGAGCTGCATCGATACGGCGGGAACGAAGAAGGAAGCCGGTACGTCGTACTCCATCAGGGCCGACAGGATTCTCGGCAGTCCGACGCGTGCACCGTAGTGTGCCTGCGAGATATATCCGGGGGATGTCACATCAAGGCAGAACGGCGCCGTTTCGTCGTCGACATCGAAACTGATGGCCACCGCGACGGACACCCCCTGTGGCCAGCGGTGAAGTCCTGTGCCGCGCCCCGCGCCCACGCGGGTGGCGAGCCCTCGCCACCTCTCCTCCGGCCAGCGCCAAGGCCGCTCGGCGGAGGGATCCTCGGGTGCCGTCTGCTCGATGTCCGACGTCCGGTTCTCCATGGATCACCAGTTCTGCGAGTCGTTGGGCAAGACGGCAGTCCCGTTTCCGAGTGTCAGCCCATCGGCTCCGCGGCGCCAACCGTGGCCGGTACGAGCGGCTGACCTCCACCGTCCGCCGGCCATTCGGGACATGATTCGACAAAAAGACGCGAACAGGCCGGACCGATTAAACTCAGGTAGGCGGCGCACGCCCCCGGAAGAGGCCGGGCTACTCCTCCCTCAAGGAGCCGAGTATGGGGCTGGAAATAAACCAGGAGGCCTTCGCCGAGGCCGACTACTCAACCTTTCGTGAACGCCTGGAAGATTCCGTCGCGGTCCTGGATAAGGCATTGTCCGCTCCTGGATTCGGACAGACCGAGACCAGCGTCGGGGCGGAACTGGAAATGTTCCTCATGGCAGCCGACGGCCGTCCCGCCGCGCTGCACGAACGTATCCAGAAATCTGTTTCGGACCGCCGTATATCTTTGGAAGTGGACCAGTTCAACCTGGAAGCCAATCTGACACCGGTCGCACTGCGGGGGCCGGCCCTTCACCACGATGCGCGTCGAGACCGACGATCTGCTGGAGGCGGTCGGCGCGGTGGCCGCCTCCTACAGAGCACTGCCGGTACTGATCGGCACGCTGCCCACGCTCACCCCCTCCGATCTGTGCCGGTCCGCGCTGACACCGTGCGGCCGCTTCCACCACATCGAGAACGCCCTGGCCAGGTCACGCGGCAGCACGCCGTACCGCATCAGCCTCCGTGGCGAAGAGCCGACCACCCTGCTGGCCGACTCCATCGCGGTGCAAGGCGCCACCTCCTCCTGCCAGCTCCATCTGGTGGTGTGCCCTGGGGAGTTCACCCATACGTACAACGCGGCGCAACTCGCAACGGGACCGGTGCTCGCGGCGGCGGGCAACTCGCCCCTGCTCCTGGGCCGTCGGCTCTGGCACGAGACGCGTGTGCCGATGTACGAGCGGGGCTTCGGCGACGGCGGCGGAAGCGCCGGAGCGGCGGCTCCCGCGCGCGCCTCCTTCGGAAATCGCTGGCTGGACGGTGGCGTTGTGCGGCTGTTCGAAGACGCCGTCCGCGATCACGAGGTACTGGTCCCCGCGCTGTCCGCACGGGAACCGGCGGGCCTCACAGCGTCCGGCCGCCATCCCCGGCTTACGGAACTGCGCCTGCATCAGGGGACGGTGTGGACCTGGAACCGCCCGGTGTACGACCCCGGCGGGCACATCCGTATCGAGTTCCGGGCGCTGCCCAGCGGCCCCACCTCCATCGACATGGCCGCCAACGCCGCATTCCTCCTGGGGCTCACCCTCCACCTGTCCCGGCGGTCGGCCGACCTGGAGGCCATGGAGGTGCACACCGAGCGACGTACCGCCCTGGGCCGGCTGACTCACGCCTACACCCGGCTGAGCACATCAGGCGAACCCGTGCACACCTGGGGGATCCCGGCCCGATCCGGAAGGGGGTGAGAGGAATGGGCGAACAGCCGTCGGCGCGAGGGGACTTCGGACCGGACGTCGAGCCGTGCTCCGGACCTGGATCCAGGGCCGGACTCCGGGGGAGCGGTCACCGGCGTCACCGCGTGAGGCGTGGCCGCCGTCCGCAGAGCCTGGAGAGGATGACATGCCTGGAACGTCGTATCGCGACCTATGGCTGAGCGCGGACCGGCTCTGGGACGGAAGCTCCGACGCCCCGTCCGACGGTGTCTCCGTACTGGTGCGTGAGGGGAAGGTCGCCGAGGTGGGCGTCGCTCCGCTGCGGCCGGTGGACGCCGACATCCTCGAACTGCCGGGCTGCACGCTGTTGCCCGGCTTCATCGACTGCCATGTGCACACTCTGGACGAACAACTGGATGCCGCGTCGCCCGCCTACCAGACCCTCAGATCCCTGCCCGCGTTGAGGACCCTGCTGGCCGGTGGCTTTACCACTGTCCGTGACCTCGGCGGAGCGGACCAGGCACTCAACACCGCGCTGCGGCGCGCGGTCGACGAGGGCCTCATCGCGGGCCCCCGGATGGTCGTCGCGCCGAACATCCTCTCCCCCCGGGGAGGCCACGCGGACAAGGCACCGGAACTCGCCGAACGCTACGGTACGGAGATCGGCACGCTGGCCGACGGCCCGGACGAACTGCGCCGCGCCGTTCGCCAACAGGCGCGCGCGGGCGCGGACTGGATCAAATTCGTCGGCAGCGGAGGCTTCTCCTCACCCTCGGACAACCCCGACGACACCGCCTACTCCCAAGTGGAGATGGACGCGCTGGTCTCCACAGCCAGGGACTTCCACCTTCCCTGCGCGGCCCATGCCTTCGACGACGAATCCATCACCCGTGCCATCCGCGCCGGGGTGCGCAGCATCGAACACGGCTGCCTGGCCACGCCGTTGGCCTACACGCTCATGGAGCAGCACGGGACCTATCTGATTCCGACCCAGTACGTGCAGACGTACTTCCTGGAAAGACTGGGCGACGACATCTGGGAAGACCGTCCCGCCAAGATGCGCCGCGCGTACCGGCACTACGCGCAGGATCTGCGCGAGGGCCTGCTCCGTCCCGCCCGCACCGATGTGAAGATCGCCTTCGGCACCGACGCCGGGATGTTCCCGTACAGCGAAGGCTGGCGGGAGTTCCCCACCATGGTCGCCAACGGACTCTCCCCGCTGCGGGCCCTTCGCGCGGCCACCAGCACCGCCGCCGAACTGCTGCGCCGCCCCGACCTCGGCCGGATCGCGCCGGGAACCACGGCGGACCTCGTGGCGCTGCACGGCGACCCGTTCCAGGACATCGACGCCACGGGGCGCGTGGGTTTTGTCATGCAGGCCGGGCACGCCTGCCCACGGCGTTAGGGCCGCTCCAGCCACCCCCGGACAAAGGCGGCCTGCCCGACGTGCTGGAGGTCGTCGGAGATGACACTGATGAGCCGTACACCGAGGGTGACGGCGGGAATCCACGCGTCGTCGACGACCCGTCCGAAGTCGGCGTCCTTGAGGGTGCCGAGATACTCGACCGTCCGGTCGTGGACGGCGTCGTGGTAACCGGCCAGCAGTTCCGCCGTCACGCCGCCGAGCTTCGACACATCCTTGGGCGCGTGTCCGTATCCGGTGGAGTGGCGCGAGAACGGCAGCCCGTACCGCCGCGACCACTCCCGCGCGATCCACACCTCGTCCGTCCCGGCCGCGTCGGAGATGTGATCGTCCTGGATCCGGGTGAGATGCCAGACGAGCCAGGCGATCGAGTTCGCCCCGTCGTCGATACGGACCGCGAGCTCGTCGGGGCCGAGGCCGTCGACCACCTCGTGCACGGTTTCACGGATCCGGCCGAAGGCGTCGATGAGCAGGTCGCCGCTCGCGGTCATGGCACACTCCCTTGCCTGGTGGGGACGGGGTCCCGGCCGAGACGTCCCGGACCCCTCCAGGTTCCCTCGCACAGCGCGGGGACGCGTCCCGGGCGTCAGCGCACGAGGAAGGCCGAGATCCGTTCCCGCAGCGACGCCGGGTCGAGCCCCTGCCCGGTCAGGTGCTCCTCCAGCGTCCCGTACCGGCGCAGCTCGCGCCGGGCCACCCCGAGCCCGAGCACCCGGTGCGGCGTCCCGGCCAGGGCGTCATTGGCGGCCGCCGTGGAGGTCCCGGCGAGATACGGCTCCACGATCACGGCGTCCGCCGCGTCCGCGACACCGACGGCCCGCCGCAGCGCCGCCCCGTCGAAGGGCCGCACGGTCGTCGCGTACAGCACGGTCGTGTCCAGGCCTTCCGTCGCCGCCAGTACGTTGTCCAGCATCGGCCCCACGGCGATCACCACCCCGCGACGACCCTCCCGTACGGTGCTGAACCCGGCCGCCGCCACCGCCCGCGCCCGCTGGTTGCTCTGCATGGACAGCCGTACGTACACCCGGCCGTCCCCGGCGGCGGCGTGCCGCAGCAGGACCTCCGCCTCGTCGGGGTGGCCGGGCACATGCACCGTCCAGCCGTCGAGGGTGTCCATCAGGGCGACGTCGCCCGGAGCCATATGGGTGAAGCCGCCGGCCGGCCAGTCGTACGACGCCCCGGCACTCACCAGGACCCCGCCGACCCCCTGGTGGCCGAAGTCCAGCTTGACCTGCTCGAAGGGACGCTCGACCAGGAAACTGGCGAATGTGTGCACGATCGGGCGCATCCCGGCGAGGGCGAGCCCGCCGCCCACTCCGACCAGCAGCTGTTCGCGGATCCCGACATTGATCACCCGGTCCGGGTGGCGCCGTGCCGCCTCGACGAAGCCGTCCCGGCCGATCTCGGCCAGGACGAGCGCGAGCCGTGGGTCCTCGTCCAGGAGCTGGGAGGTGGTGGAGGCGAAACGGTCGCGCATGGTGTCCATGGAAAACCTCTCTGGGTGGTGTCTGTGAGCCGATGTGTTCCGGCGGAGCCCCGCCGGGGGCGTGACGCTCAGGGCTTGGGCTCGACGCGTGCGACGACCGCCCGTGGCCGGCCCGCGTGCGGCGCGGTGAAGGCCGCGTACATCGCCTCGTGGTCCCGTCCGTCGACGGTCTCCGCCGACCAGCCCGCCGCCTCGAACCGGGAGGCGATGCCACCGGGCCAGCCGTGGGTCGCGGACGTGTTGTCGATCACCAGGGTGTGGAGCTGTTCGAGTCCGGCCGGCCCCGCGTAGGCGATCGCCTCGTGATTGCTGCCCTCGTCCAGTTCGGCGTCGCCGATCAGCACCCACACCCGTGGACCGGTGAGTCCCCGCGCCCGGAGCCCGAGCACACTGCCCACGGCGAGCGGCAACCCGTGCCCGAGCGACCCGCTGCCGATCTCCACCCCCGGCAGGAGTGTCCCGTCGGGGTGATGGCCGAGGGGTGAGTCGTACGAACCGAATCCGGGCAGCAGATCCTCGGAGAGGAACCCCTTGGCGGCGAGGACGGCGTAGTACGCCATCGGTCCGTGCCCCTTCGACAGCAGGAAGCGGTCCCGCTCGGGTGCCTCGACGGTCCCGGGCGACACGCGCAGCACCCGGTCGTAGAGGACCCAGAGCGCGTCCAGGGTGGAAGTCGCGGCGGGCCCGTGCTTCTCGTCACCCGTCATCAGGGCCAGCAGGCGGTTCAGCTCCCGGCGGTGTGCGGGGGTGATCGTCTCTGTCGTCGTCATACGAGCCACGGTGCAACCTCAAGAGCGCTTGAGGTCAAGACCTCCTCGCCTCGGGAAAGCGATTCGTGACCACCGGCCCAAGTGCGGTATCGTTCTCATGCGCGTTCGGGCCGGGAAAACCCCAGGTCAGACGAGCATCGGGACGTGGCGCAGCTTGGTAGCGCACTTGACTGGGGGTCAAGGGGTCGCAGGTTCAAATCCTGTCGTCCCGACAGAGAGATAGCAGGTCAGAGGGGTCCTTCGGGGCCCCTCTTGATCGTTCCCAAGGGCGCCGTCTCACAATTTCTCACAAACGCTGTTGATCAAGGTCAGCCGAGCAGTTCGGCCAGCTTCTCCGAACCCGCCTTCAGTGACTGCGGGTCGGGGTGGACGTAGGTCCGCTTCGTGAACCCGAGGTCCGAGTGACCGGCCCACGCGGAGACCACCGTGTCCGGCACCCCGTTGTTCGCCATCCAGGACAGGCAGGCGTGCCGCCCGTCGTACAACCGCACCTTCCGTACGCCCGTGGTGGCCATCAGCTTGTGCGCCTCGCGCCGGAGCTTGTCCGTCTTCCACGGCTGTCCCAGATCGTCCACGAGCACGTACCCGCTGTCCGTGTACGCTTCCCCGGCGGCCAGCTTCTCCGCTGCCTGCTGCGCCCGGAACGCCTTCAGCGCCCGCAGGACGGGTTTCGGCAGGGGCAAGGTGCGCTTCCCCGCGTCGGTCTTGGCGCCCTTCTCCACCACCTTGTTCCGCTGCCCGCGCTCGGCCGTGCGGTCGTAGACGATCGTCCGCGTGTTCGTGCCGACTGCGATCGTCCCGGCCGTCAGGTCCACGTCCGGGCTCCAGCGGGCGCCGCACACCTCCGCCGGACGCTCCGCGATCAGGGCGAGCAGCATGGGTGCGTACGAGCGGTGGCCCTGGATGCCCTCCAGGAACCTCTTCACCTCTTCCTGGTTCCACGGCTTGTGTACGGCGGTGGCCTTCTTCGCCTTCTCCTTCGCCTGCTTTGAGATGGTCACGTGCTCCGCCACGTTGCGGACCACCACCCCGCGCCGCACCGCGAGGTTCAGCGCCGCACGGAACCGCCCGAGGGTGAGCCGTACCGACCGTATGCCGAGCCCGTCCCGGGCTTCCCGCCACGCTGGCGCCCCTCGGTCACCATCCAGTCGATGAACGCTTCCACGTCCTCTTCGCTCAACTCCTGAACGGGCTTGTGCCCGAGGTACTTCCGCACGGGCCGTAGGGCGTTGTCGTAGTTGCTGGCGGTGGCCTCTTCCGCGTCCCGGGTGGCTGACTTCAGCCACAGGTCCAGCAGGGCGCTCACGGTCATCTTCGTGGGGGCCACGTACGTGCCCGCACTGCGCTGGTGGCGGATGCGGGCCAGCTCGTTCTTCGCCTCGGTCTTGGTGTCCTTGGTGATCGTGAGCTGCTTCCGCTTCAGCTTCGCCTGCCCGGTGGCAGGGTCGGTGATCACCTCGCCGGTGGCCTTGTCGGTCTGCGGCTCGTAACCGATGTCGATCACGGCTCGGTACCTGACCTGCCCTCTTCGGTTGGGTGGCAGCTTCTTGATCGGATCGGCCATCTCACTCTCCTTCGGTGGCGGCCGGAAACTCCGGCTCGGTTGTGCGGGGTAGCAGGGCCGACGGGGTAACACCAAGGACGGCCGCGAGCGCGGTCAAGTCGTCCACGGTGATCTGCCGTTGGCCGGTCTCCATCCGGGTCACGCCGGACTGAGAGACGGGGTGCCCGAGAGCTTCGAGGCGCCCGGCCATGGTGGTGGTGGACATGCCGAGCTCCGTGCGGAGTTGGCGGATGGAGGCGGCAACGTGCCGCGTGGTGGGGCCGATTGGCCTGCGTGCGGTTGGCATAGAACTAAGGTACACGCTTATGCGGTACTGCATAAGAGCGTTTAAACGTTCGTGTTGTGTCGCTCGTTCTTCGTGATTTCCTTGCCTGGATGATCGTCGCAGATCAAGGGCACTGCCAAGCTGCCAAGCTCCCCATTTCCGGCCCCGTATCTATAGTCTTCGCAGGTAGGAAGCCTGAGAGCACCCCTCGGGCCGTGTCATTCTGGAATCACACGGAAAGACCGACCGAGGATCGGAAGGGATCGGAAATGGCGACCGCTGTAACGATGAATTCGGCGCCGACTCTGGCGGAGATCAAGACCTGACCCGCCACGATCAGTGTCACCCGCTGCGCCCTGGCGCTCGGGTGCAGCAAGAGCAACCTCTACGACCGGATGAAGCGGGGGCAGATGCCTGTGCGCACCGTCCGGCTCGGGCCCGGCCGCACGGTCGTGATCACGGCCTCCCTGGTCCGTCTGCTGGAGACCGGCGACCCGGACCCGATTCCCCCGGCCACGGCTGCGGTTGCCGCTCTCCAGGCCGCGTAATGGCCGTCCTGGGCTCGCGTTTCTACCTCACCGCCGACGGCGGCGGCCGGGTGGAGAGCGTGACTCACCCCGAGACCGGCGAACGCGTCTGGTCCTGCTCTTCCTGCGAGGCGCAGGGCAAGGGCGAGGAGAACGGCCGCGACCACGCGGCCACTTGCTCCACCACCGTCCGCACCACCCTCCAGCACCACTTCATCTGAGAGGCGAGATCATGACGAACTACACCACCGATGCAGACGGCCGGATCACGCTGTCGGCCGAGCAGCAGGGCCCGTTGGCCAACATCACGGACGAAGAGATGTACGACGTGATCGACACCGAGTGGCAGTTCGAGCTGTCCAACGCGGCCGACGCCCGCGAGGTGTCCATGGCGCCGGAGCGCGGCGACCGCATCGGCAAGCAGTACACGATCGTCGGCGGGAACGTCGTCGCCACGGCGACCACCGCTGAAGGCGAGGTGGCTTTCCTGTACTGCTACGGCTGCGGTGAGCGCCGGGAGTTCGGCTACGGCTGGGACGACCGGACCCGCGAGCACGCCAACAAGCACGCGGGCGGGTGCCGCGCCGCCTGACCCCGGAAACGCCGAAGCGGCGCCCTCACAGGGGACGCCGCTTCGACTGACGAAGTGCAGACCTGGCCCGGCCGGGAGCCCGGTATCTACGTGTTCAGGATACCGCCCCTCCCGCCTGGTCCCGGTCTCCCAGACGATCCCCCATCGGCCGAGCACGCGAGACGAAACCGACCTTGCGGAGGGGCCGAAATGATCAAGTCCAGCGCTCATGAGGGGCGCGACTGGAAGCCGTCCAAGACGGACGAGCAGTACAACGCGGAGATGGTCCGTGACTCCCTGGAGCCTTCGAAGCGGTGGCGCGGGAGACCGGTCAGCCGATCAGCGAACTGCGGACCGTGATCGCCATGCGTCCCACCAAGGAGGGATCGCCGTGAACGTGACCCGCAACGACGGAACGGCCGGAGAGCTGAGCCCCTCCGACCGCCGTACGCCCGAGGTCCGGGCGGACGCTCCGGCAGACCCCTGGGATGCCTTCTGGCTGCACCTGGCCGAGCTGTTCGAGGCTCGGGCAGGGGGCCAGTCGTGAAGTACGTGAAGGGCGCTGAGCGCCCCGAAAAGGCCCCGGAGGTGCCGGAGTCCACCGACCCCGGGAACGGAGCCCTGGCGGACCCTGACGGCCTGCTGGCGGCGGCCCTCGCTCTCACGGCCGAGGGCGTGAAGGTCTTCCCCTGTCACCGGGTCACCGAGGACGGGTGCACCTGCGGCAACTACGCCTGCAAGTCGCCCGGCAAGCATCCACGCAACGACCACGGCTCGAAGGACGCCACCACCGAGCCGGAGACGATCCGCATGTGGTGGATCAAGTGCGGCCAGCACGGGCGGCTGAACCTGGGGCAGACGCTCACCGGTCGCGCAGTGGTGGACGTGGACGTGGCCGAAGGGAAGCCGGGAGAGGCCACCTGGGGAGGCGTTGAGCGCTGCTCAGGACGTGCCCAAGACGCTGACGTACCGAACGGGTCGCGCGGGCCTCCAGATGGTCTTCCAGCTCCCAGACGGGGAGACCGGCGGCAAGGCCGACGGCTACTCGAACACCCTCGGGGCGGCCGTGGACTTCAAGACGGGGCCGGGCGCGTACGTCATGGTCCCGGGGTCCAAGACGGACGACGTTTACACGGTCGTCCACGGCGCCGAACCGGCGCCGCTGCCCGGTTGGGTGGCGGAGTTGGCACGCACGGCGGTGCCCGGTACGGGTGGCAGCGCGGTAGCTGGCCGGCTGGAGGGGTCCCACCTCTCTGACCTGCTCTCTCTTGCTGTCGACGACCCGGCGCGCGGGAACAACTGGCTGGCGGCGGTGGCCGGGCACTACGCCGCCGACACCTGGAAGTTCGCCCCGCCGCGCGGCTGGTCCTGGTACTCGGACATGGCACGCGCCGCCAACTCCGCGTCCGCCGACCCGATCGGCGAAGCCGACCTGCTGAAGACAATGCGGTCCATCTGGGACGCGGAGGCCCGGCAGCACGAGCAGGCGGAGGCGGAGGCCGTGGAGAACCAGGCCGCCGCGCTGCTGGACGAAATGCTCACGCTGGACGACCTCGCGGCCATTCCTCCGGCGCGGCCCGTGCTGAAGGGATACCTGTACCGGGGCACCGTGGCGCGGATGTACGGCGCGTCCGGCTCTATGAAGTCCTTCCTGGCGCTGGACGTTGCCATCCACGTGGCGAACGGATGGGACTGGTACGGGCACCGCGTGGAGGCCGGGCCGGTGGTCTACATCGTGGCCGTGGGTGCCGCCGGTGTCTGGAAGCGCGGCGCCGCCTGGCAGCAGCACCACGGCAAGAAGATCGGCCCGAACCTGAAGTTCCTGCCCCGCCCCGTCCAGGTCACCGGTCCCGAGTGGGACGCGCTGGTGGCGGCCTGCGAGCGGCTGCGCTCGGGGTCAAGGGCTACGTCCTCGGGGACGCCGAAAAGGCCGCCGGACCTGTTCAGACGATCTTGAAATGAACCCCTGTTCTGAACAGGTCTGAGGCTCCGACCTGTTCAACGGCTTGAACAGGTATCGCCTCAGGTCAGGCCACTACCTGTTCAACCTGTTCAGCCCTGTTCAGAACAGCCGGGACCCTACCTGTTCACCTGTTCACACTCCGTAGGAGTGAACAGGTGAACAGGTCCCCCGAACCCCCAAACTGCGACCCCACACCGGGGTCGCAAGAAGCACAGCAGAGGAGCGAGATCATGAGCGAGGCGAGCAACCCCATGCGCGCGGCTGGAGGGCGCGGACCCCATGCGCGCGTCCAGGCGGCCACCGGTGGCGGGAACGGCCCGGAGACGCCCGAGGACGGCCGCTGTACGGCCCGGACGCGGTCCGGCGGCCGGTGTCGTGGCATGGCCGTCACCGGGGCGACCGTGTGCCGGATGCACGGTGGTGCAGCACCGCAGGTGCGGGCCGCCGCACAGCGCCGGGAAGCCACGGCCGAGTTCCTGCGCACGTACGGGGATGTGGACGGCCCGCAGGAAGACCCGGCGGTCGTCGTCTCCCGGTTGATCCGGCAGGCGTCCGGCCATGTGGCGTGGCTGCTGGAGCGCGTGCAGGAGACCGAGGCCGAAGCCCTGGTATGGGGCATGAACTCCGAAGTGGAGCGGCAGGGCGGGGAGTTCCCGGGCGTGGACACCATGTACAGCGCGGCTGTGAACGGGTGGGTGCGGCTGTACGGGGAGGAACGGGACCGGCTGTTGAAGATGTGCGACCTCGCGGCCCGCATGGGTGTAAACGAACGGCTCGTGACGATAGCCGAGGTCCAGACGAAGATCATGTTCGAGGCTATGAACCGGGCCTTCGACGCCCTGGAGCTGACGCCCGAGCAGCAGCGACGCGTACCTGACCTGATGGCGGGCCTTCTGCGGGACATGGCCGTAGAGGGGCGGCCGGAGTTGCCCGCAGAGTGACCCATTCCGCCGGCCTGAGCCCCGTTCGCACTCCGGACGGGGCTCTGCCGCGAACAGGGCTCAGGCGGTCTTCCAACCCTCGCGACAACACCCCAGACCAGGAAGGCCCCCGCTTTCAATAGCCCGATGCACATCCGTTCTTATTTACAACTTCGTCCACGAGGATCGGAGGTGTCGGCATCACTTTGACTGTCCTCGGGGCAGGCCTATTGAGCACCTCGTGCATCTCATGATGCAGGTCTTCCCAAATCGCAGGGAAATCATCAGAGACCGGTCCCGCCTCCAGGAAGGCGGTGGGGACTGGCCTGCCCAGTACTTTGCAGGCCCTCGTCACGGACGCGTTCAAGATCTGATTGGACAGCTTGCCCATGCCTTTCGGCGCCACCGTGCAGAAGCAGAACTCTGCATACCAGGCCTCCTTGGTCGCCTTTTCGATCGCTTGCAAGCCCCGCTGGAGTTCGCTGGCTGAGGAACCGCGCTGCTCTGCCGCCTGAAACGCGGAGACAGCCGTGAGGGACATTTCGATGAACACGCGGAGTTTTTGGTAGGCCGTCAAAAAGTCAATGCGATCAGGATGTGCAGCGAGAGCGTAGGGGGAGAACGGGCTCAGGTTCGCCTTTTACTGGAGCACGGAAACGCGATTGATATGGCCTCGATCGAAGAGCGTATGGCAGGTCGGACAGAGGGCGATCAGGTTCGCAAACTCATGTCGCCTTACCTGGCTCCAGGGCCGGATGTGGGCAATCTCGATGACAGGGACACGGCAGACTGGTATGGCACAACGATGACCGGCTTCGACACGGACTCGCCGGTCCAACGCGCTAGGGATTGCGGGGCGATTGGCGGGCATGGTCATCATGCTAGAGAGAGCCACCGACAATCGATGCCCACTGCCCGCGCACCCTCCGGGCAGCATGGCGGCAGTCTGAACGCGCGGAAGCCGCAGCCCGGGAGCTGCGGCTTCCTGTTGTGTAAACGCGAGCCTGGCGTGCTGCCAAGCTGCCCAGCTACTGCGCTTGGTCCGCGTCGGTCTGAAGCGCCTTGCGTCCGGCCCTTACGAACTCCTTCATCGCTGCACGGGCTTCGGCCATGAAGTCGCCGCTGATCCGAACAGGGCGACCGTCATCGTCGACCAGCCCGGAAAGGTCCGCGCTGTAAGCGGTTGCATGCAGGTCCGAGAGTGCTTTGATCACCGTGTTTGCCGCGTCACTCACTGCTTGCGGCCCCTCCAGGTCCACTTCGGCAAGCAGATGCATCAGGGCCGGGAAGCGCTCGTCAAGCGCGAGGCAGAGAGGTCCGAGGTCAACCTCTGCCGTGTCCTCATCTACGAGATCCAGTACGGCCGTAACCGCTCCTCGGCAGGCAGTCAGGAAGTCGCTGTAGACCTTCCGCCTCGGCTCACGAAGCGCCAGTTTCGCGTTGCTCCTGATCTGGACCTTCGTCTGTCGGTAGGTGAGAAACGCGCCCAACGACGCTACGGCGCCGGTGATCCCGGCGCCAAGCACCGCTGCAAGTCCTGAGTCCATGCATGCATGATGTTCGATCGCCGCAACGCCCCGGGTCCGGGAGCGAGGCGTCAGGACAGTGGGAGATCCACGAGCATCACGGCGTACACCGGGGAGTCCGGGAACGGCTGGTCTTCCCCGACCCGCCGGTACCCCCAGGACTCGTACAGGGCTTCCACCTTCGGGTGCGTCACGTCTACCAGCAGCACCGCGAGATCTTCGTTCCTGGCATCCATCAGCGTTCTGTGAAGGCGCTCGGCAGCGCCCGTCTTCCGCCACTGCTCGCGCACCATCAGCTCCGAGAAGTGGAACGTACGGCCCTTCTCCGGCGTCGGGTCCAGGTGCTCCCGCCACCACTCGCGGCCCTCCGCGCCGGGGGCGCCGTACGCGAAGCCCACCACGTCGGCGCCCTCGTACGCGATCACGCACGAGAAGCCGGGGCTCCCGCCCCAGTGATCCACGAACCAGGGGAACTTCTGCCGGAACTCGTCGTCGGCCATGCGGTCGGCGTGCACGTCCGCGTGCACGCCGATCAACGTCTGCCGGATCTCCGACAGGTCGTCGTGGCCGTAGTGGCGCAGCTCCAGGGCAGGGGTCATCGAACCTGGCTCCATTCAGATCGGTAACGGTCTTCCCACTCTCGCGCAGTCGTGGAGTGCGGCGCCAGAGTAATCAAGTCGCGGAGAAAGTCCCCGAGGTAGGACCGCATCCGGCCCGGCAGGGCGTTCCCGTGCATCAGCACGAACACCTTCTCCGCCGTCGCGCACGCCTGGTCCACGTCGCGCTGGTGAAGCTGGGCTGTGGCGAGTTGGAGGGTGGCCAGGGCCCGGTTCCGGCGGAACTGCTGCGGGATGGCGGCCAGGGCGCGGTGGGAGGCCGCCTCTGCGCCCGCTGCATCCCCGATCTCGTCCCGCACGATGGCGGTGATGGCCAGCAGCTCCGCAGACCCGTAGAAGGCCACCCAGGACGGCCGGGGCTCGTCCGCGCCCGCCTTCGCCAGAGCGTCTTCCGCGTGCCCCAGCGACCGCAGGGCGCCCCGGCGGTCCCCGACGCTGGAATGCCCCACCGCCGTGCGCGCGTGCGCCAGGGAGGCGAACAGCGGGTCTCTGCGCGTGATGGCGGTCGCCTGCGCGGCCTGGCCCGCGTCCACGGCTTGCGAGAACTCCCCGCGATGCAGCGCGAGCATGGCGTGCGAGTTCCACACGCGCAGCTCCGCCACCGGGTCCTTCGCCATGCCCGCCAGGTACAGCGCGCGGTTCAGGTGGGTCAGCGCGCGGTCGCTCTGGCGGGCGTCCACGGCCGACCACGCGGCCGACGCGGTGTAGTTCGCGGCGACGCTGAAGAGGCGCTGCCGGATGCGCTGGGAGGCCGCGCGCTTCTGGAGGTCCAGGGCCTCGGTGGCGCCCGCGAGCGCGGCCCGCTCCAGGGCCTCGTGGCCGCCACGGGTGGCGTCCAGGGCCGTCAGGGCGTCCAGGCCGCTGCGCAGCCGGATCACGTCCGTGGTGCCCACTGCGTGCGGCCGGGCAGCGACCAGCGGCACAGCGGCGGCGGTCGCGCCGGTGGCGGCGGCGAGGAAGTTCCTGCGGTGCACAGGGTCCTCCTTCCTGGTTGTGCTTCGTCGGCCTGCTGGGGGTCGGAACCCGAGTTTCCCGGCACTACGGCCGAATACTGCCTCCAGGGCCTCGCGCTGCCGAGGGTGGGGCCAGCGGGTCTTTCCGGTCAGCCAGTGCCGCACCGTCCGGTCACTGACCGTGCCGTCCTTGCCGACCGACCGGAGGTAGTTGTTCACCGCCTCCGCTAACTCGGTCTGGGTCAGCCCTGCTTCCGTGAGCGCATCCGCCAGGTGCCTGTTCGCCTCCACGCTTTCAAGGTAGCGAGGTAGCAGGATCGGGGCGCCGGAGTGCGCGCGAAATTTCCGGTTGCCCCCGTTGCACGGCGGCCGGACTTTTCCTCACGAGGCGTCACAGCCCGTCGTTCACTGAGTGACAGGCCGCCACCGGACGGACAGCGGCGGCCGGTTGGCGTGGACCGCCCCCGCGTCCCCCGTCGGGGGCGGGCCGCACCACCCGCTCACCGACGAGGGGTCCTGATGACCGTGACCACCACTCCCAGACCGACCGGGCATCCCGGCTACAGCGAGACCCTGCCCCGTGAGCCCGAGAGTGCCGCGACCGCCCGCCGTTTGGTGCGCGCCGCCTGCACGGCGTGGGGGCTGGAGAGCGCGGCAGAGAACGGCGCGCTGATCGTCTCCGAGCTGGTGGCCAACGCGGTGCAGCACGCCCGGCGGGAGTCCATCCGCGTGGTGGTGGAGCGCACCACCGTGCGAAAGGTCAGGGTGGCGGTCGCGGACTTCTCGCGGACGCGGCCCGTGGAGCGTGAGGCGGGCGACGAGGACGAGGACGGTCGGGGCCTGGCGCTGGTGGCGGTGCTGGCGGCCGACTGGGGCACCGACGAACGGCGCTGGGGGAAGATCGTGTGGGCTGAGCTGGAGGAGCAGAAGTGATCGAGAAGCGGAGCCCGTGGGTGGGCGACCTGATCCACGACGAGGACGCCGACCGGCGCGGGATCGTCACCGACGTGCGCGGCGGCACGCTGTGGGTGCTGCGGCCGGAGCACGGTGTAGATCAGTGGACCTCGGAGAGCCCCGAGCGGCTGACCCTGCTGGAGACGCGGCAGAACTGAGACGCGACGAAGCCCCGGCTCGGTGGAGTTCACCGGCCGGGGCTTCGTCGTCTCACGCTCGTCTCACACAGATCTCACAGACTGGGTGTCTCCCCCCCCTGGAGATTACGGCCCTGACCTGGACGGTTCCGCGTCCCCTGGACTCCATGAGACCCCCTGGACAGTGTTTCGTTCACTGGGGGTCAAGGGGTCGCAGGTTCAAATCCTGTCGTCCCGACTTGTGTATTCGCAGGTCGTAGGCGGTATCGGAGAAATCCGGTACCGCCTTTGCGTATTTCCGGGGGACCAGCCGGGGACCACGGAGTCTGACGGCGCGCGTCTTGAGTTCTCTCCGAGTCGGCTCTGAGCCCACCCACGCCATGATCGGTCCATCGGTTTCAGCGTCTGTTTGCGCTGTGGCCATGACAGCCGTACGGCGACGGTACAAGGAGAATCATGGCTCTCACGAGCGAATGGAACGTGGGCTCCCATGCGGCCGAGGCTCGGCAGGCACGGCCGTTCTGGGACCGGCACCTTCCGGACGAGGTGGTCTTCCGGCCCGAGGAAGGAACGGTCAGGGTCTCCTCGTCGGAGACGCTGCTGACCGTGCCGCTCACTGCCTGGGGTTCCGCGGAGCGGGCGGACGCCGGTGACACGGAGATACCGGTACTGACCTTGTGGGTCCCGGATGTCCGGGACGCGCACGGCGAGGCGCTGGCGGCCGGGGTCCGTCTGCTCTCCCTGCCTCTGGTCTCCTCCGGACGGTTCCGCGCTGTCGGACCGTACGGAACGACCGTGGAGTTCGCACAGATGCGGCCCGAGACCCTGGTCTCGCGTCTGTTCACCAAGACCGACACGATCACCCCCTGGGCGATCCGGGCCGCCGTGACGCTGCGGTTGCCCGACCTGTTGGCGAAGCGGTCCCTGACCGTGGCAGAGGCGGCGGAGCGAACCGGGACCGAACCGGACGCGCTGCACCGGCTGCTGCGGTTGTTGGCCGCGCACGGCATCCTCGCCGAGGACGCCGAGGGCCGGTTCCGCGGCACCGCTCTCTCCGAGGCGCTGCGGGAAGACCACGCGTCGGGCCTGGTATCGGCCTTGGATCTCGACAGCGCCCAGGCGCGTATCGACCAGGTCTCGCGGGAGATTCTCCACTCGATCCGCACCGGGAAACCCGTCTACGAGCGTGTCTTCGGGCGCCCGCTGTGGGAGGACTTCGCCGCGGAGCCCAGGCTGTCGCAGTCTTTCCAGGAGTGGATGAGCGGCAAGACGACGCTGCTGGCCCCCTCCGTGCTCGCTGGGTACGACTGGAGCGAGGTACGGCATGTGATGGATGTGGGCGGCGGGCTGGGCAACCTGCTGGCCGCGCTTGTGGAAGGCGCTCCGCACTTGCGGGGCACCCTGCTGGAACTGCCCGAGACGGCGGCCGACGCGGTCGGCGAACTGTCGAAGAGCCTTGTGGCGGACCGGATTTCCGTGGTCGGCGGCAGCTTCTTCGACCCCCTCCCGAAGGACGCCGACACCGTTGTGCTGTACAACGTCCTGGTCAACTGGGACAACGCCGCGGCGATCCGTATTCTGCGCCGGTGCGCCGAGGCCGTCGGGCCGGACGGACGGGTGCTCATCCTGGAAGGGCTGCCCGCGGACACCGTCGGCGAGGACAGCGGCCGAGCCGGCGGCGTCCTCGACGACCAGCGGCTGCTGGCCCGGATCGACCTGCTCATGCTCATGCTCTTCGGCAGCAAGGAACGTTCTCTGCCCGAGTACGCCGAGTTGGCCGCGACGTCGGGGCTGGCCATCACCTCCGTATCGCCGACGTCGTCCGGTGTCTTCGTCGTGGAGTGCCGAGCGGTCGACAGCCCTTAGAAGTCCGCCCAACGACATTCACGAAGCCCGGTGTCCCTTGTCAGGCGCCGGGCTTCGGCCTGCAGTCCACCATTTCCCGGCAAACAAGAACATAAGGGTTTGAGAACTTGGAGGGAGAGCAATGATCATGCCTGGATCGTGGACCATACACGAAAGGCCCCTTCGGGGCAGGGACTTGGTCTGGAAGAAGACCCTGGCGGGTTGATGGACATCCGGCCGTATCGGTATGGCGGAGAGACTGGAGCATGTCGGTGGCCAATCAAGAAGAAGTGATGTCCACCCTTTTGGAGTTCACGCGAAGTTCACTTGGGAAGAGTGCCGGAGTCGCGGTGATCGATGGTCCGACCGGAGCGGGGAAAACGTTCCTGCTCGAACGGTTTGCACAGGAGGCGCGAGCCGCCGGGGCCGTGGTTCTGGAAGCCACCGGGGTACTCACGGAGCGGGGCGTACCGCTGGGGCTGATCGACCGGCTGTTCGGTGACGACGAGATCGTGCGGAACATGAACGCGGCGCGTCCGCCGGAGGCGGGGCACTCCTGTGATGCCGGGGTGGGACGACCGTGCGGGCCGTGCCAGTCCCTGGCATCCCACGTATGCTTATTGATCGAGGAATTACTCCGGCAGTTGGACGGAACCTCCCGCATGGTCCTCGTCGTGGACGACCTGCACTTCGCCGATCCGCTCTCCTTGTGGGTGCTCCGCTCTCTGCCGCACCGGCTCCAGCGGGTCCCCGTTTTCCTGGTCATCTCCGGCTGTTACGCCACATCGTGGCAGTTTCGGGACCTTCGGTTCGCCTTCATGAAGATCTCCTCCACCCTGATGCTCGACCTGTCGCCTTTCACGTCGGACGAGGCGGCGAAGCTGTTCCAGCGGGCGACCGGAAGCCGGCCCGCGGCGGCCTATGTGACCCGGGCCATGGAGCTGACCGGAGGCAATCCGCGTCTGCTGGCGGCTGTTGCCCACGACGCCAAGTCGCCGCCGGGTCCCGGATCCACGCCGGAGCAGGTGCCGTATCCGGGAAAGGGCTTCCGGGAGTCGGTACGGCTGATGCTCCGCAACAGCCATGTGGACACACTCGAACGGGTCGCGCGGGCCATGGCGGTCCTGGGCGGTGGCAGGACAGACGCCCTGCTCGGTGCCCTGAGCGGAGTGGACTCGACGCAGACCGCCAACGCGGTGGAACTGATCGAGGCCGGCGGGCTGACCACCGGAGGCGATTTCCGGCACCCGACCATCCGTGCCGCGATTCTGGAGGACCCGGCCTTCACCGAGCGTATCGCGTTCCACCGGTCGGCGGCGCTGCTGCTCCACCAACAAGGCGTCCTGGCACGTGAGGTGGCCGAGTACATCGCCGCCGCCGGGGTCGTGACGGAGGCGTGGGAGACGGCGGTGCTGCGGGAGGCGGCGCGGCACGCGCAGGGCGAGGGCGACTGGCACGAGGCGGTGGACCGTCTGGAGCTGGCCCGGACATCCCCGTGCGAGCCCGGTGAACATGTGGACATCCTGCTGGAGACCATCTGCGCCAAGTGGCTGGTGGACCCCCAAGCGGCCTTGAGCCATGTCCCCGAACTGATCTCCCACGCGGATCAGCGGCGGCTGACGGGCCGGGGAAACCTCCTGCTCTCCGCCCTGCTCGCCTGGGTCGGGCGGCAGTCGGAGGCCGACCGGATACTGGATCGCCTGAGTGACGTGGAACGCGCCGTACTGGACAAGGCCCGCAGCGTGCTGACCGACCCCGACGCGGCGCCCGAGCCGACGAAGACGCCGCACCAGTTCCCGGTCGGTCCCGGGCACGCCACATCCGCCGACCCGTGGCGGCGCGGCGAGAGAGCCTCGGTCGCCGAGGCTCTCAAGGGCGGTACGTCCGGGGCCTTCGTCCTGAGCGAGCAGATGATCCGCTCCTACTTCCTGGACGCCGACTGGACGACTTGGCCCATTGACGCCGCCTTCTTCACCTCCAGATTGCTCTACCACGTCTGCATCGAGCTACCGGCCATGCCGTGCGTCGACGGCTTGGCGAAGGACGGATCCGTCCTCATGAGCCCGTTCCGGCGCACGGTCCTGCACTGCCTCCAGGCGGTCAACGCGCTGGCCTGCGGCGATCCGGCAAGGGCGGAGCGGGAGGCGCGCAACGCGCTCGCCCAGCCCGCCGGCTGGGGAATCCATGTGGGTCTTCCGCTGAGCATCCTGATCCTTTCCCAGATCAACCAGGGAAAGTTCGAGGAAGTGAAGCTGTCACTGCGTATACCCGTGCCCGAAAGGACCTTCGAATCGGAGTTCGGCCGTCTCTACATGTATTCTCGCGGGTTTTACCGGCTGGCCATCGGAATGCATTATTCCGCGCTGGGGGACTTCCTCGCGTGCGGTGAGATCGAGAAGCGCCGGAGGATTCCTTCCGTGCCGGCCTGTCCCTGGCAGGCCAAAGCCGCGCACGCGTATCTGCTGCTGGACCGGAAGCAGGAGGCGGTACGCACCGCGGAGGAGGTCGTCGCCACGTCCGGCGACATCAGGGTGAAGGCGGCGGCCCTGCGCGTGCTCGCGCTCTCCCGCCCGGTCGCGGACCGGGCGGGTCTCCTGCGAGAAGCGGTACGGCTCCTGGAAGGTTCCCCGTCCAGGGTCGAACTCGCTTGCAGCCTCTGCGAGTTGGGGCGCACCGACTACGCCCTCGGTCATACGAGGGCGGGCCGGGTGCTCATGCGCCGGGGCTGGAGCATCGCCAGGTTCGCCGGCTTCGAGCCGTTTCTGAGAGCGGTATCGGCCAATGCGCTGTTCGACGACGAGGACACGGCGCCGGCGCTCGTGAGCATGGCCGCCCATGACGTTCCGGGCGAGGTGGCGGGCGATGCGCGGCAGGGCGTCGGTGCATCGGCCGAGGCCGCCGCCGGAAGCGCCGGCCTGCTCAGCTCGGCGGAACGGCGGGTGGCCTGGCTGGCCGGCATCGGGCACAGCAACCGGGAGGTGGCGGCCCAGCTCAACATCACGGTGAGCACGGTCGAACAGCACCTGACGAGGATCTACCGGAAGCTCGGTCTGAGGCGCAGGGAGGATCTGGTGACGGCGGTTCCGATCCCGCCGGACGGAATGCTCGGGTGACGTCCGCCGGCCGAAGAGCGCTCCGCCGCGGCCGGCCGCTCAGGGCCGGTGGTCCGGGTCGGCGCGCGCCGCTTCATGGGGGACGAGACAGCTCTCCAGGAAGGCGAGGGCCCGCAGATGGTACGCGCGGGCGGCCCAGCCCAGGCTGATGTTGTGGCCGGACCCCGGCTGCCGGTCGACGGTGATGTGCCGGGCGGCGGTGAACTGGGCGGCCAGGTCGGCCAGCGTGGCATCGTCGTGCCGCCAGTACCCCTCGTACTCGGCGAAGGTGAGCCGGAGGGGAGCCTCGATGCGGGGCGCGGTGGCCCGGAAGAGCACGGGCCACCGCGCCAGCCCCGCGCGCTCACGCTCGGGCATGGGTTCGACGATCCCTCGCCCCATGCCGAACGTCCCGGGTGGGTAGAGGCGCAGGGGGCCCCAGCTCTTCGGGGACCAGCCGCGCTGCAACTCCTTCGACAACTGGCCGGGATCGACCGTGTAGGCGTGTCCGCAGCCCGAGATGTCCAGGCCGATCAGCCGCTGCGGCGGGTGCTCGGCGGCGGTGACGAGCGCGACCTTGCCGCCGTAGGAGTGTGCCAGGAGGAAGAATCCGGCGCCGGTCGCGAACCGGGCGGCGAAGTCGTCCAGGGCCGCTCGCACCAGCCCGGCCTGTTCCCTCACACCCAGACCGGCGGGCAGTCGGGCGGCGGAGGCACGGTAACCGGGCCGGTCCACGGCGAGCACCGTGAGCCCGAGGCCGGCCCCCAGCGACAGCAGCGACAGTCGCGGATGTGCGGGTCCCGCGAAGTAGCCGGCGTTCATGCCTCCGCCGTGCAGAGCGACGACAACGGCACGGGGTGGCGTGTCGACGGGTTCGCTCAGCAGAGCGGACAGGGTGACGCCGGCGGCGTCGAGCGTGATCCGCCGTACGCCGACGGCCGGCTCATGGGCTGGTGAGGCCATGGGGGACTCTCCTCTATGGCATGCGGTGGGTCATGGAGTTCGCCGGACGATCCCGGAAATGACCTTGCGGGTCTCCTCGGAGGGGGACGGCTCGGACAGGACCGAGACGGACCTGAGGATGGCTTCCTGGAGTTCGCGAAGTTGCGGAGACGGTTCGATGCCCACCTGATCCAGCATGTCGGAGTAGAACTTCCGGTAGCCGTGGAGGGATTCGGCGATCTGCCCCGACCGGTACAGGGCCAGCATCCGCTGGTACTGGATCTTCTCGTTGAGCGGATGCAGCCTGGCCAGAGAGTTCAGGTCGGGAAGAATCTGGAGGTCGCAGCCCTGACCGAGGCAGGCGTCCATGCGCAGGATGTGCGCGGACATCCGTACCTCTTCCAGTTTCACGGCGAAGCTGTCCAGCAGGGAGCCGCGGTGGACGTCGACAAGGGCGGAGCCGCGCCACAGGCCGAGCGCGCCGGTGAGCAGTTCCACCGCGTCCGGGTAGTGGCCGGACAGTATCTTCTGATGGCCCTTCTCCACGGACTCGCCGAACACTTCGAAGTCTTTCCTGGCGGGCTCCGGCGTCTGGAACATGTAGCCCCCCGGACGAGTGACTATCGAACCCTTGAGTTCATTGATGCCGGCCTCTCCTTCGCCCGCCTCCTTGAGGATCTTCCGGATTTGCAGAATATAGGTCTGAAGGGTGGTCGAAAGGCTTTTCGGTGGCCTGCTGCCCCAGATTTCGTCGACGAAATCAGAGATGGTTACGACAGAGTTCGACCGTATGGCCAGCAGGGCGAGTATCTGCCGGAGCTTTGGTGCGGATGGGACGACGGAGGTTCCATGTATGAAGACTTCGAGCGCACCGAGGATTTTTACTTCCACCATTACCTCCACCATTTCAAGCGGCGATTTTCGCTTCGTCGCCTCTGCCAATGAGCGTCACATTTGCAGAAGTGACGCTAGAGGGGTTCTTGTGGGCAGCCAACCCCTATTCCGATTAGGGTCGTTTATTCGTCATATATCGCACCTCGTGACAGTCGGGGGCGACAGGGGTGGGGTAGGGGGAAACCCGTTCAAATATCGTAGCAAAAGGGTGCAATCGACTGCTTTTTCGATGTGACTCCCTTGGCTCGCTCCCTTGGCTGTGTATTTCCCGGGTGGCTCGGCAAATTTACAAAGGTTTAGCGCCAGGATGGCCGAATCCGGGTGTCCGGTTCGGTCGGCTGTGTGCGCCCCGCAACATGCGCGATGTTACGGGGCGCCCAGTCAGGATTTCCTTTCCGCGTATTCCTTGGCGTACCCGAGGGTGGCCAGGCTGTTGGTGCTCAAGGCGTTCCGGACGAATGTCCGGGCGTCCGCCACTTCCGCTGTCCCGCCGAGTACCTGAGGGATGGCGCCGGGGTTCAGCACCACCGTGTGCCGGGAGGTCGCGACCAGCCCGTCGGCCTGCTCGACCAGGATCCACTCGCCCGTGTGCACGGTCATCAGCGCGGGGACCCGAGTCTGTTTGTAGACGATCCGTGTGCGCGGGAAGCACACGCGGATCGACTCCGTGGTGTGCTTCGAGCCATCCTTGGTCAGTGTGTCCATGGTGAGCACTTGAAGCCCGGGGTCGTCCTCGCGCAGCTCCACCCGGTCGACGTGCGGCAACCGGTCCCGCCACCGGTCCGCCGCGTTGAGGAAATCGTAGACGTCCTCGGCCGAACCGTCGATGCGGACGGCGTCGTCGAAGGTCAGGAACAACTCACCGGTGCCGCCGGCGAGTTCCGCGCTGTCGCGCAGAGCGGCCAGCTCGGAGCGGCTGTTGCGGTCGACCGCCTCCTCGATCCAGGCCAGCGCCTCGGGGGAGTCCCCGACCGCGCGGTAGTCGTGCAGCAGCCGGACCCGGCAGGTGTCCGCGGTCAGTGGTTCGATCACCCAGGCACCCCCCATCGAGGCGACGGGAGGCGCGGACACCTCCTGACGGAAGGTGATGCGCAGGGCGTCGGGGGCCAGTTCTCTGCGGGAGGTCCAGGTCTTCGCCTCGCCCCCGGCGGTGGCCCAGATCTGTATCCGCTCCGAGGACCCCTCGGTGTCCAGCCGTTCCACGTGGATGGTGGGCGGGAAGACGTGCGGCCAATTCGTCACGTCCTCGATCAGCCGGTACACCGTGTGCGCCGGGGCCTTGACCACGATCTCGTGCTCGACCTCGCGCGGTGCCGATTCGCTCATCCGGTCGTCTCCATTCCTGTACGGCGTGTCTGCCTGCGCGGCTTCAGAAGTTGCCCAGTCCGCCACAGACGTTGATGGCCTGGGCCGTGATCGAGGCGGCGGTGTCGGAGGTCAGATAGGTCACCAGGCCGGCCACCTCCTCGGGCGTCGAGTAACGGCCCAGCGGGATCTTGGCCTGGAACTTCGCCAGGACCGTGTCCTCCGAGGTGTTCCACGCCTCGGCATATCCCTGGCGGACCCGTCCCGCCATCGGCGTCTCGACATACCCCGGGCAGACCGCGTTGACGGTGATGCCGGTGGGGGCCAGTTCGTTGCCGAGCGCCTTGGTGAAGCCCACGACACCGTGCTTGGAGGCGGAGTAGGGGGCGCCGAGGACGACGCCCTGCTTCCCCGCGGTGGAAGCGATGTTGACGACCCGTCCCCGCTCCCGCTCCCGCATGCCGCCGACGGTGAGCGCCTCGCGGGTCATGCGGAACACACTGTTCAGGTTGGTGTCCATCACATCGGCCCACAGTTCGTCGGAGATCCCCGCGGTCGCTCCGCCGCCGCTTCGTCCGGCGTTGTTCACCAGCGTGTCCACCGCGCCGAACCGCTCGACGGCGGCGGCCATGAAGGCCCGTACGTCCGCGCCGGACCGCACGTCGCACGGGGCGCCGTCGATCTCCAGGCCCTCCTCGCGCAGGGTCTTGACCGTGGTGGCCACGGATTCCTCGGTGCGGGCGCAGAGGTAGACGCGGTAGCCCTCGCGCGCCAGACTCCTGGTCACGGCGAGCCCGATACCGCTCGTCGCCCCGGTGACGACAGCCATCCGCTTGTCCTGCTCAGCCATGGTGTGCTCCCCGCTCACTCACGCCGGATCGGCGACGGACAGATGGTTGTTGACGACCTCGACCAGTGCTCGGGGCGTGCGGGCCTCGCCGAGGACCTCCTCGCCCAGGGCTACTCCGAACTCCCGCTCGATCCGCGTGCAGGTCTCCAGGATCGCCAGCGAGTCGTACCCCAGATCCTGGAAGTCGAGGTCGACGGTCGCCGCCTCCACCCCCGGCCCCTCCGGCTCTCCCGCCCCGTCGAGGAGAATCTGCTTCAGGTCGTCGATACTGAATACATTCCTGTTCATTTCTTTCCCTCCTGGTCCGTCTCTTGGTTTTCCGCGGCCGTTATGCGCGCGCGGAAGTCATGGCGCCGTCCACGACGAACTCCGCGCCGGTGACATTGGGCACCCGGTCGGAAGCGAGCAGCAGCGCGAGTGCCACGACCTCCTCCTGCTCTGTGACCCGCCCGGTGGGAATTCCGGCCAGCTTCGGCATGACCTTGATGACCTCGTCCAGCGGAATGCCCAGGTCCTTCGCCAGCCGGTCCCCGGCGCCGCCCGGCGACGTCCACAGACTGGTGTTGACGACACCGGGCGCGATGGTGTTGACCCGCAGTCCGTGGCCGGCGTACTGCCTCGCCACGGCGGCGGTGAAGTTGAGCGCCGCGGCCTTCGCCGCGCTGTACGGCATGTGCGCGGGGTCCGGGACGCGGGCGGCGACCGAGCTGATGTGAATGATGCAGCCCTGTCGCTCCAGCAGACTGGGGAGCGCCGCCCGCGTCATGCGCATCGTGCTCAGGAAGCTGACCTTGAGCGAGTCGTACCAGAACTTGTCGTCGATCTCAGGGAAGAGCCGGTCCGGGATGGAACCGTCGCCACCGAGGTTGTTGACCAGCACATCGATGCCGCCGAGCTGCTCCAGGGCGTAGTCGGCCAGCTGCTTCGGACCCTCCGGGGTCGACAGGTCCACCTCCAGTGCGAGGACACCGCTGTTCTTCGGTTCGGCGGGGGGTGTGCGGGCCCCGAAGACCACCCGCACACCCTCGGCCGCCAGTCCGCGGGTGATGGCCAGGCCGATGCCTCGGCTGCCGCCGGTCACGACAGCGGTCTTTCTCGTCAGGTGCAGATCCATGGCTGCGATGACTCCTCGGGCGTGTGTCGGCGCTCCCGTCGTCCGGCGGGAGCGGCTTGACGGTCGGGTTCAGGGGATGAGCAGGAGGCGCCCGAGGTGACCGCGTTCTTCGATCAGCCGATGGGCCTTGGCCGCCTCGGTGAGCGGCAGCGTGGCGCCGAGGGAGACACGCAGTCCGCCCGAGGCGAGCAGCCCGGCGAGCTGGTCGAGGCCGGCTCTGACCTCGTCGGGCCGATGCTGCCACCAGGCCCACAGACTGGACCCGGTCACGAACCGGAGGCCGATCAGCTCCATCGGGGAGATCCGGGGGATGTCGCCGCTGGCCGCGCCGTAGAACACCAGCCGGCCGAAGGGGGCCAGCAGTTCGATGCCCTGGCGCAGGACATCGCCGCCGACACTGTCCACGATCACGTCGACGCCTCGCCCGCCGGTGGCCTCGTGCACCCGATCGGCCCAGTCGGGGGCCGAGTAGTCGACCGCCACGTCGGCGCCGTGCTCGCGGGCGAAGTCGAGCTTGTGCGCCGAGCTCGCCGTACCGATGACCGTTCCCGCGCCCAGGTGCTTGGCCAGTTGCAGTGCCAAATGGCCGATGGAGCCGGACGCCGCGTGCACCAGGACCGTGTCGCCGGGCTTTATCTGTCCGGTCTTGAGCGTGCACAGCGCGGTCTGCGCGGGCGATGCCAGGACACTCGCCTCGGCGAGGCCGAGGTCGGCCGGGATCGGGGCGAGGAAGGTGGCGTCGGTGACCGCGTAGTCCGCGTACGCCTCTCCCGCGACGGGCGCGGCCACCCGGTCGCCGACCGCGACCCCGGTCACGTCGGCACCGGCCGCCACCACCGTGCCCACCACGTCGCCGTGCGGGGCGTTGGGCAGTGGGGTGGGGAACGGTGCCGTGCCGCGCCGCCGTTGGGTCTCGACGAAGTTCACCCCGATCGCCTCGGCCTTGATGAGCACGTCGCCCGGACCCGGTTCGGGGACCTCGGCCTCCTCGACGGTCAGCACCTCGGGCCCGCCGTAGGAGCGGTACCGGATCACACGCATGAAGTCCTCCTTGTCTCTGTGGTACGGAGCAGCCCCGCGTCCCGGGCGCCAAAGGTCACCGGGGAGTCAGCTCGAACGCCTCGGCGAGCAGCCGGTACGAGCGCAGCCGGTCGCCCTGGTCGTGGATCATCGACACGACACCCAGCTCCTCGACGCCCGTCGCGTCGGCCATCTTGGTCAGCTGGTCATGGACCCGGTCCGGTGAACCGACCACATAGCGCGGCCACTCGAAGGACTCGTCGGCCAGCGGGTCGGGGCCCGGGGCGGCCATCTCCGCGACGGCGAGGTCGGCCGGCGGCAGCAGCCGTACGTCGCCCTGGGACATCCGGCGGTGGAACAACCGGTGGGTGGCGTAGACCCGTTGGGCCTCGGCGTCGGTCTCCGCGCAGCACACCACCACCGACATGATCGGGCGGGGCGACGGGATGTCCTGGCTCGGCACGAAGGCGGCCCGGTAGGTGTCCAGCGCCTCCCGGGTGAACTGGGGCGTGATGAAGTGCGCGTAGGCGTACGGCAGTCCGAGCCGGGCCGCCTCCTCGGCGCTGGACACGCTCGCCCCGAGCAGCCACAGCGCCGGTCCGCCGGGCAGTTGGGGGGAGACCGGGAACGGCAGCGAGCCGTCCGGGTCCAGATAGGCGCGCAGTCGCTCCAGCCGACGCCACAGGTCTTCCGCGGTGGGCTCCTGGCCGGCCGCGTCGTCCCGCAGCGCCGCGAACACCGGCGGTTTGACCCGGTTGGCGCGTCCGATACCGAGGTCGATCCGGTCCGGGTACAGGGCGTGCAGGGTGCGGAAGACCTCGGCGACCTTCAGCGGGCTGTACAGGGACAGCAGCACCCCGCCCGAGCCGACCCGGATTCCGGAGGTCTCCGCCGCGATCCGGGCGATGAGGATCTCGGGGGCGGGTACGGCGTTGAAGATCTCGGCGTGGTGTTCGGCCACCCAGAAGCGCTCGTACCCCAGGCGGTCCGCCAGTCGGGCCAGCTCGATGCTGTGCCGCAGTGAGTCGGCCGGGGTGAGCCCTTCCACCACGGGAGCCTGTTCGACCACCGACAGTTTCACGGGATGTTCCTCTCGTTGCTCGGTGAGGGGTGATTCAGGCCAGGCAGCGCAGCGGACGGCCGCCGTTGTAGACGGTCATCTCGCGGAACACCGGGCCGGAGGCGATGTGTTCGCCGGGCCGGGCGCCGCGTTCCTCCGCGTAGGCCCGGTGCAGATTGGCGACCAGCCGTTCCGGGTCGACCAGTACGGCGTACTCCCCGAGGGCGGTCTCCCGCGCCACGGTCAGCGGGTCGAGGCCGGCCGCGATGCCCTCCCGGGCCAGCCGCTGTACCCACAGCAGATACCGCTCGGTGGCGTCGAAGACCTCGGGCCCGCACACCGGGCCGTGTCCGCACACCACGGTCTCGGCACCGAGGGCCCGCAGCCGGGTCACCGCCCGCAGGCTGCCCTCCACCGACCCCATCAGGCAGAACGGGGTGCAGCCGGACAGCAGGACGTCCCCGGCGAACAGGCATTTGCGCTCCGGCAGCCACACCACGACGTCGTTGGTCGAGTGCGCCGGTCCCACGTACAGCAGTTCGGCGATCGTGTCGCCGAGATGCAGGGTGAGCCGGTCGGAGAACGTGAGGTCGGGGAGGCGCAGTTCGAGGTGCCCCCAGTCGACCCCCGGCCACACCTGGCACAGCGAGAGCTGTTTCTCCGCCATCTCGGTCCGCGCGAGGTCGTGGGAGACGACGGTCGCCTGCGGAGTGAAGAGGGAGTTGCCGAAGGTGTGGTCCCCGTGGTGGTGGGTGTTCACGAGAAACCTCGGCGGCCGGGCGCTGAGCCGGCCGAGCGCGGTGTGCAGGGCGCGGGCTCTGGCCTCGGTGGCGGCCGTGTCGACCACACACGTCCGCTCGCCGCCCAGGACGATGCCCGCGTTGCTCAGACACCAGCCGCCGTCGGGCTGCACGAAGGCGAAGACCCGATCGGCGACCTCCGTCACGCGCGTCCGTGGGGACGTGGCGGGTGCTGTCACGTGGGCAGGCCCGCCTCGCTGACCACCTCGTAGATCTTCGGCGCGCCCTGCGTCAGCTCACGGACGTGGGCCGCCCGGGTGCGCACGTCCGGCTCGGCGATGGCGGTCTCCAGCACCTGGACGTTGTCCCACTCGGCGTAGATCAGGTAGCTCTCCGGGTTCTTCACGGAGCGGACCAGCCGGAAGCGGCGGAACCCGGGCTGGCGCCGCATGAAGGCACCGGCCTCGGTGATGGTCTCCTCCAGGTCCTTGGCGGCCTCCTGGTTCTCCGGGTCCTTCAGCGTGAGGGCGTTCGCGAAGATCGCAGTCATGTCATCCGTCCTTGCGGCATAGGTGAATTCAGCGGTGGGGTGTGCTGCGACAAGTATGTAAGTCCGCTCCTCGGTCCTTGATCGGCTGCCGCTCGGAAACGTCTCGGAGAAATTCTCGAGAAATGCTCATGCCGGTTTCCGAGGGGCTTCCGAGCCGCGATCAAGGCGGCGACTCCTAGTATTCGGTGTATTCGAATTCCGCTCTCCGCCGAGAGGTTCAAAAATGGTTATCCTGCTCAGCGAGTTCCGACTGGAATCGGAATCCGAAGAATTCCGTGACGTCTTCGAGGAGACCGCGGACTTCTTTCGCGTGCAGCCCGGCTACATCAAGCACCAGCTGGTGGGTGCGCTCGAGGACCCGCTCGCCCAGGTCTCCATCAGCTACTGGGCGGACAACGAGTCGGTCCGGCACATGGCGGCCCGGCCGGGGTTCCAGGACGTGATCGACAGGCTCGGCCGGGCCGCCCGGCACGTCTCCGACACCAGCACCACCGTTCTGTCGGTCAAGCACTCCCCCCGGACCGACACCCATGCCGGCTGAGCCGGCGGGCCGGCCGGTCCACCACGCCGAGCACGACGTCACTGTGCGGGCTTCCGCCGACACCGTCTTCGGTATCGTCGGCGACTTGGCCCAGTGGCCCCGCTTCTTCCCCGAGACGGTGCACATCGAGCCCCTCGGCCGGGACGGCGACGAACTGCGGATCCAGATCTGGCGGGCGCCCGGTGGTTCCGCGGGCGAGCTGAAGACCTGGGTCTCGCGGGTCCGACTGGACCCGGAGCGACGGATCATGACGTTCCGTCAGGAAAAGTCCCCGGCGCCCCTGGCCGCGATGAGCGGCGAGTGGCACATCGAACCGCTCGGCGCGGACCGCTCCCGGATCGTCCTCACCCATGCCTACCAGGTGGTCGACGAGTCCTTCCGGGCCCAGCTGGACGCGCTCATCGACCGCAACAGCGACCTCGAACTCGGCCATCTGCGGAACGCGGCCGAACAGGACCACCTCGCCGGCGGACTCGTGGTGACAGCCGACAGCTCGGCCGAACTGCCTCTGAACGCGGAGGCGTTGTACGGGCGCCTGTTGGAGACGGTCCCCGTGGACACCACGGTACGCGTCGGCGTACCCGGCCGCCGTATCGCAGAACGGGACTTCGCCACCGACCCGTTGCTGACCGTCAGCACCTCGGTGCTGGAACTCACCCCCACGGCCGAGGGCGTCAGGCTGACCGCCCGACGGCACGCGGTTCTCGCCTTCCAGGAGGGCGAGGGCACCCCGATCGACAGCGTCAAGGACAAGGTTCGTACGACTCTCCAGACGGAGGCAACCATGGCGGTTCAGCAGGTCGTTCAGCAGGAAGAGGAAGAGACCGGCGGCGGCACGGATCCGCTGCTCTACACCGAGGTGGTGCAGTTCTACGCCCGCCAGGCGCACCTCCTCGACTCCGGCGAGGCCGAACGCTGGGCCGACACCTTCACCGAGGACGGCCAGTTCGTGCAGAACGCCCGCCCGGAGCCCTGGATCGGCCGCGACCAGATCCGCGCCCGGATGCGCGCCGGCCTGGACCGCATCTTCGGCGAGGGCCTTCAGCGCCGGCACTGGCTGGGCATGGTGGACGTGGTGGCCTCCGACGACGAGACCGTGACCACCCGCTACTACGCGGCCATCTTCTCCACGGTCGAGGACGGCACCCCCCAGGTCTATCTGAGCACCGCCGTCGACGATGTCCTGGTCCGCACCCCCGGCGGGCTGAAGGTCCGCCACCGCCTGGTCACCCACGACAACGTCCGCTGACCGATTGACCGACACCGACCGGAGGACCCACCCCCATGATCGTCATGATCAACAAGTTCACACTGCGCCCCGGCACCACGGCCGAGCAGTTCGAGGCCCTCTTCGACAAGATCTCCGACCTGGCCCTGGACCACCCCGGCTACATCGACCACACCTTCACGCGCGACCAGGAGAACTCCGGCAGCTATCTGAACGTCGCCCGCTGGGAGAACGTCGAGCTGTACCAGGAGTTCATGAAGATGGACGCGCACACCGTCTTCTACCCCGAGATTCTCGCGATGACCGAGGTGAGCCCCGCCCTGTACGAACTCCAGCTGGAGTTCGAGGGACCGACAGTCTGAACCGCAGGAAAGGCGGCCACACCATGAAATTCGCGATCGTGTTCTTCCCGACCGTGGGCGGCAAGAACGGCGAGCTCACTCCGACGCAGTACTACGACGACGGACTGGCCATCGCCGAACTCGCCGACCGGCTCGGCTATTTCCAGCTCAAGCTGGTCGAGCACTACTTCTTCGAATACGGCGGCTACAGCCCCGACCCGACGACGTTCCTCGCGGCGGTCGCCGCCCGCACCAGCAGGCTGCGGATCGCCACCGGCGCCGTCATCCCCGCGTTCACCCACCCCGTGAAGATGTCCGGACAGCTGGCCATGCTGGACAACATCTCCGGCGGCCGGCTCGACGTGGGATTCGGCCGGGCCTTCCTGCCCGACGAGTTCGACGCGTTCGGCATCCCGCTCGACCAGAGCAGGGCCCGCTTCGACGAGAACGTCGAGGCATGCCTGCGGCTGTGGACGGAGGACGACCTGACGTGGGACGGCACGTTCCACCAATTCGGCCCGGTCACCATGCTGCCCAAGCCGACCCAGCAGCCGCACCCGCCGGTCTTCGTGGCCAGCACCGGCAACCTCGACTCCTGCCGCACGGCGGGGGAACAGGGCCGCAACCTCCAGTTGATCGCCTCGGTCGCCACCCGCGAGACGATCCAGGAGGCGCTCGGTGTCTACCGCCGGGCCTGGGCCCAGGCCGGGCACACCCCCGGCACCGAACGTATCGACCTCTCCTTCCCCTGCTTCATCGACGAGGACCGGGAGGCCGCCTACCGCGCCGGCGAGTACGTGGAGCGGAAGATGAGCGAGAAGATGGCCTCCGCGGTCAGCGCCTGGGCCACGGTCAAGAGCGACCAGTACCCGGGCTATGAACGACTGGCCTCCGCCGCGGTCGGCAACGGCGCCGCCTTCGACGAACGGGTCAAGAACAACAAGGTCCTCGCGGGCACCCCGGACGACGTCCGAGGCCAGCTCGCCGATATCGCCGAGTGGTACGGCGACGACATCACCGTCGGGCTGTCCGTGTTCTCCGGGCACCTGCCCCGGGCGGACGTCGAGCGCGGTCTGGAGCTCTTCGCCAAGCACGTCGCGCCCACCTTCGCGGACGACCGGGAGCCGCGATGAGCGTCCTGGTCACCGGTGCGGGCGGTACCCTCGCCCGGCATGTCGCCCGTACGCTGACCGAGCGCGGCACCGCGGTGCGGGCGGGCAGCCGAACTCCCGCCGCCGTCAAGGGACTTGCGGATGGGACGGAGCTGGTGCCGCTCGACCTCGCCGCACCGGCGACCTTCGCGCCCGCCCTGGAAGGCATCGACAAGGTCTTCCTGTACTGCGAGCCGCGCGGCATAACGGAGTTCACGGCAGCAGCGCGCAGCGCGGGCGTCCGCCACATCACGATCCTCTCCTCGGCGGCCGTGATCGACGGGCAGCCGCCCGCCAACCCCATCGCCGAGACACACGCCCGGGTCGAGGAGGCGGTCGCCGCCTCCGGCATCGGCTGGACCGCCGTCCGGGCGGGCACCCTGGCCACGGCCGCGCTGGCCTGGGCGGACGAGGTCCGCACCGGAGTGGTGCGCGGCGCGTACGCCCGCTCCGAATCGGCGCCCGTGCACGAGGCCGATGTGGCGGCCGTCGCCGTCGAGACCCTCACCGGCGAGGGCCACGCCTCCCGCCGGTACGTGGTCACAGGCCCCGAATCACTCACCCAGCGCCGACAGGCGGAGACAGTCGGGACAGTCGTGGGACGGACCGTACGGTACGAGGAAGTGCCGCCCGAAGCAGTGCGTGAGGCCCTGCTCGCCTTCATGCCGCCGGAGTTCGCGGACACCGTTCTGGGGTATCTCGCCGCCGGCGTGGACCGCCCGGCCCCCGTCGAGGACACCGTTCTCCGCGTCACCGGCACCCCCGCCCGCACCTTCGCCCAGTGGGCCGCGGACCACGCGGCCGACTTCCGCTGACCCGTCGTCCGGGCCAGGTGTCGCACGACTGTCCGGGCCCTCGTGCGGGCCGGACCTCCCCCCACTTCGCCCCTCACCCCGCCGAAGCCGTCGGAAAAGGGCGATCAGCACCGTAAGGAAGCGAAGGAATCGACATGCATACGATGTACGACAGGAGTGTCGGATGAACCGCCGAGCGGTGATCACCGGCGTCGGGGTCGTGGCCCCTCAGGGAATCGGCACCAAGTCCTTCTGGCAGCTCCTCTCCGAGGGGCGCACCGCCACCCGGGCCATCTCGCTGTTCGACGCCTCGGCCTTCCGCTCCCGGATCGCCGCCGAGTGCGACTTCGACCCCGAGAGCCACGGGCTCACGCCCCAGGAGACCAGGCGCATGGACCGCGCCACCCAGTTCGCGCTGGTCGCCGCTCGCGAGGCGATCGCCGGCAGCGGTCTGGAGACCGACGGCTGGGACCCGTACCGCACCGGGGTGACCGTCGGCACGGCCGTCGGCTGCACGATGAGCCTCGACGACGAGTACCGGGTGGTCAGCAACGGCGGCGAGAGCTGGACCGTCGACCACACCTACGCCGTCCCTCATCTGTACGACTACATGGTTCCCAGCTCGATCTCGGCGGAGGTCGCCTGGAACGTCGGCGCCCAAGGCCCGGTGACGGTGATCTCGACGGGGTGCACCTTGGGTCTGGACTCGGTGGGGCACGCGGTGTCCCTGATCCGCGAGGGAGCCGCGGACGTCATGGTGGCGGGCTCGACGGAGGCCCCGATCTCCCCGATCACGGTGGCCTGCTTCGACGCGATCAAGGCGACCTCGCCCCGCAACGACGACCCGGAGCACGCCTCCCGGCCCTTCGACCGCAGCCGCAACGGCTTCGTCCTGGGCGAGGGCTGCGCCTTCTTCGTCATCGAGTCCCTGGAGCACGCGCTGGCCCGCGGCGCGGACATCCGCGCCGAGATCACCGGCTTCGCCTCCCGCTGCAACGCGTACCACATGACCGGGCTACGGCCCGACGGAAAGGAGATGGCCGAGGCGATACGGCTGGCCCTGGACGAGGCCCACACCGCGCCGACAGCCGTCGACTACATCAACGCGCACGGCTCCGGCACCAAGCAGAACGACCGCCACGAGACCGCCGCCTTCAAACGCGCCCTCGGCGACCACGCGTACGCCACCCCGGTCAGCTCCATCAAATCGATGATCGGCCACTCCCTCGGCGCCATCGGCTCCCTGGAGATCGCGGCCTCTGTCCTGGCCATCGAGAACGACCTGGTACCGCCCACGGCGAACCTGCACGAGCCGGATCCCGAGTGCGACCTCGACTACACGCCGCTGACGGCGCGTGAGCGGCGCATCGACACCGTCCTCACCGTGGGGAGCGGGTTCGGGGGATTCCAGAGCGCGATGGTCCTGGCCCGGCCCGGGGAGGCGGCATGACCAGCCCGACGATCGACACCGCGGGCCCGGCGGCCCCTCCGAGGGCGGCCAAGGCCGTGGTCACCGGAATCGGCGTCGCCGCGCCCAACGGACTCGGCCGTGAGGGCTGGTGGCAGGCCAGTCTCGACGCCGTCAGCGGGATCGCCCCGGTCCGTCGGTTCGACGCCCTCGGCTACCCCGCCCATCTCGCCGGAGAGGTGCCGGACTTCAACGCCGCCGAGCACATCCCCAGCCGCCTGCTGCCACAGACCGACCACATGACACGGCTCGCTCTGGCCGCCGCCGAAGAGGCCCTGGCCGACAGCGGAGTCGATCCGGCCGCACTGCCCGACTACGCGGCCGGGGTGACCACCGCCAGCTCCGCAGGCGGCTTCGAGTTCGGCCAGCGCGAACTCGAAGCCCTGTGGCGCGACGGCGGCTCCCACGTGAGCGCCTACCAGTCCTTCGCCTGGTTCTACGCCGTCAACACCGGCCAGATCTCCATACGGCACGGCCTGAACGGCCCCAGCGGAGTCGTCGTCTCCGAACAGGCCGGCGGCATCGACGCCGTGGGCCAGGCCCGTCGGCAGCTGAAGTCCGGGGTCACCCTCCTCGTCACCGGCGGTGTGGACGGCTCACTGTGCCCCTGGGGCTGGACCGGCCAGCTCGCCACGCGGCGGATCACCACCCGTAGCGACCCCAGCCGCGCGTACCTGCCCTTCGACCGGGACGCCACCGGCTACGTCCCCGGCGAGGGCGGCGCCCTGCTGATCCTGGAGGACGCCGACACGGCCCGCGCCCGGGGCGCCACGCCCTACGGCACGGTCAGCGGATACGCCGCCACCTTCGACCCCCGGCCCGGAACCGGCGGGGAGCCCGGGTTGCGCCGCGCCGCCGAGAGCGCCCTGGCCGATGCCGGCCTGTCCGCCCAGGACATCGATGTCGTCTTCGCCGACGCGGCGGGCGTCCCCGAACTGGACCGGGCCGAAGCCGAGGCCCTGCGCGCGATCTTCGGACCGTACCGGGTGCCCGTCACCGCGCCGAAGACCATGACGGGACGTCTGTACGCGGGCGGCGGCGCCCTCGACCTCGCCTGGGCGTTCATGGCCCTGCGCGAAGGCGTGATCCCGCCGACCGTGCACATCACCGACGTCCCGGCGCACTACCAGCTCGACCTGGTCGTCTCGCGGCCCCGGCGGACACCCCTGCGGGCGGCGCTGGTGCTGGCACGCGGCTACGGCGGGTTCAACTCGGCGATGGTGCTGCGAAGACCTGCGGACTGAGGGTCCGAGGGGCACGAGCCCCGCAGCGTACCGGTCGGCATGACGCCGTCCCGCGCCGTGCGGCGCACGCCCGGTCGTACGGCGCGGACGCGGCGCCCGGTCCCACCGTCCACCACCCCAACCACCCTCTTCCTGAAGGGAGTTCACATGCCCGTCCCTGTCCACCGCGACGCACGGGCCACCGCGGACCGGCTCGCGGGCTGGTTCGGCGCACGTCTGCCCGGCGCCACCGACATCGCCGTGTCCGGCCTGGACGCGCCGACCGGCGCCGGCTTCACCAACGAGACCCTGACGATCCGGCTGACCTGGCGGGACTCCCGGGGAACCGCACGGGACCACGAGGTGATCCTGCGTGTGGCACCCACGCGCCACCAGGTGCACCCCGACAGCCGCTTCACCGCGCAGGTACGCCTCCAGCGCGTCCTGGCCGTCGACACCGATCTGCCGGTGCCGCCCGTCCTCTGGCACGAGGAGGATTCCTCGGTCCTCGGTGCACCGTTCATGATCATGGAGAGGGTGGAGGGGCGGGTCCCCGCCGACGTGCCCTCCTACCACCGGTCGGGCTGGGTCACGGAACTCGCCCCCTCGCAGCGTCGCGCACTCTGGTTCTCCGGGGTCGACGTCCTGGCCCGGCTGCACGCCCTGGACGCCGACGTCCTCGGCCTGGACTTTCTCGCGCAGGGCGACTCGCCGTCGTACCTGCTGCGCCAACTCGACCACTACGAAACCCACTTCACCTTCTACGCCCCCCACGAACCGCCCGCCGCCCGCCACGCCCTGACCTGGCTGCGCGCCCACCGGCCGCCGGAGCACGGACCGGCCCGGCCGCTGTGGGGCGACGCCCGGCTCGGCAATCTCATCTTCCAGGGCCTGTCCCCGGCCGCGGTGCTGGACTGGGACATGGCCGAGACGGGCCCGCCCGAGAGCGACGTCGCCTGGTTCCTGCACCTCGACCGGCACCTCAGCGAGGGCATCGGCGTCCCCCGGCTCACCGGGCTGCCCGACCGCACGCAGACGGTCCGCCACTACGAGGAACGCACCGGCGCACGCCTCCAGCACCTTGATTACCACGAGGTGTTCGCCGCCTTCCGGTTCTGCCTGATCACCGCCCGGGTGACCGCGCTGCTCGGCGCCCACGCTCCCGGCACGGACATCCCGCTGCACCGCAACGCGACCGGGCTGCTGGCGAAGGTGCTGCGGGAACGGACCCGGGCCCCGTCCACCGCGTCGGTCCGCTGACCCCGAACCAGAAGGAGAGCTCCATGCCCACCGACACGTCAGAAACCACCTCCGTGAGGGACGGAGCCGTCTTCCGGCACGCCTTCGCCTCCCTCCCCACCTCCGTCGCCGTCATCACCACCACCGACGCCCAGGGCACCCCCAAGGGCCTGACCAGCAACGCGGTGTGCGCGGTGTCCATGGACCCGCCGCTGCTGCTGGTCTGCGTCGACAAGTCCTCCCGCACGCTGCCGGCCCTCCAGCAGGCGAACGGATTCGTCGTCAACTTCCTCGCCGAGGGCGCCGAGCACGTCTCGCGGCAGTTCGCGACGAAGAGCGGGGACAAGTTCGCCGGGGTCCGGCACCGGAGGTCGGCGAGGGCGGCGGGCTCACCGGTCCTGTACGACGACTCCGTCGCCCATCTGGAGTGCGCCACCGAGTCCCGGATCGAGGCGGGCGACCACTGGATTCTGCTCGGCCGTGTCCTCGGCGGCGAGGTCCACGACAAGGGCGCCCTGCTCTACCACCGCCGTTCGTACCTGAAGCTCCTTCCCGAGAGGAACGCGTCGTGAAGTTCGGTATCAACCTGTTCCCCACCGTCGGCCCCGAGGACAAGAGCGGGGCCCAGTTCTTCGAGGAGGCCCTGGCCCTCGCGGAACGCGCCGAGCAGCTCGGCTACCACCATGTGAAGACCGTCGAGCACTACTTCTCGGCGTACGGCGGCTACAGCCCCGACCCGGTCACCTTCCTCGCCGCCGCGGCCGCCCGCACCAGCCGGGTGCGCCTGATCACGGGCGCGGTGCTGCCCGCGTTCAGCCATCCGGTGAAGCTCGCCGGCAAGCTCGCCATGCTGGACCACCTCTCGCACGGCCGCCTCGATGTCGGCTTCGGGCGGGGTTTCCTGCCGGAGGAGTTCTGGGCGTACCAGGTGCCGATGGACGAGAGCCGGGCCCGTTTCAACGAGGGAGTGGAGGCCTGTCTGAAGCTGTGGACCGAGGAGGAGACGACCTTCAAGGGCGACTTCCACTCCTTCGGCCCGGTCACCCTGCTGCCCCGCCCGTTCCAGGATCCGCACCCCCGGGTCCTGGTGGCGACGGCGATCACCCCCGAGTCGGGCGAGGCGGCCGGTGCGGCCGGGTACGGCGTGATGATGGTCCCGTCGATCAACAAGCAGGAAAAACTCCAGGAGATGTTGGCCCGCTACCGGGACACCCGAACGGCGGCCGGCCTCGCGGTGACCGACGAGGACATCCACTTCAGCTACAACTGCTACCTCTCCGAGGACCGCGACAAGGCCCGCCGGTTCGGCGAGTTGTACTCCGAGCGCACCAACCGCCTGCTCGCCGCCGCCGTCTCCTCCTGGCAGACCAACCGCAGCGCCGACTACGCGGGCTACGAGCGGATCGTGGCCCGGGTCAACAGCAGCGACTTCGGCAAGCAACTGCGGGACAACAAGGTACTCGTGGGCGATCCGCAGGAGGTCGCGGACCGCGTGGACCTCATCCGTGACCTGTACGGGGAGACCACCATCAGTCTCCAGATCGTCTCCGGGAACATGCCGTTCGAGGAGTCCGTCCGCACCCTCGAACTCTTCGCGGAACACGTACTTCCCAGGTTCGCCTGAGCCGGAAACGACAAGGAGAGGGGGCGCTGTGCCCACTATGAGGCTGGCCGGCCGGAAGGCCGTGGTGACCGGAGGCACGAAGGGGCTGGGCCGGGCCGTCACCGAGGCGTTCATCCGGGAGGGCTGCGATGTCGTCACGGCCGCCCGCAACGCCGACGAGGCGGAGTGGGAGACGTCCACGGGGCCGGGAAAACACTTCTTCCACCCGGTCGATGTCCGCAGCCGCGCCTCGGTCGACGCGCTCATGGAGTACGCCGACCGCAGCCTGGGCGGCCTGGACATCGTCGTGGCCAACGCCGGGGTGAGCCGCCCTGGTCCCGCCGCCACACTGGCGGCGGAGGCATGGGACGAGGTGATCGACACCAACATCACCGGCGTCTTCCACTGCGTCCAGGCCGCCGTGCCCTACCTGGAGCGCAGCGACCACGCCCGGCTCATCACCATGTCCTCCGTCGTGGCCGGGCAGTTGACCCCCGGGGCATCGGCCTACAGTTCCTCCAAGGCCGCCGTCGAGGCGTTCACCCGCGTCTGCGCCGCCGAACTCGCTTCCCGCGACATCACGGTCAACTGCCTCTCACCGGGTCTCATCGACGCCGGAATGGGCAGCCTGCTGCCCCGCAACGAGAAGATCTGGCCCCACTTCGAGGCCAAGCTGGCCATGGGGCGTATGGGGAGACCGGAGGAGGTGGCGGACGCGGCGGTGTTCCTGGCCGGCACGGACAGCCGGTACGTCAACGGGCATGTGCTGGAAGTGAGCGGGGGGTTGCGGTGGTGAGGTGAGGACGGGCAGGTCCGGTGTGAGCACCGGCCGTCCGCACGAACCGACCCACGCCGTCTGATCCACCTGTGGCCGCGCCCCGCCCTCGGCCGAGAGCGGGGCGCGGCCACATTCCGGGCGACCTCCAGGGCGGGTCGACGGGGATGACCGACGGGGGTCCGTCGGCCCGGGGTGCTCCGGTCCGGCCGACCCGCCGTCGGGCCTTCGCCGGGCTATGGACTCTCCGCCAGTGGGACGAAGCACTCCTCCCGCGCACACCTCTGCGGCGTGAGCGTGACCGCGTGATCACGCAGTTGTCGGCGCGAGGAGATTCCCAACTTGCGGAAGATGCTGCGCAGGTGTGTGTCCACGGTCCGCCGGGACAGATACAGCGCAGCGGCGACTTCCTTGGAAGTGTCGCCCCGGGCCACGCGCCGCGCCACGCGCTGCTCCTGAGCCGTCAGCGCGGCCGGCTCGCCGCCCTCCGGGCGCGGTGCCCGCGCACCGGCCGCCGCCAGCTCACCCGCACAGCGCTCCCGGAAGGACCAGGCCCCGGCGCGGCTGAAGATGCCGTACGCCGTGCGCAGCGGTATCCGGGCGGCCGACATGCGTGCCTGTCTGCGCAGCCACTCGCCCCACAGCAGATGGCTCCGGCCCGCCTGCAAGAGCGCACCGGCGGCCGTCAGAGCGCACGCGGACTCCCGGAAGAGCCCATCGGCCTCGTCGTCGTCCGACAGCAGCGCGCGGGCCCGCAGATGAAGCCCCCGAGCCCAGTCGCTGCCGGTCAGCCGCGCGCACTCCTCCAGCCGGGCGGCGGCGGCCAGCGCGTCCGGCTGGTGCCGGGTGCGTACGGCGGCCTCGACCAGTTCGGGCAGCAGCCAGTTCCGGTACGCCAACTCGTCCAGGGACACCGCCTCGGCGCAGACCTCGAATGCCTGGCCGTAGCGCCCGTGCGCGTTGTACAGCACGGCCCGCGCGCACTCGGCCGCCGTCAGCAGCAGCCCTTCCTCGCGTGCCGCGGCGTCCTTGGCGGCGGTCGAGGCCAACGCCTCGACCGTGTCCCGCTGTCCGCTCCAGGCCGCCAGCGTCAGCGCGGCGTGGTCCAGTGGTACGGCGCCGATGGCCTCGTTGATCCGGTACGCCTCGGCGACGCGGACGCGCGCCTGTGCCAGATCGCCGTGATGGATGTCCGCCAGCGCCTGGTGCGTCAGGCCCCAGGGGAGCGCGGTCACCACGGCGAGCCGGCGCGCCGCCGCGGTCCGCCGGTCGGCCAGCGCCCGCCAGGCGGCGCCGTCCCAGACGCCTATGGCGGCATGGCAGGCGAGCCAGCCGCCGACGGCGTCGAGGTCGGTGTGCGCCGGGGCGTCCAGATAGGCGTCCACCGCCCGGCGCATCGGCTGGACGGCGGGGCCGTACCCCCGCAAGGTGTGGGCGGCGACGGCTGACACAAGCTCCTCGTGGGGGCGCGCGGCCGTGTCTCCTGAGGTCTCCTGGGCCGTCTCCCTCGTCGTGGCGAACGCGTACGCCCGCGCGGCAGCCGTGCGCAGCACCGGTGCCGGAAGCCGGCGACCGGCGAGGACGCCTGCCGACAGCGCCTCCAGCAGGGCGATGCCCTCCAGTCGTACGTCGTGGACGCGGGCGTGTTCCGCCGCCCCGTGCAGTGCCATCGCGGCCGGCCCGTCCCGGTCCACGCTGTACCGCGTCCGCGCGTGCAGGGATGTCGCCTCGGCCCGCTCCGCGCGCGGCAGCGCGGCGAGTTGGAGGTGGCCCAGCAGATCCAGCGCGTGCCGCAGTCCGCCGCCGCGCCGCCAGGCCGAGGCGGCGGCCAGGAGCCGCGACGCCCGCCGTCGGCGGTCGGCCGTCAGCAGCGCCGCCAGTTCCAGCAGGGCCGCTGCCGTCCTCGTCTCGTGGCGGGTCAGCCGGTGTTCGGCCGCCGCCTGCAACCGCGTCGCCACGCGCTCGTCGAACGAGGCCGCGGCCTGCCCGAGGTGCCAGGCGTGCTGTTCGGGAACGCGCAGGACATCGCAGGTGCCCGCCAGCGCGCCATGGACCAGCCGGCGCCGCGTGACGGACGCACACGCGTAGACGTACGTCCGCAGCAGGGGATGGGCGAACCGTACGCCCGGTCCGAACGTGACCAGTCCGGAGGACTCCGCCTCGGCCACCTCGGCACCGCGCAGGCCGAGCGCCTCGGTCGCCCGCAGTACGGTCACGGGGTCCCCCAGCGGTTCCGCCGCGGCCACCAGCAGCACCTGGTACGCCGAGTCCGGCAGGCCGTTGAGCGCGTCGCGCATCCAGTCCGGCGGCATCCACCCGTCCGGTTCCCGCGCCGGGGGCCGGACGGATGCCATCTCCGTCGGGGAGAGCGCGTGCGGTACGGCCAGCAGCGCCCGCGGGTTGCCATGGGCGTCGGCGACGACCCGCTCGCAGACGGCCGGATCGAGCGGGGCGGGCAAGTGGGCGCGCAGCAACGCGAGTGCGTCCCGCTCGGTCAGCCGGGACAGCCGCATACGGGGGAACGAGGCCAGCTCGGGGCAGTCGTCGCAGTGCGCCGACGGCAGCGTGAAGAGGCAGGCCACCCGCGCGTCGCCGTATCGACGCGCCGCGATGGCCAGGGCCTCGCGCGAGGGCTGGTCCAGCAGGTGGGCGTCGTCGTGGAGGCACAGCAGCGGTTGTTCGGCGGCGGCCGCGGACAGTAACCGAAGGAGCGCCAGGCCGATCTCCAGGGCGTCGGGGTGGCCGGCGCGCGGGCCCGGAGCGGGCCCCATGGACATCAGGCCCTCCACGGTCTCCCGCTGCCGGGGTGGCAGCCGGGGCACGTGGTCGCGCAGCGCGGCGAACACGCGTTGCAGGGCCGCGTAAGGAAGCCGCTGTTCGGCGCCGGTGCCCGCCACTCGCACGACGCGCAGGCCGGGCGATGTGGTGCGTATGTGCTCCAGCACGGCGCTCCTGCCGACACCGTGCTCCCCGTCCAGGACGATCGACCCGCCGCGGCCTTTCAGGGTGTCCCGTACCAGCCTCTTGAGCGCGGCGATCTGAGGGTCTCTGCCGTACAACTCGACCCTGGCTTCCTCCCCTTGACGTGCCGGACGTGCCCACGCGGCTCCCTGCATGCATCCCCCCCCAGCTCGACGGAGGTCCGGTCTCCGGACCGGCCGGCCGGACGGGGCGTCCACCGGCCGCCAACACCGCCCGCCGTACCTCCTCCGAGCCGCGCGGACGGCGACACGGGAAGGGAAGGGATGACCCGGAAGATGTTGACACGTCAATCATATGGGCTAGTGTTGACGTGTCAACAAAAGCTCGGCGAAGGAGAGCGAACATGAAGGCGCTGGTCGCGCGGTCCTACGGGCCGCTGGAAGATCTCGAGATCGCGGAACTGCCCGCACCGGTCCCCGGCCCCGGACAGCTCCTCGTCCGTCTGGAGGCCGCGGCCCTCAACGCCGTGGACAAGGCGCTGGTCACCGGCGCCATGCGGAACGCCGTTCCGGTGACCCATCCGTTCGTCCCGGGAGTCGACGTCAGCGGCACGGTCGAAGCCGTGGGGGAGGGCGTCACCCGGTTCGTCCCCGGGGATCCGGTCATCGCCTGGAACGGCATCGCCTCCGGCGCCCTCGCCGAGTACGTGGTGATCGACGACGCCCCCTCCGCCGCCCGACGCCCCGCGGAACTCACGCCCGCTCAGGGAGCCGCCCTGCCCACGGGCGCCCTTACCGCCGCCGCGCTGCTCGACCTCGCCGGTGTGCCCGGTGGCTCCACCGCCCTGATCGTCGGTGCGACGGGCGGCGTCGGCTCGTACGCGGTCCAGTTCGCGCGGCGGGCGGGGCTGACCGTGCTGGCCACCGGCCGCGCCGATGACGAGACGTTCCTGCGCGGTCTCGGCGCCGACCACGTCCTCGACTACCGGGCCGTGGACATCGCCGAGGAGGCCCACCGCCTGGCACCCGGGGGAGTCGACGTCGTGTTCGACATGGCCAACGCCGGTCCCGCCCTCGCCGCCACCGCCGCGGCGGCGAGGCCCGGAGGCCGTCTGGTCTCCCCGCTCGGTGGTCCGCCCGCCTTCGACCGCGACGTCACCGCCCTGTACGGCGGCACGCGCGCGACCGAAGGACGTCTGGAGTCGCTCGCCGCTCAGGCCGTCAAGGGTGAACTGCGCATTCCGATCGACGCCGACTACCCCTTCGCCGAGGCCCGTCAGGCCCTGCTCGACTTCGCCGGCAGCCATGTGAAGGGCAAGATCACCGTCACCTTCTGACGCCGTGACCTTCTGGGTGACTTTCCGAGTGACCGTCTGAGTGACCTTCTGACGCACCGACCGCTCCTGGTGGGGGCACCGGCAACACGGCACACGGCGCACCGCACGGCGGGCGCCTCGCCGCCCGCCCCACCAGGGCCCCGGACGGGACATCCCCGACCTCCCTCGCGCCCTTCCCCTCAGGAGCTGAACAGCCGTGACCTACCCGTACTTCGACTTCACCGGCAGGATCGTCCTCATCACCGGGGGAGCCGGCGGCATCGGACGCGCCGTCGCCCTCGCGTTCGCCCGGCAGGGCGCCACCGTCGTCATCGGTGACATCGACAAGCGCAGCGGCGAGACCGTCGCACTCATCGAGAAGGAGGGCGGCACGGCTCTGTTCGTCCCGACCGACGTCACGCGGGCGCGCGACGTGGAGCACCTGGTGTCCACGACCGTGGCCACGTACGGCGATCTGCACATCGCCTTCAACAACGCGGGCGTCTTCGTACCCCCCGCGCCCCTGGCCGAGCAGTCCGAGGAGGACTGGGACAAGGCGATCGCGGTCGACCTCAAGGGCGTCTTCCTCTCCCTCAAGTACGAGATCGCGCACATGGCCCGGTCGGGCGGCGGCGCCATCGTCAACACCGCCTCGATCGCCGGTCTCATCGGCGACCCCGACATGGCGCCGTACGTGGCGGCCAAGCACGGCGTGGTCGGCCTGACCAAGGCCGCCGCCGTCGACTACGCCAAGTCCGGCATCCGGGTCAACGCGCTCGCTCCCGGCCTCACCAGGACCGCGATGACCCAGCCCTGGCTGGACGACCCGGCCAAGCGGGACATCGTCCTGGCCGGACCGCAGATGGGGCGGGCGGCCGATCCCGAGGAGATCGTCGGCATGGTGCTCCATCTCGCCTCTCCGGCCGCGTCCTTCACCACCGGCGGCGTCTTCGTGGTGGACGGCGGCCAGACGGCCCACTGAGCCGGCCCCCCCCCGGCACTGCCGACGGCCTGCCCCCCCGGGGCACCGGCACGTGGCCCGCGTGACGACATCGGGGACGGGCCACGAGCATGGTCCCCGCGGGGGCGGTGGCCCGTGCTCCTCAGTCCTTGTTCTGGCCGAGAAGCTGGAGTTCCCAGGCCAGGCTGGTGCCGAAGCCGCCGCCGTGCTGGATGAGGATCTCGGTCATGCCGGGTACGGTCTCCTCGCGTGCCCAGTCCCGCTGCCACTCGGCGATGACGGTGCCGGAGCAGGTCGGGATGACACCGGCCTGGATCATGCGCTCGATGCCGCGTTCGTGGGCCTCGTCGGAGGTGGCGCCGGAGGCGTCCGTGACGGCGAAGACCCGGTAGCCGTCGGCGAGGGCGTGGATGGCGGGCCAGGCCAGGCAGATATCGGTCCACAGACCGGCCATGATCAGGTCCTTGCGGCCGGTCGCGGCGACCGCGTCCACGACACGCTGGTCCTCCCAGGTGTTGATCGTGGTGCGGTCTATGGGGGTCTGCTCGGGGAAGATGTCCTGGAGCGGGCGGATGAGGTGGCCGCCGCGTTCCTCGACCACCGTGGTCAGGATGGTGGGTACGTCGAACAGCTTGGCGCCCTTGGCCAGAGCGGTGACGTTGTTGACCACCAGGGTGGTGTCCATGCTGCGCATACCGGCGAACTGGGCGCCTTGATGGTCGATCAGCAGCAGCACCGACTTCGAGGGCTCCAGAAGTGCGTCGAGGCCGGTGTAGGTGATGCCGTTGGCTGCCATGTCGTCTCCGTGGTCGTAGCGGCGGCGGCCTTGACTGCGACCGCCACCAGCGACTTTTCCAGTCGGACCCCCGCCGCGACATCGGCAACCATTACGTAGCCGGTGATACCGAGGTCGATCCGGTGAAGGCGGCCGGTTCCCCGGGTGAGGGGTTCCCGGGAACGCCAGAACGTTTTGGTGATGTGTCAACAATCTGGTAGTTTCTGCATATGTCCGAACCGCGATGGCTTTCCCCGCGCGAGGCCGAGATCTGGGCTACGTACCGCCGACTGTGCCGCGACCTCCAGCGCGCCCAGGATCAGCAGTTGCAGCAGGATTCCGGTGTCTCGGCCGCCGACTACGCTCTTCTCGCCCCCCTGTCGGAGTCGGCGGGCGGAGTCCTGCGGGCCCGGGACCTCGGTGCGGAGGTCGACTGGGAGCGGAGTCGACTGTCCCACCAGATAAGCCGGATGGAAAAACGGGGACTGGTCGTACGGGAGGCGTGTGAGGACGACGCCCGTGGCTCGATGGTGCGCCTGACCGAAAAAGGCAGAGAGACCATCGAAGCGGCCGCACCCGGGCATGTGGACCTCGTGCGACAGCTTTTCTTCGACCCGCTGGACGCGGGTGAGATGGAAACGCTCGGAGAGTTCCTGGGGCGGATCATGGCCGCGGTGGAGGGAAGCGTCGAGCGTCGCGCCTGAGGTGTCGGCCGCACCTGGCCAGGTGCGGCCCTGTCCGCGGCGGGAATGTCGCCTCGTGTGCCGTCGCGGGCGTTCACGGCTGTGCGTCCGTCACGTGAAGAGTGTCGACGGCGTTGACGTCGCGGGGGGCGGCATCTATGGTTCCGGCGACGCCGCGAACACTGTTCGGCATATCGAACCAGCGGGCCGCGTCACCCCCGTACTTCACGCGTCATGACGCCTGCCGCATGCGAGGGTCCCCGGGCAGCGGCACCGCGGGAGTCGCCCGGGGCCGTCACGTTCGCCGTCGGCCCCGGCGACCGGACCGGTGCCCCCGAAGCGTTACGAAAGGGTGCACGATGTCGTCCTCCGTCAGCAGACGCCGGCTCCTTCAGATCGCCGGAGCCACGGCGACCGCCACCGCCACCGGATCCTTCCTCGGCGGCTCTCCCGCCCTGGCGGCGGTCGTACCGCCGGCCCGCGCCGACATCGGGGTCCTGGCCCAGCCCTTCGAACTCGGTCAGGTCCGGCTGACCGCGAGCCGGTGGCTGGACAACCAGAACCGCACCAGCGGCTACCTGCGCTACGTCGACGTCGACCGGCTGCTGTACAACTTCCGCGCCAACCACCGGCTGTCCACCGGCGGCGCGGCGGCCACCGGCGGCTGGGAGGCTCCGGACTTCCCCTTCCGTACTCACGTCCAGGGGCACTTCCTCACCGCCTGGGCGCAGTTGTACGCCGTCACCGGGGACACCGTCTGCCGGGACAAGGCCACCCACATGGTCGCCGAGCTGGCCAAGTGCCAGGCCAACAACGCCGCCGCCGGGTTCGGCACCGGATACCTCTGCGGCTACCCCGAGTCCGACTTCACCGCCCTGGAACAGCGCACCCTGAGCAACGGCAACGTGCCGTACTACACCGTCCACAAGACTCTCGCCGGTCTGCTGGACGTGTGGCGCCATATCGGCAGCACGCAGGCCCGCGACGTACTGCTGGCCCTGGCCGGCTGGGTCGACACGCGCACCGGCCGGCTCAGCACCGAGCAGACGCAGGCCATGCTGCAGACCGAGTTCGGCGGCATGAACGCGGTGCTGACCGACCTCTATCAGCAGACGGGCGACGCGCGGTGGCTCGCCGTCGCCCGCCGCTTCGACCATGCCGCGGTCTTCGATCCCCTGGCGGCCGGGCGCGACCAGCTCAACGGCCTCCACGCCAACACCCAGGTGCCGAAGTGGATCGGAGCGGCAAGGGAGTTCAAGGCCACCGGCACCACCCGCTACCGGGACATCGCCACCAACGCCTGGAACATCTGCGTCGGCACCCACACCTACGCCATCGGCGGCAACAGCCAGGCAGAGCACTTCCGCGCCCCCCATGCCATCGCCGCCCACCTGCGCCAGGACACCTGCGAGAGCTGCAACACCTTCAATATGCTCACCCTCACCCGGGAGTTGTTCGCCCTCGCCCCGGACCGGGCCGCGCTGTTCGACTACTACGAGCGGGCGTGGCTCAACCAGATGATCGGCCAGCAGAACCCGGCCGACGCGCATGGCCACGTCACCTACTTCACCCCGCTCAACCCCGGCGGCCGGCGCGGTGTGGGCCCCGCATGGGGCGGCGGCACCTGGAGCACCGACTACACCAGCTTCTGGTGCTGCCAGGGCACCGGCCTGGAGATGCACACCAGGCTGATGGACTCCGTCTACTTCCACTCCGGCACCACGCTGACCGTGAACCTGTTCCTGCCGTCGGTCCTCACCTGGACGCAGCGCGGCATCACCGTCACCCAGACCACCTCCTTCCCGGCGAGCGACACCACGACTCTGCGCGTCACCGGCAACGCCGGCGGGACCTGGGCGATGCGCATCCGCATACCCGGCTGGACCACCGCGGCCACCATCAGCGTCAACGGCGTCGCGCAGAACATCACGGCCACCCCCGGCAGTTACGCCACCCTCACCCGCGCCTGGACCGCCGGTGACACGGTCACCGTCCGTCTGCCCATGCGGATCGTCATACGGCCGGCCAACGACAACCCGGACATCGCCGCGATCACCTACGGCCCGGTGGTCCTGTCCGGCAACTACGGCAACAGCGCCTTGAGTTCCCCGCCGTCCCTGGACACGACCTCGATCAAGCGGACCAGCACCGACGCACTCGCCTTCACCGCGACCGCGGCCGGCTCCACCGTCGGCCTGGGCCCGTTCCACGACGCACACGGCCACAACTACACCGTCTACTGGAACACGACGGGGAGGTGATCGACGGCGGCGGTGATGTCCGCTTCCGTAACGCCCACAGCGGCAAGGTCCTCGGCGTGCGGTGGAAACCGTTCGACCCCGACCACTCCGTCAGGACCGCAGGGCCGTCAGGTGGGCCGTGCGGACTTCGGCGGTCTGGCCCTGGACGACGAGGAACAGGCCCTCCCTGGCGATTCGTTGGGCCGGGTGGGTCATGCCGAAGGAACGGCCGCCGCCCCCGGCGATCGCGGCCGTGGTGGCCGCGCGCATCAGATCGTAGGCCCGGGTCTTGACCGCGAGTCTGTCGTCCAGCCCTTCGGCGGGCGGAACCTCGTCGACCAGCGCGTAGGCGTCGCGGCGTGCCGCGTCCAGGCGTTCGCGCAGGACGCCCGCCGTCGCGGTCGCCTCGCCGTCGCCGTAGCCATCGAGGAGGTCGAGCGCGGCGCGGGCCACACCGAAGACTGCCGGGTTGGTGTTGGTGTTCTTCGGGCGGTCCTCCCTCGCCCAGCGCTCGTACGGGAGGCGTGCCGCCACCGCCTCGTCGGGCAGTACGAGACCGTCGAGCAGCAGACCGACCGTACGCGAACCGGTGAGCGCGGCGAGCTGGAGCGGGTCCGTGGCGGTGAGACCCGGCTGCTCGCGGGCGCCGACGACGCCGAAGACCACTTCGCCGTCCTCGGTCGCACCGCCCAGCAGGAACAGGTCGTTCAGCCCCCATCCCGTGTACCAGGGCACGCGCCCGTCGAAGCGCCAGCCGCCCGCCACCCGGGTGGCCCGCACGGGCAGCTCCGGGTGGGCGCGCAGGTGGGAGAAGGCGATTCCGGCGAGCATCGTGCCGTCGCTCAGCGGGCGCAGCCAGCGTTCGCGCGCCACCTCCTCGCCCGAGGCCAGCGTCCGTACCGGCGTGTGGTGCTGAGCCTGGACGAAGAACGTCGAGCAGCAGGCGCCCGCCAGGATCTCGGCGATCTCCCGGCCGACGGCCGCCGGAGCCTCGGCGCCGCCGTATGCCGCCGGTGCGTTGACCCCCAGCACGCCCGACGCCTTGACCGCGTCGACGGCCTCGGGCGTGACGCCCTCCCGGTCGTGCGTCCCGGCGGCGGGGGAGAGGACGTCGTGGGCCAGCCGACGGGCCGCTGTGACGAGGGGGTGGTCGGGCGTGGCGGTCATACGGAGTGCTCCTCTACGGTTGAACGGGGCTCGCCCAGGGTGAGCATCGGACGGGTGCCTTTCCAGGGGATCCTGGACGCTGCTCAGCCCGTCGCGTCCTCGCTCGCACGGTACGCGCGCAGGTACAGACGCGCGCCCGCGACCAGGAGGATCGCCACGCATACCGCCAGCGCGGAGGCGAGGCCGAGGTCCTGGTCGGCGAAGGCCAGCTTCTTGATCTCCAGCGGGACGGTCGTCGAGGTGTCCATCGGGCCGCCGCCGGAGAGCAGGTAGGGCAGGTCGAAGTCGTACGCCGTCCAGATGGTGCGCATCAGCATGGCGACGATCAGCGCGGGCGCGATCCACGGCAGCGTCACATACCGGAAGACCCCGAACCGCCCGGCCCCGTCCAGCGCCGCCGCCTCGCGCAGCTCGCCCGGCAGGGTCTGGAGGCGGGCGAGGACGACGATCACGATGAACGGCACGTACTTCCAGCAGTTCACGGCGACCAGCGCGAGCATCACCGTGGCCGGGTCGGCGAACGGGTTCACGAGGGTGTCGCTCAGCCCGAGCGTCCGCAGCAGGTAACCGGCCATCCCCGACGTGTCGTTGAACGCGAAGCGGAACACCATCGCGGCGACCACGGCGGGGACGACGTACGGGAAGAGCACGAGTCCGCGCGCCAGGTTCTGGCCGCGCAGCCCGGCGTTGAGGAGCAGCGCGACGGCGACCCCGGCGACGGCCTGGATCACGATGTTCCCCGCCACCCAGAGCACGCTGCGCCCGAACGCGCCGCGCACGGCCGGGTTCTCCCACAGGCGGCGGTAGTTGTCGAGGCCGAGGAAGGTGTGTTCGCGGGTGAGGAAGTCGACCTGGAAGAAGCTGTCGAGGACCGAGGCGAGGAAGGGATAGACACCGAAGACGAGCAGCAGCAGGAGCGCGGGCACCAGCATGAGGGTGCCGAGCGCCCGGTCGGACAGGCCCCGGCGCGGGGCGCGGTCGCGCGTCCGCGCAGCAGCCGGATTCGGTGAGGTCCGGGATACGGCAGTCACTTGACAGCCCCCTGTCCGATGCCGCCGACGAGGAACTTCTGGACGAACACGAACAGCACCAGCACGGGCGTGACCACGATCAGGGCGGCGGCCATCAGCACGCCCCACGAGTAGACGCTCGTCTGGTCCATGAGCAGCGAGAGCCCCGGGCTGAGCGTCAGCTTCTCCGGCTCCGCCATCAGCGTGGAGGCGAAGAGGTACTCGCTCCAGGCCGCGTTGAAGGCGAACACGGCGGTCGCGATCAGTCCCGGCACCGACTGTGGCAGCACCACCCGCACGAAAGCGCCGAACCGGGTGCAGCCGTCGACCATCGCCGCGTCCTCCAGTTCGACGGTGAGCCCGTGGAAGTACGAGCGCAGCGTCCACAGCGCGAACGGCAGCAGTGTCGCCGTGTAGATCACGATCAGCGCGACGAGGTTGTTGGCGAGTCCGAACCGCGCCACGAGCTGGGAGATGGGTACCAGGACAAGGATCGGCGGCACCAGATACGCGAACAGCGACAGCTCCCCGACCCATCGCAGCCCCGGTATCCGGAACCGGACGAGGGCGTACGCGGCGCAGGTGCCGAGCGTGACGACCAGCAGGGTCGATACCGCGGCCACGGTCAGCGAGTTGGCGAGGTACGTGCCGAAGGACGAGATCTCGAAGAGCGTGCGGAAGTTGTCGAGCGTGAACGTGTGCGGGAAGAACGTCGGGGGATAGGCGATGATCTCCTCGTCCGGTTTGACGGCCGTGAACAGGATCCACAGCAGCGGCAGATCGGCGATGAGCACGACGGCGGCCAGTGCCGCGTACTGGAGGGCGCGCCCGAGGCGGAGGGTCCTCATGCCGCGGGCCTCCACTCGGGGTTGGCCGACTTCCAGTCGCGGGCGGCGAAGGCGAACTGGTCCACGGCCCGGCGCCACGCCCGCTCGGGGTCGTCGCCGCGCAGCAGGATCGACTGCACCATCGTGGCGTCGGCCGGGGGCGGCGCCCACGCCTTGCCCGCCCAGGGGCAGGGGTTGGAGAGCTTGCCGTCGTAGCGCCCGTTGACGACCGAGCCCATGGCCATGTCAGGGCTCATCGCGTGCGGGACGAGATCCAGGATGGTGCGCACCCAGTCGCCGTGCTTCTTGAGGTACGGGGCGTCCGAGACGCCGATCTCCTCGCGGAGCCGCGCCTTGACGGACTTCAGCGGCGGCACGAGGTGGCCCGGGACGGTGAGGGCGAACCGCAGCGCGTTCTCACCGGTGGTCAGCTCCTTGAGGAAGGCCCTGGCCTCGCGTCTGTGCCGGGTGTGCGCGAAGACGCTGTACTGGTTCTTGCCGCCGTACGCCAGCCGCCCGGTACGGAACGGGCCCGCGGGGACCGGCAGGACGCCGGTGACCTCGGCGATCCGCGGGTTCTGCTCGGCGAGGTTGACGCCGAGCCTGCCCGCCATGGTCGCGAAGGCGGCCTTCCCGGAGATGTAGGTGTTCATCAGATCCGGGTAGTTGGTGTTGTACGCGCCCTTGCGCCCGTACCGCATGATCGCGACGTGCCGTTTCACCGCGTCGAGCACCTCGGCCTTCCCGAACAGGACCTCACCGTCCGGGCCGTAGTAGTCCCACCCCGCCTGGTAGACGTACGGGGCGAGGAACTGGGTCGTCATCCCAGGGGTGTTGCTCGCGCCGGACGAGATGCCGTCGACGCCGTCCCTGCCGTGCAGCTCGCGCACGGCGCCGAGGAACTGGCCGTAGGTGCGCGGCGGGTCGATGCCCGCCTTGTCGAGCAGGTCCCTGCGGTAGTAGAGGACCGAGGCGTTGGCCTGGAACGGCATCGCGTAGTCCTCGCCCCGGTGCACGATGCGGGTGCCGGGCAGGAAGTCGTCCTCGCCGATCTCCTCGATCATGCCGGCGAGGGACAGCAGATAGCCCTTGACGGCCCAGTCGAGGATGTTCGCCGCGGGCGGCGCGAAGACGCCGATGTCGGTGCCGGTCTGCATGGCCGACTGGAGGTACTGGAGCTGGTTCTCGTCCGAGTACAGCGTCATCTTCACGGTGACGCCGGGGTGCCCGCGCTCGAACTTCTTGATCACTGAGCGGTAGAAGGCGAGCGACTTGGGGTCCGACTCGGTCGTGTAGAAAGGCACGACCTTCTCGCCGGAAGCGGCGCCTGTGCCGCACGCCGACAGCAGAGAGACACCGGAGGAGGAGGCGGCCAGCGACAGCAGGCCGCGCCGCGATATGCGGGCGGAAGGCATGACGGTCCAGGGGAAGCGCGTAGGAAGAATGAGCGGTGCGGGAAGGGACCGCTCAACACCCCGTGGAGGTGGACCGGCGAAGATCGAGGTACCGGCGCTGGGTGAGACGCAGCGTCTTCACAGCCGCCCCCTCGGATCCTTGTACGACACAGGTGGGCCTGAAGTTATGCGGTGGGCTCGTCCGCTGTCAAAGGGAACGAGCCCTCGGCGCCGACCGGATCAGGCATGGCGGGTCGGCGGACGTACGGGGCGGGCAGTCAGCCCTCACGCGGATTCCACCTGCTCGTCCCGTGCCTCCCGGCCCGGGACGTCGCCCGGTCGTGGCGCCGGTGTCCGCAGGCCCACGACCGACACCACGAAGCCGACGAGGGCCAGAGCGGCGATGGCGACGGTGGCGGCGGACATCGCGTGGAGGAAGGCCCGGTCGGCCGTGGCCGCCAGTTCGGGCAGGCGCAGGGAACCGGCCAGTGAGCGGGCCGCCTCGGCGGAGGCTCGGGCCTGCTCCTGCGCCGCCGGTGACAACGCGCGCCCGGCGCCCGGCAGTTCGGCGTCCGACATCCGCGCCCGGTACACGCCGGAGAGGATCGAACCGGCCATCGCCACCCCGAGGGTCCCACCGACCTGCCGGGTGACGCTGTTGACGGCCGATCCGGCGCCCGCGAGCCCCGGGGGCACCCCGCTCATCATCACCGCGGTGACCGGCGTACCGATCAGCCCCATACCGAAGCCCTGGATCCACAGCAGCGCGGCGATGAACCAGATCGGGGTCCGTCCGTCGAGCCAGGCGTAGGCGAGGTAGGTGGCGGCCGTGGCCAGGATCCCGGCCGCGACCGTCCAGCGGGCCGTCAGCCGGCGGCTCATCGCGGGAGCCGCCTGGCTGCCCAGGACGATGCCGATCGCGGCGGCGACCATCACGGTTCCGGCGTCGGCGGGGGAGAGGCCGCGGGGGCCCTGGAGGTAGAAGGCCGCGTAGAACAGGTGCCCGGCCAGGGCCATGAACGCGATCAGCAGCACCACGCTCCCGGCTGTGAACCCGCGCTGCCTGAAGAGCCGCGGGTCCAGGCTGGGGGCCGGGGACCTGCGCTGACCTGCCACGAAGGCGGCCAGCAGGGCGCCGCCCAGCAGGAGAGGGAGAAGGACATGAGGGCCGTACCACGTCTGTCCGTTGCCGAGTTCGATGATTCCGTACACCACGCCACCGAGTCCGAGCACCGAGAGAGCCATCCCCGGCAGGTCGAGCCGTCCGCGCCCGGGGGCCTTCAACTCCGGTACGACGGCTGCCACTCCGGCCAGGCACAGGGCCACGATCGGCACATTGACCAGGAACACCGAACCCCACCAGAAGGTGCTGAGCAGCGCCCCGCCCACGACCGGACCCACGGCCACCCCCAGACCGCTGGACGAACTCCAGATCGCGATCGCCCGGGTCCGCTTCTCCTGCGGGGTGCTCCGCACGATGACCGACAGCGTCGCCGGCATCAGCAGGGCGCTGCCCGCGCCCATGACGGCCCGCGCCATGATCAGTCCCGTGGGGTCCGAGGCGAAGGCGCCCGCGCCGGAAGCGGCGCCGAACAGGGCGAGCCCGGCCAGGAGTGTGGTCCGGGGGCCGAAACGGTCGGCCAGGGCGCCGCCCGCGAAGAGGGCACCGGCGAAGACCAGGGTGTAGGCGCTCGCCACCCATTCCAGCTCTGCGGGGGTCGCGCCCAGTCCTTCGGCCGGGTCGGCCAGGGTGGTGACCGCGACGTTGAGGACCGAGGTGTCCAGCCAGATGAGCATCTGGGCGCAGACCACGACCACGAGGACGGGCCACGACCGGGAGGTCTTCCCCGTACCGTTGTTCACCGCTCAGCCTTCCGTACGGTCAGAGGGAGGAGGAGTACGTACGCGCATCAGCAGGCGGCACGCCTTGTCGCCGTCGCGCAGACAGCTCTCGGCCCGGTTCTCGGTGAGAGTGACGCCGAGTCCCTCGGACCAGCCCGCGTGGATGTCGGTGCACGGGCATCGGTAGCCGTCCAGCGAACCGGCCATCCGCACCATCGTGATGGCGAAGTTCCGGCGCAGGGTGAGGACGATCAGGTCGTCGCCCTCGACCTCGGTGGAGGCGTTGCGCAGCTCCGGCGGGAACATCCGGTCGCCGCACTCGTCGTACCGGCGGCGCAGCTCCTCCAGATCCTTGCGGCTGTCGCCGGTGCCGGGGAGCGCCCCGGACCGGCGGCCGACGCGCTGCCCGACGTGCGTCGCGATCTTGCGCAGCGCCTCGGCGTTGATCTCGTTCGCGGCCTCCTGCCCGAACCGGCTCGCCACCCCCTGGTACCAGTGGGCGTCGTGCTGCCACCACAGTCGGTAGGCCTCGACCGTCTGCGCGCGGTGGTTGACCTCGCCGGTGCCCTCGTCCGTACTCATGCCTGCTCCCGGGCCGAGGAGGCGGCGAGGCGGTCGCGCATCACTCGTTTGAGGACCTTGCCGGTGGCGCCCTTGACCACGTCGTCGGGCTTCACGCGCAGCGCGCGGGTGACCGGGGTGAGTCCGGCGGTCTTGAGGGCCGTGTTGACCCGGTCGGTCAACTCCTCGTCACTGCCCGCCTCGTCATCGGAGAGTTGGAGCAGCGCGTACGCCTGGGCCACCCCGTCGCCGTCCCAGTCAGCGCGTACGCCGTCCGGGGCGACCCCGACCACGGTGCAGTCGGCCAGTTCGGCCAGCTCGCGCAGGAGGAGTTCCTCGGTGCGGGTGCTCAGGACGAGGCCGGCGCGGGTGCGGATGGCGTCCGGTGTGCGGTCGAGGTGGTAGAAGTTGCCGTCCTCGTCCTGGTGCGCGAGGTCGCCGGTGAGCCAGTAGCCGCCGAGCCGCGTACGGTTCCAGGTCAGCGAGTCGTTCCAGTAACCCGGCGTGAGCGTAGGGGACTTGAGGCCGAGGCGGCCGATCTCCCCGGGCGGCAGCGGGGTGCCGTCCTCGGCGAGTACGGCGGCCTCGGCGAAGCTGATCGGCCTGCCGACGCAGCGCGAGTAGGCCGAGGTGTCCTTGGTGTGCCGGTTGTGGAAGAGGGAGTGGCCGGCCTCCGAGGAGCCGAGCCCGTCCACGAAGACGGCGCCGTCGACGCGCGTGCGGCGCAGGTCCTTGCCGATCGCACGGCGGCTGCCGTACCGCACGAGGGCCCGGATGTGCGCCTCGTGCGCCGCGTCCCCGGTGTTGAACCACACCTGCACGCTGGACAGGTCACGGGCGGCCAGGTCATCGGAGGCCATCTCGCCGAAGGTGCCGGCGAAGGCCAGCACGGCGGTGGGCCTGAACTCCTCGATGGCGTCCAGCACTTCGGTACCGCTCTGGCTGGAGAGCAGCTTGATGTCGCTGCGCAGCAGCAGGCAGTACAGCAGCGTCGCCACCATCGCGTTGTGCGCGCCCGGCAGCCCCACCAGGGTGCGTTCCATGTCGGTTCCGGTGGAGTGGCGCAGCCGGTGCAGTTGCGCGTACATCAGTGTTCGGTGGGTGTGCGGAACTCCCTTGGGCATACCGGTGGTTCCGGACGAGTGCGAGATGAGCACCGGGTCGGTGGGGTCGTGACGGTACGGGTAGGTGGGTGGGAGCGACGCGCGGTGCTCGGGGCCGATGTCGGCCGCGGTCACGTGGAAGCCGAGGTCCGCCCCGGGGGCCGACAGCACGGCCTGGTGGTCCCGGTCCGTGAAGGCACCTACGGCGCCCTGTCGTCGTACGTACTCCCGGGCGATGCCGGGCGGCAGATTGCCGTTGACGAACGACGGGATCGCGCCGAGGGACGTCAGCGCCAGGAAGTTCACCGCGAACTCGGTGCTGGAGTGGGAGTGCAGGGCGACAGGGTCGCGGGGGCGCACACCCTGGGCGGCGTACCAGCCCGCGTAGGTCTCGACCGACGCGCACAGCTGCCCGAGGGTCATGGCCTCGGGGCAACTGCCGTCCGGTGCCTGCCAGGTGCCGTCCGTTCGCAGTACGACTTCGTCGAGTGGACGGCCGTACGCCGTCAGGCGCGCCAGGACATTTCCGGCGCCCAGTCCGGTGTCGGAGCAGATCCGCGCCCGCTCCTGCCTACTGATGAGCATGGGTCTCCGTCTCGTTCCTTGCTGTGTCTCTTGTTCCGGTGCCGGATCCCGCTCCGCTGTGGGATCGTGCTTCGGCGCCGGAGCCGAGGATGAATGCGGGCTCTTCCGGTTCGGTCGCCAGGAGGTGGGTGCCGCCGTCCCGCAGAAGCCGCCGGTGGGCGTCGGCCAGGTCGAACAGGCCCTGGATGCTTCCGAGTCGGCGAGCCGCCCCGGTGCCGTACGCCGTCCCGGCCGTGCGGACCGACACCGGGGCCCCGGCGTCGCCGGGGCGGCCGAGCAGCGCCGCCGCCGCCAGACCGGCGGACACGGGGAGGTCCGGGACCGGACGTCCGCCGTCCAGCGCCAGTTCCCGGTGCACGGCGGCCACACGTGCGCCGCCGCCGAGCTCCACACCCAGCACCAGGACCCGGTCCAGCTCCGTGTCCTCCAGCAACAGGTCCGCCATGGCCAGCAGTTCGGTCAGCGGGTCGTCGAGGGTGGAGAGACTGAACATCTGTCCGGTGATCCCGAACTCACGACTTATGTGACCCAGCACGGAGTTGGCGGTGGCCTGCATGAACAGCAGTGGGTTGTGCACCCGGCCGGACACCATGCGCCGGCTGGCCAGATCGGCGGTGGTGGTGTCACCCGTCATGCTGGCCAGCGCCACGGCGGTGCGGGCGCCGTCCCCGGGCCACTCGGTCAGACACCGCTCGCCGACCTCGTACGCCAGCGGGCTGAACGCCGACTCCACGAAGCCCGGCAGCTTCGGGAGCGCGATGTCGTCGTCCCGGCCGGTGCCATGGGTCGCGGTGGCCGAGGCGAGGATACCGAGGGGCGAGCGCGGGACCATTCTGTCGGTCGTGGTCATGGCCGCTCCAGGACGAGCGCGGTGTTGGCGCCCCCGAAGGCGGCGTTGACGGTGAGGGCCCGGCGCGGGTCGGCGGGGCGGGGCCGGTTCGGCACGTAGTCGAGGTCGCATTCCGGGTCGCGGCCGCCGAATCCGGCGGTCGGCGGCAGCACGCCGTCCAGCAGGGCCAGCATCGTGATCACGAACTCCACGACGCCCGCCGCCTCCAGGAGGTGGCCGGTGGTGCTCTTGGTCGAGCTGACCGGTATCGACCCGGCCCGCTCCGGGAATGCGGCGCGCAGGCCCCGGGTCTCGGCCCCGTCGTTGTACTTGGTACCGGTGCCATGGGCGTTCACATAGCCGAGGGACGCCCCCTGCGGGTCACCGGCCAGCCGCAGCGCCTGCCGCGCGGCGCGCGCCAGCCCGGCGCCCTGCGGGTGCGGCTGCGCGATGTGGTGCGCGTCCGTCGCGGCGCCCCACCCGACGACGGACACCAGCGGCCGGGCCCCGCGGCGCCGGGCGTGCCCGGCGGACTCCAGTACGACGGCCGCGACCCCGTCGCCCAGCAGCAGTCCGCTGCGCTCTGCGCAGAACGGGCGCACCAGGCCGTCACGGGACAACGCCCGCCCGGAGTCGAACTTGCCGAAGGTCTCCTCCTCCACCAGATACCCGCCCGCGCAGACGGCCGTGTCGATCCGCCCGGAGGAGATCAGCCGGCAGGCGTGGATGATCGCGGCGGCGGACGCCACGCAGGCGTTGGTGAAGGTGAGCCGGGGCCCGGTCAGGCCAAGGCCGTCGGCCAGTAGTGCGGTGAGGTGAGCGGGCACGGCATCGGCGTAAGCGGCGGCCCGGCCGGTGTCCGCGCCGGGCCGCCGCACCGGTACGGACGCGGTGTCAGAAGCCGTTCCCGCCACAGCACCCGGCCCTGGCCCGGTGTCCGCCGGGGCTGCCGCCGCGCCCCGCCAGTACCGCGTCACCCCGCTGTGGTCACCGGCGACCCCCAGCAGGACCGCCGCCTGCGTGACCGGCCCGAGCCCGGCCATGTCGAGGGCGTCCGCCCCGCACCGGCCGAGCGCGTGCCGCAACGACCGGTCCTCGACCGCGTCGGGGCCGTCTGGAGCGGCGGCCGCCATCGGCGTACGGTACGGACCGGTGTCGAACCGTGTGGTGGGCCGGAACGCGGGAACCCCGGCGAAGACCCCGCTCCGGAGTGCCTCGGCACCCGCGCCGAACGCCGTACGTACGCCGAACCCGGTCACCGTCACTTCACGGCTCATCCCGGCAGCCCCCCTTCCGCCTGGGCGGCACGCAGATATCCGGTGAGCCGCCGGAGCGAGGTCAGCCCGCCGATGTCCTCGTCGGTGGGCTCGACGACCAGGCCGTAGCGCTCCTCCACCACATGGAGCAGCCACACCAACCCGAGGGAGTCCAGCACCAGTTCGGCGTCCTCGCCGAGATCGTCGGGCAGCCCCGGGAAGACCTTGCGGTCCGACAGCAGCTCCCGGACGGAGTCGGAGGTGATGACGGTGCCGGTGGCTTCCCCGCCCGTACTCATGCCTTCGCACCGCGTCGGACGACCTCGGTGACGAGTCCGCCGAGGGTCAGGGTGGCCAGGGGCTCGATGTCGGTGTCCGGGATCTCGACACCGAACCGGGTCTCCAGCCGCAGCGTGAGTTCGATCAGGCTCAGCGAGTCGATCTCCAGCCCGCCGACGGTCACCGGGCTGTCGTCCGTGATGCCGTCGCGGCTCAGCAGGATGTTCATCTCGTCGATGACCGAGGTCAGGACGAACTCGCGGATCTCGTCTTCCAGAATCGACGTGCTCATGATCGGCATCTCCAGGGGAAAGGTCGTACGAGAGGTGTCGGGAAGGTTGTTCGGATCGCCTCGGCCGGGCTACGCCTCGCCCGCCAAGGCCGCCTGAAGCGTCGCCGCCCGGCGTACCAACTTCCCGTTGGACGTGCGCGGCAGGGACTCCAGCAGCCGGATCACCCGGGGCACCTTGTAGTCGGCCAGCCGCTCCCGGCACCAGCGCGACAGGTCCTCGGCGGACGGCCGTCCGGCGCCGGCGGCCACCGCCACATACGCCTCGGTCACGTCCTCGTGGACCAGGACCGCCTGGTCGACCGCCGGGTGTTCGCGAAGGACGTTCTCCACCTCGGTGAGGTCCACCTTGAGGCCGCCGACCACGACGAGGGAGTCGGCGCGCCCGTGCACCAGGACCGCGCCGGTGGCGTCCACCGTGGCCCGGTCCCGGGTGCGCAGCCAGCCGTCCGCGTACTGTGCGCCGCCCGAGCCGAACAGGTACGGCGACTCGTCGAGGGCGACGTACAGTTCGCCGCGCCGCTCCCGTATCTGCACACCCGGCGCGGGCCGGCCGACGGAGGGCCGCAGTGTGCCGCCGATGTCGATGGTCACGATGCCGCTCTCCGTGGTCCCGTACGCCTCGCCGACCGTGAGGCCGTACTGTTCGGCGAACCGGGCCGCGACCCGCGGGGGCATGATCTCTCCGCCCGACACCGCGACCCGCAGGTCGGGCAGTGCGGGGGGATCGGTGGCGGCGGCGAGCAGTTCGAAGTGCGTCGGTACGCCGAACAGGGCGGTGACCCGGTGCTCCAGCGCGGTCCGCAGGATGTCGCGGGCCGAGACGCGGGGCGTGAAGACGACGGAGACACCGGCGGCGAGGGAGTACAACAGGCCGGCGACCAGACCGAAGCTGTGCGCCGTCGAGCTGAGCAGCAGCAGCCGGTCGCCCTCGACGGGCATCCCCGGGGCACCGGGAATCCCGGCGATACCGGCGAACCGGTCCACCTCGGCGATGAGCGACCGGGCGGTTCTGCCGATCACTTTCGGCCGCCCGGTGGAGCCCGAGCTGAACTGGACCAGCCGGTGCGCGGTGGTGGCCGGCCGGCCCGGTCTGAGGCGCTCGGTGACGATCTCGTGCTCGGACCGGAAACCGAACGTCGCCCGGACGTTGGAACCGGCGCTGACCATGAACTGCGGCCGGCAGGTCGTGCGGAGCGCCGCCACCTCGGGCGGTTTGAGCCGGAAGTCGAGGAGCAGCACCTGGGCGCCGAGCCGCCACAGCGCGAGCAGCACCTCGATCTGGGTGAAACTGGGTGGTGTCCGCAGGCCCACAGTGCTGCCCGGCCCGATGCCGTAACCGGCGAAGATCGCGGCCTGACGGGCCACCCGCTCCCGTAACTCACCTCGGGTGACGGTTTCCTGTTGGTGTGTCAGATACGGCAGTCGGTCGTCGCGCGCGTCGAACAGCTCCTGGACCAGTGAGCCCACCCCGTCGTCCGTCCCCGGGCCGGTACCGGTGTCCGTATCTTTGAGGAGTTCGTCCATGAGGCCTCAGACCTCCTTGCAGAACTCGCCGATGGGCAGCCCCACATGGCGCTTGTCGGCGGCCAGGTAGCCGAGCAACTCGTCCCCCGCCCGCAACGCGGTGACGTTGAGGACCTTCCCGCCCGGACCGAGCACCCGTACGTGCCAGTCGTCCTGCACGGTCAGGCTGACCAGCCGGCCGTCCTCGGCGTGGGTACGGATCTCCAGCAGCGGCCGGGACTCCAGCTTGGCGCGCCCGACCACGACCCGCCGGGTGCGCCCGTCGGCGCCGACCGCGAGCAGGGCACTGCCGGAGCCGACCTCGCTGAGGTAGCTGGTGCGGTTGTCGGGCCCGAGCGTGTACGAGTGCAGGGCACCGGCGTTGACCCGGAACGGCCTGGTCGGCATGTAGGGCAGCGGGTGGGTCTCGCTGCAGCACAGCACGAAGCCGGAGGAATACGAGCCGACGAGGATGCCCTCGTCCTCCTCGAAGTGTGAGCAGGTGTCGACGCAGACCCGGTCGCCGAGTCCGACATGACGGATGCTCTCGACGGTCAGTGTCGACAGCTCCAGTCGCGGTGTCGTCGCTTCCAGCAGGCGCCCCAGCGCGAACACGTCGTCGGCGCTCCGGGGAGTGAAGAGGATGCCGTCGGAGCCGCGCTCCAGCACGTCGAAGACGATGGCCGCCTCCTCCAGGCCGTCGACGACGGTCACCAGCTTGCCCTCGGCTGACTCGGCCGCCGCGAGCACGATCTCCAGCGGGATCTTGGTCGGGTCGGCGAAGTGGATGACGGTGTACGGCAGCACCATGGCGCCCGCGCAGGACAGTTGAAGAGTGCGGTCGTCCCGTACGTCGATGAAGCCGGCGGCAGGCGTGCCGCTCGTGCGATCGGCGCTGCGGTGGTCGGCGGCCAGGGTGTCCAACTCGTCCTGGGTGCCGAACTTCCGAAGGTGGACGTCGATTGAGGCGGCGCCCGTAGAACTGCCGGAAGGGGAGGGTGAGTTGGCCTTGTCGGCGCCCTTCGCCTCCTTGGCGGCGGGCTTGTTCGCGGCGGCCGGGGGCGGACCGTCGCAGACCAGTACCCGGGTGACGGTCGGGGGCAGGGTCCCGAGCAGTTCGGCGTCGGCCGCCACCACCCCGGCCATCCGGGCGTGAATGGCCGCGTCCACCACTGCCCGGAGCTGCGGGCGGGGGACTTCACGCAGATCGATCCATGCGAACCTCATGCCACTCCTGCCACGATCGTCGAGTAATTGGCCAGGGGCATGTCATCCGTGATGCCGCCCCCGCCGGGCATGCCGTGCACGACCGCCGCGAGCCGGGACACCAGTGCGGCGGGTGCGGGAGACGAGAAGATCCGGCGGCCGATGGCCAGCCCCCGGCAGCCGGTGGCCATCACGGCGGTGCCGTACTCGACGAGATCGGAGCCGTCCGGCGGCCCGCCGGCCGCGAGGACCGGCAAGGGGCTGTTGGCCACCACCTCGGCCATCCGGTCGAGCGGCAGGGCGACGGAGGTCTTCACCATGTCCGCGCCCAGGTCGGCGGCGACGTTGGCCAGATGGGCGAGGAGGGCGGGATCGCGCGGGTCCTCGATCCGGGGGCCGCGCGGGTAGATCATCGCGATCAGCGGCATGCCCCACGCGTCGCAGGAACGGGCCACCGCCCCCAGGTCGGCGAGCTGCTGCGCCTCGGTGTCCGAGCCGATGTTCACATGGACGCTGACCGCGTCCGCGCCGAGCCGCAGCGCCTCCTCGACATCGCCGACCAGCACCTTGGCGTGGACGTCGGCGGAGCAGGCGGTGCTGGCGCTCAGGTGCACCACCAGCGCGCAGCTCCTCAGGATGTCCGGCGCGAAGGCACGGGCACGCCCCTTGTGGACGATGATCCCGTCGGCCCCGCCGGCCACCAGGGCCCGCAGCAGGCCGTCCCACTTGTCGGCGGGGAGGATCGGGCCGTCCGAGACGCTGTGGTCGAGCGGTACAAGCAGATGTCGGTCGTCGCCCGCCAGTGAAAGTCTTCTCAAGCGTAATTGCTTGCCGGTTTTCAGCATGGGTAATGAGCCTTCCCAGCCCGGAGGTCGCATTTAAGAAAGCCGAACCGCGGCATTCTGCTGCGATTCTCCGTGTCCGAAAATCGATGGTTGTAGAACTTTCAAGTTAAGCGGTCATGAGCATTCCCGTGTGACTGTCCGTTGGCAAGGTGTGATCGTCGGGAAATTTTTATACCGAGTCCGGCATGAATATCGACGGCGGTTTTTGGCGGGTAGGGCGGGCTTGACGGCCTCCAGGCGTACTGTTCGTGCGCTGTTGGGCGGCAAATGGTGAGGTGGTGGGTGTCGTGCGCTCTAAGCCCTGTTGGGGTGGTCTGCGTGCCCGTGACCGCATCGGCTGCTTTATTGCTCGGGTGCTCGCTTGCCCGGTTATCAGGGCGGGGACTTCTTGTCGGAATTGAATTTGCGGGTTTAGGGTGACAGGCGCACTTCGGTTCGTGTTTCATACGGCGTCGTCCCCTCCCCGCCCTGGACCCGGACTGTTTCCACGCTCCGGGCATACCGGAAGTGACCCGCCATGCCCGAATTACCGTTCAAGACCGTTCCCGAGACCGTCGGCGCGAGACCGGGCGCGTCAGCGTCACCCGTGGTGGGAGACGGCAAGAGCCAGGCCCCGCGGGTCGCCGTCGCCAGTCTGGTCGGCACCACGATCGAGTACTACGACTTCACCGTGTACGGCACCGCCTCCGCGCTCGTCCTCGGCCCCGCCTTCTTCCCCTCCGGCAACGCCACCCTCTCGTCCCTGGCCGCGTTCCTCACGTTCGCCGCCGCTTTCCTCTCCCGCCCCCTCGGCGTCGTCCTGTTCGGGACGATCGGTGACCGGCTGGGCCGACGACGGGCCCTGGTCATCTCCCTGCTGCTGATGGGCGTGGCCACGGTCGGCGTCGGGCTGCTGCCCACGTACGGGACCGCCGGACTCCTCGCCCCCGTACTGCTGGTGACACTCCGTCTGCTGCAAGGCGTCAGCATGGGCGGTGAGTGGGGCGGGGCGGTGCTGCTCGCCGCCGAACACGCGCCGCCCGGCCGCCGCGCGCTGTACGCGTCCATCCCGCAGGCCGGTCCCTCGCTCGGTTTCCTGCTGTCCACCGCGGTCATCCTGCCGATCCTGAACACCGTGGGCATGGACGGCTTCACCGACTGGGCCTGGCGCATCCCGTTCCTGCTCAGCACCGTGCTCGTCGTGGTCGGTCTGTGGGTGCGTACGACAGTCTCCGAGTCCCCCGTGTTCACAACAGCGGCCCTCCGCACGGCACAGGCGCCGCGATCGGCGTCCCGCTTCCCGCTGGGGACGCTGCTCAAGCTGCACCCCGGCCGGCTGCTGCTCGGCACCGGCGTGGCGATCGGCGGCTCGGCCGTCTACTACCTGACGATCGTCTACAGCCTCTCGTACGGGCCGCAGGAACTCGGCATCCCCCGCAACACGATGCTGACCGCCGCGAGCATCGGCGCGGCGGCCGGAATCGCCATCACCCTCCCCGTCGCCAGGCTGTCCGACCGGATCGGCCGCCGCCCGCTGATGCTGGCCGGAGCCGTCGGCTGCGTGGTGTGGGCGGTGCCCATGTACGCCTCGCTGAGTTCGCGCGACGGGCTGGTGATCACCGGCGCCTACACGGTCGGCCTGATGCTCCTCGCGCTGATGTTCTCCCCGGTGGCTGCCTTCCTCCCGGAGCTGTTCCCGGCCCGGCTGCGCTACACCGGGGCCTCCGCGGCCTTCATCCTCGCCAACACCCTCGGAGGCGGCTTCGCTCCGCTCGTGGCCACCTGGCTCAACAGCCACTGGGAATCCCCGCTGGTCCTCGGCTTCTACACCGGCGGCCTCTGCCTGCTGAGCCTCCTGTGCCTGCTGGCCCTGCCGGAGACCCGCGACCACGAATTCGCCGACTGACGGCGACGGTTCGTGGCCGCCGTTGCCGGGAGCGACGCGGCCAGCGCGATGCACGCCGTCAGCGCTGTCGTACGGATACGGAAACCTGACACACGATCGACTGGACGGCCGCCCGCCACCGCGCGGCGTCCGGTCCCGCGGCCGAGGCGGTACGTCGCGGCACGCCACGGGGCAATTCGGTCTTTCTTTGCGTTGTCTTTGCGATGCGGGAACCCATCTACTCCTGGGGGCGTTTTACCTGGCGGATCGCGAAGTAGCGACCGACGGCCGAGGCCGGACAGAACAGACAGCAACAGAAGTCGAGGTGGCACCAATGCCGATGTGGGACCGGATCAAGGACCAGGCCAAGAACCTCCAGCAGTCCCAGGGCTCCCGGGGAACGGGCGGTCACGGGCAGGGAAGCGGCCCCTTCGGACAGGGGGGCCAGGGGAGCGGACCCTACGGGCAGGGACAGCACGGCGGCAGTGGGCCGGGCCATGGCTCGGGTTCGTCCAGCGGCGGCTCCAAGGCACAGCTGATCGGCGTGCTGAAGTCTCAGCTCGCTTCGGTCAAGACCGAGCTCAAGAGCGGCGCCTACCGGGATGCCAGCATGGCCATGTGCGCGCTGGTGGCCGCGGCCGACGGACATGTGGAGCCGATGGAGCGGCAGCGCGTGGAGGAGCTGATCGTCTCCAACGAGGTCCTGCAGAACTTCCCGGCCGACCAGTTGCGCCAGCGGTTCAACAAACACGTGGACCGGCTCGTGACCAACTTCCAGGTGGGCAAGGCGGAGGTGCTGCAGGAGATCGCCAAGGCCGCCAAGAAGCCGGCGGAGGCCCGCGCGGTCATCCAGACAGGCATCATCATCGCCGGTGCCGACGGGCACTTCGAGTACTCGGAGCAGCAGGCCGTCCGCGACGCCTGCAACGCCCTGGGCGTGTCGCCCGCGGAGTTCGGCATCTGACCGATGGCCTGCGCCAGAGTCCGGCTGCTCCCCTGACGGCGCGGTCAGGGTGACGCCGGGGGCGACCGGGATACCGAAGTTCGGTGCGCACGGCGACGAGCCCGGACAGGCACCTGGAACGAGTCGCTGAGGCACGTCCTTCATCGTTGGCGGCTAGGTACGCCTGTGCTTCGAGGGGCCCGGCCAATGGCCGGACGCCGCTGCGGTCGCGGACCCGAGACGCTGAGCGGAGTGTGACGGCGTGCCCGGGAGCGGTTGCCGCCCCCGGGCGTCAGCCTGCGAGATGCCCGACGTTACAGACCGTCACGAACCATGGCGGCGACGATCTGGACGTGACGATCGGCCGCCGTGTTCGAGAACTCGTTCTCGTAGTTCAGGCCGTAGGGCCAGAAGTGCCCTCCACCGGCGGACAGCGTGGCGCCCGAACCGTCGAACTGCTTGACGAGGCCAGTGGCCTGCGCGCCGCGCCAGGTTCCTCCGGTGGTGAGGGTGGACCAGCCGCCGCTGGTGCCCACGCCGATGGTGTGGGCGATCTCGTGCAGAGCGGTCCTCTGGGTCATGTAGCCGCGGTTACCGAAACGGATGGTTCCGTTGATGTTGCCGTCGGCGGTGGGCACGCCCGGGTCGTAGCGGACGGTGATGCTCTTGCCCAGGTCGCTGATGTTGTTGTAGCGGGCCACCGCGGCGTTCATCGCCGTGGTGATGAGGCCGTAGGCCGCCAACTGGTCCTGGGTGGGGTTGCTCGCCCGTTCCAGGGTCCAGGTGATGGTGGCCGCTGCCACCTGTTCCCGGGCTTCCGAGGCGGCCTGCGGTAACGCCCGCTCAGAGGCCTGCGCGATACCGGGACCGGCCAGTACGGCGCCCGCCAGTGTGGCGGCCGCCAGCGTGGTGATGACCGACCTGTTGCGCCGGTCGCGCCGGGGTATGGCCGTTCGCTCAGCGGGCTTCGGGGTCCGTCGTGGACTCATGTGAGGGGATCCTCCTCTGGGGGGTGGGCCGTCGCGTGCGGGGATGACCATGGCTCCGGAAGCCCGGCGTCCGTAAGTATCCAGCCGGGAAATGTGGCGTCAAGAGGCCCCGCACACAGGGAAGTTCAGCCGTCGCGCCCGGTAGCCGGACCGGTCGACTTCCGGATGACGAGGTCCACCGACATGTCGAGTCGCACGGGAGCCAGTGACGGGTCGTCACTGACGGCGCCCAGGACCCGGATGCTTTCGGCGGCCATCTCCTCGAAGGGCTGGCGAACGGTGGTCAGAGCGGGGGCCGAGGACCTCGCGGCGTCGACGTCGTCGAATCCGATGACCGAGACGTCCTCCGGAACCCGCAGTCCGCGCTCGGTACATGCCTCGATCACGCCCAGGGCCTGGAGATCGTTGCCGGTCACGAAAGCGGTCGGGGTCCGGCAGTTGTCCAGCAGGGCGTGGGCGGCGCGCCGGGCCGGCTCGGCCTGGAAGCGCACGGAGCGGATCAACGCGCGGTCCGGGCGGATGTCCGCCTCGCGCAGCGCCGAGAGGTATCCGCCGAAACGCGCGCGACAGCAGACCAGGTCCAGTGGCCCGGTGATGAGTGCGATCCTCCTGTGGCCGAGAGCCGTGAGGTGCTGGGCCGCCAGTGTCCCGCCGCGCCACTGGGTGGCCCCGACCGCGTTCATCTCGGCGGGAGCGTCGCCGATCGTGTCGAGGATGACGGTGGGCAGGCGCGCCTCGGCCAGTCGCCGACGGACATCGGGTGGCACAGGAGACAGGACGCATACGGCGCCGGCCGGACGATGGGAGAGCAACCGTTCCAGCCAGTCGGGATCACCGTCGGCATGGCTGACGGTGAGCGGTCTGCCGGCCGCGCGGAGCACGGCGGAGAACCCGCGCAGGAGCGGTGCGTTGAGGGCACTGCCCACACTGCCGAACACCACATCGACCGGCCCGTGGCGCGGCACGCGGCGATGCCATTGGTAGCCGGTCGCCGCGACGGCCTCCATGACCCGTTGCCGTAGTTCGGCGGAGAGTCCCGGCCTTCCGTTGAGCACCTTGGAGACGGAGCTCTGCGAGACGTTGGCGAGCTGCGCCACCGTGATCATCCGTACGGTCGTCCGTCCGTTCATCGCGCTCTCCTTCAAGGGGTCACGTGTGGACCGGGGGTCTCGCCTCGGCCGCGGTGGGCGGTGCGGTGCTGTCCCGGATCACGAGCGAGGTCGCGAGTTCGATCCGCCGCCCCAGCGACGAACCGGGCAGCGCCCGTTCCTGCGCGATGAGCCGTACTCCCTCCGCCGCCATTTCCGCCAGGGGCTGGCGGACCGTGGTCAGCGGCGGGGCGAGCATCGTGCAGATCGTGGTGTCGTCGAACCCGACGACGGAGAGATCCTCGGGGATGCGCAGGCCGCGCGCGCGGGCCATCTGGTAGACACCGGCGGCCTGTCCGTCGGAACCCGCGAAGACGGCGGTGGGCCGGTCCGGGAGGTCCAGCAGTGAGGCGCCGTGCGCGACTCCGCCCGTGAGGAGGAAGTTTCCGTAGCGGGTGAGGGCGGGGTCGGGGGCGAGCGAGAACTCACGGTGCGCGGCCAGGTAGCCCTCGTGCCGCTCGCGGGTGCACTGGATCTCGGCGGGCCCGCCGATGAATCCGATGCGCCGGTGCCCGAGTTCGAGGAGATGCCGGGTGGCGGCGGCGCCTCCCGACCAGTTGGTGGCTCCGACGGTCGGAATGGTGGGTTCGCCGGTACCCACCGGATCGAGCAGGATGAGCGGGGCCGACAGATCGGCCAGCGCGGCGATCTCGTCGTGGCGGGCACGGGAGAGTACGAGGATCACGCCGTCCGTCGGGCGCGCCCTGCGGACGGCGATCCATTCGCGGATGCTGAAACGCGGATGGCTGGTGGTCGTGAGCGCGAGTGTGTACCCGAGGCCGAACGCGGTTGTCTGCACTCCGGATATGAGTTCCCCCGCCCACGGTGTGGTGATTCCGTCGATGAGGACGTCGAGGACACCGTCCTGCGGCCGCTGTCGCCCTTTGCGCAGTACATATCCGGTTTCCTTCGCCGCCCGTGTGACGCGGCCCCGGGTCTCCTCGGAGATATCCGGTTTGTCGGCAAGGACCCGCGACACCGTGGAGATCGAGACCCCCGCCGCCTTGGCCACCGCCGCCATCGTTGCCCGACCGGTCATGCCGACTCCCTCTCCTGGGGCGTGTCTGCAAAGTCCCGCAACGGTGCGCGGAATATTCCGCCAACACCTCATGCAAACAACACGTGATCCGCGAGTTCACCACCGCTTCCTTGACACCCGTTTTTACCCGGACTTAGCGTCCGCGTCATGAATCCGCCGCAACTCTTGCGGTCGGTTGCGGAGATCCACTTGCCGGGAATCGCGGGATGGCCCGCCGAACGGAGAAGTGATACGTGTCTCGCTCAGTCGCCCACCACCTCGCGCAGCCAGAAGAGTTGTTCGCGCACATGCACCGCGTCACCCCCTTCGTGCCCGTTGAAGGGATAGGGGCGCATATCGCGGCGCGGTGCGCGACCGGTCAGTTCGCCGTAGCGGTTGAAGGCGGAGTAGACGCCGCTGGGCGGACACACCGTGTCGCGCAGCCCGACACCGAAGTGCGCCGGGGCGTGGGCGCGGCGCGCGAAGGAGGCGCCCTCCATGTACGAGAGGGTGCGCAGCACGGCCCGCGCCGCGCCGCGGTGCACCGCGAGGTACGCGGCGATCTCCTCGTAGGGTCCGGCGCCCGCGAGATCCAGCGCGCGAGCGATGCCGCACAGCAGCGGAGCGCTCACCAGCACCGCCGCGAGGTCGGGGACGAGGCCGGCGACCGCGAGCGCGAGGCCGCCGCCCTGGCTGTTGCCGACCGCGGCCACCCGCGTGGCGTCCACGCCCGGCAGCGCGCGTACGGCGGCGACCGCGCGCACCGCGTCCGTGATCAGCCGCCGGTAGTGGTAGTCGTGCGGCGCGAGCAGGCCGCGCGCGGCCGGACCGGGGCCACCGGGCGCGGAAGCGTGCGGGTCCGGAGTGTCGCCACCGCATCCGTACTGGTCGCCCTGCCCTCTGTTGTCCATGAGAAGGTGCGCGAACCCGGCGGCGGCCCAGGTGATCCGTTCATGCGGGAGCCCGCGCCCGCGCCCGTACCCCGCGTACTCGACGACGGCGGGCAGGGAGTGCGACACCCCGGCGGGGCGTGTGTACCAGGCGAAGACCGGCTCACCGGCGAATCCGCGGAACACCACGTCCCAGGTGTCGACCAGCCGCAGGCCGGTGTCCACACGGCGCTGCGACACCACGGGGCGGGCCTGTCCCGCCTCCTTCAGGGTGTCCTGCCAGAAGGCGTCGAAGTCGGCGGGCTCGTCGAGCACGGGCCGGTATCGCTGCAACTCGTCCAGGGGGAGATCGAAGGCGGGCACGGCACCTCGCAGGCGGTCGGGGACGGCGTACAGCCGTCCGGCCGTTCCGCTGTCCGGTCGAACTTCTCCGGAGGAAGGTAACAGCCCCCAGGGGGAGTTGACGCCCCATCCGCTGGGCAACGGGCACATCCGGACGTACCCATGCACCACACCCTCCGTACCCACGCGCCACCACCCTCCGTGGCCGGGCCCCAGGGCCCGGCCACCCACCCCGCCCACACCACGGAGGCCCGAGCATGAGCACCTCCACCGCACTGGACCCGCCGGACGGAACCCGCAGACCGACGCACAGCCCCTCGGATCCGAAGGCGGCCAGTGCGCAGCCACCGCCCCGCAAGCCGCCTTCCGCGCGCCGCAGTTGGCGCCAGGCGCTGGGCCGCGACTGGCAGTTGTACTCGCTGGTGGTGCTGCCGCTGCTGTTCTTCCTGGTCTTCCGCTACCTGCCGATGATCGGGAACGTGATCGCCTTCCGCCGCTTCGAACCGGGCGGTTCGATCCTGGGCGAGGACTGGGTGGGCCTGCGCTATGTGCACATGTTCCTCGGCGACCCCACCTTCTGGCAGGTCTTCACCAACACACTGTGGCTGGGCGCGCTCACGCTCGTGTTCTGCTTCCCGATCCCGGTCGTGCTGGCGCTGCTGCTCAACGAGGTGCGCACGCGCGCGCTGAAGCGGTTCGTGCAGTCGGTGTCGTACCTCCCGCACTTCCTCTCCGTCGTGATCATCGCGGGCATCACCATGCAGATCCTCGCCACGGACGGACCCGTCAACCACGCGCTGCGGACGTTCGGTCAGGCGCCGGTCCCGTTCCTCCAGGAGCCGGAGTGGTTCCGTACCGTCTACGTCGGCTCGGAGATCTGGCAGACCGCGGGCTGGGGCACCATCCTCTACCTCGCCGCGCTCACCACCGTCGACGACGAGCTGTACGAGGCGGCACGTATCGACGGCGCCAACCGCTGGCAGCAGATCTGGCACATCACCCTGCCCGGCATCCGCCCCACCATGATCACGCTGCTGATCCTCAACATCGGCACGTTCATGGCGGTGGGATTCGAGAAGATCATGCTGATCTACAACCCGCTGACCTACCCGACCGCCGATGTCATCTCCACGTATCTGTACCGCGCCGGTGTGGAGTCCAACAGCTTCAGCTACGCCGCCGCGATCGGCCTGTTCGAGGCGGTCATCGGCCTGGTGCTGATCTTCTCAGCGAACCACCTCTCACGCCGCACGGTGGGGACGAGCCTGTGGTGACCGCGCCGGGCGGCCCTCGGCGCCGCGCTCCGCGCCCGCGAATCTCGGTGCACGCGCCCTCCCGGGGCTACCGCGTCTTCCAGTGCGTGAACGCTCTGGTCCTGACCGGGGTCGTGGCCGTGACCCTCTACCCCTTCGTGAACATCATCGCCCGCTCCTTCAGCGCGGAGGACCGTATCCGGGCGGGCCAGGTCAACCTGCTGCCCGAGGGCTTCAACCTGACCACGTACCGCCTCGTCGTCGCGGACGGAATGTTCTGGCGGAACTACGGCAACACCGTGCTCTACACGGTGGTGGGCACCGTCATCGCCATGGTGCTCACCACCTGCTACGCGTACGTCCTGTCGAAACAGCGCCTGAAGGGCCGCAACGCGCTGACCGGCATCGCCGTCTTCACCATGTTCTTCTCCGGCGGTCTGATCCCGAACTACGTCCTCATCAGCGGCCTCGACATGAAGAACACACTGTGGGCGCTGGTGATCCCGAACGCGATCAGCGTCTTCAACCTGCTCGTGATGAAGGCCTTCTTCGAAAGCCTGCCGTCCGAACTGGAGGAGGCCGCGCAGATCGACGGTCTGAGCACCTACGGCATTCTGTTCCGCATCGTGCTGCCCCTGTCCAAAGCGGTGATCGCGACGATGGTGCTCTTCTACTCGGTGTCTTTCTGGAATTCCTGGTTCGGGGCCTTCCTCTACATGGACAGGGCCGAACTGATGCCGGTCACGGTCTATCTCCGCAACATGATCGCCGGCGCGACCGGCGGCGGAAACGTTGGCGCCCAGACGGAACAGCTCACCCAGGTGGGGGCGAACATCCAGGCCGTCACGATCCTGCTCACCGCACTTCCCATCCTCGCGGTCTACCCGTTCGTCCAGCGTTACTTCGTCTCCGGCGTCACGCTCGGCGCGGTCAAGGGCTGACGTGAAACACCCGATTTCGGAACAGACTTCGGAACAGAGGAGTAATCGTGAAGAACTCCGGACAGCTCTCGCGGCGCGGCCTGCTCGCCGCCGCCGGATTCGCCGGCCTCACCGTTCTCGTCGGCTGCGGCAGCGGCGCGGACGACGCGGACGCGAAGGACCTCTCCGGGAAACAGGCCGGAGCAATGAAGAAGTACGCGGTGGGCGACCAGTTCAAGGCCACCGAGCCGCTCTCTTTCACCATCCTCCACAACAACATGCCGACCTATCCGCTCAAGGAGAGCTGGCTCTTCTGGAAGGAGCTGACCAAGCGCACGGGCGTCACACTCAAGGCGACCGCCGTCCCGTACAGCGACTACGAGAAGAAGAGGGGCCTGCTCATCGGGGCGGGTGACGCGCCCTTCCTCATCCCCAAGACGTATCACGGTGCGGAGACCGCGTTCGTCTCCTCGGGGGCCATCCTCCCGGTCAGCGAGTACACGCACCTGATGCCGCACTTCCAGGACAAGGTCAGGAAGTGGGGGCTGGAGGGCGATCTGGACTCCATCCGGCAGGCCGACGGCAAGTACTACCTCCTGCCGGGCCTGCACGAGAAGGTGAGACCCGGCTACTCCCTCGCCCTGCGCACCGACGTACTGGAGAAGGCCGGACTCGGTCTGCCGACCACCTGGGACGAGGTCCACGAGGTGCTGAAGGGCCTCAAGGAGGCCCACCCCGACGTGTATCCCCTCTCGGACCGGTGGAACCAGCCCGAGCCGGGCGGCGCGCTGCTCAACTTCCTCGCCCCGGCCTACGGCACCAAGGGCGGCTGGGGCTACCAGAACGCCACCTGGGACGCCAAGGTGCGGAAGTTCGTCTTCACCGGCGCCATGGACGAATACCGCCGGATGCTCGCGTACCTGAGGAAGCTGGTGTCCGGCGGCCTGGTGGACCCGGAGAGCTTCACCCAGTCCGACGACCAGGCCAAGCAGAAGCTCTTCGGCGGCAAGTCCTTTGTGATCAGCGGCAATCCGCAGGTCCTGGCGGACGAGTACCGCAACAACCTGGCGAAGCAGATCAAGGGCGCGTCCATGGCGATGATCCCTGTGCCGATCGGTCCGGCCGGCCCCGTGGTGGACGGCAGCCGCCTGGAGAACGGCATGATGATCTCCAGCAAGGCCCTGAAGAGCGAGAACTTCGTCGCGATGATGCAGTTCGTGGACTGGCTGTGGTACTCGGACGCCGGGCAGGAATTCGCCAAGTGGGGAGTCAGGAACGTCACTTACACGACCTCAGGCCCCGGCAGGTACGAGCCCCTCGAGGGCATCAAGATCCTGGGCCTGAACCCGGAGGCGAAGAAGGACCTCCAGAAGGACTACGGATTCTCCAACGGAGTCTTCGCCTACGGCGGCAACTGGTCCCTGGTCGCGTCCTCCTTCACGGCGGACGAGCAGGCGTTCCAGGACTCGATGGCCCGGCGTAGGCGGCTCCCCGTCGAGCCCGCCCACCCGCTTCGGGCCATGGAGCAGGAGCAGGCCACGCTCTGGGAGACCCCGCTGAAGGACCACGTCAAGCAGAACACCCTCCAATTCGCCCTCGGCAGGCGCCCGTTGTCCGAATGGGACGACTACGTCACCGAACTGAAGGCCAAGAACATGGGTCACTTCATCGACGTGACCAACCAGGCGTACGAGCGCTTCCGGAACGAGAACGGCCGCCGATGACGGGCACGGCTCCGCGCCACCGCGTACCGGACCGCCCGGCCATCGACCTCGCACGAGCCCCGGACCGCCCGGCCATCGACCTCGCACGAGCCCCGGACCGCCCGGCCGCGACGAGCGCGCCAGAGGCGGCCCGCCGCCACACCTTCGGCACGGGAGCGCTCTCCCGCGCCGCCGCCCTGGTCCACACCCTGCTCACCACCCAGCTGATGATGCTCGCGGCCGCCTCACCAGCCCTTGTCGCCCTGCTCTTCCTGTCCCGCTCGGCGTCCGACCTGCCGCTCGCCGCCGCCTGCCTGCTGCCGCTCGGTCCCGCGCTGTCCGCCGCGCTGTACGCGCTCCACCACCGCGGCCGGGACCTCACGGAACTCCGGCCCGCCCGCGCCTACGCGCGCGGCTGGCGGCTGAACGCCCTGCCCGTGCTCAAGCTGTGGGCGCCCCTGCTCGGCTGGCTCTCCGTCATCGGCTTCTCGCTCGCCCATTTTCCCGCCGCGGGCCTGCCCCGCTGGTGGGCCTGGCTGCTGGTGCTCACCGGCCTGGTGTCGGTGCTGTGGGGAACGTACGCACTCGTGCTCGCCTCGCTCTTCACCTTCCGCACCGCCGACACCGCGCGCCTGGCCGCGTACTTCCTGCTCCGGCACGGCGGGGCCACCCTCGGCACCGCCTCCTTACTCGCCCTCGCCGGCGGCCTCACCGTGCTCTTCACCGAGGCCCTGCCAGCCCTGCTCGCCGCGCCAGGGCTGCTCTGCCTGCTGAACACGATCCGCCCGGTGACCACCGAGGCCCAGGAGGACTTCACCGTATGACCACCCCCAAGACCGGCAAGATCCCCTACGGCGGTGACTACACCCCGGAGCAGTGGCCCGAGGCCGTCCGCGACGAGGACCACCGCCTGTTCGGCGAGGCACGGATCGACACCCTCACCGTCGGTGTCTTCACCTGGGCACTCACCCAAATCGCCGAGGACACCTACGACTTCACCGTCCTCGACCGCACCCTCGACCGCGCCGCCGCCGAAGGCAGGCGTGTGTGTCTCGCCACCGGCACCGCCGCGCTCCCGCCCTGGCTGGCACGCGCCCATCCCGAGGTCAACCGCACCGACTTCGAGGGCCGCCGCCACGCTTACGGACAACGCCACAACTTCTGCCCCAGCTCGCCCGCGTACCGCCGGCTCGCCGCCGCACTCGCGGGCCGCCTCGCCGAGCGCTACGCCGCCCACCCGGCCCTGCTCGCCTGGCACATCAACAACGAGTACGGCGGGGCCTGTTACTGCGGCCTGTGCGCCGCCGCCTTCCGTGTCTGGCTGCGCGAGCGGCACGGCACCCTCGACGCACTCAACGACGCCTGGTGTGCGGCCTTCTGGTCGCACCGCTACACCGACTGGGACGAGATCGAGCCGCCCAGCGCCCTCACCGAGCACTGGCGCGGACCCGACCACACCGCCTTCCAGGGCATCACCCTCGACTACCACCGCTTCACCACGGACGCCCTGCTCGGCTGTTTCCGTGCCGAGAAGGAAGCGGTCCGCGGTCACGACCCGCACACACCGGTCACCACCAACTTCATGGGCGCCTACCGGCCGTTGGACTACCACCGCTGGGCGCCCCACCTCGACTTCGCCTCCTGGGACAGCTATCCGCCGCTCGACGCCCCGCCCACCCGGGCCGCTCTCGGACACGACCTGATGCGCGGACTCAAGGCCGGCGCCCCCTTCTGGCTCATGGAGTACACCCCCTCCACCACCGCCTGCCGCGACGTGAACCCGCTCAGGCGCCCCGGTGAGCTGCGGCTGGCCACCTGGCAGGCCATCGCCCACGGCGCGGACGCCGCCCTGTACTTCCAGATGCGTGCCTCGCGCGGCGCCTGCGAGAAGTACCACGGGGCGGTGATCGGTCACGCCGGACGCGACGACACCCGTGTCTTCCGCGAAGTCGCCGAGACAGGAAGGGAGTTGGCGGAGCTGGGAGGGGCCACGCTCGGCGCGCGCACCCCGGCCCGTACCGCCCTTCTCTTCGACTGGGACAGCTGGTGGGCGCTGGAGTTCTCCGACGGGCCGTCACGCCTCGTCCGCTACCAGGAGGTCGTCCACGCGTACTACCGGGCCGCCCGTGCGGCGGGCGCCGACGTGGACGTGGTCGCGGTGACCGCCGATCTCACCCCCTACGACGTGGTACTCACCCCCGCCCTGCACATGGTCAAAGGCGACCTCGCCGCGCGCCTGGAGGCCGTCGCCGCCCGCGGCGGCACCGTCCTGACGACCTTCCTCTCCGGCCGCGTCGACGAGAACGACAACGCCTTCCTCACCGACGTTCCCGGCCCGCTGGCAGGCATCATGGGCGTCCGCGTCGACGAGTGGGACTCCCGCCCCGCCGACACCGTCAACCCGGTCGTACTCGGCACGGGCGACGAAACCCTGCACACCACGGCACGTCTGGTCTTCGAGATCGTGCTTCCGCGGGGCGCCGAGCCGGTCGGCACCTACCAGGCCGACTTCTACGCGGGCACCCCGGCCGTCACCCGGCACCCCGTCGGCGAGAGCGGCGGCGAAGGCTGGTACGTCGCGACCGCGCTCGATCAGCCGGGCGTCGACTGGGTGGTACGCCGTGTCCTCGCCCGCCACGGCCTCGTGGGCCCGTACGCCCACCACCCCTCGGTCGAGACCGCCGCCCGCACCACCCCCGACGGCACGCTCCTGTTCTTCCTGCTCAACCACGCGCCCGACCCGGTGTCCGTGAGCGTCCACGCGACGGCCGTGGACCTGCTCACCGGCAAGCGGGCCGAGCGCGGCGAGACGCTCACGATGGACCCGCGCGGGGTCCGCGTTCTGCGTGTGGAACAGCTCCGAAGTGTGGAACGGGTCCGAAGTGTGGAGCAGCTCCGAAGTGAGGAACGGCTCCGAAGTGTGGAATAGCTCCGAACGCGGCGGCCCCGGGGCCACAACGCCACCGGGGCTGCCGCGTGTTCAGCGGATCCGCTTCAGTGGATCCGGCGCCCGCGTGCGTCCGGCACACCGGACTTCCGAAAGAAGTACGTGTTGATGTGGTCGCGCCACTCGCGGGCGCCGCGCACCTGCTCCTCGTAGCGTTCCGCCCCCCGCGCATGGCGTGCCGGATCCATGAGGTCCGCGAGTCCGGCCCACACCCGACGCGCCTCCTCGACCTCCGTCACGCCGTCGAAGTGCGTGTCGTAGATGTGCTGGATCACCGTTTCGCCGCTGTGCAGCACATGTCCGTACCGCACGTGGTGGAAGAAGAGCAGCAACTCGTCCGGGCAGGTCCCGGGCGACTCGTACACCTCCGCCCACGGCTTCGCGTACTGCCCGGCGAACCCGGTGCCGGTCGCCCGGCTGCGGTCGACGCCGACCCCGTCCCGGTCGGCGAAGTGGTACGTGCCCCACGGGCTGTACTCGTAGCCGTCCACGGCCGGCCCGTAGTGGTGCCCCGGCCGCACCATGAAACCGACGCCCAGCGGCGCCGTGTACTTCTCGTACGTCCGCCAGGAGCCGTCCAGGACCGCGAGCAGCCCGCCGCGCAGCCGCTCGGGATCGGCGGACTCCTCGGGTACGAAGGACAGTTCGATCCACTCGCGCAGGACGGCGCCCGGATCCGCGTCGGGCCGCCACGCCAGCCGGCCGACCGCGTACAGGTTGGCCTGCGCCAGCGGATGCCCGGTCCAGAACGGGTCGTCACCCGCGTTCGACACCGCCACCAGGCCATCGCCGCGCACCAACTCCCCTACGCTCGGGCCCTCTTCGCCCTCGGGACGGAACCGCAGTACCTCGCTCCACATCGGGCCGAGCCAGCACACGTGCCGCTGCTGTCCCGTGTACTCCTGGGTGGCCTGTATCTCCACCGAGAGACGGGTGTCCGGCATCGCTCCGATCACCGGGGAGACGGGTTCGCGCGCCTGGAAGTCCAGCGGCCCGTGTTTCACCTGGAGTACCGCGTTCGGCGCGAACTCGCCGTCCAGCGGGGCGAAGTGGTCGCGGGCCGCGCGTGCCCGGTCCGTCGACCGGTCCCGCCAGTCCTGCCGGTGGTTGTAGACGAAGGCCCGCCAGTGCACCGTACCGCCGTACGGGGCGAGCGCCCCGGCCAGCACGTTGGCGCCGTCCGCGTGGCTGCGGCCGTAGGCGAACGGGCCGGGCTGCCCCTCCGAGTCGGCCTTCACCACGTACCCGCCGAAGTCGGGTATCGCCGCGTACACCCGGCCGGTCGTCTCCGCCCACCAGTCGAACACCGCCTCGTGCGACGGGTCGGCGGTGGGCAGGCCGCCGAGCAAGACGGGAGAGGCGAAGGAGACGGACAGATGCGTGCGGATTCCGTACGGGCGCAGCGCGTCCGCGATCGCGGCCACCTCGCCGACGCGGTCGGTCAGCAGGTGGGCCTCGGTCTTGTGCACGTTCACGTTGTTCACGGCGACCGCGTTGACACCGCACGCGGCCAGCAGCCTGCCGTACCAGCGCACCCGCGCCAGTTCGTCCCGCGAGCCCCGCGCCAGGCCGTCGCGCCAGAAGAGCGAGCCACCGGCGTACCCCCGCTCCACCTGGCCCATCACCGGATGCACGGCCACGTTGTCCCAGTGGTCCAGCATCCGCAGCGCCAGCTCCGGGCGGTGCACTTCACGTGGCCGCTCGCCCCGGAAGACCGCCTCGCCGAGCCGCACCAGATGGAACAGCCCGTACAGCAGCCCGGCTTGACCGGTGGCCGTCACCCGGGTGACACCGCCGGCCCGTTCCAGGGCGAACCCCTCGTCCCCGAGCGCGTCCCGGTCGTCACCCTCACCGACTTCCAGCACCACGTCGTACGGCACCCCCCGTGTCGGCGCGCCCCTGACCACCTGACCGCCGAACCGCGCACAGGCGTACGCCACTTCGCCGTGCACCGTGTCCACCAGCGGCCCCGTACCGCGGATCAGCGTGCGCAGGGAACCGAGGTGGCGGAAGGCCTCGGGCGGCAGCCACGCCGGGTCGACGCCGCCGGGCAGCGTGGGCACCGGTACGGGTTCGGATACGGATGCCGGCACTCGGCCTCCTGGTCGGTGTGGTCGAGCTGGCCAGGGGCCGCCCGGTCGCGGGCGGCCCACGTATGTAGTACCCCTGCCCGCCTGCCGGGTACTCCCGGTACCGTCGTAGGACGCACGGCACACCGGAAAGAAGGACAAGGGAGAGATGCGGCATGAACCCTTTTGACGACCCCGACGCCGAGTTCCTGGTCCTGGTCAATCACGAGGGGCAGCACTCCCTCTGGCCTGGCTTCGCCGAGGTCCCGGACGGCTGGGACGTGGCACACGGCCGCGACACACGCGAGGCGTGCCTCGGCTACATCGAGGAGAACTGGACGGACATGCGTCCCAAGAGCCTCGTCGAGGCGATGGAGGGCTGAGCGCGGCCCCCTCGCGTGCGGAACAGCGTGCTGTGAACCCGTAGTTCGCCGGGGCGGCACCGACTCGGTGCGCTGCCGACGCGCGAAGACAGCGCTACCGAGTTCGCCGACCGGACAGCGGCGCGGCGGCCGTGCCGCTGGGCCGGTCCGTCGACCGGTGTCCGGTTGTCCTCACGCGAGGCTGCTGCGCAGCGCTCGGACCTCGGCGTCCAGCTCGGTTTCGCGGGCGACGATCTCCTTCACCGCCGTGAGCGCTTCGTCGGCGCGGTGCGGCGGAATGACGATGACACCGTCGTGGTCGGCGGCGACGATGTCGCCGGGGTTCACCACGACGCCGCCGATGGCGACCGGTTCGCCGATCGTGCCCGGTCCGTTCTTGAACGGACCGGCGGGAGTGAGCCCGCGTGCGAAGACCGGGACGCCGAGTTCCTCGATGATCGCGCTGTCGCGCACGTAGCCGTCGACGACCGCGCCGACGGCACCGTACACGGCGAATCGCTGGGCGAGGTTGTCGCCGATGACGGCGCGGCCATCATGGCCGAAGGCGTTGATGACGAGGATGTCACCGGGCCGGATGTGCTCGAGCGCGGCGATCACGGCCTTGTTGTCGCCCGCGACGGTGAGGACCGGGAGCGCTGTGCCGACGGCCTTGGCCCCGGTCCAGATCGGTGCGATGCCACCGTCGACGATGTTCAGCCGGTCGAGGGCGTCACCGAGATTGGCCACGGAGTGCTCGCGGAACTCATCGAGCATATGGCGGTCGACGCGGTGCCACGCGGTGTTGACTCGCACGTTGTCGTGGGACATCACGGTCTCCTTCGGATGGCGGGGAGGGCGGCCGGTACGACGGGCAGCCGTCCCGGCCGTGGGGGCCATGAGGCATTCCTCCGGCCCAGAAAGTGCGAAAGCTTTCGCGTTTCGCGAGAGCAAGAGACAGTGTGCATCCATCCGTGGCGCGAGACAAGGGTCGATGAGGGCCGGATGCGCCTGGTCGGGGTGGGGTTTGTGTCACGCGGCTCGGGCGGCGGGCGGCGGTCGACGGGTGCTTCTCCCTTTCTGGCGAAGAGCGGACCGGGGCGGAAGCGAGAGGTGACGTCGGGGCAACGCGGACCCTTGACCGCTTCGGAATGCGAATCTATTCTCATTCGAAATTCAAGTCGCAACTTGGCTCCGGCGCTATGCGGCGGCCCCTGTGCCGTGACGTCTTCTCCTGCCCCACTCGGGCGAGTTGAGGACGGCCTGAGCCGAAGCGCGCGGCGCGTCGGGAGCCCGGCATGGAACTTCGGCGCGCTCCTGGGCCGCACAACTCCGCCGAGACGCCGTCGTCGCCTTGCCACGAGGACCTGGAACGCCGGCGCGACCCCTCGGCGCAAGGGCGAGGGCCGGCAGCGACCACGTTCAAGCGCACGATTCTCAGGACACCGTTCCAGGAGTCCGCGACACCGAAAGCGAACGAAATGACAACGTCAGATCGGCTCGGCATAACGTCAGACCGGAACGGGACCGCGTTGGATCAGCCCGACGCGACAGCGGTCGATGTCGTCTCCGCGAACGGCAAGGTGGTCCGCAAGGCCACCGTCGCCGGCGCGATCGGCTCTTTCGTGGAGTGGTACGACTACGGCATCTACGGCCTGCTCGTCACCTACCTCGCGATCAACATGATGGGCGAGGCCGAGGCCGGAGGACTCTTCCTCACCAACGTCGGTTTCCTGGTCAGCTTTGTCGCACGCCCCTTCGGCAGCGTCATCTGCGGATACCTCGGGGACAAGATCGGGCGCAAGAGCCTCCTGGCCACCCTCCTGGTGCTCATCTCCACCGCGACAGCGGCCATCGGCCTCATCCCGTCCTCCACCGCCATCGGTGTCGCCGCGCCCGTCCTCCTGGTCCTGCTCCGTGTGCTGCAGGGCTTCTCGGCGGGCGGCGAGGTGGCCGGCGCCATGTCCTTCGTCGGGGAGTACGCCCCGGACGCGCGCCGCAACTACATGATGAGCTTCATCGCCGTCGGTTCGTTCGTCGCCCTCATGTTCGGCAGCGCCTTCTCCGCCGTCCTCATCACCACACTCGGCGACGACGCGATGGCCTCCTGGGCCTGGCGGGTGCCCTTCCTCCTCGCCGTCCCGCTCGGCTACGTCGGCTTCTACATCCGCCGGCAGTTGGAGGAGACCCCGCACTTCACGGCGCTGCGCGAACAGAACACCGTTGTGCGCAACCCGCTGAAGGCCGCGCTGACCTCGCCGCGGCACCTGAAGGCGATCGCGCTCACGATCTTCCTGCCCGCGCTCAACGGACCCGGCTACTACCTGCTGTTCGTCTACATGCCGACCTACCTGAAGACCTCGCTCGGCGCACACAACTTCCCGATGCTGCGGGCGCTCATGGTCACCGCGGTCAGCCTGATCGCCATCGTGATCTGTATCCCGCTCATGGCCCGGCTGTCCGACCGCATCGGCCGCAAGCCCGTGCTGACCCTGTCGGCGGTCGCGATGGCCGTGGTCTCCTACCCGATGTTCCTGCTCATCACGACCGGCGAGTTCGCCCTCGCGTGCGTCGGCACCACCGTGCTCGCGATCGCGTTCTCCGGCCACGCGGCGGTGGTGCACACGGTGCTCGCCGAACTGTTCCCGACCACCGTGCGCTACTCCGCGTACAGCATCGGGTTCAGCATCTCGACGATCATCTTCGGCGGCAGCGCCCCGCTGCTGATGACCGAGCTCATCGAGTCGACCGGCTCCAACCTGATCCCGGCGTTCGCCTCCATCGTGACCGCCGCCATCACTCTGGTCACCCTCGCGTTCCTGCGCGAGACCAAGGGCCGGCCGCTCGCGACCCACTGACGAGTATCCCACTGACTCCTATCCCACCGATCCGTGTCCCACTGAACTCGCATCTCACCACTCGCATCTCACCGAACCGCCACCCCTCCGGGAGACACCATGGGAATCAACTCGGTAGCCGTCGTCGCCGACCTCGGCGAGAGCTTCGGCAACTACACGATCGGCGACGACGGTGCCCTGCTCGGCCTCGTCACCTCGTCGAACATCGCCTGCGGCTTCCACGCCGGTGACCCGCGCATCATGGACCGCACCGTCGCCGACTGCGTCGCCCGCGGCATCGAACTCGGCGCCCACCCCGGATACCCCGACCTCGTCGGATTCGGCCGCCGGCTCATCGAGGCGTCGGAGGAGGAGATCCGTACCGATGTCCTCTACCAGCTCGGGGCGCTCGACGCCTTCGCGCGTGTGCACGGCGGAACGATCAGCCATGTGGCCCCGCACGGACGTATGGGCTCGATCGCGCAGACCGACGCCAAGCACGCCCGCGCCATCACGGACGCGATCGCCGCGTACAACTCCGACTACATCGTCATCTGTCAGCGCGGGCTGCTCGCCGAGGAGTCGCGCAAGCGCGACCTCGAGGTCGGTTACGTGTTCCTGGCGGACCGCGGGTACGGCGACGACGGCATGCCCGTGCCGCGCTCGCACGAGGAGGGCCTGGTCCACGACCCCGCACTCATCGGCGAGCGGTCCGTCCAGGTCGTGCGGGAGGGCACCGTGCGCTCGGTCAACGGCAACGTCGTACCGCTCGGCCACGACGCCGATGTGCTCCTGCTGCACGGGGACCACCCCACCGTGCTCCAGAACGGCACCTCGCTGCGTGCCGCACTCGACGCGGCGGGCGTCCGTGTCACGGGCCTGCGGGACGTCCTCGTGGAGAAGGCGGAGGTGGCGCTCGCCCGTTGAGGGTGAGCGCGCGATCAACCATGACCACCGCACAGTTGGCCAACGTCACCGTCGAGCCCTTCGGGGACTCGGCGGTGATGGTGACCGTTCCCCATGCCGACCAGGCGATCCGCAGGGCCGCGATCGTCACCTTCCGCGATCGCTTCCTGGCGTACCGCCCTCACGGCGTGCTCGATGTCGTCTCCGGTCTCGAGTCGCTGCTCATCGAGTTCGACCCTTTGGAGACCGCGCTCCCGCACATCGTGTACGCGGCCCGGCTGCTGGCGGAACGGATGCCGGCCGGCGACCGGGCACGGCCGCGTCCGGTCCGCCGGTTCGCCATCCCGGTCGTCTTCGACGAGGAGGCCGGACCTGATCTGGCGTCCGTCGCCGAGGAAGTGGGCCTGGCCACGGCCGAAGTCGTCGAGGCGATCGCGGAGTCCACGTTCACGATCTCTCTCCTGGGCGCGGCGATGGCTCCGATGATGGACGGGCTCAGGGTGCCCAGGCCGGTACGGCGGCGCGCCGAGCCGCGTACGGACGTCGCGCCCGGTGCGATCATGATCGCCGGTACCCACGCGATCATTCAGCCGTTCCCCGGCCCGACCGGCTGGCGGGTGGTCGGACACACGCCGCACACCATCGTCGACATCTCCCGCCCGGACCCCGTCTCGTTCGGTACGGGGGACCTCGTGCGGTTCGTCCCCGTCACGAGAGACGAGGCGGCGGCGCTGGACGCGGGCTTCCTGCTGCCCATGGAGGTGCCGGTATGACGACCGTGGGCCTCGACATCACCGGCACGGGATGGATCACGACGTTCCAGGATCTCGGCCGCCGGGACACCGAGCGCCGCGGTGTTCCCACCGGCGGCGCGGCCGACCAGCACTCCGCGGTCGTCGCGAACGTCCTTGTGGGCAACGCGCGCGGCGCGACGTTGATCGAGAACCTCGGGGGCGAACTGGCGCTGGTCCCCGACGCGGACGTCCTGGTCGCCGTGACCGGCGCCCCCGCCCGGGTGACCGTCGGCGACGTACCGGTCGACAGCTGGTCGCCGGTGGCGGTACCGGCCGGCCGCGAGATCCGGGTGCGCTGCGACACCGGCCCGGGAACCCGTACCTACCTGGCCGTGAACGGCGCGGTCGCCGCGCGGACCTTCCTCGGCAGCGCGGCCCCGGACGCGCGGATGGGGTTCGGGCAGGTCCTCGCCCGAGGAACGAGAGTGCGGCTGGAGACGGAGTTCCGGGGTTTCCGGCGCGGGGTCTTCGAGCCGCCGTTGTTCCGGCTCCCCGTCCCCGTCCTGCGCTGCGCGGAAGGGTCCTGGGGCATCGATGTGGTCGAGAGCGGGGGGATCCACGCGATTCCCGGGGTCCGCGAGGTGATCGAGGCATCGACGTACGTCGTCACCGCTCGCTCCAACCACGTCGGCCTGCGGCTCGACGGGCCGGTGCTCCACCCCGACACCGACACCGAGATCGTGTCGCACGGGGTTCCGGTCGGGGCCCTGCAGATTCCGCACGCGGACGAGCTCATCGTCCTCGGCAGGTACCGGAGCCTGACGGCCGGATACCCGATTGTCGCAGTCGCCTCACGGGGCTCGCTCCCTCTGCTGGGGCAGGCAGGACCGGGCCGGGAGCTGCGGTTCCGCTGGATCGACCGGGAGACCTCGCTCCGGGGCCACGCGGAGCGGGAGGGCGAGGTGCGAGCGCTTGAGCGCGCGGTGGCCCAGGCGTTCGGAGCATTCGGCTTCGCGACGCCCTTGTCGCAACGATAGATGAGAAGTTATTCTCATTTGGAATTCAGATCTCATATCATAATTCAGATCTCAGATCATTCAGGGTCCGGATTGTTCATGGAGGAGGAACGGTGACGTTGGCCGGCAAGACCGCGCTCATCACAGGAGCCGGCAGTGGAATGGGGCTCGAGACCGCGAGACTTCTCGCCCGGGACGGCGCCACCGTCGTACTCGTCGGCCGCCGGCAGAAGGCGCTCGACGACGTCCGGGACACGATCCACACCGAGGGCGGCACCGCCCACGCGATCGCGGCGGACATCACCCGCCCGGACGACGTGGCGCGCGTCATCGACCGCGTCCACGCCGAACTCGGTCCCGTCGACATTCTGATCAACAACGCGGGAAGTGCCTCGTCGGTGCTCAACCCGCAGTGGCTGCCGCACGACGAGTGGCGCCACGTTCTCGACGTGAACCTCACGGCGGTCTTCCAGCTCACCCAGGCCGTGCTCCCCGACATGCTCGGCCGCGGCACCGGAACGATCGTCACGGTCTCCTCGCTCGCCGCCGTCAACCCCAACCTGCTCGGCGGGGCCGCCTACGGCGCGGCCAAGGCCGGTGTCCGCAACTTCATGACCTTCCTGCACAACACCTTCCGCAACCAGGGCCTGCGGGCCGTCACCGTGCTGCCCGGTGAGGCGGACACCCCCATCCTCGACAACCGGGCCCGGCCGCCGGCCGCCGAGGAACGCGCCCACATGCTGCGGTCCGAGGACGTGGCCGAGGCCATCCGCCTCGCGGTCACGCTTCCCCAGCGGGTCGTCCTCCAGGAGATCGTGGTGGCCCCCACCCGGCAGCGCGACACCTCCGCCGACATCGAGATCAGCCGCTGGGCGGGCGCTCCCGCCGACGCCTCACCCCACAACTGACCACCTCTCGTCTCCAGGAGGAACGCATGCCGCCCACCACCGCCACCACGCCGCCCCCCTTCGCTCCCGCCGACGCCGTCGCCCGGATCGCCGCGGCCTCCCGCCGGACGCAGCAACCGCAGTCCGGAGGCGACCTCGTCTCCCTCGCCATGGGCGAGCCCGACTTCGACACGCCCGAGCAGGTGACCGAGGCGGCCCACGCCTCGCTGCGCGCCGGACGCACCCATTACTCGCCAGTGCTCGGCGAACCGGCGTTGCGCGAAGCGCTCGCCGAGAAGCTCGCCGGCATCGCGGGGGCACCGGTGTCAGCCGCCGACATCCTGATCACCCAGGGTGGAACGGCCGGTCTCGCCGCGTCGGTCCTCGGCATCGTCAACCCCGGTGACAAGGTGGTCGTCCCCGACCCCACGTACTCCCTCTACGCCGACCTGGTGAGGATGGCCGGGGGCGTCGTCGTGCCCGTGCCGCTCGGGCCGGACCTGCACTGGGACCTCGACCGGCTGGCCGACGCCCTCACCGGTGCGAAGCTCTTCGTGTTCTGCAACCCGGTCAATCCGACCGGAATCGTGCACCGCCGCGACGAACTCGAAGCGCTCGCCGGTCTGCTCGACGGCACGCCCACGATCGTCATCTCGGACGAGGCGTACTCCGACCTCGACCACACGGGCCGGCCGTTCACCTCCACGGTCTCGGTCGACGGCCTGCGCGACCGTACGGTCTACTGCCAGACCTTCTCCAAGAGTTACGCGATGACCGGTTGGCGCGTCGGCTACCTCTGGGGCCCGTCGCCGCTCATCCAGGCGTCCGCGCGCATCCACAACACCGTCAACGGGTCCATGAACACCGTCGTCCAGGACGCCGCGCTCGTCGCGGTGCGGACCTGCGACGCCGACATCGCCAGGATGCGTGCCGCGTACGCGCGGCGCGGCGAGATCATGCGCGCGGAACTGGCCGCGATCCCGGGCCTCACACTGAGCGAACAGGAGGGGGCGTTCTACCAATTCCCGCGCTACGACCTCGACTTGCCGTCGGCCGAGGTCGTCGCCGCGCTGCGTGCGCACGGCGTCGCCGTCCGGCCGGGAAGCGAGTTCGGCGCCCGGGGCGAAGGCCACCTGCGGTTGTCGTACGCTGCCAGCCCGGAATCCATCACCGAGGGCGTCCGCCGACTGGCTCGCGGCCTCTCGGCTCTTCAGTGAACGCCGTCTCACAGCAACGGGGGAGTCGACCCATGCGCAGTGACACCGAGCGCAACCGCAGGTACCTCATCAAGGCCGCCGCGCTGCTGTTCGAGAACTCGCCGACGCCGGTCAGTCTGGCCGAGATCGCCAAACACGCCGAGGTGTCCACCGCGACGGCCTACCGGCACTTCTCCTCCGTCGAGGAGATCCTGCACGCCTTCCGGGCGCAAGTCGGCTCCGAACTGAGGGACTTCAGCGCGCGGCAGACCACCCGGGGCATGGTGAGACTGGAGGCGGTGTCCCGCTACTGGGTGTCGCTCGTCCTCGAACACGGCGGGGCGATGGCCCAGATGCGCTCACACCGCGGATACCTCGAACGGCTGCGTGAGGGCACCGGCTATCTCGCCCCGCAGGCCGAGGCGCTCGCCGAGCCCCTGCGGCAGACCACCGAGGAACTCGGGCTCGGGGACCTCGGGGACGAGGCCCTGTTCCTCTGGAACGGCCTGTTCGACCCCCGGGACATCCTCGACCTCATCAAGAGCGGACGCCCCGAGGACGAGGCGGCCACCTGCCTGGTGGCCGCACTGCGCGGCGCCCTGATCGGCTGGGCGGCGGCCGGCCAGAACCACTGAGGCCGACGCGCCGCCGTCGCGGGGCACCGTACGGACCACGGACCGTGATCCGTACGGCACCGGTGCGATCCCGGCCCGGTGGCACGACCGTCAGGCCGTGGCGCGCTGCTCCTCGGCTTGCCGACGCAGTGCCTTCTTGTCCGGCTTGCCCGCGTCGGTCAGCGGCAGCGCGTCCACGAAGGTGATGTCGGCCGGTTCGTACATCGCGCCCCGCTCCTCCCGTACCAGGGCGCGCAGTTGCTCCTGCCGCAGGTCGCTGCCCGGAGCGGTGACGACCGCCGCGTGCACACGCTCCACGCGGTCGGCGTCGCGCACACCGAAGACGGTGCTCTGGTGCACCTGCGGATGGGAGTTGAGCAGGTCCTCCAACTCGCTGGTGTACACATGTCCGCCGACCACGACGATCATGTCCTTGAGCCGGTCGACGATGGTGAGGTAGCCGTCGGCGTCGAGGAAGCCCACGTCGCCGGTGTGCGCCCAGCCGTCCCGAAGCACCTCGGCGGTCAACTCGGGCTGCTTCCAGTAGCCCTGCATGATGCTCGCGGACCGTACGCAGATCTCGCCGTGCTCGCCGAGGGGCAGGTCGCGTCCGGACTCGTCACGGATCGCCACCTCGACCCAGGGCAGTACCTTTCCGGCGGACCGCAGCCGCTCCGGGCGCTCGGGGTCGTGGTCCTCCGGATGCAGGACGCTGACGCCGCCCGCCTCGTTCTGGCCGTAGAACTGCAGCAATACCGGGCCCAGGCGTCGGATGGCGTCGGCGATCCGGGCCGGGGAGGAGGGGCAGCCTCCGTACGTCAGGCTGCGCAGGCTGGAGGTGTCCGTCACCGCCGCGTCCGGGTGGTCGATGAGCTGGTACAGCAGGGGCGGAAGCAGGAACAGGTGGGATATGCGTTCGCGCTCGATCGTGGAGAGCACGGTGGCCGGGTCGAAGTCGGGGAGCAGTACGACCGTGCCGTTCGCGTGCAGCACGGCGTCGACCAGCATCCCGCTGAAGTGCGCGATCGTGGTGCACACCAGCAGTCGCGGGGGCTCCTCGTCCCGTGCTCGCAGTGAGTCCGCCAACCGGCCGGCGGCGTCGGGAGCGTCCGCCTGTGCCTCCCGCTGTGCGCGGGTCTCCCCGCGGAACGCCTGCATCTGCTCGAAGGTGCCGCAGATGCCCTTGGGATGGCCGGTCGTGCCGCCGGTGTGCCGGATGGAGCAGACGTCGTGCGGCCGGGCCTGGCTCGCGAACGGTTCGCCGGTCTGCTCGGCTGCCAGCTCCAGCAGATCGACGCCCACCTTCGCCGGGCCGAGGGTGAGGACGGTCGGGACCGGTGCCAGGCCGATCACACCCGCGGCACGTTCGTCGTAGTCGGGGTCGACGATCAGCGTGCGGCTCTCGACGTCCCGGACGATCGTCGCCTGCACGTCGGCGGCGAGTTTGTTGTAGAGGTGGTTGACCCGGCAGCCGATGAGGTTGGCGGCGTAGCGTACGGCGATGGCCTCCGGGAGGTTACCGCTCAGCAGGGTGACGGTCTGGCCGCGCTCGACGCCCTGGGCGTGAAGTGCCCACGCCATGCGGTGGACGAGGTCGCTGAACGCGCCGGCGGTGATGCGCCGCCCTTGGTGCACCAGCGCCTCGCGCTCGGGTGAGACTCCCAGCGCGTCGAGGTTCTCCTCCACGTGGGTGCGGAAGTTCGGTTCGACGACGGGCATGTGTGGTTCCTCCTGACCTGGCGCGGTCATGCGGGTGCCGGCGCCAGCGGTAGGTGCGTTACGGACGTGGTGCGCGCTTCCGACGGGACGTCGGGGGTGAAGGGTCAGGGCACCACTTACTAGTTGCTTGGGGCAACTAGGTCATGTTATCCCTTATGCTTCGTCACCTCCAACTTGCCCGCGTGTGCGGTCCGGAGTCCCTGGTGGCCGGCATCGGCAAGGATCTCGACTGTTGGACCGCCGGCCAGGGTTCGCGGCCGCATGCCGGGGCTGATGGCGCATCCCCGGTCCGCGAGCAGGGACCGCACCTCGCCGATGGCCCGGGTGACAGTCGAGCGGTCCCCGCCGAACCGGCAGGCCGGCACGTCATGAGTGACACCGTGGCGAAGGTTCACGAGCGTGGTCAGGAGCCGGTCGAGCTCAGCGTCTCACCGCTGACCGCGCACGAACTCGTAAGGACCGTCCCGCGATCCCCGGCGGGCGCATGACGTCAAGGGGTGACGGAGGCACCGGGACGAGTGAGCCGACAACCGGGGACGAGTGAGCCGACATACGACACGGCCTGACACCGTCTCAGGCGTGGAATCCGTTGCACACGACGGACGTGTACTCCTTGGGTCCGCCCTCGACGTGGTAGAGCACCACTGTCCAGTCACCCCTGTCGTCGCCCACCGGGATCGCGTCGACGACCCCTCCCTCGAAGTGGGCCCGGAAGTCGTCGGGGTACCTGAGTCTGACGGTTCCGCCCGACGACCACCGGGAGTAGATGTCGAAGGGCTTGCTGGTGAACCCGATGCCCTTGCCGACGGATCGCATGGGACGGCCGGTGCCGCGGTCGGTCTCGTGTGGCGGACGTACGCCCACCGATACGTAGTACGGCGCTGGGCGCTTCCCCTGCCCGGTGTCCTTGGGGCGCAGCTCCAACGAGGCGGTGTCCGTGCCGGTGGTGTGCGATACGGAGGACTGAAGGTCCATCGGCGGTGAGGACTCGGCGAGGCCGGCCAGCTCACAGAAGCCGATGCCCTGGGCGGCCTGCTCCGGATCGTCCGAGAGGACCCAACGGTCCTGCGAGACACGGTCGTTCAGGATGTGGTCCGGCGGTCGTCCGGCCGGGGCGCCGGCAGTCGGTCCGGACGCGGTCCGCGCCCCTGAGCCGGTGACTCCTGTGCTCGGTGCCTCCCCCTGGCTCTTGCTGTCCGTTTCCGGGAGCAGCCAGACGGCCACCGTCGCAGCGACCACCACCGCGCATGCCGCGAGCCAGGCTCTGCGCCGTGGGCCGGGAGCGGGGGCCTGATGGAGATCCGGCCGGTCGTACGGCGTGGTGCCGGGTGACTCAGGGCGTACCGGCGCGCCCCCTCCTTGCGCCACCTGGTCCACCGGCTCGCGGTCCCGCTGCCGTGTCGTGGCCTCTGTCCCGGGTTCCGGCTCCGACAGCACCTGTGTAGTGAACGACGAGGACGGCGTGCTCAACTTCCCCGGTACGGACGCGGATACGGGCACGGGGTCGGCGCTGTGGGCGACCGAGCGGTAGTGGGTGTCCGTCGCCAGCGCCGAGTCCACCGCGCATCCGGCGATCACGGCGGACAACTCCGGCCGATCGGCCGGGTCCTTGGCGACACACCGCCGGATCAGCGCGGCCAGCTCGGGCCGTACCCCCGTCAGGTCGATGTCCTCGTGCACGGCCCGGTAACTCACCACCGCCGAGTCTCCCGTGCCGTACGGGGGGGCGACCGGTCGCCGTGTACGCGAGCGTCGCCCCCAGTGCGAAGACATCGGCCGGCGGCCCGACGTCGTTGCGCAGGACGACCTCGGGCGCCGCGTACCCCGGTGTCCCGGGCGCCATCCCGTCCTGGGTGAGAATCGTCTGTTCGAGTCCTCGCGCGATACCGAAGTCGATCAACTGCGGGCCCTGCGGCGAGAGTATGACGTTCTGTGGTTTCAGGTCCCGGTGCGTGACACCGTGGAGATGGACCGCGGCCAGTCCCTCGGCGAGTGCCGCGAGCAGCCGCAGGGCACTGTCCGGCGGGAACGGGCCACTCGCGGCCACGGCGCCCCGCAGAGTGGGCCCGGCCACGTACTCGGTGGCCAGCCAGTAGGGGGACGCGTCGAGTGACGCCTCGATCAACTGGGCCGTGTAGGCGCTGCGTACGACCTCCACGGTCGCGGCCTCCCGCCGGAATCGGGCCAGCGCCTCGGGGTGCTCGCTTATCTCGTCACGGATCACCTTCACGGCCACCAGCCGTCCACCGGGTGACCGGCCGAGGTACACCTGGCCCATGCCGCCCGCGCCGAGACGCGCGAGGAGCTGGTACGCGCCTATTCGCGCCGGGTCTTGAGGTCGCAGTGCATCCACGGCATGACTGTGCCACATGACGGCCTTCGTGGTCCCCGCCCGAGCGAGCCGGGACGGATGCCGCACATGGAGGCCGGGCGCACGGGTGGGGCGGCGTCGCAGCCCAGAGCCGTGCCCCACCTGTGAGCCCGGCTCCTCACGCGGTCTCGGTCCGCGTTTCGGCAACCGCGCGTGCGCCGGGCTCCGGATGCGCCGCCGGCGCGGTGTCCGGGCGCTTGCCCGGCAGGAAGGACGCGATGGCGAAAGCGACCAGGGCCGCGCCCGCGCCGATCGCCATGACGGTACGGAAACCGTTCTGCGAGGGCAGCTCGACCGGTCCGAGGGCGGTGGTCATCTGCGCGAGGACGACACCGGCCACGGCGCTGGCCATCGACGTACCGACCGAACGCATCAGGGTGTTGAAGCTGTTCGCCGCGGCGGTCTCCGACACCGGTACCGCGCCCATGATCAGCGCGGGCATCGCCCCGTAGGCCAGTCCGATCCCGGCGCCGATCACGGTCGAGACCACCACCAGCTGCCAGATCGCCGACATCAGGCCGATGCTCGCCCCGTACCCGGTGGCGACGACCAGGGCGCCCACCATCAGCGTCACCTTCGGGCCCTGTGTCCGGGTGATGTACGCGGAGACCGGCGCCATCACCATCATCACGAGTCCGGAGGGCCCCATCACGAGGCCCACGGTGACCATCGAGGCACCGAGACCGTAGCCGGTGGACTCGGGCAGCTGGAGTACCTGAGGCATGACGAGGGAGTTGGCGAACATCGCGAAGCCGAACACGGCGGAGGCGATGTTGGTCAGCAGTACCTGACCGCGGGTCGTGGCGCGCAGATTCACCAGAGGCTGCGTCGTACGGAGTTCCCACCGGCCCCAGAGCACCAGAACGATCGCGGCCGTCGCGAGCAGCCCCAGGGTGAGCGGGCTGGTCCATCCCCAGTCCGCGCCCTTGGAGATGGCCAGCAGCAGGCTCACCAGCGCGGCCGGCAGCCCGACGGCTCCCACCATGTCGAAGCGTCCGCCGGTACGGATCCTGGATTCCGGTACGAGAACCAGGACGAGGACCGCGGCCAGCGCGCCCATGCCCGCGGCTCCCCAGAACAGCACGTGCCAGTCGGTGTTCTGGGCCAGGAAAGCGGCTGTGGGAAGGCCGAGGGCGCCGCCGATGCCCAGGGAGGCGCTCATCAGCGCGGTCGCCGATCCGAGCCGCTCGGCGGGCAGTTCGTCGCGCATGATGCTGATGCCCAGCGGGATGACACCGGCGGACAGGCCCTGGAGCGCCCGGCCGACGATCATGGGTGCCAGGCTGTCGCTGAGCGCACCGACCACCGACCCGGACACCAGCAGGGCGAGGCTGGTCAGCAGCATGCGCCGCTTGCCGTACATGTCGCCCAGCCGCCCCATGACCGGGGTCGCGACGGCCGCGGCGAGCAGGGTGGCGGTGATCGCCCAGCTCGTGTCGGCCGCCGAGGCGTGCAGCAGCCGGGGCAGCTCGGGTATGAGCGGGATCACGATCGTCTGCATCAGGGCGACGGTCACCCCGGCCAGCGCGAGCACGGCCACCAGGCCTTTCGTCGTCTCCCGCTGGGCTTCTTCGGGGGTTTCCCCTGTCTGAGGTGAAGCGCTGGGCGCCACTCAAACCTCCGCGTGGTGTGGGGCGGCAATGGCCGATTCTTAATTCAGTTGCTTGACTTACATTAGCAAGCTGGTTTCACTGATCATGTACGCGAACGACGGAACGCTCATGACGGAACGCTCATGACGGAAGGGGACCGCGATGATCCGGGAAGAGCTCAGGACACTGACCTGTCCACTGTCGGCGAATGGCGCGCCGGAGCCGCCCGTAGGGCCGTGCGAGCCCCTGGTGGGGTGGTGACGGTGGTCTCCAGAGCGCGCTCCCACCGGGCCGACGCGACCAAGGAAACGATCCTCGCCGTGGCCGAGCGCCTGTTCGCGGAACACGGGGTGATCGCCGTCTCCAACCGGCAGATCAGCGAGGCCGCGGGACAGGGCAACAACGCCGCCGTCGGCTACCACTTCGGCACCAAGACGGACCTCGTCCTGGCGATCGTCCGTCACCGCGACGAGCGGATCGCCGCCATCCGGGCCCGCATGCTGGAGGAAACCGGCGACTCCACCGAAGTACGGGACTGGGTGGCCTGCCTGGTCCGACCGGCGGCCGAGCACCTGGCCGAACTGGGCAGCCCCACCTGGTACGGGCGGTTCGGGGCCCAGGTGATGTCCGATCCCGTGCTGCGCGAACTCATGATCGACGAGACGTTCGGGCCGTCCTTGCAGCGGACCCTGGACGGACTGAACCGGTGCATGCCCGCCCTGCCGCCCCTCGTCCGGATCGAACGAGGCGACCTGGTCCGCAACATCCTGGTGCACATGCTCGCCGAACGCGAACGCGCCCTGGCCGACGGCGCCCCCACCGCCCGGAGCAACTGGCACTCCTATGCCACCGGGCTCATCGACGCGATCACCGGACTCTGGATCGCACCCGTCACTCCCGACCGGTGACCGCGAAAGCACGAAAGGACGTCATGACAGAAGCGGCGGTCCGCCCGGCCCGGCCCTCGCCATCCGACCGACCGCGCAGCCCAGGCCGGCTCACCGCGCAGCCCCGGCCGGCTCACCACGTGGCCCAGGCCCACCGACCGTACAGCCGCGGCCGACTCACCACGTAACTCCGGCCGACCGACCACGTACCCCCGGCCGACCGACCACGCAGCCCCGGTCGACTCATCACGCAGCCCCAGCGTTCCCCACTGGGCCGCCGCGACATCAACTCCCTGTCGCCGCGCGACTCAAGCCCTTCAGAGAGGAAGAGGCAACGCATGTCCAGCCCCAACACCCCGTCAGGCGCTTCGCCCGGCTCCACCCCTCAGGACCAGCGGGAGCCGGGTTTCGACCCGGACACGCTGCGCGCCCGCTACCGCGCCGAGCGCGACCGCAGGATCCGCCCCGAGGGCAGCGGGCAGTACCAGCGCGTCGACGGCGAGTTCGGCTACTACGCCGATGACCCGTACACCGACCAGGCCGTCGACCGCGCCCCGCTGAACGACCGGGTCGAGGCGCTCGTCATCGGGGGAGGTTTCGGCGGTCTGCTCGCGGGAGCGCGCCTGCGCCAGGCCGGCGTCGAGTCGATCCGGGTCGTCGAGAAGGCCGGGGACTTCGGCGGGACCTGGTACTGGAACCGGTATCCGGGCATCCACTGCGACATCGAGTCGTACATCTACCTGCCCCTGCTCGAAGAGGTCGGTTACCTCCCGAAGTGGAAGTACGCCCCGGGAGAGGAGATCCGGCAGCACGCGCAGGCCATCGGACGCCACTTCGACCTCTACCGCGACGCTTGTTTCCAGACCCAGGTGACCGAACTGCGCTGGGACGACGCCGCGTTGGAGTGGATCGTCAGCACGGATCGCGGGGACCGCATACGGGCGCGCCATGTGGTGATCTCCAGCGGAACGCTCAGCCAGGCGAAGCTCCCCGGCATCCCCGGGATCGAGACCTTCGCGGGGCACACGTTCCACACGAGCCGCTGGGACTACGCCTACACGGGCGGTGACGCGGACGGGAACCTGCACAAGCTCGCCGACAAGCGCGTGGCGGTCATCGGCACCGGCGCGACCGCCATCCAGTGCGTATCGCATCTCGGGGCCGACGCCCAGCAGTTGTACGTGTTCCAGCGCACGCCTTCCTCCGTCGACGTGCGGAACAACTACCCGACGAAGCCGGACCTCGCCGAGTCGCTGACTCCCGGATGGCAGCGGCGCCGCAGGGAGAACTTCCTCGAACTCGTCACCGGGGGCCGGGTGGACGAGGACCTGGTGTCCGACGGCTGGACCAGCAGCGCCCGGTTGCAGCAGAAACTCATTCCCAGCAGCGCCTATGACGACATTCCGGTGGAGGAGCGTGAACGCCTCTACGAGATCGCCGACTTCCAGAAGATGAACGAGATCCGCGCCCGGGTGGACTCCGTCGTGGAGGACCCGGCGACGGCCGAGAAGCTCAAGCCCTGGTACCGCTACATGTGCAAGCGGCCCACGTTCAGCGACACGTACCTTCAGACGTTCAACCGGCCCAACGTGACCCTGGTCGACACGGCCGACAGCCACGGCGTCGAGCGGATCACGGAGAACTCCGTCGTCGTCGGCGGCATCGAGTACGAAGTCGACTGCATCGTCTTCGCGACCGGGTTCGAGGTCGGTGTCTCAGGGGCCCTGTCCGGAAAGCTCCCGGTGTACGGCCGGGACGGCGTCGCCCTGATGGAGTCCTGGCAGAACGGTCCGAAGACGCTGCACGGCTTCTACAGCCACGGCTTCCCGAACTTCTACCAGCTCGGCCCGCTCCAGAACGCCAGCGCCGTCAACTACGTGCACATCCTCGACGAGCAGGCGACCCACGTCGCCGAGGTCGTCGCGGAGGCCCGCAAGCGCGACGCCCGTTACGTCGAGCCGACCGAGCAGGCCGAGGCCGCCTGGGTGGCCACGATCCGTGAGAACGCGCCCGACCTGTACAAGTTCCAGGCCGAGTGCACCCCCGGCTACTACAACAACGAGGGCAGGCCCCGGCAGCGCAGCGAATCCTACGGCGAGGGCCCGGTCGCCTTTCACGCGCTGCTCAAGCGCTGGCGCGAGGACGGCGGCATGAGCGATGTCGTCGTCGGCGCCGAGTGAGCGGCGGCGAGTGAAAGTGGGAGAGACAGAGACGGTGTGGCCCAGCCGATTCGACGGGAGCGGCCGTCACCCGGCGGCCACGAGCGGCCGTTGGGCCGCTCGGAGGCTCAACATGCCGACCCCGCTGTGGGGTTCGAACGGTGTGGCCTTCGGGCCCGACGGAAGGCTGTACGCGGCCCAGTTCCTCGCCGGGCAGATCAGCGCCGTGGACCCGGCCGACGGGGACGTGGAGGTGGTGGTGCCGATGGACGGTCCCGTCCAGTCCCCGGACGACCTCGCCTTCGGGCCGGACGGGTCGATGTACATCACCGACCTGGTCCCCGGAAGGGTGTGGCGGCGCACTCCGCAGGGCGTGTACACGCTGGTTTGCGAGGAGGTGAAGGTACCCAACGGCATCACCTTCGTCGGCGACCGGCTGTTCGTCAACGAGATGAAGATGAACGGCCGTCTGATGGAACTGTTCCCGGACGGCCGGGACCCGGTGGTACTGACCGAGGGACTGGCTTTCGGCAACGCGATGCAGGTCGGCCCGGACGGTTGTCTGTACTACCCGCACATGATGACCAACCAGGTCTGGCGCATTCCGCTCGACGGCGGCGCACCGGAAGTCGTCGCGGAGGACGTGCACGAACCGGTCGCCGTGCGCTTCGACCGGGCCGGCGTCATGCTCGTCCTGTCGCGTGGCGTGGCCGGCTTCGTGACCCGCGTCGACCTTCACGGGACCGGCTCACGGTCGATGATCACCAGTGGCGTCGCCGGGCTGGACAACGCGGCGTTCGACGAGCAGAACCGGATGTTCGTCTCCAGCTTCGCCGGCGGCGGGGTGACGGAGATGTACCCCGACGGCCGGACCCGGGAGATCGTGCCCGGCGGTTTCGACGGCCCGTTCGGGGTGACGATCGATCTCGGCGGCACGGTGTACGCGGCCGACCACTACCGTCTCGCGAGTCCGGAGAACACCGACGGCGGAGAGCCGGAACCGGGGCTGGAGCAGCCCGGCGGCGTGCTGACGCACGACCTGCTGCACTTCTGCCACGGCATCGCCGCCGACAGCGGGCTCCTGCACCTCACATCGCAGTACGGCAACGTGCAGACCTACGATCCCGAGCGCAAGACGAGTCGGGTACGGGCCACCGGGCTCGACCAGCCCCTGGGCATCACCGTGGGGACGGACGGCACACTGATCGTCGCCGAGGCGGGAGCGGGCCGGGTCCTGGCCATTGATGACACGGACACCGTCACCGTGCTCGTGGAGGGGCTCGAACACCCCGTGGACGTCGCCTTCGACGCGGAGCAGCGGTGCTACGTCAGTGACGACCGGCTCGGGGCGGTGTTCCGGATCGAGGACGGCCGGACGGTGGCCGTCGCGGAGGGGCTCGGCGCACCCCAGGGGCTGGCGATCCTGGGTACCGAACTGTTCACGGTGGAAGCCGAGCACCGGACTCTGCGAGCGGTCTCGCTCACCACGGGGGAGACCCGGGTCGACGCCAGGGACCTGGCGGTCGGTCCGCCGCCGGGCGTGTCCCGTCGTACCGAGCCCGCGCTGTTCGTCCATGGCATGCCCGGCTCACCGCGCCTGTTCGCGGGCCTCGCGGCCGCCCAGGACGGTTCCCTTCTCCTCTCGGCCAACGGCGAGGGGACGGTGGTGAGGCTGTCCCCGCTCTCCGACAGCTCATGACACCCTGACGACGGCTTGCGCGGACGCGTTCGGTGGCCTGCTCACGGGCGGCCCACCGAACGCGGCGCGAGCCACGGCATCAGGGTCAGGGGCGGGGGGTGCCGTCGTCGCGGCAGGTGGCGCCGGGCCGGGTGTTCAGTGACCACATGTGCGTGCATCGCGGGCACTGAAGGTGGACGACCGGTCCGTTGCTGGAGATGAGATAGCGCCAGTGCTCAGCGCAGTTGCGGCGATCCGCGCAGCTCACGCAACGGCGGGCGTCGTCGCAGACGGGGCAGGCCACCCAGGCACGGCGGGCGATGTCCGCCTGCGGATCAATGGGCAGCCGCACGGCCCGGCTCCTCACCCGGCAGAACACCTGCCGCGACCAGCAGGTCATAGGTGCGCTGCTGCTCGGCGTCCAGACCCGAGTAGAGGAGCGCGTACGCCTGGTCCTCGCCCCGGAGAACGGCCACCGGATCCCAGTCGGGCCCGAGCGCGGCCACGACCTCGGCCCGGCGACGGGCTTCTTCGAAGGTCAGGTCGATCGTGAAGGGGGTGAGGCCGGTGGTGTTGTCCTGATACATGGAGAAACTTCCGATGTGTTGGCGGAACCTCACCACCTTTACCAGCGTATGCCTCGACAGGGAAGGGTGACCTAAGTCGCCCCGGGATTCCGTATCGCCGGGTTCGTCGCCGGGCCTCCTCGGATCGGCCGACGGGGGCGGGTCGTTGCCGGCGGCAGGCCCTGCACGGCAGGCGCGGTCCGCTCGCGGTGCTGTGACGTACTTCACGGACTTGTCCCGCAGGCTTCATGATCTGTCTGCGGGACTGCCTGCCTGCGAGCCGACCTCTGTGCATCAGTCTTCTGGGTGGCCGTGGCCCTCTGGTCTCATACGTTCAAACGCGGTAGGGGTGGGCCGCCGGTGAAGGAACGTCTTGATCTGCTGAGCACACTCGAGCGGGCTCGCACTGCCGGTGTCGCACTCGATGTCATAGATGCCATGGGCATGGACGCGGTCGAACTGGCGGGCGGCCAGCCCCGCCGGACGATCACCACGTGCCTGCTCCCGGCGTTCCAGCTCCCGCACAGGGCAGTGCACTCCCACGAGGACGACGTTTTGAGGGGAGAACAGAGCCAGGCAATCGTGAAGGCGCCACGGCTCGCTCAGGATGTGATCCACGACGATGTGGTTTCCGGCCGCGGCCATGCCGGCGACCGCACGGTGAAACCCCATCCAGGTGCGTCTGAGTACGACACGGAGCTGGTCCGGGGGCAACTCGGGTCCTGATCGCATGGCATGGAACGCGTCCACGGGCATGTGAAACCACGGCTCATCGAGAACTCCGACGAGTTCCTTCGCGATGCTCGACTTCCCCGAACTCGACGTGCCGTTCAAAAAGATGATCAGCCCGCCGGCCGCCTGCTGGGACTCCGGTGGATTGGGGGACCCCTCGAACTCCGGGGCCGGACTCGTCATCATGCGTGCTCTCGCATCGTGCGCAGGCTCCAGACCACTCGATCTTCGACGGCAGAAACCTACTGGCCGCCGGACCCCGGCACAATGAGTGGTCCTTCAGCCCCGGCACTCCGATCGGAAGCGAACCGGCGCCGGTGGCGACGCGCCGTTACGTACCGGGCGCGACAGGTGCGGCTCGGTACGTAACGGCGGACGAGGGGACCGGGCCGGGATGCCCTGAGTTCTCAGTCCTTCTCGCACAGGGCGTACGCCCGCGCGCTTCCGACATGCATCTTGACCACCCACGCATTGCGGGTGACGGATGAAGGGGCGTTCATGTCGACCATGTCGGCCGGCATGCCGTTGGACAGGACGGCGGGCTCGGAGTGGTAGCCCCCGCCGATCAGCTCGGTGCCCTTGGGGCACTTCGCCTCGGACGGAGCGGCTTTCGCCCACTTTCCCTCCACGACCACGGGGGCACCGTCGGCCAGGGCCGGCCCGGTGGTCCCCGTGACGACTCCGGCGGCCAGCAGCAGACACACTGCCGTGCCTCGCAGAGCAGACGACCACGCGCGGTTCTTCGGCATCCAGGGCTCCTCACGGAAGACGGAGACGGACGCAGGCACTGCTGCGCCGTATCTCAAGATCATTGCGCGGTCAGGCTGCCAGCCTCCGTGGTGCGTCCATGCGGCGACACTCACGCGGGGCACTCGTACGAGGGATGGGCGCGAAGGGCTCGTACGGGAATCGCGTGCAACGGACACGCGCCGGGCGGCCTCCACCGCGGGGAGGGCCGCCCGGCGCGTGCCGGGGAGCGATACGCGTTGCCCGTGGCGATACGGGCGACACGTGGATACCGAGGTCCGGTCAGACGTTGGGCACCTTGAGCTTGTCCCAGCTCGTCTTGCCCGGGACCCCGTCGGCGTCGCTTCCCGAGTAGCCGAGCTTGCGCTGCCACGCGGCGTAGGACTTGCGGTCGGCCTCGGACCAGTCCGGGCCGGGGCCGACCTGGTACTTCCCGCAGCCCTCGGCCACCAGCCGCTTGCCCATCGCCGTGACGACGGCGCTGTGCCGGCCGGCCGCGAAGAAGGCGGCCCCGGGGAACGGCTCGTACTTCACCGGAGGCTGCGTCGGCGGCTTCGAGGGACCGTCCGGGCCGCCGCCGAGCCGCTTCGCGATCCGGGCGCGCATCGAGTCCATCGTGAAACCGCGAGGATCGACCTTGCCGGGCTGCCACTCCTTGTGCCCGATGACCGAGCGCTGGGTCCAGCCGTGCGCGCGGCAGAGCGCGACCGACGCCTTCTCGATCGCCAGCAGCTGAGCGGCCGGCCACGGGTCCTCGCCGTCGCCCCGGTTGATGCACTCGAAGCCGTAGAAGTGCCGATTGCCGTCGGTGTTGGCCTCGTTGTCGGCGGGCAGCGCGGATTCGTTGATCACCGCGCGCAGCACGTCGTCGTCACCGAGCCCGGCGTGATTGGCCCGGCCGTTGCCGACCAGATAGACCGAGCCGTCCTTGGCGATCACTCCGTGGCACAGCGGCCCCGGCAGGATCGAATGGCCGTTGTAGCAGAGCTCCACGGAACTCTGCGTGCCCGAGGACACGGTGTGGTGGATCATCACTCCGTGCATGGGCCCCCAGGGACCCTTGCCATTGCGGTTGTGCGTACGCCAACTCCGGTGCTCGATGACGTTCAGACCCTCGTTGCGGAGGGCGGTGAGCAGTTTGGTGGCGGTCAGAGGTGTGGCCATCCTGTTCTTCCTTTCCTTGGCGCGATGTCAGTTCCCGATCTGTTCCTGGTCGTCCGGCCCCTCCGCCCCCGCGGTTCCGGTCGACGGGCTCTCCGCGGCGGTACGTTCGGCGGCGACGGCCTCCTCCTCGGCCCTGGCCTCCGCCGCCAGCGCCGCCGCGTCCGCCGCCGGTATGTCGGTGGCCAGCGGGCCGAACGCGAGACGCAGGTCCGACGGTGAGCCTTCGCCGAACACCCAGGCCAGCGGCGCGTAGTGGACCTGAATCCCGGCGGGGGCCTGGAGCAGCGGCCTGCGGGCCGCGTCCGTCGGCCACTCGACGTCGCCCGTGGCCGTACGCGCGGGAACGGTCCAGAAGTCACCGGAGCGGTATGTCCTGCCCGGCTCGAAGTAGACGAGTACGCCGTCCTCCAGCGGCAGCCAGCCACCCTCCTCGATCCGCAGTGCGCCGTCGCGCAGCTTCGAGCCCCCCTGCTTCGTACGGGTGGACTGCCCCTGGCTCCCCGAGTGCCGCGCACCGGACCGGTGGTCCCAGCGCCGCAGGAACGGGTTGAGCCCGGGGCGCCGTCCCACCGACGGGTCCGGCTCCGCGGACAGCCGGACGCGCCGTCCCGGCAGGTCGGTCTCCTCCACCCGCAGCAGCGGCAGCGGCTCGCCCCGGCTGATGTAGGCGGTGTCGGTGAACTCGACCCAGTCACCGACGTTCAGGTCGAGCTTGTCGTCGCTGCCGAGCGACGCCAACTCCACCCACGTACCGTCGAGTTCGTCCACCGCGAAGGTCACCGAACCGTTCTCCCGCGACCACTTGAACGTCGCGTCCTTCGCCGCGCCGCCCTCGTGGATCTCGACGCGGTACATCTGATTCTCCGGGCCCCGGTAGCGGGCGTCCGGCCCCACCAGGCACGGGTCCTCGTCCGCGTGCTCGGGACGCCGGCTGCGCGCCGCCATCCGGGCCGTCGGCGCTTGCGCCGCCACCCACTTCGCGAACGCGGCACGGGCCTGGTCCTGGGGCTGCCCGTCCGCCGGATCCAGTTCCAGCTGCGAGCCGGGCAGCGGCAGCACCTGCCAGACGACCTTCAGCCGGGCCGCCGTGTCGGGCATCGCGGCCCCCAGCGCCACCTCGCGCAGCAGCGGGTCCTCGGCCGCGGTGACCGAGCGCTCCCACACCTTCAGATAGGCCAGATAAGGGAATTGGGTGGGCAGCCGGTCGCCGGGGCGCTCCGGGTCCCGGTGGCCGTCCGGCTGGTCCCAGTACGTCCAGGTGGCCGGCGGCTCGGCGGCGGGGGCGTCCTTGCCGCCTTCCTCGTCCGACTGCGACTGCGACTGCGACTGCGACTGCGACTGCGACTGCGACTGTCCGTCGTCCTCGACCGGAACACCGGGCTCCGGACGTGTCGCGTCCACCAGGATGCCGTCCACGTAGTAACGGCCGCCCCCGATGGACAGATCGTCCAGCTCCCGGCCGCCGCCCACGAAGTTCAGCCCGAAGCCCGTGGCGCCGAGCGGGCCGCCGTGCTGCCCGATCAGATCGGCGGCGGTGGTACGGGCCTGGTGCAGCTGGATCGCGGACTGTTCATTGGCGTCCGCGTCGAGCTGGACACGGCCCTGCTGTGCGATCACCGCCGAGTAGTGCCGGTCAGGCCGGAAGGTGTTGCGGGAGATGTCTGCGTGCATGGGAAGGGGTCCCCCTCGGAAGTTCGGCATTCGGTCGTACACGGTTGTGCGCGGTCGTGCTCGGTCTTACCCGGTCGTGCTCGGTAGTCCCTGGTTGTACGGCGGAACGGAGCTCCGCGTTCGGAGTTGAGCGAACGCTGTTCATGTCTCCGTTCATGTCACCGTGATGATCCCGGCGTCCGTACCGGCCGGGGTGTACTCCGCCAGCCGCGCCCGCAGACTGTCCATGCGCTGCGGCTGGTACAGATCGTGGAACGCGCCCATCTCGGAGCCGTCCTCGGCACCCCGGCGGATCTCCTCGGCGCATCCCGCCGCCAACTGCCCGTACGCGGGAGTGCCGTACCGCTCGCTCGTGAACAGCGGCCGTACCCGCCCAGCGTCCTCGCGGCCCACCGGATCCGGCTGGCAGCGGTGGCGGCGCGGGGTGCGCGAGCCGGGCGGCACGTACGAGAACCGCACACAGCCGATGCCCCGCCGGGCCACCCGCAGTTGCCCGGTGAAGACACTGTTCTCGGCGATCTCCACCGCGTGGGTGTGGACCTCGCCGATGACGGTGGTGCGGTGCGCGTGCAGTACGGCGTGTGCGTGGCGGCAGTCCGGAGCGGACAGGGCCGCCCGGTCGTGGCCGGTGGCGTCCAGAACGCTGTCGCGGATGTGGATGGGCAGAGGATCGTGCCGTACCTCGTCGCCGATCACCTCGATGGTGCCCAGGACGGTCCGCTCGATCGCCACACACGCGGTGGTCCGGTCCAGCACCAGGCTCGGCTCCTCGGGGGAGTGCGGTTCGCACCGGGGCTCCAGCGACCAGCCCGGTACGAGTGTGCAGTGCCGCAGCACGACCGCACCGACGGGCCCGGTGACATGGAGGCCGCGCCCGGTGATCAGCAGACCGTCCAGCACGATGCGCGGTGCCTCGCACTCCTGCCCGCCCGCGCCCGATTCGTTGTCCTGGCCCTGACTCTCGCCCGACCCCGAACTCTCCTCCCGCGCACGGATGTTGAGCGCGTCGGGCCGGTTGCTGTACCAGTCGAGCAGCCGGATCACCGGTCGGGTCCCCTCAGCCGCCCGTACTTCCAGCCGGTCGCCGGGATCCAGATCGAAGTCCAGCTGCTCCTGGTAGGCACCGCTGTGCGTGATCTCGATGATGCCGTCGGGCCCGCAGCGCCCGGACCGCCGGTCGGTGCGCCACTCGCCGTACGCGTCCATGATCCGCTGGTACGTCTGGCCGGGGCCGACCCGGTAGACCTTCGCGTCCACCGGCGTCTCACGGTCGCGCGGATACTCGCCGCCGCCCGTGTCGTCCGAGAAGGCGTAGTGATAGCTGACCCAGACGCCCTGGCGCGGAGCGGAACGCGAGCCGAAGGCGATCCGGCCGAGCACCGGATCGACAGCCACCTGGCCGCGCTTGGGGCGGTAGCGCCAGTCCGTCAGGTCCGCCACGACGAGGTCCGACAGCGGCACCGGCTCGTCCTGGCCGTCGCGCCAGATCGTGAAGCTCTTGCCGGGCCCGTAGTAGTCCGCGAGCCGGTCGGCGAGCTGTCGGCGCCGGATGTACGCGGGGACGTTGTCGATCGTCGCGACATGGGTGGCCGACGGCTCCGGCACCGGCTTGGTCACCAGCGGACTGTCGTTGCCCAGGATCGAGAAGGTGTAGAGATTGCGGGCCCGGTCGACGCAGTACGCCGGCGCCTTGGTCAGGTGGTACGGCTTCAGTCGCCATACGAACAGGCCCACCCCTGCGGGTGAGTAACCACCCTGTGTGCGCGACGAGTCGGCCCTCCGGACGTCGACCGACCGCGCGACCGTACCGAACGGACCACCCGCCAGGTCGAGTTGGCTCCCCTCTCGTACGTCCACGATCCGGCCGCGCTCGCGACGACGCCCGTTCATGGCCTCCGTCCCCGATCCGTACAGCTTGACGGGCTGCTGATGGGAGACGAGCCGGGAGAACTCCACGGCCCGCGACGGCCAGCCGGCGACCTCCTCGGCCAGCTCCTCCAACAGGGCGAGACTGCCCTTGCGCCGCCGGTTGGCGACGGTCGCGGCGACATCGCGACGTGGCGCGAGCGCCTCCGCGAGCCGGTCGCGCGAACGGTCGCCGTCGACCCCGCTCCCGTCGCCCCCACCGCTCTTGAGGCCCTTCGCCTGCACGCGCTCATAGCCGGGCAGCGGGGTGTAGCCGACCAGATCACCGAGGTACGGCAGCACCCAGGGCGCCGCGGTCTCCACGAACCAGTCGTCGTAACTCTGCTCGACCCCGTCCCGAACCCGGTCGACCTGCTCGGCGATCACCGCGAGGAGGGCGCGCAGCGACTCTCCGCCCTCGGCGTCGCGCAGCCGGTGCCACTGCGGGAGCAGCTCCGCGAGCCCGTCGGGTTCCCTGCTCATGCGGTGACCTCCGTCAGAATCAGTGTGTCCGCCACTCGCGGTGACAGCAAGGCGAGTTGGGCCGGCCTGATGCCCCGGAAGACACACACCACCCGCCCCTTGGCCAGCCGCCGGGTATCGGTGATGTCCGGGTTCAGACGCAGCAGTTCGGCCAGGGAGATGCCGTACCGGCCGGCGACATGGGTGAGCGTCTCACCGTCCCGCTCGGTGACCACGTGCATATTCTCGTCGTACTCGGCGAGCCTCGCCGGTACCGCCGTGCGGGGCCGGTCGAGCTGTCCCGCGAGCCCGGCCAGCTCGTCCGCGGTGACCGACGCCGGCACTCCGGTGAACACGTCCACGTCCACGTAATCCACACCGGGCACCCGGTGGGCCGCCGCCATGACGTCCGACAGCCGGGCCGGACGTCCCAACTCGGCCAGCCCGCTGCCGAATGCGTACAGCAACGCCTGCCGCAGCCGAGGCTCGACCACCGTCCAGGCGTGGTCCCGGGCCACCTTCACCCGCGCCGCGAGCAACAGAAGCACCGACTCGCGTACGTCCACCCGTACTGGCAGCCGCGCGTCACCGTACGTGGCGAGGGAGGAGCGCAACGCGCGCAGCACCTCCGAGTCGGCGGCGATCGGGATGTCGTCGACACCGGCGACCGTCACATGCAGCACCCGCCGCCGTCCGTCGAACACCTCCCGGGCCGAGGCCCGGCCGATACCCGCCCGCGAGCGGGCGAAGTCCTCGTAGTCCCTGACGGACACGAGCCGGTCCAGCGCCGATACGGCGAGCGGAATCGTGCGCCGGGTCAGCCCGGGACCGTCGGCGTCCGCGCCGCCCGTGGCGGGCTGCGGGTTGGTGACGGAGGTGACGCCCAGCGGCCGGGTGATCGCCTGGGTGACCCGGTTCGCCGGGACGTTGGCGGCCTGTCCGGTGCCGAAGCGGTACCGGGCCCGGACGTTCTCGTGCCCGGTGGGCAGCCGGGCGCCGTGCACCCCGTCGCCGAAGGTCACCGTCGTACGCCCGTCCCCGGCCGTCCCGGAGACGTACACCCGCTCGCGCGGACCGCGTCCGGCCAGGCTGTCCACCTCGTGCCACAGCAGTCCGTCGACGCGTATCTCCAGGGCCGGTGTCGCCCCCAGCGGGTTGTCGGCGGGCAGCCAGGTCAGCGGCGACTGCCACAGGGTGAACGTCTGGTTGATCCGGTCGGCGTCGCCGCCGCCGATCGGCTCGTCGCGGCTCTCCCCGTGCGTCGCCGGGACCACATTGCCCTGAACACGCACCGTGTCCCGGCGGTAGCGGTAGGACAGATCCGTGGTGAGTGTCAGCCTCGTATGGACATGGTCGCCCGGCAGCAGCGGGTCGAGGTGCTGCTCCACGGCGGCGATCACCACCAGTTCGGTGCCGCGCACCCCTGCCGTGTCGGGGATGTCGGTGCGCTCGCCGGACACGACCAGATGGCGGCCCGGCGCCAACCCGTCGTACAGATCGGCCAGTTCGAGCTGATTGCCGTGGACGTCCTCGCCGAGCGGCTCGTCGGCGAGGCGCAGCGCCTCACCGCCCGCGTACACGGTGGTGTCCCGGATCGTGGAGAGCAGCACATCGTGCTCGTCCAGCCAGGGGTCGGCGAGCGTCAGCTCGGTGCCCCGGCCCGTGATGCCGTAGTTGGTGTAAGCGGCGGTACGTACGGCGGTCACCCGGGTGGTCACGGACGCGAGGTTCTTGTCACCGGGGATCCCGTCGGGTTCCCCGGATCCCTTGCGGGGGCGCTCGACGCGGACCCAGCTGCCGACCGTGATCCCGTCCTGTACGGAATCGAGCGGCAGCACCTGGCGATTCGACCGCACGGGGAGGGTCGCGATGCCGATCTCGACATTCGCCGGCTCACTGCCCGCCACGTACCTCACGGTCACCTCGAACTCGTCGTTGGTGACTTGGTGATGCTCGCCGGGAGCCAGCCACCATTCCAGGGGTTCACCGTTCTGCACGGCGACATGCACCCGCCCGTCGTCGCCGGGGCGGGACACGAACAGCGTCCGCTCGGGCAGCGCGGACGTCAACTGGGCTGTGACGCCGGGCTCCTGGGAATCGGCCGGACGCGTGGAGAGCCAACTCAGGTGCCGGTCCTGGGCGGCGCGGGTCATCAGCGAGACCCGGCCGGGCGGAAGATCGAAGCTCGTCTCGGCGGGCACGGGCAGATTCTCCGACCGCTGTACCGAGCTGCCGGTCTCCGTGTGCTGGAACTCCGCGCGCACCGGCACCTTGCCCGCCGCGTCGTACACGACCCGCATGGTGGTGAGCGAGGAACCGCCCAGCGGCCAGTCCGTCTGGCGGATGATCCTTCCCCGGTCGTCCTGTACGGGCTTGAGCGGCGCCGTGGCCCCGAACGGCGCGGCGGTCACCCGCATCGCCTGGACCTCCCGGAGCAGGGACGGCGCGGTCGGGGCGGCGTTGCGCCAGGCGGCGTACATTCCGTGCGCGATCCGAGGATCGAGCGCCGACAGCAGCTGCGCGCCGAAGTCGGAACCCGGCGCGAAGAGCGTCGCCGGGTCGTGCGGCCGCGTACGGGCACCGGACGGGGGCCGCACGACCCGGCTGCGCAGGGCGGGCAGTACGGCGCCGAGCGCCCGCATGGCCGACGAGCCTGCCTCGGTGGCGACAGCCGGCGACACGGGTGACACGGGCTGTGCGGGCTCCAGCTCCGCCGCCCGCTCCATCAGATCGCCGACCACCGCCTCCAACTGCTCGAACCAGAAGGCGACTTCCTCGTAGGGAGCCGCGACGGCCTGAGCCTCGGCGAGCCGCTCGTGCGGGTCCACGAGCCGCCGGGCGAAGGCCGCCGGAGTGGTGATCCCGTCCAGGTCGGCGCGGAGCGGCGCCAGCACCTGGGAGTCGAACTGCTCGATGATCATGCTGACGGGGCGGGGGTTGGGGTTGTCGGGCGTCGGCTCCCCGTCCTCGGTCTCGCGGTCGTCCTCGGTGATCCACTCGCGGAGGTCCGCCACCAGCTCGGCCAGGGTCGGTGGCGCGGACCGCGGCAGACCGATCGCCGTCACGTCGTCCTCGCGGTCGATCCGTACCCGCGCGACCGACAGCAACAGCCGCTGACCGGTGGCCTCTTGGCTCGCCGCTTGATCTGCTGGACCCGCTTGACCGGCCTGTTCCGCTCCGAAGACGAACAGCAGCCTGTCACCGCTCTGGAGGGAGGTGCTGGTCCCGGAGACCTGGATCTCGGACCGCTTGGACAGATCGTCCGGGGTGAGCAGCGCCGGGCGGCGACGGCGTACCGCCAGCTCGTTCCAGGACGAGCGGGCCGTGAGGTCCTCACTCGTCTCGAAGGCCTGCGACTCCTCGTCGGCGGAGGCGGGCACAGTGTTGGCGCGCGCTCCGCGCGGGATCAGCACCGACAGGTCCTCGGCGCGCGGATCGCGATCCAGGCTGTACGCGAGATGTGTGTCGGCGGCTATGCCGGGACGCGGGCGGTGTCCCACCAGCCGCCCCAGCAGGGCGAGCGAGCGGTGCTCGTCGGCCGTGCGCAGATACCCCTCGTCGGCGATCCGCTCGGAGTGGAACGTGAGCAGGTCGCCGACGACCGCCCAGGAGTCCAGCAGCCCGATCGCCGGGTCGTCGGGTGTACGGACGGTCAGTCCGCGCAGTGCCGGATAGGCGGGAGAGGCGAGCCGGTCGAGCATGGCCGCCAGGAACGAGCCGTACTCGCCCACCCGGTAGTCGAGCGCGGTCCGGCCCGGCGGGTTGTACAGGGCGTCGGGCGCGTGGCGCTCGTCGTGCCCACCGCATCCGCATCCGCCGTCCGAGGCGTGAGCGCCACTCATCGGGCACCTCCGGCGAACGTGATCGACAGCCGGCCGTTCTCGGGCCGGTCGGGGTCGTTGTCGCAACGCGCGATCTCCAGCGGGCTGAGCCGCAGCACGCCTGCCTCCAGTGCAGTGTCGGTCGGGTCGTCCGTGCGGGTGACATCGTCCGCGTGGGTGATGTCGTCCGTGTTGTCCGTCCAGCTGGGGTCGTCCGTGTCGTGCGCACGGCTGCCGTCGAAGAGCCGGCTCAGTCGGGTCACGGTGACGCTCTCCACCCCGGGCACCGCCGCCGCCGTGGCCACCAGGCGGCTGAGCCGCACCGGGGCGCCGAAGGTCAGCGCGTCGGGATGGAAGAATCCGAGCCGCCCGCCCGGCAGCCTGCGACTGCCCAGCAGCCGGTACAGCTCGGCCAGGATCTGCCCGTGCTGATGGCCGGGCATCGCGCACACGGCGAGGGCGATGTCCAGTGGTACGTCACGAGCGGGGCCGACGACGAGGTCATGACCGATCCGGCGGTAGCGCTCCAGGGCATACGACACCGAGTCGAGCAGCTCGGGGGAGGGCTCACCCGACCCCAGGGCGTCGATGACGACATGCGCCTCCTGGACACTGCCGGTCCAGCGGATCTCCGCCGCCGCGCGCTGCACTCCCGGGAGCGTCGCCGCCAGCGCCGCGTAGTCCTCCGCCGTGACGGCGCGCAGCCGCGAGCGCTTCAGATCGAGCGGCGCCAACTGCCTTACCTGATCGACCGGTTCGGGCTCCGTGCCGCCGACGGCGGGCAGCGGATTGCGTACCCCGGCGACCGGCATCGGGTCCCCGGCGTCGGACTCGTCGGGATCGCGGCACAGCACGAGGTGGTTGATGGCCTCCGCGCCGACATTGCCCGCCGTACCGCCGCCGAGGCGGTAGCGCAGCTCCAGCCGGGCACCCGGCCGGGGCAGCGCACCGTACCGTCCGTCGCCGAACCGCAGGGCGATCCGGCCGTCGTCCTCCAGCTCACCGACGAAGTGCCGGTCCCGGGGGCCGCTGCCGAGCAGATCCCGCCTCGGGGTCCACGTCACGTCGCCGTCCGCGACGGTGACGGAGGGCAGCGCCGCCCGGGGATCCTGTACGAGAGCCGCCGCGGGCCCGCGCAGCACCGGCTCGCCCGGGTGCAGACCGGCCGCGTACCGCGGACCCCAACTGTGCGCGATCTCCCAGGCGATGGAACCGTCGAGTACGGCACCCGCGCGAGCCCGCGCGCTCAGCACGTCGAGGCGCCGCAGCTTCGCGGCCAGGAGCCGCTCGCTCCGGTGCAGCAACTCGCGTAGCGCGCGCACCGGATGGCGTGACAGCTCGACCCGCTCCAGCGTACGCAGCCCGAACAGAACGGTCAGCTCGGTGATCTCATGCTCCGTCAGCCCTTCGCGGTCGCGTGCACTGCGCCACAGCTCCACCAGCCGTCCCTGGACGCGGCCCGCGATGGCGGCCAGCCGGGTGGCCTGACCTGCCGAGACATGGCCGGGCTCCGGGAACGGTACGGACTGCACGACGGGGGACCGGTGCAGCACCGGACGGAAGCGCGGCCGGATACCCGGGTAGGTGACCTGCGCCAGCAGTGTCGCCAGCGCCTCGGCCTGGGCGTAGGCGGTGCCGGGGACGACCTTCTCCCGCTTCCGGCCCGCCAGTTCGAGACCGAGGCCGGCACGCTCGGTCGCGTCCTCGCCGACGACGGTGAACAGCTCCCGTATATGACGTGCCGTCAATAGTCGTCCATTACGCGTCTGTTCGAGACGAGAGGTGATGAGATGCGCGGTGGCATTGCCGCTGTCGCGGTCCCAGCAGCCGAAGCCGGACGGTTCGCAGGACCCGAGGACGGCCGGTGCGGGCGGCACGGTGACCGTCTCGGGGGTACCGCCGGTACCACCGTGGAAGGTGAGCGAGCGGCCGTGGTCGACGAGCACGACATTGCCGCGTGCCACGCTGACGTCCTCGACCGGCCGGCAGCCCGGCCCGCCGCGCGTGGACAGGCAGACGGAGAAGGCGAGCGCGTCCTCCGGCGCCCAGGTCACCTCCAGCGCCGGCTGGTCGGCGAGCCGGTCCACGACCGGGGTGACGGAAGTGAGGCGTACGGCCTGCCGGTGCGCCGGATCGGCGTCGCCGGGCGTACCGGACCGGGCTCCCCGCACCTCCTCGATCAACAGCAGATCGCCGGGAGACAGGTCCAGGGTGCGCGACTGGCACTCCTCGTCGGCCCACTCGTCCCGGAGGGTGGCGGCCGTGGCTCCCCTGGGCAGCGAGCACAGCTCGTCGCCCCAGGTCCAGAAGCGGATGGTGTTGTGTGCGGGCCGCAGTACCAGCGGCTCCTCGGCCACGACCGGCTCGAACACCTCCACCGAACCGCGCTCTTCCAGCACGGCCAGATCCCGGTCGTCGATGACGGTGCCGACCTCGGGCCGGTCGCGCGGCCCCAGGGCACGGGCATCGACATTGACGGCGGCGAAGCGGAACGCGCCGGGCAACAGGGTCAGTTGGCGTACGGTCTCGACCGCGACGAACGCACGGGCGTTGACGCCGTCGTGCATCGGGTAGTCGATGAGCCGCACATGACGGCGTACGGAAACCCGGCGCCGGGCCGTGTCGAGATACGCCTCCGTCGCGACCGCGTCCTGCTGATAGCTGATCCGGTCGGCGGTGTGGGCGAGGAGTTCGACCAGGGTCGTCCCGAGGTCCGCCGCGTTGCGCTCCACCCAGCCGGGGGTGGTCAGCGCCAGCCGGTCCAGGATCACCCGCCGGATCGTCTCGTAGTCGCGCGCCGTGTAATCGATGACGGGCGCGGGGGCGTGGACGGGCGGGCAGTCGGGCTGCTCGTCCACGCAGTCGAAGGGGGTGGGGCAGTCGGGCCGGAAGGCGAACTCGGCCGAGAAATAACGCTGGTCGAAACCGGGGAAGGGCTCGGTGCCGGGCCGTCCGTACGCATCGGTGTCGACCACCGAGAGACGGTAGCGGGACGTGTCCCCGGCACGGTCGAGCGTGACGAACAGCCGGTCGTCCAGCTCCGGGTCCTCCTCGCGTTCGACGGACACCTCGACGGCCTCGATGCCGGTGATCCTGCGCCCGCCGTCGATACGGATGTTCTCCGGGCAGAGGCCGTGGGGCGCCTTGCCGAGGAAGGTGACGGTCAGTGTCAGAGCGTCGTCACCGACCTCGACGGCGTCCACACCGCCGAGCTGTGCGGCGCGTATCTTCGCGCGCCTGCCGTCCGTACGGCACATCAGCGGATTGCCGAGTTCACTCATACCGCGCCGCTCCCCTCGAACACCTCGTCGCGCCGGGTCGCGGTGGAACGCACCACGTAACTCAGGTACACCCGGACCACGTTCTCCTCACTCACCACGTCGAGGGCCTGCACCTCGATCAGTTCGCCCAGCCAGCGCTGGAGCGAGGCCTGTACGGACAGCTCCAGCGCGGAGGCCAGCTCGGGGCTGTTCGGCGTGAAGACCAGATCCAGCAGGCCACAGCCGAAGTCGGGGCGCATCACGCGCTCGCCGGGACTGGTGAAGAGCAACTGCTCGATCAGGTCCCGCACATGGTCGTCGTACGAAGCGTGCGCGGTACGCCCGCGCCGGTCGCTCCGGAAGGGGAAGGCGATATCGGTCCTCTTGGCGCCGCTCGTCGTGTTCCTCACCGGCAGGACACCCCCCGGGTCGTCGCGGCGGCGACGACAGGCGGTCCCTGCGGCACCAGCGTGGCGCTGAAGCAGAGCGCGGACGTGCGCTCGAGCAGCACGGGCGCCCCGTCGATCAGTACACCGTCGCGGGCGGGCGTCCAGCGGACGGTGGCGCACGGATGCGGTACGCGGTCGACGGTGTGCCGGCAGCCGCTGACGGTGAAGACGTCGGAGGCGGTGGGTACGGGCAGGCCGTCGATCCGCACTCCGGACGACGGGGCGGAGGCGGGCACGACCCGGCCGCCGTGCGGGCAGCTGATCGCGTACCCGCCGTTCACGAGATTCCCGGACAACACGTCTGACTCCCCGTTCTGTTCATGATCCTGCTCGTCGTCTTCGCTGTGATCGCTGTATTCGTCGCCATCGAGGTCGTCATCGCTTCTTCGGCACGATCAGCCGACCGCCGTTGATGTTGACCTCGTCCCCGATCAACTCGATCGTCGCGCCACTCCCGTTGCCGACGGTCACGCCCTTCTCGTCGATCCGGATGTACGCGCCGCCCCTGGCTTCGAGCAGGATCCCGGTGCCGCCGGGTACGTCCGACATGACGAGCTTGTGATTGCCCGGCGTCTGGATCACCACAGGCTGGGAGCCGGGCAACTCAGCGCTCGCGCGGGGCGGCAGCTCGGAGACATCCCCGTACCAACAACCCGTCCAGACAGGGAAACTGACGTCCCCCTGCTCGAACTCCATCCACACGCCGGCCCCGACCTCGGGGACGACGTACTGGCCCGACTGGCGCCCGGTGAACGGCAGACAGGGCATCGCCCACGTGGAGGTCTCGTCGCCGAGCACGTCCGGGACCTTGGCCGTGATCCTGCCGATCCTCAGCGGATCGTTGTTGTCGATCACCCGGCCCCGGAACTTGCCGAGGAAGCGGTTGTTCGGTGCCGCCATACGAGGTTCTCCTGGTCTTCCTGGTCTGCCTGGGCCTTCTGGGCTTCCAGGGCTTCCTGGGCTTTACGGGCGCACTGTCCTGCTGCGGGCGATCAGGCCCTCGCGGGAGAGCGTGAAGTTCTGCTGGTACGAGCCGGGGCGGAGGTTGTGGGTGACGGACTTGACGTAGTAGTCGCCGTCGTAGGTCACTCCGCTGCCGCGCACCCCGACCAGTTCGCGCGGCCGAAGGATGTAGCCGTGCCGGTTCACATCGAGCGACCCGGAGCCGGAGATCGCGTCGGCGGACGTGGCGGCCCTGGCGAGGGCCGCCGCCTGGGCCTGCCCCTGATCCATCTTCGCGGTGCCGGAGAGCGTCCTGCGCTTGAGCGCCGGGGTGGCCCGCAGACCGAGCGGCGGCCGCAGCGGACTGATGTCGGGCTGGGCGAGGAGCGTCGAGTCACGGGACTTGGGATCCTGCACACGGGCCTGCGGCTCCTCACGGGCCGTCCCGTCGTACGCGAACGTCAGCTGATCAACGGTGGAGTTGTTGTCCATGTTGACGTTGAGCGCGTGCTGCCGCTGCCCGAGCCGCTGTTCGGGCCCCCAGAACGCGGTGGAGCGACCGGGCACCGGCCCGGGATCGAGATAGAACGTGAACCCGTTGGCCTTGGCCAGGTCGTTGATGTACTGAAGGTCGGTCCCGGTCTGATAGTCCACCCGCCGCTGCTCGTTGGGGGACTGCTGAATCTGCTCGCGGATGATGCGTGCGTCGATCCCGTAGTCGGTGTACTTGGCGAGGATCCGCTCGACACGCTGGGAGGGCGCGAGGTTGGGATACCGGTCGGTCCGCTCCTCGAGATCCATCAGCAGTGTGAGGTCCTCACCGGTGACGGTGAGGGTGGTCTGGCCCGGCTGGTTGCTGGCCCCGACCTCCTGACGCACGATCAGCCCGTCGAGCAGGACGGTCGGTGTGCCCTTGACGGTCGCCACGACGATGACCCGGGTCCGGGGGTCGAAAAACCCTTCCGGCAGCAGCCGTTGGGTGATGATCCCCTTCTTGGTCAGATCGAACGCGATCTGAAACCCACTGCGCTCCCCGGCCGTTGTGGTGATCTGCGCGGACAGCAGGGCTTCACTGACCTCGGCGGGGACAGGTCGCACGAGCTTGGGGCCCATGAGCAGCGTGAGGTGAACGGGTCCCTGCCCGATCGGCTCATCAGCCACGGCCGCCCCCGGGGAACCCACCCGGCAGCGGGATCGCTATCTCGCGTCCCGGCTCGGCGGTCAACTCGCCCGGGTCGATCGTGGGATTGGCGTCGGCGATCTGCCACCACTGCCCGGGATCCCCGAAGTACCGCTGCCCGAGCTGATCGGGGCGCTCCCCGCTGCTGACGGTGTGCGGGGCGGTGTCCTCGGCAGCATCGCCGAGCGGCGGCAACAACCGCCGCTTGGTGTACCGGACCGTGGTCCCGTCGGCCTGGGTGTGCACGCCGATCTCGGCGTCGTGATAGCGGCTCGTGCGCGGATAAGGGTGTGACCCGGGGATCGCGTCCAACGCGCTCTCATACGGCTCGATGCCGGCCATGTCTGCTACGCCCTCCCCGCCCCGATGTCCCCACTGCCCAGCCCCAACGCACTCAGCGCCCCACTGCGCGCCGCCGCGGCCAGCCGCTCCTTCTGCGCGAGATGCGCGAGGTACAGCTCGGCACCGCGGTGCCCGGCGGGCAGGTCGCTGACGGTCAGCACCTTCATGCCGATGCTGAGCGAGGCCCGTATGGGATTGAGGTTCACATCGAAGGCGGATTCGTTGATCGAGAGTTCGGTGAGCCGCACGGGCATCACGCGTTTGCTGCCCCAGGTGAAGAGGGTGAGGGGCATTTCGATGGGGCTGATCTCGATGGTCCCGTTCTTGGCAAGGTTCGAGGCAGCCCGGAGCTGGGCAGTGGTGGGCTGCACGAGCATCTCCAGCACGGCGAGCTGCGGATGAATCCCGTCGGGCGTGGCAACCTCGAACTGATCGGTCGCGTCGATCTCGGCGGTGAACTTCCACGTCTCCTGGGCGGGGCCCTTCAGACGCAGCGCCTCATTTCTGTCCCCGGTCCCGCCCCCGCCTCCACCGGAGTCTCCGCTGCCGCCGGCCGATTGGGGCGCGAGGCTGCGTTCGAGGGTGTCGGGATTGAACTGGAGGACGATGATGCGCTGGGGGGTGCCGCGCTCGGGGTCGACTATGACGATGCCGGAGCGGATGGGTTTGGGTATGTCGGCGTAGCGGGTCACAGCCGGGCCTCCAGGCGTCGCTGAAGTTCGGTGAAATCTTCATGAGGGAACAGGGACGGGAGCGTTTCAAGAGCGCGCCGCACACCCTCGACGATGTATGTACCCTCTCCGCTTCCGAAAGCCAGGTCTGCGAACAAGAATTGCCACCCGTGAAACCCTTTGGTTAGAAGAAGTGCCTCCATGTATCCGTGGTAGTCGAGGTCAAGTCTCACGTAACCACTTGGATATTGTGATTGTCCAATGTTTTCCATAGCTGCGAACCAGACCTCAATGGGGCTTGTCAGAGGCGTCATTCGCAGGCAAGAAATAAACCCCAGACTTGATCTGTAGGCGCTGTCGATACGCCGAAGTTGGCCTAGAAAGTCGCGTTGGAAATGATCCTTCAAATCCGCTGAAATTGGATCAGGTAGCTGAAGGAGAATTTCTCCAGCGGGGGGTATGGAATATTCCCCCGAGAATTTTGGCAAGGGGTCCCTCGTTTGCCAGTGGATGTTGAGCTGTGAGAATCTCAACGGCTGTTCCACCATGGTGGCATCGAGTTGCAGGCCTCGCCAGTCTCTGTTGTACTCCTCCGGGTCAGGCAACTCGTCGAAGCCTTCCTCGAGGTCCCCTATAGCGCTGTGTTCAACATGTAGAGACTGACATGATCTTATTGCCTCGATTGAGGCTGCGTGCTTCCTCTCAAGGGTGTTATATGTACTCACTCTCGCGCCTCCTCTGGAAAATCATCATGTAAGGGTGAATACTCCGTCGTCGTAGCGCTTTCGCACTCGCGCCATCTTTTCGGAAAGTGAATAGATGCGTTTTCCTGAGTCTGGGTTCCGAAATGCCTTCAAGCGAGCTTCCAGATCGTCCATGCTGGTAATGTCCGGAGTTCGCAAAGACATCACTGCATTGGCAATGGCTACGTCCCTTGGCCCAAACGCTGCCCTCACCCTGTCTTCCGGGTCCTTGTTGATGTTCGGGATGCGGGTCTTCGATGTGGGCGGTTCCTCGAAGGTCAACACTCCCGACTTTTGTTTTCTTTCAGGCTTCCACGAGGATCGCTGTTCTCCCGTTCCCTTGCCCTTGAATTTGTACATCCCCCACTCCGCCGTCAAGCTCTTCGGCCATCCTTCGGGGTACTTATTTTTGGGGTATCCAGTGGCTGGTCCCGAATACCTGTTGATCCATACCTGATACCATCCGGGTCGCTTTTCATCGGAGGTGTCTGTGTCGCCAAATTTCTCGGCAGGGAATCGCTCGAAATTTGAGTAGAAGGGGCGGTTTATGAAGTTGCGTGCTGGTACAAAGTTCGACCCGACCGCAGGTCCACCCAGCTGCCGTGGAAGAAGATGCATCATGTCCCACAATATTCCTCCGCGGGCTGTGTCTTCTTGAAGTCCGTGGTCCAACAGGTAGTTTGCTCCCTGGACGATCCGGCGCCCCTCGCCAGTCGGTGGTTCCTCTCCGTTTACCTTCGCCCACTTCTTGTTGATGAAGTCCTGTTTAAATCCAGTCGGCGTGGCGTTGTCGGCGAACGGGAGGTCATCGGTTTTGGGGAGGATGATCTCCCTGTTGAGATCTGTGTTCATCTCCTCCCAGCCGTTACCGGCTATACCAGACGGGTTGAGTACGGCTATTACATCAAACTTGTTCTTCCCCTGCATTTGCTTGTGCAGGCTGGTCAGTCGATACCAGTGGCGGAGCTGTCCAAGGAAATCTGTAAATTCTCCCGTTGGTACGCCTTCGTCCAGCTTGGCTTCGATGCGGGGACGGATACGTGCGATTATCATGCGTAGTCTATTCCTCTTCTCGTCCTCCGAGTTCTCCTCGCTTCTGCGTTGGTCCCTTTCGCTCTTTGTCGGACGATTCGGGGTTCTCCTGTCGTCGTCCTTGTCGCTCTTGCCCTTGGGGTTCCGGGGGTCGCCTTCCTTGTTCTTGGGCTTGCGAGGTTTGTCGCTGTCGTTGTCCGACTTCGGCTTACGAGCTCCGTCCTTGTCGCCCTCCTTGCCCTTGGGGCGGTTCGGATCCTGGTCCTTGGGCTTCTGGGGCCCCTTGTCATCGTCCTTCGGTTTGGTGGAGTCCTTGTCGTCCTTGGGCTTGCCCGGAGTCTCGTCCTTCGGCTTGGGCTTCGTCTCCGGCTCGGACTTCGGTTTCGGTTGGGGTTCCGGCTTCGGCTTGGGCTTTGCTGCCGGCGTCGGGCGGGTGTCCGGCCTGTCCTCGTCCTTGTCGGACTTCGGCTTGCCGTTCTTGTCGTTGCCTGTGGGTGTCTTTCCGCCGGCCGGAGCCTTGGGCTTGCTCGGGTCGGTGTCCTTCGGCTTCCCGGGGCCCTGTGTCGTGGGCTTGGTCAGGTCCGGTTTCGTGCCCGGCTTGTTGAGGTCGGGCTTTGTGCCGGCGCGCGGCCTGGTGGTCGTCGGGCGGGTGCCGGGGAGGCCCGGGGACTTCGGGGCCTGCTCCTGGTCCCTCTTGTCGTCCCGCTTGCCGCCCTTGTCGTCAGAGCCCTCGCCCGCCGCGCCCCTGCCGCCGCCCGGCTTGTCCTTCTTGCCGCCGCCGAGTTTGGCCGCCACGCCCTTGAGGCGGCGGCCCACCTTCGCCACGTACTTGCCGATACCGCTCAGCAGCGCCTCGTAGGCCAGCTCCAGCAGAGCCACGATGCCCGCCGCGACCGCCTTCGCGAAGAGGATGCCCGCGCCGCCGCTGCGGACGGCCTTCAGCCAGTCGAGGACGGCCCCCATCGCGCGCAGGATCTCGCCGAGCGCGCCGATGGCCGTACGGATGGCGTCGATGACCGCCATCACCCAGCCGGCGCCCGGGATCAGCTTGGCGACGACCTTGGTGATGACGATCTCGCCGATGATGAAGGGCAGTTGGGGGACGACGGCGTCCCACGTCTCCTTGACGATCTTCTCCATGGTCAAGCCGCCCTTGATCAGCTTGTCCAGGATGGCCTTCGGGACGCCGATGATCTCTTCGATCTTCGACTGGAACCATTCCTTGACCGCTGACTTGACCTCGCGGAACAGATGGTTCTTCGAGCCATCGACCGCAGAGTTCTTGGCGCCGCTCAGCCAGCCGCCCGGGTCGGAGAGGAAGTCGACCGCGATGAGCATGAACTCGCCGAGCCCGCCCAGCAGTTTGGAGGCGAAGTCAAGGACGGACTTGACCGCGTCCACAACGGCCTTGATCACGTCCTGCAGCATCTTCTTGAGCACGTCCAGGATGCTGCTGAGCATCTTGCCGATGGCGTTCAGCAGATCGGTGATGGCCTGCTTCAGCATGCTGGCGAGCTTGTTGACAAGCGCGATCGCGGCCGCGACCAGCGAAGTGATCAGCTTCCGGATGCGGTTGGCCAGTTCGATGACCGCCCGCACCATGGACTTGGCGAATTCGATCAAGTCCTTGATGAGGTTCTTGACGGTGTCGACAATGAACTTGCGAGCCGCGTTGATCCAGCGCTCGACCGTCTCCTTGAAATTCTTGATGAAACCGACGACCGCGTCGCGTGCCCTCTTGATGACACGGACGATCGCGTTCTTGATCTCAATGACTTTGTCTTTGATCCAGTTGAAGGCCTTGCTGACCCAGTTTCCGGATTCCTTGGCGCTGTCGTTTTTCTTCTTGTCGGCTTCTTGCTCGGCCTTGGTATTCTCGTCTTTGATCTTCTTGTCGCCGTCGTCCTTCTCGGACTTGACGTCGTCGTCGGTCTTCTCTTCCTTCTCCTTGACGTCCTTGCGGACCTTTTCGTGCTTCTCGGTCTTCTTCGTACCGAGCTTCTTCAGCTCCGCGTCCTGCTCCGTACGCCAGTCGGCACGCTGGGTGGTGACCTCGCTCAGAGCCTTTTCGCGCTCGCCCGCCTGGCTCTTGGTGTTGCCCGCGATCTCGGCGTCCACCTGCTGCTTGTGCTTCTGCTGGGAGGCACGGAAGTCCTTGTCCTTGGTCTGCCGGCCCTCGGACATGCTCTTCTGGCCGTCACTGAACGCGGCCCGGAACTCCGGCCCGCGCTCGTGTTCCGCCACTTCCGACGCGGCCTCGGGAGGTACGGCTCCGGTCGCCGCGCCGCCTCCGGGTGCACCGCCCTTGCCGCCCTGCTGACCGGGTACCTTCGCCTTCATCTGCTCCTTGGGAGCATCGGGGTACACCTGGTCTTCGCCCATCGCGCGGCCGGCGTCGTCGCGCCCCGTCGAGATGGTCTCCTCGCCCTTGGCGTCGACACTGGAGCCCTGCTCGTCGGCCGTCTGATCCGCCGCGGCCTGCATCTCCACGTCCGGCGCGTTACCCGCCTGGGCCTTCTTGAGCGCGTCGTCCTTGGTCGGCAGCCCGGCGAACTTCGCCGCCAGCTCCTGGGGGTCCACGACGGGTTTGTCGGCGCCGAAAACGCTCGCGACCCCGTTCACGATCTTGCCGCCGATGAAGCCCAGGGCCATCTTGAAGGTGTCCCAGCCGCCCGGCTCCTCCGCCTTCTCCGCCTCGATCTCGCCCTCGGGCTCCTTGGCGCCCTTGACCTCGGCTTTCTCATCCTTGGGAGCCTTGGACTCCTGCGCCGGATCCTGTGAGTACTGCGCCGGTGCGTCGGACGTCGGCTTGCCCTGGAGGGTCTGCGGCGCGCCCGCCGGGCGCTGCATCGAGGGCGGCGCGGAGGCGAGTTCCTTGTGCTCGTCGCCGACCGTACGATCCACCGAGCCACTCACGCCGCCCATGGCCGCGAGCGCCTTGTGGGGCTTGAGCTTCGAGGCCGTGGACAGACCGGCTTCCGGGGACACCTTCGAGAGGTTCGGGGCCGCTCCCGAGTCCTTCTTCCCCTTGCCCTTGGCCGGTGCGGCAGCCCTGCCGCCACCGCCGCCACCTCCACCGCCCCCACCGCGCGATCCCTTGGCGGAAGGGGCCGACTTGGAGGCCGCGGCCTTCGGCGCCGGGGCAGTCTCCGGCGCTGGTGCGGCGGCCGGAGCAGCGGGCGCCTTCGCGGCTTCCGGCGCGGCGGGCGCGGGCTGTTTCGCCGCCGGGGCCTGCGGCGCACCGGAACTCTGCTCGCTCGTCGCCGGACCCCCGCTCGACGGTTCGCTCTGCGCTCCACTGGCTGCTTCGCTGCTCGCACCGCCGGGCGTGTCCGCGTTGGACCCGCCGGAGACATGGGTGTCCCGAGCGGGCGAGGGGGACCCCGAATCCGCCGTCGCCTCGCTGGCGCCCGCCGGAGCCGAATCCGTCTTCTTCTGCTCCTCCTTGGCCGCGGGCTCCTGCGCCGCCGCCTTACCGCCTGCCTCCTGGGAGGCCTTCTCGGGCGCGACCTTCGACTTGTCGTCGCCGCCGGCGGGAGTGCCCTTCTCCTCCTTGGCGGCCTGCTCCTTGGCCTTCCCGCCGTCCTCGGCCGTGCTGCCGTCGGCCTTACCGCCCGGCGCCTGCTGCACCGTCACCTGTGCGTCGACCGGGCCGGCCTTCGGATCGGCGCCGCTCTTCGGGTCCTTGGAGGCCACGCCCGGTCCCTGCCGTGCCTCGGCGGTCTGTTCCAGGGCGACACTGTCGTCCCATGCCGATCCGGCTTCGTCCGCCTCGGCCGTCGGCTCCGTACCGGCGGGGGAGTCGGCGACGTCCTCCTCGGTCTCGTTCTCCGCCGCCGCGTCCTCGGCGTCCTCCGCGTCCCGCTCGGCCTGCACCTGGTCGGCCTTGGTCACCGGGGGAGCGGGGAACGACGGCACGGCGGGGCTGCCGGACGAGGCCGGGTCCAGCTTGTCCGCGGTCGGTACGGCCGATACGTCGAGGTCCTGCTGGGGAAGGAAGTCCTCCGGCTGGAGCTTGACGTCCCAGGCGCTCTTCTCTCCGCCCCCGACCTCGACCTCCGACCGGCTGCCGGAGCCGAACGGGTCCTCGTCGGCCCGCTCCTCCGGACCGTCGAGATCCTGGTTGCGTACGCCGTCGAGCCGACTGCGCGCCCCTGGCAGCTGGGGATCCGTGCCGGACGCCGTCGGGGAGCCCGTGGGCTTCTCCTGCCCCCGCTTGTCCTCCTGCCTCACCTGCTGACCCGCCACGAGCGGGTCGACCGCGCCCGGACGGTTCTTGGCCGCGGACTCCTCCTCGCTCGCGGCCGGGGCGTCCTGCTGGTCCTCCGCTGCCTCCTCGGAGCCCGCGTTCTTCTTCTCAGCGTCCTGCTGCCCACCCGCGGACTTGTCGCCCGAGGACTCTCCCGGAGCCGAGGACGACTCCTGCTGAGGCGCCGCTGCGGGCGCCTCGGACCGCTGCTGCGCCGACTGCTGCTCCCCGGAGGGCGAACTCCCGCTGCTACCACCCGCGTTGGACCCGGCTTCCTGCCCCTGTCCACCGCCCGGCCGCGCGCTGGTGCCCTGCGGAGTGGTCGCGTTCTCCGGAGTGCCACCGTTCTGCGGTGTACTGCCGACGGCACCGTCCGTGTCGCTGCGGTCCTTCTCCGGTCCCGGCGCCGCTGAGGGCTTCTGCTCCTGTTCCCACTGTTCTTCAGCCGTCCGCTGCTCGGCCTCGCGCTCGAACCGCAACTCCTCGACCGGATCCGGCTCGACGGCCGGGGCTTCGAGTGAGTTCTGCTCCAGCTCGTCGTTCATCTCGATCTCGTCGACGAGATCGAGCACCAGCTCATGCTCCGAGCTGAGGAGTCTGGTCTCCAGACGTTCGAGGACATCGTTCTGCAACTCGTCCGGCAGACGCGCCAGTTGCATACGTGTGCGCTTCGACCGGTCCTCCGGATCGCCGCGCAACGAGCGCACCACACCGTTGGCCAGCCGGTCCACCAGCGTCGCCGGGTCCAGCTGTTCCAGACGGTTACGGTCGGCGTCGACCGTGGCGTACCGCAGCCAGCCGGGGGTGGCCTGCCCCGGCTCCACCTCGGGGGCCCGCTCCTCGTCCCGTACGGACTGCTGCGCCGCCGACTCCGCCTCGCGCTCCATCGCCTGCTGCGGCAGACTCACGGCACCCAGGTCGCGGCCCGCGCGCAGTGCGCCCAGGCCGTCCGGGTTCTGCACCGTGTGCAGCAACTCGTGGGCGAGCAGCCGCTGTCCGTCCGTCGTGCCCGGACGGAAGGTGCCCTCGCGGAAGAAGATGTCCTGGCCGACAGCGACCGCGTCCGCTCCCAGCAGTTCCGTCAGTGTGCCCGCGTCGCGGTCGGTGTGCAGGCGTACGCGGCTGAAGTCGTGGCCGAGTTGCTCCTCCAAGTCGCGCCGTACGCTCAGGTCCAGCGGCTGACCGGCACCGCTGACGATGTTCTTCGGCTCCGGTGCACGGGATGCGGCGCGCTCCTTGCGCTTGCGCCGCCGTTCGGCCTGGGCCGCCTGGGCATCCTGGGACGAGGCGTGGGACGTACTCATCGCGTACCCCCTATGGGCGTCCCGGGCGACGAGGGCGACGAGTCCGTGGCTTCGCCCCGTCCCGAAAGCCCCGCGTGCACCGCGCGCGCCAGCGCCTCGCCCAGCCGGCCCGGCGAGGTGGTGGCGGGCAGGGGCGGCAGTCCGGACAGGGCGTCCAGCGCCTGTCCCCCGTCGGCGGCCAGCGGTACGCCCCGTTCCCTTACGAGCCGGGCCAGTTCCGTCTGGAAGGCGGCCGACACCCGGTCGGGGTCGACACGGTCGAAGCCGTCCAGGACCAGCTCGCCGATGTCCACTCGTATGGTGCTCGGTGTCCCGTTCAGACCCATCCGTTGACCTCCGAAGGCGTCAAGGAGCGGTCCAGCTTGAGGTATTCGGTGCGCGCGGCCTCCAGCATGTGGCGCATCTGGAGACGGTCGCCCTCCTCGGCTGCGAGGAAGGCGCCCGACAGCGCGATATTGCGGATAGAGCCGCCCGCCACCGTCAGCCGGGCCAGTTGTGCGGGATCGATGCCCTTCATCGGGGCCTTCGCGGGCAGCACCCGCCGCCAGATCTCGGCCCGTTCGCTCTCGCCGGGGAAGGGGAAGTCGACGACGAAGCGGATCCGGCGCATGAACGCCGTGTCCAGGGCCTGCTTCATATTGGTGGTGAGGATCGCCAGACCCCGGTACGCCTCCATCCGCATCAGCAGATAGCTGACCTCCAGGTTGGCGTACCGGTCATGACTGTCCTTGACCTCACTGCGCTTGCCGAAGAGCGCGTCGGCCTCGTCGAACAACAGCAGCGCGCCGCCGCGTTCGGCCGCGTCGAAGACTTTCCGCAGGTTCTTCTCGGTCTCGCCGATGTATTTGCTGACCACCTGGGACAGATCGATGATGAACAGATCCAGACCCAGTTCCTTCGCCATCACCTCGGCGGCCAGTGTCTTTCCGGTGCCGGAACCGCCCGCGAAGAGCGCGGTGACGCCCAGACCCCGGCGCAGGGTCGCCGCGAACCCCCACTCCTGGTAGACGGTGGCCCGCTGCCGTACGTGCGCGACGGTCTCCCGCAGGATCCTCAACTGCCGCTCCGCCAGCACCAGATCGCCCCAGCCGGCCTGGGGTTCGATACGCCGGCCCAGCCCGTCCATGCCCATCCGGGCCTCCGTGAGCCCGGCCTGCCAGGCCAGCCCGGTGGCATCGAGTTCGTCCTCGTCCGGCAGATCCCGTACGACGGCCGCTCCGGCGGAGCGGATCAGATGGGGCGGCAGCGAGAACTGCTCGACCAGGTTCCTCAAGTCGGTCTCGGAGACCTCAGGTATGTCCTCGAAGGCGTCGGCCCACACGCCCAGTTGCTCCTCGGAGTCGAGCATGGGCACGCTGACCCGGTCCCCGCGCGGCCGGTCGGTCTGCCGTGGGTCGAGGCTGGAGACGACGAGCGGTACGGCCGCGCTCTCGATGAACGCCTCGGCGGCGGCGGTCTGTTCGCGGTCCAGCTCGCCGATCTCCACCAGCAGCGCGGCGGGCAGCAGGATCGCCTCGCGCTGCCAGAGCCGGGCCAGCCGGTCGCGCTCGGCGGGCGCGGTGGGCAGGTCGTCGGCGGCCATCGCGTACAGGCCGAGCCCCGAGCGGCGGGCGGCGGCCGCCGCGATGTCGGCGCGCGAGCGCGGATCGCCGCCGACCAGCTCGACACGGAGCGGGGCGTACTGCCCGGCTCCCGCCCAACCCGCCGCGACGCGGCTCGCCGCCAGGTCGTACGAGGCCGGAAGGGCGTCCGGCACGGACGTACGGCGCAGCATCCCGTGCAACCGCGAGTCCAGATACGGCGATCCGACCAGGAAGTGCAGGATGCGTTCGTCGAGCCGGAGCCGCGAGGTGGTCAGCCGGGTCTCGTCGTCCAGCTCGATCAGCCGCCACCGGCGCAGCGGTGCGACGGGCGTCAGCGCGCTCCAGTGCGGTTCCGTGAGGGCGGCCAGGGCGAGGGAGAACGTCGGGTGCGCGCGGTCCGGATCACCGCTCGCGGCGGCGCAGCGGGCGCCGGTCGTGGGATCCAGCTCGGCGGCGGCGGCGAGCAGGACCACCTCGCGTTCGAAGGGACTCAGCCCGAAACAGCTGACGAGCGTGTCCATGGTCGCGGGTCCGGTGGGGCCGGCGGGACCGGCCGCCCCGGCGGGAGGGAGTTCCGGTGTGCCTGCCGGGGGACGCGATACACCGGAGCCGCCGTCGGTGCCGGCACGGCTGGTGGTGGCAGGCGCGTTGGCTTCCGCCGTACCGTCCGTCCGATCTGTTCGATCCGGCCGATCGCTGTCGGCGGGCGTGTCGCCCTCCGCGGACCTGTCCCGGTCCCGGGCGCGTCGCGCATGGGCGTCGACGCGCGCGAGGACCGACCGTACGGCCGAGGCCAGCGCCCGGCCGTCCGCACCCGCGTCCGCCGCGCCTCGCCCTGCCCGTTGGCCCTTGTCCGTGCCCACGCCCTCACCCGCCCCCGTGTCGCGCACCGTCCCTCAGCTCTCCTTGCCGTCTTCGCCCGCGCCCGATTCCTTACGGGTACGGGCCGGGGCACTGGTACGGGACGCGGGCGCCGCCCGCTTGGCGGCCGGTTTGGACCCGGTGGACTTGGACGCCACGGACTTGCTCGCGGTGCGCTTCTTCGCGGGTACGGCGGCCTGGGCCTGGGCTTCATCCTCGTCCTCGCCAGAGGCCGGACGCTCCGCCGGATCCTCTGCCGGTCCCTCTGCCGAAGCCTCCGCCGGTGCGGACGGGCCCGGCGGCACCGGCGCCCCCGGCGTCCCGAACGGGAGAACCCGTACCGTCCGCTCGGCCACCGGCTTCGCCGCGACCGGCTTCTCCCGGCCCTCGATCAGGACCAGCGACGCCTGATAGGCCACGGACAGTGTGTACGGGGTCTGATGGAGCATGCCCCAGAGCTTGGACGTCTCGTCGATGTCCATCACCGTCGGTGTGAACCGCACCCGCTGCGGCGACTCGGCCAGATCACTGCCCGCCAGATACGGACGTTCGGCCGCCAGCTCGATCAACTCCTGTGGCAGCACAGGGATTTCGTGCAGGGTCCGCACTACGCACCCGATCAGCCGCTGTCCGACCAGCTCGGTCTCGTCCCCGTACGCGCTGATCAGGTAGTGCAGATCCAGCGCGGCGGCGGGGCGTTTGAGCAGTGTGCCGTCCGAGGCGCGCGTCGGCAGGTCGGTGTGGCGCATCGAGGGGTTCGGTGTGACCTGGTAGAGGAACACATTGACGGTCGGTTCCGTCGGCGGCTCGGCATGGGGCTTACGGGCCTCCACCTTGACCGCTATGTCCATCTCGGGACCCAGATTGTTCTCGATCAGCAGAGCCAGAGCCTGGGTGACCGTCGCGATGGCAAGTGCGTTGCTCATGGCTTCAGTTCCTCTTCTCGCCGCGCGCCAGATAGTCGTCCAGGGTCAGCGCGGGCGCGCGGCGGCCGGTGCGACCGGGGGAGTCGGTGGCGCCGCGGTTCGCGCCGGGCGGTGGCGCGGCACTCACCTCCAGCCGGCCGATCTGTACGTGTACGACACGCTCCGCGGGCTTCGGCGCCCGCCGCCCCACCCCGCTCGGTGTGGTGCCACGGGCAGGGTTGAGGTCTGTGGGGCGCGGGCGGGCCGGTGCGGTGGCGGCCGGGGGAGCGGGGGCCGTCTCCCGCCGGGCGCCGGCGGGCGCGTTCGTCGGCGCGTCGGACCGCGTGCGCGTCCCCGGGCGACGCGCCGGGCGCGCGCTGTCGCTGTCCGCCGGACGCGCCCCGGGAGCGGTGCGCGCCGCGGGAGGCCGCGTCGTCGGATCCGTACGTGGCGTGAACGCGTCGGCCGGCCGTTCCGGCTCGCCCGGCCCTGCCGCCTCGGTCCGTACGACCGTGTGCCGGTCGGTCCGCACCTCGCGCTCGTGGCGGATCAACTCGGCTGTCCCGAAGACGGGTTGGGGCGCGGATGGAATCAGAGCGGCCGGCTCGTCGGGCTCCGTCGGTGCCGACCGCAGTGCCTCGACTCGTTCGAACGGGCCGGGCAGCCGTGGCCGGACCCGGGCCGCGCCACCGGCCGCGGGCACCGGCGTGTACCGGGCGAGCAGCCGGTCGAAGTAGTCAGGCATCCGTACACAGCTCCAGGTAGTAACGACGCCGCAGTGGGCTGAGCGCCAGGATCTCCGGCTCGCTCCACCCGTAGGCAGTGGCGAGCAGGTGGACATCGAGCATCAAGTCCCTTGCCCAGGTGTCCAGTTCGGTCCAGAGGTAGGAGGTGATGTCCAGCTCGGCCGGGGTGGCCTCACCGCACTCGGGACAGGCGACGTTCAGTGTCACGTCGGCCGCCGGGTCGGCGTCCGCCGCCGCCTCGGCGAGGCGGTGCTGTACGGGGAGCGGCAGCTGCCCGGCCAACTGCTCCGGGGGGACGGGTTTCCCGTCCCGTACGGCCGACACCGTGCAGCGCGTCAGGAGCAGCCGACGGGCCTCCCGCGGATCCGGCAGGCCACCGGCCGCCGCGAGGTCGGCGACCGTCGGCAGCCGGAATTCGACCACCCACTCGCCCTCCTCCACCCGCAGGGGCCCGTCCGGTGCCCGCCCCCGGACGCCGAGCGCTTTCGCGTCGAGGTCGAACTCCATGGCCTCGCCGCACGACGCGCACTCGATCCGTACCTGCATGCGCTCGCCGAACAGCGCCCGGCGCAGCGCGAACAGGTCGGCCTCCCGCTCGCCGACCGGCATCGACAGCAATTCGTCGGTGCCGGCCCCCGGCCGGGCCGCCCGGTGCAGCAGCAGAGACCTTCCCGAGTCGTGCTGTGCCAGCCCGGCTTCCCAGGTGGCGAGCAGCTCGGTGGGTCCCGTAGGCGTCATCCCTCATTCCTCCGGTGCGTGCCTCCGAGCCTCAGGCCGGATGGGTGAAAGAGGGCTCGACCGGCTCCACCACCTCGTAGTCCCGCTCCCAGCCCTCGCATTCGAGCTTGACGCTCTGGATGGCGACGGCGTTCGCGTTGGCGTCCAGCTCGCCGAGCACCTGGTACTCGCTCACCCAGGCCCGGTAGAGCTTGTGCGAGACGGCCACCTGCCCCGCCTCGTTGAGCACCTGGATGATGATGTCCTTGCGGAAGTCGCGCAGCGAGACCTCCGCTCCCAGCCCCGCACCGACCTGCCAGACCTTGTTGGCCCAGCGGTCGAATTCCGGGTCGTGCGTCACACCGCGTTCGAGCGTGACACCCTCGAACTCCGAGCGGCCCGGCGATTTGCGCGGTGAGCTCGGGTCGCCGCCGTGCCGGTGCTTGACCACCTCGGTGGTGCGCTTCAGGGGACTGATCTTGCTGATGCCCGCGACCGTTCGACCGTCCCACAGGACCAGGAACTTGAAATTCTTGTAGGGGTCGAAGCGATGGGCGTTTACCTGGAACTCAGCCATCGGTTTCCTTCGTGTTCCTTTTCCTTGATTACGAGCTTGGCTTCGGGTTCGGAATCCGCGTGGCTCCGGACTCTGTTACGTTTCCGGGCTTCATCACAGCTCCGGGCTTCGTCACGAGAGGGCGAACTCCCCGGCCACCTGCTGGATCTTCACGATCACGAACTCGGCGGGCTTGACCGGCGCGATACCGATCACCACATTGACCACGCCACGCTCGATGTCGGCGTCGGTAGTGGTGTCTTTGTCGCATTTGACGAAGTACGCCTCGCGCGGTGTGCCGCCCTTGAAAGCGCCCTGCCGGAAAAGATCGTTGAGATAGGCCGAGGCCTTCAGCCGGATCTGCTGCCACAACTGCTCGTTGTTGGGCTCGAAGACGACCCACTGCAAGCCGCGGTACAGGCTCTCCTCGACATGCAGCGCGAGCCGGCGCACCGGCACGTACTTCCACTCGCTGTCGAGCGCGTCGGCGCCCTGAAGCGTCCGGGCGCCCCACACCAGCGGGCCGACCACCGGGAAGGTGCGCAGACAGTTCACGCCCAGCGGGTTGAGCAGCCCGTTCTCCCGGTCGGTCAGCTTGACGGTCAGCGACCGGACACCGGACAGCCGTGCCTCGGTCCCGGCCGGTGCCTTCCATACGCCGCGCTCGCCGTCGGTACGGGCGATGACACCGGCGACGGCACCCGACGGCGGGAAGGAACGCAGCCGCCCGGTGAGCGGGTCCGTCAGTTGCAGATGCGGGAAGTACAGCGCCGCGTGATTGCCGCGTACGGGTTCGAACGCGCCGATGCCGGCGCGCGCGGCGTCCACACTGCCCCAGGTCGAGGGCGAGTCCACCAGCAGGAAGATCCGCCGCTCCTCGCAGAGTTGCTCGGCCGCCGACAGGACGGTGACCATGTCCTCGGTCGACTCGTACGAGGAAAGCTCCGGCAGGGCCAGCAGATTGACGTCGTCGACATCGCGCAGTGCCTGCACGCCCGTCTTGCTCACCTCGCTGCCGATGAGGTCGCGCGGTCCGGGCGGGTCGCCGTCCTTGCCGCCCTTCAGCGGGAAGACGGGCGGGTTGACCGAAGCCTCGAGCCCCAGGTCATTGGCGCACTCGCCGATGAAGCGCACGACGTCGTCGGGGTCGACGGATCCGGCGACGACCTGGAGCCGTCGGCCGAAGGCGATGACCTCGGCACCGGCGAAGGCGTGCTTGCCCGGTGCGTCGGGCAGCGCGCGCAGCTTGCGCTCCAGCAGGAGGGCCAACTCCGTCACGGTGCACGGGGCCTCGCCGTCATGATCGGGATCGTGGAGCGTGAACTCGCGCTCCACATCGCCGATCTTCACCTTCAACTCGACGTTCAGGTCGGGCAGTTCGGCCGAGAAGGGCTTGGACACGGTGCCGGACGGGTCGGGCCTGCCCTCGTCCACGGCCTTGACCCGTACGAGCGAGGACCCGGCGTTGACGACCGTTTCCACGAAGCGTCCGTGTCCGGCGTCCATCGACAGTCCGGTGAAGGACTCGCGGGTGCCGCCGCGCGCGTCGAGGATCTGGAGGTTGAACGTCTCGTCCGGGGCCGGTGTGTCGTGGTCGACGGCCACCCGCAGCCCCGAGCCCCAGACGCCGGGCTCCTTGGCGTGCACCTCCAGCACCGCGCATTCGCTGTGCCCCTCGGTGGAGTTGAGCGTGACGCAGGCCTCTTCGCCGGTACCGGCCTTGGCCACACGCACGATCACCGCGACCGTGCCACCGTTGCCGAAGAACTGGTGCACGGCGTAGCCGACAGCGCTCTGGGAAGTCAGCCCGCCGAAGCGTCGCTCGAAGTCGGCGAAGCTGGTGATCCGTACTGGCTGATTGAGCGGTCCCCGGCGGGTGTGCCCGACGAACGCGGTCACCGAGGTGGTGACCGACGCGATGGTACGGATGCTGCTGGGAAGTTCCTCGATGTAAACGCCGGGATAGCCCATATGCGTCGGCATTCCCCCTCCATTCCCTTCGCGCACCAAGAGATGAGGAGGGGAGGTGAAAGAAATGCGCGGATGAGTTGAATTCGTATCCATGCGCTCCGTTTTTCCCCCGTCACACACCCCATGCGATATCGGTCTCGCAGGGCCATCCGCATGCGCATGCGCTTGTGGCTCCTGATGCATGAGTGCTGCTTGCGAGTCTGGTTCTCGCTCCGAGGAACGGTCAAGGGTGTGATTCGGTCAGTGGGTGATCATTCCTTGAGATGTCGACCGGGACGATATATGGCCTGGTCAGCGAGGTGTCGTCCGGCGGGTATGAAGATGGGTTCACGGTTACTTCACAGGAAACTTCCTTCGAAAGAGAGAAACAAGCCGAATTTATTTCTCCTCGGCGCGCCCCTTGGTGTCTTGTTGGTGTGGAATGTGACCGGTTTGTTCGGTGGGAGTTCGGGTCAACCGCCCCCTGGCGCACCTACGCAGCCTGCGAGTGGGCCTCCAGCAGGCGCGCGGCACCAAGCCCGCAGGAGAATGGCCTGGTGACCGAGCCCCCGCCGGCCCCGAGCCCGTCCGCCCAGACCACCTGCGGCGACGACATGCGCACGCCGCTGCGCGACTTCCTGCGCACGGAGACCGGCAGCGCCGCCGTCCTGCTGGCCGCCGCGGTGGCCGCGCTCGTCTGGGCCAACCTCGGACCGGGGACGTACGAGGAGTTCTGGCGGACAGATCTCGCCGTCCGGGTCGGCTCCACCGGCGTCTCGCTGGAGCTGCGCGCGTGGGTGAACAGCGGGCTGATGACACTGTTCTTCTTCGTCGTCGGCCTTGAGGCACGCCGTGAGTTCGACATGGGCGAACTGCGCGAACGCAAACGGGTCGCCCTCCCGCTGCTCGCCGGCCTCAGCGGCATGGTCGTCCCGGTCGCCGTCTATCTCGCCTTCAACGCGGGACAGGCGTCGGCGCATGGCTGGGGCGCCGCCATGTCCACGGACACGGCGTTCGCGCTGGGCATGCTCGCCGTCTTCGGCACCCGCCTGCCCCGGGGCCTGCGCACCTTCATCCTCACCGTCGCGGTCGTGGACGACTTCGTGGCGCTCGGCGTGATCGCGATCGCGTACAGCGGCCGGATCAATGCGCTCGCGCTGGTCGTGGCCCTGGCGACGTTCGGGGTGATCCTGCTGGTACGGGCCCTCGGACTGCGCCACGGCGTGGTGTACGGGCTGCTCGCCGTCGTCGTCTGGGTGGCCCTGCTGGAGTCCGGTGTGGACCCGGTCGTGACGGGCCTCGCCATGGGGCTGCTGACGTATGCGTATCCCGCGGCCCGCAGCGACCTGGAGCGGGCGAGCGGGCTGTTCCGGCTGTTCCGCGAGCAGCCCACGCCGGAACTTGAACGCTCGGCGCGCATCGGACTGGCCTCGGCGATCTCACCCAACGCCCGGCTCCAGCGGATGTACCACCCCTGGACCAGCTATGTGATCGTGCCGGTGTTCGCACTCGCGAACGTCGGTATCCCCGTGAGCGGCGCCCAGCTGGCGGACGCCTTCGGCTCACCGGTCACCCTGGGCATCCTGTTCGCCTATCTGCTGGGCAAGCCCGTCGGCATCCTCGGCTCCGCGCTCCTCACCACCCGGCTCAGCCGTGGCCGTCTGCGCCCGCCGGTCGGCTGGGGTGCCACCGCGGCCGGCGGCACCATCGCGGGCGTCGGGTTCACGGTCTCCCTGCTCATCGCCACCCTCGCCTTCCACGGCGATCAGCTGGCGCAGGCGAAGATCGGCATTCTCAGCGCGGTGCTCTGCTCGTTCGCCGCCACCTGGCTGGTCACCCGCGCGATCGGCACGCTGCCCCGGCGCCCCCGGATCAACGCCCTGCTGGGCACGGCCGAGTCCATCGTCGATCTGTCCGCGCCCGTCGATCCGGACCGCGACCACGTACGCGGCCCGCGCCACGCGCCGGTGACCGTCGTCGAGTACGGCGACTTCGAGTGTCCGTACTGCGGGCTGGCGGAACCCGTCATCCGTGAGCTGCTCGCGGACTTCGGGGACGTCCGGTACGTCTGGCGCCATCTGCCCCTCAACGATGTCCACCCGAACGCCCAGCTCGCTGCGGAGGCCGCCGAGGCCGCCGCCGCTCAGGACGGCTACTGGGAGATGCACGACCTGCTGCTCCGCCACCAGGGCGATCTGCTCCCCGCCGACCTGCTCCGTTACGCCGAGGCGGGCGCGCTGGACACCGACCGTTTCCACCGGGATCTACAGGCGCACGCCGGAGCCGCCCGGGTCGCCGAGGATGTCGAGACCGCCGATGTGAGCGGTGTGTCGGGCACCCCCACCTTCTTCGTCAACGGGCGTCGGCACCACGGCGCGTACGACATCGAGGGACTCTCCGCCGCGGTGCGCGCCGCCCGCGCCCGATCCGCTCTGGCCGAGCCCTCCTGACTTCTGACCGAGCCTCCATGACTCCTCAGGCATGACTCCTCAGGCATGACTCCTCAGGCTTTGAGGAAGTCGAGCAGCGCCGGGTTGACGATCTCCGGGTGGGTCCAGGCGATGTTGTGGGGCCCGCCCTCCACCGTCACGAAGGTCAGATCCTTGATGAGCGCGGGGAGCCGCTCGGCGGTGTTCTCGTACGGAAGGATGCGGTCGGCGTTCCCGTGGAGGAGCAGCGTGGGCACATCGATCCTGGGCAGATCCTCACGGAAGTCGGTCAGCCAGGTGTCGACACAGACATGGGCCGCGTGCGCGGACGCGGCGACGGCGGTGTTGAAGCTGTTGTTCCACGCCTGGTCGCTGATGCGGGTGCCGCGGTACTGGTCGACGTTGTAGAAATTGTCGAGGAAATCCTTGAAGTACGCCGGGCGGTCGGCGACCACGGCGGCCTTGATGCCGTCGAAGACGGACCGGTCGACGCCTTCGGGATTGTCGTCGGTCTTCAGCAGGAAGGGCGGGATGGCCCCCATCAGCACGGCTTTGCCGACCCGGCTGGAGCCGTACGTACCGAGATAGCGGGTGACCTCGCCCGTGCCCATGGAGAAGCCGACCAGATCCACCTCAGGAAGGCCGAGGTGGTCGAGGAGGGCGTTCAGGTCGGCCGCGAACGTGTCGTAGTCGTAGCCGATGACCGGCTGGCTGGACCTGCCGAAGCCCCGCCGGTCGTAGGTGATCACTCGGTGTCCGGTCTCCAGGAGGACTCGCTCCTGCTTCTCCCACGAGTGCCCGTCGAGCGGATAGCCGTGGATGAGGACCACTGGGGGGCCGCTGCCGTGGTCCTCGTAGTAGAGGTCGATGGAGCCGGTGTTTTCCTGCCCGACGGTGACGAACGGCATGAAGGTGCCTTCTTTCTCCACTTGTCTCCCCGCGTCCTCGTCGCGACGTTCCCGCGATCGGGCCCGCTCTCCGGCACCCCGGCCGAGCCCGCTGTCCGGACCCCCGCGCCGGACCCCGCCCCGACCCGCTCTCCGGGCCGTCGCTCCGGGCCCGCGACGCTTTGCCTTCCATGAAACCGCGCCCCGCGCCCCCTCGCCACCGGGGACGGGAGCGCGGCCGACGGCTCAGCCGGGGCGGCCGTCGCCCGACGGTGAACGCTTCTCGCGCGCTTCGTGCTCCTCGTCCCCGGTTCCGTTCAAGTGGCCCATGGTGCCGGTTACTTCCAGCATCCGCTCCAATGTCGGCTGACGCTCCGTCAGGAACAGTTGTACGTCGTCGGCCTCGGCGAGACGCCTGATCATCAACAGCGCCGCGAGCCCCATCGAGTCACACATCGTGAGCCCGCCGCAGTGCAGCTCCAGCCTGCGCACGCCCCGGTGGGTGCGCAGCAGACTCCTTACGGAGTCCACCACTTCGTACGACGTCTCGTAGTCCATCTCCCCGTCCAGCCTCACCTCGACGGTGTCGGGCCGTGGCGTGGTGACGACAAAGGCCAGCGGCTCCGGAAGAGGTTCCGGCACGGACTCGGGAACGGATTCCGGCGGGGAGCCGGGAGCGGGCTCGGGGCGAGGGTCGGAAGTCGGAACGGTCATGCGGTGAACCTGCCCGGTCCGTGCCCTCCCACCGCGCTCAGATGATTCCGGCGCGGCGCTGTGATCGCGACCAGCGCCATGTCGTCGTGCCGGCCGGAGCCCACCCACTCGGTCGCGAGCGTCGAAACGCGTTCGACAACCGTCTCCGCCGGCATTCCGGCGCATTGGGAGAGCGTGGCCGAGAGCCGCCGCTCACCGAGCATCTCGGCACCGGACGGTCCGCCTCTCGCCTCCGTGATGCCGTCGGAGAAGAGGAGACACGTCTCACCCGGCTGAAGAGCCGTACGGAAGGTCCGCGCGGACACCTCGGGCAGTGCCCCGATGAGCGTGCCGTTCGTACGGGCCTCCTCCACCGTGCCGTTCGACCGGACGATCATCGGCGCGGGATGCCCGCCACTGGTCAGCCGCAGCTCGACGCCGTGCGCCAACCGCGCCACGGAGGCCAGCACCAGCGTCGCGAACCGGGTGTGGTGCGAGGTGAGCAGGGCGCCGTTGAGGAGTTTCAGCAGCCGCTCGTGGTCCGGTTCCACCAGCCGCAGCGCCTGAAGGGTGTTGCGGATCTTCCCGGTCAGCACGGCCGCTTCCAGCCCCTTGCCGCACACGTCGCCCAACACGGCCTGGGATTCCCCTCCCTGCTGATCGGCCGGGTAGAAGTCGTAGAAGTCCCCGCCGACTTGCTGGTCGTCCCGCGAGGTGCGGTAGCCGCCGGCGAACTCCACGCCGTCGTAGTGGTGCAGCCGCGGCGGCAGCAGATCGCGCATCAGCAGATTCGCGACCGAGGACTGCTCGGCGAAGACCAGGGACGCGGAGACCGCGGCGCCGGCCCGCGCCGCGAAGATACGGGCGAATCGCTCCTCGTCCTCCGTGAAGTGCGCCCGTCCGGCCCGGCGCAGCAGGATCAGCGCACCCGCCGGTGCCCCGTTGCCGGGCAGCGGCGTCACCAGTACGGAGCCGATCTCACCGAATCCCTCCGGGGCGAGCCAGGCGGGAGCGGTCCCCGGATCGATCCAGCGGGAGGGGGCCGGCGGGAAGACCTGGAGCGCCTCGGCCAGACCCGGCAGGTCCGTGGGGGCGGCGGAGCGCACCTCACGGGTGACGGTTCCGTCCTGCCCGGCGCGGGTGAGCGGTACCCGGCGGCCCGTCCGCGGTCCCACGACCACGGTCGCGTCGGCCAGATGCCCGGCGGCGAGCAGTGCCGTCGTGTCCACGCAGGTACGGGGGTCGAGGGACGAGAGGAGCCGGTCGGACACCTCGACCAGAAACGCGGTGCGCCTGCGCTCCGTGTCGAGCGCGTCCTTCGTCGCCCGGTGATCCGTCTCGTCGCTGAGCCACCAGGTCGTCTGGCCCCCGGAGCCCGTCTCGGCACCACTCGCCCGGTAGGAGCGCTCGCCCACGGCTCCGTACGCCGTCCACTCCCGCTCGGCATGGGCCTCGGCGAGCCAGGGCGGTCCCTGCCGGGCGAGCCGGGAACCGGCGGCGAGACCGGGCAGAAGCGTGACCGCCGCCGCGTTGACCAGCCGGATCACGCCGGTACGGTCGGCCACGATCACCGGGTGCGGCGACGACTCCGGAGCCACGCCACCTGCGGCCTCGTCGGTCATGGACGTGCTCGTCAACGAATGCCTCACATAGTGGAATGCCGTGGCCCAGAGCGGGTCTGCGAAGTCCCGCCCGGCACGAATTCCCTTCACCCTCTCGCTTCTTCGCCCGATGTGTTGTCGCACGGCAACGGTCCTCCATCGGGGCGAGGGGCGCAATCCCTCCTCCAGGTCCCCGATCGAGTGAAACCGGCGAATTCCGACCCGACCCGGGCCGGCCGTCAACTGCGAGTGGCCGACGTCAACCGACAAGTGGCCGGCCGTCAGGTGCGGGTGGCCTGGCGGCGGCCGTCAGCGGTGGAGCGCGGTGTCGAGATCGGGATCGACCGGGAAGCGCGCCGCCGTACCGGTCACGTCGAGCAGCCGCCGCACCGAGCGGTGCAACGGGCCCACGAGGCGCAGCTCGTACCGGCGCGCGGCGGACAGCAGCAGATGCAGGACCGTCGAGTCGGCGAAGACCACCTGGGAGACGTCGATGACCACGCGTGAGGCGCCGAACCGTCCCGCGTCGCTGAGCGCGAGTTCAATCTCGGACGCGCTGTCGATGTCGACCTCGCCCGCCAGTATCACCACGAACGAATCCCCGTCGGGGCGATGCGTCACGACAGCGTTCTCAGATGCCTGGTGATGGTCGGGACTCATGGGGCACCAGCATGCCATGGGTGTGGGCCGTTGACGGTCGCCGGATGAACGGCGGCCAAGCGGAAGCGGTCGCGGGCGGCGTCGGATCAGCGGGCGCGTCAATGACGGATCAGCGCCTTGATGAGCTTGCCGCCGTCCCCGAGCGCCGTCACCGTGACCTCGGCCAGCCGGTGCACCAGCGGCCAGCCGTAGCCGCCGGGCAGCCAGTCCTCCCGGTGCTGCTTGAGGGCGGGAAGCCGCGGACTCGCGTCGCGAACCGCGATCTCGACCACCCCGCTACGCGCGGAGATCCGGAAACCTGTCACCCCGCCGGCATGCCGGATGGCGTTGGTCACCAGCTCCGACACCACCAGCAGCACATCGACCGCCGTGCGCTCCGGCACCGCCGGCTCGTACCGGTCCAGGAAGGAGCGCACCAGCGCGCGGGCCTCGGCCGTACCCGTCGGGAGCGCGTCCAGCCATGCCGGTGTTCTCGAAACGGAGTTGTCCGCTCCGTCGCCTACCGTTGTCATCCCGGCACCCCCGTACGCGGCTGCTGGCTCGTGATCCGGCGGAGAGCATCGCATGTTTCGCGCGCGCGTGAACCGGAGTACGTGAATACACCACCCACGTGCGTAGGTTTGCCACAAGTGCACCCCTGAGAGGCGTTCTCTCACCGCGAGCGGAATGATGCTTGGGTTGTCGCATATGCTTCCCGCCGAACGACTCCGGGCGACCGGCGTCGCCTGGTGAGGGGGGTGGAAAGTGGTCGAGTTGCCCGCGGGCCTCTCGTCGCGGCCCGCGCGAGGCCGCCGTGCCAACGGAGTCGCCGTACGGTCACAGGAGGCTACAGCGGTCGTACGCGACTCCCTGTGGGCCGGCGACGCGATCCTGCTGCTGGTAGAGGACGACGCGGGCGACGCGCTGCTGGTCGAGGAGATGCTCGCGGACAGCGATCTGGACTCCCCGCTCACCTGGTGCAAGACGCTGGCCGAGGCCCAGCGGTTCCTGACCGCCCGCACCGCTCCGGTCTGTGTGCTGCTCGACCTGCATCTGCCGGACGCGCAGGGAGTCGACGCCGTCACCCGTATCGTCCGCAGCGCTCCGGACGCCGCCATCGTGGTCCTCACCGGCCTGGCGGAGGGCGAGGCGGGCCTCTCCGCCGTGGCGACCGGCGCGCAGGACTATCTCGTCAAGGGACGGTTCGACCCGGAGGCGCTGAGCCGGGCACTGCGCTACGCCCTCCAGCGCAAGCAGGTCGAACAGGCCTCGGCCGCCCTCCGCGCGAACGAGCAGATGGCCCAGGAGAACGCCCGGCTGGAACGCGGCCTCCTCCCCGTCCCGCTGCTGCGCGGGGACGACTTCGAGGCCATCGCCCGGTACGAGCCGGGGCGCGCCCACGGCCTGCTGAGCGGTGACTTCTACGACGTCGTCCAGACCCTGGACGGCACGGTCCACGCGGTCATAGGGGATGTCTCGGGACACGGCGCCGCGGAGGCGGCTCTCGGGGTCTGCCTGCGGGTCGCCTGGCGTACGGCCGTACTGTGCGGGACACGGCAGCTGGACCAGGTGCGCCTGCTGGAGGAAATACTGGTCGCCGAACGGGCCGACCAGCATGTGTTCGCCACCGTCACCTCGCTGGTCTTTCCCCCCGGCGGGCGGGAGGTACGGGTCGTCCGTGCGGGCCACCCGGGGCTGCTCGTACGGCACCGATCGGCGGTCCACTGGGAGGAGCCGCAGGTGGGCATGGCACTGGGCCTGCTGCCCGGCATGGGCCGCTGGACCGAGACCGAACTGCCGCTGCCGCCCGGCGGACACGTGGTGCTTTTCACGGACGGCCTCTTCGAGGGGCGTACGAGCCCGTCGACCCGGCTCGGCGAGGACGGACTGCTTCAGCTGGCGAGAGCGCACAGCGCGCTGTCGGCCGACTCCTTCGTCGACGCGCTGGTGGACGGGGCCACCGAGGGAGCGGCTCCCTACGGCGGCCTCGCGGACGATGTCGCCGTACTCCATCTCGGCTGGGCCGGTACGGGGAGCATTCCGGGGCAGGGGACCGGTACCACCGCAGGCAGTGCAACAGAGGACGGCACATGATGAGCCCCGACGAGCCAGGACAGATGCCCCGCGCCTCACCCGCCCTCCCCTCCCGCCCGGCGTCCCGTCCTTCGCCGTGGTCGACCATGCGGGCCCGGCTCTCGGTGCAGGGCTGGGTCCAGCTGATCCTCGTGGCCCTGGTGCTGGTGGTATGCGGCTGCACTCTCGTCGCCGGTGCGCTGCTGTCGCGGACGAACGACCGCACCAACGACCTCGTCGACCGGATCCAGCCCGCACGCTCCAGCGCGTACCAGCTCCAGAAGGCGCTCCTCGACCAGGAGACCGGCGTACGCGGCTTCGCGCTCACCGCCGACCCGTCCTTTCTCACGCCCTACAACGCGGGCCGCCAGGACGAGCGGCGGTCCGTCGCGCGTATGAGCGCCATCGTGGCGTCGAACCCCCGGTTCGCCGACGACCTCGCCCGGATAACGGGCGCCGCCGAGCGGTGGCGGCGCGAGCAGGCGGGACCGCTCATCAAGTCCGTACAGGTCCGGGGCGCCGAATCGGCGTCCGCGGAACGGCTGACAGGCAGCAAGGAAGGCTTCGACGAACTGCGTGGTCTCTTCGCCCTCCAGCAGCGCCATCTCGAAGAGGCCGGGAAGCAGGCGCGCACCGAACTCGATGACGCCCGTGAGCTGCGCGATGCCGTGTTCATCGCGGTCCTGGGCGTCTTCGCCCTCGCGGTGGTGGGACTCGCGTTCGTGCTGCACCGGATGGTGGGCCGGCCGCTGAACGTGCTGCGTGCCGCGTCCGACGGCGTACGCGCGGGGGCGTTCGACCGGCGCATCGAGGTCGGCGGCCCCTCCGACCTGCGGGCCGTCGGCGCGGCCGTCGAGGACATGCGCCGGCGCCTCGCCGATGAACTCGAAGCGTCCCGGTCGCGTGAGGCCCTCCTCGCGGAACAGACCGAGGAGCTGCGCCGCTCCAACTCGGAGCTGGAACAGTTCGCGTATGTGGCCTCCCACGACCTCCAGGAGCCGCTGCGCAAGGTCGCCTCGTTCTGCCAGCTGCTGGAGAAGCGGTACGGAGACCAACTGGACGGCCGGGGGAAGCAGTACATCGACTTCGCGGTCGACGGCGCCAAGCGCATGCAGATCCTGATCAACGATCTGCTCACCTTCTCCCGGGTGGGGCGGGTGCACGACGCCTGGCAGAGCGTCGAGCTCGACGAGGTGCTGGACCGTGCGCTGGGCAATCTCGCGCTGGTCATCGAGGAGTCCGACGTCACCGTCGAACGGGAACCGCTGCCGGAGATGACCGGTGACCCGACCACCCTGGCCATGCTCTGGCAGAACCTCGTCGGTAACGCGATCAAGTTCCGCAGGCCCGACGTACCGTGCCGGATCGCCATCGGCTGCATCCGGGAGGACGACGAGTGGCATCTGACGGTCTCGGACAACGGCATCGGAGTCGCGCCCGAGTTCGCCGAGAAGGTCTTCATCATCTTCCAGCGGCTGCACGCGCGGGACGAGTACGAGGGCACGGGCATCGGCCTGGCGCTGTGCCGCAAGATCGTCGAGTTCCACGGCGGCAGGATCTGGCTGGAGTCCGCACCGGAAGGCGGCACCCGTATTCACTTCACCGTGCCGGCCGTCGTCGTTGCGGAGGAGTCCACGCAGCCGCGGGTGGAATCCGCGGACCTGGCGGAACCGGTGGACCCCGCCGCCCCGGCCGCGCCCGCCGACTCCACCGTGCCCGCTGACACCGCCACGTCGGCTGCCCGCGCCGCGCCCGGCGTCAGCGGTGTCTCTGGCGCCTCGGAAGCCCCAGACGCCACACCGACCACCCCGCCGGGAGCTGCTCCGTGACCACTGTGAACATGCCCGCGCAGCCGATCGAGGTCCTGCTGGTCGAGGATGACGCGGGCGACGAGCTGATGACCCGTGAGGCGTTCGAGGACAACAAGATCCGCAACACCCTCCATGTGGTGCGCGACGGGGAGGAAGCCCTCGACTTCCTGTACCGGCGGGGCGAGCACGCGCAGGCCCCGCGCCCCGACCTCGTCCTGCTCGACCTCAACCTGCCGAAGTACGACGGACGCCAGGTGCTGGAGGAGATCAAGACGGATCCTGAGCTGGCGTCGATCCCCGTCGTCGTACTGACCACGTCGTCCGCGGAGGAGGACATCCTCCGCAGCTACAAGCTCCACGCCAACGCGTATGTGACCAAGCCGGTGGACCTCGATCAGTTCATCGCGGCGGTCCGGCAGATCGACGAGTTCTTCGTCAGCGTGGTCCGGCTCCCGGGACGTATGTGAGGCCGCCGTCGGCGCGCGCGTGGCATCCGCCGGTCCCGTCGGCGTACGTGACGCCCTTCATGGAAACCGGTGGGCATACCGGCAGCGTCATGGGGCATAAGGGAATTCGAGAAGGGGTCCCCCGATCGCCTTCACCGGTGCGCGGGCAGGAGCGTATGAACGAACAGACCATCGGCGGTGCGGCATTCACTTCCTTCGCGGACTCCGTGCAGCCACTGCGCCGGGCAGCGGAATTCAGCGGGGAACCGGGCTGTATCGCCGAGGCCCGGCTGCTCGCCGTCCGATTCCTCCAGCAGCTGGAGGCCGAATGGTTCGCCGCGCTCGGCGACCGTACGGACAGTGATCTGCTGCTTGTCGTCAGCGAGCTGGTCACCAACGCCGAGCGGCACAGCCATGGACCGTATCTGCTGGAGCTGGAGGGCACGGACCGGCAGGTGACCGTGACCGTGTACGACTCCAGCTCCTCCCTGCCGCGCCGCTTCGCGCGCGACCCCGGCCGGCTCGGCGGGCACGGCATCGAGATAGTCCACACGCTGAGCGACCGGCTGACCGCCGAGCGGGTCCCCGTCGGCAAGCGCGTCCAGGCGTTCTTCGACCTGGAGCGCCGCCGGATCCCGGTCTGACGTGGTCCGGGACCTCCGACGCGGTCCGTAGGTGCCGTAGGGCCTGTGGCGTACGGTTCGCGAGCGGGGGCACGCCTTCTTCCAGGGGCGGATCCTTCCGGGCTGACAAAGCCCGTACCGGATGAAAGAGTGGATCGATGTCCCGTTCCACCGGTGGGCCGCGCCAGAGCGACCAGGTCGCCGAGGCCGTCTCTACCGCCTCGGAGCTGCTCGAGGTGCTGTGGGGGCGTGGCCAGGAAGCGGCGCCCACCGGACCGGTCTCGCCGTCCCAGCTGCGGGCTCTTCTCGTCATCGAGCAGCATGAGGGCGCGAATCTGCGGACGCTCGGTGAGGTTCTCGGCTCACGCGCTTCCTCGCTGAGCCGGCTCTGCGACCGGATGGAGGCCATGGGACTCGTGGTCCGCTCGCCCAGCCCGACGAGCCGCCGCGAGGTCGAACTGCGGCTGGGCCGGCGTGGTCACACCGTGCTGGACGAGTACCGCGCCCTGCGTACCCGCGAGGTCGGCAGCGTGCTGGAGCGGATGGATCCCTCGGACGTCCTGATGCTCGCGGAGGGACTGTCGGCGTTCCGCGCCGCGGTGACCGGGTGTCCCGGCGCCGTGGAGAACGCGCCCGCCGAATCCCGGCGAGGCCACGTGACGGACCGCGCATAGCGCTGTCCTGGCCCTCTTCGCGGCAGCGTCACGGCACGCCGCTCTCCGCGCCCGGCCGTTGTACCGAAGCGGTGAACAGGCTGTTGTTCACCGAAGAATGTTGTCAAAGGGCAACTGTCACTTCTATCGTGGTGACGTCCTGTTCGTCAGCCCGAAGGATCCCGGTGCAACCCCCTCACAGCGCAGGTCAGGCCATGGGAGTGGTCACGAGCCAGGATGGCGACGCGGTGATCGTCGCCGTCAGCGGCGATCTCGATCTGGAGAGCATCGCCCCGCTCGTCACCGCACTGGCCGAGGCCGGGAAGACCCCGACCGGTCCTGTGGTGGTGGATCTGTCCCGGGTCACCTTCGCCGACTCCACCTCGGTGAACGTACTGCTCCGCGCCTACGGCGACCTGGGCCCGAGGCTGCGCCTCGCGCAGCCGTCCGCGTTCGTACGGCGGCTGTTCGACGTCATCGGCCTCGAACACGCGCTGCCGGTGTACGGCACGACCGAGGACGCGCTCGGGGCTGGCGACGCGGGCGACGGTTCGTGAGCGAGGCGCCCGCCGGGTGAGGGACGTGCCCGGCGGGCGCGTGTCGTGGATGACGCGTGAGCGCGATGAGCACGGCTCATGAACAACGATGAGCACGGCTCATGAACAACAAGGTTGACTCGGACACTCTTCGGATCTCATTGCTGGGGTAAACGGCCGGAAGAGATGGCCGCAAACGAAGTCCAACCGACGGGGTGAGCCCGATGCACCACCCGATCATGAGCGACGACGATTCCCACCGGTACACCGAGTGGGACTGTAGGCCGGAGTTGGCTGCCGAGGCCCGCGAGACGACCTACCGGTTCCTGGCCGGTCTGTGCCCGACGCCGTCCGCACACACCTCGCAGAATCTGGTGCTGATCGTCTCGGAGCTGGTGACCAACTCCCTGCGCCATGCCGGGGAGGTCACTTCTTTGCAACTGTGTGCGGATCGCCGCAGCCTGCGGATCGTGGTGAAGGATCCCAGCCCCGCGCAGCCGCAGGACCGTACACCGGACCTCACGGGCCGTACGGGCGGATTCGGCTGGCCCATGATCCAGCGTCTGGCCGAGAGGGTCACCGTCCGGCCACGCGTGGGTGGCGGCAAGACCATCCTGGCCGTTCTGGCGAGGTAGGCCACACACAGGTGGGGCGCCGCCCATCGGCGCGTGGTGCCCGCCCCACCCGCGCGCGGCATCGAAGGACCGACGGCCGCGCGGTTCCCGGGAGCGTGCGCCCGCGGCCGGGTTCGTGGCGCGTGAGCGTTGTCCGACCCGTTGACACGGATATCCGGTGACTTTACGTTTCTCGAAGAAAGCGCTTGCTGCACGAGGAACCAGAAGCCCGAAAGGGAGTGTTCGCGACGTCTCCGCGCAACGTGTCTCCGCGCAATGTGAAAGACCGGCGCGTCCGCGCCGCCGTCATCGGCACCGGACAGATCGCCAGGGGCGCACATCTCCCCGCCCTGAAGGCACTCGGCGACGACATCGACGTCGTCGCCGCCTTCGACATCGATGAGGACGCCGTACGGGCGTTCTGCGCCGAGGGCGGCATCCCGCACCCGTACACCGACCTGGGCCGCATGCTCGACGAACAGCGGCCGGACCTGGTCACCGTCTGCACGCCGCCCGCCTTCCACCGCGAACAGACCGTGGCCGCACTGCGGTCCGGCGCCTGGGTGTGGTGCGAGAAACCACCGTGCCCGTCGCTCGCCGACTTCGACGCCATCGAGGCGGCGGAGGGGCCGGAGGCGGACGGCGGACCGTACGCGTCGATCGTGTTCCAGCACCGATTCGGCTCCGGGGCCCGGCATGTCCGCTCCCTGCTCGCCGCGCGGGCGATGGGGCGCCCGCTGGTCGCCCACTGCCAGACCACCTGGTACCGGGACACCGCTTACTACGCGGTGCCCTGGCGGGGCAACTGGGCCAGTGAGGGCGGTGGCCCCGCGATGGGCCACGGCATCCACCAGATGGATCTGCTGCTCGACCTCCTCGGTCCCTGGAGTGAAGTACGCGCCATGGCGGCCCGGCTGGTGCACGACGTGGAGACCGAGGATGTCTCGACGGCGCTCGTCCGCTTCGAGAACGGGGCGCTGGCCACCATCGTCAACAGTGTGCTCAGCCCGGACGAGGTGAGCCGTATCCGCGTCGACTGCGAGCGCGCCACCGTCGAACTGACCCATCTGTACGGTCACTCCAACGACGACTGGCGGATCACCCCGGCGCCCGGTGCCGACGCCGGGGAACTGGCCGGCTGGCGTGACCTGGGCGAGGACGTGCCCAGCTCGCATCTCGCCCAGCTGCGTTCGCTCGTCACCGATCTGCGGGCCGGCCGACGGCCGCGCGGCAGCGGAGCCGACGGCCGCGGCAGCCTGGAACTGATCACCGCGCTCTACAAGTCGGCCTTCACCGACGCCACGGTCAGAGCGGGAGAGATCGTGCCCGGCGATCCCTTCCACACGGCCCTGCACGGCAATACGCCGGGCTGGGCGCCGGTGTCCGCACCAGCCTCCGCGCCCACCGGCCCCCCGTCCACACTCGCCGAAACCGCCGCCCCCGCCGAATCCGCCGCAGCCGTACCCGTCACGGAGACGCCCGTATGACAACGCACGCCCCGGCCACCCCAGAACTGCGGCTGACCCACGCGCACGGCGACCGCATCGATCTGCGGGCCGGCGAGGTCACCCTGCTCGGCTACGTCTACCAGCCCGAAGCGGCGTGGGAGGCCCCCAAGCCGTATCTGCACCCGCTGCGCACCCTGTCCGGCGGTGTGGTCACCGACTACCGTCCCAACGACCACCGCTGGCACAAGGGCCTCCAGCTCACCGCCTCCCATCTGTCGGGACAGAACCTGTGGGGCGGCAACACCTATGTGCACGGCGAGGGTTACCTCCCGCTGCCCGAGCGTGTCGGCTCGATGAGCCATGAGGGCTTCGACGAGGTGTCGGCCGCCGACGGGCGCGCCGTCATCGCCGAGCGGCTGGTCTGGCGCAACTTCGACGGCGACCCGTGGGCGGACGAGGCCCGCCGGATCGAGATCCACGACGTCGACACCGAGGCCGGTGCCTGGACGCTGACCTGGTCCAGCGCGATCACCAACCGTCGTGACGAGGCGCTGCGCTTCGGCAGTCCCACCACGGCGGGCCGTGAGATGGCCGGTTACACCGGTCTCTTCTGGCGCGGACCGCGTGGCTTCCGGGGCGGGCGGCTCCTGAGCCCCGAGCTGGAGGGCGAGGAGCTGATGGGCACGCAGGCTCCCTGGGTCGCGTACAGCGGGGAGTTCGACTCCGTCGACGGTCACGCCACGGTCGTCTTCGCGCACGCGCCGGAGAACGAACACACCGGCGAGGGGAGTGAGCACCCCGCGCACTGGTTCGTACGGAGCGACCCGTTCGCCGCCGTCGCGCCCTCCTGGGCGTTCCACGAGGAGCTGCTCCTTGCGCCGGGTGACACCCTGACCCGGCGCTGGCGGGTGGTCGTGGCCGACGGCAGCTGGGAGCGGGACGACATCACCGGCCACCTCGAGCGGCAGCCGTGGTGAGCGTGGATCCGGCGGCGAGCTTCGCCGGGCTCCCGGGGGCCGTCGCCGTCTCGCATCTGAGTGTGTACGACTGGGAGGCCGCCGACGGTTTTCGCGGCGGCACCCCGCATCTGCATCTCACCTGCTCCGAGGCGTACGTGGTGACCGAGGGCCGGGGCGCCGTCCAGACCCTCGGCCCGGAGGCCTCCGACACCACACCGCTGAAACCGGGTGCCCTGGTCTGGTTCACACCCGGCACCATCCACCGTCTCATCAACGAGGGCGGGCTGCGCATCGTCGTCCTCATGCAGAACAACGGACTGCCCGAGGCCGGAGACGCCGTGCTCACCCTCCCGCCGGAATACCTCACTGACCCGGAGACCTACGCGCGCGCCGTACGGATCCCGGACGCGGCCGAGGCCGAACAGGCCGCCGTGGCGCGCCACCGCCGCGATCTGGCGATCGAGGGTTTCACCGTGCTGCGTTCGGCGTGGGAGGCGGGGGACCCGGAGCCCCTGCTCGACTTCCAGCGGGCCGCCGCCATGCTCGTACGGCGCCGGGTGGCGGACTGGCGGTCCCGCTGGGAGGTGGGTGCGGCCGAGGCGGCCCGGCAGACCGGCGCCCAGCTCGACCGGCTCGCGGCGGGCGACGACTCGCATCTTGCGCAGGCGCGGACGCGTACCCGATTCCCGGCGGCGCACGGAAAGTTCGGCATGTGCGGACGGCTCGACACGTATGACGTACTGGGCTCGCACGACGATCCGGACAGGGGCCCGGATGCCGGCCGGGAGGGACTTTAGACAGCGGAACGGGCCCGGCCGGGACATCCCGGCCGGACCTTTCTCGTACGTACCTTTTCGTACGCACCTTTGTAGGCACCCGGACGGGATCAGCCGGTGTACGCCTCCAGCTCGGAGAGCTGCGCGGCCGGCCAGCCGGTGTTGGCGGTGAACGTCAGGCGCAGATAGCGCGCCGAGGTTCCGTTCAGATCGACGCTCGCGGTGTTGCCGCTCGACGGGTCGAAGGTGTATCCCGCCGACGACTTGAGCGTGCTGTACGAGGAGTTGTCGGTGCTGCCCGACACACTCAGCGTCTGTGTACGGGTCGCCCACGCCGATGACGGCGGCAGCTTCAGGGTCAGGCGCTTGACGGCCTTCGCCGCCCCGAGGTCCACCGTGATCGTCTGCGGGAAGGCGTGGTTGGTGCTCTCCCAGTACGTGCCGGCGTCACCGTCGACCGCGTTGGCCGCGCGGTACACGTCCGCGTGGCCGGACTCGGTGACCGGACGGCCCTTGGCGATGTTGTCGGTGTCACCCGGCGGAGTCGTCGGCGGGTCGGTGGGCGGTGTGGTGGGGTCATCCGGTACGCCGCCGTTGGTCCACACCGGATCGGGCCAGGTGCCCGTGCAGGCGGGCGGGTTGGCGTACCAGCCCGAGTTGCCGGCGCCCTGGGTGATCTGGAAGCCGCCGCCGACACAGTTGTGGATCGGGTTCGACTGCGCGACATGCGTGGCGGTCACATTGGTGAACGAGGCTGTTCCGGGTGCCTGGATCTGGAGCGCGTACGTACCGGCGCCGTCGATCCGCACGTTGTTGAAGTGCAGTCCGTTCGTCGCGCCCTCGATCAGGTGGATCGCCGCGTAGGAGCTGTCCAGGACCGCGGTGTCGGTGATGTTGATCGTGGCGTTGATCGGTTCGTTGAGACCGCTGAACCACATCGCGCCGACACCGAACCGCCAGTTGAAGTCGTTGTTCCCGGCACGTATCAGAGTGTTGCGCGCAGCGGTCGTGGTGCCCGAAACCGCCGTCCCCTGACCGGAGTTGACCCCCGGATAGCGGTTGGCGACATGCAGGCCGCCGCCGTTGGTGATGGTGTCCGACATGACGTTGTCGGAGATGGTGATGTCCCTGCCGCCGTACGTGACGATGTTGTTCGCCAGGATCGGCAGGATCACGGTGTTGAACGTGAACTTGTTCTTCACGTTCGGGACGTTCTCCGCCCACATCGCCAGGCCGTCGTCGCCGGTGTTGCGTACGAAGGTGTTGGTGACCGTGGAGTTCGTGACACCGATGTGGAAGTTCACACCGTCGGCCGTCTGGTCGAGGATGCGGCTGTTCTTGATGGTGAAGTTGTCCATGGGGCCGTCCATCCAGGCGCCGCACTTGGTGTGCTGCATCCAGACGTTGTCGACCGTCGAGTTGGACATCGCGCCACCGATGGCGTTGACCTGGTCGTTGTCCACGCGCTCACGGATGTCGCCCATGATGGCGAAGTCCTTGAGCGTCACATTGCTGCTGCCGCCCGCCGAGGCGTACTTGCCGTACACACCGACGGCCTTGGAGCGGTCGGACGGGTCACGTCCGGTCAGCACGCTGTACCAGGGGCCCGCGCCGCGCAGTGTCACCTTGTCGACGATGATGTGGTCGCGCACCTGGAAGGTGCCCTGCGGGATGTAGACCTCCTTGCCCTGGGTCCGGCCCGCGTCGACCGCCGCCTGGATCCTGGCCGTCGAGTCGGCCCCTCCGGTCGGGTCGGCGCCGAAGTCGCTCACCACGTCCAGCGCGCCCGACGGCTTGCCGACCGGCGCGCCGACCTGCTCGAAGTCGGCCAGGTCGACGGTGAAGGACGGTGACGAGGCCGTCGAGGAGACCTGGAGCCTGACCTTCGTACCGGTCGGCAGGGTCGAGCCGAACATGGTGCGCGTCTCGTCGTAGAAGTGGTGCGGGTTGGTGTCACCGGGGTTGTTGTTGAACGGGTAACCCCCGTAGTACCAGCCGTACTTGGACGTCACCGGCACACTCTTGAGGGCGCTGCCGTTGACGCGCAGGTCGATGGCGGCGTCCCGGCCGGTGCCGGCCGCGTTGTCGGGCAGGGAGTAGCGGAACGACATGGCGTTGGCCGGAGCGGTGAGGGTGAACTCCACATACTCACCGACCGCGTCGAGCGTGACGGCCTGCCGGCCCGAGGCCTCCGAGGGCAGTGAACCGTAGAGGCGGTCGGGGCCGATCAGCGTGCCGTTGGTGACGGCGTACTCGGCCTCCTGCTCCTTGAACGGTACGGACGCACCGCGCCCGGGGACATCGAGGGGGGAGGGGGCGGGGACCGCGGCCGCCTGGGCGGCGGGCGCGGTGGACAGCACGACCGCGGCGGCGGTGCCGGCCACGGTCAGTGCGAGAGACACGGATGCGGATAAGCCGCGGAGGAGCAGGCGGCGTCTTGGGGGGAGTGTCACAGACATACGTCCTTGCGGGCTCGTGGCGGACTCTGCGGACGCGAAAAATGCTAGAAGTAGGACCGCAGGAAGTCTATGAATCCGCGCAAATTTTGAAGGTGCGCGCAAAAATCTTCGACCATGGCGTGGTGAGACAGGGGCAGGAGGGAGGGAAAGGGTCGCACTCGGTCGCGCCGTCTCGTCCCGGTGGCGTCGCGCGAGCGCACCATCAGCCCCGCGCAGCCCTCTTGTAGCGCGCTCGCGGTCGGCCCTACGATGCATGAACGGGAGCGGTGAAACGTTTCAATCAAAGGGGTGGCGATGGGCATGGGCTGGACGCGAAGAGGTCTTCTCCACACCTCCGTGGTGGGCGCCGGAGCGGGGATCGCCGGGCTGGCCGCGGCGTCCGGGGCCGCCGCGGCCACTCCGGCGGGGGAGGGGAACGCCACCGCCCGAGCCGCCCGGCTCCGTGTCACGAGCGCGACCGTCGAGTACGTCGAGCACCTCCTCGGTACCGATGTCGCCGCCCCGCTGCTGTCCTGGGAACTCGAGTCCCGGGAGCCCGGAGGTGACGGCCGCGGCGCGCGGCAGAGCGCGTATCAGATACGGGCGGCGACCGATCCACACGACCTCACGGCCGGGCGTCACCTGATCTGGGACACCGGCCGGGTGGTGTCCGACCGCAGCCTCGCCGTCCCTTACGCGGGCCGCGCGCCGGCGCCCCGTACCCGCTGCCACTGGCAGGTCCGCGTCTGGGACGCCGAGGGGCACGCCTCCCCGTGGAGCACGGCCGGCTGGTGGGAGACGGCGCTCGGCGACGAGAAGTGGCAGGCGCTGTGGATAGGCGCCGAAGCGGCCGCCGGGCCGCCGGGCTTCGACGGCGCGTCCTGGATCTGGACCGAGGGAGCGACCACCGGCAACGCCCCTGTCGGGCCACGCTGGTTCAGGGGCGGCCTCGACCTTCCCACCGGTGTGACGAGGGCCGGCATCGTGCGCGCCACGGTCGTCGCCACCGCCGACGACGACTTCACACTCCACCTGGACGGCCGGCAGGTGCTGCACGCACCCGAGCAGGTGGACGGCTGGCGCACCGGCCGGACGGCCGATGTGACCGAAGCCGTACGGTCCGCCCCCGGCGGCCGGATCGTCCTCGCGGCCCTCGCCGCCAACCGGGGCAGCGGCTCCGTCAATCCGGCGGGACTGCTCGTACGCCTGCTGATCGAAACCGCCGACGGCGCCTCGCTCCACCTGGTCACCGGACCCGGCTGGCGGGCCGCCACGGCCGAGCGACAGGGCTGGGAACAACCGGACTTCGACGACAGCGGCTGGGCCGCGGCCCTCGTCCTCGCCCCGTACGGGCAGGGTCCGTGGGGGAGCGGTGTCGCGGTCGCCGCGCCCGAGGCGCCCGCGCCGCTGCTGCGCCGCGAGTTCACCGTACGCAAACCGGTCAGCCGCGCCCGGCTCTACATCAGCGGACTGGCCTACTACGTGGCCGAGTTGAACGGAGAGCGGGTCGGCAGCCAGGTGCTCGACCCGGCGTTCACCGATTACGACGAGACCGTGATGTACGCCGTGCACGATGTGACCTCGCTGCTGCGCCGCGGGGACAACGCGATCGGTGTGACCCTCGGCCGCGGCTTCTACGGTATGACCACCCCCAACGTCTGGAACTGGCACCAGCCGCCCTGGCACGGTGAACCCCGGCTGCTGTGCCGGCTGGAGGCCGACCATCCCGACGGCTCCCGCACGACCGTCGTCTCCGACACCGAATGGCGCATCACCGAAGGCCCCACGCTCACCAACTCCCTCTACGCGGGCGAGACATACGACGCGCGGCTGGCCCCCACCGGCTGGACCCGGCCCGGTTTCGACGACAGCTCCTGGCATCACCCGAAGCCCCTGACCGCCCCCAAGGGCACTCTCCGAGCCCAGCCGCACGACCCCATCGAGGTCATCGAGACCCTCACCCCCACCGCCGTCACGGAACTGCGCCCCGGTGTGTATGTGGTCGACATGGGCCGTACGACAGCGGGCTGGAGCCGGCTGACCGTACGGGCCCCGGCAGGCACCGTCGTCCAACTGGTCCACGGTGAGAAACTCAAGGACGACGGCAGTGTGCACGCGGAGACCGGACATGTGCCGGGACGCTTCCAGCGTGACGAGTACATCTGCGCGGGCAGTGGGACCGGCGGCGAGGCCGAGGTGTGGGAGCCCTCGTTCTCGTACAAGGGTTTTCGCTATGTCGAGGTCAGCGGGCTGCCCACCCGCCCACGCCCGTCCGACGTGGTCGGCCGCGTCGTCCATACGAAGGTGGCCGAGGTCAGCGATTTCAGCTGCTCGGAACCGTTCTACGAGCAGCTCGACCGCGCGATGCGCCGCACCCTGCTCAACAACCTGCACGGCATTCCCACCGACACCCCCATGTACGAGAAGAACGGCTGGACGGGGGACGCGCAGCTCGGCGCGCCCATCATGGAGTACGCCTTCGGGGTCCACCGCTTCCTGTCGAAGTGGCTCGGTGACCTGGCGGACAGTCAGAACACCGACGGTCAGCTCCCGGTGATCGTGCCGAGCGGCGGCTGGGGCTACGGCGATCTCGGGCCTTCCCCCGAATGGACGACCGTATATCCGTTCCTGATACGCGAGATGTACCGGATCTACGGCGACGACCGGGTGGCGCGCGAGCACTGGCCGACCCTGACCCGGTATCTGGACTGGGAGTTGACCAGGCTGAAGGACGGTCTCGCGGTCACCGCGCTCGGCGACTACCTGCCGCCCGGCTACGGCGGCAATCCGCCCGAGGACACCCGGCTGACGGCGACCGCCTATCTGCACCGTGCGCTGACGCAGACGGCCGAGATGGGCGACCTGCTGGGCCACGGCGAGACCGCGGACCGGTACCGTACGGCGGCGGCCGGGCTGAAGGGCGCCCTGAACGCCACCTTCCTCAACGCCTCCGGCCACTACAGCACGGCGAAGGACCCGGGATACCGGCAGACCTCCAACGCCCTGCCGCTGGCCTTCGGCCTGGTCCCGAGCGGCGCCCGCGCCTCGGTACTGGACAGCCTCGTCGCGGACATCGCCGCTCGCGGCGACCATCTCAACACCGGCGCGCTGGGCACGAGTGTGCTGCTGCGCGTCCTGTGCGCGCACGGCCGCCCGGAGGTCGCGCACGCGATCGCCATGCAGCGTACGTACCCCGGTTGGCGCTTCTGGTTCGACAACGGCGCCGACACCATGTGGGAGATGTGGCCGCTCGACTCACGCTCGCGCGACCACTACTTCCAGGGCACGGTCGTCCAGTGGCTGTACGAGAACGTCGCGGGGCTGCGCCCCGGGGACGCGGGCTACCGCACCTTCACGGTGCGGCCAGACGGACGGACCGGCGTCACCTGGGCGCGCACCTCGATCCGTACGGTACGCGGCCGGGCGGCCGTGGCCTGGTCGAAGATAGGCCGGGACCTGCGGCTCACGGTGCGGGTACCGGTGGGCGCGACGGCGGAGATACACGTACCGGCGGAGCGCCGGCACGACGTGAGGGCGGCGGACGGGGCCGAGTATCTGCGGACGGAGCCGGGGTTCGTGGTGTACCGCGCGGGGCATGGCGCCTGGGACTTCGTGGGGCGGGGGTGACCTGATGGCAGCCCGGTCGGACACGGCCCGGTCGCACACAGCCGCGTCGGATCGGGCTCGGTCACGTACGGATGTTTCAGGGGCCGGTGCCGCTTCCGTCACCGGGATCGCTTCCGCCGCCGGTGCCCCTCCTGTCACCGGTGCCCCTCCTGCCACCGGGATCACTTCCGCCACCGGGATCGCTTTCGTCACCCGTGCCACCACCGTCGCGCCGCAGCAGGTACGTGTCCATGATCCAGCCCTTGCGGGCCCGTGCCGCGGACCGCAGCTCCTCGATCCGTCCCGCGACCTCCGAGAGGCGCCCGGAGACCAGGATCTCGTCCTCGGTCCCCACATAGGCGCCCCAGTGGATGACCGGATCCGCCGCGAGATGGTGCCGGAAGGCCTGCCGCGCGTCCAGCATGACCACGAGATCGTCCACGCCCTCCGGCCAGCCCTCGGCGAGCCGCCGCCCCGTGGTGATCTGCACGGGCCCGCCCACCCGGTTCAGTGCGACGCGGTGCTTGGCGGCCAGCGCGGAGACACTGCTGATACCGGGAATCACCTCATGGTCGAAACGAACCGTGCCGCGCTCCAGGATCTCGTCGAGGATGCCGAGCGTGGAGTCGTAGAGGGCGGGATCGCCCCACACGAGAAAGGCCCCGGTCCGGTCCTCGCCGGGCCCCTCGCCCAGCTCATCGGTGATCATGCGCTCGTAGAGGTCCGCCCGGCGGCCCCGCCAGTCGTCGACGGTCCCGGGGTAGCCGGCGCCGTCGGGGGCCGGATCCCGCTCCGGATCCCGGGCCTCGACCAGCCGGTACCCGGCGCCGTCGACATACCGGCGCAGGACCTCGTGCCGGAGCCGCATGAGATCGGACTTCTCCTCGCCCTTGTCGAGGAGGAAGAAGACATCGACCCGCTGGAGTGCCGCGACCGCCTGCACGGTCAGCTGGTCCGGGTCGCCCGCGCCGATACCGATGACATAGATCTTTCGCACGCCACCGAGTCTGCCCCATCTCCCCGCAGTGTGTGCCGGCCACTTCTCCGTCGACTTGGCCGTCCGCTTTGTCATCTTTGTCATCTGAAGAAAGAGAACCACCCACCGGATGTCTGATGAGCCATCACGTCTGGCGGAGGTCTCGCGCGCGTCGCCGCGCCCGGCATATGCTCCGTCCATGCGTGCCGCACTCTTCGTGACCTGCGTCAACGACGCCATGTATCCGTCCACCGGGATCGCGACCGTACGGCTGCTCGAACGTCTGGGGGTCGACGTCGGCTTTCCCGAGGAGCAGAGCTGCTGCGGCCAGCCGCAGTTCAACACGGGCTACCGGCGGGAGACCGAGCCGCTGGTGCGGCGGATGACACGGGCCTTCGAGGAGTACGACTATGTGGTGACCCCGTCCGGCTCCTGTGCCGCGATGGTCCGTCACCACTATCCGAAGATCGGCGACACGGCCGCCGGGGCGCTGGCCTCGCGGACGTACGAGCTGACGGAGTTCCTGGTCGACGTGGTCGGTGTGACGGACGTCGGGGCGTACTTCCCGCACACCGTCACCTACCACCCCTCGTGCCACGGGCTGCGGATGCTGGGCCTCGGGGAGCGGCCGAAAAAGCTGCTGGAGGCGGTGCGGGGACTGGAGCTGCGGGAGTTGCCCGGCGCGGAGGAGTGCTGCGGTTTCGGCGGCACCTTCGCCCTGAAGAACTCCGATGTCTCGGCGGCGATGGGCCAGGACAAGGTACGCAACGCCGTCTCCACCGGAGCGGCGGTGCTGTGCGGCGCCGACAACTCCTGCCTGATGCACATCGGCGGGATCGTGAGCCGCGAGGACGCCCCGGTACGGCCGGTGCATCTCGCGGAGATTCTGGCGTCGACGGAAGAGGAGCCCTGGTCATGAGCGGTACGTATCTGGGGATGCCGGCGTTTCCGGTGGCGGCCAAGGAAGCGGTGGGCAACGAGACACTGCGCGGCAATCTGCGGCACGCCACACACACCATCCGCGACAAACGCGCCAAGGCCGTGGCGGAGCTGGACGACTGGGCGCGGCTGCGGGAGGCGGGCAAGCGGATCAAGGACCACACGCTGCGTCATCTGGACCGCTATCTGGTGCGGTTGGAGGAATCGGTGACCGCTGCGGGCGGGGTGGTCCACTGGGCCGCCGACGCCGCCGAGGCGAACCGGATCGTGGCGGACCTGGTGAAGGCCACCGGCGAGACGGAGGTCGTCAAGGTCAAGTCCATGGCCACGCAGGAGATCGGCCTGAACGAGGCGCTGGAGGCCGAGGGCATCTGCGCGTACGAGACCGACCTGGCCGAGCTGATCGTGCAACTCGGTGACGACCGTCCCTCGCACATCCTGGTCCCGGCGATCCACCGCAACCGGGGCGAGATCCGCGACATCTTCCGCGACCGGATGGCCGCTTGGGGCCGGGCGGCTCCCGACGGGCTGTCCGACACCCCCGGCGAACTCGCCGAAGCGGCACGGCTGCACCTGCGCGAGAAGTTCCTGCGCGCCAAGGTCGGTGTCTCCGGGGCCAACTTCATGGTCGCCGAGACCGGGACCCTCGTGGTCTTCGAGTCGGAGGGCAACGGCCGGATGTGTCTGACACTGCCCGAGACGCTGATCTCCGTCGTGGGCATCGAGAAGGTGGTGCCGAGCTGGCGGGACCTGGAGGTCTTCCTCCAGACGCTGCCACGCTCCTCGACGGCCGAGCGGATGAACCCGTACACGAGCATGTGGACCGGCACCCACGACACCGACGGCCCCCGGGCCTTCCACCTGGTGCTCCTGGACAACGGCCGCACGGACACACTGGCCGACGAGGTCGGGCGGCAGGCACTGCGCTGCATCCGCTGCTCGGCCTGCCTGAATGTCTGCCCGGTGTACGAGCGGGCCGGCGGGCATGCGTACGGCTCGGTCTACCCGGGCCCGATCGGGGCCATCCTCAGCCCCCAACTCCGCGGCACCCAGAGCGAGATCGACGCCTCGCTGCCCTATGCCTCCTCGCTCTGCGGCGCCTGTTACGACGTGTGTCCGGTCGCCATCGACATCCCCGAGGTCCTGGTCCACCTGCGTGAACGGGTGGTGGATCAGGGCGGCCGGGGGCACCGGCTGGAGAAGGCCGCGATGAAGGCGGCGGGCTGGGTCTTCGACCATCCGCGCGTGATGGGGCTGGGGGAGCGGGCGGCGTCGAAGACTCGCAAGCTGCACCCGTCGAAACTCCCGGGCACGGGAGCCTGGACGGACGCGCGCGATCTGCCGGAGATGCCGGCGGAGTCGTTCCGTGACTGGTGGAAGAAGAACCGCACGAACGACCGCACCGACGAGAACAAAACCCACGACGACCGGAAGGACAGCGGCACATGAGTACGGCTACCGGATCAGGCGCGGACCGGGAGCCGGGATCGGGATCGGGTCCGGGCTCCGGCTCACGTGAGCGGATCCTCGCCCGTATCCGTACGGCCGTGGCCGCCGCGCCCGACGCCCCGGAGCCCGCCCGCGACTACCTGGACACGCACACCGCCGCCGACCGCGTTGTCGACCTCCTCGCCGAGAACCTGGCCGACTACCGCGCACTCGTCCACCGCACGGACACCGACGGGCTGCCCGCGCTCATCGCCAGGCTCCTGTCCCGGCGCGGTGCCCGTACCGTCCTGGTGCCCCCGCTGCTCCCGGCGTCCTGGCTCTCCGCGACCGCCACCGAGATCGACCGGGTCCAGGACGGCCCCGAGGCCACGGCCCGGGATCTCGACGCGATCGACAGCGTGGTCACCGGCTGCGCGCTGGCCATCGCCGAGACCGGCACGCTCGTCCTCGACGCGGCCCCCGACCAGGGCCGACGCCGCATCACGCTCGTCCCCGACCATCACATCTGCGTCGTCGACGTCCCCCACCAGGTCGTCGCGTCCGTACCCCAGGCGATGCCCCGCCTCGACCCCACCCGCCCACTGACCTGGATCTCCGGTCCGTCCGCGACCAGCGACATCGAACTCGACCGTGTCGAAGGCGTCCACGGTCCGCGCACGCTGGAGGTCATCCTGGTCGAGGTCTGAGACCGGCCCGGACCGGACGGTGCTCACGTACCAAGGGGGAGGAAGGCGGGGCGTCAGGTCAGCCTAGGCGCCTCGTCGGCGGCGTCCACCGGCCCACCCGACTCCACCCGGCCCGCCAGCTCCCTGGCCCAGGCGACCAGCCCGGCGACATCGATGCCGTGCGGGCCGGAGCCCGTCCCGTACGCGGCGATCCCGCCCGCGCCCCGCAGCAGCAGGCGTGCCCCGCCCGCCGTATTGCCCCGGGCGGCGTGCGTGAGCCCGACCGCCAGCTGAGCCATCCCTCTCCACAGCGCCCGTTCCGTATCGGGACCCGACTTCCACGCGTCCTCGAACACCTCGTGCGCGTGGAAGGGCTTGCCCGCGTCCAGCAGCCGCTGCGCCTCCCGCAGGGTCTCCCCGGGCGTCCGGATCACCCCTTCGGGCTGCCGCTCCACCCCGGAGGCCCCGTAGGGCAGCGGACGCCCCAGCCCATCACGCGGCCGCGCGTTGCGCGCCCGTCCCTCGCTGTCACGGTCCCGCCGGTTCTCCTTCATACGTCGATTGTCGCCCGGGTGGGGGGCGTCTTCGCGCTGCGTGGAGTGAGGTAAAGTTCTCTTACGTGGTCGAGCGGGGAGCCCCCGCCGAGACCGGGTAAACGGGACGTGGCGCAGCTTGGTAGCGCACTTGACTGGGGGTCAAGGGGTCGCAGGTTCAAATCCTGTCGTCCCGACAGGGAAGAAGCAGGTCAGAGGGGTCCTTCGGGGCCCCTCTCGATCGTTCCAGGGATCGTCGTCTCACCATTCCTCACAGAGGTCGGCCGGGCAGTTCCGTATCGTGGACGACTGGTCCGAGTGCCCGGCCCACGACGACATCACCGTGTCCGACACCGCTTTGTTCGCCATCCAGGCGCGACCGTTGACCTGTTCGTCGTCGCCGGGGAACTGCTCATGCCGCGTGCCGTGTTGGACCGGCGGCCCGACCGGTGGGGCGGGCCTACGCCCAGCGCATCCCGGACGGCCCCACAGCGGCAGCCGAGCTGCCGCCGCCTGTCGTCCAAATGTATGAGGACATGACGTTGGTGACGGTCTGCCTGAGTGGTGCATCGGCGCCCATCAGATGGCGGCGAGGCTGTTGAGCAGGTGGCCAAGCTCCGCCGGCGCCTGAATGTGGGCCAGGTGGCCCTGGCCAGGCAGTTCGTGGACTTCGGCCTGAGCGACGTGCTGCCGCACGCTGTCGAACGACGTTCCGTAGGGGGCTGTTCCGCTAGTGCATTGGCCGATGATCAGGTCGACTTGCTCTGCCTGTCGCGCCATCGCATCCGGCGGCGGCGCCGCGTTGAGCGCGCGGAGTTCGGCGTACAGCGGTCCGCTCAATCGACGCAAGACCGCCCACCCGTCATGATCGACCCGGAGATCCTCGACATGTGCAGCGGAGAAGCCGGAGATCTGCCGATTGACGATCTCGACGCAACGATCCCAGTCGGCCGTCTCCTCTGCGATCTTCAGGTCCGGCAGTGCACGGCGTCCGAATGGCGGCATCACCGGCTCGTAGGCGATCACCTGGGGAATCGGGCGCTCGTTCGTGGTCAGCAAGGTGATCAAGCCGCCGTAACTCCAGCCGAAGAGCGCCTTGGTGTCTTCGAACTCGTCGAGGATCACGCGGAGATCCTGGACCTCTGCCCGCAGCGAGTACGCGCTGGTCAACGGCCCCGAGGGAGCACGGCCCCGGCGGTTTACGACTACCACCGAGGGCCAGGCGTGGATGGCACCCGCAACGCGGCGCCAGGTATGCGCATCGCTCATCACGCCCGGGACAACGACGAGGCCCGGAGCATCCGGCTCCCCGTACACATCGACCGTGACCCAGCTGTCCCCGCCGACTGACAACTTCTTTTGAATCGTTCGCTCCATAAATCTATTATGGAGCGAACGATCTACAATGCAAGCGTGACCGAACGCAACCGTGGACGACCACGAGCCTTCGACCGCGACCGTGCGGTTCTTGATGCCGCTCGCCTCTTCTGGCGACGCGGCTACTCCGGCACCTCGACCCGCGCCCTGACCGCGACCCTCGGGCTTTCCACCTCCAGCCTCTACGCCGCCTTCGGCAGCAAGGCCGGACTGTTCGAGGAAGCGGTACGGACCTACGCCGAGCGTTACCGCGAGATCTACCAGCAGGCTGTCGCCGAGACCGACGTCCGGACCGTCATCGAACGCATCCTCATTGACTCGGTGCACGAGTTCACCCAGCCAAGCGACACACACCCCGGATGTCTCATCAGCAGCGCCGTGATGACCGACAGCACGAGCACGCTCGATACCAGCGCCTACGTCACCGAACTGCACAGCTCGAACGAGCAGGCCCTCCTCGTGCGCATCGAACGAGCGATCCAGGACGGGGAACTGGCCACCGGCACCAACCCGGCGGTCCTGGCCGGACTCATCCAATCCGTCTGGCACGGATTGTCAGTGCGGTCCAACGGTGACGCGGCTCGCGAGGGGCTGCTCGCGACGGCGCAGCTTGCTCACCAACTGATCTGCGGGCAACTCACGTCACGAACGTCCTGACCCGCAACATCCGATTCCTCGGGACCAGTTGGGGATCACGGGGTCCAGCGGCGGAGGGGAGCGCGGGGAGCGGGTCCCGATATCGGCGCCCCGGGGCGCCGGGCGTGGCCCCGGGGCGCCGGCGGTGCTACTTCGTGGGAGGGCAGGGGGTGCAGCAGGTGGGTGCCCGCTCTACGCAGACGGTGACGGCGTCGGTGTTGTTGCCGGGGGCGGGATCGCGCTCGTTGCCGGTCGCGGTGGCGGTGTTGGTGACCGGGCCGCTCCGGGTGGCCTTGGCCCGCAGGGTGAGGGTCGCGGTGGCCCCCTCGGCGAGGCCGCCCACGGTCCACTTTCCGGTGGCCGGGGCGTAGGTGCCGCTGGAGGCGTGTGCGGACAGGAAGGCGAGGCCGTCGGGAAGCCGGTCGGTGACGACGACTCCGGTGGCCCCGTTCGGTCCCGCGTTGCGGACCGTGATGCGGTAGGTCACGGTCTGGCCGACCGTGACGGTGGTCGCGTCGGCCGCCTTCACCACGGCCAGGTCGGCTGCCGGCCTGACCTCGGTGACCGCCTCGTCGGACGTGGCGGTCAGCGGTTCCGCCGTCGGACCTAGCCGGTTCTCGTAGGCGGCGGTGGCGGTGTTGGTGAGCCGCTTGCCGGCGCCGGCGAGAGTGATGGTCACGCGGTACTCCACCGTGGTCCCGGCCGGCAGGGTCTCGGTGTTGGGCAGGCTTCCTCCCTGCGTGGCGGAAGCACCGTTGCCGAGCCGGAAGACGACCTCGTTCGTCTCGGGGTTGTAGGACGCCTGGTCGTCACCGTGCTGGTCGCTCTTCGGCCCGGAGTTGGGACCGTCGACGATGCGCAGGGACCCGGGTAAATACGTCGTCCCTTCCGGGACGGCATCGGTGAGGGTCAGGGCGTCGGCACCGCCACCGCCTTCGTTCCTGGCGGTGACGCGGTAGGTGATGACATCGCCCACCTCCAACGGGCCCACCGGGATCGCGGACTTGGTGAGGACCACGTACGGGGCGGTGCCGAAGAAGATGCCGTCGAGGAAGTTTCCGATACCGCGGTTGCCGCCCGCGGCGGAAATCGAGCGGAAGGCGAAACGCGTCAGCGTCTGGCCGGCCGGGACGGTGTAGGTACCGGTGTAGTACCCCCAGGCCGTGTTGCCGTCGGTGCACCTGCGCTGCTCGACCGCGGAGCCCGGCGCGCCGATGTCCAGCGCCATGGTGTCCTGCCCCTGGCGGCCGCGGTGGTACAGGCGCCAGTACAGCTTGGTCCCCGGGGTGGTCGGCAGATCCTGGTAGAGCGTGGCGACCTCGTTCGCGTTGAGTTCGGCGAACTGGGTGCCCTCGGCCGCCGGCACACCGTTGAAGCCCGACCGCCACAGCTCGATCATGTGGTCGGTGGCGGTGGTGCGCCAGCCCGGAACGCGTTTCGGCGCCTGAGTCTGCGAGGCGTCCGGCAGAATCTCGTAGCCCGTGACGACGGGCTGTTCGAAGCCGCCGTTGGCCAGGGCGACCCGCAGCGGTGCGGAAGGTGTGGACACAGTTTTCTCCCCTTTGGTTTCGGTCCTGTTGAGGCGTGCCGTCACACGACGTCACGGATGTGAGTCGCAGCGGCCCCGTGACCGATGGGAGCCGGGTCTCGTCGAATGCCGGGTCTCGTCGAATCCCGCATGCTCGCGGGGGAAGTTGTCCCGGCGCAGGTGCTGAGGCTGTGTGGCAGCGTCTCGGGCCTCCCCCTGGTCCGGCTCCTACTGAGAGTTGTTGCCTCCGGAGCGCTGGACAACCACCCTCGTGGAATCACTCGCCTGGCGTCGCGCCTCCGGCGCACGACAGGTGCCTGCGACTGCGACCGTGATCGCCTCCAGTTCACTCGTAGGTGTGGTTTTTCTCGGTGGTTCACTCCGCAGGCAGCGGAAATGTGAACGGACGTACGAGGTATCGAGGCGGGGCGAGTGTGGTGGCTTCTCGGCGTCCGGACGCGGCGCGAGGGTGATCTCCGGGGGCGCGCCGCGCGGGAGCGTCCGGCGGATCGAGGTGCCCGCCCAGCGCCTTCCGGGAGACCGCGGCACCTTCGGTGTACGCCGGGTACAACCATCCGGGCCCCTCGCGGGTCACAACAAGTGAGAGCAAATCGCTCCCAGGGGAACAAGGGGGAAATATGAGAATCGCACGTAATGTCGCCGCTGTTGGAGCGTTGACCGCGCTTGCGGTGGGTTCCGCGACCGCGTTCGGCACGACCGCTTCCGCCGCACCCAACGTCACACCGCAGGGCGTCTGCGGCAGCGCCTACAAGACCGTGAACTCGGCGGCCATCGGCTCGCTGGGCACCGTCTACCTGACCTACAACTCCTCGAACGGCAAGAACTGCGTCGCGACCATCCGCAGCAAGCCGGGCGCTACCAAGAACATGTCCACGTACATCTACGTCCCCGACAGCGACGCGTGGGCCGGGGACTCCGGTAGCTACACGTCGTACGCGGGGCCGGCCTACGTCTACGGCAAGGGCCACTGCGTGAGCTGGGGCGGCAGCATCGACAACGTCTACGTGTCGGTGGAGAACTCCAACTGCGCCGCCCTGAAGGAGCACCGGGTCACCGAGGTCCGCTGATCCGGCGGCTCATCACACGGCCGCCGGTTCCCGGCGGCCGTGCCCGCCACGGGACAACTCGGCCACCTGCCGGGCCAGGGGCACGTGCGCATACAGGAATGTGCAAGAAATGCCCCTGGTCAAAGGCTTGTTCGCATAGTTGGGTGGGCTGAGAGCGCGCGTCGCCAGGCGGCGTGGCGCCTCTTGGCCCACTGCGTCTCTGCGGCATTGAAGGAAGTTGATGGCCGACGCACACGTACTTCCGGACGACTGTGCCACCGTGGATTTCGCCGATCCCCATACGTTTCAGAGGTACGACCCGTTCGAGATGTGGCGGCGTCTTCGCGAGGAGAGGCCCGTCTTCCGGCAGGAACCCCGTGCCGGTCGCCCGGGGTTCTGGGTCCTCACGCGTCACGCCGACGTCCTCGATGTCTACCGTGACAACAAGCGGTTCACCTCGGAGCGGGGAAACGTGCTGGCCACCCTCCTGGAGGGCGGTGACTCGGCGGCCGGGAAGATGCTCGCGGTGACGGACGGGAGGCGGCACAGACAGGTGCGCAACGTCATGCTGAAGGCGTTCTCACCGCGTTTCCTGGAATCCGTCGCCGAACGGGTCCGGCACATGACCGACCGGCTGGTCGCCGAGACGGTGGCCCGGGGCGAGTGCGACTTCGCCCGGGATGTGGCCGAGAAGATCCCGATGGGTACGATCTGCCATCTGCTCGGAGTGCCGGAGAGTGATCAGGGCTTTCTGCTGAAGTTGACCAAGTCCGCGTTGAGTTCGGAGCACGAGGGCGCCTCGGAGCAGGAGTCGGTGCGGGCGCGGAACGAGATCCTGCTGTACTTTCTCGACCTGCTCGGCCAGGTGCGCGAGAAGCCGCGCGAAGGGGTTGTCACCGCTCTGGCGACCGGTTCGGTGGGAGACCATCCGCTCTCCGAGGAAGAGATCGTCTTCAACTGCTACAGCCTGATCATCGGCGGTGACGAGACCAGCAGACTGGCCATGATCGGCGCGCTGCCGGCGATGATGGAACACCCCGGCCAGTGGAAGCTGTTCAAGGAAGGGGAAGTGGGACTCGACACCGCTGTGGACGAGGTTCTGCGCTGGACCACGCCGGCCATGCACTTCGGCCGGACCGCTCTGGAACGGGTCACCATCGGCGGGCACACCGTCGAACCGGACGACATCGTCGTGCTCTGGAACAGTTCGGCCAACCGCGACGAGGAGGTGTTCGACGATCCTGGCCGTTTCCTGCTCGGCCGGACCCCGAACCGGCACCTCACCTTCGGTCACGGCCCGCATTTCTGCATCGGTGCCTATCTGGGCCGGGCGGAGGTCGGCGCCGTGCTGGCGTCGCTGCGCACCCACGCGGCCGGCTTCTCCCCGACCGCCGCACCGCGGCGTGTGCATTCCAACTTCCTGAGCGGGATCAGCAGCCTGCCGGTCGCGTTCACCCGCTCCTGAAGTGGCCGGGCGTCAGTGTGACTGCCGCCAACGGGCGTGGATCCGGGTGAGCGGCGGGAACGTGTAACGGCCGGTGTCATCGGGGCCGTTCAGCATCTGGTGGTCGACGAGCGAGTCGACCGCGTCCTCCGCGTCCGCCGGTCCGCAGCCCAGTGAGTCGGCGGCGTCGAGGACGGTGAAGGGGGCCGTACGGGCGTTGGCCAGGGTGAGCAGGGACTGCCTGGCGCGGTCCGGCAGCGCCGCGACGCCGGTGTCCAGCCGGGAGGACACGTCGAGGTCGCCGTGGACGAGTTCGAACAGCCGGGTCTCCTCGTCGAGGAGCCGGTCGGCCATCCGCGCCAGTGTCCAGTGCGGGCGGGTCGCCAGGCGCTGGCCGACGACGCGGACGGCCAGCGGCAGATGGCCACAGAGTTCCGCGATCCGGTCGGCCTCCGCGCGCTCGGCGAGCGTACGGTCCTCACCGGCGATCCTCCCGAGCAGCTGGACTGCCTGTTCGGTGGTGAACAACGACAGGGGGAAGTGACGGGCGCCGGGAACACCGGTCAGCGGCATGCGGCTGCTGAAAAGCAGCGCGCTGCTGAAGCCGCCGGGCAGCAGCGGCTGGATCTGCTCGTGGTGCGCCACGTTGTCCACGACCACCAGGACGCGCCGTTCGGCCAGAAGGCTGCGATAGGCGGAGATCCGCTCGGCCAGTTCCAGCGGCACATCCCGCTCAAGGGTTCCCAGCGCGCGCAGAAAACGGCCGAGGGTGGTGTGCGCCTGGTCCCGGTCCGGCAGCGCGTTGTGCATGTCGGCGTAGAGAATGCCGTCGACGTAGCGCAGCCGGCTGGAGTTGGCCACGCGTACCGCCAGGACGGACTTGCCCGCGCCCGGCGGACCGTACAGCGAGGCGACCGGAGCGGGGCCGAACAGCCCTGCCCTCGAACCGCCTTGGGTGAGATGCAGCAGCACCGGCCGGTGCTCGGTGCGCCCGACGAGGTCGTTGGTGTCGGGGGAGAGTTCGTACGGGCGCTCCACCTCGGCGCCGGACGGGCGGCGCTGCGACGGCACGGCGTCCGCCACCGAGGTGACTCCGCGCAGCACCGACAACTGCGCGGCCCGCAGTTCGGCCCCGGGCTCGATGCCGAAGTCCCTGCGCAGAGTGCGGTCCAGCCGGCTGAACAGACTCAGCGCCTCGACCTGCTGGCCGGTACCCGCCAGGGCGACCATGAGTCTGGCGTGCAGCCCCTCGTGCAACGGCTGATGGCGTACGACCGGGCGGAGTTGGTCGATGGCCTGCTCGTACTGGCCCGAGGTGACCGCCAGATAGCCGAAGCGCAGAGCCGAGGAGATCTGCTGCTGGCTGCACGCCACCGCGAGGGGATGCTCCCGCAACCGGGGCGAGAAACCGGCGAGTACCGGACCGGACCACAACTTCAGTGATTCGGTGAGGAGTTGAACCTCAAGGGTGAGATCACCGCTCAAGCGCGCGCTCTCGGCCTGTCTGGTCAGCTGACGGAATCGCAACAGGTCCAACTGATCACCCTCGACACGCAGTTCATATCCGCCGTTGCGTCGCTGGATGGCAGGTGTCCCGGACAGCGGGTCCTGGTGCTCGGCCATCAGGGCCCGCAGTCTCGACACATAGGTGTGGATGAGCTGGTTGAAGGAGTTGGGGGGATCCTCGCCCCACAGGACCTCGACCATCTCCGCCTGTGTCACGCTCTGGTTCGCGTGCAGGGCGATGAGCCCGAGAAGGCTCTGCTGCATCGGCGTTCCGGCGTGCAGGTTGGTCCGGCCCCGGGTGAGACTGAGCGGGCCCAGTATCCGCAGGACGAGCCCGTCATGATCGTCGTAACGGTCCGTGTCGTTCGATATCGTTGTCGTCCTGAAGTGCAGGAGCCGGGGTTCCTGGAGGGTTTCGGCGAGGCGCTGCACGGAGCGGGTGCGTGGCTCGCGCACCCGGCCCCGTTCGATCTCGCGGAGCGTGCGCAGACTGACGCCTGATTGCTCGGCCACCATGCGCTGACTCAGCCGCGCCCGGTCCCGGGCGTCTTTGACGACCTCGCCCAATGGATGCTGGTCAGAACTCGGTATGTATCTGTTGCCCACGGATATCCCCCTTTGCTGTCAGCCTCCCCGTGCTCGCCGCCAACACGGGTTGAGGGCATGCTGGTACATCGCGCAGTGAGGGACAACGGCATATCGCAGAGCGTACGACCTGCTCCCGCAGTACGCGGTCCCCCGACCGACGGTGTTTGCTGCCTCCGGTATTTCACATGGCTCCATGGCGGCGGGGAAGAGGCAGAACTCGCGTCTAGGGGCTGTCCAGTGGGCTGTCGCGACCCGTCGGTAATCTTCCGTCACGTGCGCGAAGCTCTTCGGAGATCACTCCGGCCGCAGGATGCCTTCCCATGGCGGAATGTTGACCTCCGATTTTGCGGCGTCTTTCGCACTTGCCAACGCCGCCCATGATTGCGCTCCGAAGCCCCGAAGTGGGCTTTCCGCGTGAATGGGTGTGGTGCCGGGGGGCGTCGAAAGGTGGGCAGAGGCAAGGAGGGCCCGCCGCATCGCCCAGGAAAATGCCACCTTCATGATCATTGCGACGTGTGCCGTACCTTCGGCCGCCAGGGGGCGATTGAGCCGTGCTGATGCGCGAGCACGACGACAGACTGACGCTGATCGAACTGGGCGATATGGGGCCCAGAGGGGTCCCTGAGGTGTTTCGTCCGTACGAGAAGCCGGTGCGGCAGATCATCGAATGGGCGTCCGCCTACCTCTGCCGGCCACACCCGGACCTGGGCCGAAAGGGGAATGTGTGTCCCTTCGTCCATACGTCGATGTCCAAGGGGCTGTTCTACCTCGCGGTGTGCCCCGGAATCCCCGGAAGTGTGGACGAGGTCGCGGAGGTGTTGCGCGGCTACCGCGACTGGTTCGTCGAACTGGTCGCCGACCAGGGGCGCGCCGCGCAGTACGCGACGATTCTCGTGTTGTTTCCGGACCTTCCGGAGGACGCGGTGGTCGGCGTCATCGACGAGGCGCAGAGTCTGCTGAAGGCCGATTACGTCTCACGAGGGCTGATGATCGGGGAGTTCCATGACGGCCCGCCGGTCAAGGGCGGGTTGTGGAATCCCGAATTCCGCCCGCTGTGCAGCCCCGTTCCGCTGCTCGCGGTCCGTCACATGGTGCCGACGGACTTTCCGTTCCTCAAGGACGATGCCGGTTCTCTGCGTGAATATCTCAGGCGGCATGGACGAAATCTCCCACCCCAGGCGAAGGGCGAGGCCGTGGAGGCGGCGGCACGCCTGGGGCTCACGACGGATTTCATGGAGCCACGGGAAGAAGACTGTTAGCGCCAGGCCCTGTCCGGCGGATCTTCGCGAGCCCGCGAAGATCCGCCGGACAGGGCCGAAGGGCCCTCCCGGCCGGTGCCGAGCAGATTCGGCGGCCGGTGCGCGGTGCTCAGCCGCACAGGTCCTTGAGCCGCCCCAGCAGGCCGGCCTCCGACTCGCCGTCCCCGGGTACCGGGATCACCTGTAGGTGGGTCACTCCCGCCGCGCGGTAGGCGTCGATCCGGTCCTTCACGTAACTCTCCGGACCGCACAGGGTCGTGGCCTCCAGGAGCCCGTCCGGGACCGCGGACGCCGCACCCCGGCGGTCGCCGCTCCGGTAGAGCCGGGCGACGGCTGCGGCCTGCGCGGCGTACCCGTAGCGGCAGACGAGATCGTAGTAGTAGTTGTGCCCGGGTGCCCCCATGCCCCCGATGAACAGGGCGAGTTGCTGACGCGCCAGCTCCCTGGCCCGAGCCGCGTCGGGGCCGATGGACACCAGTCCGCCGGCGGAGATCCGCAGGGGTCCGAGGAGCGGATCCCGCGCCGACGCTCCTTCCCGCAGCTCCTTGCCCCATACGGCATCGCACCACTCGGGCACGAAGAACATGGGGAGCCAGCCGTCCGCGTTCTCCGCGGTCATCCGCACATTGCGCGGGCCGAGAGCCGCCACCCAGATCGGCACGGCGGAGCGGACGGGCGGCGTCATGAGACGCATCGGCGCGCCCAGTCCCGTACCGCCGCCGGCTTCCGCGGGCAGCGGTATCCGCAGCGTCCGGCCGTGGTGGACCACGGGCTCCTGCCGCTTCCACAGCGCCCGCATCACCTCGATGGTCTCGCGCGTGCGCGCCACGGGCGCCTGGTAGGGGACGCCGTGCAGTCCTTCGACGACACGCGGGCCGGAGGTGCCGAGTCCCAGGTGACACCGCTGCCCTGACAGAGCGTCAACACCCGCCGCGGTCATGGCCAGTACGGCCGGGGTACGGGAGAAGACGGAGAGGATGCCCGAGCCGATCTCCACCCGGTCGGTGCGACCGGCGATGTACCCCATGAAGCTGGGGGCGTCGAAACCGTACGCCTCGGGCACCCAGACGAGGTCGAGTCCCGCCTCTTCCAGCTCCCGGACCTGTCCCGCGGCCGCGACGATGTCGCGGTCGTAGCGCAGTTGCATGGACAGCTTCATGGCGGTCACCGGCCTTCGGGGGCCGGAACAAGGCTCCGGTCGGAAGGAGGCGTGGCGCCGTCGTGGAGCTGCCGGAACGCGCCCCGGACCATCAGCTCCCGCACCCGGAACTTCTGGATCTTCCCGGAGGCGGTGAGCGGGAAATCGTCCGTCACGTACCACCGCACCGGGATCTTGTACGGCGAAAGGCGGGCACGACACGCCTCCAGGACGGCTCGCAGATCGACGGCCGCGCCGGCCGCCGGCTGGAGGACGGCGGCGACGACCTCGCCCCAGATGTCGTCGGGGACACCCACCACCGCGGCCTCCCGTACACCGGGGACAGCGGCCAGGACATCCTCGATGGAGCCGGGGGAGATGTTCTCGCCGCCCCGGATGATGAGGTCGCCCAGCCGCCCTTCGATGCGCAGGGTGCCTGCCGCGTTCAGGCTGCCGAGGTCGCCGGTGTGCAGCCAGCCGTCCGCGTCGACCTTGCCGGCGGTCGCCGCCGGATCGCCGTAGTAGCCGATCATCTGCTGGTAGCCCCGTGCGCAGATCTCCCCCGTCACACCGAGCGGCTGATCACCGCCCGAGTCCGGATGGACGATCTTGCACTCGACGTGCGGCAGCGGCCTGCCGACGGTGTTCGTCTTGTCCGTGAGGCTGTCATCGGGCCGGGTGAGGGTGAGCACCGAGGCCAGTTCCGTCTGGCCGTAGAGGTTGAACACGGTGGTGGAGAACAACTTCTCCGTCTCCGCGATCAATTGGGCCCTGACCGGGGCCGCGCCGGTGAGAACCGCGGACAGGGACACCGCCGTGGGGACGCCGCGTGCGGCCTCGTTGAGGGCGCCGAGGACCGTGGGGACGCTGGTCAGCACAGCTCCGGGCCGCTGCCGCAGGATGTCCAGCAGCGACGTGGGATCGAAGCGTTCCTGGAGGACGAACGTGCCGCCGCTCCACAGCGGGCCCAGGCACGAGATGACGCAGCCGGCGGTGTGGAACATCGGCAGCGGGGAGACGACGGTGGCCTGGTGCGGAACGCCCAGGGCCGCGAAGGTCAGCCGGGAGACATTGACCACCGCCTCGTGCGAGAGCAGCACGGCCTTGGGTGCGCCCGTGGTGCCGGAGGTGAACTGGATCTGGGCGGGGACGCCGGCCGCGACGATGTCGTGTTCCGACGGCAACTCCCCGGTGTCCCGCAGGTCCTCCCACGCGGACAGTGGGACGACGTGCCGCAGGTGCGGCAGTCCGGGGGCGACATCGCGGGCCACGGCCGCCATGTTGTAGGCGCGGTTGCGGTCCGCGTGGACGAGCATGCACGCCTCGGAGACACGGAGGGCGTGCTCCAACTCCCCGGCGCGCAGCGCGGGGTTCAACGTCACCAAGGTCGTGCCCGCCAGGGCCGCCGCGTAGGCGAAGACCGGCCAGCGGGCGACGCTCGGAGCCCACAGCGCGACCCGGCTGCCCAGGGGCACCAGGCGGCGGATGCCCGCCGCGACGCTCCGCGCCTCGGCGAGCAGTTCGGCGTACGTCCAGCTCTGTGGCGCGGCCGTACCGTCGGGGATGCCCGTCAGCGCGGTCGTCTCCGGGTATGTGGCGGCGGTCTCGCGCAGCAGACGGCCGACCGTGCCGGGGGCGAGCGGGACCGAGGTGTCCGCGGGGCGGAAGGACGTGCCGGGCACCCCTTCGCGGGGGCGCTGGTCCGAGGGGGCGCTACGTGGCACGGGGGCTCCTTGGGCGGTCGAGTTCTGCGAGGACTTCGGTGGTGTGCTCGCCGTGGGAGGGAGCCGCGCGGCGCAGGGATTCGAGTCCTGCCCCGAAGAGCACCGGGAACCTGACTTGTGCGCGAGGCACCTCGGTCACCGAGCCCGGCAGGGTCCCGACGAGGTCGCGGGCCCGCACATGGGGGTCCTGGAGGAATTCGGTCCCGGACTCGTAGACCGGCGCCCAGGGCACATCCAGCTCGGACAGACGCGCGGACCACCAGGGAAGCGGGCGCCGGGCGAACACGTCGGCCAGCAGTGCCCGCACGGCGCCCTTGTCGCGTGTGCGGTCCGCCCGGCTGTCCCACGTGTCGTCGGCGAGGGCGGGAAAATCCGCGGCGAAGCAGCGCCGGAAATTCAGCCAGAACTTGTCCTCGAAGGTGGCGAGGGTGAGCCTTCGGCCGTCGGACAGCACGAACACGTCGTTGTCCCCGGTGACGAGAGGGCTGTCGGCGGGCGTGCCGAGGGCCGAGGACGACAGCGCCAGCGGAGCCGCCCACGCCGCGGCGGCCTCGTGCAGGGAGACGTCCAGATGCTGTCCCTCGCCGGTCGCCCTGGCCCCGAGGACCGCGACAGTCGTGGCCAGCGCGGCGTACAGGGAGCCGGCCATGTCGCCGACGCGCAGCCCGATCCGGTCCACCAGCCCCTCGGCGCGGTGGGGTATGGCGAAGAACCCGGACAGCGCGAGGAAGTTCAGGTCGTGTCCCGGGCGGTGGGCGTACGGGCCGCTCTGGCCGAAGCCGGTGATCGAGCAGAGCACCACGGCGGGGTTGGCGGTGCGCAGCCGTTCGTAGTCCAGCCCCATGGCGGCCAGGACACCGGGGCGGTAGCTCTCCACGACGGCGTCACTGTTCTCGACGAGACGCAGCAGCGTGTCCCGCCCGGCCGCCTCCCGCAGATCCAGGACGACGGAGCGCTTGTTGCGGTTGAGCGCGGCGAAGGTGTCCGGGTCCACCTGCCTGCCGTAGTCACCGCCCTGCGGGCTCTCGACCTTGATCACATCGGCGCCGAGGTCGGCCAGCGCCAGGGTGGCGAAGCCCCCGGGCAGCAGCCGGGACAGGTCCAGGACACGTACTCCGGAGAGACCGGGCCAGTGCGGCGGGCGGTCCATCGGCACTCCTTTCTGGAGGGTGCGGGTCAGCGGGGCAGGGCCAGGCCCAGTCCGCGCTCGCGCGCTCGCCGGTACACGGCCGCCGCCACCGCGATGTCGTGGACGCCCATGCCGAACGGGTTGATCACCACACGCTCGTGGTCCGTCACCGGCCGGTCGTAGCCGCCGCGGAGCAGAGAGGGCAGCTCGGCATCCACACTCCGGCCGCCCTCGGGGGCCTCCTTGCCCGGCGCGCCGACCAGGCCGTTTCCGGCGAGGACGCCGAGCAGCCGGTGGTGGTCGTCGGCCACCAGCTCCCAGTCGTCGACGAACAGGTGGTCGCAGCCGAGCAGCAGACTCCGCGCCGCGTCGTCCAGCGAGACATTGACGAAGGTCGCTCCCGCCGGCAGCCAGTCCAGCTCGACGTACGGCTCGGTCGTGGTGGTCACGGCAATCGTCAACTCGGCCCGCTCGACCGCTTCACGGGCCCGCGCGGCCACACTCACCCCGGCCCGAGGGTGGGCATCTCCCAGGGCAGCCGCCAGTTGTCCGGCCCGTGCGGCGTCCCGGTCGAAGAGGACGATCTCGCGTACCGCCGGGAAGGCCGCCATCAGCATGCCCGCGTGGACCTCGGCCTGTCGTCCGCAGCCGAGGAACGCCACACGGGTGATCCGCGTCTCGTCCCGTACGGCCCGCACCGCTGCGAGCGAGACGCCCGCGGTCCGCAGAGCGCTGATCAGCCCGCCCTCCATGACGCACACCGGACGGGCCGTCTGCGGATCGTTGAGCACGATCAGGCCGGCGGCACGCGGCAGGCCCCGTGCCTGATTCCCCAGCGAGGCGTTGATGATCTTGCACCCGTAGGCGTCACCCGCCCAGGCGGGCAGGATGAGGCTGCGGGCCGAGTCGCCCGACGCGGTGGTCCACCGCAGGGCGGCCTCGGGGGACAGCCCGGCCTCCGCGCGGCCGAGGGCGGCCAGGGTCTCCTCGACCAGGCCGATCACGGACAGGTCGGCGCACAACCGCTGTACGTCCGTGCTGTCGAGGTAGGTGATCGGCTCCTGGGCCGGTGCGGTCACGGTGTGGTCCTCTCGTCGAGGCGGCCACGGCCCAACAGGCGCAGGGCCGCCGAGATCTCTTCCGACACCCCGGCGGGCCCGGCCGGGCCGTGGTCCGTGAGCCGGGGGTACTTCTCGCCGCTGTCGGGGCAGACACAGGCCACCTCCCGCAGCGAGGGATCGCGCTCCGCGTGGAGGACCGCGGCGAGCACCACCGCCCCGGCGCTGCCGCCGAGCGACAGCCCGGTGCTCTGCCGGATCCGGGCGCAGGCGGCGGCGACATCCGCGTCCCGCAGCCGTACCAGGTGATCCCAGTGGTGGCGCCGGACGAAGCCCGACACCCGCCCGGAGCCGAACCCGGCCAGTTTGTCCGGCCGGTACGCGGCGGTGCCGCCCAACGCGGCCGATCCCACGGCGTCCACGGCGATGACGCGGGTGGCGGGCCGCCGGACGCGGAAGTACTCGGCGAGGCCGGCGAGGGTGCCTCCGGTGGAGACCGCGACCGCGACCGCGTCGAAGCCGCCGTCCGGGGCGTCCTTCACCAGCTCCACCGCGGTCCGGGCCGCGTGCACACCGGGGTTGGCCGGGTTCGCGTACTGATTCGTCCATACGGCGGCGGGGTCCTGCCGCAGGATGGCGCGGACCGCGTCCAGCCGGGCGTCGACCGTTCTGCCGCCGGGCACCTCTCCCACGGTCACCACCGTGGCCCCGTGCGCGGTCATCCGGCTGACGCTGCTGGGCGGTGTGCCGGGTTCGACGACCAGTGTGCAGTCGTAACCGCGCACCGCGCACAGCCCGGCCAGCGCGATCCCGAGGTTTCCGGAGGTGGACTCCACGACCCGCCGTCCCGGGCGGAGTGTGCCGGTCGCCTCCAGGGAGTCCAGCAGAGCCTCGGCGGTACGGGCCTTGATCGACCCGAACGGGTTCTCGGCCTCCAGCTTGAGCCACAGTCGCGGGGAGGGCCGGCCGTCGAGCGGCACGCGCACCGGCACCAGCGACGTTCCGCCGATGCGCGGCTCGGCGGCGTCGGCCCGACGCGCCGGCGCGTATTCGTGGTCCGTCATCGTGTTCAGTCCCTGACGCTCTCTGCGGGTGGTCCCGGGCGGGTCGCGAGACCGGTGTGCCGGGGACCGATGTCGCTGATCCGGTAGCCCTTCGGGTAGCCGGGATACGTCCGGGCCGTCGGCCGGGTCATCAGCCGGGCCATCAGAGCGGGTGCCAGCCGCTCGGCCCTGGCGTGTCCGCGCAGGCCGACGCGGTTGAGGGCGCGGGCCCAGCCGGCAGGGCGGCCGATACCCAGGGCATCGCGGGCGACGCCGTCGAGGCGGCACGGGAGTGTGGCGGCGACCAGGGAACTGACCGGTCGCGGATACCAGGACGAGTAGAGCCGCATGACCGAGGCGCCGACGCGCCGGTTGCTGTCGGCCGGGCGGAAGTGGGCCTGTTCGTACTCCCGGTTGAATCGCTCGAACTCGTGGTAATCGACCGGCAGCGACCGGATGTTCATCCGGCGTCCCATCTCGACGTAGAAGAAGAAGCCGGCCAGCCGTTCCGTCTCGCTGAGCTCGCGCCAGGCCCACCGGTCGATCCAGCGGACGGGTTCGAAGACGAACGCGGACAGCACGTACAGCATGTCGTCGTTGGTGATGGGGAACCCGCGGTGGGCCAGGTTGATCTGGCTCAGCGCCTGGCGCCCGCGCTCGGAGTCGAGGCCGCCGCGTACCAACTCGCCCAGCAGGATGCGTGTGTCGTCGTAGCGCTTCTGGGCGCGCAGCGCGAACTCGTCGCTTCCGTCCAGCGTGGCGGAGATGCTGGGCACACAGCAGGTGCGCCAGATCGCGACCTCCAGCCCCCTGCCGTAGTCCCACGGGAACTCCGTGTCGGAGGAGGTGCGGTGGATCTCTTCGTGGTCCGCCTTCGGATCGAGAGTCCGCAGGTGTCTCAGCGTGGCGTACCGGTCTCGCATGCGATCCCCGATCACGGTGGAGGGAGGTTGAGGAGTGGCGCTACAAAGGGGTGGAGCCGGTAGCGCCGAGGATCTCGGGGCGCGTGGGGTCGAAGCGGGCGGTCTCGTGGCGCCACTGGAGCTGGCCGCTCGACCAGCTGCGCAGGCAGCCGACATGACGGCGCAGCATCTCCCGTACGTCCGGGTCGCAGTCGGGCGGCAGCGCGGTGTCCGGGAACTCCCGGCTGAGTTCCGCGAACCGGTCGAAGCGCTGCTGGATCATCGTGCCGACCGCGTCGGCGGAGGTCTGGAGGTCGGTGCCGTGCGCGTGCCGGTGCACCAGCACCAGGTTGTGCGGATCCCCCAGGCGGTCCTCCTTCTCGCAGGAGAAGAGGTCGTTGGTCCACAGATCGGCGTCCGACAGGGACTGGTTCAGCTCCGTGAGCTCCGGGAGCCGGTAGACCGCCTCCGGTATCTCCGCGTGGGTGGTGACCTCGATGAGATCCAGGTAGGGCATGAGCGCCAGGCCGCGCCTGCGGATGTAGTCCTCCAGACCGGGCACCCGTTTGTCCCGGCGGTTCTCGGCCTCCCAGACACACACGTCGAAGAAGGCACCGATGTGTTGTGCCAGCCGCGTGCGCCAAGTGGCCGAGGTGAGCGGGCGGGTACGGCGCCACAAGTCGTCGAAGGCGGGGTGGAAGGCCGTCAGGATCGAGTGTTCCGTCCCGCCGGGCGTGTACGGCGGGACGACCCCGTCGGGAGTGAGCCAGCCCAGCACCTGGTCGGTCACCATGCGCAGCCGTTCGGGCTCCTGTCCGAGGGCGGTCTCGTCGAACTGGTCGTCCAGGACCAGCATGCAGCTGATCCAGTCCGTCACCAGAGCCAGCTCGGCCGGACCCGCGTGCGGGTACGCGCGGGACATCAGTGTGCCGAGCAGCGAGCGTTCATGATGCTGTCGGGCACCGTCGTCGGGAGCCAGCCCGAAACGGCGGACGAACGCGCGCGTGCTTTCCTCGACCTGCTCGGTGTAGGGGCTGATCCCGGGGAGGAAGTGGGCGCGCAGCGGTGGCATTCGGAGGGTCACGGAGTCACCCGTCGTCGAGGAAAGAGGAATGGGGGAGCGGGCCGGACACCATCGCCCCCGCACCCGGGAATCACCATCGCCCCGCACCCGGGAATGTGCGATCCACGATCTGGGCCGCGGCCGGATTCTCCACGTCGACGGTCTTCCGCGTGAGCGCGGGTGAAATCCGGACGTACACATAAAGGGATTGCGGAGACAGGGATTTCACGTCCGGATGGTGGTGGCTCCTTATGGTGAGGGCGGGCAGAGCCACCTTACGGACGGGAGGTTCGGCAGTCTGGAAGAGTTCTGTATGCGGAACTGCCCCTGGCCCTTGTGGCGGTGACGGTTCACGGAAAAGTGGCTAGGGTGCGGAAGCCGATCAGACGTCAGTTTTTGTTTCCCGTGGAGAGCCGACCTGTGTCCTCAACCGCGATTCCCGACCCGGGCGGCGCCGGGAGCTGGCTCAGGCGCCACCGCCCGAGGTCGGCTCCGCGTGTCCGGCTCGTCTGCCTGCCGCACGCCGGCGGCAGCGCGTCCGCGTACCACGGCTGGGCAGCCGCTCTGCCGGCAGACGTGGAGCTGGTCGCCCTGCAGTACCCGGGCCGTCAGGACCGTTTCGGTGAGCCGTGCGTGGAGGGGATGGCGGAGATGGCCGATGCCGTCACCGCCGCTCTGCTGCCGCTGACGGACCGGCCCATCGCCCTGTTCGGGCACAGTATGGGAGCAGCGGTCGCCTATGAGGTGGCGTTGCGACTGGAGGGCCGGCACCAGGCCGGACCCCGGCACCTGTTCGTGTCCGCACAGGTCGCGCCGTCGCGCTGGAACAGAGGCGAGGACCTGCACCTGCTGGACGACGCCTCGATGGTGGCGGGCGTGGGCGGACTGGGCGGGATGGACGAGAGGGTGCTCACGGACCCTGACCTGTTGCCGCTGAGCCTGCCCTCCCTCCGGGCCGACCTGCGGATCATCGAGACCTACCGGCCGTCCCACAGGCAGCGGGTGAGGGCTCCGGTGACGGCGTACTCGGGCGATTCGGATGCCGGCGTTCCGGTGGCGGACCTGGCTGCCTGGAGTGAACTCACGTCGACACAATTCGCGTTGCGGATATTCGAGGGCGGCCACTTCTATCTGCTGCGGCAGCAGAGGGAACTGCTGGCCGACATCACGGCACGGCTGTCCGTCGTCCGGAATGCGGTGCGGTCCGGGGTGGACAGTGCAAAACGTGGTGAGTAGTCTCTGCCAGGCCGTTCCCCATTCGAGCTCGCCAGGTGCTCGAATCCCTGTTCCGGGACGAATCCCTATGTCGGGACGGGAATCGGCAAGGTGAAGTGCCGAGCCGCACGCCATGTCGAGACGGCTCGCGCCCATTTCATGGTGTCCGTGAGACCCACCGGCTGAACCGACGGACGGGCCGGTGCGCGGAACCCACTGATCCGGTACAAGCTCAGAGGAGTTTCTGGATGACCTGGAACGACGAGGATATCGCGGACAGGGTTCGCAAGATCATGGTGGATGTCCTCGACCTGCGGCTGAGCCCGGATGAGATCGGTAGGGGTGTCTCGCTCTACTCGCCGACGATACAGATGGACTCCTTGAACCTGCTCCAGTTGCTGGTGGCGGTGGAGGAGGAGTTCGGCGGGCGCATCGAGGACGAGGACGTCATGGAGGCGGACCTGCGCACGGTCGGCGACATCATCGAGCTGGTGCGCGCTCATGTGCGGACGTCGCGACCGGAGGCGACGGAGTGAAAGCCACCGGCGACCGCTTCCTCCTGGACGAGGACGACATCCCCACCCACTGGTACAACATCCTGGCCGATCTCGACGTACCGCCGATGGACGTGCGCCGGGCGCGCGCCGCGGCGCCCGCGAGCGGCCAGGACCAGGCCCGGGACGGATATCCGGCCCAGGCACGGGACTTGGCGCCGAACATCCCCCTGTCCATGTACCGGGGAAGCATCGGCAAACAGCGCCACGTGGAGATACCGGCCGAAGTGCGCGAGCAGTACGCACGCTGGCGGCCCACACCACTGGTGCGGGCCCGCCGTCTGGAGCAGGCACTGGACACCCCCGCCCACATCTACTACAAGTACGAAGGCACCAACGCCGCCGGCAGTCACAAACTCAACTCCGCGCTGGCACAGGCGTACTTCTACAAAAAAGCCGGAGTCCAGGAGCTGACCACCGGCACCGGCGCCGGGCAGTGGGGCACCGCCCTGTCGATGGCGTGCCAGGCACTGGGGCTCGGATGCACCGTGTTCATGGTCCGCCGCAGTCTGGAGCAGAAGCCCTACCGCGGTGTGCTGATGAAGCTCAACGGCGCCCGTGTGGTGGCCAGTCCGAGCGGAAGCACGGAGATCGGGCGGGAACTGCTCGCCGCCGCTCCCGGCACCGAGGGCAGCCTGGCCATCGCCAACGCCGAGGCGCTGGAACACGCCCGTACGGTCGCGCACGGCCGCTTCGCGGTCGGCAGCGGTGAGAATCATGTGCTGCTGCACCAGACGGTCATCGGCGAGGAGGCCCTGCGCCAGATGGAACTGGCGGGCGAATTCCCGGACATCGTCATCGCCTCGATGGGAGCCGGCAGCAACTTCGCCGGACTGGCCTTCCCGTTCCACCGGGAGAAGCTGCGGACCCACGCCGCCACACGGCTGATCGCCGTGGAGCCCGAGGCGTGCCCCAAGATGACCCGGGGCCGGTACGCCTGGGACTACAACGACTTCTCCGGCACCACACCGATGACGAAGATGTACACACTGGGCCACACCTTCGTCGCGCCGGGAGTGCATGCCGGCGGACTGCGGTACCACGGCGCCGCGCCGCTGGTCAGCGCCCTCTACGAACAGGGCCTGATGGAAGCCGTGGCGTACGGCCAGAACGCCGTGTTCGAGGCGGGCGCGCTGTTCGCCAGGACCGAGAACCTGGTCCCGGCCCCCGAGTCGGCACACGCCGTACGGTGTGTGATCGACGAGGCGGTACGCGCCCGTGAGGAACGTACGTCCCCGGTCATCCTGTGCAACATCAGCGGGCACGGACTGCTCGACCTGTCCGCCTACGACCAGTACCTGGCCGGTGGGCTCGAGGACCACACCGTGTCCGACGAACAGATCGCCGACTCCCTGGCCGACCTGCCCGAAGCGCTCTCCGCCGGTGTCGCTCAGTGAAACCGGGATGGACCGACGAGGAGCGGGCACTCGGCGAACGCATGCGCCGACTGGGCCAGGAGTTGGGGCACGACCTGCGGGCGCGCGAGGAGACCTGCACACTGCGGCCCGGCGACTGGAAGCGGAGCGCGGAGGGCGGGGTGCTCCAACTGCCCCTGCCCGAGCGGTACGGAGGCCGCGCACTGTCCCCGCTGACCTGCGCGTACGCACTGGAGAACCTCGGCTACGGCTGCCGGGACAACGGGCTGATGATGGCGCTGGGCGCGCACATCTGGGCCGTGGAACTGCCGATCCGTGAGTTCGGCACACCCGAGCAGAAGCAGCGCTACCTGCCCGCGCTGGGCGACGGACGGATGACCGGCGCCCACGCCATCACCGAGGCCGAGGCCGGGTCCGACGCCCTCGCGCTGACCGCGCGCGCCCGCCGCGACGGCGACGACTACATACTCGACGGCGTCAAGCGCTACATCACCAACGCCCCGATCGCCGACCTCTTCATCGTCTACGCCACCGTCGACCCGGAGCTGGGTTTCACCGGGGTGACCGCCTTCCTCGTCGAGCGGGAGCAGGCAGGTGTCACGGTGGAGAGCCGCCGCGACAAGACGGGACTGCGCACCGGACCGTGGGGAGAGGTCATCCTGCGCGAGTGCCGGGTGCCGTCCGCCCGGCGGCTCGGCGCGGAGAAGCAGGGGTCGCGCGTCCTGGCCCGGTGCATGGCGTGGGAACGTGCCCTGATCCTCGCCCCGATGCTGGGCACGATGCGCCGCCAGGTCGAGGAGTGCGTGGAGTACGCCAGAACGCGGGTGCAGTTCCGCAAGAACATCGGCCGGTTCGAGTCCGTCTCGCACCGCGTCGTCGACATGCGGATCCGGCTGGAGGAGGCGCGGCTGCTCACCTACCGGGCCGCCGCCGACCTCGTCGGCGACCCTCGGTCGATCTTTCCCGAGGCGGCCCAGCTGCGGACCAGCGAGAGCGCCGTCGAGACATTCCTCGACGCCATGCAGGTCTACGGAGGCCTCGGCTACACCACGGGCACGGACGTCGAGCGGAACCTGCGTGACGCCCTGGGCACCCGGATCTCGTCGGGCACCTCGGATCTTCAGCGCACCGTGATCGCGGAGAGGCTGGGCCTCACGACGGGGATACGCCGCCCGGACACCCGGCGAGCAGGAGGTGACCGCCATGCCGACGCTCGCTGACCGGCTGGCACGTACGGTGTCACAGCACTCGCGCTCCGAGGCGGTCCGCTGTCGCGGCCGGTCGCTGGACTACGCCGGACTGGACCGCGCCAGTAGCGCGCTCGCCGCCACGATGCGGGAGGCGGGCATCGGCCCCGGCGACCGCGTCGGCCTGTGGACCGGCACCTCGGCCGAGACGGTGGTGGCCGTGCACGCCGTCCTCAAGTGCGGCGCCGCGTATGTGCCGTTGGACCCGGCGGCGCCCGCGGCCCGGGTCGCGCACATCCTGCGGGACTGTGCGGTCGGGTGTCTGGTGGCCGACACCGACAGGCTCGCCCTGCTGGCGGACGAGCGCGTGCCGGAACACGCCGGCCCCCGGCTCCTGGTGGTGCTGGACGGGCAGGACGACGGCGTGCCCGCACCAGGCACCGGCACCGCACAGGTGAGCTGGCGGGAAGCCGTGGAGCGGCCCGTACCGGACGGTTTCGCGCCGGTCCCCGTGAGCGGGAGTGACCTGGCGTACGTGCTCTACACGTCCGGATCGACCGGGCTGCCCAAAGGCGTCATGCTCTCCCACCGCAACGCCCTGTCCTTCGTGGACTGGGCCGTCGGGACGTTCGGCATCACCGCTGACGACCGGCTGGCCTCCCACGCCCCCTTTCACTTCGATCTGTCGGTCTTCGATCTCTTCGCCGCGGCGAGCACCGGAGCCTGCCTCGTCCTGGTCCCGGAGAACCACAAGGGACTCGGAGTGGCTCTGAACCGCCTGGTGAGGGACGAGGCCATCACCGTCTGGTACTCGGTGCCCGAGGCCCTGGTACGGATGCTCGACGCGAAGAACAACGACGAGCTGGAGACCTCGCGACTGCGCACCGTGCTCTTCGCGGGCGAGGAGTTCCCCCTCAAACACCTCAGAAGACTGAGCGCCGCACTGCCGGGCGCGGCGCTCTACAACCTCTACGGTCCGACGGAGACGAACGTCTGCACCTTCCACCGTGTGTCGGCCGAGGACCTCGCGGACGGCCGCACGGCACCCCCGCCCATCGGCGCCCCCTGCCCGTACGCCGACGCCCGGCTGCTGGACCCGCGGGGACTGCCCGTACCGGACGAGCCGGGGGCCGAGGGCGAACTGTGCGTCGCCGGTGACTCGGTGATGCTCGGTTACTGGGACAGCTCCGGACGCGCCGCCCTCTCGGCCGGAGTGCACCGCACCGGAGACATCGTCCGGCGTGAGGAGCACGGCTACCGCTTCGTCGGCCGGCGCGACCACATGGTCAAAATCCGCGGGTACCGGATCGAACCGGCCGAGATCGAGGCGGTGTTGCTCGCCATGCCCGAGGTGCACGAGGCGGTGTGCGTGCCGGTGCGGGACGGTGACCAGGACCGGCTGCGGGCCGTCCTGGTGCCCGCCGCCGGGCGGTTGCCGACGGAGGGCGAATTGCGCCGGCACTGTCTGCGGAGGCTGCCGCGCTACATGGTTCCCGGCGAGTTCGGCCTCGTCGACGCCCTGCCCCGGACCTCGACGGGCAAGACCGACCGGAGCGCACTGGCCGCCCCCGCGTTCCGGGGATTCGCCCCCGTACTCCGGGAAGAGGAGACACCGTGCCGGCGCGGGTGGTGACCCGGCGATGGCCGAGCCGGGCTCTCGGCCGGGACAAGCGCGTGAACGTCGTCCTTCCCGGGCGGTACGGCGCCGAAGGGCCGCCCCACCCCGTCCTCTACCTGCTGCACGGCTACGGAGGCGGCCGGGACACCTGGCTGACGCACACCGGCCTCGTGGAGTCGCTGGACGACAGCCGTCTGGTCGTCGTGCTTCCGGAGAGCGGACGCCGCTGGTTCGTCAACGACCACGCGGGGCTGCCGTACGAGGACTACCTGGTCCAGGACCTGGTGGCCGACGTGGACCGCGAATTCAACACCATCGCCGACCGTGGTGGCCGGGCCGCCGGCGGCTTCTCGATGGGAGGGGCCGCGGCACTGTTCCTGGCCTTGCGCAACCGCGGTGTGTTCAGCGCCGCGGTCTCGCACGCCGGGGCCTTCGAGGCCCCCCTGCGCCGCGGAGACCCCTACGCCGCGCACCGCGGTGACCCGGCGATGCTGATGCCCGACGAGGAGAGCCACGACCGGGTCTGGGGCCCGCCGGGCAGCGCCACACGCCGGCGCTACGACCCGTACCGGCTCGTCGGCCTGCCCGGCCAAGGCCCCGGACCGGCCCTCTACCTGGACGTCGGCACGGGGGACCACGACCGCGTGATCCGGATGAACCGCCGGATGCGGGACGCCCTGAGGGCCCACCACTGGTCACCGGAATACCGCGAACGGCAGGGAGGCCACGACTGGGATTTCGTGCGCGCCGCCCTGCCCGCGTCACTGGCCTTCGTGACGCACCACCTTCTCGGAACGGCTGTGAACGGAGTGTCTTCGGTATGACACACGTCGAGGAATCCATTCGACGCATAGAGCGCTACTACGAACTGGTGGACCGGGACGACATCGCCGCTCTGGTCTCACTCTTCACTGCGGACGCCGTGTACGAGCGACCCGGCTACCCGCCCATCAAGGGCAACGACGCCCTGGAGCGCTTCTACCGTGAGGACCGCGTCATCGCCACCGGAAAACACTCCCTGCGCGGAGTGGTGGCGGAAAAGGACAAGATCGCGGTGCACGGGGACTTCGCCGGACGGCTGAAGGACGGACAGAGTGTGTCTCTGCGCTTCGCCGACTTCTTCCGCATCACACCGGAGGGGCGCATCTCCCGTCGCGACACGTTCTTCTTCAGTCCGCTGGTGTGAAGCCGCCGCCATGACGACCGAGAAAAGCCGATCCGCGGCAGGACCCCCGCTCCTGGTCACCCGCCCGTCTCCCGGGATCGTGGTCGCGACACTGAACCGGCCGCACCGGCGCAACGCGCTGACCGAGGACTCCTTCCGCATGCTGGCGGAGCTCTGCGCCGGCCTGCGGACCGACCCTCGCGCGCGGGTACTCGTCCTCGACGGCGCCGGGGACTCCTTTTCCTCCGGCTACGACATCGACGAGATCGGCCGCATCGCGGCCCTGCCCCCACCGGACCTGCTCGACCTGCTGGAACGGCACGCGGAGGCGGTGACCGGGTTGCGCGCTCTGCCGCAGGCCGTACTCGTCGCCGCGGACGGTGCCTCGGCCGGGGCCGGGCTCTCCCTGGCGCTCGCTGCCGACATCCGCGTCAGTACGACGCGCGCTTTCTTCCAGGCATCCTTCGTCTCGGTCGGTCTGTCCGGCGGCGACATGGGCGCCTCCTGGCTGCTGCCCCGGGTCACCTCGTTCGGTTTCGCCAACGAGATGATGCTGACCGGCCGGTCCGTACCGGCGGCCGAGGCATATGCCCACGGCCTGGTGAACAGGCTGACCAGCCCTGAGGACCTGCGCCCCGCGGCGCTGGCCCTGGCCGGGGAGATCGCCGGCAACAGCCCGACGGCAGTGGCCCTGACCAAGCGGGTCCTCCAGGCCAATGTGGACGCACCGTCCCTGGAGGACGCACTCGCACGCGAGGCGCCGCTCCAGGTGGTGGCCGCCGGATCCGCGCCGGTACGGCGGGCGGTCGCCGCGTTCCGCGCGCGCCGGGCGGGGCGCGAGACGACACCGAACCCTGAGGAGAGGCATCCGTGAACACCATCCCGACCTGGCAGCCCGCGGTGATCGAGCCCACCGGCAGCGGCATCGACGCGTCCCCGGCGGGACTGGCCGAGTACCTGCGCGACGCGGACCCGGGCGACCTGCTCGCCCGACGGGGCGCCGTGGTCTACCGCGGGTTCGGAGTCACACCCGAAAGCTACGACAGCGTCGCCGGCCCGCTGCTGCCCCGCCGGCTCGCGTACGTGCACGGCAACTCCCCCCGGACCAAGGTGGGGCGGAACGTCTACACCTCGACGGAGTACCCGCCCGAGTACGACATCTCGATGCACAACGAGCTGTCGTACAGCCACCGTTGGCCCGCGCGGATCCTCTTCTACTGTGAACGGGCGGCCGAGAGCGGCGGTGCCACACCGGTGATCGACGGCGCACTGTGGCTGGAGGCGATCGACCCCGAGGTGCGGACCGCGTTCGCCGCCGGTGTCCGCTACACACAGAACCTGCACGACGGCGTGGGGTTCGGCAAGAGCTGGCAGGCCACCTTCGAGACCGAGGACCGCGCCGAGGCCGAGGCGTTCCTCAAGGGCGCGGACACGGAGTGGGAGTGGCGCGCCGACGGCTCCCTGCGGATCCACCAGTGCCGCCGGGCCACCCTGCGGCACCCCGTCACGGGGCGTGAGGTGTGGTTCAACCAGGCGGACCAGTGGCACCCGGCGGGACTCGGCGAGGAGGCCGCGCTGCTGGCCGAGGTGGTACCCGAGGACGAACTTCCCCAGCACGCCACCTTCGCCGACGGCGCCCCGATCCCGGCCGCATACATCACCCACATCCGGGAGACCGGCCTGCGGCTGGCGGTGGACGTCGACTGGCGCACCGGCGACCTGCTGCTCGTCGACAACGTGGCCGTGGCACACGGACGTCGGTCCTACACCGGCCGACGGCGTGTCCTGGTCGCCATGTCGGACTGACAAGGGCGGGCACCGTCCCACGGACGCCGCGCACCATGCCCCCGGGCCCATGCCGTGGCAGCCCGCGGCAGGCGGCAGCATCCCGTAGAGAGGCAGTCCAGCCACGTCCGGCGGGCGCTGGATAGTGTCCCGCTAGGTCCTGTCCGGTCGGTCCTGTCGGATCAGCCCGGGGCGTCCGGCGCGGTGCATCGCAAGGCGCCGGGGCGCCCGCAGGGTGGTTTCCTGTGGGCGTTTCGGCAACGCGGCGAGGCGCCGTGCCAGGCGTTCCCGGGCAGACGGGACTTCGGAATAACTCGTCCAGGTGAACAGAGGCGCAGCGGCGAGGAGTTCGCCGTCGCCGGTCTCTCGGGGCCATTGGGGCCGGGCGCTTTCTCCCGTGCCGGGCCCGTCCGCCCTACCGCAGCAGAATGGCGAGGAGCCATGGACCGATCTCAGTCTTCCGCTGACCACGAGCAGCCGCTCCCACTGACCGGCGCACAGGCGGGCGTGTGGTTCGCACAACAGGTTGATCCCGAGAGCCCCATCTTCCGGGCCGCCGAATACCTGGAGATCCACGGGCCGGTGGACCCCGTGTGTTTCGAGCGGGCCCTGCACCAGGTGTTCTCCGAGGCGGACGCCCTGCACATCAGGTTCCTCGACACCGAGCACGGACCCCGGCAGATCCTGGGGGACCCGGTCGACTGGCGGCTGCGCGTCATCGACGTCTCCGGCGAGCCGGACCCACGCCGCGCCGCCGAGGAGTGGATGGGCCGCGATCTGCGCAGGCACATGGACCTCACGGTCTCACCGCTCTTCACCTACGCCCTGTTCCGCGTGTCAGCCGAACGCTGGTTCTGGTACCACGCCTACCACCACATCCTTCTCGACGGCGTCGGCGCGGCCCTGTTCGTCCGCCGGGTCGCCGAGGTGTACTCGGCCCTCGCCGACGGTGAGGCACCGGGCCCGGCCGCGTTCGCGTCCGTCCGCACACTGATCGACGAGGACCGCGCCTACCGCGCCTCCCGGGACTTCGAGCAGGACCGTACGTTCTGGCTGGAGCAGTACGCGGGACGGCCCGACCCGGCGGCCCTGTCGTCCCGACCGCTGCTCCCCACCGCCGACTTCGTCCGGCGCACCGCCCATCTGCCCGAGGACGTACGCGCCGACGTGGCCCGAGCGGCCCGCCACGCCGGCATCTCACCGTCCCGGGTGCTCGTCGTCGCCACCGCCGCCTACCTGCACCGCATGACCGGCGGTACGGACGTGGTGCTGGGACTGTCCGTGACCGCCCGGGTCGGTGAGAGGTCCAAGGCGGCGCCCGGTATGGCGGCCAACGTGCTGCCGCTGCGGGTGAGCGTCGAACCGGGCACCACCGTCGGCGACTTGCTCGCACGCACCCGCACCGCGCTGCGCGGGCTGCTGGCCCATCAGCGCTACCGAGGCCCGGAACTCCGCCGCGACCTGGGCATGCCCAACGACCACCGGATCTTCTTCGGGCCCCAGCTCAACGTGGTCCCCTTCGACTACGACCTCCGCTTCGCCGGCAGCCGGGCCGACGCGCACAACATGTCGCTGCGGCTCATCGAGGACCTGGCGATCTCGGTGTACGACCGGGGCGACGGCAGCGCGGTCCGGGTGGACTTCGACGTCCACCCGCAACTGTGGGACGCGGCCGAACTCGCCGTCCAGCAGGAGCGGTACGTCGCCTTCGTAGGACGCCTGGCCCGCGCCCTGACCGAGCCGGAGGCCTACGTCGGCCGCGTCGGCCTGCTGAGCGACGACGAACTCGACACCGTCGTCCCCCGGCTGCCGGAAACGGCCCGACCCGCCCCCGGTCTCACCCTGCCCGAGCTCTTCGCGCGGCAGGTGAACCGGACGCCGCGGGCCGTCGCCGTCGAGGACGGGACCGTCCGCCACACGTACGCCGAGCTGGACCGCAGGTCCAACCGGCTCGCCCGGCTGCTGCTCTCCCGGGGGGTGGGACCGGAGGACCGGGTCGCCCTGCTCCTGCCCCGCTCCGCGGACTTCGCGACCGCGGTCCTCGCGGTGGTCAAGGCCGGCGCCGCCTACGTACCCGTCGACCCGGCCTATCCCACCGAGCGCATCGCCCAAGTCCTCGGCGACACCGCCCCCGTGTGCGTCCTGGCGCACTCCACCACCGCCGAAGAGGCGGCACTCGTGGCCCTCGACGACCGTCTGACCGTGCGGCTGGACGACTCCGCCACGGCGGCCGTCCTCGGCGGCCGGGCGGACGGCGCCCTCACCGACGCGGAACGCACCGCCCCGCACGCTTCCCAATCCGCCTACATCATCCACACCTCCGGTTCCACCGGCCGGCCCAAGGGCGTGGTGGTCACCCACGCGGGTATCCAGCACCTCACCGAGGCCCTCGCCGAGCGTCTGGACATCCGCCCCGGCAGCCGGGTGCTTCAGTTCGCCTCGGTGAGCTTCGACGCGGTGGTCTCCGAACTGTGCATGGCCCTGCTGACCGGAGCGACCCTGGTGACCGCGCCCAGGGACCGGCTGCTGCCCGGCGACCCGCTGTCGGCCTTCGCCCACCGCGCGCGCCTCACCCACGCGTTGCTGCCGCCCTCCTCGCTGGCCGTGATGGATCCCGCGGACCTGCCCGCCGGTATGGCCCTCTTCGTCGGCGGCGAGGCGTGCTCCGCGGACGTGGCCGCCCGCTGGTCGGCCTCCCGTCCGCTGGTCAACGCGTACGGGCCCACCGAGACCACCGTGGTGGCCACCCTGAGCGGGCCGCTGAAGGAGGAAGGGACCCCGCCCATCGGCGCGCCCATCGGCGAAACCCGCGTCCACGTGCTCGACGGCGGTCTTTCCCCCGTGCCGCCCGGTGTCCCCGGAGAGCTGTACGTGGCCGGACCCGGCCTGGCGCGCGGCTACCTCGGCAGGGCCGCGCTGACGGGGGAGCGCTTCGTCGCCGACCCGTTCGGCCACCCCGGCGAGCGCATGTACCGCACCGGCGACGTGGTGCGCCGACGCCTCGACGGCGAGCTGGAGTTCGTCGGCCGTGCGGACGAGCAGGTGAAGATCCGTGGATTCCGGGTCGAACCCGGCGAGGCCGAGGCCGCCCTGCTGGAACTGCCCGAGGTCCGGCGGGCCGCCGTCGTCGTCCGCGCCGACGCCGCCGGTGAACCCGCCCTCGCCGGCTACCTGGTACCCGTCGACGGCACGGTCGACCTCGTCGGCGTACGGGAGGCACTGGCCGCGCGACTGCCGGGCCACCTGGTGCCCGCGACCCTGACGGTCCTCGAAGCCCTGCCGGTGACGCCCCAGGGCAAACTGGACCGCAAGGCCCTGCCGGACCCGGCCGCCACGCCCGAACGGGCCGTCACCGCCCCCCGGTCCGACCTGGAGCGCACCCTGTGCGTCCTGTTCGGCCGGGTGCTCGGCGTCGACGACATCGGCATCGACGACGACTTCTTCCACCTGGGCGGGCACTCCCTGCTGGTCGCCCGCCTGGTACTCGGCATCCGCAAGGAGCTGGCGGCGGAATGCGGTGTCGACGCGGTCTTCCTCGCCCCCACCGTACGGCGGCTCGCCGAGCGGCTGGGCGAACGGGGCAGCGCGGGCCCGGCTCCCGGCGGCCCGGTCGCGGTCCCTCGCGACGGCGACCTCGAACTCTCCTTCGCGCAACGGCGGCTGTGGTTCCTGCACCGGCTGGAGGGGCCCAGCACCGCGTACAACATCCCGCTGGTCCTCACCCTGGACGGCGACCTCGACCGCGAGGCGCTGACCGCCGCGCTCGGCGACCTCACCGACCGGCACGAGAGCCTGCGCACCGTCTACCGGGAGCACTCCGGGATCCCCGCGCAGCACATCATCGGCCCCGGCGGCCGGGTCCGCCCCCGTCCCGCCCTCGTCGAGACCGACGAGGGCCGGCTGAGCGAGGAGTTGGCCGCCGCCGCCCGGCACACCTTCGACATCACCGCCGAACCGCCCCTGCGCGCCACGCTGTTGGCACTCGCTCCCCGGCGGCACGTACTGGTCCTGCTGGTCCATCACATCGCCGCCGACGCCGAGTCGTTCGGCCCGCTGCTGCGCGACCTCTCCGCCTTCTACACGGCCCGCCGTACGGGGCGGCCCGCGGACATCGCACCGCTGCCCTTCCAGTACGCCGACTACGCGGCGTGGCAGCTGCGCGTCCTCGGCGAGGACGCCGGCCCGGACAGCACGGGCGCCCGGCAGACCGCCTTCTGGAAGCGGGAGCTGGCCGGCCTGCCCGACCACCTTCAGCTGCCCTTCGACCGGCCCCACCCGCCGGACGTCACCGCCGCACCCGCCCGCATGCTGACCCTCACTCTGGACGCGGAGCTGCACGGCAGGATCACGGCATTCGCCAGGGCCGGCGACGCCAGCACGTTCATGGTGCTGCACGCCGCACTGGCCACGCTGCTGACCCGGCTCGGCGCAGGCCAGGACATCGCGATCGGGGTACCCGTCGCCGGCCGCACCGAGGAATCCCTGCGCGATGTGATCGGCTTCTTCGTCAACACCCTGGTGCTGCGCACCGACACCTCGGGCGATCCGAGCTTCCGGGAGCTGCTCGGCCGGGTGCGCGAGGCGGACCTCGCGGCCTTCGCCCATCAGGACCTGCCGTTCGAGCGCCTGGTGGAAGCGCTGAACCCGTCCCGCTCGGCCTTCCGCCATCCGCTCTTCCAGGTCATGCTCGCCATGGACAGCTCGCAGCGGACCCTGCCGTCCCTTCCGGGACTGGAGACCGGCCTGCTGGACGTGCCCAACGGCACCGCCAAGTTCGACCTGTCGCTGAACGTACGGGAGAACTTCACCGCGGCGGGCGAACCCGACGGGATCATGGTCGCGCTGGAATACCGCTGCGACGTCTTCGAGGACAGCACGGCGCGGCGGCTCCTGGAGCGCTACGCGCGCCTCCTGGACGCTGTGCTGAGCGCCCCGGACACCCGCGTCGGGTCCGCGCGTCTGCTCGCCGACGAGGAGTCGCACGTCCTGCTCGACGAGTGGAACCGCACCCGGGCCCCGGAGCGGCTGGCCGATGTGGTCGCGCGGGTGCGCGCGTTCGCGCTGGAGCGCCCCCGGTCCGTCGCGGTCACCGACGACGACGGGGACCTGACCTACGGGGACCTGCTCGCGCACACCGACACACTGGCCGGCCAACTGCGCGACGCGGGTGCCGGGCCCGAGACGGTGGTGGCCGTCCTCGCCGACCGGAGCCGCTGGGCGGTGGTGGCCTTCCTCGGAACGCTGGCCGCGGGCGCCGCCTACCTCCCGCTGGACACCGGCGCGCCCACCGCGCGCTCCGCCGCGCTGGTGTCCGACTCCGGCGCGCGGTGGCTGCTGGCAGGACCGGGACATCAGGAGGAGGCGGCCCGCGCCGCGGCCGGCGGGGCCGCCCCGGTCACGGTACTGGCGCTCGGCCCTGTCCGGCCGGTCTTCGCCGGGCCCGGAACGCCTGAAACCGCACCTCGCCGCGTTGCCGGAACGCCTGGCACCGCGCCTCGCCGCGTTGCCGAAACGCCCACAGGAAACCACCCTGAGGGCGCCCCGGCGCCTTGCGATCCACGGCGCCGGACGCCCCGGGCCGATCCGACAAGACCGACCGGACAGGACCGGGGCGAAGCCGAAGGACCGGACCGCGCGGTGGCGCGCACCGGTGGTACGGGAACGCCACCGGGGGAGCGGCTCGCCTACGTCATCTTCACCTCGGGCTCCACCGGCCGGCCCAAGGGCGCGATGGTCCACCACCGGGGCATGAACAACCACCTGTCGGCCAAGGTCGCCGACCTCGGCCTCACCGCCGCCGACACCGTACTCGCCAACGCGCCGCTGACCTTCGACGTCTCCGTCTGGCAACTGATCTCCCCGCTGCTCGTCGGCGGCCGGGCGCGCGCGGTCGGGCAGACGCTCGCGGCCGACCCCGCGCGGCTGTTCGAGGCGGTGGCACACGAGGCGATCACCGTGGTGGAGGTGGTGCCCTCGCTGCTGCGCGCGGCACTGGACCTGTGGGACGAGGGGACGCCCGTACCTCAACTTCCCTCGCTCCGCTGGCTGGTGGTCACCGGCGAAGATCTGCCGGGGGAACTGTGCCGCCGCTGGGCGGCCCGCTTCCCCCTGGTCCCGGTGGTCAACGCCTATGGGCCGACGGAGTGTTCCGACGATGTCACCCATGCCGTCATCGCGGATGCCTCGGCCCTGGACGGCCAGGCCACCACCCCCATCGGCCGGCCGATCCGCAACACCCGGCTCTACGTACTCGACGACGGACTGGAGCCGGTGCCGGTGGGCGCGGCCGGTGACCTGTACGTGGCGGGTGCCGGCGTCGGCCGCGGATACCTGTACGACGCGGGCAAGACCGCTCACACCTTCGTGGCCGATCCGTTCGCCGCCGACGGAAGCCGCCTGTACCGGACCGGCGACCGGGTGCGCTACCGGGCCGACGGACAGCTGGAGTTCCTCGGCCGCCGCGACGCACAGACCAAGATCCGTGGCCGACGCGTCGAACCGGGCGAGGTCGAGGCCGCCCTGATCGCACAGCCGGGCGTCACGGACGCCGTGGTGTCCGTGCTGTCCGGCCCCGACGGCCGGCCCCAGCTGGTCGGGTACGTCGTGGGGACCCGGGATCTGCGCCCGGTACGCGCGGGACTCACCGCGACCCTGCCGGAGTATCTGGTGCCGTCGGTACTGGTCCCGCTGGACGCGCGTCCGCTGACGCCCAACGGCAAGACCGACCGGGCCGCGCTGCCGGTGCCCGCGTTCACCGGTCCGCCGAGCCGCGCGCCCCGCACCCCGCGGGAGGAGACCGTGTGCGCTCTCTTCGCCGACCTGCTGGAAGTGGAACGCGTCGGCATCGACGACGACTTCTTCCGCCTGGGAGGCCACTCGCTGCTCGCCGCCCGGCTGGTCTCCCGTATCCGGGCCACGCTCGACGTGGAGCTGGAGATCGTCACACTGTTCCAGGCACCGACCCCCGCCGCCCTGGTGCGCCGGCTCACCGACGCGGCGCCGGCGAGCCCACGGCCGGCGGGCCGGGAGCGCCCCGCCCTGGTGCCGCTGTCGCCCGTCCAGTACGGCCTGTGGTTCCTCAACCGTCTGGAGACCGCGTACGGCACCTACAACATCCCGTTGGCCGTACGCCTCAGTGGCCCCCTCGACACGGCCGCGCTCAAGGCCGCGCTCGCCTGGGTGGTGGAGCGCCACGAGATCCTGCGCACGGTCTTTCCCGAGACCGACGGGGTCCCGCACCAGGTGGTGCTGGAGCCCGCCGACGCCCGCCCCGTCCTGCGGATCGTGGACGCCGCCGGGGCGGACGTGGACGCCCTGGTCGCCACCGTGGCGCGGGAGGGTTTCGATGTCGCCGAGGAACCGCCGCTGCGGGCCGCGCTGCTGTCGGTGAGCGAGGGCGAGCATGTGCTGGTCCTGGTGATCCATCACATCGCGAGCGACGGCTGGTCCGCCGGGCCGCTGGCCCGCGATCTGTCCGAGGCCTACGCCGCCGCACTGCGGGGCGCGGTCCCCGACCGGGAGGCGCTGCCCGTGCAGTACGCCGACCACGCGCTGTGGCAGCGCGCGGTCTTGGGCGAGGAGAGTGATCCGCAGAGCGTGCTGGCCCGCCAGACGGTCTACTGGACGCGGACGCTGCGCGGGCTGCCCGACGAGCTGAGACTGCCCACGGACCGGCCGCGCTCGGCCGCGGCCGGACGCCGGGGCGCACGCGTCCCGTTCACCGTGGGGCCCGCCACCCACCGGGCACTGACCGAACTCGCCCGCGCCCGTGGCATGACCCCCTTCATGGTCCTGCACGCCGCGCTCGCGGCCCTGCTGAGCCGACTGGGCGCGGGCACCGACATCCCCGTCGGCACCTCGGTGTTCGGCCGGGGCGACGACGAACTGGACGACGTCGTCGGGTACTTCGTCAACTCCCTCGTCCTGCGCGTCGACACCGGCGGTGACCCCACCTTCGACGAACTGCTCACCCGCGTCCGCGCGGCCGACACCGCCGCGTTCGCGCACCAGGACCTTCCCTTCGAGCAGCTGGTCGCGGCGCTCAACCCACGGCGGGCGCTCAACCGGCACCCGCTGTTCCAGGTCAAGTTGCTGCTCCAGAACCTCGCACAGCCCGAAGTCGCCCTGCCGGGGCTGGACACCGAGGTGCTGGCGTACGACCCCGACCTGGCCAAGCTGGACCTCCACCTCAGTGTGTCCGAACGGTTCGAGAACCACGGCGCACCGGCCGGTATCGAGGGCTCCGTCGGCTACGCCGCCGATCTGTTCGACCACTCCACGGTGCGGTCCTTCGCCGACCGCTACGTACGGCTGCTGGAAGCCGCGCTGACCGGTCCCGGCCGGCCCGTCGGTGAGCTGGAACTGCTGGATGCCTCCGAGCGGCACGACCTGCTCGTGGCGCGGGGCGGGGAGTCGGCCCCGGTGCCCGAGGTGACCCTCCCCGAGCTGTTCGAGACGGTGGTGGCACGTGACCGGCGGGCACCCGCCGTGGTGCACGGTACGACCAGGCTGACGTACGGACAGCTCGACGACCGCGCCAACCGGCTGGCCCGGCTCCTGCTGGAGCGCGGCGCGGGCGCCCGCTCGCCGGTGGCGCTGGCGCTGCCCCGATCGGTGGACGCGCTGGTGGCCATGCTGGCGGTGGGCAAGGCGGGCGCGGCCTATGTGCCGCTCGACCCGGGCCACCCGGACGCGCGGCTGGCCCAGGTGCTGGACGATGCCCGCCCCGCACTGGTCGTCACCGTCGGCCACGTACTCGCACAGGCGCCGGGGCTCGCCGACCGCGCCGAACCGCTGCTGCTGGACAGCCCCGGCACACGGGCCGCGCTCGCCCGCCACCCGGCCGGTCCACTGCGCGCAGCCGACCGGGCGGTACCGGTGTCCGCGCGGGACGCGGCCTACGTCGTCTACACCTCCGGGTCCACCGGGCGGCCCAAGGGCGTGGTCGTCGAACAGCGGGCCCTGGTGGACTACGTGACGTACTGCGTGGCGCGTTACCCGGGCCTGGCCGGCCGTACCCTGCTGCACTCCCCGCTCTCCTTCGACCTGGGGCTGACGGCGCTGTACGGCACGCTGCTGGCGGGGGGCTGCCTGCACATCGCCGACCTGGACGAACGGGCCGCCGTGCCCGACGGGCTGACATTCGCGAAGATCACCCCGAGCCACCTCCCGCTGCTCGACGCCCTGCCCGACGGCTGCTCGCCGACGGCGCAACTCGTCGTGGGCGGCGAGGCACTGCGCGGCGAGCAGCTCGCCCGGTGGCGGGCCCGGCATCCCGCCGCCGAGGTCGTCAACCACTACGGCCCCACCGAGGCCACCGTGGGCAGCCTCGACCACCGCGTCCCCGCCGGGGCGCCGCTCCCCGACGGCGCGGTGCCGATCGGCCGGCCCATGCGCAACACCCGTGCCTACGTGCTGGACCAGAGGCTGCGCCCCGTCCCGGACGCGGTGGCCGGCGAGCTGTACCTCGCGGGTACGGGGGTGGCCCGCGGCTACCTGAACCGGCCCGCCCTGACCGGCGAACGCTTCGTCGCGGACCCGTACGGTCCCGCCGGTGCCCGCATGTACCGCACGGGCGATGTGGTGCGGTGGCGCACGGACGGCGCGATGGAGTTCCTCGGCCGCTCGGACGACCAGGTCAAGGTACGCGGCCACCGGATAGAACCCGCGGAGGTGGCCCACGCCCTGGCCTCGGCCGACGGGGTGGCACACGCCGTCGCCGTGGTGCGCGAGGACACACCGGGCGACCCGCGGCTCGTCGGCTACGTGGTGCCCGGTGAGGGTGCCGCCGTGGACGCGGACACCGTACGCAGACGGACGGCCGCGATCCTGCCGGCCTACCTGGTGCCCTCGGCGGTCGTCACCCTGCCCTGCCTGCCGCTGACCGCGAACGGCAAGGTGGACCGCTCCGCGCTGCCGGCGCCCGGCACGACGGGAGCGACGGCCGGCCGGGAGGCCCGCACACCGCGCGAGGAGATCCTGTGCGGGCTGTTCGCCGAGGTCCTCGGCGTGGAACGGGTCGGCGTCGATGACGACTTCTTCGACCGGGGCGGGCATTCACTGCTCGCCACCCGGCTGGTGTCGCGCATCCGCGCCACGCTCGGCGTGGAGACACCCCTGCGTGCCGTGTTCGAGACCCCGACCGTGGCCGGCCTGGCCGCGCGCGTCGCCGACGGGACACCGGCCATCCGGCCGCCGCTGACCCCTCGGCCCCGTACCGGCGCCGTGCCCCTGTCCTCCGCTCAGCGACGCCTGTGGTTCATCGACCAGTTGGAGGGACCGAGCCCCACCTACAACATCCCGCTCGTGCTGCACCTGAGCGGCACACTCGACCGGCCTGCCCTGCGGGCCGCGCTGCGCGACGTCGTCGCCCGCCACGAAAGCCTGCGCACCTTCTTCCCCGGCACCGACGGCGTGCCCTGCCAACACGTCCTGCCCCCCACGGAGGGCGCACCCCCGCTGGAGGAGGCGCGCGTCGCTCCCGAGGCCCTGGACGACGTGATCGGGGAGATCGTCTCGCGCGGCTTCGACCTGGCCGTCCGGCCACCACTGCGTCATGTGCTGCTCGACATCGGTGACAGCGCCGTACTCGTCGTGGTGACACACCACATCATCGGCGACGGCTGGTCGCACACACCGCTGCTGCGCGACCTCTCGCAGGCGTACGCGGCGCGCTGCCGCGAAGCGGCACCCGAGTGGGCACCGCTGCCCGTCCAGTACGCCGACTACACCCTGTGGCAACGTGAGTTGCTCGGGGACGAGGACGATCCGGACAGCGAGCTGTCCCGCCAGCTCCGCCACTGGACCGCGGCGCTCGACGGGCTGCCGGAGGGACTGGAATACCCCACGGACCGGCCCCGCCCGGACGTCGCGAGCCACCGGGGCGACAGCGTGCCGTTCGCACTCGACGCGGGGACACACGCCGGTGTCGTGGCGTTGGCCAGGGCGAACGGCGTCAGTGTCTTCATGGTGCTCCAGGCGGCCGTCGCGGTCCTGCTGACCCGGCTGGGCGCCGGCACCGACATTCCCCTCGGCGCGCCCACCGCAGGCCGCACCGACGACGCCCTGGACGAGCTGGTGGGGTTCTTCGTCAACACCCTGGTCCTGCGCACCGACACCTCGGGCGACCCGACCTTCCGTGAACTGCTCGGCCGCGTCCGCGCGAGCGACCTGGCCGCCTACGCGCATCAGGACCTGCCCTTCCAGCGCCTGGTCGAGGAGGTGAACCCGCCCAGATCGCTCGCCCGCCACCCGCTGTTCCAGGTGATGCTCATCCTGCACAACACCGGCCGCCCGGACATCGACCTGCCGGGTCTGCGGACGCGCGTGGAGGGCGCGGAAGCGGCGGTCGCCAGGTTCGACATGTCGTTCAGCCTCTGGGAGCAGTACGGCGACGACGGCACCGCGCGGGGCATACGCGGACAGATCAGGTACGCCACCGACCTGTTCGACCGGGCCACGATGGCGACGACCGCGGCCCGGCTGCGCCGGCTGCTCGCCGGGGCCGTCACGCGGCCGGACCAGCCGGTGGGACTGCTCCCCGTCCTCGGCGACGAGGAGGCGCGCGAACTGCTCGTCGCGCGCAACGACACCGCCCGCCCCGTGCCGGACGGCTCACTGGCCGGCCTCTTCCGCGCTCAGGCGGCCCGCACCCCGCGGGCACCCGCCCTTCTCTGCGGACCGCTGCGGCTCTCCTACGAGCAACTGGACGCCCGTTCCGACCACCTCGCGGCCCTCCTGCTCGGCCACGGCGTCCGGACCGAGGACCGGGTCGCCCTGCTGCTCGGCAGCCGCGTCGACCATGTGGTGGCGACGCTCGCCGTCGCCAAGGCCGGTGCCGTCTACGTACCGTTGGACGGGCGCGCCCCGCAGAGCAGGCTCCGGCATGTCCTGACCGGCACACGGGCCGTGGCCGTCGTCGCCGACCGGCGGACGGCGCGGCGTCTGGCCGACGGGCCCGTCGCCGTTGTCCTGGCCGACGGGCCGGTACCGGACGAGCCGCGGCCCGAGGGGTCGGCGAGCCCCGGCCCCTCCGTCCACCCCGACCAGCTCGCCTATGTCATCCACACCTCGGGTTCCACGGGCGAGCCGAAGGGCGTCGAGGTGTCCCAGCGCAGCGTCGTGGAGATGGTGCACGACCGCTGGTGGGGGCACACCGCCGAGGACCGCGTCCTGATGCACCTGCCCGTCTCCTTCGACGCCTCGACGTACGAGCTGTGGGGGCCGTTGCTCAGGGGCGCCTGCGTCGTCGCGTACGACGGCGATGCCACGGACCTGGCCGGGCTCGCCCGCACCATGGCCGAACACCGCGTCACCGTGGGGCTGTTCGGCGAGGGAGTGTTCCGGCTGCTCGCCGAGAACCACGCGGACGCCTTCCGCGGCCTGCGTGACGTCTACGTCGGCGGGGACACCGTCTCGGCCGCTGCCGCCCGCAAGCTGCGGGAGCACGCGCCCGGGGCCCGGCTGACCAACACGTACGGACCCACCGAGTGCACCCAGTGCGTCGTCCACCACGCGGTGACCGATCCGGACCTCGAGCGCGAGGTCATCCCGCTCGGCCGGCCGCTGGACAACACCCGGGTGTACGTCCTGGACGCGTATCTGCGCCCCGTCCCGCCCGGTGTCATCGGCGAGTTGTACGTGGCCGGCGGCGGCGTGGCCCGCGGCTACGCGCGGCAGCCGGGGCTGACGGCGGAGCGGTTCGTCGCCGATCCCTTCGGGCCCGCGTCGTCGCGCATGTACCGCACCGGCGACCGCGTCCGCTGGGACCGGGACGGCACTCTCGCGTTCGCGGGCCGGGCCGACGCCCAGGTCAAGATCCGGGGTTTCCGGGTCGAGCCGGGCGAGGTCGAGTCGGCCGTGGCCTCCTTCCCCGGCGTCGCCCAGTGCGTCGTGCTGGTCCGCGAGGACCGCCCCGGCGACCGGCGCCTCGTCTGCTACACCGTCGCCGCGCCCGCAGCCCGCCCGGAGAGGGACGCGCTGCGCGAGCACGTCGCCGCCCTCCTGCCCGACTACATGGTGCCGTCCGCCTTCACCGCTCTCGACACCCTCCCGCTGACCGCCAACGGCAAGCTGGACAAGTCCGCCCTGCCGGCGCCTCCGCTCGGAGCCGGGGCCGGGCAACGCCCGCGCGACCACCGCGAACGCGTCCTGTGCACGCTCGTCTCCGAACTGCTGGGCGTCCCGGACGTCGGCGTTCACGACAACTTCTTCGCCATAGGCGGCGACAGCATCGTCTCCATCCAGCTGGTGGCCCGTGCGAACCGGGCGGGGCTGCTCCTCACCCCGCGTGAGGTGTTCCAGCACCAGACCGTGGCCGCCCTCGCCGTGGTGGCGAGGGACGCAGGCGAGGAGCGGGCGCCCGCCGACGACGCCATCGGCACCGTGCCGGCCACACCGATGACGCGGTGGCTGCGCGAACTGACCGGCGCGGGCTGCGGATACAAGAGTTTCAACCAGTCCGTGCTGGTGCGCGTCGCGGCCGGGCCGGGCCGGGAAGCGCTCGTGCGCGCCGTCGGGTCGCTGCTCGACCGGCACGACGCCCTGCGCGCCGTCCTGGACCGGTCCGGGGACGAGGAGTGGCGGCTGGAAGTCCGGCCGCGAGGTGCGGTACGGGCCGAGGAATGCGTCCGCCGCGTCGACCTCGCGCCCCACGACGAGTCGCGGTGGGCGAGGATCATCGCCGAGCACGGCGCGGCGGCGCGGGCCGAACTGGACCCGGAATCCGGTGTGCTGACCCGCGTGGTGTGGTTCGACGCGGGCCAGGACCGGGCGGGCCGGCTGCTGGTCATGGTGCACCACCTGGTGGTCGACTCGGTGTCCTGGCGCATTCTGCTGCCGGACCTGCTGTCCGCCTGGCAGGCCGGCCCCGACGCCCTGCCCGCCGCGCCGGGCGCGTCCCTGCGCGGCTGGGCCGGTCTGCTGGCCGAACGGGCCCTGGCCCCCGGCCTGCTCGGTGAACTGCCGTTGTGGCAGGCGATCGGAGCCGCTCCCGACCCGCTGCTCAGCCACCGGCCGCTGGACACGGGCCGGGACACCGAGGCCACCGTACGCCGGTTCACCGTGGAACTGTCCGCCGAGCGCACCGGGCCCCTGCTGACGAAGGTGCCCGCCACGCTGCGCGCCGGAGTCGACGAAGTACTGCTCACGGGCTTCGCCCTGGCCCTCGTACGCTGGCGCCACGAAGCCGGACCGGGCGGCGGCACCGGCGGCGGAGTGCTCCTCGACCTGGAGGGCCACGGACGCGACGGCGTGGCGGCGGACCTGGACCTGTCACGCACCGTCGGCTGGTTCACCACGATGTACCCGGTGCGGCTCGACCCCCAGGTCACCTGGGCCGACCTGCGCGGCGGCGGCCCCGCGCCGGGCCAGGCCCTGCGCCGGGTCAAGGAGCAACTGCGCGCGATTCCCGGCAAGGGCGTCGGCTACGGCCTGCTGCGCAGGCTGAATCCGGACACGGCGCGGCTGCTGGCCCAGGGAGCCGCGAGCCAGATCGGCTTCAACTACCTCGGGCAGGTGCGTGTCGAGGAGCCCGGACGCGACTGGGGCGCCGCGCCCGAAGACGTCACCATCGCACCCGGCGGCCCCGAACTGCCGTGCGCGCACGCCCTGGAGGTGAACGCGGTCACGCACGGCCACGCCGAGGGCCCGCTGCTGCGGGTGACCCTGTCGTGGCCGGGGGACCTGTTCGACGAGGCGGACCTGCGTACGCTCGTCGGCCTCTGGTTCGCCGCGCTCGACACCCTGACCGAGCACGCCGCCGACCCGGGCGCGGGCGGACACGCGCCCTCCGACCTCCCCCATGTGGACCTGTCCCAGGAGGAGATCGACGAACTCGCCTTCGAACAGTGGGACTGACGGCCCCACGCCGGCCGGAGCCCACGGAACGCTCCGCACCGGCCACGACGCGATGAGGCGCCACCGGGGCACACCGGCCCGGCACGGTCCGAAGGACACCCCCCACCCCCCGCCCGGCACCCGCCCGGGTGACGACCGACGTGTGAGCCCACTGGAGGACTCCGAGTGATACCCGACGAACGACCTGGTGGGCTCCGGTCCGGACTCGAAGACGTCCTGCCGCTGACCTCGTTGCAGGAGGGGATGCTCTTCCACTCCCTGTTCGACACCCAGGGGCCGGACGTGTACACCGTCCAGCTGTCCGTGGGCCTGTGGGGACCTCTGGACGCCCCCCGACTGCGTACGGCCGCGCAGGGGCTGCTGCGCCGTCACCCCCACCTGCGGGCCGGCTTCCGGATCACCAGATCGGGCAAGGCCGTCCAGTACATCCGCCGGGAGACCGCGCTGCCGTGGCGCGAGACGGACCTGGCGGATCTCCCGGCAGCCGAACGGGAGACGGCGCTCGGCCGGCTGCGCGAAGAGGAGCGGACCACCCGCTTCGATCTCGACCGGCCTCCGCTGATCCGGCTGGTCCTGGTCCGGGAGGCGGCCGAGCGGTACGTCCTGGTGGTCACCCACCACCACATCCTGATGGACGGCTGGTCGGCGCCGGTGTTCCTGCGTGACCTCATGGCCCTGTACGAGCACGAGGCCGACGCCGCCGCGCTGCCGCCCGTCACCCCGTACCGCACCTTCCTCGACTGGCTCGCCGCACGCGACCACGAGGCCGGGACGCGCGCGTGGCGTCGGGCGCTCGACGGGCTGGAGCGGCCCACCCTGCTGGCCCCCGAGGGCACGACGGGCACGGTGCGGCCCGCGCGGCTCGTCGAGGTCCTTCCGGAGCCGCTGAGCGCGGCGCTCCGTCAACAGGCCGCCGCGCATGGGGTGACCATGAACACGGTCGTGCAGTCGGCCTGGGCCCTGCTGCTGGGCCGGCTCACCGGCCACGACGACGTCGTGTTCGGCGGGGTGGCCTCCATCCGGCCGGCCGAGGTGCCCGGCGTACAGACCATGGTGGGCCTGTTCATCAACACCGTCCCGGTACGGGTGCGGCTGCGACCCGGCCAGACGCTCTCCGGCCTCCTCACCCAGGTGCAGGAGGCGGGAGCCCGGCTGATGGACCACCAGCACGTCGGGCTGCCCGACATCCAGCGGGACGCGGGGCTGGGCGAACTCTTCGACACCACCGTCATCTTCGAGAACTTCCTCGTCGAACGTGAGGGCATGGACCGGCCGGTCGACGGCGTGCGGCTCACCTCGGCGGAGGGCCACGACGCGACCCACTACACCCTCGGCCTGGTCGCCGCCCGCTCCGGCGACCGCCTCGAACTGCGCCTGGACCACCGCCCCGACGTCTACGGCGCCGCCGAAGCACGGACCGTACTGGAGCGTCTGCGGCGGCTGCTCGAAGCGGTCGCCCACACCCCGGACCGGCCCATCGGCGCCGTCGACGTCCTGGCTCCTCACGAGCGGCGCCTGCTGCTCGGCGAGCGCGACGGCACGGAACCCCCCGCCCCCGCCCGTTCCCCGGTCGCCGCCTTCGAGGCGATGACGGCCGCCACACCGGACGCCGTCGCCGTCGTCCACGGGGACGGGACCACCACCTTCGCCGCGCTCAACGACCGGGCCAACCGGCTGGCCCACCACCTGATCGGACACGGCATCGGCGCCGAGGACGTCGTGGCGCTCGCACTGCCCCGCTCGGCCGGGGCCCTCGTCGCCCTGCTCGCCGTCGCCAAGACGGGCGCCGCCTGCCTGCTCCTCGCCCCGGACGCTCCGGAGGCTTCGAGCGCTTCGGATGCTTCGAGCGCCCCGGATGCTTCGGAGGCTTCGAACGAGAAGAGAGCGGCGCTGCTCGCCGCCGTCCGCCCCGTGCGGCTGCTCACCACGGCCGGGCACCACGCTGCCGGGTTCCCCGCGCTCTTCGCTCCGTGGGGCACCGCCGTGCCCGTGACGGTCCTCGACAGTACGGTCACCGCCGGCCTTCTCGCCGGAAGCCCCGCCACCGACCCCCGCCCCGGCGACCTCGTCCGCCCGGCCGGGCCGGAACACCCGGCGTACGTCCACCACGACCCGGACTCCCCGGGCGGCCCCGGGAACGTGGTCGTGACGCACGGAGCCCTGGCGCACGGCCTCCTCGCCCACCTGGAGGGGGCATGCGCGCCGACGTCGGCGGACCTGGGCGAGCCCCGGATGCGGGTCGCCCACACCGCCTCCCTGTCCTCGGAGGCGTTCTGGCCGTCCCTGCTGTGGCTCTTCGCCGGACATGAACTGCACCTCGTGCCCGAGGAGACGCGCCACGACGCGAAGTCCCTGGGCGCGTACGCCATTTCCCACGGCATCCACGTGGTCGACATCACCGCCACCCACGCCCGGCGGCTGCTCACCGGGGGAGTGCTCGACGGTGCCGGTCACCGGCCGGGCGCGGTCGTGGTCGGCGGGCCGATCGGCGAGACCCTGTGGCGGGACCTGCGGGACTCCTGCGCCGTCGGCACGGGCCGTTACGGCTCCCACGAGGCCGGTGCCGGAGCGCTCCTGGCCTCGACCCGGGACGGCGACCGGCCGGTGATCGACAACCCCCCGCGCGGCACCCGGATGTATGTGCTCGACTCGGCGCTGCGGCCGGCGCCCGCGGGCACGGCCGGTGAGCTCTACCTCGCGGGCGGCGGCCTCGCCCGCGGCTACGCGGGACGGCCGGGCGACACCGCACAACGGTTCGTCGCCGACCCGTACGGCGCCCCCGGCCTGCGGATGTTCCGCACCGGCGACCGGGCGCGCCGGCGCTCCGACGGCACGCTGGAGCTGCTCGGCCGGGCCGACGGCCACATGGACGCCGGCGGCCGTCGGGTCGAGCTGTTCGAGGTCGAGGAGACCCTGCGCGAGGTCGGCGATCTCGCCCAGGTCTGCGTCACCGTCCATGAGTTCGGCCCCGGTGACCGGCGGCTGGTCGGTCATGTGGTGCCGCGCGCCCACGCCCGGACCGACACCGGCGACCTGCTCCGCGCCGTCGCCGCCGTGCTGCCCGCCCACCTGGTCCCCGACACCCTCGTCGTGACGGAGGCACTGGCGCTGCTGCCGACGGGCGCACCGGACCGCGCCGCGCTGCCGGCGCCGCAGGCCACCGGCGCACGAGAGGCGCGCGGCCCGCGCGATCCGCGCGAGGAGGCTCTGTGCGGACTGTTCGGCGAGGTGCTCGGCCTCGCCGAGGTCGGCATCGACGAGAGCTTCTTCGCCCTGGGCGGACACTCGCTCACCGCCACCCGGCTGGTCAGCCGCATCCGCTCGACCCTCGGTGTGGCACTGCCGGTCTCCGCCCTGTTCGAGGCGCCGTCGGTGGCGGCCCTGGCCGGACGTATCCAGCGGACGGAGGGGACCACGCGGCCACCCCTGACCCCGATGGCGCGCCCCGCGGTGCTGCCGTTGTCCTTCGCCCAGCGCCGGATGTGGTTCCTCAACAGGCTCGGCGGACAGGCCAACGCGTACAACATCCCGGTCGCGGTACGACTGCGCGGCGCCCTCGACCGCGCGGCGCTGCGCGCCGCCCTCGCCGACGTGGTCGCCCGCCACGAGGCGCTGCGCACCACGTTCCCCGAGGACAACGGGGTGCCACGGCAGGAGATCCGGGACGCGTCGAGCGCGGCGCCGCCGCTGGAGGTGGTCGAGACCGGCGAGGACGGACTCGGCCGCGTGCTCGCCGAGGTGACCGACAGGGGCTTCGACCTCACGACCGGACTTCCGCTGCGCGCCCGCCTGATCGCGCTCGGCCCCGACGAACACGTCCTCGTCCTGGTGCTCCACCACATCGTCTGCGACGCCTGGTCCGTCGGACCGCTCGCCAGAGACCTGGGGGAGGCGTACGAGGCACGCCGCGAGGGCCGTGCGCCCGACTGGCGGCCACTGCCCGTCCAGTACGCGGACTACGCCCTCCACCAGCACGAGCTGCTGGGCGAGGAGGACGAGCGGGACAGCCGGCTGTCCCGGCAACTCGCCTTCTGGACCGAGGAACTGCGCGACCTGCCGGAGAGCCTGGAGCTGAACGCGGACCGCGCCCGGCGCGGTTCGGACGGTGTGCCCGGCCGCAGTGTGCGCTTCACCCTCGACGCTGACCTGCACCGCGCTCTGGCGGCGCTCGCCCGCGCTCGCGGGGCGACGGTGTTCATGACCCTCCAGGCGGGCCTCGCCGCGTTGCTGTCCCGGCTGGGCGCCGGCGACGACATCCCCATCGGCACGCCCGTCGCCGGGCGCACCGACGCCGAGACCGAGAACCTCGTGGGGCTCTTCCTCAACACGCTCGTGCTGCGCACGGACACCGGCGGCGACCCCGACTTCCGGGAACTGCTCGACCGGGTGCGCGCCACGGACCTCGCCGCCTACGGCCACCAGGACCTGCCGTTCGAGCGGCTGGTCGAGGTGCTCAACCCACGCCGTGTCCCGGGGCTCAACCCGCTCTTCCAGGTCTCCCTCACCTTGCTGAACGGCCCCGACACAGGCCTGTCCCTGCCCGGACTGACGGTCAGCGCCGAGCCGCTGGACGCCGAGGTGGTCAAGCTGGATCTGCTGCTCAACCTCCAGGAGCGGCGCGGCCCCGGCGGGGGACCCGCGGGCATCACGGGCATGGCCCAGTACAACGCCGGGCTCTTCAGCCATGAGGCCGTCGAACTGCTGATGGAACGCTGGGTGCGGCTGCTGCGCGCGGTGGTGGCCGACCCGGGCCGCCCCCTCAGCCGCCTCGACCTGCTCGCACCGGGCGAACGTGACCGGCTGCTCACCGAGTGGAGCGGCTCGGGCCGGCGGCCGGAAGCGGAGTCACCGGCGCCGGTGCCGGTGCTCTTCGAGGCCCAGGCGGCCCGGACCCCGGACGCCGTGGCCGTGGAACACCAGGGCAACGCCCTCACCTACGCCGAGGTCAACGCGCGCGCCAACCGGCTCGCCCGGCTCCTGATCGCCCAGGGGGCCCGGCCGGAGCGGACGGTGGCCGTGGCACTGCCGCCTTCCGCCCGGACGGTGATCACCCTGCTGGCGGTGATGAAGTCCGGCGCCGCCTACCTCCCCCTGGATCCCGGGCTCCCCGCCGACCGCGTCGCGGCCCTGCTCGACGACGCCCGCCCGGTGCTGGTCGTCACGACAGGCGCCGCCGGGCCCTCGCTCCCCACGGGCGCGCGGCTGATCACCCTGGACGCGGCCGCCACCGTGGACGACCTGGCCGCGCGGTCCGCTGCCGACCTCGCCGACGCCGACCGGCCGGTCGCGCTGTCGTCCCGGCACCCGGTCTACGTGATCTACACCTCCGGGTCCACCGGAAGGCCCAAGGGGGTGGTGGTGGAACACCGGTCGCTGTCCTCGTACCTGCGCTGGGCGAGGGAGAACCACCCCGCCGCGGGCGGCGTCGCGGCGCTGCACTCCCCGTTCACCTTCGACCTCACGGTCACCGCGCTCTACACACCGCTGATCAGCGGCGGCCGGGTCCGGGTCGTCGACCTGTTCGACACCTCCGGCGCGACGGGAGACGTGGCGCCGCCGCCGGGGTTCGCCTCGTTCATGAAGGTCACCCCCAGCCATCTGCCGCTGCTGGCCGAACTGCCCGACGGGTACTCGCCCTCGGCCGAACTGGTCGTCGGCGGCGAGCCGTTGCTGAGCCGGGACTTGGCATCCTGGCGCCTCGCACACCCCGCGGCGACGGTCTTCAACGCGTACGGTCCGACCGAGGCGACCGTCAACTGCACCGAATACCGGATCGAGCCGGGCGACGAGCTGTCCGGGGTCCGTGTCCCCATCGGCCGGCCGCAGGGCGAGGCCGGGGCATATGTGCTGGACGGCCGCCTGGAGCCGGTGCCGGTGGGCGTCACGGGCGAGTTGTATCTCACCGGACCGCAGCTCGCCCGCGGCTACCTGGGCCGCCCCGCGCTCAGCGCCGAGCGTTTCGTGGCCAGTCCCCACGGCGGTCCCGGGACACGGATGTACCGCACGGGGGACCTGGCGCGCCGACGCGCCGACGGCGACCTGGAGTTCGTCGGCCGGGCCGACGACCAGGTCAAGGTCCGCGGTTTTCGCATCGAACCCGGTGAGATCGAGTCGGTGCTCGCCGGGCACCCCCGGGTCGGCCGCGTCGCTGTCACCGTGCGTGAGGACCGTCCCGGCGACAAGCGCCTGGTCGCGTATGTGGTGCCGGACGGGGAAGGCGGCCTGGCCCCCGTCCCGGACGAACTGCGCGCCCTCGCGGCCGAGAGCCTGCCCGATCACATGGTGCCCGCCGCGGTGGTGATCCTGGACGCCCTGCCGCTGACGGCCCACCGCAAGCTGGACCGCGCGGCGCTCCCGGCGCCGCGACAGGCCGCCGCGGAACACACCGCTGCGCCGCGCACCCCGCACGAGGAGATCCTGCGCGGCCTGTTCGCCGATCTCCTCGGCAGCGACATCGCTCTCCACGACAGCTTCTTCGAGCAGGGCGGCCACTCCCTGCTGGCCATCCGTCTGCTCAGCCGTATCCGTACGGCCTTCGGGGCCCAGCTCGGTATCCGCACCCTCTTCGAGACGCCCACCGTCGCCGGCCTCGCGGAGGTGGTGCGCGGCGCAGGGACGGGATCCCGGCCCGCGCTGGTCGCGGCACACCGGCCCGACCCCCTCCCGCTGTCCTACGCGCAGCGACGCCTGTGGTTCATCAACCGGCTCGACCCGGCCGGTCCGCTCTACAACGTCCCGCTGCGGCTGCGGATGCGCGGACCACTGGACCCGGCGGCGCTGCGCGCGGCGCTCGCCGATGTCGTCGCACGCCACGAGAGCCTGCGCACCGTCATCCCCGAGACCGAGGGGGAACCCCGTCAGCGGATCCTCGACCCGCTCACCGCGACCGGGACACTCCTGCGGATCAGGGACATCGACGCGGGCGAACTGGAAGAAGCGGTGGGCGAGAGCGTCGGCGAGGGCTTCGACCTGACGGTCCACTGCCCCGTGCGCGCCACCCTCCTCACACTGTCGCCGCACGAGCACGTACTGGTCGTGGTGGTGCACCACATCGCCTGCGACGCCTGGTCGATGGGCGTGCTCGGCGCCGATCTGACCGCCGCGTACGCGGCGCGCGCCGCCGGAGCCGCCCCACGATGGGCGCCGCTCCCGGTGGGCTACGCCGACTACACCCTGTGGCAGCGCCGGGTGCTCGGCGAGGAGGACGACCCCGACAGCGAACTGGCCCGCCAGCTGGCCCACTGGCGGCAGACCCTGGCCGGCCTGCCCGCCGAGCTGAACCTGCCCACCGACCGGCCCCGCCCGGCCGCCGGGACGGCGCGCGGAGGACGCCTGCGGTTCGGCCTCGACGCCGAGTCGCACCGCGGCCTGCTGGCACTCGCCCGGGAGACCGGCACCAGCCTCTTCATGGTGCTCCAGGCGGCGCTGGCCACCCTGCTGAACGGACTCGGCGCGGGCGACGACATCCCGATCGGCGCACCGGTCACGGGCCGCTCCGACGAGGCGCTGGACGAGGTGGTCGGCTTCTTCCTCAACACCCTCGTGCTGCGTACCGACACCTCGGGCGCCCCGACCTTCCGCGAACTGCTGGCCCGGGTCCGGGAGTGCGACCTCGCGGCCTACGAGCACCAGGACCTGCCGTTCGAGCGGCTGGTTGAGGAGCTGAACCCGCAGCGCTCACTCACCCGCCACCCGCTGTTCCAGGTGACGCTGACCGTGCAGAACAGCGGTGGTACGCCACCGCGGCTGCCGGGTCTCGATGTCGCCGTCGAGGAGGGGGACACCCCGTACGCCCGCTTCGACCTGTCCTTCGGACTGGGCGAGCTGTACACCCCGGACGGGGAGCCCGACGGCATCGAGGGCGCCGTCGACTACTCGGCCGAGCTGTTCGACCGGTCCACTGTGACCGGCCTCGTGGCCCGGCTGGAACGGGTGTTGCGTGCGGCGCAGGCCGCTCCGGACTCGCGCATCACGGACCTGGAGATCCTGGACCCGGCCGAACGTGACCTGCTGCTGCGCGAGCGCAACGACACCGCGCGCGCACTTCCCCCGGCGCTGGTGCCGGAGCTGTTCGACGCACAGGCCGCCCGGGTACCCGACGCGACCGCGGTGTCGTGCGGGGGCGTGACCCTGACCTACGCCGGACTCCGGGCGCGGGCCGACGCGGTCGCCGCCGAGCTGGCCAGGATGGGTGTGGGACCCGAGTCCGTCGTCGCGCTGGCGTCGGCCCGGTCGGTGGAGTCCGTCGTCGGGATGCTGGCCGCGGGCAAGGCGGGCGCGGCGTTCCTGCCGGTCGACATGGACTTCCCGGCCGAACGGATCGCATACGTCCTGCGGGACGCGGCGCCCGCCGTGATCCTGACGACCGGGCAGGCACTGCCCGACCTGCCCGCCGGCCTCACCGCGCCGCTCGTGCTGCTCGACGGCGTCGAGCCCGCCACCGAACCGTTCCAGCCGGTCACGACCTCGCCCGAGCATCCGGCGTACGTGCTCTACACATCGGGCTCGACGGGACGCCCCAAGGGAGTGGTCGTCCCGCACCGCGCGCTGCGGAACTTCCTGCACGCGATGGAACCGCTCGTCGCGCTCACCACCGGGGACCGCTGGCTGGCGGTGACGACCTTCGGGTTCGACATCGCGCTGCTGGAGGTGTTCGCGCCGCTGGTCTCGGGCGCCACCGTGGTGGTGGCCGAACGGGACGTCGTACGCGACCCGGTGAGCCTGGGCCGCGAACTGCGCGAATGGGACATCACGCTGATGCAGGCGACGCCGAGCCTGTGGCGGGCCCTGCTGGAGGCGGACCCGCAGGCCGTACGGGGCCTGCGCGTACTGGTCGGCGGCGAGTCCCTGGACGCCGCGCTCGCCACCGAACTCTCCGGCCTGGCCGCGTCGGTACGGAACATGTACGGACCCACGGAGACCACCATCTGGTCGAGCGCCGCCCCGGTCACGGGCGAGCGGCCGGTGCCGATCGGCAGGCCGCTGGCCAACACCCGGGTGTACGTGCTGGACGCGGCCCTGCGCCCGGTTCCCGACTCGGTCCCCGGCGAGCTGTGCGTCGCGGGCGACGGCGTGGCCCGCGGATACCTGGGCCGGCCGGCGCTGACCGCCGAGCGCTTCGTCGCCGATCCGTTCGGTCCCGCGGGCACGCGCATGTACCGCACCGGTGACCTGGTGCGGTGGACGGCGGCGGGCGACCTGGAGTTCCTCGGCCGCTCCGACAACCAGGTCAAGATCCGCGGCCACCGGGTCGAGCTGGGCGAGGTGGAGGCGCGGCTGCGTGACCTTCCCGGGGTGACGGATGCCGTGGCGTGCGTGCGGGCGGCCCCGGACGGCCTTCCGTACCTGGTCGGCCATGTGGTGGGGGGCGGCGACGACCCCCGCGCGCTACGGGAGTTGCTCACCACGCGGCTGCCCGAATACATGGTGCCGTCGGCAGTGCTGACACTGGACGCACTTCCGCTGACACCGAACGGGAAGGTGGACCGCGAGGCGCTTCCCCGGACTCTGGGCCCGCGCCCGGCCGGCCGGGCTCCCCGCACCCCCGGCGAGCGGATCCTGCGCGACCTGTACGCCGACATCCTCGGCCTCGACACGGTCGGCATCGACGACGGATTCTTCGACCTCGGCGGGCACTCGCTGCTGGCCACCAGACTGGTGTCCCGCATCCGGGCGGCACTCGGCGTGGACGTGCCGGTACGCGCCGTCTTCGAAGCCCCCGCCGTTGCCCAACTGGCGGCCCGCGTCGGACAGGCGGACCGGGCCCGCGAACCCCTGGGGCCCCGGCCCCGGCCGGCCCGGCTGCCCCTGTCGTACGCGCAGCGCCGCCTCTGGGCGCTGAGCCGGCTCGCCGGCCCCGGCCCGCTGTACACCATCCCCCTGGTGATCAGACTGCGTGGCGCCGTGGACCGCGACGCCATGCGGGCCGCACTCGCCGATGTGGTGGCCCGGCACGAGAGCCTGCGGACCGTCTTCCCCGAACGCGACGGCGAACCCTGCCAGGTGGTGCTCGCCCCCGAAGCGGTACGCACACGGCTGACGGTCGTCGAGACCGGTCCCTCCGGCGTCGAACGAGCGGTACTCGCCGCGCGCGCCCACGAGTTCGACCTGGCGAGCCAGACGCCGCTACGGGCCACACTGCTGGTCACCGGCCCGGACACCTGCGTTCTCGTACTCGTACTGCACCACATCGCCGCCGACGCCGGATCCCTGCGGCCGCTGCTGCGCGATCTGTCCCTGGCCTACGAGGCCCGCCGCACCGGTGACGCCCCCCGGTGGAAGCCGCTGCCCGTCCAGTACGCGGACTACACGCTCTGGCAGCGCGCACACCTCGGCGACGACAGCGACCCCGGCAGCGAGCTGTCCCGCCGGCTCGGCTACTGGAGGGAAACCCTCGCGGGACTGCCGGAAGAGCTGACCCTGCCCACCGACCGGCCCCGCCCCCCGGAGCCCAGCCACCGGGGCGGTGTGGTGCCCTTCGCACTGGAGCCACGGCTCCACCGGGCACTGCTCGCACTGGCCCGCGCGCACGGGGCGACGGCGTTCATGGTGCTGCACGCCGCGCTCGCCGCCCTGCTGTCCCGCTCCGGCGCGGGATCGGACATCCCCGTCGGAACCGCGCTGGCCGGGCGCGACGACGAGGCGCTCGACGGACTTATCGGCTTCTTCGTCGCGACGCTGGTGCTGCGTACCGACACCTCGGGCGCCCCGACGTTCGCCCAACTGCTGGACCGGGTGCGGGACACGGATGTGGCGGCCTACGCACACCAGGACGTGCCCTTCGAGCGCCTGGTCGACGCCATCGGCCCGACCCGGTCCCCGGCGCGTCATCCGCTGTTCCAGGTGATGCTCGTACTGGACAACTTCGCCGCTTCCGACAACGCCCTGCCCGGTCTGCGCGCGGATGGGAGCCCGGACGGCGAACCGCGCCGGGAAGAGCCGGGGCGGGCCAAGTTCGACCTGTCGTTCCGGCTGGTGGAGCAGCCGTTCGACGGCGCGGCGGCGGGTGGCATGACCGGATCCCTCAGCTATGCCGAGGAACTGTTCGACCGGTCGACGGCGCAGGCGCTGGCGGCGCGGTTCGTGCGGTTGCTGCACGCCGTGGCCGCCGACCCCGGCCTGCCGATCGGCGATATCGAGATCCTCGATCCGGACGAGCGCCGGCAGTTGCTGCACGGCTGGAACGAGACCGGTGGACCGCTTCCCGGCACGCTCGTACCGGGGATGTTCGAGGCCCAGGTGGCGCGTACCCCGCACGCCCCGGCCGTGGTGAGCGGGGACGTCACCGTCTCCTACGCGGAGTTGAACGCGCGCGCCAACAGACTCGCCCGGTGGCTCATCGCGCGCGGCGCCCGGCCGGAGTGCGTCGTCGCGCTGATGGTCCCGCGCTCCGTGGACATGGTCGTCGCCGTCCTCGCCACCCTGAAGTCCGGCGCCGCCTACCTGCCGGTGGACAGCACGTATCCGCCCGACCGGATCGCGTACATGCTTCAGGACGCGCGCCCGGCGCTCGTCGTGACCACCGGGGCGGCCGGTGACGTCCTCCCGGCGCACACCACCGGTGACCGGATCGTGCTGGACGACCCCGCCGTGCTGGACGAACTGGCGGGCCTGCCCGCCACGGACGTGAGCGACACGGACCGCGCCGCCCCGCTCACCGGCCGCACCCCGGCCTACGTCATCTACACCTCGGGATCCACCGGGCGGCCCAAGGGCGTGGTGGTGGAGCACCGCAGCATCCCCAACCTGGTGGCGGCGCGGACCGGCCGCTACGGAATGGGTCCGGGCAGCCGCGCGTTGCAGTTCGCCTCCCTGAGCTTCGACGCCGCGCTGTCCGAGATCTGCACACCGCTGAGCGCCGGAGCCGCCCTGGTGCTGGGCCCGGCCGACATGCTGACCCAGGCGGACGAACTCCCCGAGCTGATCCGCCGGCACGGGGTCACGCACGCGACCCTCCCGCCCGCCATCCTGGCCCAACTGCCCGCCGGGAGCCTGCCGACCGTGCGCAACCTGGTCATCGCCGGCGAGGCCCCACAGGCCGGTCTGGTGCCCAAGTGGGCAGTCGGCCGCCGCATGTTCAACGCGTACGGTCCCACGGAGACGACCGTCTCCTGCACGATGGCGGGCCCGCTCCCCGCCGAGGACGGAGTGCCGCCGATCGGCGCCCCGCTGCCCAACCTGCGCACCTACGTCCTCGACGACCGGCTCCATCCCGTGCCCGCCGGTGTGCCCGGCGAGCTGTACGTGTCCGGTATCGGCGTGGCACGCGGGTACTTGCGGCGCCCCGCGCTCACCGGGCAGCGCTTCGTCCCCGACCCCTTCGGCCCCGCCGGAAGCCGGATGTACCGCACCGGCGACCTGGTGCGGTGGCGCCCCGACGGCCAGTTGGAGTTCGTGGGCCGCGCCGACGGACAGGTGAAGATCCGCGGCTTCCGCATCGAAACGGGCGAGGTGCGGCACGCGCTGGAATCCTGCCCCGGGGTGGGGCAGGCCGTCGTGGCCGTACGGGAGGACACGCCCGGCCACAAGCGCCTGGTCGCCCACCTCGTCCCGGCCCCCGGCGCCGCCGGCCCGGACCCGGCCGCGGTCAGGGCGCGCCTGGCCGGCCTGCTGCCGGACCACCTGGTGCCCTCGGCGTTCGTCGTGCTCGACCGCATCCCGCTGACCGTCAACGGGAAGGTGGACCACGCGGCGCTGCCGGCCCCGGCGGCTCCGGTGGCACCGGCCGCTCCCGCCGGCCACGGCGGCCGTCGTCGAGGCACCCGCCGCGAGGACCTGCTGTGCGAGGTGGTCGCCGATGTGCTCGGCCTGCCCGGCGTCGGCCCCGACGACAACTTCTTCCTCCTGGGCGGAGACAGCATCTCCGCCCTCCAGGTGGCGAGCCGGGCCCGCCGGGCCGGCCTGGCCGTCACCCCCAGGGACCTGTTCAGGCACCAGACGGTGGCCGAGCTGGCGACGGCCGTCCAGGAGATGGGCCCCGCGCGGGCCGACCGCGACGACGACGGCGTCGGCACCGTGCCGCCGACGCCGATCGTCCGCTGGCTGGCCCAGCGGCGCGGTCCCTTCCACACCCTCAACCAGTCGGTACTGCTACGTGTCCCGCCGCTGGGGCGTGTTGGCGAAGCAGCACCGTCCGCACCGGGACAGGAGCCGCTGACCACGGCGCTGCAGAGCCTTCTGGACCACCACGACGCGCTGCGCAGCACCCTGGTCGGTTCCGTCACCGGTGTCAGCTGGGGGCTGAAGGTACAGCCGCGTGGTGCGGTACGGGCCCAGGACCTCGTCACCCGGGTGGAGGCGTCCGGTCTCACCGCCTCCGGCCTGGCCGAACTGGTGACGGAGCACGGCGAGGCCGCCCGGCTGCTGCTGGACCCGGCGAGCGGGGTGATGCTGCGGGCCGTCTGGTTCGACGCGGGGCCGCGGCGGCCGGGCCGGCTGCTCCTGATCGTCCACCACCTCGTCGTGGACGGAGTCTCCTGGCGCGTCCTGGTACCCGACCTGATGGCCGCCTGGCAGTCGGCCGTCGCGGGCGAGGCACCGCGGCTCGCCCCCGTCGGCACGTCGTTGCGCCGATGGGCGCGACTGCTGCTCGCCGAGGGCCAGGACCCGGAGCGGGCCGCCGAGCTGGACCTGTGGACGGACATGCTCACCGGTACCGACCCGCGGCTGGGCGCCGGACCCCGTGACGCCGCACGGGACACGGCCGAAACCGCCGAGCACCTGACGGTGACACTCCCCGCCGAACTGACCGGGGCGCTGCTCGACACCGTCGCGGGGACATTCCACGCCCGGATGAACGAGGGGCTGCTGACCGCCCTCGCCCTCGCCGTCGCCCGCTGGCGTGAACGGCACGGCTGGGGCTCGGGACCGGACGTCCTGCTCGACGTGGAGGGGCACGGGCGCGAGGAGATCACCGAAGAGGTGGACCTGACCCGTACCGTCGGCTGGTTCACCAGCCTCTTCCCCCTCCGCGTCGACGCGGGACCGGCCGGGACCGACGACGAGTTCGCCGACGGACCGGCGCTCGCCGCCGCGCTGAAGCGGGTCAAGAGCCGCATGCGGGAACTGCCCGACAACGGCCTGGGGTTCGGCCTGCTGCGCTACCTCAACCCGGACACCGCCGGCCTACTGGCCTCCCTGCCCGCGCCGCAGATCGGGTTCAACTACCTGGGCCGCGTCAACGGGAGCGGTCCGGCGCCGGACGACGACACGGACTGGTCGCCCACCGCGGACGCCGGTGTGCACCTCGCGACGTCCGACGGGGCCATGCCGTTCGCCCACGCGCTGGAGGTCAGCGCCATCACCCGTGACCGGCCCGACGGGCCACGGCTGACCCTCACCTGCTCCTGGCCCGGGGCGCTCTTCACCCACGACGAGATCCGCGACCTCGTCGACACCTGGTCGCGGGCGCTGCGCGCACTGGCCGGCCTCGCCGAGCGCGCACGGCCCGGCGGCCTCGTCCCCGCCGACCTGCCCCTGGTCCAGGTCACGCAGGAGGAGATCGACGCCTGGGAGGCGGCGCCCGGCGGCCTGGAGGACGTACTCCCGCTCTCCCCGCTCCAGGAAGGGCTGTTCTTCCACGCCTTCTACGCCGACGACGGCCCCGACGTCTACACCATGCAGATGACGCTCGACCTGGAAGGCCCGCTGGACTCCGAAGCGCTCAGGACGGCCGGGCAGCGCCTGCTGGAGCGCCATGCCAACCTGCGGGCCCACTTCCAGCACCGCGCCACCGGACCCGCCGTCCAGGTGATTCCCCGTCAACTCCCGCTCCCCTGGGAGGAGATCGATCTCACCGGGCTGGACGAGCCGGCCCGGACCTCCGAGCTGTCCCGGCTCACCGACCGGGCCCGCGGCCACCGCTTCGACCTCGCCAGGCCGCCGCTGCTGCGATTCACCCTTCTACGACTGGCCGAGGACCGGCACCGTCTGCTGGTGGTCAAACACCACCTCCTGCTGGACGGCTGGTCGGTACCGCTGTTCCTGCGCGACCTCGTGGCGCTCTACCACCGGCCCGGCGACGGCGCGGCCCTGCCCCCGGTGGTGCCCTACCGGGAGTATCTGACCTGGCTCGCCCGCCAGGACGGGCGGGCCACCGAGGAAGCCTGGCGCCGCGCCCTGTCCGGGGCGAGCGAACCCACCCTGCTGGCCCCCGCCGGCTCCGGCGCCCCGACCGAACTGCCCCTGGTGGCCGACCGCGTCCTGCCCGAACCGCTCACGGCCGCGCTACAGGACCAGGCGGCCACGTCCGCCGTCACCCTCAGCACCCTGCTGCACTGCGCGTGGGCGGTCCTGACCGGCCGCATGCTCGGCCGCGACGACGTGGTGTTCGGCACCACCGTGTCCGGCAGGCCCCCCGAGATCCCCGGCATCGAGACCATGGTCGGCCTGTTCATCAACACCCTGCCGGTACGGGTACGTCTCGACCCGGCCGAGAGCTGGCGCCACACCGTGGCCCGGGTCCAGGAGGAGCAGGCCGCCCTCAGCGACCACCACCAGCTCGGCCTGTCCCGTATCCAGCAACTAGCCGGAGTGGCCGAACTCTTCGACTCGCTCGTGGTGTACGAGAACTTCCCGGTGGCGGCCTCCGGGGACAGCCCGGCGACCGGACTGAGGGTCGTGGCCTCGGAGGGACGCGCCGCCGCCCACTACCCGCTGGCCCTCATCGCCACCACCGGCCCGGCCGGCCTGCGACTGCGCCTGGAGTACCGGCACGACCTCTTCGACCACGACACCGTACAGACCATGCTCGACCGGCTGGTACGCGTCCTGGAGCGGACCACCGCCGACCCGGACCTGCCGGTCGGCCGCGTGGACCTGCTGGAGCCCGCCGAACGGCGGCAGCTGCTGGACGGATGGCACGGTGCGGCACTCACCGTGCCGTTCGCGCCCGCCACGATCACCCGCGGCATCGGCGAGGCCGTGGCGCGGGGGCCCGAGGACACCGCCGTGCGCCACGGCGACCGCCGGCTCTCCTACCGTGAACTGGACGAAGAGGCCGGCCGGCTGGCGCACCTCCTGGTCGCCCTCGGCGTGCGCCGGGAGACCCGGGTCGCCGTGCTGCTCGACCGCTCACCCGACCTGATCGTCTCGGTCCTCGCCGTCCTCAAGGCCGGCGGGGTCTACGTACCGCTGGAACCGGCCTACCCACCGGACCGGGTGCGGCTGCTGCTCACCGAGACCGGCGCGCCCGTACTGCTCACGGACGAGGCGGGCGCCGACCGGTGGTCGGCGGAGCTGTCCGGCCACGTCGACGTCGTCGCGGTGGACGGCGACCCGCGGCTGTCCGGCCTGCCCGGCACCACCCCCGACGTGGATGTGCTGCCCGACCAACTGGCCTACGTCATCTACACGTCCGGTTCCACCGGAAAGCCCAAGGGCGTGGCGGTCAGCCACCGCAACGTGGTGGAACTCGCGGCCGACCGGTGGTGGCGGCTCGATGCGGAGCAGCGGGTGCTCTTCCACTCCCCGCACGCCTGGGACGCCTCCACCCTCGAATGGTGGGTCCCGCTGCTGCACCACGGCGAGATCGTCGTCGCGCCGCCCGGCAGACTCGACCTCGACGCTCTCGCCAAGATGGTCGTCGAAGAGCGGATCACCGGACTGTGGGCCTCGGGCGGCCTGTTCCGGCTGCTCGCGGAGGAACACCCGGAGTGCTTCGCGGGCCTGCGGGAAGTGCGCACCGGCGGGGACGTGGTGCCGGCGGACGCCGTCCGCCGGGCCCTTGCCGCCTGCCCCCGCACCGTGGTCACCGCCGGGTACGGACCGACGGAGACGACCGTGTTCTCCACCCGCCACTCCCTGCGCGCCGGCGACCCCGTGCCCTCCAGCGTCCCCATCGGCGGGGCACTGGACGCAACCCGGACCTATGTGCTCAGCCCCGGCCTCGAACCGGTCCCCGTCGGAGTCGTCGGTGAGCTCTACCTGGCGGGCTCGGGGGTCTCACGCGGTTATGAGAACAACCCGGCCATGACCGGCGAACGCTTCGTCGCCGACCTCTTCGGGCCACCCGGCACCCGGATGTACCGCACCGGTGACCTGGTCCGCCGGCTCCCGGACGGCCTCATGGAGTTCGCGGGCCGCGCCGACGAGCAGGTGAAGCTGCGCGGCTTCCGGGTCGAACTACGAGAAGTGGAAGGCGCGTTGACCGACTGCGCCGGTATCGGGCAGGCCGTCGCCCTGGTACGTGAGGACCGGCCCGGGGACAAGCGCCTGGTGGGCTATGTGGTCCCGGACGCCGAAGGGCCGAGGCCGGACCCCGACGCGCTGCGCGACCACCTCGCCGGCCTGCTGCCGGACTTCATGGTGCCCTCCGCGCTGGTCGTGGTCGACGCGCTGCCGCTGACCGAGAACACCAAACTCGACCGCTCCGCCCTGCCCGCTCCCGTGTACGGGACGCGGCAGGTACGCCGGGCCCGCACGCCCCAGGAGGAGATCCTGTGCGAGCTGTTCTCCGACGCCCTCGGCGTCGCCGAGACCGGCATCGACGACAACTTCTTCCACACGGGTGGCAATTCCCTGTCCGCCGCTGCCCTCCTCAGCCGCATCCGGACCACCCTCGGCTCGCAGCTGAGCATCAAGGCCCTGTTCGCGGCCCCGACCGTCGCCGGGCTCTCCGCGTACCTGGAGTCGGGCATCGGCCCCGACGAGCACAGCGGCCTGGAGGTCCTGATGCCCCTGCGGCCCGTGGGGGACGCGGCGCCGGTCTTCTGCTTCCACGCCGGTGGCGGACTGAGCTGGCGCTACACCGGACTGCTGCCTCACCTGCCCCACGCCCACCCGGTCTACGGGCTCCAGGCGCGCGCGTTCAGCACCCCCGGCTACCGTCCCGGCGGCATCGAGGAGATCGCCGCGGACTTCGTGGCGCGGATCAGGAGTGTGCGGCCCACCGGGCCCTACCACCTTCTCGGCTGGTCCTTCGGCGGACTCGTCGCCCACGCGGTGGCCACCCGCCTTCAGGCGAGCGGTGACGAGGTCGGCCTGCTGGCGGTCCTCGACTCCTATCCGGTCGAAGGGAAGGAACCGTTCGCACAGAAGGAGGCGGGGGATCGCGAGGGCGGCGGCGCGGGCGAGGAAGCCGACCTCATGAAGGCGCTGCTGGAGGCGGCGAACGCCGGCTACGGCGACCAGGGGGAGGCGGTGACCGAGGAGTCGGCGGCCCGCGCTCTGCACGCCCAGGGCGACCCGCTGCTCGATGTGCTGGCCGAGAACGTCGGCACCGTCGTGCGGACGTTCCGTGACAACGTCCGGATGCGGGACGCGTTCGTCCCCGAGGTCTTCCGCGGCGATCTGGTCCTGATCGCGGCGCGGCCCGGCGGCCCCGGCGGCCCGGACGGTACCGAACGATGGCGGCCCTTCGTCGAAGGGCCCGTACACGGCCACGCGGTGCCCTGCGCGCACGAGGAGATGATGCTGCCGCAACCCCTCGCCGCGATCGGCCGGATCGTCACCGACCGCCTGCGCCACCACCACGGAGAAAAGCACCACCACGGAGAAGAGGACGCCTGATGGCGAGGGAAATCTACGAGCCGGGCGAGATCCCCCCACTGGGGGAGGTGCCCCGCTACATGTACGCGGCGCTCATCCGGCGCGACCGCTACGGGCAGCCCGCCGACGCGATACGGATCGAACCGGTCGAAGTACCGGCCGTGGGCCGGGGCCAGGTCCTGCTCATGGTGATGGCCGCCGGCGTCAACTACAACGGAGTGTGGGCGGCCCGCGGCACACCCGCCGATGTCATCGCCGCCCGGCTCAAACAGGGGGACCCGCACGATTTCCACATCGCCGGCTCCGAGGGCTCCGGTGTCGTCTGGGCGGTCGGCGAGGGTGTGCACGGGCTCGGCGTCGGCGACCACGTGATCGTGGGAGGCGTGCGCTGGGACGAGTCGGCCACCGATATCCGCATGGGTGTCGACCCGACGGCCTCCACATCCCAGCGCGCCTGGGGCTACGAGCTCAACTTCGGCTCGTTCGCCCAGTTCACGGTGGTCGACGAATACCAGTGCCACCCCAAACCCGCCCGGTTGACCTGGGAGGAAGCCGGCTGTTTCCTCGGCGGCGGCTCCACCTCGTACCGCCAGCTGTTCGGCTGGCCGCCGCACACCGTCCAGCCGGGAGACCCCGTGCTGGTCTGGGGCGGGTCGGGCGGCCTGGGGTCCATGGCGATCCAGCTGGTGCACCACTTCGGCGGAATTCCCGTCGCGGTCGTGTCCGACGACGCCAAGACCGACCACTGCCTGCGGCTCGGCGCCCGCGGGGTCGTCAACCGGCGCCGATTCGACCATTGGGGCCGGCTGCCGGACGCCGAGGACACCGCGGCGTTCCAGTCCTGGCTCCAGGGCGCGCGCGCCTTCGGCAGACAGATCTGGGAGACCCTCGGCGAGCGGCGCTCACCGCGCATCGTGCTGGAGCACCCCGGCCGGGACACCCTCGCCACGTCCGTGTACGTCTGTGACAACGCGGGGATGGTGGTGACCTGCGCCGGAACGAGCGGCTACAACGGGGACATCGACCTGCGCTTCCTGTGGATGTTCCAGAAACGGCTCCAGGGCTCGCACGCGGCGAACGTCCGGCAGACGCGCGCGGTCGTCGACCTGGTGGGCGCCGGCCGTATCGACCCGTGCCTGAGCCTGACCGTGCCGTTCGGGGAGATCGGCGCCGCCCACCAACTCGTGCACGAGAACCGCCACCCGTCCGGCAATACCGCGGTCCTGGTCAACGCCCCCGAGCCGGGCCTGACCGAGCTGCCCTGAACCATCCCGTGGAGTCCAAGTGACCCGGACCGAATCTGCCGACCGACCGTTCCGCTTCGGCGTGTACGCCGGGGCCACCACCGACATCCAGGCCTGGCGGCACCTGGTCAGGCGCACCGAGGACACGGGGTACTCCTCGCTCCTGGTGCCCGACCATCTGGACCAGCGCTGGGGGCCCCTGGTCTCGCTGGCCCTCGCCGCCGCCTGGACCACCCGTATCGCGCTGGGAACGCTGATGCTCGCGGTGGACCTGCGCCGTCCCGCCGTGCTGTTCAAAGAACTCGCGACACTCGATCAGGCGGCCCCCGGGCGGCTGGAGATCGGCCTGGGCGCCGGCTGGCTGGCCACCGACTTCGCCAGTGCCGGGGTGCGCATGGACTCCCCGGGGACCCGGATCGCCCGCCTCGACGAGGCGGCGCGTCTCATCCGCGACCTGTGGGACAACGACCGGGTGACCCACCGGGGAGAGCACTTCCAGGCCGTCGACGCGTTCGGCGCGCCGCGCCCCGGCCCGGCGCGGTGGGTGATGGGTGGGGGAGGCCGCCGCATGCTGCGGACGGCGGTACGGCACGCCGACATCATCTCCCTGACCGCCCAGCTCTCCTCGGGCCGTAAGGACCCGCTCGGCGCCAACGCGAGCGCCGCGCGGTTCGACGAACGGGTCGCGTGGATCCGCGAGGACGCCGGGGACCGGCTGCCGGACCTGGAGTTGCAGTGTCTGCTCACCGACGTGGCGGTGGTCGGCGACAGCGCCGGCCACGCCGAGCGGCTGTCCCCGGCGTTCGGGCTCTCCCCGGCCGAGGTGCTGGAATCACCCGTGGTGCTCGCGGGCGGCATCGGGGAAATGTGCGAGCGGCTGTACGAGCGACGGGCGCGGTTCGGTATCGGCTACTGGGTGGTGCCCGCCGCGCGGCTGGAGGAGTTCGCCCCGGTCGTGAGGCGGCTGGCGGGCACGTGAGCGCGGGCCCGGAGAGATCCGGGAAACAGGGCCGAGGCCGCGGCCGGACACGAGCCGGCCGCGGCGCCCGTCGCCCCGGGGCGGGGCGGGGATCAGCGCAGCAGACCGCGGTGATCCGACCAGCCGGCGGCGATGTCCGCCTCCAGCTGATTGAGGCGTGCCGTGACCACCTGGTCGAACCCGTCCATGAAGTACTCGTCACCGGCACTCGGCGGTACCCGCACCCGGCCGGTGACGAACCGGTCGACGACGGTGCGCAGCGAGGTGTCCGCGTCCACGCGCCCCGCGATGTACCGGTCGGCCCCCGGCAGACCGGGGAAACCCGCCTCGCGGTACAGGTACACATCGCCCAGGACATCGATCTGCGCCGCCACCTGCGGGTGCGCGGACGGCCGCATCGTGTCGGGCCGGATACGCACCAACTCGGCCTCGGTGCCGGACTTGAGGGCGTGCAGCGCGTAGCCGTAGTCGATCCGCAGCCGGGGGGCCACCTGCCGGGCCTTCTCCTCGAAGGCGAGCAGGACGCTCTGCAGCTCCGCACGCTCCGCCGGGGTCAGGGCACCGTCGGGCCTGCCGCTGTAGTCCTCGCGCAGATTCAGGAAGTCCAGCGGGCGCCCGGGGGCGGCGGCGTCGAGTTCGGCCACGAAGTCCAGCAGATCGAGCAGCCGGTGGGCCCGACCGGGCAGCACGATGTAGTTGAGACCGAGGCGCACGGGTGCCTCCCGCTCGGCCCGCAACTGCTGGAACCGCAGCAGGTTCCGCCGCACCCGGCTGTAGGACTGCCGTTTGCCCGTGGTGCGTTCGTACTCCTCGTCGCTCAGGCCGTACAGCGAGGTCCGCACGGCGCCGAGCTCCCACAGCCCGCTCTGGGCGCTCAGCGTCTTCTCCGTCAGAGCGAAGGAGTTCGTGTACAGCGTCAGCTCGAAGCCGCGCCGGGCGGCCCGGCTCACCAGGCCGCCCAGGCCCGGATTGGTCAGTGGTTCCAGGCCGCCGGAGAGGTACAGGGCGTGCGGGTCGTCGTCGGGCATCTCGTCGATGACCGCCGCCAGCGTGGCGTTGCCGTCGGCAAGGGCCGTCTGCGGATAGCGGGCACCGGTCACCCGCACGCAGAAGTGGCACCGGAACATACAGGTGGGTCCCGGGTAGAGGCCGAGCAGGTGCGGATGGCGGGGGGTGCCGTTCAGTACGGCGTCCAGCACACCCCGCCTCTCCAGTGGGAGCACGGTGTTCGACCAGTACTTGCCGGCCGGTCCCCGGACGACCGCCGCGCGCAGCTCCGGACGCCCGGCGAACAGCTCCAGCAGGCGGCGGAACGCGTCCACGTCCAGCCGTAGTTCGCGCCGCGCCTCCTCCAGCGGGGTGAACGGACTGGCGCCGTAGCGCCGGGCCAGGGCCACCAGTTGTTCGGCGGTCACCCCCGCCACATCGCGCGGAGCGCTGTCGTCCACCGTCAGCAGGCTCCGCAGGGCCGCCGCGGCGGCGCCCCCGTCGCTCCCGGGGGTCGCGCAACGGGAGACCTCCGCCGTGCGTGGATCGCCGGCCACCGTCATCCTGGTCATCCCTTCGTGTGCTGTTGGCGGAAGGTCACGTCCGCGCCCCGGGAGACGGCAAGTCGTACGACGTCGCACACCCGCCTGATGCTCTCGCGGGACACGGACGTGCCCGTGGGCAGCGCGAGGACCGAGGCCGCGAGCCGCTCGGTGTGCGGCAGACGGAAGTCTCCCCGGGACCGGTAGGGCTCCAGCTCGTGGCAGGGCGGGGAGAAGTAGGGCTTCGCCACGACGTTCTCGGCGCGCAGGAGCTCGATGACCAGGTCACGGCCGATACCCGTGGCGGCCTGGTCGATCTCGACTATCACGTACTGGTAGTTGTAGGTCTCCCCGGGGTCGTGCGGTACCACACGCAGACCCGGCACGGTGCCCAACTCCTCCTCGTAGTGGGTGAAGTTGTCCCGGTTGCGGGCGACGGAGCACTCGAAGGCGTCCAGCGAGGTCAGCGCCATCGCGGCGGAGGCCTCGTTCATCTTGCCGTTGGTCCCGCCGGAGGGGGAGCCGGCCACGAGACCGGTACCGAAGTTGTGCAGGGCGCGCAGCCGTTGGGCGAACGCGTCGTCGTTCGTGACGATCGCTCCGCCCTCGAAGCCGTTCACCACCTTCGTCGCGTGGAAGCTGAACACCTCGGCCGAGCCGAAGCCCCCGACGGAACGGCCCCCCGAGGTGCAGCCGACGGCGTGCGCCGCGTCGAAGAAGAGGGGCAGCCCGTGATCGGCTGCCACCTTCTCCAGGGCATCGACCGGACTGGGCCGGCCCCACAGATGTACGCCGATGATCGCGGATGTCGCGGGGCCGATCGCCTCGGCCACCAGGGCCGGGTCCAGCTGCCCGGTACGCGGGTCGACATCCACGAACACTGGATCGAGCCCCACCCAGCGCACCGCGTGTGCCGTGGCCACGAAGGTGAGTGAGGGCATGATCACCTCTCCGCGCAGTTCCGCCGCCTGGCACAGCAGTTGCAGCGCGACGGTGGCATTGCAGGTGGACACGCAGTTGCGCACACCCGCCAGCTCCGCGATTCTTCCCTCGAATTCCAGGGCTATCGGCCCGCCGTTCGAGAGCCAATTGTTGTCGAGGGCCCAGTTGAGACGGTCGAACAGCCGGGTGCGGTCTATCTGGTTGGGCGATCCCACATACAGCGGATTCAGGAAGGCGGGCCGGCCGCCGAACAGCGCGAGATCACCGATGTCACGCTTCACAGCGCCTCCACCTTCTCGATGTCTTCGGTGTTTGTCTTCGGTACTTCGATTCCCGGGTGATCGATTTGCCCGAGCGCGGCGGATCCGTAGCCTACAGCTGAATTCCCGCGCGCACGAGGGCAGTTCCGCGTACAGATCGAGTACAGACCCTCCGACTGATTCCACGGCATCCTCTGGACGCCATCTCTTTCATTCCCTATTGCGCGGAGGAGTGCCCGCATGACGAACCCGTTCGAGAATCCCGACGGCCGTTATGTCGTTCTGGTCAATGACGAGGGCCAGTACTCGCTGTGGCCGGTCTTCGTGGACGTGCCCGCCGGCTGGGAGGTCACGCATCCGGAGGACAGCCGGCAGGCCTGCCTGGACCACATCGAGGAGCACTGGACGGATATGCGGCCCAAGAGCCTCGTCGCACAGATGGACGGCTGATCCCCGATCACCCGGCACGCCCTGCCGTGCCGCCGCGCGACACCGGATCCCGCACCTTTCCGAGAAACCGTGGAACGGCCGGGACGGTCCGCGCGGTTACCGACATGGAGGAAATCGAATGACCGTCTCCGACACGGAGAAGCAGTCTCCCGTGCGACACCGGAAACTCACCGGATGGAGCGGCGGCGCGGATTACTTCATCGTGCGTGAATACCAAGAATTCGACCCGCGGGCCGTCATCGACGTCCTGCGCGGTCAGGTCGCCGGAGTGATATTCCGGGGAATGGTGGACCCCGGCACCTGCGCCGCTCTGTCCGACCGCTTCTGGAAAAGTCCGGACCGGGCGCGGCGCAGCAGCGAGGCGCCGAGCTATTACCTGGGGACGTACCACTACCACAAGACGACGACGGAATACCTCGACGAGTCCGAGCGCACCGCCGCGGCACTGGACCGTGTGCTCGATGTGCCGGACGATCCGGTGACATCGGTCTACGGAGGCCTGGCCGAGGCGCTCGCCGCGCAGGGCGCGACCGTACGCCCGGCCCGGCACGGCGACCGTCAGGCGTGCCGCGCACTGCTGCGGTCCTGGCACGGTGACGGGCGCTACGCCCTGGAGCCGCACGAGGACCGTGCCCAGTGCACCGAGCCCAAGCAGGCCGACTTCGAGATCCAGCGGGTGCTCGACCACCAGATCACGGCGCTCAACATCTGCCTGGAGAACGGCGACGGCGGCCGGCTCCTGCTGTGGAACATCCAGCCGGACGATGCCTCCAAGCGCGAACTGGGCCTGCATTACACCGGGTCGCCGTACCCCACGGAATCCCTCGAAGGCATCGAGTGCCGCCGTCTCGACATCGGCGCCGGGGACGTCTACCTGTTCAACGGCTCGCATGTGCACGCGGTGGAGCCCAACGTGGGCCGTGACAGCCGGCGCACCACACTCGCCGGCATCCTCGGCTTCATCGACGACCACACGGTCGTCTCGTGGACCTGACGGGACACGTGGGCGGCGCTGTTCACCTCCCGCCGCCCACACCCTGCGCGCGGATCTTCTCCAGGACCGCCACCGCGTCCGTCGACCAGTCCTCGGTGGCGAGTGCCGCCCGCAGACGGGCCGTCGCGGTGGCCGTGGCCGGGTCGGTCACCGCTTGCCCGATGTCGGCCGCGAGTCCCTCGGCGGTCAGGTCGCGCTGCATCGTGGGGGCGGGAGCGACACCGAGCCGGTGCAGATGATCGCCCCACATCTTCTGACTCGTCTCGAAGGAGCAGATGACCTGGGGGATTCCGGCCCGCAGCGCCGCGTTGTAGGTGCCGGGACCGCCCGCGTGCACCGCTGCGCGCACGCGCGGCAGCAGCCAGGCGTAGGGGACGTCCCGGACACTGAGGACGTCCTCGGAGCGGCCGGTGACCTCGATGCCGCCCCAGCCCTCGACGACCAGGGCGCGGTGGCCGCTGCGGCGCACCCCCTCCAGCACGATCTCCGCCGTCGCCCGCGGGTCGGGGCTCATGGTGCTGCCGAAGCCGACGAACAGGGGCTTGGACCCGGCCTCCAGGAACTCCGTCAGCTCGGCCGGCGGCCGCCATCCGGGCGCCGGTGGCAGATGCCAGAACCCCGGCGTGTGCACCCAGTCCGCCCAGTCCGAGGCGGGCTTGATCACATGCGGGCTGAAACAGTGCAGAACGGGGGTCGGGCTGCCGTCGGCCCGGTGGCGGAAGTCCAGGAAGTCCTCCCGCGGCGGCAGTTGGAGAGTCGTACGCCGCCACTGGGCGATCGTCTCGATCAGGTCCGGCGCTATATAGCTCCGCGGGTCGGTGCCCCGCAGATCCTCCTGGTCGGAGAAGACGTCCGACAGGCGGCCGAAGGCCGGATACTCCCGCGAGATGACGAAGTTCGGGTAGAGCACACCCAGCACGTTCGGGACACCCAGTCTCTCCGCGATCTGGGCGATCTGTTCACGCGAGGCCTGCGAGTGGACGATCAGATCCGCGCCGTCGGCGGCGGCCGCCCACATGTCGTCGAGGACGGCGGGGTAGTTCCGCTTCGCCTCGTCGCGCAGGGACTCCCGCAGCCGCTCGGTCTCCGGACTGCGCCGGTCGCTGGTCCAGCGCAACTGCCGCACGTCCGGCCGTTCCCAGACCCGCACCGCCCAGTCGTCCAGCGGGGCGAAGTCGACGCCGTAGGCCTCCGCGAAGGGCCGGAAGAGACGGGGAGCCACCAGAACGGCTGTGTGACCACTGCGGTCCAGGGCGTGAGCGAGCGCCAGATACGGCTCCACATCGCCACGGCTCCCGTAGCAGTACACCAGGACTCTCACGGTTGTGAACCTCCGACGGCGGCCAGTGGCGAAGCGCTTTCTCCGCCGGGTCCGAAGAGCCTGGCGGGCGGTTCGGCCGACGGCAAGAGGCAGCTTGCCCGGTACAGGCCGTGTCCAGCCCGTGCCGTCCACCGCGCTCTAGCCTGCCTGCCGTGAAGGCGCTGATCTACACCCATGGCACCCGCGGAGACCTGCAACCGTATCTGGCGCTCGCCTGTGCGCTCGATCGTGCGGGGCACACCGCCACGCTCGTGGCACCGGGCATGTTCGCTCCGTTCGCCGCCGAGTACGGCATACGGCTGGAGCCGCTGACCGACGCCGGTGTGCGGCTCAACGAGCGGCCGGACGTGCGGAAGCTGTTGCAGAACAACGACAGAAGCGAAGCCGGCGGCCACGCGTACCGGCAGGCCCGGGAGAAGATCTTCAACGAGGTGATGCCGCGGATCTACCCGGTGATGCTGCGCCAGCTGTGGAACGCGGCGCGCGAGGGCGCCGACATCGTGCTGCACTCGCATCACTCGCGCCAGGTCATCCACCAGATAGCGGAGAAGCTGGGCGTGCCGCATGCGCTGGCCACCCTGTACCCGCACTTCACGCCCTCGCGCCGCTATCCCCGTGAGATGGGTTCATTCGACGCCCGCCCCGACAATCTTCAGCGGCACACAGCCGCGGACAGCGTGCCCCTCAAGCCGATGCTGGCGGACATGATCTCCACCTGGCGGTCGGACACGCTGGGGCTCCCGCCCCGCGAGGGCTACCTGGACGCGCGCCTCCTGGCTGACGGCCGCCCCGCTCCCGTCCTCCACGGCTTCAGCCCGTACGTCGTCGAACCGGCCCCCGACTGGCCGCGCTGGGTGCACACCACTGGTTTCTGGGACCTGCCCGCACCTCCCGGCTGGGATCCCCCGCGCCGGCTGCTCCAGTTCCTGGCGGCCGGCGACAAACCGGTCTTCATCGGGTTCTCCAGCATGTCGGGCGGCGACCCCGGCGAAACGGGCCGGACGGTGCTGGAGGCGGTGCGGCTGGCCGGGGTGCGGGCCGTGGTCGGCACGGGATGGGGCGGGATCACCCTCACGGATCCGCCGGACGACGTGCTCGTGGAATCCGACATCCCGTACGACTGGCTGTTCCCCCGGGTGAGGGCCGCGGTGCACGCGGGCGGCCCCGGCACGAACCACGCCGCCGCCGTGGCCGGTGTCCCGCAGGTGATGTGCCCGTTCCACAAGGACCAGATGATGTGGAGCGCGCGGATGCACGAACTGGGCGTGGCACCGGAACCCATCGGACAGCGGGACCTCACGGCCGGCCGGCTCGCCGCGGCCATCAGGCAGGCCCTGACCGATCCGGGGATCGCCGCCGGGGTGCTGCGTACGGCGCGAGCGGTGCGCGCGGAGGACGGCGCCGGGCGTGCCGTCGAGGTGATCGAGAGCTGGGAGTACGCGCGCCCCCGCCGCGTCGGCGGCTCCGGCACCGGGTCAGCCATGCGCGAGCGGCCGGCGGCGGGTGGCCGGGTCGGTGAGTGACGGGGGCTGGTAGCCCTCGTCGGCCGGGCTGATCGTGGTGCCGGGCGGCACGATCTCGTCGATCCGGTCGAGCACGTCCCGCGGGAGACGGACATCGACGGCGCCGAGCTGGCTCGCCAGGTGCTCCTGGGTGCGCGGGCCGATGATCACCGTGGAGACCGCCGGGTGTTCCAGCACGAACGCCAGCGACAGGTGGATCAGCGACAGGCCCGCCTCGTCGGCCAGTTCCGCGAGTCGCTCCGCCGCCTCGCGCTTGCGCCTGTTGGCGACCAGCTCCGGATCGTGCCGGTGCGGCTGACGCTCCAGGCGGCTGGACTCGGCGTGCGTCGTGTCCCCCTTGCGATAGCGGCCGGACAGCCAGCCGCCGGCCGGCGGGCTCCACGGCAGGACCCCCAGCCCGTACCGCTCGGCGACGGGCAGTACCGCCCGCTCGGCCGCACGGGCCAGGATGGAGTACGGGGGCTGCTCGGTGACGGGGCGCTGGTGGCGCAGGCGTTCGGCGATCCACTGACCCTCGACGATCTGGTGGGGCTCGAAGGTCGTGGTGCCGAAGTAGCGGATCTTGCCCTGGTGGACGAGGTCGTCGAGCGCGCCGATCGTCTCCTCGAAGTCCGTGGCGGGGTCGGGCCGGTGCACCTGGTAGAGGTCGATGTGGTCGGTCTGGGGGAGGGTGCGGGCGGGCACGTCGAAGGTGCGGACGGCCTGCCCCGAGCGGGGATGCGGTCAGCGAGAGAAACAGGCGGCACTGGTGATCACCATGTGATCGACCGTGCGGCGGCGCGTCAAGCGACGGTTGCGCGACATGGGGAAGGATGCTCACAGCCCTCTTCGTCACAGGTCAAGGGCCGACCGCATCCTGAGATGGACGGGGACGTGGAGAGTTCCCGCATGGTGGTAGCCCCTTGACCGCTGCATGGATCTCGGTGTTTGGTGACGCCCATGGCCTCCGTATTTCTGGTGCACCGCCACCACGTCGACCTCGGTCGAGTGGTCAGCGCGCAGTGTTGTTGAGGCACTGAGTCCTGCCTGCGGGCATCCCTCTCGCTTGCGCGTGTGCGGGCGCCGCTCTCCTCGCCGCCCCGCCTCCCACCGGGTACCCCAGGCCCTGACTTCCCCCCGCGGGCCCGTCCATGAGTGACGGTCCGTCGTCCCCGCCCCCTGGCGCCGCGCCGGCATGTGCCGGTGAGGCCAAGAGGCCCACGAGGAAGCAACTGTGACAAGCCATCAGGTTCTGCCGCCCCGTACTCCGACCGAAGCCGAGCGCGAGTTCCTCGGGGATCTCCACGAGGCCTTCGCCGAGGATGGCGCGTCGCTCGTCGACGACGCGGACATCCTCCCCTACCTGCACGATCGCTCGGGGGCCGCGGCGGCACCGTGGGATGTCCGCGCTCTCGCCGTCGTACGCCCCCGCGACGCGGACCGGGTCGCCGCCGTTCTTCGGCTCGCCCACCGTCACCACGTCCCCGTCGTCACGCGCGGCGCGGGCACGGGACTGTCGGGCGGGGCGGCGGCGGTCGACGGGTGTGTGGTGCTCAGCACGGAACGGCTGGACCGCATCGTGGAGATCTCGCCCGACGACGAGGTCGCCGTCGTCCAGCCGGGGGTGATCAACGCCGATCTCAACAACGCCCTTGCCCCGTACGGGCTTTACTACGCCCCCGACCCGGCCAGCCACGCCATTTCCACGATCGGCGGGAACATCGCGACCAACGCGGGCGGACTGCGCTGCGCGAAGTACGGCGTCACCCGCGACTCGGTGCTGGCACTCGACGTCGTACTCGCCGACGGCACCGCCCTGCGCACCGGCCACCGCAGTGTCAAGGGCGTCACCGGGCTGGACCTGACCGCCCTGTTCGTCGGCTCGGAGGGCATCCTCGGTGTGATCGTCGGCGCGACCGTACGACTGCGTCCGATCCCCGTCGCCACGGCCACGGTCAGCGCGTACTACCCCTCCGTGCGGGCGGCGTCGGACGGCGTGCGGGAGATCTCGCGTGCCGGTGTCGTCCCGGCGATCGCCGAGCTGATCGACAACGCGAGCCTGCGCAACATCGACGAGTTCAGCGGCTCCCGGCTGACCGACGGCGGCGAGGTGCTGCTGCTGGTGCAGACGGACGGACACGCCGCGCAAGCCGAGGCGGCCGATGCCGCCACGGCGCTGCGCCGCGCCGGAGGTGACGCGCGGGTGGTCGCCGACGCGCGGGAGGCCGAACGGCTGTGGGAACTGCGCCGCTCCGGGCGCGGCCGGACCCGGCCGGTGTGGGCGGTCGGTGAGGACGTCGCCGTACCCAAGTCCCGGGTGGCGGACATGTACGAGGAACTGGAGCGGATAGGGCGGCGCCACGCGCTGGACTTCGCGGCCGTCGCTCACGCGGCCGACGGAAATCTCCATCCCGTGCTCTCACGGCCCGTGCCCGAGGGCACCGACCCCGGAGCCCCTGCGCCGCCGGAGATCGACGTCGCCGCCGATGAACTGGTGCGCGGAGCGCTGGCGCTGGGCGGCACGATCACCGGCGAGCACGGTGTGGGCGCCACGAAGCGGCGCCGGCTGGAGGACGAGCTCGGCCCGGCCGGGCTCGCGCTCCAGCGGAGCATCAAGGCCGTGTTCGACCCGCACGGCATCCTCAACCCCGGCAAGGGCCTCTAGATCCCGTCCGGTCGGTCTTCGCCCGGCCCGGGGCGTGCTGCGAAAGTCCCGCCCGGCCCGCGACGCCCGGCACGCGCGCTCGCCGCGTTGCCGGAGTCGTCCGAGTACGTCCAGCGCTGTGACCGGTCGGTCTTCGCGGGGACGCCTCGCACGCGCCTTCGCCACCGACGGGAGGAGCCCAAGGGCCGGACGGACGGCTCTCCCACGGCTCACTCGTCCAGCCCGACCGCACGGCTTCCGCCACCGACGCGCCGCCCGCCCACCCGTACCCCCTCACCAGGAGACATCCCCATGCCCCTGTCCCGCCGCGGCGCCGACACCACCGACCTGGGCGGCTTCGGCACCCCGCCGCCCGCCGGGGTCCCCGGCTTCCTCCTGCTCACCAGTGGCACACCCGCCGACGAGGCCTTGCCGATCAAAGAGGTGGCCGAGGCCGCAGCCGGCGTGCTCGGGGGTCCTTCGGCGGCCGGCGCGTTCCAGTACTCCGGCGTGCAGGGGACACCGGAGCTGCGCGAGCGGATCGGCCACCGTGAGGGGGTCGGCGCGGACCGGGTGATCGTCACCAACGGTGCGCTGCACTCGCTCTCGCTCGTCTTCGACGCGCTTCTCGACCCCGGCGACCTGGTCGCCGTCGAGGACCCCGGCTACCCGCTCGCGCTGCGCGTCCTCGGCCGGTCCCACGTCAGGTACCTGCCGGTCCCCGTGGGGCCGGACGGCCTGGACATTGACGCCCTGGCACGGGCGCTCGAAGGCGGCGCCCGCCCCAAGGTGCTCTACACCGTGCCCGACTTCCACAACCCCACGGGCGTCACACTGCCCGCCTCCGCCCGCGTCCGGCTCGTGGAACTCGCCGAGCGTTACGGTTTCACGGTCGTCGCCGACAGCCCGTACCGCGAACTGCGGTACGCCGGTGACCCCGTACCCCAACTCAGCGCCGACACCGAGCGAGTGGTCCGCGTCAACAGCTTCTCCAAGACCCTCGGGCCGGGTCTGCGTCTCGGCTGGATCGTGGGCCCGCCCTGGCTGCTCCCGGCGGTGGCGCGGCTGCGCGCCAACCAGGACCAGCACTCCTCGACGTTCACCCAGGCCATCGCCACCGCGCTCCTGACCACCCCGGACCTCTTCGACCGGATCACCGCCAACGCACGTGCGCTGTACGGGAGCAGGGCCCACGCACTCCACGCGGCTCTGGGCGCGGCGCTCCCGGGCCGTGTCGAGACCGTACTGCCGGAGGGCGGACTGTTCCTGTGGCCCACCGTGCTGGACGAGGGCTTGGACCTGCACGCGGCGCGGACGCGGGCCCACGCCCTCGGCACCGACTTCGGCGTCGGCAGCCATTTCTCGCCGCCCGGCGGGAGCGGCTCCCCGGGGCGAATCCGGCTCGGTATCGGCGCGGTGGCCGAGGCCGACGTGGCCACGGCGATCGGCCGGCTGGCCGCGGCACTGAACCCGGAGGCCGCGGCCCGATGACCCACACGTCCGCACCCCCTTCCGTATCCGCGCCCGCGCCTTCGTCCGCGTCCGCATCCGAGGCGGCCTCTGCGTCCGCACCCGAGGCGGCCTCCGTATCCACACCCGAGCCCGCCTCCGCATCCGCTCCCGCACTCGCCCCGGAAGGACCCGTCCGCTGGGCGGCACTCGGCTGGGACGATCCGGCAGCCGCCGGGCTCCGGGCGCTGATGGACCTGGAGATCAAGCCCCGTTACGCGGCGTACGGGCCGCGCCCGCATATGCCGCCCCCGCCCACCGCCGAGGAGATCGCCGTCACCGGGGTCGCCCTCGCCGGTTCCGGGGATCCCGTCGCGACCGGCTCGCTGCGTACGCTCCCCGGTCACCGATGGGAGATCAAAAGGGTGTTCGTACGCGCCGACCACCGCGGACGCGGTCTGGCAGTGGCGGCACTGGCCGCCGTCGAGGCATCCGCCGCCGAGCGGGGCATCGCGCAACTGCTGCTCCAGACCGGCGACCGGCAGCCGGAGGCCGCCGCCCTCTACACACGCGAGGGCTGGCAGCGCGTCGCGCCGTATCCGCCGTACGCGCTCGACCCGCACAGCGTCTGCTTCGCCAAACAACTGCCCGCCGCCCGCGCCGATGTGCGGGGGAGCCATGCGTAACCGCCGCCCGCTCGCCGCCGTCCTCGGCGCGCTGCTGCTGCTCGCCGGGTGCGCCCCGTCCGGGGCTGGCTCCCGCACCTCGGCCTCCGGCTCGTCCCTGACCTGGGGTGTCACCACGGAGCCGCAATGCTTCGACCCGCACCGCTCCTCGCAGCAGAACGCTTTCATCGTCATCCGCAACTACGTCGACTCACTCATCGCGAAGAAGCCGGACGGGACATTCGCCCCCTGGCTGGCAACGCGTTGGAAGATCTCGAAGGGCGGGACGGTCTACACCTTCCGGCTCCGCGACGATGTGACGTTCAGCGACGGCACCCGCTTCGACGCGAAGGCCGCGAAGGCCAACCTCGACCATGTCGCCGACCCCGCGAACGCCACGGATGCCGCCAGCCTGCTCGTCAACTACAAACGCAGCACCGCACCCGATCCGGCCACGCTCCGGATCGAGCTGAAGAAACCCGACTCCTCGCTCCTGGAGTCATTCTCCAGCGTCAAGCTCGGCTTCCTCTCGCCCGCCTCGCTGAAGAAGGGGGACACACTGTGCAACGCGAGCCGGTCGCTCGTCGGCACCGGCCCGTTCGTCGTCGACGGCTACACCCGCGGCCAGTCCGTACGCTTCCGAAAGAACACCGACTACCACTGGCCGCCCGCCTTCTCCCGGCACCACGGCCCGGCGTATCTGGACACCGTCACCTATCGCTTCCTGCCCGAGTACTCGACCCGCTCGGGAGCGCTCGCCTCGGGCCAGGTGGACGTGATCGAGGGCGTACAGCCCCTGGACGTACCGCTGTTCAAGAACGTCAAGGGCTTCCAGTACCTCACCGGACCCTCCCGGCAGACCTCGTTCACCCTCAACATCAACTACACCCGGGGTCCCGGCGCCGACATCCGGGTCCGGCGCGCGCTGCGTGACGGCGCCGACCTGGACGCGGTGGTACGGGCCGTCTACCGGGGCACCGTGCCCCGCGCCTGGTCCAACATCGGTCCGGACAACCCCGACTACGACGCCTCGCTGAAGGGCGGTTGGGGCAACGACCCCAAGAAGGCCAACCGGCTGCTGGACGAGGCCGGGTGGACCGGCCGCGACGGCGACGGCTACCGCACCAAGAACGGCAAGCGCCTCACCCTCGAGGTCGGCTACCCGCAGCCGTATGTGCGCGACAACCGTGACGTGCTGATCGAGGCGCTCCAGGCCGAGCTGCGCCAGAACATCGGACTCCACCTCGACCTGAAGATCAACACCGCCGGGGAGTTCACCGATCAGAAGGCCAACGGCAGCTGGAGCATCTACCCGAACACACTCAATCCGCTGGACGCGGGCAGGGAACTGCAACAGGTCCTCGGAAGCACCGAGTTCCTCTACGCCAACGTCCACGGCCATGACGGAAAGCTCGACGCCATGATCAACCGAGCCCTGGCCACCACCGACCTGGACCGGCGTCGCCCGCTGCTGGCGAAGATCCAACAGCGCGCCGTGGACCGGGCGTACATCGTCCCGCTGTTCGCCCCGCACTACCAGATCGCCGCCTCGGACGCGGTCCACGGGCTCGGCTTCGAAACCCAGCTCGACTCGCCCGCCAACCCCTACGAGATACGGGTCGGCCGATGACCGCGGGGCAGCCGACGACCGAGGCCACCGCCACGGCGGATCGCCCCGCCGACGACTCCCGGCTCCGGTCGGGAGCCGTCGCCTGGCGCCGGGTGGCCACACGTATCGGCACCGGCATCGGGGTGATGTGGGCGGCCGCCACCGTCGCCTATGTCGTTCTGCACACCATGCCGGGGAAGATCGAGGACATCCTGCTGGGCGACCAGAGCTACCCGGGCGCCCAGGAGGCGGTCGCCGCCGAATGGGGGCTGGACCGGCCGCCTCTCGTGCAGTACCTCGACTATCTCGGGCGGCTGCCGCACGGCGATCTCGGCACCTCGTACGCGATGCGGCAACCCGTGATCTCCGTCGTCGGCGACCAGCTGTGGCCGACGGTCGAACTCACCCTGCTCGCCGCGGGGTTCGCCCTGGTCCTCGCCCTGTCGGTGGCGATCGGCACCGCGGGCCGGGCACGTCCGCTGCGCGCGACGGCCTCGGTGGCCGAACTCGTCGCCACATCCATGCCGGTGTACTGGCTCGGCATCCTGCTGCTGATGGCGTTCTCCTTCGGGCTGGGCTGGTTCCCGGTCACCGCCGACAGCGGGGCCGCCTCCCTGGTGCTGCCCGCTGTCACCCTCGGCCTGCCCATGGCCGGGCTGCTGTCACAGGTCCTGCGCGAGGCCCTGGAATCCACGCTGGAGCAGCCGTTCATCACCACCGTCCGCGCGCGGGGCGTGGGCGAGACACTCGTACGGCTGCGCCACGCACTGAGCCACGCGCTGCCACCCGTGATCAACCTGGGCGGCTGGATGATCGGCTCCCTGCTCGGTGGCGCGGTCATCACCGAGACCGTCTTCGGCCGGCCGGGGCTCGGCGCCGTCACACTGACCGCCGTGACGCACAAGGACGTGCCCGTCGTGCTCGCCGTCGTCCTGCTCGCCGCCTTCGCCTACGTGGTCATCTCCACGCTCGTCGACATCGTCAACCTTCTCATCGACCCGAGGCTGAGGACCCGATGACCTTTCGCTTCCGATGGCTGCGCCACACCGGCACCGCCCTGTGCGCGGCGCTCATCACCGTGCTGCTGCTCGCCGCCGCCTTCCCTAGTCTCTTCGGCGACGTCGACCCACTGCGCTCCTCGATGTCCGAATCCCTCCGGGCACCCGGCGCACAGCACTGGTTCGGCACCGATCTGCTGGGCCGGGACGTGTTCGCCAGGGTTGTGCACGGAGCCCGCTACTCCCTGCTGCTCGGGGTGGCCGCGATGCTGATCAGCCTGGTCCTCGGCCTGGTGACGGGTGTCCTGGCGGGGCTGTCCGGCCGGGTGGCCGACGAGGCCGTGGCGCGGGTGCTCGATGTGGTCTCCGCGTTCCCGGGCGTGCTGCTGGCGATGCTCGTGGTGGTCTTCACCGGGCCCGGCGTCTTCAACATCGCGGTGGCGATCGGGATTTCGGGCGTCCCGAAGTTCGCCCGTGTGATCCGTGCGCAGACCCGGGTGGTGAAGGACGCCGGATACGTCATCCACGCCGTCGTCCAGGGACGCGGCCGCGGCTGGATCCTGGCGCGGCACATCGCCCCGAACGTCCTGACCGCCATCCCCGTCATCGCCACCATCGACATCGGCACATCCATCGTGGCCGTGTCCGGGCTGAGCTTTCTCGGACTCGGCCCCCAGCCGCCGATCCCCGAGTGGGGCGTGATGCTCTCCGAGGGACGCGACATCCTCCGTACCGCCTGGTGGGCCGGGCTCTTCCCGGGCGTGGCCATGACCGCCACCGTGATCGCCTTCACCGTCGTCGGCCGCAGGCTGCAACTCCTCCTGGAAGGCAAATCCTCATGACCGCGAGCGACGTGGCATCCGGCGGCCCGCTCGTCGAAGTGGACGCGCTGCGCGTCGGCTTCCGTACCCGCGGCGGCACCGTACCCGCCGTGCACGGCGTCTCCTTCGCCGTCCACCCGGGCGAGTGCGTGGCGATCGTCGGCGAATCGGGCTCGGGCAAGAGCGTCGCCGCCCGGTCCCTCGTCGGACTGAACGCCCGGGACGCGGTGATCGAGGCCGAGGCGCTGCGGATCGACGGCCGCGACGCGACCGGCTTCTCGCAGCGGGACTGGCGCGCGCTGCGCGGCCGGTTCGCCGGGCTGGTCCTCCAGGACGCTCTGGTCTCGCTCGACCCACTGCGCACCGTGGGTCAGGAGGTCGGCGAGGCGATCCGGCACCATCGGCTGGTGCCCCGGGCCCATGCGCGCGAACGCGTACTGGACACGCTGCGGGCGGTCGGCATGCCGGAGCCGGAGCGGCGTGTCGACGCCTATCCGCACGAGCTGTCCGGGGGATTGCGACAGCGCGCGCTGATCGCCTCCGCCATGGCCGCCTCGCCGCGGCTGATCATCGCCGACGAGCCGACCACGGCGCTGGACGTGACCGTGCAGCGGCAGGTCGTCGACCTGCTCGCGGCCCGGGTCGCCGATGGCAGGGGGCTGCTGCTGATCAGCCATGACCTGGCCGTCGTCGCCGACATAGCCGACCGCGTTCTGGTGATGGAACGCGGCCGGGTGGTGGAGGACGGCCCGGCGCACCAGGTGCTCCGCCGCCCCCGTGCCCCGTACACCCGGCAGCTGCTGGCGGCGATCCCCTCGGCCGCCTCGCGCGGCGGGCGGCTGACCGGCGACCGGTCGGCGGCCACGGGCATCGGCACCGTGCCGCCGGTGGCCGCCGCCACGGCCCCGGCACCCCCGCGGTGGTCCGAGGACGACGTGGTCCTCGAAGCGAGGGGCCTGACCAAGGCGTACGCGTTGCGTGGCCCCGGGCAGGAACGGTTCACCGCCCTGGACGACGTGTCGTTCCGACTCCACCGAGGGGAGGCGCTGGGCATCGTCGGCGAGTCCGGTTCGGGCAAGACCACCTGCGCCGACATCGTGCTCGCCCTCACCCGGCCCGACTCCGGCGAGGTACGGCTGCACGGCCGCCCCTGGAGCGTGATGACCGAGCGGGAGCGCAGGCCCGCGCGGCGGCTGGTCCAGTACGTGCCCCAGGACCCGCTCAGCTCCTTCGACCCGCGCTGGACGGTGGGCCAGGTGCTGGCGGAGAACATCCACCGTCAGGAATCCCGCTCCCAGCGGCGCGATGTGGCCGTCGCCGCCCTGGAGCGGGTGGGCCTGACCGCGGGCCACCTCACGCGCCGTCCCCGCTCGCTGTCCGGCGGGCAGCGCCAGCGGGTGGCGATCGCGCGTGCGCTGATCGCCGAGCCGGAGATCATCGTGTGCGACGAGCCGCTGTCCGCGCTCGATGTCCTCATCCAGGCCCAGGTCCTCGATCTGATCGCCGAGCTGCGGGCGGAGCTGGGAACGTCGCTGCTCTTCATCTCGCACGACCTGGGGGTGGTGCACCATCTCACCGATCGCGTGCTGGTGTTCAAGGACGGCCGGGTCGTGGAGCGGGGCGATGTCGACGAGGTCCTGAGGACACCGCGCCACCCCTACACCCACGAGCTGCTGGCCTCGCTCCCGGGTCAGGAACTGCGGACCCTCTGACCGGGGCGGCGGGGGCGGGCCGCCTGTACATCTGCCGGCTCAGCTTCCGGCCGGGGCAGGAAGCTGAGCGCATCTCGGCATAGTGAAATACGATATGCGGGCATAGGTGGGGGTGTGTAGACGCGTCCGGTACGCGTAAGGGAGAGAGGTCCGTCGATGACGGAAAGTGAGATTCCGCGAGCGCCGCTCACACCCATCGTGGTTCTGAAAGTCCACGACGGAAACCCACCCTTCCGGCTCCTGGAGGTCGAGGGGGAACCGGCCGGCATGGCCTTTTCACTGGAAGACGTTCTGAGTCACGTCCATCGGCTGGGCCTCAAGGCCTCCGACCTCGATGACCCGGACAAGGTGCGCTGGGTGGGCGGTGACAAATACACCTGGTACGCCAGTCCTTGGCGCTGAATGCCGCCCGCCACGGCCTTTTCTCTTTGAGGCTCTCTTGGCTACGCCAGGCATGGCCGGTCGCTGATTGTCCGGCATTCCCCCGCCAACGGATTCTGCCGGGAATTCCAGGAGTGGCACGGAGGGACCGCGGCCACTCGGAGGGTCGGCGCCTGGGGTCCGCGGCACTGCTGACCGGTCCTGACCTGCTGTTGGAGACAGGTGTACGTGACGAGGGCCGCACGGCGACCGGCGCGCCAGGGGGCGCGTGAGGGCCCTCGGGGGGACCTCAGCCGTCGTCAAGATGAATCCTTCCCCGTGATCCGGCGAAAGCGCACAGGCCGGCGCTGGATGGCGAAGTGACTCGTTGGACCGTGAACTGATCGCTCATTAGGGTCAGTTGTGCGAACCGGCCGAAGCCGGCCCTTTCCTGTCCGGTCTCGCGGTGCTGCCCGGATTCGATGCCCGGTGGTGTAACCCTTCGGCGGGGAAAGGGGCATGGTGGCGGTGGGGTATGCGCATTCCGTGAATTACCCCCTTCCTGGTCTGCGATATGAGGCCGACGGAGCCTGATTCGGGCGACGAAGGCGGACGCGCCGTCCGACGGCGAGTGGGGTGGGGAGTGCTGAGTGGAGGAGGAGATCGCCGGAGCGGGACTCGACCTTGGCGAGGACACCCCGGCGCGCAGGGAGTTCGACGCGCTGCGTGTGATCCCCCATGCCGTGGACCTCGCCGACGACGTGCGGACGCGTTTGTCGGCCCGCCTGCTCAGGCGCCCCCGTGACACCGACGCGGAGGCGGAGAAGGGGCGGAACAACTCCGCGGCCGACCTGCTCCCGGCGCTCGCCGTCCGGGTGTTCGGCGTGCGGATCACCGTGGTCGGGGGCGACGGCGGTTTCCAGGATTTCGCACCACCTGAACCCCGCCCGAACGCCGGACTTCTCCAGTCCGTGCTGGACGTGGCCGGGCAGCACGCCTCCCGTACCCCCGCGCATGTGGTGCTCAGCCTGGCCGACGGTCACTACCGGCTCGCGGTTCCGGTGAAGCCCCTACCGGCCGAGGAGACGGTGGAGCCACCGGGCAAGGGCCACGAGACTCACGAGACCGCCCCAGGGCCTGTCCGGCGGTTCGACGATGCCATGGGCGGGGTGCGCAAGCCCGGTGCCCATGCCGTCGCGGACGACGCGGCGGCGGAGCCGGTACCGCGCGTCAGCCGCACGGAGAGCCAACGCCTGCTGGCCGCGACCCTGGTCACGGCCGCCGACCTGCCCGAAGTCCCGCCCCTGCTCGGTCCGGACGAGACGGTGACCGCGGCCGAACTGAGCAGGGCGGGTGTCATGAACCCGGGGGCCGTCGTTCAGGCCACCCTGAACGGAACCCTTCGGGTGCGTGACAGCGGAATCGAACCACTCGACCACGTACGGCTGTTGATGGTCAGAACCGGTCCGTGGAGCGTGGCGCTCGACGCCGTCGCCGCGCGGGCGTCGCGTCGGGTGTGGCGCTCGGCGTACGAGGAGTTCGTGCTCACGGTGTCCCCGGGGTCCGGGATGCCCGCGTTGGATCCGACGGATGTGTGGCGGCGGGCGGTGGCTCTGGTTCTGCCGTCGGAGTCGCATCCGGTGCTCGGTGACTCCCGGTACGCCGGGAGCGAATTCCGTGATGCGGTACGGGAGATGGCCGAGCGTCTGGCGGCACAGGGTCGGGATGCCCGGCCGGGTGGGGAACTGGTCGGCGGGGGCGGCGGGCGGCACGCGCCGGGGCGATAGATGCCCGCACGCCTCCGAGAGGCCGTGACGGCCGGGTCCCGCCCCGGCCCTTGACGGCCTTGACGTGGTCGCCCCCCGTAGAGGTCAGTTGACGTCGCGGCCGGCGAGGCGCTCGACACCGCGCAGGAGCGCGGAGTGGTCCAGCCCGCCGTCGCCGCAGGCGCGGGCGGAGGCGACCAGTTGGGCGACGAGCGCCCCGACGGGCAGCGGGGCACCCACCGTCCGGGCGGCCTCCGTGACGATGCCCATGTCCTTGTGGTGCAGATCGATACGGAAACCGGGAGTGAAGTCGCGGCCCAGCACCGCGGCGCGCTTGCGGTCGAGGACGGTCGAGCCGGCCAGGCCGCCCCCCAGGACGTCCAGCGCCGCCTCGAGGTCCACGCCGGCGCTCTCCAGGAAGACCACGGCCTCGGCCAGCGCCTCCAGGTGCACGGCCACGATCAGCTGATTGGCAGCCTTGACCGTCTGGCCGGCCCCGTGCGGTCCCACCCGCACGATGGTGGTGCCCAGTGCCTCGAACACCGGCCCGGCATCGGCGAAGTCGGCGGGCTCGCCGCCGGCCATGATGGACAGCACGCCCTCGACCGCTCCGGCCTCGCCACCGGAGACCGGGGCGTCGAGCGTACGGATGCCCCTGTCCCGCGCGGCGGCGGCCACCTCCAGCGAGGTCTCCGGGGTGACGCTGCTCATGTCGATCAGCAGCGTGCCCGGCGCGGCATGACGCAGGACGCCGTCCTGGCCGAGGACGACCTCCTTGACCTGCGTGTCGGCCGGGACCATCGTGATCACGACCTCGGCGTCGCGAACCGCGTCGGCGATGCTGTCGGCGCCCTTGCCGCCCGCGGCGATCAGTGTGTCGACAGCGGGCCGGCTGCGGTTGTAGCCGGTGACGGTGTGGCCCGCCTTCGACAGGTTGGCGGCCATCGGGCCGCCCATGATCCCCAGGCCGATGAAGGCGATCCTCAGTGGGGTGGTGCTCATCGCATGTGTCCTTTTCTCTCGGCGCTGTGTGGAAAGCGATGCCCGGCCGGAAGCCGGACACGAGATCTGCCCTCGCACAGTCGGGAGAGCGGCGTCCGGCGGGACAGCGCAGCAGATTCTGTGATGCGGATACTATTTTCTGCATTACGGAATAACAACCCCTCGTCATCCGTGCGGCCGGGATCGCGGACCTCGTCGCGCCATGGGTCGCGAGCGCACCGGCGCACGCCCCTGCTGGTGGCCGCTACCAGGCGGTTTCCAGAAAAAAGTTGATCTGACAAGCTCGTGCGAAGGCGTTGACAAGGTCACTGGGCAGACCTGTACATCTCACAACTGAAAAAATACTTCCGCACAGCGAAATTACTGATCCGCAGCCATGGGTATGGCCCGGAGCAGCCCATGTGGCCAGTGCTGTGCTGCCCGCCCCAGGAGGTTTTGACGTGAAACCCATCCACCTGCTCGGTGCGCTCCCGTTCATCGGGATCATCGGCGGGATCTTCTTTGTGAACCGAGTGACCCCTTATGTCCTCGGCATGCCGTTCAACCTCTTCTGGCTGGTCATGTGGGTCGTCCTGATCTCGGCGACCATGGCGGTCATCTACCGGCTGGACCCGGCCAACCGTGAGGAGCACACGTCATGACGGCCATCGCGGTCATCCTCGTCTTCCTCGCCGCCGCCCTGCTGTTGGGTCTGCGTGCCCGCCGCGGCAAGGACATGGACTTCGAGGAGTGGTCGGTGGGCGGCCGGGGCTTCGGCACCGTCTTCGTGTTCCTGCTCCTGGCCGGCGAGATCTACACGACCTTCACCTTCCTCGGCGCCTCCGGCTGGGCCTACGGCAAGGGCGCCCCCGCCTACTACATCCTCTGTTACGCCTCGCTCGCCTACGTCCTCTCGTACTGGCTGCTGCCGGCGATCTGGCGCTACGCCAAGGAACACCGGCTGCTCTCACAGTCCGACTTCTTCGTGTCCAAGTTCGACAGCCCGCTGCTCGGCGCGCTCGTGGCGCTGGTCGGTGTCGTCGCGATGGTGCCGTACCTCGTCCTGCAGTTGAAGGGACTCGGGATCATCGTCTCCCTGTCCTCCTACGGTCACATCTCGCCGCACTGGGCCATCATCATCGGCACCGTCGCACTGACCGTCTATGTGACGATCTCCGGCATCCACGGTTCGGCCTGGACATCCGTACTGAAGGACGGCGCCATTCTGGCGGTCGTGCTGATCCTCGGCATCTACCTGCCGGTGCACTACTTCGGCGGCATCGGGGACATGTTCCGGGCCGTCGACAAGGCCCAGCCGGATCTGCTCACCCTCCCCTCCAGCGGCATGAGCCCGTCGTGGTTCGCCTCCACCGTGCTCCTCTCGGCGGTCGGCTTCTACATGTGGCCCCACACCTTCAGCGCCTCCTACAGCGCGCAGAACGAGCGGGTCTTCCGCCGCAACGCCATCTTCATGCCGCTCTACCAACTCATCCTGCTCTTCGTCTTCTTCGCCGGATTCGCCGCGGTCCTCGTCGTCCCCGGACTCAAGGGCGCCGACGCGGACCTCTCCCTGCTCCGTATCACCGTCGAGTCGTTCCCGCCGTGGTTCGTCGGTGTCGTCGGCGGAGCGGGTGTACTGACGGCGCTGGTCCCCGGGTCGCTGCTGCTGATGTCCTCGGCGACCTGCCTGGCCAAGAACGTCTACCGCCTCGCCCGCCCCCGGACGACCGATGCCCAGGTCGGCCGCCTGGCCCAGCTGCTGGTACCTGCGATCGCGTTGATCGCCCTGTACTTCACCTTCAACGGCGGCAGTTCCATCGTCTCGCTGCTGCTCATGGGCTACGCCCTGGTGACCCAGCTCTTCCCCGCCCTGCTGGCCAGTCTGGCCTCGCGCCGGATCGTCACCAAACAGGGTGCCGCCGCGGGCATCGTCGTCGGGGTGATCACGGTCGCCCTCGTCACCATCACCGGTGTGTCCGTCGGCAGCCTGCTCCCCGGCCTGCCCCAAGCGGTCAAGGACCTCAATGTGGGCGTCGTGGCGCTCGTCCTCAATGTCCTGGTGATGACGGCCGTCTCCGCGGCCACCCGCACACCGGCGTCCGGCGACGACCGTGTGAACCTCCGGCCCGAGGCCCCGGCAAGCGCCGGCTGACCTCGCGACGTACCCCGCTCCCGCCGCCGTACCACCGATGCACACGCGGGAACGCGCTCCGCCGGACGGCAACCCCGTCATGGCCGGAGCAGGGCCGGGCTCCCTCAGCCACGATCGCTGCCGGAGCCGGCCCACGCACATGTCGGCCCATGCATGTGCCCGGCCCCATGCACGTGCCGGCCCCATGCACGTGCCGGTGGCGCGCCCCTGCTGACGCGCCCCTTCTCCTACCAGGGAAGGGGCCCCTCGGAGTCGAAGTAGCCGCCGGTTGGGCCGTCAGGACCCACTTGCGCCATGCGCACGATGATCTCGGCACCCTGCTCGACGGTCTGGACGCCTGTGTTCCCGTTCAGGTCGGTCTTGGTGAAGCCGGGCTCCACCGCGTTGATCCGCATGGCCGGGAACGCCTTCGCGTACTGCACGGTGATCATGTTGACCGCGGTCTTCGACGCCGGATAGGCCACGCCCGGATAGGCGTACGCCGGGGTGCCCGGGGTGGTGAGCCGGGCCAGTGAGGCCAGACCGCTGCTGACATTGACCACGACCGGGGCGGCCGAGCGCTGGAGCAGCGGCAGAAACGCGTGCAGGACGCGCACCGCGCCGAAGACGTTCGTCTCGAACGTCTGCCGCATATGGGCGGCGGTCACATCCGCGGCGCCGATCACGGCGTTGTTCTCCCCCCTCCCTTCGACACCGGCGTTGTTGATCAGGACGTCCAGACCGCCGTCGGCCCGGACGGCCTCCACCGCGGCCCGTACGGACGCGTCGTCGGTGGTGTCGAGCAGGACCAGCCGCGCGCCCAGCTGTTCGGCGGCCCGGTGCCCCCGTTCGGCGTCCCGGCTGCCCAGGTAGACGGTGTGTCCCGCTGCGATGAGCCGGCGGGCGGTCTCGTAGCCGAGCCCCTTGTTCGCTCCGGTGATCAGTGTCGCTGTCATGCCTCCATCATTCGACGGAGCGGAGCGGTTAGCCAGTCGTCCCGTCTTCCTGGGACTGCCGGTGCCAGGAAGACGTCCGATCGCTCGTGCGCTGACGGGGGATCGGGGCCGCGCCGGAGATCCCCGGCGCGGCTCGACCGGCGGCCCATGGCCGACCCACAGGCGGCGGAGGCGCGCTCAGCCCGCCACGGTCTGCGCGACCACGGCGATCGCGTCCGTCAGCTCCTCCTCGGTGATGGTCAGCGGCGGAGCCAGCCGGATCGTGGAGCCGTGCGTGTCCTTGGCCAGCAGTCCGCGGGCCATCAGCCGCTCGCTGATCTCGCGGCCGGTGCCGACGGCGGGGTCGATGTCGATGCCGGCCCACAGACCACGGGCGCGGTAACGCAGCACGCCCTTGCCGACGAGCGGCCGCAGGCCCGCTTCGAGGACGGTGCCGAGACGTGCGGCGCGCTCCTGGAACTCGCCGGTGCGCAGCAGGCCGATGACCGCTTCCGCGACCGCCGCGGCCAGCGGGTTGCCGCCGAAGGTGGAGCCGTGTTCACCGGGGCGCAGCACGCTCATCACCTCGCGGCGGCCCACGACGGCGGAGACAGGCACGATGCCACCACCGAGCGCCTTGCCGAGCAGCACCAGGTCCGGTGTCACGTTCTCGTGCTCGACGGCGAGGGTACGGCCCGTACGGCCGAGCCCGGACTGGATCTCGTCCGCGATGAACAGCGCGTTCGCGGCCCGGGTCAGCTGTCGTACCCCGGCCAGATAGCCGTCGTCGGGAATGACGACACCCGCCTCGCCCTGGATGGGCTCGATGAGGACGGCCGCCGTGGTCTCGTCGATCGCCGCCTCGATCGCCGCCAGGTCGTTGTAGGGGACCACGCGGAAGCCGGGGGTGAAGGGGCCGAAACCCTCGCGCGCCTGCGGGTCGGTGGAGAAGGAGACCACGGTCGTCGTCCGGCCGTGGAAGTTGCCGTCCGCGACGATGATCGTCGCCTGGTCACGCGGCACCCCCTTGACCTCGTACGCCCACTTGCGGGCGATCTTGATCCCGCTCTCGACGGCCTCGGCACCCGTGTTCATCGGCAGGGTGACATCCAGGCCGGTCAACTCCGCCAGTCCCTCGGCGAATCCGGCCAGCCGGTCGTTGTGGAACGCCCGCGAGGTCAGTGTGAGCAGGTCGAGTTGTTCGTGGGCGGCCCGGACGAGCGCCGGGTGGCGGTGGCCGAAGTTGAGAGCCGAGTAGCCGGAGAGCATGTCGAGATAACGCTTGCCCTCGACGTCCTCGACCCAGCTCCCCTCCGCGCGGGCGATCACGACGGGCAGCGGGTGGTAGTTGTGCGCGAGACCGGTCTCCTCGGCCCGGATCAACTCGGCGGAGGAGCGCGGGGCGCCGCCGGGCGCCGCGCTGTCGCGGTCGGCCGAGGCGTTCGGGGCGGTCATGGCGTTCGTGGTGGTGGTCATGAACGGATCTCCTGGGTGCAGCACTTGATCCCGCCGCCTGCCTTGTGCAGCTCGGACAGGTCGACGGGTACGGGCGTGAAACCGCGGTCGGCGAGGCGCTCTGTGAGCGCGGTGGCGTACGGGGAGATGAAGACGTTCCGGCCGTCGGACACCGAGTTGAGACCGAAGGCCATGGCGTCCTCGCGTGTCGCGATCACGGCGTCGGGGAACAGCGTCCGCAGCACCTCCTGGCTGCCGGGGGAGAACGCGGCCGGGTAGTAGGCCACGTTGGTGTCGTCCAGCGCGAACAGCGCGGTGTCGAGGTGGTAGAAGTACGGATCCACCAGGCGCAGCCCGACGGTGGGCAGGCCGAAGTGCTCCTGGGCCTCGTGGTGGGCGCTGGTGGTGGTACGGAAACCGGTGCCCGCGAGGATCAGATCACCGACCGGCGTGAGGTCCCCCTCGCCCTCGCACACCGACTCCGGCTCCCGAACGTCGAAGCCGGCCTCCTTGAACCAGAGATGGAAGAGGCCGGCCTCGGGCTGCCGTTCGGGCGCGTGGAAGCGTGACCCCAGGACCCGGCCCCGGACGACGGCCGCGCCGTTGGCGGCGAACACCATGTCGGGCAGCCCCGGCGCCGGCGTCACCTCCTCGACGGTGTGGCCGTGCGCCCGGTAGACATCGACCAGGGTGTGCCACTGCGCGTCCGCCCGCTCGCGGTCGACGGTGGTGCCCTCGCTCATCCACGGGTTGATGACGTAGGACACGTCGAAGTACGTCGGCGCGCACATCAGGTAGCGGCGCGCTGTGAAGGCGTGTGGGGAAACCATCGACTGCGTGTTCCTCTCGCCGGAAACGGTTCGGCCGCCGGGAGTTGCCCGACACCACAACGGTAGGAATCACCGGAAACGGCTGACAAGCCATCACCGTTGCGCGGCCACGCAGTGTTCTTGCGTGAAAGCCCGCTTCAGCCGCTGTTCGTTCCATCGGCCGGTCCGGCGGGGCTTGCGGCATCGGTCAGTCCGGCGGGGCTTCCGGCTTCCGGGCTGCCCGGCAGCAGGTGGGTCAGCACCATGGTGCTGTCCGTCCTGCGGATGAAGGGCTCGTTCCTGATCCGTTCGAGTACGTTCTCGAAGTGCTCGACGTCGGCCGCGCGGATGTGCAGCAGCGCGTCGGCGGCTCCGGTGACGGTCACGGCGGCCACGATCTCCGGATGCCGCCTGGCGACTTCCGCTATCCGCCGGGGCGGCGCGGCGCTGTCGCAGTACACCTCCACATACGCCTCCGTACGCCAACCGAGCGCCCCCGGGTGCACGATGGTGGTGAACCCGGTGATGACCTGGGCCTCCCGCATCCGGTCCACCCGTCGCTTGACGGCGGGTGCCGACAGGCCGATGTCCGCGCCGATCTCGACGAAGCTCGCTCGGGCGTTCCTGACCAGCGCCGAGAGGATCTTGCGGTCCAGATCGTCGAGCGTGAGCGAGGGGCGGGGCTGTGTCACGGGGAGCACCTGTCCTTCCGGTGGGGTACGCGTCGCGCTTCTGCTCCGCGCGCGTACCGGTGTCTTCGTCGTTGAACGGCACGACCGCGCGCGCCGTACACGTGTACATGTACCGGATCGACGACGACTCCCGCTGCCGGTGCCCGGCAGGGCGGGACTCGTACCCCTGTCCATGGCCGTCCGACGGCCCGGGGCCCGCTCGGGGCGCCCGGACCACGCCCTCACCAACTTCTACAGTGCTGTAGATTTCTAGCTCCTGTCACATGGACATTCCTACCGGGAGTAAATGCATGGCCGGTCCGTTATGGCTGAGAGACGAAGACAGACCCGACTACGCCCAGGCCGTCGACGAGGCCATTCGATCGCCGGAGGGCCGGCAGTTGATCCGGCGGTCATCACTCAGGATCGGCCACGTACGGGTCAGGGCGCTCGACGCGGGGCCGCGGATCGCTTCCATGGCCTCCGCCGAATACGAGTCGTACACGGCGCTGCGACGACGGGCCCGCGACGGGGCCGGCCGGAGCGAGCCGGTCTCGCTGTCCGGTCGGGGAGAACAGGAGGCCGGCGCCGGAGTGCTTCCGCTCCTGGCGGTTCTGACGCCCGTCCTGGCCTGCGTCGCGGCGGTGACCTTTCTGGTGCTCGGTCACGGCCTGTCGCTGGTGGACGGCGAGTTGGCCCTCGCCGGGGCTCTGATCCAGGTCGGCTGGGTCTCCCTGGGGCTGGCGGCCCTGACCGCCGTGCTCGCCTTCATCGGCCTGTACCGGACCGCGGCGCGGAACCGGGACTCCATGCCGGCCGGCCCGGCCCCCGTGCCCGCCGAGGTGCTCCAGGCGCGGGAAGCATGGCTCACCGCCCTGCGGGACCGTGGTGTCCTCCCTTTCCTGCGCGACCAGTTGGGGGAAGCCGAACCGGCGGTCGGGCCGGGAGGAGACCCGGAAGTCCGCCGGGGCCCGCGATTCAGCAGCCCGGAATTCAGCAGCCCGGACTTCGCCGGCCCGGACTTCAGCAGTCCCACGTCCCGGTCGGACGAGTAGCGGGGCCACTCACCGTGCCGGCCGAGCCGTACGGTGCGCCGCCACGTGCCACGTACCGCGTGTGAAGCCCACCGCCTGGTCGACGGTGGGCTTCACACGCGGTGATGTGGGGTTACGGAACTATCTTCAGCAGCTTGTTGGGCGAGCCGGAGCCGGGGCCGGCCACCACTCCGGAGGAGGCGCCGTTCACCAGCGCCGTGGCGACCTGGGCCGGGGTGTCACCGGGGTGCCCGGCGAGATGGGCGGCGGCCGCGCCGGCCACATGCGGTGTGGCCATCGAGGTTCCGGAGATGGAACTGGAGGCCGTGTCCGAGGTGTTCCAGGCGCTGGTGATGGAACTGCCGGGAGCGAAAAGATCCACCTGTGAACCGTAGTTGGAGTAGTTCGCACGGGCGTCGGTGCCGGTCGTCGCCCCTACGGTGATGGCCTCGGGGACGCGGGCCGCTGAGTAGTTCTGGGCGTTGGCCCCGGAGTTGCCCGCGGCGACCGCGTAGGTCACGCCGCTGCGGATTCGCTGACGTAGCGTCATATGCATGACACATCGCCGCAATTGAACGGTATTGAGATCTGCCCGCTTGCTGACTTTTGCGTCGTCAGGACGTAACAGCGCGGCCACACTCGTGCGCCCGCCGGGCCGGCGCCCGCGCCCCGGCCGTCACGGCCGGAAGTGGCCCCGTACCGGTCACCACGCGTGGTGCGTGTCTCCGAGCAGCGCGGTGGTGAGCCCATGAACAGCCACCGTCAGGTTCGTCCCCAGTCGCCGCCAGGACCGCTCCGCTTCCGCGCCGCTGATCTCGCCGCGCGCCAAGTCGGTCTCGATCTCGGCGCACATGTGCACGATGAGCTGACGCACCATGACCCCGTGCTGCGCGTACAGCTCGGGGTCATGGTTGCGGTGCTCCCGCTGGGTGTACGCGTGCAGCGAGCCGAGGGACGGTGTGTTGAGATGCGCCTCGACGGCGTACTGGCGCAGCGTGGGCTCGACGATGACCTGGGCGAGGAAACGCCCGTACCAGGAGGGCGTGCCCAGTTCGATGTGGTGCTCGACATGGGGCAGGACGAAGAAGTCCATCCGTTCCCGTGGGGACATCTCGCTCGGCGGGCCCAGGCTCGCCGTCATCGCGGTGCGGTGCTTCTCGATCGCGTTCGCGTGCTCCGCCAGAATCGCCTTGATCAGCTCGTCGCGGCCGCTGAAGTGGTACTGCACCGCTGACTTGTTGCGCTGACCGGCCGCCTCGCTGATCTTCCTGACCGATACGTTCGCGAAGCCCTCGACGGCGTAGAGCCGCTCCGCCGTGCGCATCAGCTTCTCCCTGGCAGGCAGGGAGCGGGCCGTCGTCGCGGCGGTTCCCTCGGGACGCGCCCCTCGGACCTCGTTCACGGTGACCTTCATACCCACTCCCTGCCCGCTGCTCGCCCACCCCCTGCCGTCCTTCTTGTTATATCCCGTGTCGAACGCGAGGCCCGTCCCGGCGTCCCGTTCTCACCCGGTGCGAGGTCGCCGGGTGAGAACGGGATACCGCTACCAGGTGACGGGGAGCCGGTGGACGCCGTAGACGTTGGAGTCGTCCTTGAAGGTCAACTCGTCGAACGGCACGGCGAGTTCGAGACCGGGTATGCGTCGGAACAGGGTGTCGAAGACGATCTCCAGCTCGGTTCGGGCGAGGTTCTGGCCGAGACACTGGTGTGCGCCGAACCCGAACGCGATGTGATGGTTCGCGGTGCGTTCGATGTCCAGCTCGTCGGGATTCTCGAACACCTCCGGATCACGGTTCGCCGTATTGCCGAACGTGAGTACAGCCTCGCCGGCCCGGATGAGCGCCCCTCCGATCTCGACGTCCTCCTTCGCCAGGCGGGAGGTGGCGAACTCGGCGATGGTGAAGTACCGCAGCAGTTCCTCGACCGCGGCGGGGGTCCTGCCCGGGTCCTCGCGGATCGCGGCGATGTCGTCGGGGCGCTCCAGTAGCGCGATGGTCCCGAGCGAGATCATGTTCGCGGTGGTCTCATGACCGGCCACGAGCAGCAGCAGCGCCAGAGAAGCCACGTCCTCGCGGTCCTCCTCGCTCGCGGCCCCGCCCGCGCCCCGCCGCTTGAGGATCTGCCTGCTGAGCAGGTCGTCGGTGGGGGCCTTCTCCTTCTCCGCGATGAGGCCGTCCAGGTAGGACTTGAGTTCCACGACGGCCTTGTCGATCTCCCCCGGCGTGCTGGTGAGGTTCAGCAGCGTGGCCGAACGTTCCTGGAAGAAGTCGTGGTCGGCGTACGGGACTCCGAGCAGTCCGCAGATCACCAGCGACGGTACGGGCAGGGACAGCGCCTGGACCAGGTCCGCCGGGCGCGGTCCCGCCAGCATGGTGTCGATGCAGGTGTCCGTGATCTGCTGGATCCGCGGCCGCATCGCCGCGATCCGCCTGACCGTGAACTCTCCCACCACCGACCGGCGGGCCGGCTTGTGCTCGGGCGCGTCCATCATGATGATCGACGGTCGCATGCGGTTCGGGGGAGGGTCGGCGCGGGCCGGGGAGAGCGCGGGAAAGTCCGGATGCGCGCGGTCGGAACTGAACCGCGGATCGGTCAGCACGCTGCGGATGTCCTCGTGGCGGGTCACCGCCCACGCCGTCTTTCCGGTCGGCAGCATGACGCGTGAGACGGGGGCTTCCTCGCGCAGCCGCGTGTGCTCGGCGGGTGGAGCGTACGGGCAGCCCCGGGGGACCGGCATGGCGGGTACGGGTTCGCCGGCCGTCACCACGCGCCGCCCCTCACGTCTTCCGGTTTCCCGGGCGGCGGTCCGGTGCGCGGCGGGGTCGCTCGAGTGGTCATGGTGCCCTCCAGGTGGGAAACGTGACGCTCTCACCGTAAGGCGGTCACCTTAATGAGGCAAGCGCCTTAATTGGACAGGGTCTCTTCTCGGCCGTCGGGCATCCGGGCCCCTGGTCGCGGGGCGGTGGAGTCGGAGGAGGGGGTCGGTGAGCGATCGACGGCCTGTCTTCCCGGGTGCTCGAACCTGTGGAACGAAGGGGCGATCTGGGTATGTATGGACATAAGAGTCCTGTATGTATGCATGTGCAGGTTGTAGTCTTGTATGGAGCCGGTGAACGGTATGTCCACCGGCTCCGATGGCAGGCGCCAAGGGCGGGCCGGGCCGAGAGGCACCGGTACGTCCGGGAACCTGAAGGGCGGGAAGCCCGGCGGGGAGAGAGCGGAATGGATGACACTCGCGGCGCGCCTTCCGGGGCGGCAGCGGCTGGGTTCCTCGGTGGCGGCGGGGTGAAGTGGGCCACGACGGAACTGGACGCGAACGGCGTCGTCGCACGGTGGAGCGAGGGTGCCGAGTGGCTGCTGGGCTATCCGGAGGCCGACATCGTGGGGCGCCCGGCCGGGGAGCTGCTCCTGAGCGGTCTGCCCGAATCCGCCCGGCACGCGCTGGCCGACCAGGAGACATGGAGCGGCACGGTGACGGCGCGGTACCGGGACGGTGGCTCGCGCGAGGTGGGTGTGCTGGCGTGCCCCCTGAGGGACAGCGACGGGACCACCCGCTGGCTTCTCACGGCCGCGGCGCCGGTGCTGAGCCCCGGTCCCGATCGGGCGGGCTCCGGTCCCGGTCGTGCGAGCGCGGTCGGTGAGGGCGCGAGGCCGGTCCCCGGAGACGCGAGCCCGGAGCATGACGCGGTGGACCCGGGACCCCGCCGTTCCCGGCCGGCTCGCGACGAGAAGGCTCACGACGAGACGGTCACGGAGTGGGCCTTCACTCAGCAGGCGTTCCCGATGGCGATCCACGACCTGGATCTGCGGCTCCTGCGGGCCAACGACGTCTTGTGCCGGATCGACGGCCGTACGGAAGACGAGATGCGCGGGGAGCCGTCGGGATTCCTGACCGGAAACCGCGCGAACGCGCAGGTCGAGGCGGCCATGCGACGGGCGCTGCGGACAGGGGAGCCCGAGCATGTGCAGACCTTCCGCCAGGCGACGGGTGAGGCGCGCGAGCGCGCCTGGGCGGTGTCCCTCTCGCCTCTCAAGGACTCGGACGGCCGGGTACGCGCTCTCGCGGTCGCCGCGCTGGAGATCAGCGAGCAGTACTGGGCCCGCGAGAGTCTCGCCCTCCTCAACGAAGCCAGCATGCGGATCGGCACCACACTGGACGTGACCCGTACCGCACAGGAGTTGGCAGGCACCCCGCTGCCCCATTTCGCCGACTTCGTCAGCGTCGACCTGCTGGACTCGGTGCTGCGCGGCGACGAGCCGACCCCCGGCCCGGTCTCCGGTGACGTCCGGCTGCGCCGGGTCGCCCACGAGTCCGCCCATTCGAACGATTCCCCGGAGGCCGCCGTCGGCATAGGAGAGGTCGACACCTATCCGGAGTTCTCGCCCCCCGCCCGCTGCCTGGCCACCGCCAGGGCCGTCCTCACCGGCCCCTGGGACGCCGACTACACGGACTGGATGGCTCGCGACCCCAAACGGGATGCCAAGCGCGACGACTACGGAGTCCACTCGCTCATCGCCGCGCCCCTGGTCGCCCGCGGGAATGTCCTCGGCGCGGCCCTCTTCTCCCGTCGGCTGCATCTGGCGGCCTTCACCGAGGACGACCTGCTCCTCGCCGAGCAGCTGGCGACCCGGGCGGCCGTGTGTATCGACAACGCCCGCCGCTACACACGCGAACGCGGCACCGCCGTCACACTGCAACGCAGCCTGCTCCCACGGGGGTTGCCCCCGCAGTCGGCCGTCGAGGTCGCCACCCGCTATCTGCCCGCCGATTCCCAGTACGGCGTGGGCGGCGACTGGTTCGATGTCATCCCGCTCGCCGGCTCCCGGGTCGCACTCGTCGTGGGCGATGTCGTCGGACACGGCATTCACGCCTCCGCCACCATGGGACGGCTGCGCACCGCCGTCCGTACGCTCGCCGACATCGACCTGCCCCCGGACGAACTGCTCACCCACCTCGACGACGTGGTCATACGACTGGCCTCCGAGAGCACCGACCCGGAAGCCGGCCACGACATCGGTGCCAGCTGTCTGTACGCGATCTACGACCCGGTGTCCCGCCGCCTGTGTGCCGCCCGCGCCGGTCATCCGCCGCCCGCGCTCACCACCCCGGACGGCACGGTGGACATCCTCGACGTGCCCGCGGGCCCGACCCTGGGCCTGGGCGATCTGCCCTTCGAATGCGCCGAGTTCGAGGTGCAGGAAGGCAGCACTCTCGTCCTCTACACGGACGGCCTGATCGAGTCCCGCGAGCGCGACGTCGGAGCCGGAATCGAGGAGCTGCGCGAGGTTCTGGCCAGGCCGTCGCCCTCACTGGAAGCCACCTGCGACACCGTGCTCCGCACCCTGCTCTCCACCCCGCGCCCCACGGACGACGTCGCCCTGCTCGTCGCGCGGACCCGCGCGCTCGATGCCGGCCAGGTCGCCACCTGGGAGCTGCCCGCCGAGCCCGCGCTGGTCGGCCGTGCCCGCGACCACGCGACCGCCCAACTGGCCGCGTGGGGGCTGGAGGAGCTGACCTTCACCACCGAACTGGTCGTCAGCGAGCTGTTCACCAACGCCATCCTGCACGCGGAAGGCCCTGTCCAGCTACGGCTGATCCGCGACCGCACCCTCATCTGCGAGGTCTCCGACACCAGCACCACCGCCCCGCACCTGCGCCGGGCCCGGGTCTTCGACGAGGGCGGCCGGGGCCTGCTGCTGGTCGCCCAGCTCACCCAGCGCTGGGGTACCCGGCAGATCCCCACCGGCAAGGCCATCTGGGCCGAACAGGCTCTCCCGGCAGCCTGACAGCGGTCACGGTCGTAGGCATGGGCGCGCCCCCTGGCTCCCTGTCCGTACGCCGTCGGCTCAGTCCGTACGCCTCTCGAAGCTGAGACCGCCGGGCACTTGAAAAGTCGGCAGAATCTCGACCAGGGCGATGTTGACGTGCCGGGGTGTGCCGACGGCGTACTCGATGGCGTCGGCGACGTCTTCCGGCTTCAGCGACTCGTAGCCGTCGTAGTACAGCTGTTGGGCCTTGCTCATGTCGCCGAGCAGACGGCCGAAGATCTCGGTCTCGACTCGTCCCGGGCAGATCTCGGTGACCCGGATCCGCTTGCCGTACGCGTCGATACGCAGTTGCCGGGAGAGGGTGTGCACGGCGGCTTTGGTGGCGTGGTAGACGGTGTTGCCGCCGAAGTTGTAGACGCCGGCGATGGAGCTGATGTTGACGATGTGGCCGAGGTCCCGCTCCACCATGCCCGGCATGATCAGCCGTACGAGGTGCAGGACGGCCTGGACGTTGACCGCGATCTGCTCGTCCACGGCGAACTCGTCGGCGGTCAGGATGTTGCCGTCGCGCGACACTCCGGCGTTGTTGACCAGGACATCGATGGAGATGTCTTCGAGAAGTCCGGCCAGCGCGGCGGTGTCCGTGATGTCCACGGCGTGCGGGACACAGCCCGTACGTTCGGCCAGTTCGGCGAGCCGGTCGGTGTCGCGGGCGAGGGCATGGACCTGGAGCCCTCTGTCGGTGAGGCGCTCGACGACGACGGCGCCGATGCCGGTCGACGCGCCGGTCACCAGCGCGGTCCTGTAGTCGGAAAAGGCCATGGTGCGGTTCTCCTCTGTCGAGGTCGGGTCCGGCCGGACCGTCGAACTCTGCGGAGTCCTGACCGGTGGGGGAGTCGTGGACCGGGCCTCTCTCACTCGTCGCGCAGTGGGCCGAAAGCGGTCTCGCGGATGCTCAGCACCGCGAGGAACGTCCCGAGCGCGGTGGCGACGACGTAGTAGGCCGGGATGTACGTGTTGTGCGTCAGGCCGATCAGCCAGGTGATCAGGAAGGGGGCGGAGCCGCCGAAGAGCGCGGCGGAGATGTTGTAGCCGAACGCGTAGGCGGAGTAGCGGATCCGGGTCGGGAACAGTTCGACCAGCAGGATGTGGATCACCCCGGTGTGACCGGCGAAGACGACCGCCATGAGCGCCCCGCCGATGATGGCGAGTGCCAGGGAGCCCCGGGTGAGCAGCACATAGCTGGGGTAGCCGAGTACGGCCATGGCCAGCGCGGACCCGGCGATGACGGTGCGGCGGCCGAGCCGGTCGGAGAGTCGTCCGGCGTACGGGATGGCGATGGTGATGGCCACCAGGCTGCACGCGGTGACGATCAGGCCCTGGACGACGCTGAAGTGCAGCTCGCTGGACAGATAGGTGGGCATGTACGAGAACAGCACGTAGTAGCCGGAGCCGTTGAGCAGCGGGATGAGCGTGGCCAGCAGGACGGCCTTGCGGTGTTCGCGCGTGGAGAACGCCTCGCGCAGGGGGTTGGAGGACAGCTTGTTCTCGGCCCTCAGCCGTTCGAAGTGTGGTGTCTCCCTGATCCGTTTGCGGATGTAGAACCCGATGACACCCATGGGAACGGCCAGCAGGAAGGCGATGCGCCAGCCCCAGGACCGCATGGCTTCGTCGCCGAGGGTGGCGTTGAGGAGCGCGGCGGTGAGCGTGCCGAAGAGCAGGGCGCTGAAGGAGGCGATCTGCGCGTAGCTGGTGAGCCGGCCGCGGCGGCCGTCGGGCGCGTACTCCGCGAGGAAGGTGATGGCGCCCGCGGCCTCGCCGCCGACGGAGAAGCCCTGCGCGAACCGGAGCAGGATCAGCAGGACGGGCGCGGCGACGCCGATCGTGGCGTAGCCGGGGAGCAGACCGATCGCGGCGGTGGCAGCGCTGATCAGCATGATGACGAAGACCAGCATGCGCTGACGGCCGATACGGTCGCCGAGATAACCGCAGACGATGCCGCCGACGGGGCGGATGAAGAACGGGACACCGAAGGTCAGGAAGGTGAGCAGCAGGGCTGTCTGCGGGCTCTGTTCCGGGAAGAAGACCACGGCGAGCGTGACGGCGAGGAATCCGTAGATGCCGTTGTCGTACAGCTCGACGAAGACGCCGATACAGCCGGCGAGAGTGACCCGTCTGACGGTTCTGGCGTCCAGGCCGGGCACGTCGGGGTTGACGGTGGTGGCCATGCGTCCTCCGAGGGCGGAGAGGCTGTCCGGGCGCCGGGCCGTTGGCCTCTGGTGGCGCGCCCGGAGCGCATTGTGCCGCTCGCGGTGGAGGACGGCCGTTTCCGCCGACGGTGCGTCGGCGGAAACGGACCGTCTGGCCGGGTGGGCCGGCGGGCGTCAGCCGCCCAGTGCGGCGGAGACCACGTTCTTGGCCTCGTCCTGGACCCGGCTCAGGTGGTCGGGGCCCTGGAAGGACTCGGCGTAGATCTTGTAGACGTCCTCGGTGCCGGAGGGGCGGGCGGCGAACCAGGCGCTCTCGGTGGTCACCTTGATCCCGCCGATGGACGCGCCGTTGCCGGGTGCCTCGGTGAGCACGGCGGTGACCGGGTCCCCGGCGAGGGTGTCCGCGGTGACCTGCTCGGGTGAGAGCCGGGCCAGGACCGCCTTCTGGGCCGGGGTGGCGGGCGCGTCGATCCTGGCGTACGCGGGCTCCCCGAAGCGGGAGGTGAGCGTGGCGTAGTGCTCGGAGGGGGTCCGGCCGGTGACGGCGAGGATCTCCGAGGCGAGCAGGGCCAGGATGATGCCGTCCTTGTCGGTGGTCCACACGGAGCCGTCGTGGCGCAGGAACGACGCCCCGGCCGACTCCTCGCCGCCGAAGCCGAGCGAGCCGTCGGCCAGCCCGTCGACGAACCACTTGAAGCCGACGGGCACCTCGACCAGCTCGCGGCCGAGGTCGGCGGCGACCCGGTCGATCATCCCCGAGGACACCAGCGTCTTGCCGACCCCGGCGCCCGAGGGCCAGCGCTCGCGGTGGGCGTACAGGTAGGAGATGGCGGTGGCGAGGTAGTGGTTGGGGTTCATCAGCCCGGCGTCCGGGGTGACGATGCCGTGCCGGTCGGCGTCCGCGTCGTTGCCGGTGGCGATCTGATAGCGGTCGCTCTGGCCGATCAGCGAGGCCATGGCGTACGGGGAGGAGCAGTCCATCCGGATCTTGCCGTCCCAGTCCAGCGTCATGAACCGCCAGGTGGGGTCGGTCAGCGGGTTCACCACGGTCAGATCGAGCCGGTGCTGCTCGGCGATGCGGCCCCAGTACGCGACCGACGCGCCGCCCAGCGGGTCGGCGCCGATCCGCACCCCGGCGGCGCGCACCGCGTCCAGGTCGAGCACGGCCGGCAGGTCCGCCACATAGTGGCCGAGGAAGTCGTACCGCCCGGTGGCCGGCGCGGCGAGGGCGCGGGTGTAGGGCAGCCGCCGTACTTCCTTGAGGCCGCCCGCGATGATCTCGTTGGCCCTGTCCTGGATCCAGTTGGTCGCCTCGGAGCCGGCCGGGCCGCCGCTGGGCGGGTTGTACTTGAAGCCGCCGTCGGTGGGCGGGTTGTGGGACGGTGTGACCACCACGCCGTCGGCGAGCCCCGACGTACGGCCACGATTGTGGGTGACGATGGCGTGCGACACGGCCGGCGTGGGCGTGTAGCCGTCGTCGGAGTCGATGAGCACGGTCACGTTGTTGGCGGCGAACACCTCGACGGCGGTCACCCGGGCCGGCTCGGACAGCGCGTGGGTGTCCGCGCCGAGGAAGAGCGGACCCGTGGTGCCCTGCCGGGTGCGGTACTCGCAGATCGCCTGACTGGTCGCGGCGATGTGATCTTCGTTGAACGCGGTGGCGAAGGACGATCCGCGGTGTCCGGATGTCCCGAACGCTACGCGTTGGGCGGTTTCTTCGGGGTCGGGGCGCAGCGCGTAGTACGCGGTCACCAGCCGGGCGACATCGACGAGGTCTTCCGGACGCGCCGGCTGTCCCGCTCGTTCGTGCGGCATCTGCCCACTCCTCCACATCGGTTGATGCGATCCGTTGATGCGATCGATTCGTCGGTTCATCATCCCGGGTCGCTCGCGCGGTCGACGGGCGCCCCGCCGCTAGGGCCTGTTTCCCGGGACCACCGCGTGCCCGCGCGGAATCCGGGCCGTGCGGCGGCCGGTACGGGGATCAGTCGGCGGCGGTCGTGGAGGCGCGCACCATCAACTCCGGGGTGAACCGACGCGATCGTGCCGTACGGCCTTCGATCATGCCCACCAGGGCACTCGCCGCCCGCTCGCCCATGTCGCGCATCGGGGAGCGTACGGACGTGAGCGGGATGGGGAGTTGGGCGGAGAGCGGGACGTCGTTGAAGCCGGCCACGGCGACGTCGTGGCCGGGCACCAGGCAGGACGCGCGGAGCGCGCCCATGACGCCGATCGCGGCGAAGTCGTTGACCGCGAAGACCGCTGTCGGGCGCGGGTCCGAGGCCAGCAGGCGGTGCGCGGCGCGCTCGCCGCCGTGGACGTCGAAGGGGGCGTTGATGATCATTCGGGGGTCCACGGGTATGCCGGCCTTCGCGTAGGCGTCGGTGAAACCCTTGGTCCGTTCGACGCCCGTGGAGGCGTACGGTTCACCGGCGACGACGCCCACCCGGTGGTGGCCCAGTGCCATGAAATGCTCCGCCACCAGGCGCCCGCCGACGAGGTCGTCGCAGGTGAACGAGGTGACCCCGCGCAGCCGTCGGGAGACCAGCACGACCGGGACGCCCCGCGCGACCAGTTCGGAGGCGAGCTCGGTGTCGCCGCGCGCGTCCCCGAGGAGCAGTCCGTCGACCCGCAGGGCCAGCAGCCGCTCGACCTTGGCGCGCTGGACGGCGGGGTCGTCGCCGGTGTTGGCGACCACGGCCTGGTAACCGGCCGCCGCCGCGCCGGCCTCGATGCCCTCGTAGACGGTGGCCAGCACGATGTCGGTCAGCCGGGGGACCAGCACGCCCAGCAGCCGGGAGCGGCCGGTGCGCAGGCTGGAGGCGGCGGGGTTCACGACATAGCCGAGGCGCCTGGCCGACTCCCGCACCCGGTCCGCGGTGGCGGATCCGACCCCCGCGCCGTCCCGCAGGGCCCGGGAGGCGGTGGACTGGTGCACACCCGCGTCGGCCGCCACATCCGCCAGGGTCACACCGTTCTCGGCGGAGTCACGGGAGGCGCGGATACGGCCGGAAGTGCGGGCGTCGCCGGAGCCGCCGGCGTCCGTGGGCTGTCGTCTCAAGGCCGTCGTCCTGCTTCCTGTCCTGCCTCGGTAGCGGCCCGGTGAGGTCCTCGGGGATCCCGGGCCGGGGTCCCGGGGGATCCCAGGTGCCGAATTTCGAGAACCATCATCTTCCATGAAGATCCGATTACGGGGGTTGCCCTCTGGGCTGAGTGTGGAGCACAGTTACGCAATCGTTCTCGCAATCGATTGTGGAGCTTTGCATGCAGCTGAGTCTCATCGGTACGGGTGGCACCATCGCCAGCCGCTCCACGCCCGCCGGACGGGTCGCCGCCGTCGGAGTGCACGAGCTGCTGGAGACGGCGCGGGCCTTCCCCGTACCGGACTGGGCCGAGGTGACGTGCCGCGATCTGGGCCTGCGTCCCAGCTTCGCGCTCGGGCTCCCGGACCTGGCCTCACTCGCGGGAGCAGTCGGCGAAGGTCTTCGCGACGGGGCGCACGCGGTGGTCATCACGCATGGCACGGACTCCATGGAGGAGACCGCCTTCGCGCTCGCCCTGACGCACGCGGACGACCGGCCGATCGTCCTGACCGGCGCGCAGCGCCCCGCCGACGACCCGGCGGCCGACGGACCGCGCAATCTCGCCTCCGCCCTGACCTGGGCGGCCCACCCCGCGGCCCGGAGTCACGGCGTCAGCGCGGTCTTCGACGGCGCGGTCTGGCCGGCCGTCGGCCTGCGGAAGACCGACACCCTGGCACCGGCGGCCTTCAGCGCACCGGGCCGGGGGCCGCTCGCCCGGCTGGACGACGGCAGGGTCCGGCTGATCGCCCGCCCGCCGCGCCCTGCCGCCCTGATAGCCGCCGAGGATCTCGGCCGGCTGCCCCGGGTGGACGTCGTGCCGCTCTACGTCGGCTGTGACACCGTCCTGCTCGACGCCGCCGTGGCCGCCGGAGCACGGGGCGTGGTGCTGTGCGCCTTCGGCGCCGGGAACGCGCCGCCCGCCGTGACCGCGGCCGTCGAGCGCCTGGTGGCGCAGGGCGTCGTGGTCGCCGTCGCCAGCAGGGTGCCGACCGGGGCGACCTCGGCGGCGTACGGCGCGGGCGGCGGTGCGGACCTGCTGCGAGCCGGCGCGGTCTTCGCCTCCGACCTGTCTCCGTGGCAGCTGCGGCTGCTCCTCGCCGCCTCGCTGCACCGGGCGGCCGGGGAGGGGCCGGCCGGAGTCGCGGCACGGATGGCCGCCTGGCTGGCCGAGGCCGGGCATCTCGCCGAGGCGGGGAACACGGGGACCCCGGGGCTCCGGGAGACCCCGGGAACTGAACAGCCCCGAACCGCTCACAACAGACCGCATATCCCCACGGAGCACCACCAGCACCATCAGTGACACACCGAACAGGAGAAGCGAAATGCCGAAAGAGATTCTTGTGGCCTACGGGGTCGACGTCGACGCGGTCGGCGGTTGGCTCGGCTCGTACGGGGGAGAGGACTCCCCCTGCGACATCTCCCGCGGACTGTTCGCGGGCGAGGTCGGCGTACCCCGGATGCTGGAGCTGTTCCGGCGCCGTGACATGACCACCACCTGGTTCTGGCCCGGTCACTCGATCGAGACCTTCCCCGAGGAGTTCGAGGCATGTACCGCCGCCGGTCATGAGATCGGGGTCCACGGCTACAGCCACGAGAACCCGATCGCGATGAGCCGGACCCAGGAGTCCGACATCCTCGACCACTGCATCGACCTGATCAGCACCCGTACCGGACGGCGCCCCACCGGCTACGTCGCCCCGTGGTGGGAGTTCTCCGCGGTCACCAACGAACTCCTGCTGGAGCGCGGGATCGCTTACGACCACTCCTTGATGCACCGCGACTTCGAGCCGTACTACGTACGGGTGGGGGACAGCTGGTCGAAGATCGACTACGACCGTCCCGCCCGGGACTGGATGAAGCCGCTGGAGCGCGGCGAGGAGACCGACCTGGTGGAGATCCCGGCCAGCTGGTACCTCGACGACCTGCCTCCGATGATGTTCGTCAAGGCGAGCCCCAACAGTCACGGCTTCGTCAGCCCCCGCCACCTCGAACAGACCTGGCGCGACCAGTTCGACTGGGTCTACCGCGAGCACGACTACGCCGTCTTCACCATGACCGTGCACCCCGATGTGTCCGGGCGGCCGCAGAACCTGATGATGCACGAGCGGCTGATCGATCACATCAATTCCCACCCGGGCGTACGGTGGGTCACCTTCGACGAGATCGCCACGGATTTCGTCCGTCGCCGCCCCCGCGTCTGACCGTCTGACCGTCCGGGCTCCGTACCCGACCGTACGACCCGTACCCGACGCCAAGCCCCGCGCCCCAAGGCCTCGTGCCTGACGTACGGCCCCCGCGCCGGACGCACCGACCTGTGCCCGGCGTCCCGATGTCCGGCCCCCCGCCCGGTATCCCGCTCCCGTCCGCGCCCGACGACCCCCTCCGCGCGCTCGACGGCCTCCCTCTCCCCGCTCCCGCCCGTCCCCGGCGAAGAGCCGCGCCGGGCTCCGGCGCACGGCCCCCATCCCCGGGCCGACCCGCCGGAGCCCGCCTCCCCCGAGGCCCTCCCGGCCCCCGGGATCCGTCCCCGCCCCGACAGCGAAGGGCCCGGGGCCGCTCCCCTCCGTATGCCCCGCACCGCTACGTACCGTCCCCGCGTCCGTTCGCCCGTATCGGAGATCTCCGTGAACTCGTCCGCCATACCCTCCCCCGAGACACCGACACCCGACCTGTCCAAGCAGCCGGAGCGGTCCGCCGCCCCGCCGCAGACCGGCGACGAACCGTTCCTGCCGTCCCGCAAGCTGGTCACCCGCGCCTCGGTGATCTGCTTCCTGGCCTGGGTCTTCAGCGTCTACGACTTCACACTCTTCGGCACACTGCTGCCCAAGATCGCCGAGGACTTCGGCTGGTCCAACGCCACCGCCGCCAATGTCGCCACCGGTGTCACGGCCGGCACCTTCGTGGTGTCGCTCTGTGTCGGCCCGATCCTCGACCGCTTCGGCCGCCGCCCGGCACTGATGATCACCTCGGCGGGCGCCGCCCTCACGTCCGCCGCGACGGCCCTGGCCGGCGGTGCCGTCTCGATGGTCGGCATCCGCGCCTTCTCGGGCTTCGGCTACTCGGAAGAGGTCGTCAACACCGTCTATCTCAACGAGATCTACGGCAAGCACCCCCGGCGCGGACTGCTCTTCAGCTTCGTCCAGAGCGGCTGGCCGGTCGGCGCCCTGGTCGGCGCCGGCGTGACGGCCCTGACCCTGCCGACCTTCGGCTGGCGCGGCAGCTTCGTCATCGCCGCCGTACCCGCGCTGGTCATCGCCGTCCTGGTGCGCACGCTGCCCGAGTCCCCGGTCTTCCTCGGGATCAAGAAGGCACGCAAGCTGCGGGCCGAGGGACGCTCCGAGGAGGCCACCGCGGTGGAGAAGTCGGCGGGGATCGAGCCCGCCAAGGAGAAGGCGGGCCTGCGCGAGGTCTTCGCGCCCGCGCTGCGCCGGCACACCCTGTGTCTTTCGGCGGCCTGGCTCCTCAACTGGATGGGCATCCAGATCTTCTCCGTGCTGGGCACCACGGTGCTGGTCGAGGCGAAGGGCGTCTCGTTCGGCAGCGCGCTGATCGTGCTGGTCCTCGCCAACCTGGCCGGCTTCTTCGGCTACGTCTTCCACGGCTGGCTCGGCGACCGGATCGGCCGGCGCACCACCATCGTCATCGGCTGGAGCTGCGGTGGCGTGGCCATGACCGCGATGCTCTTCGGTCCCACCACGACCGTGTTCGTGATCGGCCTCTACGCCCTCGGGCTGTTCTTCCTGACCGGGCCGTACTCCGCGATGTTGTTCTACATGAGCGAGTCGTTCCCGGAGCAGGTACGCGGCGTCGGCTCCAATGTGGCGCACACGATGGGACCGGTCGGCGCCATCGCCGGTTCGGCGCTGCTCGGCGCCCTGCTCTCGGCCGGTGCCTCGATGACCACGGCGGCCTTCGTCGCCGGAGCCATCGGCATCTTCGGTTCCGGACTGGTGATGCTGGGCGCGCGCGATGTCGACCACCGAGGTGCGCCGGCGGCGGCCTGATCCGGTGCCGGGCGGACGCCACGCCATGTCGATCGGCCCTGGCCTCGCACACTCCCATCCGACGAACCCGAGCCACTCCACCAGATCCACCCACTCCATCCCCCTCGGAGACCTGAACACCATGACGGGACACCCACAGCAGGACGCGGCGCGGCGCGGCACCGCCATCATCACCGGAGGCGCCAGCGGTATCGGCCGCGCGACGGCGGTCGCGTTCGCCGAATCCGGCGTCGACACGGTGATCGGCTACCACGCCGCCGATCCGCACGATCCCCAGCAGACGGTCGACGCCGTCGCCGCGGCCGGCGGTCGATGTCTGGCCGTCGAGGCGGACGTCGCCGACAGCGCCGGCCCGGAGCGGCTCGCCCAGGCCGCCGTCGACAGGTACGGCCGGCTCGACATCGCCGTCGCGGCCGCGGGCATTCTGCGCCGGGCCCCGCTGGCCGAACTCACCGACGACGCCTGGCAGATCATGCTCGGTGTCGACCTCACCGGTGTCATGCGCACCTTCCGATCGGCGGTGGCGCGGATGGAGGGACCCGGCGCCCTGCTGGCCGTCTCCTCCATCGCCGGCGGTGTCTACGGCTGGGGCGATCACGCCCACTACGCCGCCGCCAAGGCGGGCGTACTGGGCCTGGTCAGGTCGCTCGCGGTGGAGCTGGCGCCGCGCGGGATCCGGGCCAACTCCGTGATCCCCGGCCTGATCGAGACCCCGCAGTCACTGGACGCGCGCAACTCGCTCGGCCCCGAAGGGCTCCGCGCCGCGGGCGGCGGCATCCCGGCCGGCCGGGTCGGACGCCCCGAGGAGGTGGCCGCCGCCATCCGGTTCCTGTGCGCCCCGGAGGCCTCGTACGTCACCGGACAGCAGCTCATCGTGGACGGCGGGCTGACCGTGCGCTTCCCCGACTGAGGCCGCGGGCCCGGGGCCGTCCGGACCCATCCCGGTTCCGTGCACACTTCCCCTCCCCTCCCCTCCCCTCCACCTCTCCTGATCCAGCCCTGATCCACATCTACGGAGGCCCCATGAGCACCGACACCCCGCACCGGCTCCGGCCCGGACCGCGCACCGTACTCATCACCGGCGCGGCCAGCGGTATCGGCGCCGCCATCGCCGAGGCGTTCGCCGGGGAGGGAGCCCGGCTCGCGCTCGCCGACCGGGACACCCGGAAGCTGGAGGCCCTGCGCGACCGGCTCACCGGCGCCGCCGTCATCACCCTGCACACCGTCGATGTGGCCGACGCCGACCAGGTCAGGGACACCGTGGAGGACGTGGTGCACCAGCACGGCGCGGTGGACGTCCTCGTCAACTCGGCCGGGATCCTCACCGAGGTCCCGCTCACCGAGATGGATCCGGCGACCTGGGACGAGACCATCGCGGTGGACCTGCGCGGTGTCTTCCTCAGCTGCCGGTACGCCCTCCCACACATGATCGAGCAGGGCGGCGGACGGATCGTCAACATCGCCTCGCAGCTCGGCCAGAAGGGCGGCGAGGGCCTGACCCACTACTGCGCCGCCAAGGCCGGTGTCATCGGCTTCACCAAGGCACTCGCCCGGGAAGCCGCTCCGCACAACGTCCTGGTCAACGCCATCGCCCCGGGGCCGGTCGAAACCCCGCTGGTGGACGGGCTCAGCCCGGACTGGAAGGGGGCCAAGCAGGCGGAGCTGCCGCTCGGCCGGTTCGGACGGCCGCAGGAGATCGCCCCCACCGTGCTGCTGCTCGCCTCCGACCCCGGTGGCAATCTCTACGTAGGGCAGACACTCGGCCCCAACAGCGGCGATGTGATGCTCTGAGAGAGGCGCGGACCATGTGTGGAGCGTGCGGGCGCCCCGCGGCCGGATGGCCGGAGCGTGTGGCGCCGCTCGGACAAGGCGGCACGGTCGCCCGGCAGCGTGCCGTACGGCGACTGCTGTCCGGTACGCGGGTGACGGTCCGGCCGTGGCCGGGCGGCGGCTGGCAGCTGGCCGACCGGGCCGGCCGCTGGCGGCATTGCCAGGACCTCGAAGCTCTCTGGACGACGGTACGGTCCGTCGCCGGAGCGGTGATCGCCCCTGAGACCGGCGACGACACCGACGCGTGGACCCGGCCGGACATCGGCACGGCGGACGCCTGTGCACCGGACGCCTGTGCACAGGCGTCCGCCGTGCCGGACCTCGGCACCGCGGGCCCCCGCGCCTCGGCTGTCCGTACCCCCGACCCGCATGCCCTTGTCGTCTGGACGTCGGCCGTACTGCGCGCGGGGCCGGCTCCCGAGCGGCTGGTCGTACGGGCGGCGGGCTGGCGGCTGACCGGCGCGGCGGGTTCGGCGGCCGTCACGGTGGCCCGGTGCGGCGGTGAAGGTCTCATGGTCGAGGCTCCCCGAGGTGCCCGCTCGCTCGCCGACCACCTGGCCGGTCATCTGTCGGAGCTGTCGGTGCCACCGCAGGGGAGCCGCTGACCTGGTCACCTGTCCTTCGCCTCGGCTCCGCCGGGCCTGCGTGACACCGGCGCCCGCGAACCCGTTCGATACGATGGCGTCTCACCGCCAGGCCCTGGGCCGGGCCCTGACGGCGGCGACGTGCCCGCACCATCGAAGGGTCGAGGATGGCTACCATCAGGGACGTCGCCCAGCGGGCCGGGGTCGCGCCCAGCACCGTCTCGTACGTCTTCAACGGTTCCCGGAGCATCTCCGAGGAGACGCGCCGCCGCGTCCAGGAGGCCGTGGACGCGCTCGGATATCACCCACGGGCCAGCGCGCGGACGTTGCGCAGCAGCCGTACCCGGGTGATCGCCCTCGCGCTGCCCCGCGCGGCCGGGCTCCAGCACACCGTGGACGGCCGGTTCGCGATCGATGTCAGCGACGCCGCCAACGGCCTCGGCTACGACCTGCTGTTGACCACGTCGCAGGACAAGGCGGAAGGGCTGCGGCGCGTGGCGCTCAGCGGACTCGCCGACGCGGCGGTACTGATGGCCGTCGACATGGAGGACGCCCGGATCGATGTCGTACGGGAGCTGGTCTTCCCCGCGGCCCTCATCGGTCGGCCCGCCGACGAGGACGCCCTGCCCTGGACCGACCTCGACTGGGAGGAGGCCGCGGCCCTCGCCGTGTCCGAACTGGCCGCCGCGGGGCACCGGGACATGGTGTACCTGGCGCCCGGCGAAGCGGAGGTCCGGGGCCGGCGCAGTTACGCGCTGCGCGGTATCGAGGGCGCCCGACGCGGTGCCCGTGCCACCCGCGCCGCTGTCGAGGTGGTCCACTCGGTCAGCGACCCGGCCCAACTCGCCCACCGGCTCAGCGCGTTGCTCGGGCACGGGGCGGACGAAGCGGGGAGCGCGCACAGCACGGACCGCACCGACGGCACGAGCGGTACGGCCGGTGCACGGGCCCCGGGCAGGCCGACGGCCCTGGTCGTACAGCACCCCTGCGCCCATCACCACATCCTGGCGTCCGTGACCGCGGCCGGTCTCCGGGTGCCGGAGGATCTGGCCGTCGTCGTCATCGGCAGCCTCCCCGGCGATCCGTCGAGCCGCCGGCTGCCGCGCATCGAACTCCCGGTGGAGACACTGGCCCTTGAGGTCACCCGGCTCGCCGTGGCCGCGGCGACGGCGCTGCGCGAGGACGGCCCGAGGAGTACGGAACCCGGTGCGCGGCTCCTCGCCGACTCCGTCGGGCATCTGCTGATCCCGCCGGTCCTGCTGCCCGGGGCGGTCCCCCTCGGCCCGCCGCACCGCTGACCGGGCGACGTCCGCTCCGGCTCTGCCCTACCTCTTGTCGCCGTTTCGGCGAGGGCCTAGCATCGCCGCAGCACCGCGTCGAATCGATTCGATATCGCGATTCGGCACGCAGCCGTCCGCAGGCGCCGGCCGCCGACCCCGCGCCACCCCGGCCTCGCCCCGCACCACCTCCGTCTCCTTTACAGAGTCGTAGACCGAACGGAGAGCCCCTCGTCATGCAGTTCTCCCGTCGACGTCCTCCGGCGCCGGCCGCGATCCTCCCGGCCGCCATGGCCACCGTTCTGCTGACCGTGTCCGGTGTCTCCGGGTGCGCGAAGGAGCCCGATCCCGGGGTCGTCACGGTGCTGAACTCGGCGACGGACATCGAACACACCCAGGAGCAGGAGTTCTACGACCGTTGCGCGAAGCCGCTCGGTGTGAGGGTCCGTCAGGTCAGCGTGCCCGCCGACCAAGTGGTGGCCAAGGCGCTCCGGATGGCCTCGTCCCACTCGCTGACCGACATCCTGGATCTGGACGGATCCGAGCTGCCGCGGTTCGCCGCCACCGGTGGTCTCCTCCCGCTGAGGAACGCGGGCGTCGACGTCACCGGAATGTCCGCCGGTGCCGGGACCATGGGCAGCTTCGAAGGCACCCGGTACGGCATCGCCCGTTCGGTCAACTCCCTCGCCCTGATGTACAACGTCGACCTGCTGAAGAGGGCCGGCGTCGAGCCGCCCACCACCTGGGACGAACTGCGGACGGTGGCCAAGAGGCTCACCCGGGGCCAGACGTACGGGATGGCCTTCAGCGCGACTCCCGACGCCGACGGCGTCTACCAGTTCCTGCCGTTCTTCTGGTCGGCGGGCGGAGACGAATCCCGGCTGGACGACGGCAGGGGAGCCCCGGCGCTCCAGCTCTGGAAGGACCTGATCGACAGCGGGTCCGCCTCCAGCGCGGCGGTCACCTGGAACCAGCAGGACGTCGCCGAACAGTTCACCGCCGGGCGGGCCGCGATGATGATCAACGGTCCCTGGAACGTGCCGGTGCTGAACGAGCACAAGGACCTGAACTGGGCGGTCGCCGCCATCCCGGTCCCCGAGGCGGGCCGGCCCCCGGTGCCCCCGATCGGCGGCACGGTCATGACCCTTCCCCGTACCGGCGACACCGCCCGGCAGAAGACGGCGGCCAGGATCATCAACTGCCTCAACGAGCGGCGCAATCAGGTCGATTGGGGCCAGTCCCGCAACAACGTACCCACACGTGTGACGGCGGCGGCCGAATACAAGGCCAAGAACCCGAAGCTCGGGGCGTTCGCCGACGAAGTGCGCACCGGCCGTTCCCGTACCGACCGCGTCGGGGAGCGGTGGCCCGTCGTGTCCGACGCGCTGGCGAGCGCCTTCCAGTCCGTGCTGACCGGCCGCGCCACCCCCGAAGCCGCCCTGGAGCGGGCCCAGTCACAGGCCGTCGCGGCCGGCGAGTGAGGAAACCGCCATGACCGTCACCGCCACCTCCGTCCCCGCGTCGCCCGCCGCCGGGACCGCCACGGCCAAGAGAGCGCGCGGGCGCCGCGGCTCGCTGCTGCGCTGGGGCTTTGTCGCCCCGGCCGTGCTCTACATGCTGGTGTTCTTCGGCTATCCGCTCGTACGCAACGTCACCATGAGCTTCCAGCACTACACGCCACGCACCTACTTCACCGGTGAGGCGCCCTTCAACGGGTTCGACAACTGGCGCGGTGTGTTCGACAACCCGCTGTTCACCGGCTCGCTCGGGCACACCCTCGTCTTCACCTTCGGCTCCCTGCTCGGACAGTTCACCATCGGCCTGGCACTCGCCGTGTTCTTCTCCCGGCGCTTTTGTCTGTCCGGCGTCGTCCGCGCCGTCCTGCTGCTGCCCTGGCTGGTCCCGATGGTGGTCTCGGCCGTCATCTGGCGCAGACTCCTGGACCAGGACAGCGGCGTGCTCAACACCCTGCTGACGAACCTGCACCTCGTCTCCGAACCCGTACCGTGGCTCAGCAGCCCGAGCATCGCCCTGATGTCCGCGATCCTCGTCAACATCTGGATCGGCATCCCGTTCAACATGGTGATCCTGTACGGCGGACTCCAGGAGATCCCGCGCGACCTGTACGAGGCCGCCGCGCTCGACGGCGCGGGAGCGTGGCGTACGTTCCGCAGCCTCACCCTTCCGCTCCTGCGCCCGGTCGTCACCGTGGTACTCATCCTGGGATTCATGTCGACGGTGAAGATCCTCGACCTGATCCTCGCCCTGACCGGAGGCGGCCCCGCCGAGTCGACCCAGACCCTGGGCACGGTCACCTATCAACTGTCCTTCCAGCAGATGGACTTCGGGCAGGGAGCCGTGGTCGGCAACGTCCTCATTCTTGTCAGCGCGGTGTTCGCCGTGCTCTATCTGCGGGCCAACCGCACCGACTTCGGCCCGGGGAAGTGACCGCCATGACCACCACCCGGATCCCGCGCCGGGGCGGCAACACCGTTGTCGCGATGATCATTCTCGTCATCCTGCTCTTCCCCCTGTACTGGATGCTCAATATCGCCCTCCAGCCCGGTGAGAGCCTCGCCGCGATCCACTGGCTGCCCACCTCGCCGGGAGGGGACAACTTCCGACGCGCCCTGAGCAGCCAGGGCGACTCGCTCCTGACGAGCCTGGTGGTCTCGCTCGGCGCGGTCGTGGTCTGTCTGGCGCTCGCGGCTCCGGCGGCGTACGGACTGGCCGGGCTGGGGCTGCGCGGCAGCCGGACCATCGTGTTCGGCACACTGATCACCCAGATGGTGCCGGGCATCGTCATCGCGAACGCGCTCTACAGCGCCTACGCCGAAGTGCGTCTGGTCAACTCCGTGCTCGGGCTGATCCTCGCCGACGCCTCGCTCGGGCTGCCGTTCTCCATCGTGCTGCTGCGGGCCTTCATGGTGTCGATCCCGAGGGAGACCGTGGAGGCGGCGCTGGTCGACGGGGCGAGCCGGTTCACCGCCTTCGTCCGCGTCGTACTGCCGATGAGCCGCAACTCCCTGATCACCGCAGGCCTGTTCACCTTCCTCTTCGCCTGGTCCGACTTCATGTTCGCGCTGACGCTCAACACCACGGACGACGTCAAGCCGATCACACTGAGCATGTACGAGTTCATGGGCGCCCATGTCAGTGACTGGGGCGCGGTCATGGCGACGGCTGTCATCTCGGCCGTGCCCGCCGCGATCCTGCTGGTGGTGGCCCAGAAATATGTCGCCGCGGGAATCACCGGCGGCTCCGTCAAGTAGACCGACCACACCGGGCACATCGGCCCACCGGACACACCCCCGGACATCCACACACGAGCAGGAGCAGGAGCACTGATGAAGTTCACTGACGGCTACTGGCAGATGCGTCCCGGCGTCACCGCGCGTTACGCGGTATCCGTGGCCGACGCCGTCGTGGCCGACGACCGGCTCACCCTCTACGCGCCCGTCACACAGGTGAACCACCGGGGCGACACACTCAATGGCCCGCTGCTGACGGTCGAGTGCTGGTCACCGGCCGAGGGCGTGATCGGCGTCCGCTGCACCCATCACGGCGGAGGCACCCCACGACGCCCGGAGTTCACGCTCGCGTCCCGCGCGGAGGGCTCCCAGGCCAAGGTGGTCAGAGAGGGTACGGCGATCGAACTCACCACCGGCGAACTCTCGTTGAAGACCGACACCGCCGCTCCCTGGCAATTGGACTTCACCGCCGGGGGACAGACCCTGACCTCGGTCGGCAAGCGCGGCACGGGGTTCGTGACCGACTCCGAGGACCGGCACTTCATGCTCGCGCAACTGGCGCTCGGCGTCGGCGAGAGTGTGTACGGGCTCGGTGAGCGCTTCACCCCGTTCGTCAAGAACGGCCAGAGTGTCGATCTGTGGCAGGCGGACGGCGGCACCAGCAGCGAACAGGCCTACAAGAACGTCCCGTTCCACCTCAGCAGCCGGGGATACGGCGTCTTCGTCAACCACCCCGGCAAGGTGTCCTACGAGATGGGATCGGAGACGGTCGGGCGGGTCCAGTTCAGCGTCGAGGACCAGTCGCTGGAGTTCTTCGTCATCCACGGCCCGGACCCCAAGGCGATCCTCGCCCGGTACACCGCGCTCACCGGCCGCCCCGCGCTGCCGCCCGCCTGGTCCTTCGGCCTGTGGCTGTCCACCTCCTTCACCACCTCGTACGACGAGGCGACGGTGAACCGGTTCGTGCAGGGCATGGCCGATGCCGAAATCCCGCTGAGCGTCTTCCACTTCGACTGCTTCTGGATGCGCGAGTACCAGTGGTGCGACTTCGTCTGGGACCCGGACGTCTTCCCCGACCCGGAGGGCATGCTCGCCCGGCTGAAGGAGCAGGGCCTGCGTGTCTGCGTCTGGATCAATCCGTACATCGCGCAGAAGTCCGCGCTGTTCGCCGAGGGGATGGCCGAAGGCTACCTGCTCAAGAAGCCCGACGGCGGTGTGTGGCAGTGGGACCGGTGGCAGGCCGGCATGGGGCTGGTCGACTTCACCAACCCGGCCGCACGCGACTGGTACGCCGGGAAACTGCGCCGACTGCTCGGCCAGGGCGTCGACTGCTTCAAGACCGACTTCGGGGAGCGCGTGCCCGTTGATGTGGCGTGGCACGACGGCTCGGACCCGGAGCGGATGCACAACTACTACACGCAGCTCTACAACGAGACCGTGTTCGACCTGCTGCTGGAGGAGCGCGGCGAGGGCGAGGCGGTCCTCTTCGCCCGCTCCGCGACCACCGGCGGGCAGCGGCTGCCCGTGCACTGGGGCGGCGACTGCGAGTCGACCTTCGACGCGATGGCCGAGTCGCTGCGTGGCGGCCTGTCGCTGGGGCTGTCCGGCTTCGGCTTCTGGAGCCATGACATCGGGGGCTTCGAAGGCACGCCGTCGCCCGCCGTCTTCAAGCGCTGGGTCCAGTTCGGACTGCTGTCGTCGCACAGCAGGCTGCACGGCAGCAAGTCCTACCGGGTGCCGTGGGACTACGGCGAGGAGGCCGTCGCGGTCACCCGCTCCTTCACCCGGCTCAAGCACCAGCTGATGCCGTACCTCTACCGTTCGGCGACCCAGGCCAGGGACGCCGGCACGCCCGTGATGCGCGCGATGCTGCTGGACTTCCCCGACGATCCGGCCTGCCGTCCGCTCGACCGGCAGTACATGCTCGGCGACGACCTGCTGGTGGCGCCGGTCTTCACGGAGGAGGGCACGGTCGAGTACTACGTGCCCGAGGGCACCTGGACCAATGTGCTCACCGGCACGCGGATCCCGGGACCCGGCTGGCAGCGCGAGACACACGGCTTCGAGACCCTGCCGCTGCTGGCCAGGCCCGGCTCCGTGATCCCCTTCGGCGCCGGGGCCGAAGGGCCCGTGTACGACTGGGCGGACGGTGTGACGCTCCGCGTGCACGCCCCGGCCGACGGCGATCTGACGGTACGTCATGAACCACACGGCGGGCGGCCGGAGGGCGGGGAGGTCGTCACCTCCATCCCCGCACCGGACGGATCGGGTGCGGCGGCGGTCTTCACCACCCGTCGGACAGGCGACGAGATCATCGTGGAGACCGGGAGCGAACTGCCCTGGAACGTACTGCTCGTGGGAGCCACCACCACGGGGGACGGTGTCGCCCACCCGCTGGGCGCCCTGTACGTCTGCCAGGCCGGCACCCGTCGGCTGACGGCCCGCTGGGCGTGAGCCGTCGGCGGCACGCACTCACCGCGGTGCCGTGACCGTGTCCGGTACGACGGATGGGTGCCGCCGGCCGGAAGGCCGACGGCACCCGTTCCCACCGGTGTTGCCGGTGTTTTCAGCGGCTCAGGTCACCGGCTCAGCAGCTGAGATTGCCGCCCGGGTCGACACCGAGGGTCTGGGCGAAGCTCTTGTACTTGTCGATCCGGCTCTGTACCTGCGCCGGGTTCCCGCCGTTGCATTCGATGCTGCCGTTGATACTACGGATGGTCTCGCCGAATCCGGCGCCGTTCACCATGGCATTGTGCGGTGTCATCGTTCCCGGACCACTCTGCATGTTCCAGTACCAGAGTCCGGTCTTCCACGCGACGGCCGAATCATTCTGCACGAGGTCGGGGTTGTTCAGCAGGTCGATGCCCAGCGCGTCACCGGCGGCCTTGTAGTTGAAATTCCAGCTCAGCTGAATCGGGCCGCGCCCGTAGTACTTGGCCGTACCCGCCGGGCAGCCGTAAGGCTGTGTCGCGTCGCAGTAGTGCGGGTAATTCGCCTGGTTCTGCTCCACGATGTGGACGAGGCCGCCGGTCTCGTGGCTGACATTGGCCAGGAAAGCCGCGGCTTCCTGCTTCCGTACGGTGTCGCTTCCTGTTCCGGTGAATCCCGGATAGGCGCTCAGCGCGGCGGTCAGCCCGCTGTAGCTGTAGAACGAGTTCCGGTTGGGGAACATCTGGTTGAACTGGGCCTCGCTGACGATGAAATCGGCCGCCTTCGCGTCGGGCGCGGCCTGTGCGACCGAGGCCGTACGCGTCGTGAGGTCCGGCCGGCCCGTCTGTGCGACGGAGGACGGCGCGAGGGCCAGCAGGGAGAGTGCGGCGGCCGCGGTGGTCGCGGAGAGAAGTCCGATGGCGCGTTGACGCATGTGGTGATCACTCCTCATGCCGGGCCGCCGCGCATGCGGCGGCCCGGTACGCGTGTTGTGGGGGGTGGTGGCGGGATCAACTCCGCCCGGTTGAAGCCTCGTTCCGGACAGTGCGGGGCGAGTCCCGCCCGGTGAACCGGAGAGCGGGGAGCGGGTTGTCAGCCGCCGACGTTCACGTCGATGCAGGCGTAGAAGGCGTTCGAGGTGTCCGCGATGTTCCAGACGGCCAGAACCTTCTGCTTGCCGGACAGGCCACCGAAGTTCACCTGGTGACTGACGGTCTCACCCGGCTGGGCTCCGTTGTCGTTGAACTCGGCGATCTTCTGGCCGCCCGCGTAGTACTGCCAGGTGCTGGTGGCGTGACGAGCCGTCAGCTTCCAGTTGAACGAGGTGGTCCTGCTGACGGGCGTGACGGTCCAGCCCTTGGAGTCGTCGTCGAGATCGGAGAACCGCGAATTGCCGCCACTGCAACTGGTCAGGCCCTTGGGCCCTTCCACGCTCTGCGGCTCGTAGGTGATGTCTCCGCAGCTGATGGTCTTGGCGGCGCACTGGGCCTGCCTGCTCGGCGGCGAGGAGATATATCCGTGAGCGCTGGCGGAACTTGCGGGAATGCTTATCGCGAGCACCGGCGCGACAACGGCTCCGAGCGCGACGGCCAGCTTCCTTTTCGCGTGCATGATTACTCCTTCACATAGGTCTTCCCGCGCGGTTTCCGATTCATGGGGGAATACGGAACAGGGCGGGCCGACCTCTCGAGTGTGGGGGGCCAAGAGGGGCGAAGGGCCGCGGTGGATTCCCTTTCCCGCTCCGCGTGGGGCGTTGCGAAAGAAAAGGTCTCGACCACTTGGACTAGACCATACAGGCCGATGTCCCTCCGTCAAGGGGACTTGAAGAAAGGCCAGTTCGGGCCGAGGGAGGGTGCGGCGCGCCCGGTGGGCGCCTGAGTATCACTTTTCCCGATCAAATGCATAAAATGCCGACATTTATCAGGTCGGTCGGTGTCCGCACCCGCTTCCGTACTCGCTTCCGCGCCGCTGGGAGGAACGTATGAATTCGCAGAACGGTACGGACGTACGAGCTACGGGAGACCGGGCCCGGGGCGGTCTGCTTCAGCGGCTGGGGGAGTGGTGCGCCCGGCGTTTCGTCGTGGTCATCGTGGCCTGGCTGGTCGCCCTCGGCGGGCTGCACGGCCTGCAGAGCGCGTTCGGCGGTGCGTACTCCGACAACTTCTCCCTCCCCGGTACACAGTCGGACGACGGGGCGCGCGTACTCAGCGCGCACGCTCCCGGGGCGGGCGGCATCGGGGCCCAAGTCGTCCTCCACGACGGGCAGAAGTCCCTCGCCGCCGTACAGAGCCAGATCGATGAGACGGTCGGTTCCCTCCAGCGACTTCCCCACGTCCTGTCCGCAGAGAGCCCGCTGCCCGCGACGCCGTCCTCGCCGCCCACAGGGGCGCTGACCGCCGACGGGAGGACCGGCTACATCACCGTCCGGTTCGCCGAGAACCCCACCGCGTTGGGGGACTCCTACCTGCACGGCGTCGACCGGGCCGTCGAACCTCTGCGCGCCGCCGGGGTCGAGGTCGAGTACGGCGGCCCGCTCGGCGAACTCGCCCGGCCCAAGGCCGCCGATCTGACCAGTGAGGCCATCGGGTTCGCCGTGGCGGTCATCGTCCTGCTGATCGGATTCGGCAGTGTCATCGCCGCGGTGATCCCGCTGGTCACCGCTCTGATCGGTGTCGTCGTCGGACTGAGCTGCCTGAGCCTGATCGCCGCCGCCACCACCTTCGCGAGCGTCTCACCGACCCTGGCCACGATGATCGGGCTCGGCGTCGGCATCGACTACGCGCTGTTCCTGATCACCCGTCACCGACAGCAGCTCATGGACGGCGCCGACCCGGTGACGGCGGCGGGCCGCGCGGCCGCCACCAGCGGCCGCGCCGTGCTCGTCTCGGGGTGCACCGTCATCGTCGCCCTCGCCGGGCTGTACGTGTCCCAGGTCAGCTTCATCGGGAAGCTCGGCGCGGCCGCCGCGGTCACTGTGGTCACGGCGGTCGTCGGCGCGATCACCCTGGTGCCGGCCCTGCTCGGACTCGCCGGACGCCGTATCGACCGCTACCGGGTCCGACGACCGGTCGCGGAGAGCGGCACGGACGCGGGCGCGCACGGGCGCGGTACGCAACCGCGCGCGGGCAGTACGAGGGCGGGCGGGGGCAGTGCGAGCGGGGGCAGTACGAGGGCGGGCGCCGATGGGCACGGAGGATGGCATCGCTACGCCCGGCGGGTGCAGCGGCGCCCCTGGTGGTTCCTGCTCGCCGGACTCGTGACCGTGGGCGTTCTCGCCATTCCCGTGTTCTCCATCCGCCTCGGCCACATCGACGACGGGGCCGACCCCAGAAGCTTCACGGACCGGCGCGCCTACGACCTCATCGCCGAAGGTTTCGGCCCCGGTGCCAACGGGCCGTTCACTCTCGTCGTCGACCAGAGCCTGGTCCCGTCGGCCGACCGTTCCGCGCTGGCGTCCAGCCTGAGCAGAGCGCTCACGGACGTCCCGGGCGCGGCCAGCATCAGCCCGCTCCGGCCCACCGGCGACGGCCAACTCCTGACGGGCACGGCCATCTCCAGCACCGCCCCGCAGGCGGCCGGGACGGCCGCCCTCTTCCACCGCCTCAAGGACGACGTCCTGCCCGAAGGGGTCTCCGGCACCGCCGCCACCACCTATGTGACCGGCACGACCGCCGCGCAGGAGGACTTCCTCGGCATCATCTCGGCGCGGCTCCCACTGATCATCGCCGTCGTCGTCACCCTGGCGTTCCTCATCATCCTGATGGTGTTCCGGGGGCTCCTGGTGGCGCTCAAGGCCGCCGTGCTCAATCTGCTGTCGATCGCCGCGTCGTACGGAGTCGTGGTCGCCGTCTTCCAATGGGGCTGGGGAGGGCCCGCGTTGGGCGTTTCCGGGACGGTGCCGATCGAGAGCTATGTGCCCATGATGATGTTCGCCATCGTCTTCGGGCTGAGCATGGACTACGAGGTCTTCCTGCTCGCCCGGGTCCACGAGGCCTGGCTGCGCACCCGGGACAGCAAGGGCAGTGTCGCGCACGGGCTCGAGATCACCGCCCGTGTGATCAGCTGCGCCGCGCTCATCATGGTCAGCGTCTTCGCCGCGTTCATCCTGAGCGACAACATCGTGGTCAAGATGCTGGGCCTCGGCCTGGCCGTCAGCGTGCTCATCGACGCGACCGTCGTCCGTCTCCTGCTCGTACCGGCGGTGATGACCCTGCTCGGAGGGAGCGCGTGGTGGCTGCCCCGATGGCTGGACAGGATCCTGCCCCGGGTGACCACGGAGGGAGAGCCCGTGCGCTAGGCCCTGTCCGGTGCCAGGCGTCGCGGGCGCAGCACTCCGACCGGTGTCGGTGCTGCGGATGCGGGATGGCCGGGCAGCGGGGAAGGTGGACGTGAGTACGTCCCGAGCGAGGAGCGGACCATGTCGATGCTCGACAAGCTGAAGGGCCTCATCAAGGGCCACGAGGACACGGCCCACCAGGGCGTGGAGAAGGCCGGCGACGCGTTCGACCGGAAGACCGGGAACAAGTACAGCGGCCAGGTCGACAGCGCTCAGAAGAAGATGGACGAGCAGCTGGGCTCGCAGGAGCCGCCCTCGGACGACAAGCCTCCGCACGGCTGACGGTACGTCGTTCGGCCCTGCTGACGAGGGGCCGCCTCTCCGCTCGTGGGAAGGCGGCCCCGCGTCAGCTCTTCCGTTCCTTCCGCGTCCCGCTCTTGTCGAGCGCGGCCCGGACCATCGCCGCCGCGAAGAGGGCCGGATCGGTGTCACCTGCCAGCCGCGCCAGTGCCCGGGGGTCGTCCGGCAGCCCGCGCTCGCGCGCGCCCTGGAGGGCCTTCTTGTCCAGATACGGTGCCACTTCCGGCCAGATCCCCTGCACCTCCCGCAGGAAGATGTCGACACCGACGGGGCCGAGCCCCGGCACCTCCCGGAGCAGCGAACGCAGGACGGCCATGTCCCCGTCCGCTCTGGCGCGGAGCCGGCGCAGATCGCCGTGATATTCGTCCAGCAGCAGCTCGGCGCCCGCACCGAGTTGCGTCGCCGTGCGCTCGTCGTAGCGCCGGTAGCCGCCCTCGCCCAGCGCGTCCACGCGCTCCTGCCAGGTCGCGTCCGCCATGCGCCGCGCGTCACGCAGCCCCGCGTCCGCGAGCGCGCGGCAAGTCGCGACCGCGGTGTCACTGCGGATCCGCGCGCTCAACAGGACGGACAGCACGAGGAGTTGGTAGAGCGGCTGTGGTGTGTTCCGCAAGTGGACATGTGCTTGATCGGCATAGGTACGGCCGTGCGTGACCAGCAGATCCCGCACGGCTTCCCGGGCGCTGGTCTTCGGCACAACGCGCCTCCTCCGTCCGGCGGATACCGCGGTGGTGATCCCGGTGGTTTCCATTGTGGCGCGGCCGGCTGCCGGTCGCATGCGTTCGCGTGTCGAACCGGAAGCGCCTTCCGCCCGTGCCATTAATGACATGGGCACGACTCCCGCTACGAGAGGGATCAACCCGCAATGAACAGACCGGAGTTACCCCGACGCGCCCGGAGCACGGTCGCCGTTCTCGCCCTCGTTGTCAGTGCGGTCCTCGCCGCCCCGACGGCGGCCTCCGCCCGTACCGCCCCCGCCGCCGCGCCCACGGCCGTCACGGCGCCGACCGCACCCACCACATCCGTCGTCACCTGGGGCGCCAGCGCCGACCGGCTGGATGCCGCGGTCCCGGCACGGACCCACCGGATCGTCGTCCACACCAGCGCCGGCGGCAGCGGCCTGCGGATCCGGCTGTCCAACGCCTTCGGCGAGCAGCCGGTGACCTTCGGCCGCGCCTACGCCGGGGTACGGGCCTCGGGCGCGGCCCTGGTGCCCGGCACCAACCGCGCGCTGACCTTCCGCGGGGCCGCCTCGGTCACCGTCCCGCCCGGCGGCTCCGTCTACAGCGACCCGCTGCGCGGGTCCGTACGCCCGGCGGCCGACCTGGCCGTGAGCGTGTACGTACAGGACGCGGCCGGTACCGCCACCGGCCACCGGATGGGCCTCCAGACCTCGTACATCGCGCCCGCCGGTGATCACGCGGCCGAGGAGTCCGGCACCGCCTACACCCAGCGGACGACCTTCCGTTACTACCTCGACGCGGTGGTGGTCGACGCCCCGCGCGGCACCGGAGCCGTGGTGGCACTCGGTGACTCCATCACCGACGGCGCCATCTCGACCGCCGACGCCAATCGCCGCTGGCCCGACTTCCTCGCGGAACGGCTGCGGAACGACCGTCGCACCACCCTCAAGGGCGTCGCCAACGAGGGAATCTCCGGCAACAAGGTGCTGTCGGACGGCGCCGGGGTGAGCGCCCTGAAGCGGCTGGACCGTGACGTCCTGTCGCAGCGGGGGCTGCGCACGGTGATCCTTCTCGAGGGCGTCAACGACATCAAGGCCACCCCCGCTCCCACAGCCGCCCAAGTGATCGACGGATACCGGGAGATCATCCGGCGGAGTCATGCCGCCGGTGCCTGTGTCGTCGGGGCGACCGTCATGCCGTATCAGGGCTGGGAGGAGTGGAACGAGAGCGGTGAAGCCGTCCGGCAAGCGGTCAACGCCTTTGTGCGCGAGAGTCACGCGTTCGACGCGGTCGTGGACTTCGACGCGGCGGTCAAGGACCCGGCCGCCCCCGCGAAGTTCCTGCCCGCGTACGACAGCGGGGACCATCTGCACCCGAACGACGCGGGGATGAAGGCCATGAGTGACGCCGTCGACATCGGCGGCCTGCGCTGCGACCGGTGACCGGCCTCAGCCGATAGCGGGCGCGGGGCGGGTGACATCGCCCGCCCCGCGTTCCGTGCGGACCCGTACGGCCCAGCAACACTGACCTGCCGCGCACCGGGACGCGGACAGTGGAGTCGTACGGCCCCATCCCTTCGTTCCTTCGTCACGCACCCCGATACCCCCGGAGTCCGCCATGACCTGTCCCTCCCGAAGCGACATCGGCCTGCTCGTCCTGCGGATCGGCACCGGAGGAGTGCTCTTCGCGCACGGCACCCAGAAACTGTTCGGCTGGTTCGGCGGCGGCGGAATCGAGGGAACCGCCCGGGGAATGGAGGCCATGGGCTTCAGGCCTGGCAGGCCGAGCGCGATCGCCTCCGGACTCGCCGAGGCCGGTGGCGGCGCACTGCTGGCCCTGGGCCTGGCCACCCCGGCCGCCGGCGCGGCGGCGGCGGGCGGCATGGCCGGGGCGGCGTCGGTGCACGCTCCCAACGGATTCTTCGCCCAGGAGGGCGGTTTCGAGCACCCGGGCCACCTTGGCTGGACGGCCGCGTCGATCGCTCTCATGGGCGCCGGCCGCTACTCCCTCGACCGGGCCACCTGCCACCGTCTCGACCAGCCCTGGATGGTGCCCGTAGCCTTCGCGGCGAGCGCGGTCGCGGCGGCCGTGGTCATCCGGAAGCGGGCCAAGGCTCTGGTGGCAGACCGTGAAGAAGAGGCGGCGCGCTCAGAGTTCTGACAGGGAGACCGATTTCATGACAGATCTCAACATCCGCGACAGCCGCTCGACGGGCCGCCTGGAGGCGTACGAGGACGGCCGGCCCGTCGGCGTCATCGCCTACTTCGTCCTGACCGGCACCCCGGCCGCGCTGGTCGCGGTGCACACCGTGGTGGAGGAGGGCCAGGAAGGCAAGGGCATCGCGGGTGCGCTGGTACGGGAGTTCTACGCGATGGCGAGGCGCGAGGGCGTGCCTGTGGTCCCGCTGTGTCCGTACGCGGCCAGGTGGGCGCAGCGCCATCCGGACGAGGCTCCCGCGGCGCCGGCCGGAGCGGTCGAGGCGGCGGAGCGGCAGCTGAGCGCCGACCCGCAGGCCTGGTGAGCGGATTGAGCCCGTCGGGCACGTCGAGAACCCGCCTCGTCTGGCGCCGGGACCGGCACCAGGCCGGACCGGCACGATCGACCGGACAGGGCCAGGGACATGTGGCGACAGTAGCGCCGTCCGCCCTGAGGGCGGGGCCTGCGGCGTCCGGCGCGCGTGCTCGCAAGGCGCAGGATCGTGTGCGTACTGGACGTACTCGGACGGCTCCGACAACGCGGCGAGCGCGCGGGCCGGGCGTCGCGGGCCGGGCGGGACTTTCGCAACACGCCCTACCATCGCGATCATGCTGGCTCTCCTGCACACGTCCTTCGTCCATGTCCCGGTCTTCGACGCTCTCCGGGACGCCGACCACCCAGAACTCGCGCTGCGGCACCTCGTGGACGAGGAGTTGCTGACCAGGGCCAGGGCCGAAGGCCCGGACGCCGTCGCGTCCGATGTCGAGTCGCTGCTCATGACCGCCGTCGAGGCGGGTGCGACCGCCGTGCTGTGCACCTGTTCGACCATCGGCGGTGTGGCCGAGGACGCGGCCGGGGCCCTCGGCGTGCCCGTGCTCAGGGTCGACCGGCCGATGGCCGCGGTGGCGGCCTCGGCCGGCCGGGTCGCGGTGGTCGCGGCGTTGGAGAGCACCCTGGAACCGACGCTCGCGCTGATCCGCCAGGAGGCGGCCGGGCGGCCCGTCGATCTGCGGACGCTGCTGGTCGAGGGGGCCTGGGAGCGCTTCGAGGCCGGCGACCACGACGGCTATCTGGACGCGGTGGCCGCGGCCGTCGACGGCATCACCGGAGTGGACGTGATCGTGCTGGCGCAGGCGTCGATGGCCGACGCGGCCGGACGCACCACCAACGGCGCTCCCGTGCTCTCCAGCCCGCGGCCGGGCCTGACCGCGGCCGCGGTCAGGGTCGCGAAGGGCGCCGCGGACGCCGCCCGCTGACGGCGATCGGCGCGGTTCCGGAAGGATCCGCGCCGATCACGCGTGGGACCCGGCGCGCGTGGGCACGCGCAACGCGAGACATTGGGAACGCACGACTCCCGTACTACTGGAGGTCAGGCATGACCAGCCCGTACCCCGATCCCGTATCGCCTCCTGATCCCGCGTCGCCTCCTGATCCCGTACCGCCGTCGCCCACGCCGCCGCCCGGCCCGCCGGGCCCGGGACCGGTCCCGACGCCGCCGAGTCCGTTGCCCGTACCTCCGCCGGACCCGGTCCCGACCCCGCCGGGCCCCACCCCCGTACCGGGGCCGGAGCCGGAGCCCGCACCCGGGCCGCTCGGCCGGAGGTGATCAGCCGGCCGCGCTGACCGCGATCAGCTGGACGAGACCTCGGAACGGTCGCCGCCCCAGAGGGTGTGGAACGAGCCCTCGCGGTCCACGCGCCGGTAGGTGTGCGCGCCGAAGTAGTCGCGCTGCCCCTGCGTGAGCGCGGCGGGCAGCCGCTCGGCGCGCAGCGCGTCGTAGTACGCGAGCGCCGCCGAGAAGCCCGGCGTCGGGACACTCTGGTGCACGGCGGCGGCGATCACCGCGCGCCAGTCGTCCTGCGCCGCGCCGATCTCCTCGGCGAACTGCTTGTCCGACAGCAGGCTCGGCAGGTCGCGCTGCGTGTCGTACGCCTCGCGGATCCGGTCGAGGAACGCGGCGCGGATGATGCAGCCCGCCCGCCAGATCGCGGCGACGGAACCGGAGTCGATGTTCCAGCCGTACTCCTCGCTGCCCGCCTGGATCTGGTGGAAGCCCTGGGTGTACGACACGATCTTCGACGCGTAGAGCGCCTGCTCGACCTGGTCGGCGAAGCGCGCCGCCTCGGCCTCGCCCAGCGGAGCCGCCGACGGGCCGGCCAGCGAGCGGGACGCCTCACGCAGTCCGGCGTGCCCGGAGAGGGAGCGGGCGAAGACCGCCTCGGCGATACCGGAGACCGGGACCCCCAGGTCGAGGGCGATCTGCACGGTCCAGCGTCCGGTGCCCTTCTGCTCGGCCTGGTCGGTCACGATGTCCACGAACGGCTTGCCGGTGGCCTCATCCGTATGGGCGAGCACCTCCGCCGTGATCTCGATCAGGTACGAGTCGAGCCGGCCCGTGTTCCAGGTCCGGAAGGTCTCCGCGATCTTCGAGGGGGAGTAGCCGGCGACGGACCGCAGCAGGTGGTAGGCCTCGGCGATCAGCTGCATGTCGGCGTACTCGATGCCGTTGTGCACCATCTTCACGAAGTGACCCGCGCCGTCCGGGCCGATGTGCGCCACCGTGGGCGTCCCGTCGGGGGCCTTCGCGGCGATCCGCTCCAGCAGCGGACCGAGCGAGGCGTACGACTCGGTGGAGCCGCCGGGCATGATGCTCGGACCGTGCAGCGCGCCCTCCTCGCCGCCCGAGATGCCCACACCGACGAAGTGGATACCGCGCTCGCGCAGTTCCTTCTCCCGGCGCCGGGTGTCGGCGAAGTGCGCGTTACCGCCGTCGATGATGACGTCGCCCTCCTCCAGCAGGGGGGCGAACTCCTCGATCACGGCGTCCGTCGGATCGCCGGCCTTCACCATGATGACCAGGCGGCGAGGCCGCTCCAGCGCCGCGACGAACTCCTCCGCCGACTCGGCCGCGACGAAGGATCCCTCCTCGCCGAACTCGTCCACCAGGGCACGGGTCTTCGACGCGGTGCGGTTGTGCAGCGCGACCGTGAATCCGTTGCGGGCGAAGTTACGGGCAAGATTGCGGCCCATCACCGCGAGTCCGGTGACGCCGATCTGGGCAGTACCACTCATGCGTGTGCTCCTGGATGTTCGTTCGGATGTGCCGCGCCCGCCGGAAGGCGATACGTACGGGCGAACACGGCCGTTCAACAATCGTCAAGCTGCCAGGAAGGTTACGCATTCCGGCCCTCGCGCGGACCACCCTGTCCAGGGTGCGGGCACGCGCGGCGCTCCCGTACGGGCTCCGTTTGCGGAGAAACCGCGTACCGCGGCGGGCGCCGAACGGGCGCGAAGAGGGCCCCAATCGGGCAGTGATACGTGCAACATCGTCCCTTCCCGCCGCGCTGACCAGCATGAACGCTCGCTGTCAAACGGGCATGAACGGTCGCAGTCGGTCGTGTGAAGGGCCTGGTGGCGGCGGGTGCCTTGCTTGTACAAACGACCCATGAGCCCGAACGGGTGCTGAGCCGCAGCAGAGCAGGGAAGTGTTGTCGTGGACACGGACGAGCGTCGACGAGAGATTCTTGAGATCGCCCGACGGGACGGGTCGGTCGAGGTCAGCGCGCTGGCCGTGAAACTTCTCGTGGCCAAGGAGACCGTCCGGCGCGACCTGCACACCCTGGAGGAACACGGGCTGGTGCGGCGCACCCACGGTGGGGCCTATCCGGTGGAGAGCGCCGGCTTCGAGACCACCCTCGCGGCCCGGACGACCCGACTCGTACCCCAGAAGTCGCGGATAGCGGCCGCCGCCGCGGACCTTCTCGGTGACGCGGAAACCGTCTTCGTCGACGAGGGCTTCACCCCTCAGCTCGTCGCCGAGGCGCTGCCCCGTGACCGGCCGCTGACCGTCGTCACCGCCTCACTCGCCGTGGCGAGCGCGCTGGCCGACTCCGAGAAGACGGCCGTACTGCTGCTCGGCGGCCGGGTACGTGGCTCCACGATGGCCACGGTCGACCACTGGACCACCCGGATGCTCGCCGACTTCGTCATCGACCTGGCGTACATCGGAGCGAACGGCATCTCCCGCGAGTTCGGCCTCACCACCCCCGATCCGGCCGTCAGCGAGGTGAAGTCCCAGGCCATGCGGAGCGCCCGACGCCGCGTCTTCGCCGGAATCCACACCAAGTTCGGGGCGGTCAGCTTCTGCCGCTTCGCCGAGGTCGGGGATTTCGAATCGATCGTCACGGATTCGGGGCTCTCCTCCGCGGAGTCCCAGCGCTACTCGCTGCTCGGGCCGCAGGTCATCCGCGTCTGAATCCGCGCCGCGCGCCGCTGTTCCCGGCGGCCCCACGGCTCCCTGTCCCCCCTGCTCCCGTTTCCTCACCCGACGGGCGGCAGAACCGTCCTCCCCGGCGGGCGGCAGGACAGAGCCGTCCCAGAATTTCCCCCCTCTCGCAACGAAATGATCAGGAGAAATCTCATGCCCCTCCAACAACGACCACGTGGACTCCGCGCGCGTGCACGCGGAATCCACGTGCGGGTGGGCGCGGGCGCCGCCCTGACGGCCCTGCTCGCGGGGTGCGCCGGAGCCGGCGGCACCTCTTCAGGAGGGGCCGACACGATCAATGTGCTGATGGTGAACAACCCGCAGATGGTCGAGTTGCAGAAGCTGACCGCGGACCACTTCACGAAGGAGACCGGAATCAAGGTCAACTTCACGGTGCTGCCGGAGAACGACGCCCGGGACAAGTTCACCCAGGACTTCTCCAACCAGGCGGGCCAGTACGACATCGCCACCATCAGCAACTTCGAGGTGCCCTTCTTCGCGAAGAACGGCTGGCTGCACCCGCTCGACGAGTACGCCGCCAAGGACAAGGCCTTCGACCAGGGCGACATCCTGCCGCCGCTCCAGGAGTCCCTCACCGCCGAGGACGGCAAGCTGTACGGCGAGCCCTTCTACGGAGAATCGTCCTTCCTCATGTACCGCAAGGACATCTTCGCGGAGAAGAACCTGAAGATGCCGGCGAAACCCACCTGGCAGGAGGTCGCCGACCTCGCCGCCGAGGCGGACGGCGCCCAGCCCGGCATGAAGGGCATCTGTCTGCGCGGACTGCCCGGCTGGGGCGAACTGATCGCCCCGCTGACCAGCGTCGTCAACACCATGGGCGGCACCTGGTTCACGAAGGACTGGAAGGCGAAGCTGACCTCCCCGGAGTTCACCAAGGCCACCAAGTTCTATGTCGACCTGGTCCGTGACCACGGCGAGGCGGGCGCTCCTCAGTCCGGCTACGCCGAGTGTCTCAACAACATGACCCAGGGCAAGACGGCCATGTGGTACGACGCCACCGCCGGCGCCGGATCGCTGGAGGCCAAGGGATCCCGGGTCAAGGGCAAGGTCGGCTACGTACCCGCGCCCGTGGAGAAGACCGAGAGCTCAGGCTGGCTGTACACCTGGGCCTGGGGCATGCAGAAGGCGTCGAAGAAGTCCGGCAACGCGTGGAAGTTCATCTCCTGGGCGTCCAGCAAGGAGTACGAGAACCTCGTCGGCGAGAAGATCGGCTGGTCCAACGTGCCCGCCGGCAAGCGCGCCTCGACCTACGCCAACCCCGACTACCTGAAGGACGCCGCCGCGTTCGCCGATGTCACCAAGCAGGCGATCGCCAGCGCGAACCCGCGTGACCCGGGCACCCAGCCACGGCCCACGGTCGGCATCCAGTTCGTCGACATCCCCGAATTCACGGACCTGGGCACCAAGGTGTCCCAGGAGATCAGCGCCGCCATCGCGGGCAAACAATCAGTCGAAGAGGCCCTGAAGACCTCGCAGGAACTTGCCGAGAAGGTAGGTGAGAAGCAGAAGTGAGTACCTCCGTCAGCACACCGTCACTGTCGCCGGCCGGCTCGTCGGACCCCTCGGCACCGCCCAACGCTCCCCGTAAGAGCTCCGGACGGGCCCGCGCCTGGGCCACCCGCGCCCCGTTGCTGCCCGCCCTTGTCTTCCTGATCGCGGTCACCCAACTGCCCTTTGTGGCGACCCTGGTGATCTCGCTCTTCAACTGGAACTCCCTCGCCCCCGACAACCGCGCCTTCGCCGGACTCTCCAACTACGGTTCGGTGTTCACCGACGCGAGCCTGCGCGAATCGGTGTTCACCACCGTCCTGCTCACCGCGACCGTCGTGATCGTCAGCGTCGTCCTCGGACTGCTGCTGGCCCTGCTGCTCGACCGGAAGTTCAAGGGCCGCGGATTCGTCCGTACCCTGCTGATCACCCCGTTCCTGCTGGTCCCCGTCTCGGCCGCGCTGCTGTGGAAGCACGCCCTCTACAACCCCGAGTACGGCCTGCTCAACGGCGGTTGGGCCTGGTTCACCGGACTCTTCGGGGTGGAGAACCCCGCCCAGCCGGACTGGATCTCCGACATGCCACTGCTGGCGGTGGAGACCTCCCTCATCTGGCAGTGGACCCCGTTCATGATGCTCATCCTGCTCGCCGGCCTCCAGAGCCGGCCCGCCGAGATCATGGAGGCCGCGAAGCTGGACGGCGCGAGCGGCTGGCAGATGTTCCGCTACCTGACCCTGCCGCATCTGCGCCGCTACCTGGAGCTCGGCATCCTGCTCGGCTCGATCTACATCGTGCAGAACTTCGACGCCGTATTCACCCTCACCTCAGGGGGACTCGGCACGGCAAACCTGCCGTACACCATCTACCAGACCTTCTACCAGGCTCACGAGTACGGACTGGCCTCCGCCGCCGGAGTCGTCGTCGTGATCGGCACGATCGTGATCGCGACCTTCGCCCTGCGCGTCGTCTCGTCCCTCTTCAGTGAGGAGGCGAACCGCGCATGAGCACCAACTCCGTCGCGCAGTCCCCGTCGGCCGCCCAGGCCGCGCCCCGTATCGACACATACGCTCCCGAGACCCGGCGGGCCAGGCGGCGCACCGCCGGGCTGGGCCTGCTGGCCTGGATCATCGGCATCGTCTTCTGCCTGCCGGCGATCTGGATGCTGCTCACCTCCTTCCACTCGGAGGCGGACGCGGCGACCAACCCGCCGTCGTTCGCCGCGGGTCTCACCCTCGACAGCTACCGGGTGTTCTTCGGCTCCGGGAGCGGGGCCAGCCCCTGGCCGCCGCTGCTCAACTCCCTGATGGCGTCCGTCTTCTCCACGCTGCTGGTGCTGGTGCTGGCACTCCCGGCGGCATACGCGCTCTCGATCAAGCGCGTGGAGAAGTGGACGGATGTGATGTTCTTCTTCCTGTCCACGAAAATGCTGCCGGTGGTCGCCGGACTGCTGCCCGTGTACCTCTTCGCCAACAATGTCGGCATGCTGGACAACATCTGGCTGCTGGTCATCCTCTACACCTCGATGAACCTCCCGATCGCGGTGTGGATGATGCAGTCCTTCCTCGCGGACGTACCGGTCTCCATCATCGAGGCGGCGCAGGTGGACGGGGCCCGGCTGCCGACCGTCCTGGCCCGGGTGGTGGCCCCGGTGGCGGCCCCCGGTATCGCCGCCACCTCCCTGATCTGCTTTATTTTCAGCTGGAACGAGCTGCTGTTCGCCCGGGTGCTCACATCGGTGACGGCCCAGACCGCACCCGTGTTCCTGACGGGCTTCGTGACCAGCCAGGGGCTCTTCCTCGCTCAACTGTGCGCGGCGTCCGTCGTCGTGTCCCTGCCGGTGCTCGCCGCAGGTTTCGCCGCCCAGGACAAACTCGTCCAGGGCCTTTCTCTTGGAGCTGTTAAGTAAATGAGGGCAGCGATTATCGAAGCCCCCGGCAAGGTCTCCGTCACGACGGTTCCCGACCCCACCCCGGGCCCCCGTGAGGTCGTCGTCTCCGTCGCCGCCTGCGGAATCTGCGGTACGGACCTGCACATTCTGCAGGGCGAGTTCGCGCCCACCCTGCCGATCGTGCCCGGTCATGAGTTCGCCGGCGAGATCGTGGGTCTGGGCTCCGACGTCACCGAGCTGTCCGTGGGCGACAAGGTCGCCGTCGACCCGTCGCTGTACTGCCACGAGTGCCGTTACTGCCGCTCCGGGCGGGCGAACCTGTGCGACAAGTGGAACGCCATCGGCGTCAGCAAGCCCGGCGGCGCGGCCGAGTTCGCCGTCGCGCCCGTCGCCAACTGCGTCCGGCTGCCCGACCACATCGACGTGCGGGACGCGGCGCTGATCGAGCCCCTGTCCTGCGCGGTCCGCGGCTACGACGTGCTCAACAGCTCCACCCTCGGTGCGGAGGTGCTGATCTACGGCTCCGGCACCATGGGCCTGATGATGCTGGAGCTCGCCAAGCGCACCGGCGCCGCCGTCGTCGATGTCCTGGATGTCAACCCGGAGCGGCTGGCGACCGCCACGAAGCTCGGCTGCTCGAACTCGGCCACCTCGGCGGACGAGTTCGACCGGCCCGGTGGCTGGGACTTCGTCATCGACGCCACCGGTAACGCGAAGGCCATCCAGGACGGCCTCGGCCGGGTCGCCAAGGGCGGCACCTTCCTCCAGTTCGGGGTCGCCGACTACGCGACGACCGCGGTCATCGAGCCGTACCGCATCTACAACCAGGAGATCACCATCACCGGCTCCATGGCGGTGCTGCACAGCTACGAGCGGGCCGCCGCGCTCTTCGCCACCGGGGTGCTCGACCCGGCGGTCTTCATCAGCGACCGGCTGCCGCTGGAGCAGTACCCGCAGGCGCTCGACCAGTTCAAGGCGGGCAAGGGACGGAAGATCGTGGTGCAGCCGTGACCGAAGGTCCCGACGCGGGGTCCGGCGCCGTCCTGGTGATGGGAGAGGCGCTCATCGACCTCGTCCCCTCGCCGGACGGTCCGGAGACACTGCGGGCCCAGCCCGGCGGCGCGCCCGCCAATGTCGCCGCGGGGCTGGCCCGGCTGTCCACGCCCAGCTGGTTCGCGGGCGCGCTCGGCGGCGACGGCTTCGCCCGGATGATCGAACAGCGACTGGCCTCCGCCGGTACGCGGCTCGGCCTCTGCGCGCGCTCGGAGCTGCCCACCACGCTCGCGGTCGCCGACCCGGGCCCGGACGGCACCGGCTACCACTTCCACCTCGCGGACACCGCCACCTTCCAGCTGCCGGACCACTCCGCCGAGGTGGCGGGGTTCGCCGCGGTGTACGTGGGCGGACTGGCCGCGGTCGTCGAACCGTCGGCCGGAGCCGTGGCGGCCACCGCGCGCGCGGGTGCCGAACGGTCCCTGCTGGTCGTGGACCCCAATGTGCGCGAGGACCGCACGCTCGACCCGGAGCCGAGCGTGCGCCGGCTGCGGGAGCTGTGCTCCCTGGCGCATGTCGTCAAGGCGAGCGACGAGGACCTCGGGCGCCTGTGGCCGGACACGGATCCCGACGAGACCTGCCGACGGCTGGCGGGGGAGGGCAGGCTCGTGGTGCTCACCCGGGGTGCCCGGGGCAGCACGGCCTACAGCGGCTCCGCCGAGCCGGTGTCCGTGCCCGCGGTGCCGGTCACGGTGGTCAACACGATCGGCGCGGGTGACGCCTTCATGGCGGGCGTCCTGCACTGGCTCACCGTCAACGGGGCCGCCGGACCCACCGGCTCCCCGGGCGGTGGCGCCACGCGCGTGCTCGGCGACGGCGGTGTGAGCCGGCTGCCGGGTGACAAGGTGGCCGCCATGCTGGGGTTCGCCTCCGAGGTGGCCGCCTCGGTGGTCGCCCAGACCGGTACGGAACCGTCGCTGCCGTCGACGCCGGCCCGTATCTGAGCATCCGTACGGGAGACCTCGTGTCCTGAAGACCACGCTCACCCCCCACAGCCGGAGCCACCGTCCCTCCCCCCGGAGGGGCGGTGGCTCCGGTCCGTTCCGCACGGTGGCCGGCCCTGGCCTTCTGTGGCTCGCGCCTTGAGCTTTTTGCGGCCTCGCGGCCCCGGCCTCCGGTGCTCAGGAGCCCTCGCGGCCGCGCGCGGAGCGGATGAGGTCCGCGTAATGCAGGCCGCTGGCCTTGATGGTGCGCCGCTGGGTCGCGTAGTCCACATGCACCAGACCGAACCGCTTGTCGTAGCCGTACGCCCACTCGAAGTTGTCCATCAGTGACCAGGCGAAGTATCCGGCGAGCGGAGCGCCCTTCGCCACGGCCCGCGCGCAGGCCGCCAGGTGCTCGTCCAGGTACCGGGTGCGCTCCGGGTCGTCGATGGTGCCGTCCGGGCGGACGGTGTCCGGGAAGGCCGAGCCGTTCTCGGTGACGTAGACGCGCCGCGCGCCGTACTCGTCGGTCAGCCGGATCAACAGCTTTTCCAGGCCGTCCGCGTGCACCTCCCAGCCCATATGGGTGTGCCGGGCGTCCGGCACGGCGACCTGCCGGGCGAACGGAGCTGTGCCGGCCGGGTCGTCCTGGACGACCTGGCGGAAGTAGTAGTTCAGCCCCAGCCAGTCCAGCGGCGCCGCGATCGTGGCCAGGTCGCCGGGGCGCTCGGGCAGCTCCACGCCGTACAGATCGACCATGTCCTGTGGGTAGCCGCGGCCGTGGATCGGGTCCAGCCACCAGCGGTTGGTGTGGCCGTCGGCCCGGACGGCGGCCGCGTGGTCCGCCTCGCTGTCGGTGGCCGGTTCGATCGGGCTGAGATTGTTGACGATGCCGATCCGCGCGTCCGAGGAGACCGCGCGGATCGCCTGCACCGCCAGGCCATGCCCGAGGTGCAGATGGTACGAGGCGCGTACGGCGGCGGTCAGGTCCCGCACTCCGGGTGCCATGCTGCCGTGGAGGTGGCCGATCCACGCCGAGCACAGCGGCTCGTTGAGCGTCGCCCAGTCCTTCACCCGGTCGCCGAGACGCTCGGCCACGGCGGAGGCGTACGCGGCGAAGTGCTCCGCCGTGTCCCGGGCCGGCCAGCCGCCCCGGTCCTGGAGGGTCTGCGGCAGGTCCCAATGGTAGAGCGTCGCGAACGGGGTGATGCCCGCCTCCAGCAGGCCGTCCACCAGCCGGTCGTAGAAGGCGAGTCCGGCCTTGTTGACCGGTCCGTCGCCGCCGGGCACGACCCGGGGCCAGGCGAGCGAGAAGCGGTACGCGCCGACGCCCAGCCGCTTCATCAGCCCGATGTCCTCGGCGACCCGGTGGTAGTGGTCGCACGCCACATCGCCGGTGTCGCCGTTGTCGATGGTGCCGGGCGTGTGGGAGAAGGTGTCCCAGATCGACGGGGAGCGGCCGTCCTCCGCCACCGCTCCCTCGATCTGGTACGAGGCGGTGGCGACGCCCCAGGTGAAGTCGGCCGGAAGGGCGGTGAGGTCGGTGAGGTCGCTCACGGACTGCCTTTCTGCAGGGGTGCTTGACTGGCCCGGCCGCTCAGAGGCTCCACTCCATTGCGCCAGGCCTCTTAATTCATGTCGTGATTTAAGAGGTGAGAGAAGGGCGCGTCAAGGGCGCCGACAGGGGTATGTTGCGTCCCGGAGGGGCAACAGGGGAGGAAGCACCATGGCAGAACGCGACAGACGGACCGTGCGTGACCTGCGGAGGGGCAATCGCGCCCTGGTCGTGCGGCGGCTGTATTTCGACGGCCCGCTGAGCCGCCAGGAACTCGGCCCCGCGACCGGCCTGAGCTCGGGATCCATCAGCAATGTCGTCGCCGAACTCGCCGCCGAGGGACTCCTGGAGGAGGCGGGCGTGGTCGACTCCGACGGCGGCCGTCCCCGTACGCTGCTGCGCGTCGCCCCCGGCGGCGGCCTGCTCATCGGCGTCGACATCGGCGAAACCCGCGTCCGTGTCGAGCTGTTCGACCTGTCCCTCACCGAACTGGCCCGCACCGACCGGCTGTTGACCCAGCACGGCTATGACGTCGGACGCATCGTCTCCCATGTCCGTACGGGCATCGCCGATGTCCTGCGCGACGCGGGCGCGGATGTGGGGCGGCTCCTCGGCATCGGTATCGGTGTCCCCGGCATCGTCGAGCGCGGCGGGGCGGAGGGCGCGGTCGTCCACGGCCAGACCATCGGCTGGACCGCGGTGCCGTTCGAGAAGCTGCTGCGCGCCGCTGTCGAAGTCCCGGCCGGGGTACCGCTGTTCATCGACAACGGCGCCAGGACGCTCGGCCAGGCCGAGATGTGGTTCGGCGCCGGCCGGGGAGCCGGTACGGCGGCCATCGCGCTCCTCGGCTCCGGAGTCGGCGCGAGCGTCGTCCGGAGCGGCGCGGTGTCCGACGAGGACGGCCAGGGCAGCGCACTCGAATGGGGCCACACCACCGTGCAGTTGCGCGGCCGCCGGTGCCGCTGCGGCTCCCTCGGCTGTCTGGAGGCGTACGCCGGAGCGCAGGCGATGCGCGAGAGGTGGGCCGAAGCGGGCGGGCCGCTTCCGGACGACGCGGACGACGAGACCGCCGTGGCCGCCCTGCTGGTCGCGGCCTTTCCCCGGCCCGGCGGCCCCCCGGTCGACCCGACGGCGCTGGCCCTGCTCGACGAGACCGCCGAATGTCTGGGCGCGGCCTGCGCTGATCTGATCAACATCTTCCAGCCCGAACGCATTCTTCTCGGCGGCTGGGCGGGACTGCTCATCGGCCCGCATCTGTTGTCGGCGATCCGGCGTCACGCGCGGGCGTACGCCCTGCGTCACGCGGCGGCACGCACCACGATCGAGCTGGGCAGGCTCGGGCCCGACGCGGTGACGGTCGGCGCGGCCACACTGCCTCTCGCGGCGTTTCTCGCGCGGGGCGGGAGCCGTCCGCGCACCGCCGCCGCGGTGGTCGAGGCGGACAGCCGGCGCTGGCTGCGCGACCGGGCCGGAACCGACCGGGCGGTCGAGCCCGACCGAACCGCCCAAACCAACCGGGCGGTCGGGGCCACGGGGACCACCGGAGTCACCGGAGTCACGGAAACCACGGGAACCACGGTCTGAACGGCCTCTCGGGCGGGTGCCGTGGTCAATGACGGCCAATTTCCGGCTCGGGAGGACGCGTCGGCCGTCAAGGTGGCACGCTGTGTGCGCAGATGCGGTCGGAGCGTAGGTGAGGCCTTGTCATGGTCCGTGCCCAGCCCCTAAGTTGACCGCGTGCGACGTGTCCTACTGCCAGTGGGGGAGCGAAGTCATGGCCGCAACCGGTCGGCACCGCCGATACCAGCCGAGTCGTATCAACCGCGCATCGCTGACTGTGACGGCGGGCGGCGCGGGCATGGCCCTTCCCCTGATCGCCGCCGGGTCGGCGCACGGGGCATCCGTGGATGTCTGGGAGAAGGTCGCGGCCTGCGAGTCGACCAACAACTGGGAAATCAACTCCGGTAACGGCTATTTCGGCGGACTCCAGTTCACCCAGTCGACCTGGGAGGCGTACGGCGGCGGGAACTTCGCCCCGCGTGCCGACCTCGCCACCAAGGACCAGCAGATCGCCGTCGCGGAGAAGGTGCTCAAGGGCCAGGGCCCCAAGGCCTGGCCCGCCTGTTCGGGCACCGCCGGACTGACCCGTGGCGGCGAGGCACCCGCCGTCACGCCGGACACGTCCCGCGTCACCGGGAACGCGCCCCAGGCCGAGACCGTCGCGAAGAGCGGACCGATCCGGACGAAGAGCGAGCCGGACCGGCAGAAGCGGATCCAGCAGAAGAAGGCCGCGTCGCCCACCAGCGTGCCGACGCAGCGCGAGGGATACACCGTGGCCCGCGGGGACTCGCTCTCCGGGATCGCCGTGGAGGAATCCGTCAAGGGCGGCTGGCAGCGGCTGTACGAGGAGAACCGCCGTCTCATCGGCAGCGATCCCGATGTGATCTTCCCTGGCCAGAAGCTGGTGCTGCATGTCCAGGCACCGTCCAAGGGCAGTGCCACCGCCTCTCCCAAGGAGAAGGCTCCCAAGGAGACGGCGAAGCCGAAGCCGGCTGCCGAGCCCAAGCAGGCCGAGAAGCCCAAGCAGGCCGAGAAGCCCAAGCAGGCGGAAAAGCCCCAGCAGGCGCAGAAGCCGAAACAGGCCGAGAAGCCGAAGGCCCAGAAAGTCCGCAAGACACAGGCCGAGCAGCCGAGGACCGCCGACATCACCGCCCCGGTCTCGGCCTCCACCGGCACCCAGTACCGCCAGCCCGGTTCCTGGTCCAGCGGCTACCACACCGGTGTCGACTTCCCGGTCCCCACCGGCACCTCGGTGAAGGCCGTCGCCGCCGGGCATGTGGTGTCGGCCGGCTGGGCGGGGGCGTACGGCTATCAGGTCGTCATCCGCCACTCCGACGGCAAGTACAGCCAGTATGCGCACCTCTCCGCGCTCAATGTGCGCGAAGGCCAGTCGGTCGGCAGCGGCCAGCGGATCGCCCGGTCAGGATCCACCGGCAACAGCACGGGACCGCATCTCCACTTCGAGATGCGCACGGGGCCGGGTTACGGAAGCGACATCGATCCCCTCGCCTACCTGCGAGCGGGCGGCGTCCGCCTCTGACGGCCCGCCACGGTCCGAGCGCGCGGACGCGAGGATGTCCGGAGACGCGCCGAGGTCCTCGTACGGACCGATGCGCGGGGGTACGCCGAAGCCGACCGGGAATGTGCCCGAGTCCTCGGGCAGGCCGGCCGGCGCCCCCCGGTCGTCGGGCAACTCGCCTCCCGGCGATGTACGCGCGGCCGATGACACCGACGTGCTGTCGTGCGAGGTGCCCATACGCTCGGTGGTGAGCAGGATCAGCCCGCCCGCCGCCACGAGACCAGAGGCCAGCGCCAGCCCCGTACCCAGTGCGCCGTACTGGAAGTTCTCGCCGAACAGGGTCAGGCCGACGGCCGCCGCCACCACCGGGTTGACGACCGTGACCGTGGCCAGGGGGGCGGCCAGTCCGGCGCCCCGGTAGGACGCCTGGGAGAGCAGCAGCCCGCCCGCCGCGAGGACCGCGATCACCGCCAGGCTCGGCACCTGCATGGCCGGATGGTCCGAGGCCCAGTCCACCGCCACGGTCTTGGTGAAGACCGAGGCGATGCCGAACGCGACACCGGCCGCGCCCGCCAGGAGCACACTGCGCACCACCGGCCGGCCCACCAGCTGCGCCGCCAGGAAGATCAGACCGACCCCGCCGAAGGTGGCCAGGGCCAGGATCAGCCGTTCCCCGCCGGCCAGCGAGTGCGAGTCCGTGCCCCCGGTCAGGGCGAGCAGCCCGGCCAGTCCCACGGTCGCCATGAGCGCGCCCCGCCAGGCGGTGTGTCCGGCCTTGCGGCCCACGAAGAGCGCCGCCATGGGCAGCGCGAAGACGATGGTGAGCGCCCCGAGCGGCTGGACCAGGCTGAGCGGCCCGTACGCCAGCGCGACGACATGCAGGGCGGCGCCCAGGCCGTTCAGTGCCACGGCGGCCCACCAGACCCCGTGGTGCAGGGGTGCGTACGGGCGGGCGGGGGTGGCTGCGGCGACGCGCTCCTGAAGGATCGCTCCGGAGGCATAGGCGACCGCGGAGACCAACGACAGCAGCACGGACAGGGCGAGTGCACTCATGTATCCCACGATCTCTCGTCCGCGCGATTTCGGCGTCGTCCTGAAGAGGCAAATCGGGTGTAGTGCTATCGGCGTACGGACGGGGACAGGAGTACTCCCACGGATGGGTTCCCAGGTCAGCGTGGAGTCCCCGGCGGCCGGCAGCCGCCGTCCGGGTGCACGGTCCTCGTTCTTCCGTTTGCGAATCCGAATGCCGTGAACATCGGGCGTGAACATCGGGTGGGTTACGATCGATTCGGAAGTAGGTATTTTTTAGTGCGTTGCGCTCCTGACAGGAGATACGGATGACCACCAAGGCGAAGCCTGCGCGGCGGATCGACCCCGGCACGTACGAGGCGTACATGCACGACTGTCCCGCGGTGGCGTTGCTCTCGACGATCAGCAACCGGTGGGTCAGCCTGACGATGTGCACCCTCGGGTCGTACGGCGACGCCATGCGATACAGCCACATCAGCCGAGAGATCCCGGGCGTCAGCCAGAAGATGCTCACCCAGACCCTGCGCATGCTCGAGCGCGACGGCATGGTGAAACGCACGGTCACACCGACGGTGCCCGTCCGTGTCGACTACGAGTTGACCCCGCTCGGGCAGGGCCTGTACGGCCTGCTGTCCCAGGTGCGCGACTGGGCCGCCGACAAGACCGATGAGGTCGACGAGGCGCGAGCACGCTACGACACCCGGAAGACCGACCAGTAAGGACGGCTCAGGGGAGTTACGCACTTTTAAGTGCCTACTTACGAATGGATCGTAACCCGCCTAGCGTTCGTAACATTCACAGTGTTCGATCAGCAAAGGGAAGAACGAATCATGCGCGCAGCAGTCGTGAAGAAGACCGGTGGACCCGAGGTGGTCGAGGTAGTGGAGGCCCCGCTCCCGGAACCAGGTCCCCTGGAGGTCCGCGTCAAGGTCGCGGCCGCCGCGCTCAATCCGGCGGACGCCGGTGTCTCGTCCGGGTTCTTCAGGCCGTTGGGGGAGGTCGAGTACACCGGGCTCGGACTGGACGCCGCCGGGACGGTCGACGCGGTCGGTACAGGTGTTTCCCTGGAGGTCGGGACTCCGGTGATCGCGTTCGACGCCCCTGTGCTGCGCCCGACGAAGGCTCAGGCCGAATACCTGGTGACCGACGTCAACTCTGTTGCCCTCGCTCCGGAGGGTATGGATCTGACGCTCGCGGCGACGATCCCTCTGAACGCGATGACCGCCTCACTGGCCCTGGAGAATTTCCCGCTGCATGCCCGCGACACGCTGCTTGTCACGGGCGCCGCCGGGGCCGTTGGCGGCTACGCAGTCGAGCTGGCCCGGATGCGGGGGGTGCGGATCATCGCGCAGGGGCGGCCCGAGGACGAGGAGTTTCTCCGCGGTCGTGGCGCCACCTGGTTCGTGTCGCGCGACGAGGAACTGGGTGAGGCTGTGCGCCGGTTCGTGCCGGAGGGCGTGGACGGCGTGTTCGACGCGGCGGCGCAGGGCGCCCCCGCGCTGGCGGCTGTCCGCGACGGCGGCGTTTTCGTGAGCGTGCGGAGTGACGTGGTGCCGGAGTCGCAGCGGGGCGTGGTGGTGCGGCTCACCAGCGCCGGTCCCGAAGGGACCCGTCTCTCGTACCTGTCCGCGCTCGCCGAGGTCGGCCTGCTGACGCCGCGGGTCGCTCAGACCTACCCCCTGTCGCAGGCGGCCGAAGCCCATGCCCGGCTCGCCCAGGGCGGTCTGCGCGGCCGGATCGTGCTGGTGCCGTGAGAGCCCTGAACCGGTGCTGACGTGCGGCGGGTCCCCAGGCCACAGAGCCTCGGGACCCGCCGGACAGCCTCAGGCGCCGAAGCGCGCGGTGAGCTTGCGCTCGACCAGACCGACCAGCGCGTACATCGCCCAGGCCAGCAGGCAGAGCAGGCCGAGAGAGATGATGACGAGCCGGATGTCGTCGTTGTCCTGGGCCTGCTTCTCCAGATAGCCGAGCCCCGCCTGCGCTCCGATGAACTCACCGATGACGGCAGCCGTCACGGCCTGGAGGATGCCCAGCCGCAGCCCGACGGCGATGGCCGGCAGGCTGAACGGAAGATCGATCTTGATGGCGCGGGCCACCGGGCCGATCTTCAGGAGCCGGGCCAGGTCGTCGACGCTCGTGGGGATGGAGCGCAGCCGCGTGATCATGTTGATCAGCACCGGATAGAACGACACCAGGGCGACCAGCGCGATCTTGGAACCGATCCCCAGGCCGAGCCAGAGCACGATCAGGGGGGCGATCGAGATCTTCGGTGTCACCTGCGCGATCACGATCAGCGGCATCAGCACGCGCTCGGCCCAGGGCATCCGCACGAAGGCGATCGCGAGGACCACGCCGATCGAACTCCCGATCAGCACACCCTGCACGACCTCCGCGAGCGTCTGCGCGATGTGCACGCCGAGCACACCGTCCTGCGCCAGCGTCCAGCCGTGACCGACCACCGCGCCCGGGGTGGGCAGCTTGTAGGGCGGCACATCGAACAGCACGGTCACCAGCCACCACAGCACGACCCCGGCGACCAGCGAGACCGTACCGACCGCGAGGGGCCGGACGGATCTCAGCGGGCCGTCCGGCCGTGCGCGCGGCGCGTGCGTGCTAGCCGAGGTCATTCGGCTTCACCACCATGTCGCCGGCGTCGAACTTCTCATCGATGATCTTGAAGTCGGCCTGCGCGTCGATCGCCTTCTGCCAGCGGTCCACGTCCGGCTGGCCGAGGCCGTCCTTCTTGGTCGTGGGCGACTGCCACAGGCTCTTGGCGAAGACGTCGTTGATGATGCCCGTGATGTCCTTCTCCTGCCCCTTGAACGAGGGGGCGTACTTGGAGACGGACATGTCGACCGCGGCCGCCGGGTTCTTGATGGTGTACTCGATGCCCTGGTTGAGGGCATCGTCGAACGCCTTGACCCTCTTCGGGTTGTCCTCGACCGTCTCGGGGCTGGCCACGACCACATTGCCGAACGACGGCAGGTACTTGTCGCTGAGCATCTGCTGTACGTCCACCCCGGCCGACTTCAGGGCGTAGTAGCGAAGCCGGGAGAAGACGATGCCGTCGACCTGGCCGTTCTTCAGCGCGTCGACGATGACGCCGGTGCCGATCGTACGGACCTTCACATCGCTGATGTTCAGCTTCGCGCTCTTGAGCATGGCCTGAAGCTGGATGTAGTTGGGGCTGCCGAGGTCGGTGACACCGATGATCTTGCCCCGGAGATCGGCGGGCGACTTGATGCCCGTGCCGGTCTTCGACAGCATGGCGCCGATTCCCTGCTGGTAGGTGGTGTGGACGACGTTCGTCTTGACACCCTGACCGTACGAGGTGATCACCGAATCGCCGTTCGGGAAGCCGAAGTCGACATTGCCCGCCGCGACATTCTTGACGATGTCCGACCCCTGGGCGTACGTGAAGGACACGTCGAGGCCGGCCTTCTTGAAGTAGCCCTGCTCCTTGGCCGCGTAGAGCGGCGCGTAGTACGGAGCGGCCGATCCGTCGATCTGGATCGTGACCTTCTTGATCCCACCGGAGTCGGCGTCGGACTCGTCCGACGAAGAGGCGGGGCTGCACGCCGTGGCCATGCCCACGAGCAGAGCGGCGGATCCGAGGCCGGCCACGTGACGACGGTCTATCTTCATGATTCTCCTTGGAAGTACGGGGGTGCGGAGTTCGGCGACGCGGAGGTCGGCGGTACGGACGGTATGCGTCGGGAGTCAGCGACTCCAGCGCAGGAGCCGTCGTTCGGCCAACGAGACGAGCCCGAAGCCGAGGAGTCCCACCACCACCGTGATCAGTACGGCGGCGATCAACAGCGGTGTGTTGTTGGAGGTGTTGCCGAGAACCATGAGATAGCCCAGGCCACGTTCGGAGGCCAGATACTCGGCGAGAAAAGCGCCTGTCATGGCGTCGATGACGGCGATCTTCGCGCCGGCCAGCATCGCCGGCATGGCGGCGGGCAGTTGGATCGTCCGCAGGTACTGCCGACGGGACAGATTCAGCAGTTTCCCCAGGGTGGCCACGTCCGCCGGGACATCACGCAGCCCCAGCATGGTGGCGGCGGTCATGGGGAAGAAGACGAGCAGCAGGATCAGCGCGTACTGGGAGGTGAGGCTGAGACCGAACCAGAGCACGAGCAGCGGGGCCACCGCGATCTTCGGGGCCGCCTGGAGGAGGACCATGTACGGGGCGAAGATCTCGCGTACGGTCCGCGACGCCCACAGGACCCAGCCCAGGGCGACGCCGATCAGCGACCCGACGACGAAGCCGAACGCGATGTTGCGGAGCGTGTAGCCGAGGTTCGGCCAGAGTTGGCCGTTGCGTACCAGTTCCACCGCCGCGGACCAGACCTTGTCCGGTGCGGGAAGCAGATAGCTCGGAACGTCCGCCGCCCGGACGTAGACACTCCAGGCGGCGATGATCACGAACAGGTAGGCGGCCACGGTCAGGACCCGCACCGCCGCCCGCCCGAGCGGCCCGCGCCTGCCGGCCGAGCGGGACTTCGCCGCCCGCCGCTCGCCGCCGAGGGGCGGACCCTTCCGCGTCACCGTGCCGCTGCTCATTCCAGCTCCTGTCGGAGCATGCCGGCGAACTCGGCGAACTGCGGCAGCTGTCTGGTCCTGGGAGTACGGTCGCGGTCGAGCGGCACCTTGTGCACGGCCTTGATCCGGCCCGGCCGCGCCGTCATCACCGCCACCTTGTCGGCCAGGTAAGTGGCCTCCTCCACGCTGTGCGTGACCAGGATGATGGTCTTGCGCGTGGTCTCCCAGATGCGCAGCAGGTCGTCGTGCAGCCGGTCCCGGGTGATCGCGTCGAGCGCGCCGAACGGCTCGTCCATGAGCAGGATCTGCGGATCGTAGGCCAACGCCCGCGCGATGGCGGTGCGCTGGCGCATACCGCCGGAGAGCTCCTTCGGGAACGATCCGGCGAAGTCGTCGAGACCGACGAGTTCGAGCAGCGAGCGCACCCGCTTCCGGCCCGCGGGCGACTTGTCCCGCTGCGCCTCCAGTCCCAGGGAGACGTTGCGCTCCACCGTCCGCCACGGCAGCAGCGCCGGTTCCTGGAAGACGTAGCCGATGTCCTTGCCGGGGCGGGGCTGCCTGGACCAGGCGAGTTGGCCCTCGAAGTCGGTGTCCAGCCCGGCGATCATCCGCAGGAGCGTCGACTTCCCGCACCCCGACGGGCCGATGAGGGCGACGATCTCCCCGTCCGCGACCTCGAGGTCGACATCGTCCAGCGCCACGACCCGCGAACGGTTGGCTGCCACATACGTCTTGCTGACGCCACGCACGGACATGAAGGCGCTCATCGGGCGACCACTCCCGTCCGTATGGACCGGGCGGTGCCCATGGCTCTGAGCCGGCCGCCGCCGGCCCATGTCCTGTGGCGATGTCGCACGAAGACCTCCAGGTCTCTCCAGATCCGTCACGGCCGGATCTCTCACTGGCCGGATCTGTCACGGCCGCCATGGTCATGGTGCTCATGGCGACGTCGTGCTCGACTTCCATGGATGGAAATCGCCTTTCCGACTACGAAGATCAGAGCCTGGACCGGTTTTCGGCCATCGTCAAGCTGTGGCATCAGTGGTTACATGCGAGACATTGCTGGAAACATCCACAAAACCTACACAGACAGATGTGTCAATTCGGCAACGCTCGGGGCTATTGACGCCGAATTTAGTGATGGTGCACACTTCCGCTGCTGGAAGCCAGCCATCCACATATGGAGGTTCACCGATGGCCAGAAGTGCCCAGGACCCCTGGCGGGACGGAGCGCCCCCGCACCTTCCGGCCAAACTGGGCATGCTGCCCCCGGTCTGTCTGCTGCCTGGTGACCCGGCCCGCGTCGACCTCGCCGCCGAAGTGCTCGCGGACTTCGACATCGTGGGCGACAACCGGGAGTTCAGAATCGGAGTGGGAAGCCTGGACGGGACACCGATCGCGGTGTGCTCGACCGGCATCGGCGGACCCTCGACCGAGATCGCCGTGGTCGAGCTGGCCAGGCTGGGAGTGACGACAGTGCTCCGTACCGGAGGCATGGGAGCACTGACCCAGCGGATCGCACCCGGTTCCGTGTGCGCCGTGACACGTGCCGTCCCCGGGAGCGGCGCCGCCGCGTACTATGCCACAACGCCCGACGGCAGCACGGCGGATGACGAGGTTCTCGCCGCACTGCGCGCCGGAGCCGCCTCCCTGGGGACCGGCCTGACCGAGGTGACCGTCGCCTCCACCGACTCGTACTACCTGGGCCAGGGCCGTCCCCTGCCCGGCCACCAGGACCGGGCGGCGGAGCGGCTGGCCGCCCTGAACCGGCTCGGCGTCGACGGTCTCGACATGGAGGCCGAGACCGTACTCGCGGTGGCGCGGGCCATGGGCGTACGGGCGGGTGCCCTGCTGGTGGCGCACGCCAACCGGGCCACGGACGACTGGCTGGAGGACTACCGGCCCGCGCAACTGGCCATGCTGCGGCTGGCGGCCCACTGCGCGCGGTCGTTGTCGGTGGTGGGGTGACCCACGTCCATGGTCGCGGGCCGGGGGGCGGGACCGGCATGCCAGGCACACACGCATCTCCGGATGACCGGATGAACGGACGGCTGAGGTATGCAGGTCACACGGGCCCTACGAGTCATCGGAACGCTGGCGGCCAGTCGCCGGGGCATGACCTTGCAGCAACTGCATGAGCAACTGGACATCCCCATCGGCAGCATGCACCGGGTGCTGGCCGCCCTCGCCGAGGAGCAGTACGTCACCAGATCGCCCATCAACCGCTGCTACTTCCTCGGCCCCGCCTCCACCGAACTGGCCGCGATCTCCTCGGGCGGCCAGGGCACCATCGTCCCTCCGCCCGCGCCCATGGAGGAAGCCGCCCGCGAGAGCGGTGAGACGGTGTTCCTCACCGAACTGGTCGGGCTGCGGCTGATCTGCGTCGCACTCGTCGAAGCACGTTATCCGCTGCGGCTGTTCGTCCGGGTGGGCCAGGAGATGCCCCCGCACGCGGCGGCCTCGGCCCGCAGCGTCCTGGCGTTCCTGCCTGCGGAGACCGTCTCCGTGATGCTCCGCGACCGGGATCTCACCGCGTACTCCGAGGAAACGCCGCGCACGGCGCAGGAGATGGAGGCCCATCTCGCCGAGGTCCGGTCGCGGGGGTACGACGTGTGCGCGAACGAACTCGACGACAACGTATGGGCGGTGTCCGCCCCCGTGTTCACCTCCACCGCGCAGACCTTCTCCAGCGTGACGCTCGCGGCGGCGGGCCACCGCATGAGCGACCCGCTGGAGCGGGCCCGAGCCACGGAGACCGTGCTGCGCGCCGCCCGCACGATGTCGCAGGAACTGGGCTACACCGGCGACTTCCAGGTGCACTGAGTCCGGCGGGCGCCGGCGGCGCGGTGCGCCCTGCCCGGGGGAGCGGGCGGGGCGGTCCCGGCGCCGGCGCCGGTCAGAGCATCCGGCGCCGTCGTCCCAGCCAGGTCTGCGCGATCACCACCACCGCCAGGAAGGCCCCGCTGACCACCTGTTGATACGCCGAGTCGAGCGAACCGATCTGGTTGATGACGTTCTGGATGACCTTCAGCAGCAGGACGCCCACGAGCGATCCGCTGATGAAACCGAAGCCGCCGCTCAGCAGCGTCCCGCCGATGACGACGGCGGAGATCGCCTCCAGCTCCATGCCGTTGCCGAGAATGGTCACTCCGGAGACCAGCCAGGCAGCGTTGAGCGCCCCGGCGAGCCCCGCGCAGAGCCCGGAGAGGGTGTAGACGGCGATCTTCGTACGGGCCACCGGGGCGCCCATCAGCGCCGCCGCGTCCTCGTTGCCGCCGACCGCGTACACGAACTGGCCGAACCGGCTGCGGCGCAACAACAGCGCGCCCAGCGCGAACAGCGCCACCGTGATCCACACCGGTACACCGATCCCCAGCAGTGTGTCCTGGCCGAGGCGGGCGAAGAAGGACGTCTCGTCCACCAGATAGGTCGTCGAACCCTCGTCGGTGACCGACAGCAGTACGCCGCGCGCCAGCAGCATCGCGGCCAGCGTCACGATGAACGGCGCCAGCCGGGCCCGCGCGATCAGCAGGCCGTTGACCAGGCCGATCAGCCCGCACACCGCGAGCGGGAGAAGCAGGGCCACGCCCGTGCCGTACCGCGAACCCCACGCGGCGAGCACTCCGCCGAGCGCGAACAGCGAACCCACCGAGAGATCGATGCCGCCGGTGATGATCACAAAGGTCATGCCGAGCGCGACAACGGCGAGGAAAGCCGAGGAGACGGCCATGTTCTCCAGATTGTCACCGGTCAGAAAGGTGTCGAAGCCGATCGAGGCGGCGACGGACACAAGGAGGAGCGTGACGAGTGCGCCGTGTTGCTGGGCGAGCGCGCTCAGCCGCTCGGCCCGGCTCGCGCCGAGTGGTTCCTCCTCCGTGCGCGCCGTGTCGCTCTCCGCGCTCTTGACCCGCACAGTGGTCACCGCTTTCCCCGTTCCCGTGCCGCGTACACCGCGAGCACGATCACCACGGCCTGGGCGATCTGCGTCCAGGACGGCGGCAGATCGTGCTTGATGAGCGTGGCGGTCAGCAACTGGATGAGGACGGCGCCCGCCACCGTGCCGCCGATCCTGATCCGGCCGCCGCTCAACGGCGTACCGCCGACGACCACGGCGGTGATCGCGGACAGCTCCATCAGCGTCCCGAGTGAGGTCGGATCGCTCGCCTGGAGCCGGGCGGTGGCCAGCACCCCGGCGATCGCGGCGAGCACACCCGAACAGACATAGACAAGGATCAGTACCCGGCGCACCGGGAGCCCCGCCAGCCGCGCCGCCGGCCGGCTGTCGCCGATCGCGAGGAGCTGCCGGCCGAAGGTCGTGCGCCGTACGGTGAAGCCGACGGCCAGCGCCAACGCGGCGGCGATCAGCACCAGATAGGGGATACCGAGCAGATCGCTGGAGCCCAGCGAGGCCAGCCCGGGGTCCCGTACGTCCTTGAGCTGGGGGAGCAGGACCAGCGCGATCCCGCGCCCCGCGACCATCAGCGCCAGCGTCGCCACGATGGGCTGCACCCCGATGAACGCGATCAGCGAACCGCTCGCGAGACCGACGACGGCCCCGCCCAGGACGGCCACGATCAGCGCGACCCACGGCCCGTACCCGAGATACAGCGAGAGCAGGGACGTCGACAGCGCCATCACCGAGCCGACCGAGAGATCGACGCCCTCGCTGCCGATCGCCAGCGCCATGCCGAGCGCCACGATGAGGACGGGGGCGACCTGCACGGCCTGGGTACGGAAGTTCTCGGCGGACAGGAAGTGGGGGGTGAGGACGGCGTTGGCCAGCAGCAGAACGGCCACGCCGGCATAGACGCCGTACTCCTGAAGGAAAGTCAGGAACCGTGCCCGGTCCAGGGGGGCGCGTCTGAGTTCCGCCAGGTCAGTCATGGTGCTCCCCGCCCTCTCCGCGACCGCCCTCTCCGCGACCGCCCTCTCCGCGACCGGTCTCCTCGCCACCGGTCTCCTCGTGCCCCTTCTTCGAGGCGATGGCGTGCAGCAGCCGGGCCTCCGTCACTTCGCCCCCGGTCAACTCCGCCACGACGGCACCGTCCTTGAGGACCACGATCCGGTCCGATCCCTCGATCAGCTCCTCCATGTCGGAGGAGATCAGCAGCACCCCGAGCCCCTCGTCCGCGAGTTCGTCGATCAGCCGCTGCACCTCGGCCTTGGCACCGACATCGATGCCCCGGGTGGGCTCGTCCAGGAGCAGCACCTTGGGCTCCATGGCGAGCCAGCGGGCGAGCAGCACCTTCTGCTGATTGCCGCCGGACAGTTCGCCGACCTTCTGGTGTGGCCCCGACGCCTTGATCCGCAGTCGTTTCATGAAGGTGTCCACCACCCGGTCGATCCGGGCGTCGTCGACGAGTCCGAAGCGGGAGAGGCCGGGCAGCGCGGCCAGGGCGATGTTCTCCCGTACGGACAGCCCCGGGACGATGCCCTCCGCCTTGCGGTCCTCGGGCAGCAGGCTGATGCCCGCCCTGATCGCGGCGGGTGTGGAGCCGGTACGGACCGGAGCGCCCGCCACCAGCACCCGGCCGGAGTCCGGTGACAGCGCTCCCGCGATGGCCTGCGCGGTCTCGCTGCGCCCCGAGCCGAGCAGCCCGCCGAGCCCCACCACCTCGCCCGGCCGCACGGTCACCGACACGTCGTCCAGTACATGATGGAGCGTCAAATGCTGTGCCTCCAGGACGGGTTCGCCGCCGGTGGAGTGGGTGCCGGTGAATTTGGTCAGGCCCTCGTCGCGGACCTCGCCCATCTCGCGGCCCAGCATCAGCGACACCAGCTCCAGCCGGTCGAGATCCGCGATCGGGCCCGTGTGGACCCGCTTGCCGTCGCGCAGGACGGTGACGGTGTCGCAGACCTCGTACAGCTCGTCGAGCCGGTGACTGACATACACCACGCCGATACCGCGCTCCCTGAGCATCCTGATCACCCCGAACAGGGTGCGCACCTCACGCGGTTCGAGCGAGGACGTCGGCTCGTCCATGATGACCACCCGCGCGTCGACCGAGACGGCCCGCGCCAGCGCCACCATCTGCTGGGCGCCGACGCCGAGCGAGCGCAACGGCCGGCGTACGTCGACCCGCAGCCCGAGCGCGCGCAGTGCCTCTTCCGCCTCCCGGTGCATCCGGCCGAAGTCGATCAGCCCGAGCCGGCCGCGGGGCTCACGTCCCAGGAAGAGATTGCGGGCCACGCTCATCAGCGGGACGAGATTGACCTCCTGGTAGATGGTGGAGATCCCGGCGTGCTGTGCCTCCAGCGGCGTGCCGAAGCGCACCGGTTCGCCCTGGAAGACGATCTCACCCCCGTCGGGACGGTGGACACCCGTGAGGAGCTTGATGAGTGTGGACTTGCCCGCGCCGTTCTCGCCGATCAGCGCGTGGACCTCGCCGGGCCCGACGGCGAAGTCCACCTCGTCGAGGGCTCGGGCGCCGGGAAAGGTCTTGGTCAGTCCGGTGACCGACAGGACGGCCGGCGGTGCGGCGGACGGCGCGGCCGCAGGGACCGACGTCATGTCAGAAGGCCTTGTCCAGATCGGACTTGGCGTTCTTCTCGGTGTAGGCGCTGTCCTGGATGACGATGTCCTGGGCGACCTTCTCCCCCCGGGTGAAGGTGTCGAGAGTCTGGAAGGCCAGCGGCCCGAAGCGCGGATTGGACTCGATGACACCGGAGATCCAGCCGTCGACGATGCCCCGCACCGCGTTGCGCGTCCCGTCGACCGTCACGATCTTGACGGCGCCCGCCTCCTTGCCCGCGCTCTTCAGCGCGTTGACGGCGCCGAGTCCCATCTCGTCGTTCTCGGCGTAGATCCCGGTGATGTCCGGATTCGACTGGATCAGCTGCTCGGTGACCTGCTGGCCCTTCTCCCGGGCGAACTCACCGGTCTGCTCGAACACCACCTCAAGGCCGGGCGCCTTGGCCTTGATCTCGTCCTTGAAGCCCTTGGTGCGCTCGGTGGTGACATTGTTCCCGGCAGTGCCGAGCAGAATGGCGACCTTGCCCTTGCCGCCCGTCGCCTCGATCATCCTCTCCGCGGCGCGCCTGCCCTGCTCGACGAAGTCCGAGCCGATGAAGCTCACATAGTCCTTGCACACGGTCGCGTTGATCTTCCGGTCGATGGTGACGATCGGGATCTTCCTGGCGGCGGCCGTACGCAGCACCGGGCCCCAGCCGTCCGAGTTGAGCGGGGCGATCACCAGCAGGTCCGCGCCCTTGGCGATCAGATCCTGGACATCGCTGATCTGCTTGGAGAACTGCGACTGGGCGTTGGCGGTGAGGAGTGTGACGCCCCGCTTCTCCGCCTCGGCCTTGATGGAGGCGGTCTCGGCGATCCGGAACGGGTTGGCCTCCTTCTCGGACTGGGAGAAGCCGACGGTCGCCCCGGCGAGGTCGGTCCTCTTGCCACCGAACTGCTCGACGGTGCAGGTCTCGGCGTCACCGGCGCCGGGAGTGGCGACCACCTGGCCCGAGCCGCCCCCGGTCGCGGAGCCGGTGTCGCCCGTGGAGCTGTCCTCGGACTTCGCGCACCCGGTGAGGGAGAGCGTGGCGAGCAGACTCGCCGCGAGAACGGTCGTGGTGGTGCGGCGGACGGCGGACGACTTCATGGTGGAACCCCATCTCGGCGCGGTCCCGTCGCGCCAGGCGCTCACGGGAGGTCAACTCGTGCGTACGTGCTGGTGCGGTGAGATCGTTCGGAAGGGTTTTACATCGTTGTACGGATCCTGTAAACCCTTCGCGCGATAACAGCTGGCCACGGTGTCGTCACTGCCTGCCGATCGTGCTCTCCCGCTCCACCAGCCGGAAATCCGCCCGGAGTTCACGCCTGCCGCCACCGGAGGTGCCCCCGGCCCCGGATGTCTCCGCGGGACCGGATGCGCCGGTGAGGCCGGATGCGCCCGAGGGGCCGGGCGCGTCGGTGGAACCGGTTGTGTTCTCGGAACCGGTTGAGTCCGACCCGCCCCGTGGCTCCGCCGCGACTCCCAGCCGCTCCACCACCGACTGCACCGCCAGCCGGGCGATGGTGTGTTTTTCGGGCGAGATGGTGGTCAGGGTCACCGTGCCGTAGCGGCCCTCGGTGACGTCGTCGAAGCCCACCACCGCCACATCCTCGGGTACCCGCAGCCCGCGCTCGGACAGCACCCGCATCGCGCCGATCGCGATCAGGTCGTTGTACGCGAAGACCGCGTCCGGCCGTTCGCCTGCATCCAGCAGGTGCCTCATCGCCGCCGCGCCGTCCGCGTGTTCCCAGCCGCGCGTCGGGGCGATCAGCGAATCCGGTGCGGGCAGCCCGACAGCCGTCAACTCCTCCCGCCAGCCCCGCAGTCGAAGGTGTGACGGCTGGTTGACCCGGTCGGTACGGGCCCCCAGGAAGGCGATCCTCGACCGGCCGAGAGCGAGCAGGTGCCGTACCGCCGTCCTGGCCGCCGCGACATTGTCGATCGCGATGTGGTCGTAGGGCAGGTCGTACTCCCGCTCGCCGAGCAGCACCAGCGGCGCGTCGTGGTCCCGCCCGCGCAGATCCTCCGGTTCCAGCTCGATGGGGCTCAGGATCAGCCCGTCGATGACCCGTGCCCGGAACCCCTGGCTGACCAGGATCTCCCGCTCGCGCAGGCCTCCGGTGTGGTCGAGCAGCACGGTGTACTCGTGCTCGGAGGCCGCGTCGATCACCGCGCCCGCCAGTTCGGCGAAGTACGGATTGCCCAGTTCGGGCAGCGCCAGCGCGAGGATGCCCGTACGGCCCTTGCGTAGGTGACGGGCCGTCAAGTTCGGCCGGTAGCCCAGTTCGTCGATCGCCTGCTGGACCCGGCTCCGCATCGCCGGGGTGACATGCCGGTAGTGGTTGACCACATTCGACACGGTCTTGATGGAGACGCCCGCGCGTTCCGCGACGTCCTTGAGGCTGACGGTCACCGACACTTCCCCTCCGAGGCGGACCCCTGCGGGCCCGCCTTTCGACCGAGTTCACACACCGTTATATACGGAGCCGCCCGCGCTCTGTCATGACTCTGGACAGCGAGCGGAACGGCATGTTGTCATGCCAACTGCCGCTCCTTTCAACGTTGTACAGAGTGTCGCAACGAGCCGCCACCCTCAGCTGCAAGGAGGATTTGTGCTCATCCGAAGAAAACTCGCCCTGTTGCTCGCCGCCGTTCTCGGTGTCGCGGGACTCGGCGCGGTTCCGGCCGCCTCGGCCGCGGACGACCCGGTCGAGGCCCATGGCCTCAAGGGCGAGTACTACACCCAATCCGCCCCCGGAGCCTTCGACTTCCACGAACTCAAGGCCACGGGATTCGACCCGTCCCTCGACTTCGCCAACCTCGAACCGAGGCTCACCGCCGCCACCGGACGGGCGGACGACGTCTCCGTACGCTGGACCGGCAAGATCGTGCCGGAGACCACCGGCGCGCACACCTTCTCGATGACCGGCGACAACGGATTCCGCCTCTGGGTGGACGGCCGGCTCACCATCGACCACTGGGTCGACGACTGGGACAAGGAACAGAGCGCCCCGCCCGTCGAACTCACCGCGGGCAAGGCCTACGACATCAAGGTGGAGTACTTCGAGCACTACGGAGGCTCGAACCTGCGCCTGAGGTGGACCGAGCCCGGCGGGGCCAAGGAGCCGGTGCCCTCGTCCGCGTTCCGGCTGCCCGACGGCTTCTCGTACGACGGCGCCCTCGCCGCCACCGTCCTGCCCGACGGCCGCACCCTGCGCCTGGACTTCGCCCAGCGCCTCACCTCGCCTCCCGCCGCTCTCGCCGCCCATCTCAAGGCGGTCATCGGCGGCGCCGAATGGCCGCTGGGCACCGTGAAGAGGGATGACTCCGACGACCGTCGGCTGCTCGTCTCCCTCAAGGAACCGGTCGTCGGCAAGGGCGGCCTGGCAGACCTCCGTTACGACGGAACGGGTGGCCTCGCGTCCCAGGAGGGCAAGCCGGTCGGGGCCTTCTGGAGCAGCGGACCCAACACCTCGGAGTACGAGCTGAGCACTCCCTGGGCCAAGGATGTCCGGCCCGGGAACGCCCATCCCGAGTACCCCAGGCCGCAGTTGACCCGCGACGCCTGGCAGAACCTCAACGGGCAGTGGCAGTTCGCCGCGGCCGAGGAGGGCGAGAGCCCGCCGGTCGGGAAGAAGCTCGCCGAGAAGATCCTCGTCCCGTACCCCGTGGAGTCACAACTCTCCGGCGTGGAACGGCACGAGGACCGGATGTGGTACCGCCGCACCTTCACCGTGCCCTCCAACTGGCAGATCGGCCAGGGCAAGCGGCTGAACCTCAACTTCGACGCCGTCGACTGGAAGTCCGAGGTGTACGTCAACGGCACCAAGGTCACCGAACACAAGGGCGGTTACGACCGGTTCACCGTCGATGTCACCGACGCCCTGAAGCCCGGCCGTACCCAGGAACTGATCGTGGGCGTCTACGACCCGACAGATGCCGAGGACGGCGAGAACCCGCCCATCGGCAAGCAGCGCCTGGACCCGAGCGGCATCTGGTACACCCCGTCCTCCGGTATCTGGCAGACCGTGTGGATGGAGCCGGTAGCGGCCGACCACGCCGGTTCACTCAAGCTCACCCCCGATGTGGCGGGGGAGAAGCTCGCGGTCGAGGTGCGCGGGATACGCGACGGTGTGCCCGTCACGGCCACCGCGTACAACGGAAAGCGCAAGGTCGGCACGGCCACCGGCCGCAGCGGATCCGCCCTGAGCGTGCCGGTCCGCGACCCGCACCTGTGGTCGCCGGAGGACCCCTACCTGTACCGGCTGGAGGTGACGGCGGGCAAGGACCGGGTCGGCAGCTACTTCGGCATGCGCTCCATCGCCGTCGAGAAGGTCGGCGGAGTGCCGCGTACGGTCCTCAACGGCAAGCCGGTCTTCCTGATGGCCACGCTCGACCAGGGCTTCTGGCCCGACGGACTGCACACCGCGCCGACGGACGAGGCGCTCGCGTTCGATCTCAAGAAGCACAAGGAGCTGGGCTTCAACTCCGTACGCAAGCACATCAAGGTCGAGCCCGACCGGTGGTTCTACTGGGCCGACCGGCTGGGACTGCTGGTGTGGCAGGACATGCCGGCGATGAACACGGTCACCCCGGACACCGCCTCCCGTGCCCAGTACGAGCACGAGATGAAGAAGATGATCGACCAGCACAGCAGCAGCCCCTCGGTGATCATGTGGGTCACCTTCAACGAGGGGTGGGGCCAGTACGACCAGGCCCGGGTCGCCGCTCAGGCGAAGGCCTGGGACCCGACCCGGCTGGTCAACAACATGAGCGGTGTCAACTGCTGCGGAGCGGTGGACGGGGGCAACGGCGACATCGCCGACGCCCACGGCTATCCGAGCCCGCAACTGCCCGCGCCCGACGGCAGACGGGCGCTGGTCAGCGGGGAGTACGGCGGCCTCGGACTGGCCGTGCCCGGCCACGCCTGGCCGGTGCAGCACACCTATGTCGGTGTCGACCAGTCCGCGTACACCGAGGAGTATCTGGGCCAGCTCGCCAACGTCCGGAAGCTGGCCTGCCAGGGCGGCAACGGGGCGGTGTACACCCAGATCACCGATGTGGAGGGCGAGTTGAACGGGTTGCTCACCTACGACCGCAAGGTGATGAAGCCCGATGTGAAACGGCTCAAGGCCGCGCACGAGGCACTGATCCACGAGGTCGCGGACCCGGCGTCGATGGAGTGCGGTACGTCCTGACCGAGCGTGTGGCCCCGGTCCGTCGCACCCCCATGACGGACCGGGGCCACACGGCTGCCCGGGGAGGAGCCGCCGCCTCCGCCCGCACCGGAGGACCGCCGCCGGGCACACCGCGACCACACCGCGACGCACGCCGCGCACTCCCGGGAATAGGCTGTTGGGGGATCGGCATTGCACCGTTTGTTGTACAGAGCGGCAACCGATCGTTGTCCAGCGCGGCAACCGACGCCATCGGCCACAGCGAGGAGCCCCATGCCCCAGGCGTATGTCTTCACCCAGCACGGCGGCCCGGAGGTGGAGGCCTTCATCGACCTGCCACCCGTGAGCCCCGGCCCCGGCCAGCTGCTCGTGGCCGTCCGCGCGGCAGGCGTCAACCCCGTCGACTGGAAGCTGCGCAACGGCTACCGCCGGCCCGGCTCCGCGCCCGCCGAACTGCCCTCCGTGCTGGGCAGCGAGGCCGCCGGCGTGGTCGAGGAGATCGGTCCGGGCGTCGAGGGCTTCGCCGTCGGTGACGCGGTCTTCGGGTCCACCCTCACCGGCGGATACGCGCGGTACACCCTGCTGCCCGTCGAGGTCACCGCGCACAAGCCGGACGCCCTCTCGTTCACCGACGCGGCCGCGCTGCCCGTCGCGGCGGCGACCGCGTACGACGCCGTCAACCAGGTCGCCCTGGCGCCCGGCGCCACCCTCCTGATCACCGGAGCCGGCGGGGGCGTGGGCGTGGCCGCCACACAGATCGCGCGCGGCTTCGGGCTGCGTGTCATCGGCACGGCGAGCGCGGGCAAGAAGGAGTTCGTCGAGTCCCTGGGCGCGGTCCATGTCCCGTCGGGCCCCGGTCTCGCCGAGCGTGTGCGAGCCGTGGCGCCCGACGGCGTCGACGCCGTCCTGGACCTCGTCGGCGGCGCCGCTCTCCAGGCCGTGGCCGAGCTGGTCGAGGACCGTACGAAACTGATCAGTGCCGCGGACAAGGGGACGGTGCCCCGGTTGGGCGGCGCGGCCGTCGTACGCCTGCGGACGGCCGCCGTCCTCGACGAGGTCGCCAAGCTCGTCGTGGCCGGCACCTTGCGGCCGTATGTGACCCGGACCTTTCCGCTGGAGCGGGCGGACGAGGCGCTGCGCGCGGTGGAGGACGGGCATGCCCAGGGCAAGATCGTGATCGAGATCGGACCGTGAGCGGCACCTCACGGTCCGTGCCGGACGCGCCGATATCCGGCCTGTCCGTGCCGCAGGGACCGACAGCTCGTCGGTCCGTACCGGGCCCGTCGGTGCCGCCCGTACCGGACCCATCGGTGTCGCGTCCGCACGCGGGGGATGCCCCGGTGCCCCACCGCCACCCGCTGGACAACCCCGTACGCTCCGCGCTCACCGGACCGCACGCCCACTTCGCCGAGCCGTACGGCCGGCTGCTGCGCTACCCGCCCGAGGTGTCGGGCTGGCTGGCACTGCCGGACGAGCCCGACGGTCCCGTCGACGCGGACTGGGCCGACGCCGCCGCGCTGGCGGGCCCCGGCGGGTTCCTCTCGCTCGCCGGATTCTCGGTCCCTCCGCCCGAGGAATGGGAGGTCACCTTCCACGCCGAGGGCGTGCAGCTCGTCGGTGCGGGGATGGCCACCGCGCCGGACGAGGAGGCCGTACGCCTCGGTCCCGCCGATGTGCCGGAGATGCTCGACCTGGTCGAGCGCACCAGGCCGGGCCCGTTCATGGTCCGCACCGTCGAGATGGGGACGTATCTCGGCATCCGTCGCGGGGGCGTGCTGATCGCCATGGCGGGGGAGCGGATGCGCCCGCCGGGCTGGTCGGAGATCAGCGCGGTCTGCACCGACCCGGCGTTTCGCGGCCAGGGGCTGGCCGCCCGGCTCGTGCTGGCCGTCGCCGACGGCATCCGCGCCCGGGGCGAGGAGCCGTTCCTGCACGCCGCCGCGGACAATACGAACGCCATCAGGCTGTACGAGTCGCTGGGCTTCCGGCTGCGCGCGACACCCACCTTCCTGGGACTGCGTGTCCCGGCCTGACCGGGACCGCGTATCCCGTCCCCACGGTCCCGCCGCCCCACGGCCGGGCGACCGGCCGTGGGGCGCGGTCCGGCAGCGAGGAAGTACCGGCGCGGCAGGACCACCCGACAACCGGATAAGATGTCGGCATTTTGTTGACCCCTGGCACGTCGGTATGCTCCTGACCTGCGGGGATCGCCGCAATAGCCAATAAAAGCCCCATCTGGGACTCCGGCGTACGAGTGATCGAGGAACGGCAACAGCGATGACGGTGACAGAGGACAGCCCTGGGTACGGCGGGGGCCAGGCGCGTGGCGAGAGCCCGGAGTACGGTCCCGGCATCGACCCCGAGCGCATGGCCGTCTGCCTGGGCGTGCTCGAGGAACTCGACAAGCTGGACGTCGACCACCCCGACGCGATCGCGGTCCGGCGGGCCACGGCCGGTATCTACCGGACCGTCAAACAGCGCCGCCGCCAGGAGCGCAGGGCCGCCAAGACCGCCCACGACAAGGCCGTCACCGAAGCGACCGCCACCGGCTCCGCCGAGCGCATCGACGACGAGACGCAGGGCCTGCTGCCCTCCTCGTCGGTCAGCGGCGAGATCGCGGGCATTCTCCAGCGGCCCCGCTCCTGCTACATCTGCAAGGCCCGCTACACCGAGGTCGACGCCTTCTACCACCAGCTCTGCCAGCCGTGCGCCGCCGAGAACCGCGCCCGCCGTGACGCCCGTACCGACCTCACCGGACGGCGCGCGCTGCTCACCGGCGGCCGGGCCAAGATCGGCATGTACATCGCGCTGCGGCTGCTGCGCGACGGTGCCCACACCACCATCACCACCCGCTTCCCCGGCGATGCCATCCGCCGCTTCAAGGCGATGCCGGACAGCGCCGACTGGATCCACCGCCTCAAGATCGTCGGCATCGATCTCCGGGACCCGGCGCAGGTCGTCGCCCTGGCCGACTCCGTCGCCGCCGAGGGCCCGCTGGACATCCTGATCAACAACGCCGCGCAGACGGTACGCCGTTCCCCGCAGGCGTACAGCGAACTCCTCGCCGCCGAGTCCGCGCCCCTGCCCGCCGGTGAACTCCCGGCCTCCCAGGTCATCGGAGCCTTCGGCAGCGGCGCTCGGGCCGTCCTGCCGGCCGCCGGCGCGCAGGCCCTGAGCGCCTCGGACATCACCGGTCTCGCGCTGGTCGGCGGTTCCGCGACGCTCGCCAGGATCGAGGCGGGCACGGCGATCGACGCGGGCGGTCTCGTACCCGATCTGCACGACAGCAACAGCTGGGTGCAGACGGTCTCCGAGGTCGACCCGGTCGAGCTGCTCGAAGTGCAACTGTGCAACTCCACCGCGCCGTTCATCCTCATCAGCCGGCTCCGTCCGGCGATGGCCGCGGCGGGCGCCGGTTCCGGGGACGGCGCCGCGGCCGGGGCCAAGCGCGCCTATGTGGTGAACGTCTCCGCGATGGAGGGCGTTTTCAGCCGTGGATACAAGGGCGCGGGTCACCCGCACACGAACATGGCCAAGGCCGCGCTCAATATGCTCACCCGCACCAGTGCGCAGGAGATGTTCGAGTCCCACCGCATCCTGATGACCGCCGTCGACACCGGCTGGATCACCGACGAGCGACCGCATCCGGACAAGATGCGACTGGCGGACGAGGGTTTCCACGCTCCGCTCGATCTGATCGACGGTGCCGCCCGGGTGTACGACCCGATCGTGCGCGGCGAGGGCGGCGAGGACCTCTACGGGTGCTTCCTCAAGGACTACGCGCCCGCCAACTGGTAGTCGGCCGGTTGGCCGGAAAGTCACCCGAACGCAGGCCCTATAGAGCGGGCTGACGCTCATTTGGTTAGTCTGATGTGAACGACCGGCCAAGCAGGGGATACACCATCCCCGCGGCCGTGCTGGGACAGGCCCACTACCACGGCCGCGATCCCGTTCTCGAAACGGCGCCACCGCGACGAAGCTGCCCCTGTCCCAGAGTTACCCGACACAGAGGAGTGCGCGGTGACACCAGATCTGACGAAGCCTGAAAAGCCCGTGAAGGAACCCGGCGAACGGATCCGTGGGCCCGAGAAGCTCGGCAGCCTCGAAGTGTGGGCGAGGTCCGCTCCGATCAGGCTGGCCGGTTACGAGGACGACCTCGCGGAGCCGCACATCCTGCGCGGTATCGACTGACGGAGCGTCCCGCGTCCCGCACCCCCGCGTCCCGTACTCCCGCGACGGCGGGGGTGCGGGACGCTTCCGGTTCTGCCGCCGGTCGGGGCGGGCCGTGGGCGAACCGGCGGCCGGCCACCGGCGGCGTAGTGCGCGGGGACCTGGAGCGGCGGCGCTCTTCGGGGGTTCCCACGGGCGTGGCCACGCGGGGTCGATCGCCGGCAGGCCGTCGCCATGATCACGCTGACCAGCACGGACACTCCGCATCACCTCCAGACTTGAACGCGTTCGATTCCCCCGCGAAGGGGACGCCGGGGCTTGAACACGTTCAAGCCCCGCGCCTGTCGGCGTCGGCCCGGCTTGCGGGCCGTAGGCGAATCCGGCAGACATAAAGAGGACATTCATGGAGGAAGAGGCGGGAGACTCTGGTGCGTTCACCCATCCGTCGTCGGCATGCCGCGATCGTCGCGCTGTCCGTAGGCATCCTGATCACGGCCGGCTGCGGTGGGAGCGGCGAGGGCGAGAGCGCGCCGGGCGCCGGGGAACTCTTCTTTCAGCGTGCGGCGGCCGAGGGGCCCGACCCGTTCACCTCGTCGACCGCCGTCGCCCCGCCCAGCGCCGGCTCGGCGGCATCGCCCGGCCCGGCGGCCCGGCCCTCGCGGCGGGGTTCCGAGTCCGGCGTCGATGACGGCGCCGCACGGGCGTCCCGCGCCCTTCCCGGCTCCACGCCCGGCCTGTACGGCGGAACCCGGTCCGTCGCCGGCTGTGATGTGGAGCGACAGGTCCGCCTCCTCACGGAGGTGCCGGCGAAGGTCCGTGCCTTCGCGCAGGGGGCGGGCATCACCCGCACGTCCGTGCCGGGCTTCCTGCGGGAGCTCACTCCGGTGACTCTGCGGGTCGACATCCGGGTGACGAACCACGGCTACCGCGCGGGATCCGCCCGTTCCTTCCAGTCCGTCCTCCAGGCGGGCACCGCCGTCATGGTCGACAACCGAGGGCTGCCGAGGGTGCGCTGCGCCTGCGGGAGTCCGCTGACCCCGCCGGTCGTCGCCAAGGGCTCCGTACGCCACCGGGGCGACCCGTGGCCGTCCTACCGGCCGGACCGGGTGGTCGTCATCCAGCGTGCCCCGCGGATCCTGGACAGCCTGGTCATCGTGGACACCGTGAACAACGCCTGGCTCGAACGGGGGACCGGCACCGACGGGGACGGCGACCGGCCGGCCGGGGCCCCGCCGGCGTACGGCCCGGAGGCCGACATCACCGATCCGGGCGTCGTGAAGCCGCCGGGCCAGGCCATGCCCGAGGCCCCCGCCGGCAACGCGCGGCCGTCCTCGCCGCAGGAGTCCGCGTCCCCGGGCGACCTCGGGGTGCTGGAAGGTCCGGATGCGCAGGCGGATCTGGACGCGGGGCTGGACGGGCCGCTGGGCGGCTCTCTGGACGGGTTGCCGGACGCGCCGGCGGACGGTCCGCCCGCCCCGGATGGTGAGCCGATCCTCCCGGACGCCGACGGCCCGGCGGACCCGTCGGGGGCCGCCGACGAGCCGGCCGCGCCCTATGACGCCCCAGGGGGCGTGCCCGGAGACGGGGCCGCGGGGACCGGCACTCTCCAGGGCTGACCGAACGGTTCAGGACAGGCGGGACCACTCGAAGAATCCGACAAATGATGACAGAGTGTCTCCATGGCTGAACGGGCAGCGGGTCCCCTGTCGCTCCCCGACGACTGGCCGGCCCATCCGGACATCAGTCTGTCCCTCAACAGGATGGGCACCTTCGACTGGGATCTCGGCCGCGAGCGGCTGCATCTCGACGTCCCGGCCCTCGAGGTCCTCGACCTGCGCCCCGACGAGTTCGACGGCCGTCCCCGGACCCTGGAGGCGCGGGTCCCGCACAGCGAGGGCATCCGGCTCGACGACGTCATCAAGCAGGCGCTCAAGGACGGCAGCGAGGGCTACGGCTCCTACCTGAGGATCCGGCGGCGGGACGGAACGATGCGCTGGACCCATATCCAGGGCCGCATCGTCCGCGACGCCGACGGTCGGCCCTGCCGGGTCATCGGCATCGTCCGCGACGCCGCCCGGGAACTCGTCGACTCCACCGCGCGCCTCGAGCTGGCCGCCGTACGCCGCGTACAGACCAGCGTCGTCGAGGGCACGGCGGCGGCGCTCGCCCACGCCAGGACCGTGCAGGACGTCATCGATGTACTGAACGAGTCCGACGGGCTCGAACACCTCGGTGCCACCAGCCTGGTCATGGGGCTGCTGGAGTCGGGACGCATCCGTCTGGTCGCCGAGGGGCCCGACGGCTCCTACGTGCCGGGCACGCGTATCACGCGGATCGACGAGGGATACCCGATGAGCGAGGTGCTGCGGACACTGGTCCCCCGCTTCATCGAGTCCGCCGAGGAGTTCGCGGCCTCCTACCCGTTGCTGTGGCCGCACATCAGTGAGCTGGCCGTCAACGCCGCCGCCTATCTCCCGCTGATCGCCCAGGCACGTCCCATCGGGGCGCTCGGACTGCTCTACCGCGACAAGAACGGATTCACCGCCGAGGACCGCAATCTGCTGGTCACCCTCAGCAGCAGCATTGCCCAGAGCCTTCAGCGCGCCATGCTCTTCGAGCAGGACCACGACCTGGCGGAGGGGCTCCAGCAGGCGATGCTGCCGCGCCGGATCCCCGCCGTGTCCGGGGCGGAGATCGCGGTCCGCTACCGCTCGGCCCGGCTCGGCCAGGAGATCGGCGGCGACTGGTACGACGTCATCCCGCTGCCCGGCGGCCGGGTCGGGGCGGTCATCGGGGACGTGCAGGGCCACGACACTCACGCCGCCGCCGTCATGGGCCAGCTGCGCATCGTCCTCAGGGCGTACGCCGCCGAAGGACACGCGCCGGCCACGGTGATGGCCCGCGCGTCGGTCTTCCTGCACGAGCTGGACACCGACCGCTTCGCGACCTGCACCTACGCGGAGGCCGATCTGTCGACGGGGGTGGTCCAGCTGGTCCGGGCCGGCCATGTCGACCCGCTGATCAGGGACACCGACGGAAGCTGCCGCAGGCTGCCGGTCCCCGGCGGGATGCCGCTGGGTCTCTCGGCGTTCTTCGGCGGGCTCGACTACCCCGTGGAGACCATCGAGCTGGACCCCGGCCAGACTCTGCTGCTCTACACCGACGGACTGGTGGAGCAGCCGGGCGCCGATCTGGACGACGGGATGCTGCTGCTGGCCGCGCTGGTACGGGACGGGCCGCGCGACCTTCAGTTGCTGGCCGATCAGCTCTGCGGGGCGGTGGACGAGCAGGGCGGCGAGGACGACGCCGCCGTGCTGCTGCTGCGCCGTGGCGGCGCCCGCTCCCCGGGGACCGGCGGCCGGCTCCAGCAGCACGTCGGTCAGGGCGATCCGGAGGCGCTGAGCACCACACGGCACATGATCCGGGCGGCCGTGAGCGCCTGGGGGGCGAGGCAGCGTGCGGACGAGATCGAACTGGCCGCCGACGAGCTGATCACCAACGCGCTGGTACACACCGACAACGGAGCGGTCGTGGTCGTACGGGTGCTTCCGGGGCCGGAGCGGCGGCTGCGGGTCGAGGTCGAGGACCGGTCCAGTGCGCTGCCGCACCGCCGCGAGGCCGGCGAGTCCGGGGTCTCGGGCCGGGGGCTGCTGCTCGTGGATCAGCTCGCGGACGAGTGGGGAGTCGAGTCGCGAGGCAGTGGCAAGTGCGTGTGGTGCGAGTTCATCGTCCCGGAACGCACATCTCGTTGAGTGAAACCCATCGTTAACTGAGTGCGCGTTGATCGTACTTGAACGTAACGGACAATTGGCGATTGTCTGTGTTCCTGCACTCCTTCACCTTCCAGGATCTGGGGCTTCTTTGACCACCGAGCTGCTGGCACCTCTCGATCTGGCTTTCTGGCACCTCGAATCCGCGGACCATCCCATGCACCTCGGTGCGCTGGCCTTCTTCACCACCACGCCCGGAACGTCGGGAGGCGCGGATGTGCTGGAGCTGCTCGCCGCACGGGCCGCCGCCATTCCCCGGCTCCGGATGCGGGTACGGGGCGTCTGGCTGCCGGTCGGCGGCGCGGCCTGGGCTGTGGACAAGGACTTCGACGTACGCCGCCATGTCCGCACGCTGTCGCTGCCCGGGGGCGACTTCGCGGCGGAGGCCGCGCGGCTGGCCGGGGAACTGATGGAACGACCGCTGGAGCGCGGCATCCCGCCCTGGGAGATGTACGTCCTGACGGAGCGGGGCCCGGCGGGCGGACCCGAGGCGGCCGGCCGGCCGTTCGCCGTCCTGGTGAAGCTGCACCACGCCCTGGCGGACGGTATGCGCGCGGTCGCCATCGGCGCGGGCATCTTCGACCAGATCGCCGACGCGCGGGCGGCCGGGGTGCGCAAGGTGCGGCCCGTGCCGCCCCGCTCCTGGCTGCCGGGTCCCTGGCAGGTGGCGGGACTGGCCCGGGGCCGGATCGAGGAGCTGGGCCGGGCGGTCGGCATCGGAGCCTCGGTCGTACGGGCCAGCCGGCTCGACCCGCGAGGGACGCCCGCCCTCACCGCCGGATCCAGCGGTACGCGCAGGCTCGCCACCGCCGTACTCGATCTGGAGGACGTCCGGCGTATCCGCAGGACCACCGGTGGCACGGCCAACGATGTCCTGCTCGCGACGGTGGCCGGAGCGCTGCGCCGCTGGATGCTCGAACGCGGCGAGCGGCTGCCCGCCGCCTCTCCGCGCGCCCTGGTGCCGGTCTCCCGGCGTCGTCCCGGCAGCCAGCCCGGCTCCGGGAACAAGTTCTCCGCCTATCTCCTCGGGCTGCCGGTCGCCGAGGCCGACCCCCGCGCCAGGCTCGCAGCCGTCCGCCGGGGCATGGACCGTAACAAGTCCGGCGGCCCGTCGCGGGGGGCCGGGGCCGTCGCCGTCCTCGCCGACCAACTGCCGCCGCTCGCCCACCGGCTCGGGGCGCCGCTGGCGGGCAGCGCGGCCAGGATCCTCTTCGACATCCTGGTGACGAGCGTGCCGCTGCCGCGCTCGACACTCTCGCTGGGCGGCTGCCCGCTGAGCGAGGTGTATCCGATGGCGCCCCTGGCGCGCGGACAGTCCCTGGCGGTGGCGATGTCCACGTACGGCGGGCGGGTCCATGTGGGACTGGTCGCCGACGGCAAGGCCGTCCCCGATCTCGACCGGCTGGCACGCGGCATGAGCGACGAACTGGCGGAGCTGCTCCTGGTCACCGGACAAGCGGGACCGGCAGGCGGATCGGGCTGATGAGGAAGACGAGCAGGGTGCGAAGGGGGAGGCGGGTCGGGAAGACCGGGCGGATCGGACCGATCGGCGTCGAAAGATCGGACACATCGCTGTCAAAAGAACCGTGGAAGCTCCTCCCTGGGTGTTGACGGGCTGTCAGCCATCCGATGAATATTCATCGTGATCGAACGGCGGACCACCTTCGGGAGGCGGCAGCGGTATGCGGCACACCACGCTCGGACGCGGTGCGGTCAGCGTGAGCGGACTGTCCTTCGGGGCGGCCGGGATCGGCAATCTCTACACCCCGGTCTCCTCCGAGCAGGCCCTGGCGGCGGTCGACGCCGCCTGGGACGCGGGCATCCGCTACTTCGACACCGCACCGCACTACGGCCTCGGGCTCTCCGAACGGCGGCTCGGCGAGGCACTGCGCGACCGGGCACGCGACTCGTACACCCTCTCCACCAAGGTCGGCCGACGCCTCGAAGCCGTATCCGGCACCGGGCCGACGGGCGACGATCTCGCCCATGGCTTCGCCGTACCGGCCACGCACCGCCGTGTATGGGACTTCAGCGCCGACGGGGTACGACGCTCCATCGAGGACAGCCTCGGGCGGCTCGGCCTCGACCGGGTCGACATCGTCTACCTGCACGACCCGGACGACCACGAGGACGAAGCTTTCCAGCAGGCCTGTCCGGCCCTGGAGAGGCTGCGCGCCGAGGGGGTCGTGGGCGCGATCGGCGCCGGGATGAACCAGACCGCGATGCTCACCCGCTTCCTCCGCGACACCGACGTCGATGTCGTCCTGTGCGCCGGGCGCCTCACCCTGCTCGACCAGTCGGCGCTGACCGAACTGCTGCCCGAGGCCGGGGCGCGCGGCAGGAGCGTGATCGTCGGCGGGGTCTTCAACTCGGGCCTGCTCGCCGATCCGCGCCCCGGCGCGACGTACGACTACACCGCCGCACCGCCCGCCCTGCTCGACCGGGCCCTGCGCATGGACGCCGTGACCCGGCGGTACGGACTCCCCCTGCGCGCCGCCGCGCTGCACTACCCGCTGCGCCATCCGGCCGTCGCCGGTGTCCTGGTGGGCACCCGGTCCGCGGCCGAGGTGCGGGACGTGGCCGAACTCCTCGCCCGTACCGTTCCCGAAGACCTGTGGGCGGAACTGCGCGCCGAAGGTCTGCTGAGTGAGGAACCCCCGCCCGGAGAACCGACGGCCGAGGGCGGAGCGGTGTCATGAGAGTCGCTCTGCACACCAGGGTCCGCGCCGACCGGGTCGGGGAGTACGAGAGGGCGCACCGCGAAGTGCCCGCCGGACTCACCGACGCGATCCGCGCGGCCGGCGCCACCTCCTGGACGATCTGGCGCAGCGGTACCGACCTCTTCCATCTGCTGGAATGCGAGGACTACGCACGCCTGCTCGCCGCGCTGGAGCGGCTGCCGGTCAATATCGCCTGGCAGGCCAGGATGGCCGAGCTGCTCGATGTCGTGCACGACTACTCCGAGGGCGGCGCCGGAGCCGGACTGCCCGTGGTCTGGGAGCTCTGACGTCCGATGCCCCGGCCGGACCTCGTCGATGCCCACCACCACATCTGGGATCTGTCCGTGCGCGACCAGGACTGGATCACCGGCCCCGCGATGGCGCCGATCCGCCGCAACTTCACCCTCGGCGAGCTGGAGGCCCAGGCGCGGGCCGCCGGGGTGACGGCGACCGTTCTCGTCCAGACCATCGGCGTCCCCGAGGAGACACCGGAATTCCTGGCGGCCGCCGCCGGCGGCGACCTCGTCGCCGGGGTCGTCGGCTGGACCGATCTCACCGCGCCCGGGATCGCCGACACCCTCGCCGCGCTGCGTGAACTGCCCGGCGGGGAGCGGCTCGTGGGGATCCGCCACCAGGTGCAGGGCGAACCCGATCCGCGGTGGCTGCTGCGCCCGGACGTCCTGCGGGGGCTGGCCGCGGTCGCGGCGGCGGGGCTCGCGTACGACCTGCTCGTCCTCCCGCACCAGCTGCCCGCGGCGATCGAGGCCGCGGAGCTGCTGCCCGACCTCACTCTCGTCCTCGACCACCTGGCCAAACCGCCGGTGGCCTCGGGAGTCACGCAGCCGTGGGCGGACCGCATCCGGGCCCTGGCCGCCCGCCCCAACACCGTCTGCAAGCTCTCCGGGATGGTCACCGAGGCGGCCTGGGACTCCTGGACGGCCGACGGGCTGCGGCCGTACGCGGACGTCGTCCTGGACGCCTTCGGACCCGGACGGCTGATGTTTGGTTCCGACTGGCCGGTGTGCCGGCTGGCCGCCACGTACGGCGAGGTGCTCGAAGCGGCCCGGACGGTGACCGACGGGCTCAGCGAGGACGAGCGCGACGCGGTCTTCGGGGCCACCGCGCGGCGCGTGTACGGCCTCTGAACAGGTCCCGTGGCTCAGCCGCGAGCATCGCGGCCGCCCCCGTCGGCCGGTGGACCGGCTCACCGGGCGGAGGTACGGGGCCTGCGGCACGCTGGACGCATGCCGGAAGTACCCGAAGTCGAAGCGCTGCGAGAGTTCCTCGACGCCCAGCTGGTGGGCAAGGAGATCGTCCGCGTCCTGCCCCTGACGGTCAATGTCCTCAAGACCTACGATCCGCCGGTCTCCGCACTGGAAGGAGTCACGGTCACCTCCGTCGCCCGGCACGGCAAGTACCTCGACATCGTCGCGGGGGACGCCGGGCTGCATATCGCGATCCATCTCGCCCGCGCGGGCTGGCTGCGCTGGAAGGACTCGTTCCCGGCCGTCCCGCCCCGGCCCGGCAAGGGACCGCTCGCCCTGCGGGTCGTCCTCGGCGAGGGGGACGGGTTCGATCTGACGGAGGCGGGCACCACCAAGCGCCTCGCGGTCCATGTCGTACGCGACCCGGCGGACGTCCCCGGCATCGCGCGGCTCGGTCCCGATCCGCTGGACGACTCCTTCGACCGCGCCGCGTTCGCCCAGCTGCTCGCCGGTGAACACCGGCAGCTCAAGGGCGCCCTGCGGGACCAGCGGCTGATCGCGGGGATCGGGAACGCGTACAGCGACGAGATTCTGCACGCCGCGAAGATGTCGCCGTTCAAGCCGGTGAAGAACCTCACCGAGGAGGACATCACGGTCCTCTACGAGGCGATGCGGTCCACTCTGCGCGAGGCGATCGAGCGCTCGCACGGGCTCGCGGCGGGGCGGCTCAAGGCGGAGAAGAAGAGCGGGCTGCGGGTGCACGGCCGTACCGGCGAGGCCTGCCCGGTCTGTGGTGACACCATCCGGGAGGTCTCGTTCAGCGATTCCTCGCTCCAGTACTGCCCCACCTGCCAGACGGGCGGCAAACTGCTCGCCGACCGCAGAATGTCCCGGCTCCTCAAATAAGCCGGCCGGTACGCCGGGGAGGTTCCGTACGTCGCACGGAGCGGATCCCGGTCATCCGCCGATCACCACCAGCCTGACGCCGTCCGTGCACCGCATCTCGAAGTGGTCGATCTGATCCGGCCGCAGCGCCGCCCCGCCCCGGATGGCCAGTGGTTCCTTGCCGCCCGCGCGGGCCGCCCAGGTCGTCACCGTCTCCTGCGACCCGTCCTGCCCCACCGCGACCAGGGAGCAGACACCGGAGTCGGCCGGCCGGACCAGTTCGAGCCCGACATCCGTCCCCCAGTCCCTCTTCGCGACGGTCACCACGGCCGACGTTCCCGCCGCCCGGTCCGACGCGGCCCACCGCGCCGTCAGGGGAGTGGCCGAGGCCGCCTCCTGCCCCGAGGACGCGCCGAGGACGGCGAGCGGAGCGCCCACGGCGAGCACCGCCGCCACGGCCACCAGCCCGAACCGCCGCCTGCGTCCCCCGCGCCGCTCGGCCGCCGTCGTGCCGAGCAGCTTGGTCAGCAGCTCCGGGTCCGCCCCGGTCACCGGCGTCATCCCGTCGGGAGTCCGCCGGGCGAACGTGTCGAGCTGTGTCTTCACTCCGTCGAAGTCAGCCAGCAACAGAGTGCATTGCGGGCATTCCATCAGATGATCTTCGAAGCGGAAGGCGTCCGGGGCGTCGAGCACACCAAGTGCGTAGGCGCCGACATCACGATGGAGGTCCAAGGTCCGCATGGTGTCTGGTACGTACCGGAGCCCGGATTCATTCAAGGCATATGCAGGTCCTGCCCGGCCGATCCTTGCCGCGCCCGCGGGACCGGCCGGACAGGACCTAAACTCCGGCACATGCTGCGTGTGCTGGCCGTGGACGACGAAGAACCCGCCCTCGAAGAACTGCTCTACCTGCTCAGGGCCGATCCGCGGATCCGCGCCGCCGAGGGGGCGACCGGCGCCACGGACGCGCTGCGCCGGATCGGGGCCGCGCTCGACGCGGGGGCGGCCGAGGCCGCCGCCGTCGACGTGGTCTTCCTCGACATCCACATGGCCGGCCTGACCGGACTCGATGTCGCCCGGCTGCTGGCCGGATTCGCCGAGCCCCCACTGATCGTCTTCGTCACCGCCCACGAGGACTTCGCCGTCCGGGCCTTCGACCTGAAGGCCGTCGACTACGTCCTCAAGCCCGTCCGCAAAGAGCGGCTCGCCGAGGCCGTCCGCCGGGTCGCGGAACTGGTGGGGGAGCGGGCGCCGCTGCCCGCCCAGCCCACCGACCAGATACCGGTCGAACGCGGCGGTGTGATCCGCTTCGTCGCCGTCGCGGACATCGCCTACGCCGAAGCGCAGGGCGACTACGCCCGGCTGCACACCGACACCGGCAGCCACTTGGTGCGGATCCCGCTCAGCACACTGGAGGAGCGCTGGCGGGCCCGCGGGTTCGTACGGATCCACCGCCGCCACCTCGTCGCGCTGGCCCGGATCGACGAACTGCGCCTGGACGCGGGCGCGATGAGCGTCCGCGTCGGCGATGCGGAGCTGGCTGTCAGCCGACGCCACTCCCGCGCCCTGCGTGATCTGCTGATGCGGCAGGGCGGGCGCTGACCAGGCCCTTCCCGCCGCGACGCCGGGATGCGTACACTCCGGTCGACCGGGTGGCAAGACGGGGGAGGCGGCGCCATGACAGGAGAGCCCACGTCCCGGTCGTCCACGTTCCGGCAGCCGGCGTCCCGCACGTCCGTGCCTGGCTCGTCGGTGCCCCGGCAGCCCGTGCCCCGGCGCGAGGTCGTCACCGGTGAGCCCCGTCGCGTACGCCCTCTGCCGCGCTACCGGGCCCAGGCCGAGATCGAGGAACAGACCGCGCTCGGCGATGCCTATGTCCGGTCCCTGATGCGCAGTCAACTACGCGCCGGTATCACGGCGTTCGCCGTTCTCGCCCTGGTCGTCGGCATACTGCCGCTCGCCTTCGCCGCGCTCCGCGACGCGACCGTGGTCTGGGCTGTGCTCGGCTTCGCCGCCTACCCGCTGCTCACCCTCCTCGCCTGGTGGTACGTACGCCGCACGGAACGCAACGAGCGTGACTTCGCCCGGCTCGTGAAGGGCCGGCCCGTCCCGTGAGCCAGAGCTACACGGTGACGGCCGTCGCCGTCGTCGTACTCGCCACCGTGCTGGTCGGTGGCTTCGGGCTGCGGATATCCCGTACCACCTCGGACTTCTACGTGGCCTCCCGTACGGTCGGACCCGCCCTCAACGCCGCCGCGATCAGTGGCGAATACCTCTCCGCAGCCTCCTTCCTGGGCATCGCGGGCCTGGTGCTGCTGCACGGCCCGGACATGCTCTGGTACCCGGTCGGCTACACCGCCGGTTATCTGGTCCTCCTGGTCTTCGTCGCCGCCCCGCTGCGCCGCTCGGGGGCCTACACCCTCCCGGACTTCGCCGAGGGACGGCTCGAATCCCGTCCGGTGCGCCGACTGGTGAGTGTGTTCGTGGTGGGAGCCGGCTGGCTCTACCTGGTGCCCCAACTCCAGGGCGCGGGAATGACGTTGAAGATCCTCACCGGGGCACCCGACTGGTTCGGCGGGGTGCTCGTCGCGCTGGTCGTGGTGGTGGCGGTCGCCGCCGGCGGCATGCGCAGCATCACCTTCGTCCAGGCATTCCAGTACTGGCTCAAGCTCACCGCACTGCTCGTACCCGCCCTCTTCCTGCTGTTGGTCTGGCAGGGCGACGGCCGGCCGCGTGCCGCTCTCGATGTGACGGCCGCCGTCGCGGGACGTGCCGACCATCCGCTGTACGCGACCTACGGACTGATCGTGGCGACCTTCCTCGGCACGATGGGGCTGCCCCATGTCGTCGTCCGCTTCTACACCAGCCCCAACGGTCGCGCCGCGCGCCGCACCACCGTGGTCGTGCTGGCGCTGATCGGCGCGTTCTACCTGCTGCCGCCCGTCTACGGCGCTCTGGGCAGGCTGTACGTACCCGAACTCCCGTACGGCGCGGACGCCGACGCCGCCGTACTGCTGCTGCCGGAGCGGGCGATCGGCGGACTCGGCGGGGACCTGCTCGGCGCGCTGGTCGCGGGCGGGGCCTTCGCCGCGTTCCTCTCCACGGCCTCCGGGCTGACCATGGCCGTCGCCGGCGTCCTCACCCAGGATGTCCTCCCGTCGCGGGGCGTACGGCACTTCCGGCTGGCCACCCCGCTCGCCATGGCCGTACCGCTCGGTGGATCGCTGCTGGTGAGCGGAATGCCCGTGGCCGACTCGGTGGCCATGGCCTTCGCGGTCTCCGCGTCGTCGTTCTGCCCGCTGCTGGTGCTCGGCATCTGGTGGCGGCGGCTCACCCCGCCCGGTGCGGTCGCCGGGCTGCTCCTCGGTGGTGGTCTCGCGTTCGTGGCCACGGTGATCACGGTGAGCGGGGCCGTACGGTCCGGCTGGCCGCACGCGCTGCTCGCCTGGCCCGCCGTCTGGTCGGTCCCGGTCGGCTTCCTCGCGATGATCCTGGTGTCCCTCGCCACGCGCGGCCGGATACCGCCCGGCACCAACGCCGCCATGACGCGCTTCCACCTGCCGGAGGCACTGATGCCGGGTGCCCGCCCCGGTGAGGACTGCGCGGGCGGCGCGGGCGGCACCGGCGGCGGTACGGGGCGTACGCGGTGAGCACAGAGGCCCTCGCCGTACTCGTCGTCCTCGGCCCGCTGTTGCTGGCGGGTGGCTTCCTGCTCGGCCGCCGCACCGCGCGCCCCGAGCGGACCAGCGATGTCGGAACCCCTGTGGAGCACGCCACCTTCGAGACCCTGCACACCGCCTCGCTCGCCGCGCCTCCGCTACGGGCCGGTCTCACCGAGGAGAGCGCCCGCAAGGCGGCCCACCGGCTGCGTTCCCTGCTGGGCACCGACGCGCTGTGCCTCACCGACCGGGAGCGGGTCCTGGCCTGGGACGGTCTCGGCGAGCACCACGGCACCCATGTGATGGCGGAGGTGGACGGACTGCTCGGCAGCGGCCGCGGCACGGCCTTCGCCAGTGGCTGCGACGACCTCGACTGTCCGCTGCGCTGGGGCGTGGCCGCCCCGCTGACCGTCGACCACCGGGTGCTCGGCACTCTGGTCGCCTACGCGCCGCGCGAGTCGGCCGTTCTGGCCCGCGCGGCGGGGGAGGTCGCCCGCTGGGTCTCCGTACAGCTGGAACTGGCCGAGCTGGACCACTCCCGCACCCGGCTGATCGAGGCGGAGATCAAGGCGTTGCGCGCCCAGATCTCGCCGCACTTCATCTTCAACTCGCTCGCCGCCATCGCCTCGTTCGTCCGCACCGACCCCGGGCGGGCCCGCGAACTCCTGCTGGAATTCGCCGACTTCACCCGCTACTCGTTCCGCAGCCACGGTGACTTCACCACGCTCGCCGACGAACTGCACTCCATCGACCAGTACCTGGCTCTCGTACGGGCCCGGTTCGGCGAGCGGCTCTCGGTCACGCTTCAGGTCGCACCGGAGGTGCTGCCCGTCGCGATGCCGTTCCTCTGTCTGCAACCGCTCGTCGAGAACGCGGTAAAGCACGGGCTCGAAGGGGCCTCCACCACAAGCCGTATCACCATCAGCGCACTCGACGCCGGAGCCGAGGCCGAGGTGGTGATCGAGGACGACGGGGTCGGCATGGAGCCGGAGAGGCTGCGCCGGATTCTGCGCGGCGAGGGCGGCGCGTCCACCGGAATCGGGCTGCTGAATGTGGACGAACGACTGCGCCAGGTGTACGGGGACGCGTACGGCCTGGTCATCGAGACGGGCGTCGGGGCCGGAATGAAGATCACGGTACGGATCCCCAAGTACCGCGCGGGTGTGCACGGCACGTGACGGACGAACCGTCACGAGGGACGAACCGTCACGACGGACGATTCCCGCGGCGCGGCCACTGCGGCGCTTCGGAAATCGGACGTGACGTCAGAACAGGTGGATCGCCAGATGCCCCAACGGCAGCCCCAGTTGCCAGGCCGGCGTCCACACCTGGGGCCCCTCCTCCCCGGTCACGAACGGATCGTCGCCCGCCGGTCCCACCGCGTCGAGATCCGGCGCCAGCAGCTCCGTCTCCTCCAGCCACCGCCAGGCCGCGCCCGCCAGCTCCAGGTCCGGGTCACGGCTGCGCGTACCGGCCTCGAAGGCGACCGCCTCAAGACGGTCGAGCCGCCCGCAGACCCACTCCTGCCAGCAGGTCCCGTACGCGGTGAGGGAGCGCCACTCCTCCATGTGGGCCACCATCCGCGGACCGCCCGCCGAGCCGTCGGTGAGGAAAATGGTCAGGGCCAGCGCGTCCCGGCCCGCCCGGTACTCAAGTGTCGTGGGCGGCATCAGATCGCCGGTGCGCAGCAGTTCGTCGGCGAGGTATTCGGCGTACATCCAAGCCATCGGCACCAGCAGATCACCACCGCCCGCCCCTTCCGTACTCTCCGGACGCATCGCTTTTCCGCCTTCCTTTGTTTCTTCCTCCGAAGCGTGCTTCAGGGAGCATTGAACCGGCGGAGGCTGCCGCGCGTGGCCAGAAGGGCAGGATCGGGCGGCGGACGGGAGCGGATTGTGACGGGTGTGGCCGACGGTGACGCGACCGACGGTGGAACGGCCGATTCCGGCCCGCATGTACGGTCACTCCTCGGCGCCTATGTGCTGGGAGCCCTCGCGCCCGAGGAGGACCTGCGGGTGGTGGATCATCTGGCCGGCTGCGACCCGTGCGGCGCCGCCTATCTGGAGGTGGCCGACGTGCCGTCGCTGCTCGCGCTCTTCGACGAGGACGACCTGCTGTAGCCGGGCAGGGACCGGCCCAGTGCCCGAAGGGCGTAGTAGGAACGGGACTTGACCGTGCCGGGTGGGATCCCCAGTACTTCCGCGGTCTCGTTCACGCTCAGCCCGCGGAAGTAGATCTGCGCCAGCACCGCACGGTGCTCGCGGCTGAGGGCCTTCACCGCCTCCCGTACGTCGAGCACCGCGACGGTGCTCTCCGCGCGGTCGTCCGGGTCGGGGGTGGCGGCGAGGATTCCGTCGCTGACCTCGGGGGGCCGCGCCATCCGGGACCGGCGGGCATCGATCGCCAGCCTGCGCCCGACGGTGAACAGCCAGGGCCGCATGGAGTCGAAGGGCCCGTCGAACGCCTCGGGGTGCTGCCAGGCACGTACCAGCGTCTCCTGGAGCAGATCCTCGGCACGCTGCCGGTCGCCGTATGTCAGCCCCAGCAGAAAGTTCAGCAGGGCGGGTCCGTGATCACGCTGAAGCTCCGCCAGAACCCGCTCGTCGGCCGTCTCCGTTGCCGTGGCCGTGGTCATCGTGAACGCCCTTTCCCCGCCGGGATCGCTGTGGTGGCGGGATCGCGCCACCTGGCGTATCCGAACGCATGACGGCGTCCGGGGACAGGCGGCGCACAGAGGTCTGCGACGAGCGGTCGCTCACTGCGGCGAGCGGTGCGGTGAACGGTCCGGGAGAGGCGTTTGGGCCCTTTCATGCTCCTTGTCGGCTTGGTTACTTGACATCCATTTATGCGACTATATGGATTCATCGGGACGGTATCCCCGGAAATACGGAGCCTGGCCGATGACGAAACGTATGCGCAAAGGAGCGGTGGCCGCTGCGGCGCTGCTCATCGGAACGGCGGCGGCGTGCGCCGGGCCCGAACGGATCCCCGCCTCCGACCGGGGCGCCGCGGGACCCGCCGCGGCGCGGGGAGCGGAGCCCCCGGGCGGATTCACGCTCGTCGCCTCCGGCGATGTCCTGCCGCACGAATCCGTCATCAGGCAGGCCAACATCGACGCCGGCGGCGACGGCTACGACTTCGGTCCGATGCTCGCCGCGGTGAAGCCGGTCGTGTCCGGCGCCGATGTGGCGATCTGTCACATGGAGACCGTGTACGGGGAGGAGGACGGCCCGTTCAGCGGCTATCCCGACTTCGTTTCACCGCCCCAGATCGCCCAGGGCCTGCGGGACACCGGCTACGACTCCTGCTCCACCGCCTCGAACCACGCCCTGGACGACGGATCCGCGGGTGTGCGCCGCACCCTGGACGCCCTCGACAAGGCGGGCGTCAAACACGCGGGCTCGGCCCGCACGGCAGCCGAGGCCGCCCGCCCCGCCCTGATGACGGCGGGCACCGCCAAGGTCGCCCAACTCGCCTACACCTACGGCATCAACGACTCCCCGCTGCCCGACGGACAGCCCTGGGCGGTCGCCCTCATCGACGAAGAGAAGATCATCGCCGATGCCCGCGCCGCCCGGAAGGCCGGCGCCGATGTCGTCGTGGTGAGTGTCCACTGGGGCACCGAGTGGCAGGCGGCCGCCGACGAGGATCAGATCGATCTCGGCAGGAAGCTCACCGCGTCCCGCACGGACGGCCGGCCCGACATCGATCTGATCCTCGGCACCCACGCCCATGTGCCGCAGGCGTACGAGCAGGTCAACGGCACCTGGATCATCTACGGGATGGGTGACCAGATCGCCGGCACCATGACCAACGACGACGGCGAGCTCGACTCGCGCGGCAACCACGGCTCGATCGGCCGGTTCACCTTCGAGCCGCCCGCGGTGAAGGGGGAGCGCTGGCCGGTGAAGAGGGCCGAGTTCATCCCGCAGATGATGGATCTGGGGACCATGCGCGTGGTCAATCTGCCGGAGGCCGTACGCGAGGATCCCGACCGGGACGACTACAGCGAGGTCCAGGAGGAGATCAGCACGGCGGTGCTCAGCCGTGGCGCGGCGGTCGACGGCCTGTCCATGGCGAGGTAGTGCGCTGCCGGGACTCGACGCCGTATCGGGTGCCGGTGCCGGTGCCGGTGCCGTGCTGGTCGCGGTTCGGGGTGCCGGTGTCGGTTCCGGTTCTGGTACTGGTGTCGGCTACGGGACGACCGTGACCGGCCAGCGGCCCGCCTTGACCAGCCGTACCGCCACCGATCCGATCAACCGGTGCCCCGCCGATTCCGAGGCGCCGACCACCACGGCATCCGCCTTCAGTTCATCGGCCGCGCTGACCAGTCCGTTGTACGGGTCGCCGTGGAAGGTGTGGAACTCCCAGCGGACGTCCCAGACATCCCTGACCCGGTCTATGGCCACGCGGAGCTCCGCCACCAGCGCCTCGGCGATCTCCCCGGTCGTCTCCGCGACCGGGGCGCCGAGGGTGGCGCCCGCGGGCAGTACCGGCTGCACATAGACGATGGCGAGCAGCGCGTTCTGCCGCCTGGCGAGACCGCCGGCGTACGCGGCCGCGCGGAATGAGGTCTGCGATCCGTCCACACCGGCGACGATCACCTTGGGGCCGTCGGTTCCACGTTCGAATTGGGTGGGCTGCTGCTCGGTCACGGCAGGCAGGCTATCCGCTCCCGAATCGCAGCTCGCGGGCGGTGTCCCCGCGGAGCGGTCCGCGTCGGGCCGCGCCTCCACGGAGCGTTGGGCCGACGAGGCATCGAACACAGGGGCGGCCGCCAGTGGCGCGCGCCCCTGTGCCGGCGCACCGCTGTTCCACCGGAGCGTCGTTGCCGCGCCGGAGACGGGGCCTGGCCGGGCGCAGCTCATCCCATCGGGTGCATTCCCCTGGATCGCCGGTGTTGCTGAGCGGCACGGAGCATCCGCCGTGCGAGCTATTAATCATGAGAAGTGATCAGCTGATTCCGGGGCGCCGTGCCGTCCTTCGGATCGCGGCCTGCCTCGGCGCCGCCGTCACCGCCCGGATCCTGACCGCGGGTCAGGCCGGCACGCCGGGCCGCCCGCCGGCTCCGGCCCCGGCGGCGGGCCCGAAGCGGGCCGCCGCCCTCAAGCCCTCCGCGTACCGGCTGGATCCGATGACGGAAGCCGTACTGCCCGGCAGTCGCAGGAACCCGCCCCCGGTACGCCAGGTGCCCTTCCTGGAGTTCCCCGAGCTGGGTCACACCATGGTGCTCACCTTCGACGACGGGCCCGACCCCGCCTACACACCCGGCATCCTGCGCACGCTGCGCGAGTACGACGTGCGCGCGATGTTCCTGGTCTGCGGGGAGATGGTCGACTCGAGCCCCGATCTGCTGCGGGAGATCGCCGACGACGGACATGTGATCGGCAACCACACCTGGTCGCACCCGCGGATGACCAAGCTCGCCCGGTCGGAGATCCGCAACGAGATGGAGCGGACCAGCGAGGTCATCGAGGAGGCCATCGGCACCGCGCCGCTCTGGTACCGCGCGCCCTACGGCGCCTGGAACCGGCACTCCTTCGAACTCGGCGCCGAACTGGGCATGGAACCACTTGCCTGGACCGTCGACAGTCACGACTGGACCACCCCGCCCCCTCCGGCCGACAGCATCGTCAGCAGGGTGCTGGACGGGGCGGGCCCCGGGGTCGTCATCCTCTCGCACGACGCGGGCGGCGACCGCACGCAGAGCGTGGCGGCGCTGCGCCGCTATCTGCCTCAGCTGCTGGACGAGGGCTACCGCATCGCCGTACCGCACCGCTGAGCCGCCCCACCCGCCCGTTCCTGGCTGGTCAGCGGGTCTTGACCAGCCGGGCGAAGACGACGACATTTCCGTCGTAACCCTGTGCCTTCGAATAGGTGCCGCCGCAGGTGATCACCCGGAGTTCGGCGTGGCCGGTGTCGCCGTAGACCTGGGATCCGGGGAAGTCGTTCTTGGAGAAGACCTCGACGCCGTAGATCTCGAACACCGCTGTCCGGCCGTCGAAGCGGCTCACCTCGACGTGCTGCCCCTTCTCCAGGGAACCGAGCCCGAAGAAAACAGCGGGCCCGCCCTTGTTGTCGACATGCCCGACGACCACCGCTGTGCCACGCTGGCCGGGGGAGACGCCGTTCTGGTACCAGCCGGCCAGATTGGGGTCCTGCGGCGGCGGAGCCGCGATCCAGCCGTTCTGGTCGAGCCCCACGTCCACGACCGGTGCGTCGATCTTGATCGCGGGGATCCGTACCCGGGACATCGGGGCGTACGGCAGCGGCTTCATGACCGGGAGGGGCCTGGTGGCGGCCGCCGCGGGGTCGGGCCGGTCGTCCAGCGAGGCGGCCGCCGCCGGCTGCGGGGGTCCCAGTGGTGTGTCCACCCCGTTTCGCATCATCGCCAGGCCGGTCAGCATGACAAGAGCCAGAACCCCCCAGGGAGAGCGTTTCCTCGACTGCGGGGTGCTGTGGTCCTGGCCCATAGTTCTCCCTTCGTGGGCACCTGGGGGCACGCTAAGCGCGGACCGCCCCGGTGGCGATCACTGGCGGGCGAACGGGTGGCCGGTCCGGCCGCGATGACCCATCCGAGTAGGCCGCGTGCAAAAACTTCTGACGGTCTGTGACCTGCGGCTCCGTCAGGCGCGGGCGTCTTTCCCGGGCGTGTCGTCTCACCGAGGTGGACCAGTGCCGAAATGCGGCGATTGGATCATCCGGTGAGGGTTCGTCATGGAAGGCGTACTCGTCGAATTTCCCGGAGCACCGCTTTGGGGCGTCTTCCGCTGGAGGTTCAACGATGCGTGCTTCACGCGCTCTCGCGGTGACCGCGACCGCCTGCGCGGCCGTGGCGCTCTCCGCCCCGCTGGCCGGCGCCAGCAACGGTCCGACCAATGTCACCGTCAACCCGTTCTCGGTCCACCAGGGCAGCCGGATCGAGATCTCCGTCCGGGGCTGCGGCCACGGAGGCACCGTCACGTCCAATGCCTTCTCGAGGGCGGAGCTGTCGGTGAACGCCTCGGGACACTCCACCGCCACGGCCCGTATCCACGACAACGCCACACCCGGCCGCTACAACCTGGCCGTGCGGTGCAGCGACAACCCCAGAGTCGCGACGCACCAGTTCGAGGTGCTCGCCGGACTTGGCGCGCTCGGCGGCCTCGGCGGTTCCGTCGGCCCCAGCTCGACGGAGATGGCCTTCGGCGGGGGGCTCGTCGTCATGGCCGCCGCGGGTGGTTCGCTCTTCCTCGCGCGGCGTCGCCGTCTGACCGGTGTGCGGGTCTGACCGGTCGCCCGTGCCCCGGTCGCCCATGATCTTGTGTCTCTTGTCCGCCCGTCCCGCTCCGGTCGATTCCGTGAGCGCCCCGACATCGCGAGTGCCCCGGACGCCCGTCGCCCCGAGTCCTCTGCCAGGACTCGGGGCGACGGGCGCGATGCGCGGTGGTGAGCCGGGTCAGTGTGCGCGGGCGTCTGCCCGCCGACGGACGGCGTAGATCGTTCCGGTGGCCGCCGTCACCACCAGCGCGGTACCGGCGACGATCTCGGCGGCGCTCACGCCGCCGACGCTGCCGCCGAGACCCCCCTGGACACCCGCGGGCAGAATCGAGGTGGAACTCGCCGTGGGCGTCGACGGGGCGCGGGCGATGGTGAGCGTCCTCGTACCCGTCGTGCCGTTGCAGGAGAAGGTCACCCGGTACGACGCACCGGGCTTGGCGTCCCAGTCCACCGTGGCGGTGGCCGGTCTGCCCGACGTCACGGTGACGGTGTCGAAGACCGCGGAAGAGGCGGTGGCGGACGACGCGCAGTTGGTGACGGACAGGGTCACCCGGCCTCCCGGTGCGACCGTGGAGGGGCTGACGGTGTATCCGAACCGCGTGCTGCCGCCGTTGACCGCGGCCGCCGCCGTGGGGGCGGTGAGTGCGAGTGCGGCCACTGAGAGCAGAGCGGCGGATGCGGCACGTATCGCGCGCATGGTCAGTCCTCCGGGTCCCCGAGGAGCAACTGCGGAACCGATTTCCACAAAGGGCAAGGGATGCGCCTCGATGCCGGAAACGCTAGGAGCGCCCTATCACACCCGCGATCGCTGACGGGCGAATGGGGCACGGGTGTCCCCCGGGCGGCGGAGCCCGTGCCGTGCCACGCCTCTCTGTCACGGCCGAAGACATGACAGGGAGGCGTGACCCGACGTCACGGGCCGAGACCATGGCCGTACGCCGGACCTCGGCTTCGGAAGTAAGACGTCAGAACTGGACGTCAGAACCGGACGTCACGAACGGATCTGTGGGAACAGATCGAGGAACGGCGCCGTCGTCGCGCCGATACCGCGGCCGTAGGGAGCGTCGAAGTCCCAGATGAGGAAGAGCAGGAAGGCGATCAGCACGCTGAAGAGTCCCGCCAGCAGGAGCTCGCGGAAGGTACGGCGGATCTGGAGGACGAAGATCATCCCGACCGTGACCAGTGCGCCGCCGATGAGGCCGGCCCAGACGACGCCGGGCATGGTGGCACCCGCGTTCTCCCCTCGGGCGCCTCTGGCGTCGTCGGCGGTGGCCACCTGGTCGAGCAGCGGCTGATACGCCTGGCCCTCCAGATCCGTGCGCGGCGCGTACTGGGTGACATCGCGGCGGAGCTGACCGAACAGCCGCGTGCCCTCCGGGTTGAGTGCCTCGTGCTCGGACATGTGCGGCCACTCGGTGTGGACGACGTACGAGACGTAGGCGTCCACGTCGGCGCGGATCCGGTTCCTGACGTCGGCCGGGTAGACCTGGACCCGCTCCCGGACCTCGTGGAGTGCCTGCGCCTCCTGGCGTACGGACTCCTGGGCCGCGCCCCGCGCCTCCCAGACGCCGGCGATCGCGAGGCCCAGCACGATCGCGTAGACCACGCCGATCATCATCGTCATGTAGTCCATGACGTCAGGGGTTTCGGAGGGATCGTCGTCGTCCTCGTCGATACGACGGTGATTGATGACGACGGTGGTGAGAACGACCGCGCAGACAGCGGCCAGAGCGATGCTCAGAACGAGCCATTCCGACATGGGGTCTCCGTCGGTCAGCGGGAACGGGGGCGTAATACGGCCGCGGCGAGCACGGCCGGAGCCGTGATCAGGAGCATCAGGAGGACGGGCGAGGTGCCGTTCCGGGGCTGCTTGCGGGGCGCCTTGTGGTACGCGGGCAGGGCCACCGCGGGTGGCGTCGGGCCGGCGGACGGAGTGGGCGACGGACGGCTCGGGCTCGGGCTCGGCGCAGGCGTGGGCGGCGGCTCGGGCGCTCGCGTCGGTGGCGGTGTCACCCGGGGCGGGCGGGGAGCCGGCCGGGCCCGCGGTGGTGGCGCCGGAGGCTCCGGTACGACGCTCGGCGGCCTCGGTGGCGACGGCCTCGGCGGCTTCGGCGGTTCCGGAGGCGTCGGTTCCGGAGATGCCGGTGGCGTCGGAGACGGCGTCGGTTCGGGCGGGGACTCGGACGGCCGGGGAGGAGTGGGCGTCGGGGTCGGGGTCGGCCGACAGTCGCCGCTGCCCGCCACGGCCACCGCCCAGACGGAACCACCGGGACCGATCGAGACGTAGGCACAGCTGTGGGCCGAGGCGGGCGTGGAAGCGGCCGACAGCGCTATGAGTGCGGAGGCTGCCAACAGCCGTCCGACGAGCGATCCATACACGGGCAGGAGCTTGGTCCCGATCCGGTCAGATCATGCCTGAAGTACTTCAAATTCCCTCGGACGAGGGTATTTGGCGGTCCTGTGAGGAGCCTGTCAGAAGTTTTTTCGGCCGCGTTGAACGCTACGCGCCCCCGGACCCGTATTCAGGGCTATGAACGGCGGCGCAGTCGAGCGCCTCAACTGGAGTCACTGACAACAGGAGTTGACATGAACACCTGGCGGAACGCCTCGCTCGCGGTGACCGCGGCGGCCGTACTGGCCCTGACGACGGCGTGCGGTCAGGACCCAGGCACCAACACCAACGGACAGTCTGTCGGGGCGGCTTCGCCGGCCGGTCAGCCCGGCTCCGCCGGTTACGGCGACACCGACTACGGCGCCGGTGCGGGAGCGGGAGCGACGGGGGCGGCGGCCGCCGCGGCCAAGCCCGCGGGACAACTCGCCGTGTTCGAAAGCAAGAAGCTCGGCAAGGTCGTCACCGACAGCGAGGGGTTCACGCTCTACCGCTTCGACAAGGACACGCCGAGCCCGCCCAAGTCCAACTGCGTGGGCGACTGCGAGAAGACCTGGCCGATCGTGAAGGCGGGCGACGCCAAGGCCCCGGCCGGTACCGACGCCGCGCTGCTCGGCGAGGTCACCCGCGCCGACGGCACCAAGCAACTCACCATCGACGGCTGGCCGATGTACCGCTACGCCAAGGACGCCAGCGCCGGCGACGCCAACGGCCAAGGTGTGGGCGGCACATGGTTCGCCTCGGCCCCCGACGGCAAGAAGGCCTCCACCGGGGGCTCCGCCTCCGGGGGTGCTCCGGCCGACCTCGCGGGGCTGTCGGTCCGCAAGGACCCCAAGCTCGGTGACATCGTGGTCGACGCGAAGGGAATGACGGTCTACCGGTTCACCAAGGACACCGCCTGGCCGATGAAGACGGCCTGCACCGGAGCCTGCCTCGACAAGTGGCCGGTTGTCGCTCCCGTCGCCAAGAACGATGTCGAAGGCGTCACCACGAAGGGCTTCGTGACCTTCGACCGTCCCGACGGAATCAAGCAGCAGACCCTCAACTGCTCGCCGATCTACACCTTCGCCGGTGACAAGAAGCCGGGCGACACCAATGGTCAGGGCGTCGGCGGCACCTGGTACGCCGTCTCCCCCGACAATGAGCTGGTCGGAGCGTCCAAGTAGTCCCCACGCCCACGCTCCGGCCCACCGGTCCGCCGTCACGCCCCCCGTGTGACGGCGGGCCGGTTGCATGTGCCGTTGACGTGTGACCAAGAACGGATCGTTAATTTCCGTTTGGGCTCGCTCTCTTGGCGGGCGATCAGTAGCCTCGGCTCGAACAACCGGCCGTGTACTCGGCCGTGACTCCGTGGCGACTTGTTGGAGACATCGATGGAGCGTCCCGCCTGGGCCCCGCAGGGCATCGACATATCGATGCCAAGCGTTTCCCGTATTTACGACTACTATCTGGGCGGTTCGCACAATTTCGAGGTGGACAGGGAAGCCGCCCGCCGGGCGATGGGTTTCATGCCGGGACTTCCCACGATCATGAAGACGAACCGCGCGTTCATGCGCCGCGCGGTGAAATTCGCGGTGGACGAGGGAATCACCCAGTTCCTCGACATCGGCTCCGGCATTCCGACCTACGGCAATGTTCATGAAGTCGCCCAGGCCGCCCACCCCGACAACCGGGTGCTCTACATCGATCACGACCCGGTCGCGGTCGCCCACAGTCAGGCCGTTCTCGCGGGCAACGACAACGCTGCCATCCTGGCCGCGGACCTCCGCAAGCCCCGCCAGATCCTGGACAGTCCCGAGACCCTCCAACTGCTCGACCTGGACCGGCCCGTGGCGCTGCTCCTCGTCTTCGTACTGCATTTCCTGGAGGACGAGGACGATCCGTACGGGGCGGTGGCCGAGCTGCGTGACGCACTCGCGCCCGGCAGCCTGGTCATCCTCACCCACGCCTCCTACGACGGCGTCCCGCTCCCGCAGGAGCAGGCGGGCGGTGCGGTGGACGTCTACCGGGAGATCCGCAACCCGCTGGTGATGCGGAGCCGCGAGGAGACGGCACGGTTCTTCGACGGCTTCCGGATGGTCGCGCCCGGCCTGGTGTCCATGCCGGACTGGCGGCCCGACTGCCCCGCCTCCGCGGAAGACCCGTACGCCTACTCGGGCTTCGCCGGAGTGGGACGCAAGGCGTGAGGGTACCGGCGCGGGCGACGGGCTCCGGGGCGGATCCGGACGGCCCGGAGGACAGACTGAGGCGTTTCGCGACGATCTGGAGCCGGGCGATCTTCCCGTCGACAGCCACGTCCTTGACGCGCCCCGAGTTCGAAACGCATCTGACCCCGCTGGCACGGGAGTTGAAGGAGGCGCTGCACGCGCGTCACTTCGACACCACGCCCGCCGGGCGAGTCGGGGCCGACCTCGTGGCGGCCAACTGCACCGACCCCGACGCCCTGAGCCGTACGCTCGGCGTCATCGACTCCTATCTGGTGCTGTACTGCGGTACGGAGGACCTGCCCGCGGAGGAGTGCCGGGCCCGCTGCGCCCGTCTCCAGCATGTGCTCGCGGCCGGTTTCGCCCATGCGCTGCGCGAACGGACCCTCGCCGAGCAGGAGGCCATCGCCCGCTCCGCGCTCGCCGCGCGCAGCGAGGCCGAGGTGGCGCTGCACGCCACCGAGGCGCGCTTCCACGCGGTGTTCGAGGGCGCGGCCATCGGTATCGGCATAGCCGACCTCGACGGCAACGTGCTGGAGGTCAACGACACCCTCACCCAGATGTTCGGCGGGCTGGAGCACCACGTCCGCAGCCGCAAGGTGAGCGAGTGGGTCCATCCCGAGGACGGGCCCCATGTCTGGCGCATGTACGGCGAACTCACCCGGGGAGAGCGCGAGCACTTCCGTGTCGAGAAGCCGTTCTACCGCAACGACGGCACGGTGCTCTGGACCAATCTGACGCTCTCGCTGTTGCGCGACGCCGAGGGAGCCCCGCAGTACCAGCTGGCGCTGATGGAGGACACCACCGAGCGGCGGCTGCTCAATCTGCGGCTGAGGTACGAGGCCACACACGACGCCCTGACCGGGCTGCCCAACCGGACACTGTTCTTCGAACGGCTGGAGAAGACCCTCGCCGCGGACGAGGGCGCGCGCTTCGGCCTGTGCTATCTCGACCTCGACGGCTTCAAGGCGATCAACGACAGCCTCGGCCACGCGGCGGGGGACCGGCTGCTCGTCGAGGTCGCCGACCGGCTCCAGAGCTGCGCCACGGCCCCGGGCGAGATGGTGGCCAGGCTGGGCGGCGACGAGTTCGTCGCACTGACCACCGGGCCCGGTACCGAGACCGGCGCGACCGATCTCGCCTCCCGGATGCTCGGCGCGCTCTCCCACACGGTCCGGCTCGACGGCCGGGAGTTCACGGTCAGGGGCAGCGTCGGCATCGTGGAGGGGCTCGCCGCCGAGCACAGCGCCGCGGAGGTGCTGCGCAGCGCGGACATCACCATGTACCGGGCCAAGGCGGCGGGCGGCAACCGTTACGAGCTGGCCGACGCGGAGGCCGACGCCCGCGCCATCACCCGGCACGGACTGACCACGGCGCTGCCGGCCGCCCTGGAACGCGGCGAGTTCTTCATCGAGTACCAGCCGCTGGTGCACCTGGGGGACGGCACGGTGCACGGTGCCGAGGCGCTGGTGCGCTGGTCCCATCCGCAGCACGGCATTCTCGGCCCCGACCGGTTCATCCCGCTCGCCGAGCACACCGGGCTGATCGTGCCGCTCGGCCGCTGGGTGCTGGAACAGTCCGTACGCCAGGCCATGGCCTGGCAGCAGCAGTTGCCCGATGGGACACCCGGCGCACCGCTGCGGATCAATGTGAACCTCTCGCCCACCCAGCTGCACCACCCCGGACTGGTCACCGACACGGTGGAGGTGCTCGACCGGATCGGCCTGCCGCCGGGATCGCTCTGCCTGGAGGTCACCGAATCGGCGCTGATCGGGGCCGACGAGGATCTGCTGAAACCGCTGCGCCAGCTCGCCGAGATGGGCGTGGACATCGCGCTGGACGACTTCGGCACCGGCTACTCGAACCTGGCCAACCTGCGCCGGCTGCCGGTGAGCGTACTCAAGCTGGACCGCTCCTTCACCCAGGGAATGCAGCAGCATCCGGCCGATCCGGTCGACCTGAAGATCGTGGAGGGGATCGTCTCACTCGCGCACAGCCTGGAGCTGGCCGTGACGGTGGAGGGCGTGGAGACCGGGGCGCAGGCGGAGCATCTGCGGCGGCTGGGCTGCGACACCGCACAGGGCTGGTACTACGCCAGACCGGGGCCGCCCGAGCAGCTTCGCTCGCTGTCGCTCGCGGACGCCGTCTGAACCGTCCCCCGTGCCGCCGAGCGGGTCGCCGTACGCCCGGGTCCTGTGCGATCCGTTCGAGGTCCTGTCCGGGCGTTCCGGGCCCGGCGAAGACCGGCCGGGCAGGACCTGGCGGTTCACTCCGTGCGGGGCGCCCATGGTGACGGCCCGGCAGAAGCCGGGGCCCCGCCTTCCGCCGGGCCCCGGACCCCGGCCTGGGTGGCCAGCAGCACCTTCTGGAGCTCGCGGGCGGCCCGCGGCGGGGCGACATCGCTGCGGTGCGCGAGCGCGATCGTACGGCGCAGCCCCGGCCGGGCCAGGGCGGTGACCCGCAGATCGCGGGCCCGCGCCGCCACCATGCTCGGTACGACGGCCAGGCCGAGACCGGCCCGTACGAAGCCGAGGACGGCGTCCATCTCGCCGCCCTCCACGGTGAACGACGGCTCGAACCCCTCGGCCCGGCAGGCGGCCACGGTCAGCTCGCGCAGATCGTAGCCGTGCCGGAACATCACCAGCGGCTCGCCCTCCAGATCGGCGATCCGGACCGGGCGCCGCGGGGCGGGCGAGGCCGCCGAGGAGACCACGACCAGATCCTCGTGCAGCAGCTCGACCGTGGTGAGCGCGGGGGAGGCGGCCGGCAGCGGCATCACCACCAGCGCGAGATCCAGCGCGCCGCGCGCCAGCTCCCGTACCAGATCGTGCGAACCGCTCTCCTCGATCAGCAGCTCGATGCCCGGGTGGAGATCGTGGAAGGCCCGCAGCACCTCGGGCAGCAGCCCCGTGCACAGACTCGGTGGCGCCCCCAGCCTGACCCGGCCGCGGCGCAGCTGCACCAGCTCCAGTACCTCGTGCCGGGCGGTCTCCGTGTCGGCGAGGATGCGCCGGGCCAGCGGGAGCAGTGCCTCACCGGCGTCGGTGAGCGCGACATTGCCCCGGGCCCGGCTGAACAGCTCGGCCCCCAGCTCCTTCTCCAGCGCCCTGATCTGCTGAGACAGCGACGGCTGCGAGACATGGACGCGCTCGGCGGCGCGTGTGAAGTGCCGGGTCTCCGCGACGGCCACGAAGTACAGAAGCTGCTGGAACTGCATCCCTTCATGATAGGCGCAGCCTATGGAGATCAGCCGGACCATGTCTTGGACCTCTGAGCCGCCGAGATCTAGCGTTCTGTCCATGGCTCTGGCAACGCGGACGGACCGACGGCCCTCCTTGGCCCGCACCCTGTGGGTATCGACGGTCGGGAAGAAGACGGTCATGGCCGTGACCGGCCTGATCATGCTCGGCTATCTGGTCGCGCACATGTACGGCAACCTGAAGATCTTCTTCGGGCTCGACGCCTTCAACGAGTACGCGCACTGGCTGCGGACCATGGGCGAGCCCATGCTGCACTACGAATGGGCGCTCTGGATCGTACGAGTCGTCCTCGTCGTCGCCGTCGTCCTGCACGGCGTCTGCGCCTACCAGTTGAGCCGCCGGGACCTCGCCGCCCGCCCCAGCAAGTACGTACACAAGCGGCCCCGCGCGAGCTATGCCACCCGCACCATGCGCTGGGGCGGGATCATCCTCGCCCTGTTCATCGTCTGGCACATCCTCGACCTGACGACCGGCACCGTGCACACGGGCGGCTTCCAGTCCGGCCGCCCGTACCAGAACGTCGTGGACACCTTCTCCACCTGGTACGGCAACGTCATCTACATCGTCGCGATGCTCGCCCTCGGCCTGCACATCCGGCACGGCTTCTGGAGTGCCGCACAGACCCTCGGCGTGGGCAACGCCACCCGCGACCGCGTCCTCAAGGCCACGGCCAACGTGCTGGCGCTGGTCCTGACCGCGGGCTTCGTCGCCGTACCCGTCGCCGTCATGACCGGAGTGGTGAGCTGACATGAACAACCAATCCACCGACTACGCCGACTACAGCGCGTACGCCCTCGGCGAACCGATCGCCGACACCAAGGCCCCGGACGGCCCCGTCGCCGAGCGCTGGAACAGGCGCCGGTTCGAGGCCAAGCTGGTCAACCCGGCCAACCGCCGCAAGCACACCGTGATCGTCGTCGGTACGGGGCTGGCGGGCGGCGCCGCGGGCGCCACGCTCGCCGAACAGGGCTACCACGTCGTCCAGTTCTGCTACCAGGACTCGCCCCGCCGCGCCCACTCCATCGCCGCCCAGGGCGGCATCAACGCCGCCAAGAACTACCGCAACGACGGCGACTCCGTCCAACGGCTCTTCTACGACACCGTCAAGGGCGGCGACTTCCGGGCCCGCGAGTCCAACGTCCACCGGCTCGCCGAGGTCTCGGTCGAGATCATCGACCAGTGTGTCGCCCAGGGCGTGCCCTTCGCCCGGGAGTACGGCGGACTCCTCGACACCCGTTCCTTCGGCGGCGTGCAGGTCTCCCGTACCTTCTACGCGCGCGGCCAGACGGGCCAGCAACTGCTCCTCGGCGCCTACCAGGCACTGTCACGGCAGATCGCCGCGGGCACCGTCGAGATGCACCCCCGTACCGAGATGCTCGACCTGATCGTCATCGACGGACGGGCCCGCGGCATCGTCGCCCGGGACCTGATCACCGGCAGGATCTCCACGTACTTTGCGGACGCGGTGGTCCTCGCCTCCGGCGGCTACGGCAACGTCTTCTACCTCTCGACCAACGCCAAGAACAGCAACGCGACGGCCATTTGGCGGGCGCACCGGCGCGGCGCGCATTTCGCCAACCCCTGCTTCACCCAGATCCACCCCACCTGCATCCCGCGCTCCGGTGAGCACCAGTCCAAGCTGACGCTGATGAGTGAATCGCTGCGCAACGACGGCCGGATCTGGGTGCCGAAGGCGCGCGGCGACCGGCGTCCGCCGGCCGAGATCCCCGAGGATGAGCGCGACTACTACCTGGAGCGGATCTACCCCGCCTTCGGGAACCTCGTCCCGCGTGACATCGCCTCGCGGGCGGCGAAGAACGTCTGCGACGAGGGACGCGGCGTCGGGCCCGGCGGCCAGGGCGTCTATCTCGACTTCGCCGACGCCATCGCCAGGCTCGGCCGCAAGGCGGTCGAGGAGAAGTACGGCAACCTCTTCGAGATGTACGAGCGGATCACCGCCGAGAACCCGTACGAGGCGCCGATGCGCATCTACCCGGCGATCCACTACACGATGGGCGGACTCTGGGTCGACTACGACCTCCAGACCACCATTCCCGGTCTGTTCGCGATCGGCGAGGCCAACTTCTCCGACCACGGAGCCAACCGGCTCGGCGCGTCCGCCCTGATGCAGGGCCTGGCCGACGGCTATTTCGTCCTGCCCTCCACGATCAACGACTATCTCGCCCGCCATCCGCACCACGACGAGATCGACGACTCCCACCCGGCTGTCGAGGAAACCGTCGCCGAGACCGAGGACCGGCTGCGGTTGCTGCTCGCCGTCGACGGCGACCGCACGCCCGACTCCTTCCACAAGGAGGTCGGCGAACTCCTCTGGGAGCACTGCGGGATGGCCCGCAGCGAGGAGGGACTGCGCAAGGCGCTCGACCGGATCCCGCAGATCCGCGCGGAGTTCTGGCGCCGGATCAAGGTGCCGGGCACCGGCGAACAGCTCAACCAGTCGCTGGAGAAGGCCAATCGCATCGTCGACTACCTGGAACTCGCCGAGCTGATGTGCCTCGACGCCCTGCACCGCGCCGAGTCCTGCGGCGGCCACTTCCGCGAGGAGTCACAGACCGGGGGCGGTGAGGCGGCGCGCCGCGACGAGGAGTTCACGTACGCGGCGGCCTGGGAGTTCACCCGGACCGGCGCCGCGCCCGTCCTGCACAAGGAAGACCTCGTCTTCGAGTACGTCCACCCCACCCAGCGGAGCTACGCATGAGGCTCACCCTGCGCGTCTGGCGCCAGCCGGACGCCGACGCCCCCGGTGCCATGGTCACCTACCGCATCGACGGCATCTCCGAGGACATGTCGTTCCTGGAGATGCTCGACACCCTCAACGAGGAACTGATCCTCAAGGGCGACGAACCGGTCGCCTTCGACCACGACTGCCGCGAAGGCATCTGCGGCGCCTGCGGCGTCGTCATCAACGGCGACGCCCACGGCCCCGAACGCACCACCACCTGCCAGCTCCACATGCGGCACTTCGACGACGGCGACACCATCGACATCGAGCCCTGGCGGGCCGGTGCCTTCCCGGTGGTCAAGGACCTCGTGGTGGACCGTACCGCCTTCGACCGGATCATCGGCTCCGGCGGTTACATCACCGTCCCCACCGGAGCCGCGCCCGAGGCCCACGCCACCCCGGTGCCCAAACCCGACGCCGACTCCGCCTTCGAACACGCGGAGTGCATCGGCTGCGGCGCCTGCGTCGCGGCCTGCCCCAACGGCTCCGCGATGCTCTTCACCTCGGCCAAGGTCAACCACCTCAATGTGCTGCCGCAGGGCGCGCCCGAGCGGGAGACCCGCGTCCTCGACATGGTCGCGACCATGGACGAGGAGGGCTTCGGCGGCTGCACTCTCACGGGCGAGTGCGCCACCGCGTGCCCGAAGGGCATTCCGCTGCCGTCGATCGCAGCGATGAACAAGGAGTGGCTGAGGGCGGCCCGCAAGGTCACGCGTTAGGGCGGCGGCCGGGGCGCGCCCGTGCGGGTTTCAGGGGCGCACGGGCGCGCCCCGGCCGGCCCGCCCCGCACCGGCCTGTCAGATGCCCTCCTCCAGGCGGAAACCGACCTTCAGACCCACCTGGTAGTGCTCGATGTCGCCGTCGACGATATGGCCGCGGACTTCCGTCATCTCGAACCAGTCCAGACCTCTCAGCGTCTGGGAAGCCCGGCTGACGCCGTTGCGGATGGCGTCGTCGATCCCCTCGTGGGAGGTACCGACGATCTCGGTGACCCGGTAGGTGTGGTGGGACATGAGCCGCTCTCCTCTTCGCGCGTTTCATGCGTCTCGTACGTCTCGTACAGCTTTTGCGTCTCTTGCATCATGGATGTCATCAGGTGTCGTGAACGTCTTGCTCGTCACCCCACCGTGCCCCACCACGCGGCGGTCCGCGAGGCGCGTGGCCGGTAAGTGCCCCCTGGCTCGGGAGACCTCTTTTCGGGGGAGACCCCTTCATTCAGCCGTCTCACATCCGCACTCCTCCGTGTGGTCATGTCAAATCCAGTCGGTCACGGAAGAAACGAAGGGACAGCGTGCGGGGCCCGACGCGCCGACGTCGGGTTCCGGCCACCGGCCTTCCCCACCGGCACAGGAGTTCGTCATGTCCGCCATCGCACCCGCTCCGTTCCCCTCGTCCACCCTGACCGCAGCCGCGTTCGCCCCCACCGTCACTCCGGCTCCCCCCGCCGGCGGTGACGAGTCGCGCTACGTGGTCTCCCTCGCCCGCACCCAGGACGACGTACGGGCCGCGCAGCGCCTGCGTCATCTGGTCTTCGCCGGCGAGCTGGGCGCGCGGCTCGACGGGCCGGAGCCCGGCCTGGACGTCGACGCGTTCGACGACTACTGCGACCACCTGTTGGTGCGCGAGGAGAGCACCGGCGAGGTCGTCGGTACGTACCGGCTGCTGCCGCCCGCGGCCGCCAGGGCCGCCGGACGGATCTACTCCGACAGCGAATTCGACCTCACCCGGCTCGCACCGATCCGGCACGACCTGGTCGAGGTCGGCCGTTCCTGCGTCCACCCGCTGCACCGCACCGGCGGCGTCATCGCCCTGATCTGGGGCGGACTCGCCCGCTACATGACCGCCACCGGACACAACTGGCTGGCGGGCTGCTGCTCGATTCCGCTCGCGGACGGCGGCACCCTGGCGGCCTCGACCTGGCACGGCGTGAAGAACAGGAACCTCGCGCCCGAGGAGTACCAGGTCACCCCGCGCCGCCTCTGGACCCCGGACGACTCCGTCGCCCCCGCGGTCCCCTCCGAGCTGCCGCCCCTGCTGCGTGGCTATCTGCGGCTCGGCGCCTGGGTGTGCGGGGCGCCCGCGCACGACCCGGAGTTCGGCGTCGCCGACCTGTACGTCCTGCTGTCGATGCGCCGCACCAACCCCCGCTACCTGCGGCACTTCCTCTCCCTCGTTCCCGCCGCATGAGCGCCTGGCTGCCCGTCGCGCCCTGTACCCCGCACGACTGCGCCACCCACCGCGGCCCCAGGACCCGCGCGTTGGCCGCGGTGGGCCGACTGCTGGTGGGAATCCCGCTCGTCCTGGCCGGGGCGCTGCTCACGCCACTTCTCGCCCTGTTGGGTGCGGCCGTACGGGACCGGCTCACCGCCGCATGGGCCCATTCGGTCCTCCGGGTCTTCGGACTGCGGGTCCGGGTCGCGGGACAGCGCCCGGCCCTGCGCCGGTCCCGGCAGGCGAGCGGTGGAGTGCTGGTCGTCGCCAACCACATCTCCTGGCTGGACATACCGGCCCTCGGCACCGTCTTCCCGTCGCGGATGCTGGCCAAGAGCGAGATCCGGAGCTGGCCGGTCATGGGTGTGCTGGCCGCCAGGGGCGGCACGCTCTTCGTGGAGCGCGAAAGGCTGCGGGCCCTGCCCGGCGCCGTACGGACCGTCTCCGAGGCGCTCACCGCCGGTTCCCGGGTGGTCGTCTTTCCCGAGGGCTGTACGTGGTGCGGCCAGGACCAGGGCCGGTTCACCTCGGCGGTCTTCCAGGCCGCGCTCGACGCCGGGGTTCCCGTACGTCCCGTACGCATCACCTACCGGGCACCGGACGGACAGGCCTCCGGCGCCCCGGCGTTCGTCGGGAACGACACACTGCCCGCGTCGCTGTGGCGGGTCGTGACGGCCGGCGGGCTCACGGCGGAGATCACGGTCCTGCCGCCGATCCCCGCCGGGCGCCACACCGACCGCCGATCGCTGGCCCACGCGGCCCGTACGGCCGTACTCGGGTCCGCTGCCGCCGGTCGCGCTTCCTCCGGGACCGCCGTCGCGCGCGCCGCCGTGGCTCAGACCACCGTCGCGAGCGACAGGGCGAACCGGCCGGCCTCGTCGGTCCACCAGTGCGACAACTCCATTCCCGCATCGGCCAGTTCGGTCCGTACCCGGTCCTGACGGAACTTCGCCGACACCTCCGTACGCACCTCCTCACCGGCCTCGAAGTGCGCCACCAGATCCAGTTCGGGGATCTTCACGGTGAGGGCACGGCGTGCCCGCAGCCGCATCTCGATCCACTCCCGCTCCGGATCCCAGAGCGCCACATGGTCGAAGTCGGCCGGGGCGAAGTCCGCGCCGAGCTCCCGGTTGATGACGGTCAGTACGTTCTTGTTGAACGCGGCCGTCACACCGGTCGCGTCGTCGTATGCCCGGACCAGCACGGACTCGTCCTTGACCAGGTCCGTGCCGAGCAGCAGGGTGTCACCGGGCACCAGCAGCGCCCGGACCGAGGCCAGGAACGCCGCGCGTTCGGCGGGCAGCAGATTGCCGATCGTGCCGCCGAGGAACGCGACCAGCCGGGGCCCCGGGGTGCCGGGCAGCGCCAGCCCGCCGGTGAAGTCGGCGATCAGCGCGTGCACATGGAGTCCGGGCCGCTCGCCGAGCAGGGTCTCGGCCGCCCCGGTCAGCGCGCTCTCGCTCACATCGACCGGCACATAGCTGTGCAGGCCGGTCAGCGCGTCGAGCAGATGGCGGGTCTTGTCGGACGATCCCGAGCCCAGCTCGATCAGGGTGCGCGCGCCGGTCGCCGCCGCGATCTCCGGCGCGCGGGCGACGAGGATCTCCCGTTCGGCCCGGGTCGGGTAGTACTCGGGCAGCCTGGTGATCTCCTCGAACAGCTCGCTGCCCCGGGCGTCGTAGAACCATTTGGGCGGCAGCGTCTTGGGCGTACGGGTCAGCCCCTGGAGCACATCGGCACGCAGTGCGGCCTCCGTGGCATCCTCGGGCAGCGTGCGGGTCAGCAGGAACGGGCTCACGCGGGGGGCTCCTTGAGAGGGGAGAGCAGAACGTCGGTGCGGGTCGCCACCAGCAAAGTGCGGTCCGGGACCTCGCGCCAGCGCGGATCGTCGTCGTACGGCTCCGAGGCCACCACCGAGCGGTCGCCGGGACCGGTGAGGCACCAGAGCGTGTCGCCCCAGGAGGTCGCCGCGATCCGCTCACCGTCGGTGACCAGCAGATTGAGCCGGGAGACGGGCGCGGCCGTGGCGACGTCGAGGACGGTGTCGGCCAGCGCCTGGCCCAGCTCGTCCCCGGCCCGCAGCCGGTGCAGCAGCAGCGCCCACACCAGCGCGGAGTCGTTGCGGGCCGCGAGCGAGAGCAGTTCCTCGGCGGGGAGCGAGGCGGCCAGGGGCGCGACACCGCCGGGCCAGCCGCCGACCGCGCCGTTGTGGCTGAACAGCCAGCGGCCGGCGGCGAACGGCGCCGCCGCCGCCTCGCCGTCGGCGCCCGGTTCGGTCGCGTCACGCACCGCGGCGAGCAGGGATCCGGTACGGACCACCCGTGCCAGATCGGTGAACCCGAGGTCCCCCCAGATGGGACCGGCCCGCCGGTAGCGGGCGGGCACCGGATCGCCGTCGGCGTACCAACCGACGCCGAAACCATCAGCGTTGACGGTCCCGTTCCGCTGGCGGCGCGGTGCCCACGACTGCCGGTACAGCGCGTGCGGAGGCTCGACGAGAATCTCGCGCAGCGCCACCGGTGGTCCGAGGTAAGCGATATGACGGCACATCAGGCACCACCGGACCCTGACCCCGAGGAACCCGCCGTGGTGGAATCGGCGGGCACACGATCGCTGATCACGGAATCGGCCGTACGGGCCGTACGGAAGCCGGAGAAGATCTGGCGGCGCACCGGCAGGTCCCAGTTGCGGAACGTACCCCGGCACGCCACCTCGTCCACCGCGAACGAGCCGCCCCGCAGCACCTTGTGCGCAGCGCCGAAGAACACCTCGGAGTACTCGCGGTACGGGAAGGCCGCGAAGCCCGGATACGGCAGGAAGTCGCTCGACGTCCACTCCCAGACGTCCCCGATCAACTGCCGTACCCCCAGCGGGGAAGCGCCTCGCGGATAGCTGCCCGCCGGGGCCGGCTGAAGATGGCGCTGGCCCAGGTTGGCCCGCTCAGGTGTGGCCTCCTCGTCGCCCCACGGATAGCGCGACGACCGGCCCGACGCGGGGTCGTAGCGGGCCGCCTTCTCCCACTCCTCCTCGCTCGGCAGCCGCCGCCCCGCCCAGCGGGCGTACGCGTCGGCCTCGTACCAGCTCACATGCAGCACCGGCTCCTCGGCGGGGACCGGCTCCACCGCCCCGAAGCGGCGGCGCACCCACTGCCCGCCCTCGCGCCGCCAGAACAGCGGCGCGCCGATGTTGTGTTCGCGGATCTGCGCCCAGCCCTCGGCGGCCCACCAGCGCTCGTGCGTGTAGCCGCCGTCCTCGATGAACTGCTGATAGGCGCCGTTGGTCACCGGCACGGTGTCGATGAAAAACGCCGGGACGAGCCGCTGATGCGCCGGGCGCTCATTGTCCAGCGCCCATGGTTCGGTGGAGGTGCCCATGGTGAAGGGCCCGGCCGGTACGAGCACTTCGGAGGGCAGCCCCGACGTGTCCCCGGCGGGCGGCGGCGGCGCGGTCAGCGCGCTGGGGCCCCGCCGCAGCTGGTGGGTGATGAGCATGGTCTCGTCGTGCTGCTGCTCGTGCTGCGCGATCATCCCGAAGGCGAAGCCCGCGTCCAGCAGCGGACCGCCGCCGTGCAGCGGCGTGCGCTCGACGATGTCCAGGACCCGGCCCCGTACGTCGGCGGCGTACGCCCGTGCCTCGGCCGGCGGCAGCAGGGGCAGCGTGGGCCGCGCGGACCGGGGATGCTCGAACGCGTCGTACACCGAGTCGATCTCCGGGCGGATGGCGTCACGGCCTCCTACGGTCCGCAGCAGCCACTGCTCCTCCTGATTGCCGATGTGCGCCAGGTCCCAGACCAGCGGGGACATCAGCGGCGAGTGCTGCGCGGTCAGCTCATGGTCGTCGACACACGAGGTCAGCAGGGAGGTACGGTCCCGGGCGGCCGTCAAGGAGTCGAGGGCGCGGCGCCGCAACTGCTCGGCCGGTACGGCGGCGGGCAGGTCGGCGGTCCGGGTGGGGCGGTCGGTCATGAGAGGAGATCCTTCCCGGTCACGGGCGTGCGCAGATCGTCGGCGGGACATCGGCCCGGCAGGACGTAGCGGTCGTTGAAGGCGGCTACCGCGTCCCGCACGGCCGGGGTGGCGCCGATGCGCGGAAGAGCTTCCTGGGCGGCGGCGAAGCAGGCCGTCGCGGCGGAGTGCAACTCGGGGTCGGCCAGGCCGTACCGGGCGGCGTTGACCCAGAGGGGGTTGTGGGGGGCGGTCAGGGAGCCGGCCGTCTCGGCGAGTGACTTGACGGTGCGGTACACGGTCTCCGACGCCTCGGCGTCGTCGAACAGCGCGGTGGTGACGGCGAGCGGCACCATCCAGCCGTCCTCCCCGGGCTGCGCGTCGATCATCCGCAGTTCCAGATGACCGCGCGGCCGGATGGGCGGGAAGAGCGTGGTGAGGTGGTAGTCGAGATCGGCGCGGACCGGCGGACGCGGCAGCCCCGACCGGATCCAGTCCCGGAAGCTCAGCCCCTCCGGCACGGACCACGGGCCCCGGTCCGCCCTGATACACATCACCGGCGCGTCCAGGGCGTGCGTGGCCCACGCCTCGCGCGGCCCGGACCGGGCGGACGGCGCGGCGGTGCGAGCCGGGTCCAGCTCGGCCCACATCGCCTGCCGGGTGGAGCGCCAGCCGGTCTGTCCGCCCTCCCGCATCGGCGAGTTCGCGAACGCGGCGACCAGCACCGCGCCCAGCAGATGGGCCAGCTGCCAGCGCCTGCCGTACCCGAGCGGGCCCGGCTCCTCGTGGCCCGCGTCCAGGCACACCTGGATGGAGGCCGTCGACCGCATCATGGCCCGCCCGGCCGGACCGATCCGGTCCAGATAGGCCTCCATCGCGTCGTAGCGCGGCTCGCGCAGCATGCGGTGGGGGGAGTGCCAGGGATCGTGACCGAGACCGGAGAGTCTGAGGCCTGCCGTACGCAGCGCCGGGCGTACGGCGTCCAGGTCGGCGGCGGTGGTGGTGATGCACTCCATCAAGGACTCGGCGGGCGGGGAGCTGAGCTCCAGCTGGCCGCCGGGTTCGAAGGTGAGTGCCGATCGCAGGCGCAGGGTCCGCAGGTCGTCGAACGCGTCGTGGAGACGGAGGGCCGGGACCGGTCGTTCGGGGGAGTGCAGGTCGTGGACGAGCCATTCCAGTTCTACGCCCACGGTGCGGGGCGGGCCCGTCTTGAAGCAGATACCGCGGACCAGATCCAGGGCGTCGTTCTCGCCGAGCGGTGAATCCTCATCGGTGAAACTGTCGGGTGGCATGGCCGGATCCTTCTGTCGAAGACCGTGACCGGACCCCGTCCCGGGTCGGGGCGGAGCGCTTCGTCCAACCTAAGGGCACTCTTGCCGCTTCGCACAAGAGTGCCCGTGCGATCACTGTTCCGTCGGATATCCGCTTGCCCCGGGCCCGGTGGTCCACGCACGATTTCCCCCGTGAGCGCATGGTTGCGGGGCGTCGCGAAGCACACCGGGGAGATCGTCCGAACGGGGAGGCGCCGCGCCCCGGACGGGTCTGGGGCGAGGATGCGCGGGGTGGTGGAAGCGGCGCCGGCCGGAACGACGGACGTACCGGCCAGGGCCGGTTCCGGTCACCCTGGAGCCGGATGTGCGGGCCGGGCGGTGTCCACCGTCCGGCCCGCACCGTAAGGCTTCGGCTCAGCGCCAGCCGTAGAGCTCCCTGAGCCGGTTGACGACCAGGTTGAACCGCCCCCGGTCCAGAGCGCACGCCTCGCGCCGCATGCCCTTCTCGTGGACCCGCAGGACCCGGTCGACATTCACCCAGGAATCACGGCCCGCGCGGTCCCACGGCCCCACACCGATCGGCACCCACTCACGGTCGTTGTTGTGGCGCTTGCTGGAGAGCTGCACGGCGAGCAGTGTGCCGGCCGCCTCACGGGCGACCACCAGCACCGGCCGGTCCTTGCCGCGCCCGTCGTTCTCCTCGAAGGGCACCCAGGTCCAGACGATCTCGCCGGGGTCGGGGTCGCCGTCGTGTTCCGGGGCGTACGAGGTGCGGACTGGGCCCACCTGGCGGGGCTCGGCCTCGGTCGTCGCGGCCGGACCGCCGCGACCGGGCAGGTCAGGGCTGTCGTCGTGGGCGTGGTGGGGGGCGCGGTTGCCGCTGCCGGCATCGGAGAAGGGCCTCATCCGCACGACGTTAGATCCCGTCCACCGCTGCCCGTCGGCCGGGTCTCCACACTCGCCGTCGACGGCTGCCGGGAACAACCGGCATCCACTGCCGGTGATTAACCGGCATCCGCCGGACCGCGCCGTCGGCCGTCTGGAAGGATCCGGGAGCGATGAACCACTTACCTGAGCAGTTCTCCGCCGACCACCCCGTTCCGACCAGTGCCGACGTCGCACGACTGGCCGGAGTCTCGCGGGCCACCGTCTCGTACGTACTGAACAACACCTCGGCCGTACGGATCAGCGAACCCACCCGGATCAAGGTGCGCGAGGCCGCCGAGCGACTCGGCTATGTGCCGCACGCCGCCGCCCGCAGTCTGCGGGCCGGGCATACCCGGATCGTGCTTCTGCCCTCGGGCCGAGTCCCGGTCGGGCGGTTCTACAGCCGCTTCTTCAACGAACTCCAGTGGGCCCTGCGCCGGCTCGACTACACCGTGGTGCAGTACGGGAGCCTCGGCCTCGACGGGGACGGGGCGGCCCGTGCCTGGGCCGAGTTGCGGCCCGTCGCCGTCGTCTCGCTCGGCGAGGTCGCCCTGACACCGCAGGGAGTGGACACACTCAAACGGTCCGGCGCGCGCGCCGTCATAACGCTCGGTCCGGAACCGGTCGCCGGGGCGCATGCCCTGGTCATGGACCAGCGCGAGATCGGCAGCCGGGCGGTGGCCCATCTCATCGAGCGCGGCTACCGGCGGATCGGTGTGGTGATGCCCGACGAACCGGGGCTGGAAGTCTTCGCCGACCTGCGCCTGACGGGCGCTCGCGCCGTCGCGGCCGGTACCGGCGCGCGGATCGAACCGCTCCCGCTGGTGTACGAGGAGGAGCCGGCGGCCCGCCTCGCCGCCCGCTGGCGCGGGCTCGGCCTGGACGCCGTCTTCGCGTACAACGACGAGTACGCGATGCTGCTGATGCGGGCGCTTCTGGACGAAGGGATCGGCGTGCCGGAGGAGACGGCGGTGATCGGCTCCGACGATGTGCTGCTCGGCAGACTGCTGCGCCCCCGGCTCTCCACGGTGCATATCGACCTGGTGACGGGACAACGGCTGGCGGACCTGGTGGACCGGGTCGTCCGTGACCCGGACGGGGAGCCGGAACGGCTCGACCTGATGGGGGCGCGGGCCGTCCACCGCGAATCCACCTGATCGGACCGGACGGTGAGGGGGGCGGGGCGCTGCCGGGAGCGGTGGTCCCGGCAGGGACGTTCGGGCGGGACGTTCGGGCGGGACGCTTCCGGGGAGGCGCAGGGCGGCGACATGCGGCGACACGGCCGGGTGGCTAGCGTCGGCTGCATGACTACCGTCCCGCGGCGCTTCGAGATCCTGCTGGTGGCCGAGTTCACCGACGAACACCACCACGGCCCGCCCACTGCGGAGAACGCCCTGCGCTCGGCCGTCGTCGAGGCGACGGGCGAGAGGGGATCCTCCGGCTATCCGCGCTACACGGGCGGGGGCATGGAGGCGGACATCGACACCGAAACCCGCACGGTGGAAGCGCTGTTGATCGACGGTGAGGAACTCGACTACGGCTTGTCGGTCCGTGTGATCGCCGCCTCCGGCGGGCTGACGCGGGGACCGGATTGACGGCGGCGACGACGAGGCCACGCGGCACGGCAGCTCCCCGCTCCGGCGGGCCGGCAACTTCGGGGCGGGTTCCGCCCGTTGACAGCGGTGGCCGGCGGGCAGAGACTCGGGGTCGATCATGGTGAACGATGGTTCACGTGGCGGGCAAGCCGGCCTGGTGTGTCGCCGTCGTGGGAGAGAAGCCGGAGCGGAGATCCGATGAGCATTCGCGACGTCTACATCGTCGACGCCGTCCGTACGCCGATCGGTAGATTCGGTGGCGCCCTGTCCTCCGTGCGCCCCGACGACCTCGCCGCGCATGTGGTGAAGTCGCTGGTGAGCCGATCCCCGCGGCTCGACCCGGGCAGGATCGACGATGTGGTCCTCGGGGACGCGAACGGCGCCGGCGAGGACAACCGCGATGTGGCACGCATGGCCGTCCTGCTCGCCGGACTGCCGGTGACCGTGCCGGGAGTGACCGTCAACCGGCTCTGCGGTTCCGGCCTCGAAGCGGTCATCCAGGCGGCCCGCGCGATCGCCCTCGGTGACGCGTCCGTCGTCGTGGCGGGTGGCGTCGAGTCGATGTCCCGGGCTCCCTGGGTCCTCCAGAAGCCGGAACGGGCCTTCCCGGCCGGACATCAGCAGCTGCACTCGACCACCCTGGGCTGGCGCATGACCAACCCCGCGCTGCCCGCCGAGTGGACCGTCCCGCTCGGTGAGGGCGCAGAACAGATCGCCGACAAGCACACGATCACCCGTGAACAGCAGGACGCGTTCGCCCTCGCCAGCCACCGCAAGGCCGCCGACGCCTGGGCCGCGGGTCTGTACGACGGCGAGGTCGTCCCGTACGACGGTGTGGAGCTGGGCCGGGACGAGTGCGTCCGGGACGGCGGCTCGATGGAGGCGCTCGCCAAGCTGAAGCCGGTCTTCCGTACCGACGGGACCGGGACCGTGACGGCCGGCAACGCCTCGCCTCTCAACGACGGGGCCGCCGCACTGCTCCTCGTCGACGAGGACGGCCTGCGCGAGACCGGACGCGAGCCGCTCGCCCGGATCAGGAGTTCCGCGGTCACCGGCGTCGAGCCGCAGCTCTTCGGTCTCGGGCCGGTCGAGGCGGTCCGGCGGGCCCTGGCCAAGTCGGACCGTACCTTCGCCGACCTCACCACGTTCGAACTCAACGAGGCGTTTGCCGCCCAGTCGTTGGGCTGCCTCGCGGAGTGGCCCGGTCTCGATCCGGCCGTCGTCAACCCGCGCGGCGGCGCCATCGCCCTCGGCCATCCGCTCGGCGCCTCCGGTGCCCGCCTCGCCGGATCCGTGGCCCATCAGCTCGCCGCGGCCGGTTCCGGTACGGGCCTGGCCGCGCTCTGTATCGGCGTGGGCCAAGGCCTCGCGCTCGTCCTGGAACGCTGACGGTCGAGGGGGCACGCACACGGCCGGGGCCCGGCCGTGTCATGACTCGGGTCCCGGCCGTGTCCGGGGCCTCACACCGGACAGGACCTAGGAGCCCTGGACGCCCTGCGGGGTCTCGGCGCCTTCGGCGGCCGACTGGGCCTCGGCCTCCGCGACCGACTTGCGGACCTCGTCCATGTCCAGCGCGCGCGCCTGGCCGATCACGTCCTCCAGGGCCGCCTCGGGCAGCGCGCCGGGCTGGGCGAACACCGCGACGTTCTCCCGGACGATCATCAGCGTCGGGATGGAACGAATGTCGAACGCGGCGGCCAGCTCCTGCTGCGCCTCGGTGTCGACCTTGGCGAACACGAGGTCGTCGTGACGGTCGGAGGCCTGCTCGTAGACCGGGGCGAACTGGCGGCACGGACCGCACCAGGAAGCCCAGAAATCGATCAGAATGAAGTCGTTCTCCGACACCGTCTGGTCGAAGTTCTCCTTGGTGAGTTCCACTGTGGCCATGGCCTGATTACCTCTCTCTGCTCTCCGGGTGAAGCCGCTTGCGACAACGGTGTGCGTCTTCGGCGTATTCCTGGCCCCTGCCCGAAGATCGTGTCGCCATGCGAACGGCATCGCACCAGACTGATCCCATGACGGAACCCATGGAGTACGACGTTGTGGTGGTGGGCGCGGGGCCGGTCGGGGAGAACGTCGCCGACCGGGTCCGGGCCGCCGGGCTGAGCGTGGCGGTCGTGGAGAGCGAACTGATCGGCGGCGAGTGCTCGTACTGGGCCTGTATTCCCAGCAAGTCCCTGCTGCGCCCCGCGCTCGCCCGTGCGGACGCCCGCCGGGTACCGGGACTGCGTCAGTCCGTGCGGGGGCCGCTGGACGCCAAGGCCGTGCTCGCCCACCGTGACGAGTTCACCTCGCATTGGAAGGACGACGGCCAGGTCGCGTGGCTCGACGGCATCGGAGCCCGGATCCACCGGGGCCACGGCCGGCTGGACGGCACGAAGCGGGTCACCGTCACCGGCCGCGACGGGGAGGAACAGGTACTGACCGCCCGCCACGCCGTCGCCGTGTGCACGGGCAGCCGGGCCGTACTGCCAGCTCTGCCGGGGCTCGCCGACGCCCGGCCCTGGACGAGCCGCGAGGCGACCAGCTCCCAGGAGGTACCGGGCCGGCTGGTGGTGGTCGGCGGGGGCGTGGTGGGCGCGGAGATGGCGACCGCGTGGCGGGCGCTCGGCGCGGAGGTCACACTGCTGGTCCGCGGCGGCGGCCTGCTGCCGAGGATGGAGTCCTTCGTCGGTGAGCTGGTCGCCCAGTCGCTGACGGAGGCGGGCGCCACGGTCCGTACGGGGGTCTCGGTCGCCGCGGTCGAGCGCGAGGGCGGGAAGGGCCCGGTGACCGTGGTGCTGGCGGACGGCGAACGGATCGAGGCCGACGAGGTGCTCTTCGCCACCGGGCGCGCTCCGCGTACGGACGACCTGGGCATGGAGTCGGTCGGCCTGGAGGCGGGCTCCTGGCTCACGGTCGACGACAGCTGCCGGGTCGAGGGTATCGACTGGCTGTACGCGGTCGGCGACGTCAACCACCGTGCCCTGCTCACCCACCAGGGCAAGTACCAGGCCCGTATCGCCGGGCCCGCCATCGCGGCCAGGGCGCGGGGCGCGTCCGCGCCGGACTCCGGCCCCTGGAGCGCCCACGCCGCCACCGCCGACCACGTCGCTGTCACCCAGGTCGTCTTCACGGAACCCGAGGTCTCCTCGGTCGGCCTCACCCTCGCCGAGGCCGAAGCGGCGGGCCACCGTGTCCGCGCCGTCGACTGCGACCTCGGCGCCGTCTCGGGCGCGGCCCTCTACGCCGACGGCTACCGGGGGCGCGCCCGCATGGTCGTCGACCTGGACCGGGAGATTCTCCGTGGCGTCACTTTCGCGGGCCCGGCGGTCGGGGAGATGCTGCACTCCGCGACGATCGCGGTCGTGGGGGAGGTGCCGATCGCCCGTCTGTGGCACGCGGTTCCGGCGTTCCCGACGATCAGCGAGGTGTGGCTGCGGCTGCTGGAGGCGTACCGTGACGGCGACAGCGGCTGAGCGGTGTCGCCGTCACGGGCGACCCGCGTACGGCGGGGGCACCCCGTGAGGATCGGAGCGCCCCCGACGGCCGGGCACCGGCTCAGCAGTACTGAGACTCCTTGCCGATGGACCGGTACATGCAGTCCGAGTTCTCCAGGAGTTGCAGCACCGCGTCCCGGTTCCTGCTCGTCTCCCGGTCGATCACCTCGTCGGGCGGGTAGAAGCCACCGCCCGAACTCGATGAGGGGTACATCTCGAAGGTGTACGCGAAGACCTTCTGTGACCCCCACAGCCAGTCGTCGATCGAGCCGTCCGTGATGTAGAGGTCGCTGGACTGCTCGGGGGTGTAGCCGTTGCTGGCGGCCATCTTCCCGCCCACGGCGGCGAAGGCGTTACGGTCGTCCGCCGTCATCCCCGTGGTGGTGTTGGCGGTGGTGTAGCCGAACGGCCAGAGCACCAGCTCGCTGTAGGTGTGGAAGTCGATCGCGGCCTTCAACTGCTGTTTGCCACCGACGACCCGGCTGCGTGCGAAGTTCGCCACGACCTTCACCTCGGGCGCGGACTCGGCGGCGGCGCCCCGGTAGGTGTCCGAGGACGCGCTGCCGGACGAGCCACCGCAGCAGCCCCACTGGTACGCCCAGTTGCGGTTGAGGTCCGTACCGACCGCGCTGGAGCCGGAGTTGGGCTGGCGGTTCTTGCGCCAGCTGCGGTACGAACCGGTCGCGATGTCGTACTCGCCGCCGTCCGGGTTGAGGTCCGGGACGATCCAGATCTCACGGTTGTTCACGATGTCGGTCACGCGTGAGTCGGTGCCGTACCCGGAGGTGAACTGCTTCAGCAGATAGAGCGCCATCTCCACCGTGAGGTGCTCACGCGCGTGCTGGTGGTGCGTGAAGAGGACCTCGGGCTCGCTCTCGTCGGTGGCGACGTTGTCGCTGACCTTGATGGCGACGATGTTCCGGCCCTGGTACGAGGTGCCGATGACGCGCTGGCTCACGATGCCCGGGTTCGCCGCGATGACGGAGCTGATCTCGCTCGTCATCTCCGCGTAGTTGTGGTACTTCGAGTCCGCGGAGGGAAAGTCGAACGGCTTGACGTCGCCGTTCGCGGTGCGGTCCGGTACGGCGCCCAGCGGTGTGGGTTCGTAGCCGAGTGCGCGGAGCTTCTTCGCCTGCGCGGGATCGGCGGAGACGACCACGCTCTCGCTGTCCGACTCGTCGATCGTCACACCGGTCCTGGCGAGCGTGGTACGCGTCGCGGAGGTGGCGTGCATCTGGATCTCGTACTGCTGGATGTCCTCGTCTGCGGCCGTCGCCTCGTCGGAGGCCACCGGGGGAGCGGAACCGGCGTTGCTGGCCGTGGCCGTGGCGGTGAGGCCAAGAGCCAGCGTCAGCACGGTGGCCAGGGTGGCCGCCCGTCTGCGTCTGTTGCCGCCGCTTCCGCGGATTCGGAGTCGCATGAAGTCTCCCGGGAGTGGAGTGGTGGGGGTGTCACCGCGACGTGGTGGGGGTCACTGCGACATGCCCGGTGCGGGATGTGAGGGAAGTGAGGGTGGTCCGTCCGGGGCCATCCTGAACGCATGGCATGACCCGGTCAAGGGTGTGATGAGGATGAACGGGATTGGCAACTTCCTTGAAATAGAGCCGAGTTGGCGCGATGAAGTCGATGCTCTCATCGCCCGTGCGGGCGGGACCTATGGTCGCCCGCTTCGGCGGCCGTCGTGTGACGGCGCGCCGAGGGGCGCGTCGTCGGCCCGCCATTCATCCGATGAGTGGGGGATGGGAATCCGAGGCACGTCCTGAAAGATGCATTGACAGCTACTTGTCATGCTCCAATCATCGGATCTCATGACGGAGCTCCCCAGACGCCACCTGATCGGAATGACGGCAGGAGCGGCCATCGGCGCCGCTCTGATCCACCCGGCCACGGCTGAAGCGAGTGCGCACGCCGTGCCCACAGGGACGGGCGCGGATACGGACACGGAGGCGGAGATGGACCGGCGGGGTGAGGGATGGGGCACGGTCCCGGCCGCAGTGCCGGTTCCGCTGGAGCGGTGGTTCGACAACGACGGCATTGACACCGAGGACGCCCGAGGAGGCGACTTCGACGGCTCCGGCTACACCTTCCCCGGAGAGGAACTCCCTTCCGGAGAAGTGGAGTTCGGTGGCATCGGCTACCTCTTCCCGCCCTCCGCGGCGGGGGCGAGGAACAACATCGTGGCCCTCGGTCAGCGGATCGAGCTGCCTGCGGGCCGGTATCTGTCGGGCCACTTCCTCGTCGCGTGCAGCTACGGCGCGGCCTCGGGCACCGTCACCGTCCACTACGCCGACGGTTCCACCTCGACCGCGGCGCTCGGCGGTCCCGACTGGTACGTGGGTACGGGCGGTCTCGCCGCCCCGTACCGCTACGGCCCCACCGGCGCCAAGGACCCGCACCGGGTCGTCATCGCCGCGTCCGAGATCGCCGTCGACCCGGGCAGGGAGGCGGTGGCACTGACCCTGCCGGTCACCCGCCCCGCCGAACCCGACGCCTCGTCGCTCCACGTCTTCGCGCTCTCCCTCCAACCGGTCGCGGAAGGGCGGGTGTTGGCGGTACGGGACGCGCGTTCGACGCCCTCCCTGCTGGACCATGGCGACCAGAGCGTCGAGGCCACGGTCGTCAACGCGGGCACGGTGGGCATCCTCGCCGCCGACGCGCTCAGCCTCTCCGTGGACGTCCCGGGCGCCCGTACCGTCGCACCGGCCACGGTCACCCGGCTCGCCCCCGGCGAGCAGGCCCGCGTCCGGATCGGGATCAGACCGGCGCCCGGCACCGTGCCGGGGACGAGCCGGGACGGCCGGGTCGTCGCACGCGGCCGGGGACAGCAGGCCGCGCACGCCCGGAGCCCTCTCACCCTCGGGGTGCCCGACTACCGGCCGGCCGACGACTCCCTCAACACCCATCAGGCTCCGTACTGGTTCCAGGACGCGAAGTTCGGCATCTTCATCCACTGGGGGGTCTACTCCGTGCCGGCCTGGGCACCGGTTGGTGTGCAGTACGCCGAGTGGTACTGGGACCAGATGCAGGACCCGGACAACCCGACGTACGCCTACCACCGGCAGACGTACGGCGAATCGTTCGCCTACGACGACTTCATCCCGCGCTTTGGCGCCGAGAGGTTCGATCCTCGGTCCTGGGTCGAGCTGTTCCGGGACGCGGGCGCCCAGTACCACGTCCTGACCTCCAAGCATCATGAGGGCTTCGCCCTCTGGGACACCAAGGTCTCCGACCGCAACTCCGTGAAGATGGGGCCGAAGCGCGACCTGATCAGAGAACTGTTCGACGCGTCGCGCCGCTACACACCGGAGTTGCACCGAGGCCTGTACTTCTCGATGCCGGAATGGTTCAACCCCGACCACCCCTGGCAGGGGCACGCGCCCCGCAATCCGTACACCCTCGAACCGGTGCCGTACACGGGTCACACGGCGGGCAAGGACTACATCAAGGATCTCCAGGCCCCGCAGATGCTGGAGTTGATCCACGGATACGACCCCGAGGTCCTCTGGTGCGACATCGGCGGTGACAACGACAGTCACCGGGTCCTGGCCGAGTACTTCAACCACGCCAAGAACCGGGCGCGCCCCGTCGAGGTGACCGTCAACGACCGCTCCGGCATCGGCCCGCACGACTTCACCACACCCGAGTACACGACGTACGACTCCGTCGTCACCGCGAAGTGGGAGGCCAGCCGTGGGCTGGATCCGCGCTCCTACGGCTACAACCGGGCCACCCCCGACGACAGATACATGACCACCGAGGAAGTCGTCCACGCCCTCGTCGACATCGTCTCCAAGAACGGCAACTTCCTCCTCGACATCGGTCCCCGGGCCGACGGCACGATCCCGGAGATCATGGAGCGCCGACTGCGCGAGACCGGTCAGTGGCTGAAGGTCAACGGCGAGGCGATCTACGGCAGTACGTACTGGGCGAGAATGCCGCAGCTCGGCGAGGACCTGCGCTTCACGGTCCGGCAGAACAAGGCGTTCTACATCCACTCGCTCGCCGAACCGGGCAGCACCCTGACGGTCGAGGCACCCGTGCCCATCAGGCCCGGGGACCGGGTGACCCTGCTCGGGTACGGCCGGCCGCTGAGCTGGCGCGGAGCCGGCGGCAAACTGGTCGTCGACGTACCGGCGGCGGCGCGCCGGGCCGGCCGGTACGCGTGGGTGTTCAAGATCGAGTGGCGCTCCTGAACCACGCGTGTGCCGTTACGTCGCGGGTGAACTGGTCGCGGGGGCGGGGTCGTTGATGCTGCGCAGTTCCTGGAGCTCGCCCCCGACCTTCGTACGGAGCTGCTCGAGGACGCCTACCTTGGCACCGATGGCCCACTTCGGGCCGACGAGATAGGTGCCGCCGTACATGCTCGCGGTGTCCAGCCAGGTCCGTTTGAACTTCTCGGCGGGGAACGTGGTCACGATCCAGTTCCCCCGGGGTGTTTTGCACACGCCTTCGCGGAGTTCGTCGGCCTCCATCCGGATCTCGGCCTCGCAGCCGGTAAGGGAGGCGATCTTCTCGATGTTCGCGGGTGCCGGGGAGGGCACGGCGCTGGTGCTCGGCGTGGGGCGGGCGGTGTTGCGCGTGTCGGCCCGGTCGGCCGAGCAGCCCACGAGGAACGCGGGCAGGAGGAGGGCCGCGAGGAGCGCGACGGCGCGCGGGGGGTGGGGGCGGCAGGGCGTCACCGGTTGTCCCTCGTTTCACATGGTGGGTTCGGGCGTCCGGAGGGATACGGACGGCAGGGCCGGTCCGTTCACGCGACGGGCGGGACAGACCGGCGTGCGCCTGGGCGCACGGGAGTTGTCCGGTCAGCCGTGGCCGGTCGCGGACGACGCGCGACTACGTCGCGGACTCTAGAACTCCCCGGCCGGCGCGGGCTTGATGTTGTGGTTGAGCCGGAAGACGTTGTCCGGGTCGTACCGGGCCTTCACGGCGGCGAGACGCCGGTAGTTCTGGGAGCCGAGCCCCGCGACGACGCGTTCCTCCCCCTCGCGCCCGATGAAGTTGAGATACACGGCACCACTCGACCAGGGAGCGACATCGGCTCGTAGGTCACGGGCCCACCGCCTGCCCCGGTCGTCGTCGGCCGGGTTGTCCCACAGACCGAAGGGATGCACGACCCACGGCGCGCGACGCCAGGGCAGGGGGCGGTCCATGGGACCACGGGCGACCGCGCCACCCTGCGGGAACAGCACATGCTGCGAGGGTGAGGGCACGATCATGTCGTCGGCGCGGGCGCAGAAACGGTCGACGGCCTCGTCGGGGAGGCTGTCGAGGTGCTCGGCGGACCAGTAGTTCCGGTAGCCGGGCGGGGCGTCGAGCATGCGTTGCAGCTCGGCGTACGGGATTTCGGCGATCATCTCGGCCTCGTGACCGAGACCCAGCATCGGCCGGGCCACCTCACGTGCCGCCGCCTCGCCGCCCGTGTACGTGATCAGCACAGCGCACACGAGCGTGCCCACCAGGTGTTCCGGTACGAATGGTTCGGGCGGCGCGGTGATGTATATCAGCCCTCCGCCGACCTCGTCCGGCGCCGATGCGACGAAGTCCCGGTAGGCGCGCAGGACTTCCGGTCCCGCCTCGGGCGCCCACAGCAACAGGGCGGCGGTCATCGCGGGCAGTGGATACAGTCTGAAAGTCATCGAGGTGGCCACACCGAAGTTGCCGCCCCCGCCGTGCAGCGCCCAGAACAGCTCGGGGTTCTCGTCCTCGCTCGCGCGTACGGTGTTTCCGTCGGCGGTCACCAGGTCCACCGAGAGCAGGTTGTCGCAGGCCAGACCGAACTTGCGGTCCAGCCAGCCGGTGCCACCACCCAGGGTGAAACCGCCGATCCCCGTGGTGGACACCCGGCCGCCGGTCGTCGCCAGAGCGTGCGGCTGCGTCGCCCCGTCGAGATCGCTCATCACCGCGCCGCCGCCGACCCGCGCGGTGAGCGCGTCGGCGGCGACCGAGACCGCGTTCATCCGCCGCAGGTCGACGACGAGACCACCGTCGCTGAGGGCCATGCCCGCGACGCCGTGCCCGCCACCGCGAACCGCGATCTCCAGACCGAGGCCGCGTCCGAAACAGATCGCCCGTGCGACGTCGCTCTCGGTCGCGCACTGGGCGATGACCGCCGGGCGCCGGTCGATCATCCCGTTGAAGACGGCGCGAGCCTCGTCATAGGACGTGTCCGACGGCACGATCACGTCGCCCTCGAAGCCCGTGCGGAGGCGGTCGAGAGCCGTGTCCTTCTCCCCGTCACGCGGTGCCATGTCGTCCCCGCTTCCCGCGGGGGAGGAGGCGCCCCCCGCTGTCTCGGGCGGCTGTTCTCACATACTTCGACGGTAACCCCGGAGCCGTACCCCGGTCATGTGCGCACCCAGGAGCCGACGGCACACCTGGACCGACGACCGGCTGATCAAACGAAATCGCCCAGGCGCTGGAGCAGTGTCGGGAGGTGGCTGTGGTCCACGTCCTTCACCGCGGTCACCAGGGTGACCGGCTGCTTCCCGGCGATGTCCAGCAGGTGGTCCAGGGCCTCTCGGCGCCCGGCGTCGTCGAGTTCGTCCCGGTACCGGGACGTGAACTCCTCGTACCGGGAGGCATCGTGGTGGTACCAGGAGCGCAAGTCCGCCGAGGGGGCGATGTCCTTGAGCCATTCGTCGATGTCGGCACGTTCCTTGGACACGCCCCGGGGCCACAGCCTGTCCACCAGGACACGCGTCCGGTTCGCGTCGGCCGGGTCCGGGCCGTCGTACACCCTTCGTACGGCGAAGGTGTCCATCACGCGTCCCTCTCGATCCCGTGCCGGTCTGCTGCTTTGCACCAGGCTTCTGCTGCCTTGTACCAGGCTCGGCCGGTGCGGCGTCCGCCGCAAGGCGGCCGGTGATGGCTTGTCCCTACGGCAAACGTTGTTGCTGTGCCCGCAGAAGCTTGGCAGACTCGCCTGGCGGACCGACAGGGAGGCCTGTCGGGAGGGGACCGCGCAAATTCCCAGGGGGGAATACACATATGAAACTCAGCGCGCCCAGACGCGCCCTCGCTCGTGTCACGGTCGTCCTGTCGCTGGCTCTGTCGCTGGCCACCGGTACGGCCGCGCTGGCGGGTGCCGCGCACGCCGCTCCGGTCGAGTCCGGTTCGCTCAGCTTCAGCGGCGACCCGGGCGATTACATCAGCGGCGGACAGTCCTACTCCTACTCGACGGAGTCGCGGGACGGCTTCAACGCCAGCGCCAGTACGGACAACAGGGTCGTCTCCCTCTCGGTCGACGGGGCCAACGGCGACTGGTGGTCCCTCGACCTCGCGGCGCCGAGCGGCAAGGCGCTGACACCGGGCGAGTACACCGGCGCCACCCGTTACCCGTTCAACGGCTCGGCACAGCCGGGCCTTTCCCACAGCGGGAACGGACGCGGCTGCAATACGCTCACCGGTTCCTTCTCCATCCAGCGGGCGGAGTTCGGGCCCAACGGGTACATCCACACGCTGGACGCCACGTACGAGCAGCACTGCGAAGGTGATACGGCGGCGCTGCGCGGTGAGGTCCACATCAGCAGGCCCGCACCGCCCGCGGCTCTCGATCTCGGGCTCGACGTCGCGCTCGACGGCACGGCCGGCAGCCTCAACGGCAAGGCCACCGTGCACGGCACGGTGAGCTGCACGGAGCCGGTTCGGGTGACGGTGTCGGGCGGTGTGACACAGGTCAGGAGAGGTGTGATCATTCGCGGTTCGTTCACCACTTCGGTGGCCTGTGAGCCGGGCGCCGCGGCGGAGTGGACGGCAGCCGCCGTCCCCGTCGGCACCACCCCGTTCCAGAAGGGTGATGTCGAGGTCGAGGCTCGGGCGTCGGCGGTGGACCCGAACTACGGCGGGATCGCGGAGGCTTCGGAGACCGTGGCCGTGCGCCTTGGCAAGGGCTGAGCAGGACGGTATGCCGCTGAGCCCCGCGGGGTCCTGATCGACTGAAGCGGCCCCGGTCGCGTTCCCCCACAAGGGATGCGACCGGGGCCGCTTCGTGCCCGGTCGGTCCGGAGGCGGCGGACCGGTGGGACGCGGTGGCGAGGGCCGCCCGTGCCGGGGAGCGTCGTGGTGCGGGTGCGGGTGCGGGTGCGGGGACGCAGGCTTGTCGGCAGGAACAACATTCCGGTCACCGACACTTTCGCCCCACCGCACCCGGAGGGATCCAGATGAGTACCTATCGAGTCGCAGAGGCCGCGGCCCCCGGCGGTTCGTTCCGGATCGTCGAGCGCGAGGTGCCACAGCCGGGCCCCGGCCACGTACGGGTCGCCGTGGACGCCTGCGGGATCTGCCACAGCGACGCCCTGTTCGTCGACGCGGGGGTACCGGGTGTCGAGTTCCCGCTGGTTCCCGGGCATGAGATCGCCGGACGCATCGAGGCACTGGGCGAGGGAACCCGGGGCCCGAAGGTGGGCGACCGGGTGGCGGTGGGCTGGTTCGGCGGCAGCTGCCACCACTGCACGCCGTGCCGGCAGGGCGACTTCATCGTGTGCGAGAACCTGAAGGTACCCGGATGGGCGTACGACGGGGGTTACGCCGAGACGGTGATCGTGCCGGAGGACGCCCTGGCCCCGATCCCCGACTCGCTGTCGGCGACCGACGCGGCACCGCTGGCCTGCGCGGGGGTCACCACGTACAACGGGCTGCGGCGCAGCTCCGCCCGGCCGGGTGACCTGGTCGCCGTACTCGGCATCGGTGGCCTGGGGCACCTGGGGGTGAAGTACGCGGCCGCGATGGGATTCGAGACCGTGGCCATCGCCCGCGGTTCCGACAAGGCCGACTTCGCCACGCAGCTCGGCGCCCACCACTACATCGACAGTACGGCGGGCACCGGCGTCGCGGACGCGCTCCAGGCCCTCGGCGGAGCCAAGGCCGTCCTGGCCACCGCCGCCAACTCCGCCGCCATCACCGCGACGGTGGACGGGCTGGTCCCCCGTGGCGAGCTGGTGGTGATCGGCGCCGACACCGAGCCGCTGGGAATCAGCCCGAACCAGCTTCTTCTACAGGGCAGGATCGTCCGCGGTCACCCGTCCGGCACCGCGCAGGACATCCAGGACACCCTGGCGTTCAGCGTCCTGCACGGGATCGTGCCGATGGCCGAGGTCGTGCCCCTGGACGACGCCGATCAGGCATACAAGAAGATGCTCTCCGGCGCCGCCCGCTTCCGGATGGTGCTCACCAACCGCTGACGGCGCTCACCACCCGTCGGCGCCGCGCCCCGCGAAACGGGCGGCGCCCTTGACTACTCGCTGTCCAGGTCGAGGAGGACCTTGGACGCGCGGGTCCGGTCTCCCGCGAGATCGAAGGCCTCGGCGGCCTCGGCCAGCGGGAAGGTGTGGGTGATGACGGGCTCGACGTCGAGCCCGTCGGCCAGCAGCGAGAGCGCCTCGTCGAAGTCGGCGTCGAAGCGGAACGAGCCGCGCACGGTGATCTCGCGGGTGACCACGGTGTTCCCCAGGAATCCGATCTCTCCCGGCGGGAGCAGGCCCAGCAGCACCAGGGTGCCGCTGCGGCGTACCCGCTCGACGCAGGTACGCAGACCGGCCGGGGCGCCCGAGGCCTCGATGGCGATGTCTGCGTCCTGCGCCCGTTCCTGCTCGTCCGGGCGGTCCGCCCGGACGGTGGTGGTGGCGCCCACCCGGGTGGCCAGCTCCAGGGGCTGCTCCAGGAGATCACTCACGATGATCTCGGCCGCTCCCGCGTGGCGCAGGATCGCCACGACGAGCAGGCCGATCGGCCCGGCGCCGGTGACCAGTACGCGCTTGCCCGCGACGTCGCCCGCGCGGCGCACGGCGTGCAGGGCCACGGACAGCGGCTCGGCGAGAACGGCCCGGCGCGGGCTCAGCCCGGCGGGCAGCGCGCGCACCTGGGCGGCGGGTACGACGATGCGCCGCGCGAAGCCGCCCTGGACATGCGGCGTGCGGGCCGCACTGCCCAGGTAGCGGGAGTGGGCGCACACGTTGCGGTGGTCCTCGGCGCACTCGCGGCAGCTGTCGCACGGAGTCGCGGGATGGATGGCCACCGGGGTGCCGACGGCCGGGCCGTCCGCGCCGGGGCCGAGCGAGGCGACCCGGCCGACGACCTCGTGGCCGAGCACCATGGGCTCGCGCAGCTGGAAGTCACCGACCGCGCCCCGGTGGTAGTAGTGCAGGTCGGATCCGCAGATCCCGCCCAGCGAGACCGCGACGGCGATCTCGTCAGGGCCGGGGACGCCGGGGTCGTAGGCCTCGACACGCAGGTCTTTGGCCCCGTGGACGACGCAAGCTCGCATGGTGGGTGCTCCGGGGGTGTGGCGGCCGGTGGCCGACGGTGTGGTGACGGCCGCCGATGCTGTGGTGGCCGGTGGTGCGGGTGGCGACCGGGCCGTCACAGGACGGAGAGCATGCCGCCGTCGACGTAGAGGATCTGTCCGTTGACGAAGTCGGACGCGGGCGAGGAGAGGAAGACCAGCGCGCCGATCAGGTCCTCGACCTCGCCCCAGCGCCCGGCCGGAGTGCGACCGCGTACCCAGGCGCTGAACTCCTCGTCCGCGACCAGCGCGGCGGTCAGTTCGGTCCGGAAGTACCCCGGTCCCAGGGCGTTCACCTGGATACCGGAGGGGCCGAGGTCTGCGCACATCCCCTTGGTGAGCAGCTTCAGACCGCCCTTGGTGGCCGCGTACGGCGCGATTCCGGGGCGTACGACCTCGCTCTGGAGCGAGCAGACGTTCACGATCTTGCCCCGGCCGCGAGGGGTCATCCTGCGGGCGACCTCACGACCGACCAGGAAGGCGCTGGTGAGGTTGGTGTCGAGCAGGCGGTACCAGTCGTCGTCCGCGAAGTCGGTGAAGGGCGTGCGGTGCTGGGCGCCGGTGTTGTTGACCAGGATGTCGATGGGGCCCGCCCGGTCCTCGACCCGGGCGATGCCGTCGGCCACGGCGGCCGGGACCGTCACGTCGAAGGCTTCGGCGAGGACCGTGCCGCCGGTGAGGTCGGCCAGTTCCCGGCGGGTGCGTTCCAGCGCGGTCTCGTCGCGACCGTTGAGGACGACGGTGCAGCCGGATTCCAGCAGGCCCTGGGCGAGCGCACGGCCGATGCCCCGGCTGGAGCCGGTGACCAGGGCGACGCGACCGCCGATGTCGAAGAGCGGGTGACTCATGCGGGGTCCTTACGGGGAACGGGGCTGGACCCCGGGATCGCGGTGCGGGCCGGGTTCCCGCCCAGCACGTCGAGGATGTTGTCGGCGGCGAGGCCGACCATGTGGGCCCGGGTCGACTCGGTGGCCGAGCCGATGTGCGGGAGGGGCACCACATGCGGGTGGCGGGCCAGGGGAGTGGGCTCCGGGCCCATCGGCTCGCGCGCGAAGACGTCCAGACCGGCCGAGTGGATGGTGCCCGCGTGCAGCGCCTCGAGCAGGGCGTCCTCGTCGACGACACCGCCGCGAGCGGTGTTGACGAGGGTGGCGGTGGGCTTCATGGCGCGCAGTTCGGCGGCCCCGATGAGATTACGGGTGGCGGGGCTGAGCGGGACGTGCAGGGAGACGATGTCCGACTCGGCGAGGAGGGTCGGCAGGTCGACCGCCACGGAGCCGTTCTCGTCCGGTGCCGTGTCCGGCGTACCGCTCGGGGCGGTGCTGCGGGAGTGGTGCAGTACCCGCATGCCGAATCCCTTCCCCCGCCGGGCCACGGCCTGGCCGATCGCGCCGTAGCCGACGATGCCGAGTGTCGCGCCGTACACATCGAGACCGAGGTGGCCGCCCATGTCGAAGGCCTGCCACTCGCCGCCGAGCAGGCTGTCGCGGGCGGTGCCGAGCCGTCGGCGCGCCATGAGGAGCAGTCCGAACGCCAGGTCCGCGGTGGTCTCGGCCAGCACGCCCGGGGTGTGGGTGATGACGACACCGCGGTCGGCCGCCGCCTGCTGGTCCACCCCGTCGAAGCCCATACTGGCCAGGCTCACGACCTTCAGGGAGGGCCCGGCCGCGTCGAGCAGGGCGGCGTCGACGGAGTCGTTGCCGAGGCACAGGATCCCGTCCACACCCGCCGCGAGCTCGTGCAGTGTTTCCGGGGCCGGCTTGCCGGGGCCCGGAGGACGTACCAGGTCCACCGCCGCACCCAGCCGGTCCAGGCCGTCCCCGGGAAGCATGGGACGGGTGGTGAGCACGCGCTGCGCCATACCCTCTCCTCTTTCCACTCAGTGAGAAATGAATCCGTTGAACGGAAACCATGGTGTTCATCGACCTGGAGAGATGTCAACCATCGTGTTGTGCGGCGAGACGAAATCCACTGAATGGAAACCATTTCCGTACAGTGGCAAGCCGAGTGGTATTTTGGCGCGGTGCACACCAATGACGTACCTGCCGATGTAGTGGGCCGGGCCGTGCGCCTGCTGGTCCTGGTCGGCGAACACCCGCACGGCATCACGTTGTCGGAGCTGGCCCGTGAGAGCGGCGTCCCCGTCAGTACGTCACACCGGCTGGTGAACGCGCTGTGCCGGGAAGGCCTGGTGGAGTTCGAGTCGTCCGGCAAGCGCTACAAGCCCGGTCTGCGGCTGTTCCAGCTCGGCCAACGGGCGGGCCAGGCCTACGGGTTCGCGGGCACCGCCCTCCCCGTCATGCAGGAGGTGACACGGGCGACCCAGGAGGCCACCTTGATGTCCGTCCTCGACGGGACGCGTCATCTGTACGTGCACTACGTGGACGGACCGCTCACGGTCGGGGTGCGCAGCGAACCGGGCCGGCACGGCCCGCTGCACTGCACCTCGATGGGCAAGGTCCTGATGGCGTTCGCGGCCCAGGACGTCCGCGCCGACCTCCTGGACCGGGTGGAACTCACGCGCTTCGGGCCGAACAGCATCACCGACCGCGAGGTACTGCGCGAGGACGTACGACTCGCCGCCGAGCGCGGCTACGCCACGGCCGACGAGGAGCACCACCAGGGGCTGCGGGCCGTGGCCGTGCCCATTCTGCGACCGGACGGCGGTGTGTTCGCCGCACTGTCCACGGCCGCCCCGGCCTTCCGCCGCACCATGGACGACCTGGTCACGATGGTGCCGCTGCTCCGTTCCGCGGCCGCCGAACTGGGTGCCCGGCTGCCCCCTCGCTGAGCGGCCTTCGCCGAAGGGCGCTCGCCGGGGGCTTCGTACCGCTACGGCTCCTCGGTCCGGTCGGTCCGACGGTCGCCCTGCCGGTCTGTCTGTACGAACGCGCCGATGAGCTCGTGGAAGACGTCGTGCACGGCGAGCGCGGGCTCGGACAGTGGCTGGTGGTGCGAGAAACAGAGGGAGAGCGTCACCTCGATCGAGGGACCGGTGATCCTTCGGACCGTGACGTCCCTCGCCTCACGCGTCGCGCGAGCCAGCGACCGGGGAAGCACCGTCGCCCCCATCCCCTCGACCACCGCGGCGACCAGAGTCGACGTCGACTCGGCCTCGCCGATGACCCTCGGTTCGACGGAGGCCGTCCTAAGGGCATGGTCCATCACCTGCCGGATGGTGTGGGACGGGCTGGGCAGCAGCAGTTCGGCGCCCGCCAGCTCGCTCAGCGCGACCTCGGGAATCCGCGCGTCCTCGGCCCGGGGATCGCGCGGTGCCGCGTCCGGCGCCGTGACCAGGAACAGCTCCTCGGTGAGCATCGGCTCGAACTCGACGCCGCGCATGGGCCCGGATCCATAGATGAACGCCATGTCCATCCGGCCGGTCATGATCGCTTCGCTCAGCACCCCGCCCGAGTTCTCGTTGAGGTGCAGAACGATGTCCGGATACCGCTCCCGCACCGCGCGGAGCAGCGGAAGCGCCAGCGCCGCACCCGTGCTGCACGGCGCGAGGCCGACCGAGACCCGGCCGGCCGGCGTCCGGCCGCCGGTCCCGACGGCGGCGTGTGCCTGCTCGACCTGGTGCAGGATGAGCTGCGCGTGCCGGTAGAGGGCCCGGCCCGCCTCCGTGGGGACGACGCCGCGCTTGCTGCGGATGAGCAACTGCTGCTTGAACTGGGCTTCCAGGGCGGAGACCTGCTGGCTCAGCGCGGGCTGCGCGACATGAAGGATGTCGGCGGCGCGCGTGATGCTTCCCGCGTCGACGATCTTTACGAATGAGTGGAGCCGTCGCGTGTCCATCGACCCTGACCCTCCGGTTCCGTGTCGGGGGCGGAGGCCAGCAGGATACGCGCCCGTCAGCGCCCTTGTTCCGCGGCCGTCGGGTCCGTGAGCAGCTCCGCGGACAACTTCGTGGGCTGCCCACATCGGCTGATCCATAAGCCTCGCGCGGGCCGATCCATAAGTGTCGCCGATCACGTCACGCAGAACAGGTATTTGTCGGCGACGGGTGGCTGAAAGTAGCTTCCTCGTCATCCAACGTTCCCTCGCCGGAGGCCGCTATGACGCTTGCAGTTGATCTTGTCGCCGACCTCGGCGAAGGCTTCGGCGCGTACCGGATGGGCGACGACGAAGCACTGCTCTCCCTGCTCACCTCGGCAAACATAGCCTGCGGATTCCACGCGGGCGATCCCCGGATCATGGACGCCACGGTCCGCTCCTGCGTCGGCCGCGGTGTCGGCGTCGGCGCCCACCCCAGCTTCCCCGACCTCGTCGGCTTCGGGCGGCGTGCCATGGACCTGACACCGGAGGAGGTCCGCACCGACATGCTTTACCAGATCGGTGCGTTGCACGCCTTCGCCACCGCCCATGGCACCCGCGTCGCGCATGTCGCGCCGCACGGACGGCTCGGCAATCTCGTCGCGGTCCGTGCGGACTACGCGCGGGCCGTCGTGGACGCGGTCGCCTCCCTCGACCAGACGATCATCGTCCTTGCCCAGGACGGTGAACTCGCCACGGCAGCGCGCGAACGCGGCCTTCGGGTCGGCATCGTCGGCATCGCCGACCGTGCCTACCGGGACGACGGCACCCTGGTGCCGCGTGGCGAGCCCGGCGCGGTCATCACCGCCCCGGACGAGATCGCGCGGCGCACCGTCCGCATGGTGACCGAGGGCGTCATCCGCTCCGTGGGCGGCAACGACATCCCGGTCGAGTGCGACACCGTCCTGCTGCACGGTGACACCCCCGGCGCCGTCGCGTGCGCCCGCACCGTACGTGCCGCACTGGTGGACGCGGGCGTCGAGATCGCCGCGCTCGCGGACGTACTGGACCGAAACGCCCGACGAGCGGCGGCCTGAGATGGATCTCGACGACTGTCCCGTCCGTGAGGAGCGGCCCGCCCGCGAGGAGCGGCCCGGTATCCATATCGCCGACTGCGGCGACTCCGCCGTGGTGGTCACCGCCACCGGGGCCGACGCCGACAGTCGCTGGCAGACCGTCCACGCCGTGGCCGACTCGATCGGCGCCGACGAACCCCCGGGCGTGTACGGCATCGTCCCGGCCTACGACAAGCTGCTCGTGGAGTTCGACTGCGCCGTCACCGACCACGAGGCCGTCACCCGCGCGGTCCGGGCCGCCCTGGCCGGGTCCGCCGCCGGCACAGCACAGCGCCCGGCCGCCCAGCACTTCACCGTGCCCGTCGTGTACGGGGGCGAGCACGGCCCGGACCTGCCCGTCGTCGCCGAGCAGCTCGGGCTGACCGAGCAGGAGGTCATCGACCTGCACTCCGGCACCTCGTTCACGGTCCGATGTCTCGGCGCCCCGGCCGGCTCCCCGATGATGGACGGGCCGCCGTTCCCCGCCCCCGTTCCCCGGCTGGCCTCGCCCCGTACGAGCGTCCCCGCCGGATCGATCGCGGTGGCGGGCCGGCAGGCCGTCATCTGCCCGATGCGCTCACCGGGCGGCTGGCCGCTGCTGGGACGTACCCCGCTGCGCATCCTCGACCTCGACGCGGACCCGCTGTGCCCCTACCGGCCCGGCGACCGCTTCCGGTTCGTGCCGATCAGCCCCGACCGGTGGGACGACTACACCGGCGCCTCGCTGGAGGCGGCACATGAGTGAGACTCTGACCGTCCACAAAGCCGGTATCTCCGTGCTCCAGGACCTCGGCCGGTACGGCCGCTCCCGCTACGGACTGCCCCTCAACGGCGCCCTCGACCAGTACTCCGCGCAGGCCGCCAACGCGCTCACCGGCAACCGCCCGAGCGACCCGATGATCGAGATCACGGCACTCGACTTCAGCTGCACCCCGTCCACCGACGTCCTCATCGCCGTCACGGGCGCCCCCGCCGACCTGACCGTCGACGGCGTCCCGCAGGCGTGCTGGGAAGCGGTGGCCGTCCGGCCCGGCCAGACCATCTCCATCTCCCGGATCAGGGACGGGCTGCGCGTCTACCTCGCCGTACGCGGCTCCATCGAGGCACCCACCCTCCTCGGCAGCTGCGCCCCCGACACCGTGCTCGGCTTCGGCCGCTCCCTGAGCGACCGCGACGAACTCGGCATCACCAACGCCTGCCCGCCCATCGACCACCCCGTCACCCGCATCCCCCTTTTCCGCCTGGGCGCACCCATACCCCGGGTCGGCGAGCCCTGGACCATCGACACCACCGAAGGTCCCGACGCCGCCGAATTCGGCACCACCGGTGAACTCCTCTACCGTTCGGAATTCACCGTCACTCCGCGGAGCAACCACATCGGCCTGCGCCTCAGCGGTCCCGTACCGCAGCGCGTCACCACCGGCGAAGTGCTCTCCCGCGGTGTCCCGGTCGGGGCCGTAGAAGTCCCCGCCGGAGACGAACTGCTCGTCCTGCACCGAGGTCGCGGGGTCACCGCCGGATATCCGGTACTCGCGGTCGTCACCTCAACCGGCCTGTCGGACCTGGGACAGGTCCGGCCGGGTCAGACCGTCCGCTTCCGCAAACGCACCGTCGCGGAAGCGGTCGCCGCTCACCGTCAGCGGCAGAACGCGCTCCAGGCACTCAGCCGACGGGCCACTGCTGTCTTCGACGCACTGAAAATCCCCGCTGTCACCCATTGACAGCGGTCGGAGCCGCCTCCCCGGCGGGCGCGTTCCCGCGCGCCCGGACAGCCTCTCCGCATTCGGAGGAAGCATGGCCACTACCGTCAACTCCAGCACCCCCAACCCGCCTGGAACCACAGGTGACTCCAGCACCACAGGGTCCACGGAAGAGACCGTCCTCGACAGTAAAACCGTCAGGCGGGTCACTCTCGCCGGCTGTATCGGCGTCTTCGTCGAGCTGTACGACAACGGCATCTACGGATTCCTCGCCGGCACGCTCGCCCTGGTCTTCTTCCCCGACCAGAGCGCCCAAGCGGCGATGCTGCTCACCTTCCTGACCTTCGGCATCCCGTTCTTCGTCCGTCCCCTGGGCGGCATCGTCTGCGGCTACCTGGGCGACCGTATCGGCCGTCAGCGGATGCTGGTCTTCGTCATCATGCTGATCAGCGCGGCCACCGCGGCGATCGGTCTGCTTCCTGGATACGCGTCGATCGGTATCGCGGCTCCGATCCTGCTGGTCCTGCTGCGCTTCGCGCAGGGCTTCTCCGTCGGTGGCGAGGCCGCCGGCGCGATGACCTTCCTCGCGGAGTACGCGCCCGAAGGGCGCCGCGGCCGGCTCACCAGCTACGCGCAGATCGCCTCGTTCACCGCGCTGCTCGTCGGTACCCTCACCGCCACCACCCTCAACGCCACCCTCAGCGAAGACGCGATGGTGTCGTGGGGCTGGCGCATCCCCTTCCTGCTGGCGATTCCCATGGGCGTCATCGGGTTCTACCTGCGTAAGCGGATCAAGGACACCCCGCGCTTCGAGCAGATGAAGGCGGAGAAGAAGCTCTCCAGCAACCCCATGCGCGAGGCGTTCTCCACGAAGGAGCACCGCAAGGCGGTTCTCCTCGCGATGCTCATCCCGCTGCTCAACGGCTCCGGCTACTACGTCCTGTTCTCGTACATGCCCACGTACCTGAACAAGGAGCTGCACTTCAGCGTCGTCCAGGGCCTGATCGTCACCGCGTGCAGCCTGGTGGCCATCAACATCGCCATCCCGTACGCGGGACGGCTCTCCGACAAACTCGGCCGCAAAAAGGTCATCGCCGGATCGGCCATGGCGATGGCCGTGCTCGGATACCCCTGTTACCTGCTGCTCACCCAGGGCTCCCTGGCGCTGGCGATCCTCGGCGGGATCCTCATGGCGGTCGTCTTCGCCGGTCACACCGGTGTGATCCACATCCTGCTGGTCGAACTGTTCCCGACCCGGATCCGCTACTCCGCCTACGGCTTCGGCTACAACATCTCCGCCGCGGTCTTCGGCGGCTCCGCCCCCTTCCTGATGACCTGGCTCATCGGGCTGACCGGCAACACCCACATCCCGGCCTTCTACGTCGTGGCCACCGCACTCGGCACGTTCTTCGCGGTGCTGCGCATCCGCGAAACGGCCCACACCCCGCTGCGCGACGAGTAACCCTCCCGCCCCCGGACTCCCCACACACCCGAACGCCCCACCTGCCGGCACCCGCACGACAGAGCAACAGAGGAGAACACCCTCATGGCCTTTTCCGACTACAGGACCGCGCTGGTGACCGGCGCGTCGACCGGCATCGGCGCCGTCGTCGTCGAGCGCCTCACCAAGCAGGGACTTCAGGTCCACGCCGTGGCCCGCAACGCCGACCGGCTCGCCGAACTGGCCGAACGTACGGGCTGTGTCCCGCACGCCGTGGACATCACGGACACCGCCGCGCTGGCCGAAATGCTCGAAGGCATCGAGATCGATGTCCTCGTCAACAACGCCGGGGTCTCCCGCACCGGCAACATCCTGACCGCCGACGAGTTCGCCGTGGACGAGCAGATCGCGGTCAACGTCCAGGCCGTCCTGCACCTCGTACGGCTGATCATGCCGGGCATGGTGGAGCGGGACCTCGGCCACATCGTCAACATCAGCTCCATCGCCGGCGTCTACAACTTCGGCGGCAACACCGTCTACCACGCCACCAAGGCGGCCGTGCACACCCTCTCCCGGCAGCTGCGCGTCGACGGCTACGGCAAGCGGATCCGGGTCACCGAGATCTGCCCGGGACGAGTCGAGACCGAGATCTTCGGCCGTCTGCTCGGCGACATGGACAAGGCCCAGGAGCTGTACTACGACGGCTACGAGTCGCTGAAGCCGGAAGACGTCGCCGACGCCATCGAGTACGCCGTCGGCACACCCCGGCACGTCAACATCGGACACATCGAGATCCTGCCGACCTTCCAGGTGCCCGGCGGTCTCAACTTCGAGAAGAGGGAGGGCTGAGGTGACCACCGCCGAGAACTTCACCCCCGCCGCCCGGCTGCTGCGCATCAACGAGTCCCCGAGCACCGCCGCGGCGGCGCGGGCCCGTGAACTGAAAGCCCAGGGCCGGGACATCCTCGACCTCACCGTCGGGGAACCCGACTTCGACACCCCCGAGAACATCAAGCAGGCGGCGGTCGAGGCGATCGGTCGCGGCGAGACCAAGTACACGCCGGTCAACGGCACCCCCGCGCTGCGTGACGCCATCGTCGCCCGGCTCGCACGGCGGACCGGCATCACGTACGGCACCGACCGGATCGCGGTGGGCGGCGGCGCGAAGCAGATCATCTTCCTCGCGCTGATGGCCACCGTCGACACCGGCACCGAGGTCATCATCCCGGCGCCCTACTGGGTGTCGTACCCCGACATGTGCCGCGCCAACGACGGCGAACCGGTCATCGTCCCGTGCCCGCGGGAGGACGGCTTCAAGCTCACCCCCGAGCGGCTGTCGGCGGCCATCACCGAGCGCACCCGCTGGCTGATTCTCAACACGCCGTCGAACCCGACCGGTGCGGCGTACTCGGAGAGCGAGCTGCGCGCGCTCGCCGACGTCCTGCTCGCCCATCCGCACGTGTCCGTGCTGACCGACGAGATCTACGACGAGATCTGGTACGAGCAGACCGCCGCGCTCAGCATCGTCGGCGTCGAGCCACAGCTCAAGGACCGGGTCCTGCTGGTCAACGGGGTCTCCAAGACCTACGCCATGACCGGCTGGCGGATCGGCTACGCGGCCGGGCCGGCCGGCATCATCGGCGCGATCAACAAGCTCCAGTCCCAGATGTCCTCGTGCCCGTCCTCGATCAGCCAGGCGGCGGCGGCCGAAGCACTCAGCGGTGACCAGGGGTTCGTCGGCGAGAGCGTCGCCGTCTACCGTGAGCGGCGCGACCGCGTGATCGGACTGCTCGAAAAGGTCCCGGGACTCTCCTGCACGGAGCCGAGCGGAGCCTTCTACCTGTTCGTCGGCTGCGAGGGCCTGATCGGGCGGCGTACCCCGGACGGCCGTCTCCTCGACACCGACCAGGACGTGACCCTGTACCTGCTGGAGCAGGGCGTGGCGGTCATCCACGGCGGCGCGTACGGGGCGTCCCCGTACTTCCGGGTCTCCTTCTCGACGTCCATGGCCGTCCTCGAAGAGGCCTGCGAACGCATCGCCACCGCCTGCGCCGCCCTGACCTGACCCGCACAGGACCGCTCCGAACCGTCCTGACCACCCTGTCCCCGAGCCGAGAGGACTTCCCATGCTTCATGTCACCACCAAGGTCGACCGCCCCGACCCCGACCTCGTCGCCCGGCTGGCAGCCTACGGGTCCGCCACCGTCCACGAGGCCCAGGGCCGCCTCGGCGCCCTCAGCTCCTCGATCAAACCGGTCGACCGCACCATGTCGTTGTGCGGGCCCGCCTTCACGGTGCGGTGCGCCCCGCGCGACAACCTGATGCTCCAGGTCGCCATCGCCCACGCCCAGCCCGGCGACGTCGTCGTGGTCTCCGCGGGCGAGTACACCGAGGCCGGCTCCTTCGGCGACGTACTGGCCAACGCCTGCCAGGCCAAAGGCCTCGCCGGACTCGTCACCGACACCGGCGTCCGCGACACCGAGCAGCTCCGTGCGCTCGGCTTCCCGGTCTTCTCGTACAGCGTCTCCATCAAGGGCACGGTCAAGGAGACCGTCGGGCCCATGAACGAGCCCATCCTGATCGGCGGCGAACTCGTCCGGCCCGGCGACGTGATCCGCGGCGACGCGGACGGCGTCGTGGTCGTACGCCGCGAGGACCTGGCGTACGCGGTCGAGAAGTCGCAGGAGCGCGAGGACGCGGAGGAGGGCTACATCGCCGACTACCGCGCCGGCAAGAGCACCATCGAGGTGAGCAACCTCGCAGGCGTGCTCAAGGCGAAGGGCCTGGTGATCGACGGCTGATCCCCGTTCGGATCACACCGCGCCCCTCGGGCCCACCGGATCGGTACGGCGCAGCGTAAGGATGGCGATGTCGTCCTGCTGATGGCCGGCGGTGAAGGCACGCGCATCGTCGTGCAGCGACCGGGCGAGGTCGCGCGGCGACTGCGCGAGCCGTCCTTCGGCCTCCGGCCGTGCCCAGTCGGCCAGGCGTTCCTCCAACGGGAAGAAGACACCCGCGGGGGAGCGCGCCTCGGTCAGACCGTCGGTGCACAGCAGCAGTGTGGTGCCGGCCGGGAAGTCGAACCGGTCGACGGCGCGGTGGCCCGGCGCCAGTGACCGGAGGCCGAGGGGCAGGTCGGCCTCGCCGAGCGGTACGGACAGGGGCACGCCGGGGCCGATGAGATACGGGCGGGGGTGGCCGCAGTTGACCACTTCCACCCCCGGTGTGCCGCCGATGCCCAGGACGAGGGCCGTGACGAACCGTTCCGGCTCGTCGGTCTCGGCGGCGACGGCGTTGTGCCGTACGACGGCGTCCTCCAGGGCCTCGACAAGTCCGCCGAGTGTCGCCTCGCGATGGGCCGCCTCACGGAACGAGCCGATCACGGCGACGGCCACCCCGATCGCGGCCAGGCCCTTGCCCTGGACGTCACCGATCAGCACCCGGGTGCCGTAGGGCGAGGCGACCAGATCGTAGATGTCGCCGCCGACGAGCTTGTCCTCCTGGAGCGGCTCGTAGACGCCGTCCATCAGAACCTGGCCGGTGAGCAGGGGCAGCGGACGCAGGATGCTGCGCCGCATCGCGGTCGCGGTGGACCGCAGCCGCAGCAATTCGTTCTCGTGCCGGATCCGGTAGCGGCAGCCCAGCACACTGAGCACGCCGAAGACCGCGGTGAGCAGCACCGCCACGAGGTTGTCGGTCCGGTGCTGCGGCTGGTAGGCCAGTGACAGCGCCACCACGGCCGTGGCCCAGCAGGCGGTGACCGTGGTCTGCGGCACGGTGCAGAACGCGGCGGCGAACGCCGGGAGGAAGGCGAGCAGCCCGGCGAGGCGTACCCCGACGCCGGTCAGCACGTCGAGCGCGATGATCAGTGCCGTCAGTCCCACGATCCACAGCAGTACGGCGCCGTTCGACGGCCAGCGAGCGCGGCGGCCGGCCCGCCGGAGGCCGGCCGTTTCCGCACGCTCGTCGGCCCTGCTGGCCACACCGCACCCCCTCCGTCGCCGGGCTCCAGTGCCCCTCCCGGCAAGGTTTGCCCGGTCGCGGCCTCAGGGTCTTTCGTTTGGATCTTGCCGGGCTCGCGTGCCCCGGCACCGCGCCTCGCCGCGTTTCGTCACTCGACGACTCCTCCACTGCCTCAAGGGCGTGGGAGGTGCCCCCTCCGCGTCGCCTCACTCCTCCGCCTTGCCATGCACGGCGCCGGACGCCCCGGGCCGTCCGACAAGACCGACCGGACAGGACCTAGCTCCCACTCTCGGCCCCGGCCCCTTCGGGCGCGAGCGGCGAAGGGCACGCGTGTGACCGGGACGGAGATCCGGAAACCCGCGACACCGGCCTCGGATCAGTGCGAGATCACCGCGACAGATACGTCCACTCGCCCGCGAGCAGCGTGCCGTGCACCGGCATACGGCGCAGCACGGCCGGGTCCGCGGTGAGCGGATCGGCGTCCACGACGACCAGGTCGGCCCGGTCTCCCACCCGTACGGACCGGCGTCCGCGCGCCGATGCCGCCAGCGCCTGCGCCACCGACAGGCGCTGCTCCGGGTGCCAGGCCGGGCGGGAGTCGTCGGTACGGTCGACGGCGTTCGCGATGGACCGCCAGGGATCGAGCGCGGCCACCGGGGCGTCGGAACCGAGCTCCAGCCGGGCCCCGGCGGCGAGCAGGTCCGCGAACGGGAAGGCCCGGTGCGTACGGCCGTGCCAGTGCCGGTCGGCGACGTCCCGGTCGTCGACGGCGTGCGTGGGCTGCACCCCCACGGTGATGTCGAGGTCGGCGAAGCGCGGCAGGTCCTCGGGCCGCAGGAGCTGACCGTGTTCGATCCGGCCCCGGCAGCGGACGGACGCGAAGGCGTCGAGCGCCATTTCGTTGGCGTGGTCGCCGATGGCGTGGACCGCCGGCTCGATGCCGTGCGCGGCGGCCCGGCGCATCACCGCGGCCAGGGACCCGGGCGTCACCCGGGCGATCCCGTACTCCTCGGGATCGCCCGGCACCATGCCCGGATACGGGTCGTGGCACAGGGCCGTACGGGTGTTGAGGGAGCCGTCGGTGAACAGCTTCAACGGGCCGGTCTCCAGCAGCCCGCCGGGCAGGTCCGGCGGCGCGGCGCCGGTCCGCAGCCCCCTGCCGATGGCCGCGTCCAGGTACTCGGGATAGACGGCGGCGGCCACTCTGACCGGTACGGTCCCGCCCGCCATCCGGCGGGGCCAGTCGGTGAGATTGTCCGCCCACTCGAAGTCCACCAGGCCCGTGATGCCGAGTCGGGCGGCCGCGGCGCAGGCGTCGCGGACCCAGGTGTCGGCGGACTCCTGGGACACGGAGGAGAGTGCGGCGGTGGCCTGGAGGCACTCGGCCTCGCGCAGTATCCCGGTGGGGTGGCCGCCGTGGCCCAGCGAGGCGAGAGCGGCGGAGTTGAGCCAGGCCGTGTGCAGGTCGGCGCCGACGAGGATCGTGGGGCGGTCCGGGACGACGGCGTCCAGCAGATCCTTGTGGGGGAGGTCCGGCCACAGGCCGTCCCGGAAGCCGTAGCCCGCCAGCAGTTCACCGGGTGACATTCCGGCGGCGCGTTCCCGTACGGCGTCCGCGGCGGCGCGGGCCGAGACGGTGCCCGCCAGGTCGAGACGGCGGCGGGCCACGGCCCACTGCACGATGTGCACGTGCGCGTCCCACAGGCCGGGCAGGAGCGTACGGCCGTCGAGATCGACGCCGCGTTCACCGACGCGTCGCGATGCCCCCGCCGGGTGGATCTCGCTGACGAGTCCGCCCTCGGTCCGTACGTCGCACAGCGGCCCGCCCGCCCCGAGGCGGACCCGGCGCAGTGTGCGCGGCGCGGCGGGTGAGGCGGACGGGGAGGGTGGCTGGGGTGCGGTCACGGCTGCCTCCTGACGGCGCGCATGGCGCGGGCGGGTTCCGGGTGGTCGAAGGTCCGGTCGGTGCTGATGATCCGTGCCCGGGGCGGACACCGGCTCGTCGCACTCCGGAATCCCGTCCTCGCGGCGCGGGCACCCGCGCGATGCCGACGCGCCGCGAGGAGACGGCGTAACGGATACGGGGTCACAGCGGCTTCCCGGCCCCTTCACGGCGGGCGGTCGCCGGCTCCGGAACGGGAGTGGTCCGTGCGTGGTCGGCGGCACCCAGCAGCGTGGCGTACTGGATTCCGGCGAGCGTCGCGATCGGCAGGGGATCGCCCGTCACCGGCTCCGCCTCGTCCTCCCACGCGGTGTACACGCGCAGCAGGTCCTGGTGGCATTCGCGCACGAGGGGAGTGGCGGTGCCCGCGGTCAGTTCGGCGCCCAGGGCACGCAGCAGCATGCCGCCGAACCGGATGCGGAAGCTGTGCACGGAGTGCCGGCAGGCGTAGCGTTCCGCGACGGTCGCGGGCCGGGCCTCCAGGCCGTCGGCGCGGGTCCTTTCCAGCGCGGCGATCTTGGGCAGCGAGGGGACGAAGTCCCGTACGGCCCGCAGGAACGGGGTCGGGATGGTCAGCTGCGGACCGGCGGCGTCGAGGATCGAGCCCAGTACCTCGCCGGTGCCGGACAGTCCCTCCGCCCGTTGCCGCACGACATCCGCGTAACTCTCCGGTACGGGCGTGTTGTCGTCGGCGTCGGGGTGCGCCCAGTGCGGGACCTCGGTCGCGAAGTAGAAGGTGCCGTATGCCTCGGTGTACGCGGCGCTCGAAGCCCCCGAGATCTCGGTGGCGGGGTCGGCTCCGAGGCTGTCCAGATAGTCGTAGGCGTCCCGCATGTCGATGCAGCCGTACACGGCCGGCGCGTAGCGGGGAGCGTGCGCGGCCTCCGGTTCGCCGGTGGCCAGCGGGATTCCGGCCGCCGCCGGGATGGCCTCCAGGAGTGAGTACAGTTCGGGCGCCGGCCGGTTGACGTAGTAATAGACGCCGCCCGCCTCGCAGTTGTGCAGTGTGGTGAGGAAGCGGGGCCGGGTGGCGTCCAGCAGCCGCATCAGGGCGAGCGTCTCGGGCAGGACCCGGTCGAAGTAGGCGTCGCGGTAGGAGAACGGGAAGGTCCACTCGACCTGCTCGTCGCCCGCGGGACGGTAGAAGTGGCGTCCGTAGAGCCGCTTGTCGGCGGGGGCACGGAACCAGCCCTCGTTGAGCCGGGCACCGTCCGGATCGATGCACGGCACGATGTGCCACTCGCCGCCGAAGTGCGACCGCAGCCCGTCGTCCTCGCACAACTCGGTCGCCAGGTGCAGGGCGGTGACGGCGCCGACGGGCTCGTTGGGGTGCACCCCGCCGACGACGACGAAGTGGGGTACGGAGCCGGTGCCGGTGTCCGTGAGGTTGTCGGCGGGGGCGTCGCGGTGGTGCACGGTGAAGCAGTACAGGGGTTCGCCGAGGCGGCTGGTGCCGATCCGCCGCTCGGTGATCCGACGCGGATGCCGCGCGGCCAACGCCCGGAAGGAGGAGAGGAGTTCGTCCATGCCCGGGTAGGTGTCCGTCGTGGGTACGGTCCCGGTGCGCCGGACCCATTCCGCCGGGGTGAGGCCGGATGAGGGGGCGGACTGCTGAGAGGTGGCGCTTGCCATGGGGGTGTGGTTCTCCGGGTGTCGTCGAGAAACTGTGTCAACGCAAAGATAGGCGTGCCGGATCCGCGTCCGGAGGCGTGCCCGCAGGCGCGTTCGGTGAGGCACCGCTCCAGCGCCGTCTGCCGATGACGGGTAAGTCCCGTACTGGCGAGGCAACTCGTCCCGGACGCCCTGTGGACGGCCGTCGACGAGGCCGGGGCCCGCCTGGTGTGCCGAGATCGTCGGGGCGGCCGACGACCGCCGTTGCAGCGGGAGGTGGGAGCCGTCGGCCGTGCGGGCGGGTGCGCACCGGAGGCGATGGGTCCCGGGTCGCCGGAAACGCGGCCGACATCTGCGAGCCGATGCCGGGAAACACACGCTGCCTACTGTCCCGCCATGGACACAGGGCTGCACGCACAGTCGGACACGGTGGACGACCCGCCGGCCGGCGGTCCTCCCGAGAGGCCGTCGGCCGTCGCCACGAGCGGGACAGGTACGGGCCTGGCCGCCGACGAGACGCTGGAGGACTACACCCTCCGGTTCGCCCCGCGCTCGTACCGCCGTTGGACACCGATGGTCGTCGCGACCACCGCGCTGGGCGGGATCGCGTATCTCGCCGACTTCTCCATCGGCGCCGGTATCGGCCTCGCGCACGGCACCGGGAACGCGCTGGCCGCGATCGCCGTCGCCGCCGCGGTCATCTTCGTCACCGGCTTCCCGCTCGCCTACTACGGGGCTCGCTACAACATCGACCTGGACCTGATCACCCGGGGTTCCGGCTTCGGCTACTACGGGTCCGTCCTGACCAGTGTCATCTTCGCCAGCTTCACCTTCATCTTCTTCGCCCTCGAAGGCTCGATCATGGCGCAGGGGCTCAAGCTGGGCCTGGGACTGCCTCTGTGGCTGGGGTACCTGGTCTCGACCCTCATGGTGATCCCCCTGGTCATCTACGGGATGAAGGCGCTCAGCAAACTCCAGGTCTGGACGACTCCGGTCTGGCTGCTGCTGATGGTGGGCCCGCTGGTGTACCTGATCGCCACCGACCCGGGCACGGTGAACCGTTTCCTCTCGTATGCGGGATCCGACGGCGACGGGGGCGTCAACACCGCGTCCGTGCTGCTGGGCGTGGGAGTGTGTCTGTCACTGATCGCGCAGATCGGCGAGCAGATCGACTATCTGCGCTTCATGCCGCCGAAGACCGAGGCGAACCGGCGCGGCTGGTGGACCGCGGTGATCATGGCCGGTCCCGGCTGGGTGGTGCTCGGCGCGCTGAAGCAGGCCATGGGGGTCTTCCTGGCCGTGTACATCCTTTCCGAGGTGGGGCCGGTGGCGGCCACCGAGCCGATTCAGCAGTTCCGGGGCGCCTTCGACGCGATGATGCCGTCCTGGCTGGTCGTTCCGCTCGCCGTGGTCCTGGTGGTGATCAGCCAGATCAAGATCAATGTCACCAATGCCTACTCCGGCTCGCTGGCGTGGACCAACTCCGTCACCCGGGTCACCAAGCACTACCCGGGCCGGATGGTCTTCGTCCTGGTCAATCTGGCGTTCGCGCTGATCCTGATGGAGGCCGACATGTTCAGCTTCCTCAACAACATCCTGGGCTTCTACTCCAACTGCGCCATCGCGTGGGTCGTCACCGTCGCCACCGACATCGGGGTGAACAAGTACCTGCTCAAACTGTCCCCGCACGCCCCCGAGTTCCGCCGCGGCATGCTCTACGCCGTCAACCCGGTGGGTGTGGTGGCCTTCGTCGCCGCTTCCGGTCTGTCGATCGCCATGTACTTCCACGCGCTGGGCGACACACTCCAGCCGTACTCGCCCGTCGCCGCCGCGCTGATCGCCTTCGTCGTCACACCGCTGATGGCCGTGGTCACCAAGGGCCGTTACTACCTGCGGCGGACGGACGACGGGATCGACGAGCCGCTGCTCGACGCGGAGGGCAATCCCGCCGCGACCACGTACGAGTGCCATGTGTGCCGGCAGGAGTTCGAACGCCCCGACCTGGCCGCCTGCCGTACTCATGACGCGGTGGTCTGTTCGCTGTGCCTGAGCACGGACAAGGCGGGCGACCACGTGCTCCCGGCGGAACCCGCCACCGCCGGGTGACCCGCTCGCACACGACCTGATCCGCTTCTCCCCGGCCCGGTGGCAGCTGCCACCGGGCCGGAGGTGCCCGACCGGCGATGTGCGGTCCGAGTGTCACGTGGCGGTGTGACCCGGCCGCCGTCGTGCATAAGGGGACGTCACACCCCTTGACAGTGTTCTCCCGGGCGTTCCAGGATGCCCGGGTGAACCTGTCAGACAGCCAGACAGCTGGCGCACCCCGGCGGATCAGCGCGATGGAAGCGGTCCTGGTGCATCTGCGCGCCGCCATCGAGGGCGGAGAGTACGCGGTGGGGGAGAAGCTTCCCTCCGAAGCGGAGCTCTGCCGCCGCCTCGAAGTGAGCAGACCCGTACTCCGTGAGGCCCTGCGCGCTCTGCAGACGATGGGGCTCACGGTGTCCCGTACCGGCAAGGGCACCTTCGTCGTCGCCAACGGTCCGGTCGAGGATCCGACCTTCGGCGACTACGCGGCGAGCGACCTCATGGAGGTACGCCGCCATGTGGAGATCCCGGTGGCCGGGTACGCGGCCCTACGGCGTACCCCCGAAGATCTCGACCATCTCTCCCACCTGCTGGAGCGGATGGAGCGTGAGACCGACACCACGGCGTGGGTGGCGATGGACACCCTCTTCCACCTCACCGTGGCCCAGGCCGCCCAGAACCCGGTCTTCCGCAGGGTCATAGAGGAGATCCGGGACGCGCTGGCCCGCCAGTCGGCGTTTCTGAACGAGCTCGGCGGACGGCGCGAGCAGTCGAACCAGGAGCACCGCGAGATCGTCGAGGCGCTGATCGACCGCTCCGAGCCGGACGCCGTCGAAGCGATGACACACCATCTCGCACGCGTCGAATCGACGCTGACCAGCATCGTGCGGCCGCCCCACCGCACGGTTTCCCCCACAGAAGGCGAAGACCAGACGTGAGCGACCAGTTCCTCAAGCAGGCGGACCAGAAACCGCGGGACCAGCGGCCGGCGACGGCACAGCACACCGTGCACGTCGACGCGGGTGACGCCGGATACAGCAAGTCGCTGAAGTCCCGGCACGTCAACATGATCGCCATCGGCGGGGCCATCGGCACCGGGCTGTTCCTCGGCGCGGGCGGCCGTCTCGCCAGCGCGGGTCCGTCCCTGGCCGTGGCGTACGCGGTGTGCGGTGTGTTCGCCTTCCTCGTGGTGCGGGCACTGGGAGAGCTCGTACTGCACCGGCCGTCCTCCGGGGCGTTCGTCTCGTACGCCCGTGAGTTCCTCGGCGAGAAGGGGGCGTTCGTCGCGGGCTGGATGTACTTCCTGAACTGGGCGACCACCGGAATAGCCGACATCACCGCGGTGGCGACCTACACGCACTACTGGGGCATGTTCACCGACGTCCCGCAGTGGGTGATCGCCCTGATCGCCCTCGCGGTCGTGCTGACCGTGAACCTCATCTCCGTGAAGATCTTCGGCGAACTGGAGTTCTGGTTCGCGATCATCAAGGTCGGTGCGCTGGTCCTCTTCATGCTGATCGGCATCTTCCTGCTGGTCACACAGCAGCCGGTCGACGGCCACACCCCCGGCCCCTCGCTGATCACGGACAACGGCGGTTTCTTCCCGGCCGGCATGCTCCCGATGCTGCTGGTCATCCAGGGGGTCGTCTTCGCGTACGCCTCGGTCGAACTGGTCGGCGTCACGGCGGGCGAGACCGCGGAGCCCGAGAAGATCATGCCGAAGGCCATCAACTCGATCATGTGGCGCGTGGCCCTCTTCTACGTCGGCTCGGTCGTGCTGCTCACGATGCTGCTGCCGTGGGACGCCTACTCGGGCAAGGAGAGCCCCTTCGTCACCGTGCTGTCCAACATCGGGATACCGGCGGCGGGCGGTGTGATGAATCTCGTCGTGCTCACCGCGGCGATGTCCAGCCTCAACTCCGGGCTCTACTCCACCGGCCGCATTCTGCGCTCGATGGCGATGTCCGGCTCCGCGCCGAAATTCACCGGCGTGATGAGCCGCACCCAGGTCCCGTACGGCGGCATCCTGCTCACCTCCGCCGTCTGCGTGCTCGGCGTGGGCCTCAACTACGTCGTGCCGAGCGAGGCGTTCGAGATCGTGCTGAACTTCGCGGCGATCGGCATTCTGAGCACCTGGGCCATGATCATGGTCTGTCACCTGCTCTTCTGGCGGAAGACACAGGCCGGGCAGCTCGAACGCCCCAGCTACCGGCTCCCCGGCTCGCCGTGGACCGAGATCGTCACCCTGATCTTCCTCGCGTCCGTACTGGTCCTGATGTGGGCCGACGGAGGGCCCGGCCGGACGACCGTCCTGTCCCTGCCCGCCATCGCGGCGGCGCTGGTCATGGGCTGGTATCTGGTACGGGGCCGGGTCGGGACCGTACGGGACGCCGCGGCGTACGAGAAGACCGGCAGCACCGACAGTGTGACCGGTAATCACAACAGCAACAGCAACAGCAACAGCAACAGCAACAGTACGAGCGGTACGGGCAGCGCCGGCAACACCGGCAGCGCTGACGGCACCGACGGCACCACGAACACCGAGAGCTGATCATGAGCCACACCACCGCCCCGCGCCCCGTCCACGCGGAGCCGCCCGCCATTCGCGAACCGGCCCACGTCCCCGTCGCCCATGTGGTGCGCGACGGCATAGTCGAAGGCGTCCACCACGGCTCGGTCGTCGTGCTCGCGGCCGACGGCGGCGTGGAGTTCGCGGCGGGCGACATCGAGGCCGCCTTCTATCCGCGCTCCGCGCTCAAGCCCGTCCAGGCGGTCGGCCTGCTGCGCGCCGGCCTGCTGCCGCCGGACACCGAGTCGCTGGCCCTCACCGCGGCCAGCCACTCCGGCGAGGACCGGCACCTGGCCACGGCCCGGCGCATCCTGAGCGCCGCCGGGCTGACCGAGGACGACCTGCGCAACGTCCCCGATCTGCCGTACGGCACGGCGATGCGCGAACGGTGGCTGCGCGCGGGCCTCGGACCCACCCGGCTCGCCCAGAACTGCTCGGGCAAGCATGCCTCGATGCTGATGACGTCCAAGGCCAGGGGCTGGTCGCTGGAGAGCTACCTGGACCCCGGTCACCCCCTCCAGTGGCAGCTCGCCGTGACCGTGGAGGACCTCACCGAGCAGGGCATCGCCCGGGTGACCCTGGACGGATGCGGGGCGCCGCTGTTCTCCGTCTCCCTGCACGGCCTCACCCGGGCCGTCGCCCGGCTCGCCACGGCCGCGCCCGACACCGACGAGGGCCGGGTCGCGGACGCGATGCGCGAACACCCGGAGCTGGTGTCCGGCAGCGGACGGGACGTCGCCCTGCTGATGCGCGCGGTGCCGGGCCTGATCGCCAAGGACGGATTCGAGGGCGTACAGATCGCGGCGCTGCCCGACGGGCGCGCTGTCGGCGTGAAGATAGCCGACGGCGCCGACCGCGCCCGGATGCCCGTGACGGCGGCCGCCCTCGCCCGGTGCGGAGTCGACCCCCAGGTCCTCGCCTCCTTCGCCCGTACGCCGGTACTCGGAGGGGGGAAGGAGGTCGGCAGCCTGCGTGCGGCGGGCGCGCTGGCCCCTCCTCCCACCGGATCCGACCCGGTCGGCCGGTCCGCGCGGCCCAAGCAGCGCGTCCGGCCCGAAGGGCCGGCCCCTTCCGCCGAAGGGCCCGCCTCTTCCGTCCTGTGACGGAGACCTGCTCCACACGCGCGAGACCGTTCCGCATGCGCGGGACACCACCCTCACCACCTCACGAAGGAACACCTGCGCCATGACTGCCGGCCACCGCCGTGAACATGACCTGCTCGGCGACCGCGACATACCCGCCGACGCGTACTGGGGCGTCCACACCCTGCGCGCCACGGAGAACTTCCCCATCACCGGTACGGCCATCTCCGCCTACCCGCATCTGATCGACGCGCTCGCCGCGGTCAAGGAGGCGGCGGCCCGCGCCAACCAGGACCTCGGACTGCTCACCGGCGAGAAGGCGGACGCCATCGCCGCCGCCTGCCGGGAGATCCGGGACGACGGCCTCCTGCACGACCAGTTCGTGGTGGACGTGATCCAGGGCGGCGCCGGTACGTCGACCAACATGAACGCCAACGAGGTCATCGCCAACCGGGCGTTGGAGATCCTCGGCCACGACAAGGGCGACCACGGCCACCTGCACCCGAACGAGGACGTCAACCTCAGCCAGTCGACCAACGACGTCTATCCGACCGCCGTCAATGTCGCCACGATCATCGCCGTACGGGAACTGCTCGACGCGATGACGGTCCTGCGCGAGGCGTTCGCGGCCAAGGCCGAGGAGTTCCACGACATCCTCAAGATGGGGCGCACCCAGCTCCAGGACGCGGTGCCCATGACCCTGGGCCAGGAGTTCTCCGCGTACGCCGTGATGCTGGAGGAGGACCAGAGCCGGCTGGCCGAGGCGATCCTCCTCGTCCACGAGATCAACCTCGGCGCGACCGCCATCGGCACCGGCCTGAACGCCCCCAAGGGGTACGCCGAGGCCGCCCGCCACCACCTCGCGGACATCACCGGTCTGCCGCTGGTCACCTCGGCGAACCTGGTCGAGGCGACCCAGGACTGCGGGGCCTTCGTCCACCTGTCCGGAGTGCTCAAGCGCGTCGCGGTCAAGCTCTCCAAGAGCTGCAACGACCTGCGTCTGCTCTCCTCGGGACCGCGCGCGGGCTTCGCCGAGATCAACCTGCCGCCGGTGCAGGCCGGTTCCAGCATCATGCCCGGCAAGGTCAATCCGGTGATCCCCGAAGTCGTCAACCAGGTCGCCTTCGAAGTGATCGGCAACGACGTCACCATCACCATGGCCGCCGAGGCGGGGCAGCTCCAGCTCAACGCCTTCGAACCGATCATCCTGCACTCCCTGTCGGAGAGCATCACCCATCTGCGTGCGGCCTGCGTCACTCTCGCCGAGCGCTGTGTCTCCGGCATCACCGCCAACACCGAGACCCTGCGCGCGACCGTGGAGAACTCCATCGGGCTCGTCACCGCGCTCAACCCGCACATCGGCTACACGGCCGCGACCGACATCGCCAAGGAGGCACTCGCCACCGGGCGCGGCGTCGCCGAACTGGTGCTGGAGCGTGGGCTGCTCCCGGCCGAGCGGCTCGCCGCTCTGCTGCGCCCTGAGGTGATCGCGGGCACGGACCGGCAGTAGGCCACACGTATGCCCCGGCCACCGGTCGCGTGTCCTCCGGGGCTCACGCGCGTTACACCGGCCATGAACGTGTATCGATTTCTCACCAGCGCGGCCACTGCCGCGGCCGGCACCGCGCTTCTCGCCGCCGTCGCCCCCTCTGCCCAGGCCCTCGAATTCGGCAACACCCTGAGCAGCGCGGCGCAGACCGCGGCGACGGTGGCCGTGAAGGCCGAGCCGGTCGTGGAGGGGGTCGTCGGGGGCAAGGTCAACAAGAAAGTGGGCGCCGTGAAGGGCGTCGTGAAGGCGGGCAGCGACGCGGTGAAGGCCGGTAACGACCTGCTCAGCTGAACGCATTGATGGGGGCGGCGCCGACACCGGTGCCGCCCCCATCGGTGTGTTCGAACGGCCCCTCTGTGAGGCGTGGTTGCCCGTTGGCGCGCATGCGTCAACAATGCCCATGACAAACCGAAGGAACTTCGGTCACAGAGGGGACCCCCATGAGAAAGCCTCTCCTTGGTGCGCTTCTCGCCGCCCTGCTCCTCGGAGCCGGTGTGGCACCCGCGATGGCCACAAGCCATGACGCGGGCGCGCCCAGCAAGACCGCCCAGGCCGGCTCCGTACCCCAAGCCAAGGTCCAGGCAGTCGACTTCGCCGGAACGGTGGCACTCAGCAACTGTTCCGGCTCTGTCGTCCGTACACCCGATTCACAGCCGACCGACCCCGCCCTCGTGCTGTCCAACGGACACTGCCTGGAGAGCGGCTTCCCCGCAGCCGGCCAGGTGATCACCGACCGGGCGTCCTCCCGCACCTTCACTCTGCTGAACTCCTCGGGCAGCGGCGTCGGGACCCTGCGAGCGAGCAAGATCGCGTACGCGACGATGACCGACACCGACATCTCGCTGTACCAACTCACCAGCACCTACGCCCAGATCCAGAGCACCTACGGAATCACCGCGCTGGAGCTGAACGCCGCCCGCCCGGCACAGGGCTCCGCGATCAAGGTCGTCTCCGGCTACTGGAAGCGGATCTACAGCTGCAACGTCGACGGCTTCGCCTACCGTCTCAAGGAAGGCGACTGGACCTGGAAGGACTCCGTCCGCTACACCTCCGCCTGCAACACGATCGGCGGCACCTCGGGCTCGCCCGTGATCGACAACACCACCGGCAAGGTCGTCGCCGTCAACAACACGGGTAACGAGGACGGCGGCCGCTGCACGCTCAACAACCCGTGCGAGGTCGACGCGAACGGCACGGTCACCGTGCGCCAGGGCATCAACTACGCCCAGGAGACCTATCTGATCGTGCCGTGCGTCGGCGCGGGCAACAAGATCGACCTGAGCCGCACGGGCTGCGCCCTGCCCAAGCCCTGACGGCCGGAACGCAACTACGGCAGCGCCGCCAGGGGGACCGGCGGCGCTGCGCGCGTAAGTGCCGGGCTCGCGACGGTGTCGCTGCCCCGCGACACTGCCGGCCGTCGGCTCCAGGACGCGGGCGCAATCCACAGCGGGTCCGCCAACAAGCCTCACTCGTGCCCACGTTGCTGTGGCAGACTGCCCGGTATGCCTTTGGTGCGTGGGGGTGGGGTGTGAGCGAGCCGCGTTCTGCCCCGACGATCGGGCAGCTCGTTCTCAGCAGACAACTGCGGATTCTGCGGGAGAAGGCGGGACTGAGCAGGGAGCAGGCCGGCCGGCTGCTGCGTGTCACCGCCGCCACCGTCCGCCGGATGGAGACGGCCGACGTCGCGCTCAAGATCCCGTACCTGCGGATCCTGTTGCCCGCGTACGGCGTGCCCGGTGCCGAGGCCGAGGTCTTCCTGCGGCTGACGGACGAGGCGAACGAGCCGGGCTGGTGGCAGCGCTTCCACGACATTCTCCCGGACTGGTTCAGCGCCTACGTCAGCCTCGAAGAGGCCGCCACGATCATCCGCTCCTATGAGCCGCACTTCGTGCCGGGGCTGCTCCAGACCGAGGAGTACGCCCGCGAGGTCCTGACCACGGGGGCCTTGGGGCGTACCGCCGACGCCGCGCGGATCGAGCGTCATGTGGCGCTGCGCCTGAAGCGCCAGATGTTGCTCAGCCGCTCCGAACCCCCGGTGTTCTGGGCCGTGCTGGATGAAACGGTGCTGCGCAGGCCGGTGGGTCCGGCGCCGCTGATGCGCAGGCAGCTCGACCATCTGCTGGCCGTGTCCGACATGCCGAATGTGACGCTCCAGATCGCCGAGTTCGCCGTCGGCCATCACCCCGGTACGTACAGTCCGTTCGTGCTGTTCCGCTTCGACGCCCCCGAAGTGTCCGACATGGTCTATGTCGAGTACCTGACCGGCGCGCTCTATCTCGACGAGGACGGCGAGGTCTCGGAGCACATGGAGGCGATGGACCGGATGGTGGCGCACGCGGAGTCCGCCGGGCGCACCAGACAGCTCCTCGCCGATTTCCGCCGGGAACTGTGAACGCCCGTCCCCTCCCCGTCCGTACTCCTCACGACGGGACAGTCCCTACCCGTCGGTGACGGGACCGGACGGTGCGTCCGTGCCCGTCGATGACGAGACACGCATCAGGTACGCGTCGGACAGGAGCCGGGCCCGCGTCGGGCTGGCGTCCGGTACCGCGTCAGACCCATCGGAGTTCGGCATGACCACCGGTACGCCCAGACCCCAGGTCGACACCAGCAAACCGCACCCGGCGCGGGTGTACGACTATCTGCTCGGAGGCAAGGACAACTACGCCGTGGACAGGGAAGTGGGGAAGCGGTTACCCGACCTCGGCAAGCGCAGCGCCCGGCAGAACCGCGCCTTTATGCACCGTGCCTCCGCCTGGCTGGCCGAACAGGGCACGGACCAGTTCCTCGACATCGGAACCGGCATACCGACCGCGCCGAATCTGCACCAGGTCGTCCAGCGGATCGATCCGAAGGCCCGGATCGTCTACACCGACAACGACCCGATCGTCCTGCGCCATGCCGAGGCCCTGCTGATCAGCACTCCGCAGGGCGGCACCGACTATGTCGAGGCGGATGTGCGGGAGCCGGAGGCGATCCTCGAACACGCCCGTGCGTTCCTGGACTTCAGCCGCCCCATAGCCCTCTCCCTGGTCGCCCTCATGCATTTCGTCCCGGACGAGGACGACCCGTACGGCATCACCCGCACCCTTGTCGACGCGCTCCCGTCCGGCAGCCATCTCGTGCTCTCGCACGGCACCTTCGACTTCCACCCGCAGGTGGCGAACCAGGTGACCGGGGCGTACGCCAATGGCGGCATCGATCTGCGGTTCCGTACCCACTCCGAGGTCGAGCGGTTCTTCGACGGGCTCGACCTCGTCGAGCCGGGTCTGGTGACGGGCCCTCGGTGGTACAAGGACACCGCCGCTCCGGCGAGTGAGGACAACGCTGTCTACGTCGGAGTCGCCCGCGTCGCTTAGGTACTGTCCGACCGGACAGGACCCAGGTACCTCCGGCGTACACCGGCCCGCGCGCCGGGCCCGGACCGGTGTACGGGACCGGCGCGCGGTCAGCCGAGAAAGAGGAGGTCTTCCAGCGCCTCGCCTTCCACGATCCGGCGGATGAGGCCGGGTTCCGCCGCGTCCGAGCGCTCCGCCGCGTCCAGTGCGCCGGCCAGGACGTCCGGAGCCAGAGCGATCACGCCGTTGGCATCGCCGAGGATCACATCCCCCGGTTCGATCCGGACGCCCCCGACGACGACGGGTACCTGCCGGTGTCCTCGCGCGCCGTCCAGCCTCTTGGTCGTCAGGCAGGTGGTGCCACGGGCATGGAGGGGAAGGCCGGTCCGGGGGTCGGCGAGCGCGTCGCGGTCGGTGACCGCGCCGTCGACGAGGATGCCCGAGGCGCCACGAGCCCGCGCCGCGGCCGCCGTCACCGCGCCGACGACCGCGTGCGCGTGATCCCCCCGCGCGTCGATGACCAGCACTTCGGAGGGGCGCAGCTGGACGATCGCCCGGTTGACCGTCGCGGCGTCCGGTGCGTCGAGCCGGAGCGTGGCGGCGGTCCCGATCATCCGCTGGGCGAGGCCGATCCGCCGGAGGGTCAGATCGACGAATCCGTCCTCCAGGAAGTGACCGAGCGTCGGAAAGTCGACACCGGCGGCGCGCTCGAGGAGTTGGGGGAGGCCGGGCGGGGATTGCCCGGTCTCCGTCACGCGCCCTGCTCCGTCTTGACGACGGCGACACAGTCGATCTCCATCGAGACGCCCCAGAGACCCACGCACACGGTGGTCCGCGCCGGGCGATGACCGGCGAAGAACTTCTCGTACACCCGGTTGTAGGTGTCGAGTTGGTCGTGCGAGCCGAGGTACGTGTTGACCTTCACGATGTGGTCGAGATCGGATCCCGCCGCCGTGAGTACGGATTCGAGGTGGCCGAGTGTCGCTCGTACCTCGTCCTCGAAGGTGCCGGTCGCCTGCCCCGGGGCCGCCGGAATCTGCCCGGTGGTGAAGACGAATCCACCGGCCGAGGTCGCCTGGACGTAGGGGCCGACGGCGGCCGGGACGCCCGGAGCCGACACGAACCGTTCGATGTCACTCATGCGTTGACCTCGTTGTGCGAAGAGGGGGATTCCGCGTCCACCTCGTCGATGTTCCCGAATCGCGTTTCGGAGAGCAGGAAGAGAGCGATCAGGGACACCAGAGCGGCGGCGAGTATGTACCAGGCGATGGAAGAACTCTCACCGGTGAGTGACAGCAGCCCGACGGTGATCGCCGGTGTCGCGGCGGATCCGAGCAGGCCGGAGAGCATATAGGCGACCGAGAGTCCCGAATACCGGACCCGGGTGCCGAAAAGCTCCGCGAGGAATGTCGCGATGGGGCCGTAGTTGGCGGCGAAAGCGACGGTCATCAGCGCGTACGCGACGAATACGAGAGAAGCCGATCCGGTGTCGAGAAGCCAGAAGAAGGGGAAGGCGAGAACCGCCTCCGCCGCGATTCCGGCATAGATGACAGGCTTCCGGCCGAAGCGGTCGGAGAGGCGTCCGAAGAGGGGAATCAGCGTGAAGGCGATGGCACACGACGCCATCACCACCCACAGCATCAGATTCTTCGAGTGCCCGAGTTCCTGGGTCCCGTAGCTCACGCCGGACGTGATCATCAGGGTGAAGGTCGAGCCCGTGGAGAGCGTGGCGACGCCGCCGAGCAGGACCTGGCGCCAGTACTGACGCATCAGGACGAAGAAGGGGATCCTGGCCTTCGCGCCCGCCTGCCTGACGGCCTGGAAGGTCGACGTCTCCTCGATGTGCAGCCGGATGTAGATGCCGACGCCGACCAGGACGGCGGAGATCAGGAACGGGATCCGCCAGCCCCACGAGAGCAGTTCGGCGGTGTCGGTGTTGGACGCCACCACCAGGAAGACCGCGTTGGCGAGCAGGGTTCCGATCGGGACACCGATCTGGACCATGGAGCCGAAGAAGCCGCGCCGGTGGGAGGGAGCGTGCTCGACCGTCATGAGGACGGCGCCGCCCCACTCGCCACCGAGGGCCAGGCCCTGGACGACCCGCAGGCCGAGCAGGATGAGCGGCGCGGCGACCCCGATGGTGTTGTAGTCCGGCACGAGGCCGATCGCGAACGTCGCGACACCCATCATCATCAGAGAGGTCAGCAGCATGGATTTCCGGCCCACCCGGTCACCGAAGTGCCCGAAGAGGATGGCACCCACCATCCGCGCCAGATAGGCGGAGGCGAAGGTGAGGAAGGCCAGGAGGGTGCCGATCGTGCCGTCCAGCTGCGGGAAGAAAATCTTGTCGAACACGAGCGCGGAGGCGGTACCGAAGACGAAGAGGTCGTACCACTCGACGGTGGTACCGATCACGCTCGCGACGGCGATCTTGCGCATCTTCCGCGGTTCGGGCTGGGCCGCGACGGTCTTCCCGGGGGCGGTCTGCTCGACGGTGGTGGGTTCGGGGGTGGTCGGATCGGGCGTACGGGTCGTCATGGAGAGCTCCGTTTCGAGCACGGGTCATCGACGGCTCTGCTTGCGCGGAATGGATGGGCCAACTTTGTGGTGCGCCCCGGGTGACCGCAAGAAGCATTCGTACAGTGTTGGCGGCGATCGAGTGTTCACATGCCCATCGGCTCCTGTGGGCGACTCGGCCCATGGGCTCGGCGTACTCAGCTCGGTTTCAGGAGTTGTGTCGAGAACGCAGGGAAGTGTGTCGCGGCCCGCACCGTGAGGTAAATGTCCCGTTACGGCCTGATGGGGTAGGCCCCTGATGTTCATCTGCACACTCGGCGCCCACTAATTCGGTGAGTACGTCAGGTGCCACCGACGGGGTCGGACCAGACAATGGGAAAGGAAAACGCACCCTCGACGAAGGAATGAGAACGACCGTGAATGTCGAATCTCCCTCGCGGCCCGTCTCGGCCGGACATCTGATCGTCGCGCAGCTGGAGCGAGAGGGCGTCCGGCGTGTGTACGGGGTTCCCGGGGAGTCGTATCTCGACGTGCTCGACGGTTTGTACGACTCGGAGATCTCGACGGTCGTGACGAGACACGAGGGCGGCGCGGGGTTCATGGCGCTGGCGGAAGGGCGGCTGACGGGCCGCCCCGGAGTCGCGCTGGTGACCCGGGGGCCCGGGGCGGCGAACGCGTTCATCGCCGTACACACCGCACATCAGGACGCTACGCCACTCGTCCTGTTCGTCGGTCTGATCCCCGTGCCAGACCGGGGCCGGGAGGCCTTCCAGGAGTTCGACCTCACCGGGTGGTTCGGCACCACGGCGAAGAAGGTCGTCACGCTGGACGACCCCACAGCCGCGGCCCGTGTCGTCGCCGACGCCCTGCACACGGCCCGCAGCGGACGGCCCGGCCCTGTGGTGATCGGGCTCCCCGAGGATGTCCTCACCCACCCGGCCGGTACGTCCGGCACCGTGGAACCGCTCTCCCTGGCCCGGCCGCGCGCGTCCGAGTCGGCGCTCAAGGAGGTGGCCGGCCGTGTCGAACGCGCCCGTAGGCCGCTCATCGTCGTCGGAGGTGAGGGATGGAGCGCGGAGAGCGGCGAGCATCTCGTCCGGTGGGCGGCGGCGCGCTCCATTCCCGTGGTCTCCGACTTCCGCTCCTACGACGCGGTGCCCCACGAGATCGACGGCGGCAACGCCTTTGTGGGCTCTCTCGGGTACGGCCGCGGCGATCACGCGGCGGGACTGCTGGACGAGGCCGACCTGACACTTTTTCTCGGGGCCCCGCGCGCCGATGTCCTGAGCGACGGTTACCGACGCGGCCTCGACTCGGAAACGGTGCTGGTCCTGCCCGGCGCCGCCCTCGGACACGCGGGCCGTATCGACCAGTTGATCCAGGCGGACGCCCCGGCCTTCGCCCGCGATCTCGCGATGTCACCCGTGTCGACGGGGGCGGACGAGGGCTGGTTCCGGGCGGCCCGGGAGGCGTTCCTCCGCTTCAGCACCCCCGTGCCCGCCCCTTCGTCCCCTGTGTCGTCCGAGCCCGCGTCCCCCCTCCCGGCGGACGTCTCCGCCCCGGGGAGGAGTGACGCGTACGTCGACATGACGGCTGTGATGGGCGTACTGCGCACGGAACTCGCGCGCGACGCCGTCATCACCTTCGGCGCCGGCAACCACGCGCTGTGGCCCGCCCGGTATCTGCCGCACCGCTCTCCGGCATCGCTCGTCGCGCCGCGCAACGGGGCGATGGGGCTGGGGATCCCGGCCGCCGTGGCCGCGTCCCTCGCGTTTCCCGGGCGCGAGGTCGTGTCCGTCGCGGGCGACGGCTGCTTCATGATGAACGGGCAGGAACTGGCGACGGCCGTGGGATACGGCGCGTCCCCCATCGTGCTGGTGGTCGACAACGGCTGTTACGCCACGATCCGGCAGCACCAGGAGGACACGTACCCCGGCCGTCCGTCCGGCACGCACCTGACCAATCCGGATTTCGCCGCCTGGGCCCGGTCGTTCGGGGCCTTCGGCGAGACCGTGAGGTCGACCGCCGACTTCGGTGACGCGTTCCTGCGCGCCCGCGCGAGCGGCCTTCCCGCCGTACTCCACCTGTTCCAGGACCCGTCCGTGCGCGCCCCGTCCACGGCGGTCTGAGTCGCCCCGCCAACCCGTACCCGCGCCGATCCCACCCGTACGCCCGCGCCGATCCCACCCGTACGTCCGCGCGGCCCCGCCCGTACCTCCGGCCACCACCTGCCTGTCCGGTTCGTCCACCGCGTGACCAGGGGCGGGAGGCGGCGGCCCGGCGTCATATATCCGACCCCGGAAGGACCCACCATGAATGCCACGAATACGTCCACCGACACCCCGAGCAGCACGCCCGGCCCCGAACTCCGCCCCATGGACGAGAGTTTCGTCAGGGACTTCGGGACCATGAGCACCTTCGGGGCCACGGCAGCGGGCGGCGTCGACCGGCAGGCGGCGAGCCCGGCCGATGTGAGCCAGCGGCGATGGTTCGCCGAACTGCTCGAATCACACGGCCTCCGTGTCGAATACGACCGGATCGGCAACCAGTTCGGACTCTTGGAGCGCGTTCCGGGAGCGCCTTATGTCGTTGTCGGATCACACATGGACTCGCAGCCGACCGCGGGCCGCTTCGACGGCGCGTACGGTGTTCTCGCCGCGGCGCATGCGGCGTTCCGGCTGGCCGAGGAGTGGGAACGCACCGGAGACGTCCCGCTGTTCAACATCGCCGTCGTCAACTGGTTCAACGAAGAGGGCTCGCGCTTCGTCCCGTCCATGATGGGCAGCTCGGTCTTCACCGGGAAACTGCCGCTGGAGAAGGCTCTCGCGACGCTCGACCGCGACGGTGTCTCGGTCCGGCAGGCGATGGAACCGACCGGATTCCTGGGCGACGGCGACGGCCCGACCGCCGCGTTCTGCGCCGAGATCCATATCGAGCAGGGCCGGAACCTGGAGAACTCCGGTACGACGATCGGTCTGGTGGCCTCCAGTTGGGCGGCGAACAAGTACGAGTTCGTCGTGAACGGCGACCAGGCGCACTCCGGCGCGACGCTGATGGAGGACCGCCGCGACGCGCTGCTCGGCGCGTCCATGCTCGTGGTCGCGGCCCGGGAGATCGCCGACCGCTTCCCGGGCGTTCTGCACACCTCGGTGGGGCAGCTCGACGTCTACCCCAACTCGCCCGTTGTCGTGGCCTCCCGTGTCTCCCTCCTGCTCGACCTCCGCTCCGCCGACGAGTCGGTGCTCACCCGGGCCGACGAACTCCTCCACGAGCGGATCACGGAGATCGAGGCGACCGCCCGCGTCACGGTCGAGCGCCACCACTCGCACAGCTGGGGAGTCAACCCCTATCAGCCGAAGGGGGTCGAGCTGGCGCGGCGTTGTGCGGCGCGGCTCGGTCTGTCCCACGCCGATGTCATGACGGTCGCCGGTCATGACTCCATCAACATGAAGGACGTCGTGCCGACCGTGATGCTCTTCGTCCCGTCCTCGGAGGGCATCTCGCACAACGAGCTCGAATACAGCACGGACGAAGACATGCTCGCCGGCCTCTCCCTGCTGACGGAGGTGATGCGCGGCCTGGCCGCGGGTGAACTCGCCAGGTGAACCGGCCTCAGCCGAACTCACCCCGTGCATCCGGGGCATCTCCGTGCGTCATTCAAGGTGTGCGCATTCCTTGACTGTGCATGTATTGCTGTGTCAGCATGGCACTCACGAACCTCACTTCACCCTGCCGCGCGCCTCCTGTGTGCGGCCCTGGCAGGTGATGCGTGAGTGCCGATGCTTTTCCGGTGGGAAGGACGCAGATGCCGAACCACAGTCCCGACGTCCGGGTTCTCGACTGCCCGACAGATGAGATTCCGGATGCCCAGGAGCTGCTCGAGGCGGCTATGCGATGGCACTTCGGTCCGGAGACGGGATCGCCCTTCTGGCTCGAACGGGCCAAGAAGCTCGACTTCGATCCCCGTACGGACGTGCACACCGCCGATGACCTCAAGCTGTTTCCCAACATCGTCAACGAACTGCGCGACGTCCGCGTGGAAGACCTGATCCCGCGCGGATACGGCTCGCTCACGGACCTCTACGGCGTGTACGAGAGCGGTGGCACGACCGGCGCGCCCAAGCGTGTGGTCTGTATGAACGACTGGATGGAGCGCTGGCTGGCCTTCAGTCAACGGAAGCTGGACGAGCGCGGCTGCCCGCGCGGCGTCAACTGGCTGGCGCTCATGCCGGACGGCCCGCACATCTTCGGGGCCGCGCTCCGCGAGGGCGCACGCAGGAGCGGTGGCATTCTCCTCACGATCGACATGGATCCCCGGTGGGTCAAGAAATGCATCGGCGGCGGCCGGGCCGAGGAAGCGGGCCGCTACGCCGAGCACCTGGTCGACCAGGCCGTCTTCCTGCTGGAGACACAGGACATCGGCGTCCTCATCACCACACCGCCGCTGCTGGAACGGCTCGCGAGGAACGAGCGGCTGGTCGCGCTCATCAACGAGAAGGTGTCCCACATCCAGTGGGGCGGAGCACACATGGACGCGGACACCCGGCACCTGTTCCGTACGGAAGTGTTCCCCGGCATCGAGTTACAGGGCGCCTACGGCAGCACGATGATCCTGGGCGGTTCGCTCGAACGCGTCGACACCACAGGCGAGGACCGCTGTGTCTTCGATCCGTTCTCGCCGTACATCTCCTTCTCGGTGATCAACCCCGGGACGGGCGAGAGTGTGGCCTACGGCGAGCGCGGCCAGGTCGTGATGAACCACATCAGCAAGGGGATGCTGCTGCCGAACAACCTCGAACGGGACACGGCCATCCGTATGCGTCCCCCGAAGGGGCAGTTCGGGGACTCCGTCACGGAAGTCGGTCCCGTCGCGAGCTTCGATGACGAAGTCGTCATCGAAGGGGTCTACTGATGGAACCGCCGATCCAGCAACCGCTGATCCAGCTCGTAGCGCTGGGCCGCAACGGCCCCTTCCGCGCCCGCAACCGTGCGACCGTGTCAGACGTCGTCGGGACGCCCCTCGCCGAACTGAGCCTGGTGCCCTCCCTGTACGTGCGGCGCAGCCTTGCCGCACTGCGTGCAGCGAACCCACTGCCCGCCACCGAGCGGACCGCCGCGCTGGCACGGGCCGGCCGGCTCTTCGCCGACGCGACCCTGGGCGGGGTGTCCCCCGGGGAGTACCGCGACCTCGTCAGCCGCTGCTCCGGGCTGCCGGTCTCCGTCGTGGCGTCCGCCGCCGGGATCGTCGCGGACGCCGCGGCGGAGGCCCGGAACACCACACTCCAGGCCCGTCCGAGCGGCGCGGTCGACCGCTGGGACGCGCCGTCGACCCGGCAGGGGCAGGCGGTGTGGACCCGGCGCGGGGAGGTCTTCGCCGTGCACGCCGCGGGCAACCACCCCGGGGTGCACGCCCTGTGGCTGGAGGCCCTCGCGCTCGGCTACCGCGTCGCCGTACGGCCCTCGCAGCGCGAGCCGTTCACCCCGCACCGCCTGGTCACGGCCTTGCGCGAGGCGGGGTTCGGGCCGGACCGCATCGCCCTGCTGCCCACCGACCACACGGTGGCCGACAGCATCATCGAAGGCGCCGACCTGGCCCTGGTGTACGGCGGCGACGAGGTGATGAGGAAGTACCGCGCCGACCCCACGGTGCTTCCCCAGGGACCGGGCCGGTCGAAGATCCTGCTCACGGGTGAGGACTGGCGGGACCATATGGATGTCGTCGTCGACTCGGTCGGCGCCGAGGGCGGAACGGCCTGTGTGAACGCCACCGCGGTCTTCGCCGAGAGCGGCACCGTCGACACCACGGAGGTGGCCGAGGAGACGGCCGCCCGGCTCGCGGCGATCCCCAGCCTGCCGCCAGGGGATCCCAAGGCCGTCCTGCCCGTCCTGCCGGTGGCCGAGGCGCGCGCCGTCGAACGCCACCTTCTGCGCGCCGCCGAGGGCGCAACCGCCCACCTCGGCGGGGACGGCATCGTGGACGAACTGGGCGACGGCAGCGCGGTCCTGCGGCCGGCGGTCTTCCGGCTGGACCGTGCCGATGCCCGGCAGACCGGGACAGAGCTGGGTTTTCCCTGCGTCTGGGTAGCACCCTGGTCGGCGGCCGACGGCATCGGGCCGCTCAGGAACACACTGGTGCTCACCGCGTTCACCGATGACACACCACTGATCGAACGGCTGGTGGACGAGCCGACCATCAGCAATGTCCACGTCGGCGACCATCCGACGCACTGGATGCGCCACGGTATTCCGCACGACGGCTATCTCGCGGACTTCCTCATGCGGAGCAAGACCGTCATCCGCGACTGATCCGCGACCTGACTGACCGCGACTGATCCGCGACCCATGACACGGGGGTGGACAATGGCACTCAACCACGACTTCACCGGGCGCGTTCAAGAGCCGCCCGGCATCTACGAAGTGAGCCGGGAGAAGATCCGCGACTACGCACTCGCGACCGGCGACGCCCACCCCGCCTATCTGGACCCGGAGGCGGCCAAGGCGCTCGGCTACCCGGACGTCATCGCACCACCGTCCTTCGCCGTCCTGCTCTTCTTCCGCTTCGGCGGCTGGCCGCTGTACGACCCCGAATTCGGCAAGCGGAAGGAACCGGTGTGCGTGCACCGCGCCCAACAGGTCATCCACCGCCGGCCCATTCAGGCCGGTGACCGCCTGGTGCAGACCACACGCATCGACGACATGGCCGTCCTGGGCGTGCACGAGCAGTGGACGATGACACACACCATCGACACGGTCGACGGCGAACATGTCTGCACGGTCGTGAACACCATCCTGTCGCGCGGTACGGCGGAACCGGGTCCGGCGCAGCGGGGTCCGGCAGCGGCCCGTACGGCAGAGACCACGGAGGTATGACGGTGGCCGCACGCGTCGACTACGACGACATCGAGGTGGGTACCGAGGTCCCCGGGCAGCGGTTCACGGTGAAACGGGTCGACCTGCTGCGTTACTGCGGCGCCTGCTCGGACTTCACCATGACGCACTGGAACGAGCGCGTCGCCAAATCCGTCGGCCTCCCCGATGTCATCGCGCACGGCACCTTCACCATCGCCGAGGCCGTACGCATCGTCACCGACTGGACCGAGGACCCCGGCGCGTTGCTCGCATACTCGGTCCGGCGCTTCTCCCGGCCGGTCGTCGTCCCCGATGACGAGGGCGGCGCCACGGTCGACGTGACCGGATACGTCGAGGAGAAACTGGCCGGCCGACGGGCCGTGATCCGGTTGTCGGCGATATCGGGCGGACACCAGGTCATGGCCGGAGCGCGGGCCGTCGTCCAACTCGCCTGACGGCGACGGCGCGTGACCACGCGCGAAGGCGCTCGCGGGAACAGCACCAAGGAATTCGCGTAAACAGCGGAGACAAGGACACAGCCATGACAAGCCCCAGCATCGACGCCGACCAGGCGAGCCGGATCAAGGAGATCGTGACCGACATCCTGGAGATCGAACCCGACGACATGACGCTCACGAGCCTGTTCAAGGAGGACCACGACGCCGACTCGCTGCTCGCGATAGAGATCCTCGCGTCGCTGGAGAAGAACTTCAGGATCACCATCGGGCAGGACGACCTGGCACGCATGGTGAACCTCCAGGGCGTCAACGAGGTGGTGGCCGAGGCCGCCGCCAACAGCCGGTAGGCCGCGATGACCTGGCCGGACACCACCCCGCCACGACGGGTCGTCGTCACCGGCCTCGGCGCGGTGACCAGCATCGGGACCGGCGTACGGGACTTCCTCGCCGGGCTGCGCGCGGGGCGCAGCGGAGCCAAGCCCATCACCTCCTTCGACGTCACCGGCTTCGAGCACTCCCAGGGCTGCGAGATCGACGACTTCGCCGCGGAGGACTTCGTCTTCCGTCTCCCGCCGAGTGAGTACGGCAGGGCCAGCCATTTCGCGGCGGCCGCCGCCCGGATGGCCGTCGACGACGCGGCCCTGCCGGTCGAGGTGCTGCGCGAGGCCCGGTCACTGGTCACCGTCGGCACCACGGACGGGGAGTCCCGCGACCTGGACCGGCTCGTCCAGCAGGAGGTCGCCGACGGGCCCGAGCGGATGGACCCGGTGGTCGCCCGGCGCGTTCCGGCCGGGAAACTGTCCGTGGCCGCCGCCCGCGAACTCGGGCTGGTCAACGTCGAGGCGGTGACCCTGCCGACCGCCTGCGCGGCGGGCAACTACGCGATCGGCTACGGCTACGACGCGGTGCGCACCGGAGAGGTCGACTTCGCCCTGTGCGGTGGCGCGGACGCCGTATGCCTGAAGACATTCGCCGGGTTCTACCGGCTCGGGACCATCGCCCCGGAGAAGTGCCAGCCCTTCGACCTGCACCGGCGGGGCATCCTGACCGGCGAGGGTGCCGGCATCCTGCTGCTGGAGAGCCTGGAATCGGCGCTCGGACGCGGCGCGCGCATCCACGCGGAAGTGCTCGGTTACGGGCTCAACTGCGACGCGGACCACCCCGTCGCGCCGAACTCGGACAGCTTCGCCCGCTGCGTACGGCTGGCCCATGACAACGCGGGAATCTCCTCGGACGACGTCGACCTCATCTCCGCCCACGGCACCGGTACGAAGGCCAACGACATCAGCGAGTCCCGCGCCATGCGGCAGGTCTTCGGGGACAAGACCCCGCGCACCATCTCGATCAAATCGATGATCGGACACACCATGGGCGCGGCCAGCGCGCTGGCCGCCATCGCGTGCACGCTCGCCATCCGCGAAGGGTTCATCCCGCCGACCATCAACCACACCGAGACCGACCCCGAGTGCGACATCGACTGCGTGCCCAACGTGGCGGTCGACGCCGAGCTGCGCGTCGTACAGAACAACGCGCTGGCCTTCGGCGGAAACAACGCGGTGCTGATGCTCGGCCGGTACGAACGCGACGGGGGAGGCCCACAATGACCGTAGGGCCCGTGAATGAGAGATCTCAGAAGGAAAGTGCCGCCACCGCGACAACGGCGGCCGCGGTCACGGTGACATCGCGGCCCGGCCCGTACATCTCCGCCTGGTCGGCGGTCTCCGCCTTCGGAATCGGCCGCGTGGAGTTCAGCGAGGGAGTACGACGCCAGGAACCCGCTCTCACCGGCCTGGCCCCCGAGGAGGGACCGGCCACCATGGCGTGGGCCGGGCTCGTACCGAACGGCGGCCCCCGCGAACTGCTGGGCCGCAAGGGAACCCGCTCCATGGACCGGGCCACAGGGCTGGCCGTCGCCGCCGTGGGCCGGCTGCTCGACGACGGCGCGGGAGGCCGTATCGACGGGCTGGACGACAACACCGCGCTGGTGCTCGGCACTTCGAACGGCAGTGTGCGCAGCATTATGAGCTTCACCCGTGACGCGCTGACCGAGGACAAGCCGTACTTCGTCGATCCGGCCCGCTTCCCGAACACCGTCATGAACTGCGCCGCCGGGCAGTCGGCCATCCGCCACGGGCTGCGCGGCCCGAACGTGACGGTCGCGGGCGGCCGAGCCTCCGCGCTGCTCGCCCTGAACCACGCCCGGCGCCTCCACCGCTCGGGCCGTGCCCGCAGTGTGGTCTGCGGCGCGGTGGAGGAGTACTCCCCGGAGCGCGCCTGGCTCGACTGGCACACGCATGGCGGCCGGCAGGCACCGGTCATCGGCGAGGGCAGTGCCGTACTGCTGCTGGAGAGCCTGGAGTCGGCGACGGCGGGCGACCGCGCTCCGCTCGCCGAACTGGCCGCGGTGCGCAGCGCGTTGCCGGCCCGTGAGGCGGACGTCCCCACCGTACTGGCCGAGTGCCTCCGCCAGTCACTCACGGCCGCCGGGACCGACGCCTCCGACGTCTGGGCCGTCGCGCCGACTGGGGTACGGGGCGACCTCGGCGCGTACGAACGCGCGGGCCTGGCCGACGTTTTCGCCGAACGCGTCCCCCGCGAGGTGGTGTGCTCCGAACTGCTCGGTGACACCTACGCCGCTTCGGTCGCCTTCCAGACCGTCAGCCTCCTCAGTCTCGCCGAGCGCGACACGGACGCGGCGGGACGGGCGGGACTGGTGACGACGGTGGACGCGGACGGTGTCGTCGGCTGCGCCGTGCTGCGCTTTCCGCACCGAGACACCACCGGCCAACGGCTCTGAGAACGGGCGTGGAGGAGAGGTACGGATGGACAACGGACAGCGGTCCGCGGAGCGGCCGGGGCAGAGTTCGGGGCGGCAACAGAGACAGCAACAAAGACAGCAACAAAGACAGCAACAGGGGCCGGGGCAGCGGCCCGTAGCCCTGGTGACCGGAGGCTCCCGAGGCATCGGCCGCGCCGTCGTCCGCAGGCTCGCCGAGGATGGCCACGACGTGAGTTTCTGCTACCGGTCGCGGTCCGAAGAGGCACGGGAGGCCGAGAAGGAGGCCGAGGAGCACGGAGCCAGGGTCCTCTCCCAGGAGACCGATGTGACGGACCCGGTTGCCGTGCGCGCGCTCGTCCAGGACACGGAACAGCGGCTCGGCCCCGTCGACGTACTGGTCACCTCGGCCGGAGTCACCCGCGACAAGCCGCTGGTGACCATGGCGGAGGAGGACTGGCACAGCGTGCTGCGGGTGAACCTGGACGGCACGTTCACGGTCTGTCACGCCGTGATCCTGGGGATGATGAAGCGCCGGAGCGGGGTGATCCTCACCCTCTCGTCCACCGCCGGGGTGTACGGCAACCCGACACAGACGAACTACTCCGCCTCCAAGGCCGGGATCATCGGCTTCACCCGCGCCCTGGCCAAGGAAGTGGGCGGGTACGGCGTCCGCGCGAATGTCGTGGCCCCCGGCTTCATCGAGACCGACATGACGGCCGTGCTGGCGGAACGCCAGCGGAAGAAGGCGGTCGACCGTATCCCACTGGGGCGTTTCGGCGGCCCGGACGAGGTCGCGGACCTCGTCGCGTATCTCGCCTCACCACGCGCCTCGTACATCACCGGAGCCGTCCTCCAGGTCGACGGCGGTCTCACCATCTAGTACCCCGACCGGCGTCGAGTGCTGTGCGGTCGGCCCTCAAGGAGTCTCTCTCATGGAAGTGCCCCGCCGCCCCCGGTCGCGCCCCCGTCCCCTCGTCTACTTCTCCTTCCGAAGCCCGTACTCCTGGCTGGCCCACCACGATCTGACGCGTCATCACCCGGAGGCGGCCCGTGCGGTCCAATGGCGGCCCTTCTGGGAGCCGGACGAGGAGAGCGAACACGCGCTGGCGCAGACGGGCGGCCGGTTCATCTACACGCCCATGTCCCGTGAGAAGCACCTCTACATACTCGGCGACATACGCCGACTGGCCAACCGCCGTGGAATGAAGGTGAGTTGGCCAGGCGACCGTGACGCCTGGTGGGAGCCGTCCCACCTCGCCTATCTGGTGGCCGAGGCGGAAGGCAGAGGGCCCGAGTTCATCGAGCGTGTCTACCGCGCGCGCTGGCAGGAGGGACTCGACATCTCGGACCGCAGGACCGTCGGGAAACTGGCGGCCGACGTCGGGGTCTCGGCCGCGGCCGAACGTGCCACCGACGACCCGGACCTCCGTCGGCGCGGTGTCGGAGCCCTCTCGGACATGGACCACGACGATGTCTTCGGTGTTCCGTTCTTCGTCAACGGGCGTCAGAAGTTCTGGGGCCTCGACCGGCTCGCGGACTTCCTCGCCACTCTCGACACCGGAGACAGCCCCGACCCCACCACTGCGTCCGTAGCCGACCCGCCGGATCCGGCGCCCCTGCCCGCCTCGCGGTCGAGCGACCACGGACACGCCGGCGGCTGCGGCTGACCCCTGGCCCGGTCCGTTCCCCCGGCAGGCCGAGGGCGCGAACGGGAACCCCCACCACCGGGTCGTGCGTCGTAACGGGCAGCGTCGTGATCATGGCCACGGGGCAGGGCGGGTCCGAAGAGATGGGTGAGACGTGGTGGAGCGGGCGGAGAGCCGTGTGGACCTGGAGGCGGAGCCGCGAACGGCGCCGCCTCGGCGGTGGGCACGGAGCACCGGCCGGTGGCGGTGGGGTACGGACGCGCGGGGCCGCTCATCCTGGTCGCGAGGGCGGATTCTCGCCGCGTCGGCCGTACTGAGCGCCGGTCTGCTGGCGTTCCATGGCGCCGTGCCCAACACCGTCGGGCACCTCGGCAGCCTGCTGGAGGCATTCCTGCCGTGGCTGGGCCTGGCCGTTCCGGTGCTGCTCTCCCTGGCACTGCTGCGCCGCTCGGCCACCGCGCTGGTGGCACTGCTGCTGCCGGCGGCCGTCTGGACGGGGCATTTCGGCGGGCTGCTGCTGCCCGTGGACGACGGCGCGCACGACATCACGGCGGTTCAGCACAACGTCAGCGACGAGAACAGCGATCCCGAGGGCACCGCGACAGCCCTGGCCGAGGCCGAACCGGATCTCATCGCCCTGGAAGAGCTGATCCCCTCCGCGCTGCCCGCCTATGAGAGGACGCTGGCGGCGGATTACCCGTACCACGCGGTCAAGGGCACAGTCGGACTCTGGTCGAGACATCCGCTGTCGGACGTCCGGTCGCTGGACATCAAGCCGGCGGGGATCGGCGAGGGCTGGAGCCGTGGGCTGCGGTCCAGTGTGCGTGTGCCGCGGGGCGAGATCGCGGTGTACGTCGCCCACCTGCCCTCGGTCCGGGTGCGGTTGAGCGGTCTCGAGTCCGACTGGCGGGACGAGAGCGCCCGCCTCCTGGGCGAGGCCATCGCCGCCGAGAAGGTGGATCAGGTGATTTTGCTCGGTGACCTCAACAGTACGGTGGACGACCGAGGGCTGGCCCCGGTCACCTCGCGGATGAACACGGCTGAGCGGGGCCCCGACTTCAGTTGGCCCGCGGCCTTTCCCGTCTCGCGGATCGACCACGTCATGGCACGCTCGGCGAGGGTCACCGACATCCGGACTCTGCCCGTGACCGGCAGCGACCATCTTCCGGTGGTAGCCCGCCTCAGGTTCTGACGGCCCGCCTCAGACTCTGACGGCCCACATCAGGTTCTGGCAGTCGCCACCCGCCTCGTGCTCCGAGCCCTCGCGAGCGCGCGGCCTCAGGCTCTCAGCGGATCAACAGCGCGGGGCAGACCCGGACCACCGCGATGCCCCGGTCCGGGCGTCCCAGCCGGAAGCGCACCTTCCCGTGCAGCACCGTGCCCGAGGCGGCGCGGCCACCCGTCAGCTCCTCCCCGGGGAAGAGCGTGAACGTCCACCCGCCGCCGACCTCGCAGTCCGGCAGCTCGCCGCCGGACTGGAGCACCCGCGCACCCCAGATCTGGCGCACCATCAGGTCACGGGTGTCGAACCCGTCCACGGTGAAGGACTTCACGCCGTGCCCGTCCCGGATATCGGCGTAACTGCCGAAGTGCAGACCGGCGGCGCCGGTGATGGTGGCCACCGGGGTCCAGTCGGTGCCCGGCCGGACCGGCAGCGCGCCGGCGGGGAGGGCCTTGTCCACGACATCGGCCGTGGGTTTTCCGACCTGGTCCCCGCGCATGGCCGGATCCACGGCCCCCCGCGTGTCGAGCTTGGCCGGATCGGGCACCAGCAGCACGCCGTAGGTGGCTTCGTCGGCGAACCGCGCGTCCTTGAAGTGCCCGCGCAGGGCCTCGACGGCTCGCCGGGCCCGCTCCCAGCGCTTGGTGGAGATGGTCTTCTCGAGATACGCGGCCGTCGGCACCGGCAGCCCGGCAGCGCCGAGTCCTTCGCGTACGGAGGCACATGTGTTCCAGCCGGACTTGGCCAGCAGTTCGATCTGCTCGTTCGCGAACACCGCAACCTCCGGTGGGCCGTGGGTCATTACGGGCTCGTCACGCTATCGGCTGTCGTCCGCGAGCCTCGGGAGCGCCACTCGGGAAGCGGGGGCGGGGCCGGCAACCGGTGCGGGAGCCGGCGCGAGGGAGTGGGTGGGGGTGGCGGCGGGCGTCTGCTGGGCAGCGCCGGCGGGCGGCAACGGCAGCGCGCGCAGCGTGGCCTCGGCCTTGAGCAGCATCTCGTCGTACTCCGCCACCGGGTCCGAGTCCAGCACGATCGCGCCGCCCGCGCCGACCGTCAGCTCGTCCCGCCATCGTACGGCTGTGCGGATCACGATATTGAGGTCCGCGCTCCCGGAGAATCCCAGATAGCCGAGGGCGCCCGAATAGACGCCCCGCGCCTGTCCCTCCAGCGAGTCGATGATCTCCAGCGTGCGGAGCTTCGGCGCCCCGGTCATCGACCCGCCGGGGAAACACGCCCGTACGCAGTCGATCGCGCCGGTGTCCGCGCGCAGCACACCGCGGACCGTGGAGACCAGCTGGTGCACCGTGGCGTAGGACTCGGTGGCCATGAACGCCGGTACGGTCACGCTGCCCACTTCGCAGACCCGGCCGAGATCATTGCGGAGGAGATCCACGATCATCAGATTCTCCGCGCGTGTCTTGGCATCGGTCCGCAGCGAGTCACGCAGCGCCTCGTCGGTCCCGGGATCGGGGTCACGCCGCGCCGTGCCCTTGATGGGCTTGCTCTCCACGACGCCGTCGCGGCCGAGGCGGAGGAACCGCTCGGGGGACGAGCTGAAGACCGTGAGTTCGCCCAGACACAGCAGCGCGGAGTACGGAGCGGGGTTGAGACGGCGCAGCCTGCGGTAGTAGGCGAGGTCGTCGGCCGGCGCGGGCAGCCGGACGCTGTTGGTCAGGCATATCTCGTAGCTCTCGCCCGCGCGCAGCTGCCGGCGGCACTCCTCGACGTCGGCCAGATACCGCTCCCGCGGTCGCGCCAGCATGCGGGCGGTGTCCGGCCTCGCCGGCACCGGGGGAGCGGTGACATCCTTGCTCGTAGGGGCACCGGGCGCGGCGTCCGGCAGGCCCGCCAGCCGCGCGAGCGTACGGTCGGCCCAGGACAGCGCGGCGGCGGACTCGCCCTCTCCGGCCACCGCCACGACGTACGTCCGGCCCTCCGCGTGGTCGACAGCGACGAAGCGGTTCACCCGCAGCCATACCGCGTCCGGTGTCGGCGCCCGGTGGGCGGCGGTCGAGCCCGTATCGGCCTTGAGCTCGTAGCCGAAGTACCCGACGTATCCGCCGGTGAAGTCGAACGGCAGCTCGTCGGCGCCCTCCACGCGCCGTTCCAGCCGGTCCCGGAGCACGTCGAAGACGTCGCCCGACTGGAGATACGGGATACCGCCCGACGGCTCGACGATCACCGCGCCGTCCCCCAACCGGTAGGTGAGGACTTCACCGCCCGCGCCCTCGGCGTCCCCCAGGAACGAGAACCGCGACAGCCCTTCCTCGACCAGCGCGCTGTCCAGCCAGAACGCCCGGTCGCTCGCCCCGTGCAGCGCGAGGAACGCGGCCTCGGTGTCGATGTGCCGGTCGATACGACGCGTATGCAGGCGCAGTCCCGTGGAGCGGGATTCGGTGGGGTTCGGCTCGGTGGAACTCCGCTCGGCTCCCGGGGCGCGGCCCTCCTCGGGGCGTGCGCCCGGTCGCGTACGGGAGACCGTGTGCCGCCTCGAACCCAGCGCCAGTTCACGGAAGTTCGACACCAGCTCGGCGCCGTACTCCGTGCTGATCGACTCCGGATGGAACTGCACGCCCCACAACGGGAGTTCACGATGACGCAGGCCCATGATCACACCGTCCTCCGCCCACGCCATCGCCTCCAGCTCCGCCGGGATCGGCTCGGCGACACACAAGGAGTGGTAGCGCACCGCGGTGAACCGCTGCGGAATCCCGGCGAAGAGCCCCTCACCGGTGTGCTCGACGGTGGTCAGATGGCCGTGCCGCGGCTCCGGTGCGCTCTCCACGCGCGCGCCGCCCAGCAGCCCGATCCCCTGATGCCCCAGGCAGACGCCGAGGGTGGGCAGCTCCGCCCGCCGCAGCAGATCGCGGGAGTGGCCGAAGTCGCGGTGTGCGTGCGGCCGGCCGGGGCCGGGCGAGACGACCGCACAGTCGAACCGCCGGAGATCGAGTCCGCCCCACTCCGGGTCGTCGTTGCGTACGACCGTCGGCTCCACGCCGTAGACCTCGGCGATCAGTTGACAGAGGTTGTACGTGTAGGAGTCGTAGTTGTCGACGAGCAGTGTGCGCATGGCCCCTCTCAGGGTCGGACGGTCGTCGTCCGCGGCGGGGTGCGGGCGCCGAGGATACGGGGAGCGCCGGAAGCTCCGGCGACGGAAGAAGCTGAAGAACGGAAGGAACGGAAGGAACGGCGGGAGCGGAAGGAAACGCGGGAGCCCCGGGATCCCAGACCCTGGTCAGCCGGTCGAGACCGTGGACCAGTCGAAGGGGATACGGTCGAGGACCTCCATCTCGTCGCACAGCCGGTGCAGCGCCCCGAAGTCCTGGAGCAGGCGCCGACGGGACGCGTCGTGCTCGACATCCAGCACCATGTTCCGTCCGCCCTCCACACCCACCAGGTCGACGATCCGGTGCCAGGTCCGGAAGTCGTTGGCAGCGAACGCCTCCATGCCGTCGGCGAGGGCCGCGAGGAAGAGGGCGCGCCGCGGCGGGGCGAGGCGCGCGTACGCCGCCTTGGCGATCTCGTCCGCGATGGACGCGTGGCAGTGCTCGTCCCGGTTGTGCAGAGCGGCGGTGGTCCGGTTGACCGGCTGGATCACCTCGTTGTCCGCGATGAGGTCCAGGTACGCGTTGATGGCGATCTCGGCGACGGTGGTGTAGGCGAGCGTGTCGATCTCGCGGTGGCCCGCCTCCGACGCCATCGCCATCCGCTGCCCGTACCGCCGGGCCTTGTAGCCGAGCGGCAGCGCCGCATCGGGCATCCGCCAGCCCCGCCGCCGTCGGGTCACCGCGCTCGCGTTCAGGTGCATCAGTGTGTGGTACTGCTCGTCGACCATCGCCTGGGTCACCGCGACGGTCATCGTCTCGCCCAGGCCGGTCTCGAAGACATCCGTCATCAGCAGTCCGAAGCCGGGATTCACCACGTGCTGTTCGATGTCCATGACGTTCTTGTTGAACGCTATCCAGGCCCACGCGCGCAGCTTCGCCCTGGTCTCGTCGTCCAGCGCGAGGTACGTCGGGTGGTCGTGGAACGGCAACAGGCCGTCCGGGTAGTCCGGGCGGTCCGGCTCGAACAGGTCTTCCAGTACGGGTTCCTGCCGCTTGACCGCCGCGCGTCGGTGCCAGTTCCCGGAGAGCCGGTCGATCACGGCGTTCTCCACCGGATCGCGCGGATCGTACGCGGGTAACTCCGCCCGCCCTCCTCCGTTCACCTCGCCACCACTACCATGTTCAATACCGTGAAAATCTAGACTCATGCATACATTGTACTGCTCTATACTTTAGGGCAGTAGCCCCGGAGCCGAACGGATCCCGTACGAGAGGTGATTGAGTGATGCGGACAGAAGTCTCGCCTCCGGTGCCCGGCACCCCGAGCCCCTGGCATCCGGGCCGCTGGCGGCGACCGCGGGCCCAGCAGCCGCCCGGCTGGCCGGAGAGCGCCGGTCTGCGGGAGATCCGCGAGCGGCTCGTCGCCAGGCCGCCACTGGTGACGCCGGCGGAAGTGGCCGGTCTGCGCCGGCGGCTGGCCGATGTCGCGTCCGGCCGGGGCGTGGTCATCCAGATGGGGGACTGCGCCGAGACCTTCGCGCTGCCCACGCCGACCGACTCGGCCCGTACGGTGGCGCTGGCCCGTGCGGCCGCGTCCCTGGCCGAGGAGCGGCTGGGCGTGCGGGTGGTCAGCATCGGCCGCATCGCGGGGCAGTTCTCCAAGCCCCGTACGTCACTGACCGAAGAGGTGGACGGTGTCCAAGTGCCGTCCTTCAGGGGCGACTTGGTCAACGCCTCCGCGCCGGACGAACTCTCCCGCCGCCCCGAGCCGCGCAGGCTGCTCTGGGGGTACGAACATGCCGCGCGCACGCTGTCCTTGCTGCGCCGTGCCGGAGCGGACGGCACTCCCGAGCCAGGCTCCGGCGCCCGCGTCTCCTCCGTCCCCGCGCTCGCGCCCGGCCCTGTGCTGTGGACCAGTCACGAGGCGCTGATCCTCGACTACGAGGAGCCCCTGACCCGGTGGGACGCCGAGAGCGGGGCGTGGGTCCTGTGTTCCACCCACTTCCCGTGGGTGGGGGAGCGCACCCGTCATGTCGACGGCGCCCATGTGCGTTTCCTCGCCGAGGTGGCCAACGCGGTCGGCTGCAAGGTGGGTCCGGGCATGACACCGCGGGAGATCGTCCGGCTCGCCGGAATCCTCGACCCCGGCCGCAGGCCCGGAAGGCTCGTGCTCATCGCGAGGATGGGGGAGGGGCGCGTCGGGGCGGTGCTGCCGGGGCTGGTGGAGGCCGTACGCAGGGCGGGACACCCCGTCGGCTGGCTGTGCGACCCCATGCACGGCAACACCGTCCGTGCCTCCAGCGGGCACAAGACCCGGCACATGAGTGCGGTGCTCGCGGAGATCGCCGGTTTCGTGGCGGCCGTTCGGAGCGGGGGCGGCAGGCCGGGCGGCCTTCACCTGGAGAGTACGGCCGATTCGGTCACGGAATGCGTCGGAGGTCGCTGCGGAATCCTGGAGAGCCAGGTGCCAGAGGCCTATTACACCGCCTGTGACCCGCGGTTGAATGCCGATCAAGCTCTTGAGGCCGTCGCGTACTTCGCTGATGCTCTGGTGAACTCAAGTGGCGTCTGACTCTTGTTCACGCCATGGCCGGGCCAACAGCGAGTCAACCAAGCCCCCGAGAAACCGCGGTGCAGTACAGTTCATGGGAGTGGGGACAGGCCGGGTGCGTTGACCGTATTCTGGACGGGGAATTTCATGACCGTACAACCTCCTATTGACTCGGATGTGATCCTTTCGCCATGGCCCTTACGGGCCGACTCCAGGGCGACTCAGGTCCGTCAGTTATTGGCACGTGCCGGTGTGCAGCCGGGGGAGCGAATACTGGATATAGACGGACAACTGTGTGAGCGAGGAACCTCGCGGCCACAGCTCGAGGAATTCAGGATCCACGCGGTGCGCGAGAGCGACAGCACCGGTGGATCCTTCGGCGTTTCAGGCCCCCGGTTCGACGCGCTGGTGGCGCTGGACTGCTGGCCGTCGGTTTCGGTCCCCGCCGCGCTGCGCGCCTGGCGCGGGCTGCTCGCGGCCGGACGGGGCGTCATCGTCGTCGCCGGAACGGATACCGGAACCGATACGGGATCGGGCGCCTGGGCCGAAGCGCGGACAGGTCCGGAGCCCGGAGCGGGGGCCGGTGTGGCGGCGAAGGCCGAGGGCCGGCGCGCCTCGCAGCAGTGGGCGGACGAGCTGAGCGAGGGAGGGTTCGAGATCGAGCTGATCGCCAAGTCCCCGGTGACATCGCATCATTACGAGGCGCTGGCGCAGTCGGCGCGCGGTGCTCGTGCCGCTCTACGCGCGGTGCTGGGGGCGGGGCCGGCGAATTCGTATCTGACCCATGTCGAGCGTCTGGAGGACAGTGTGCGATTGTCGCGGTCCGAGCGGTTCGAGATCATCGCGCGGGCGCCGGGCGGGAGGGCTGTCCCGCGAAGCGGCGAGGAACCGCGCCGGTATGTGAATGTCAAACCGTCGGCGCGCTGTCGAACGTGACTCCCGCGACCGGCGTGCGTGGCACTCTCGCTCCCGGCGGACATACCAGTGCCCTGCCGGGGTAAGATGTATGCAATGTATAGTGACGCACAACTAATGTGCGCAACTTTACAAGCTTGCTGAGGGCTTGCGCATCTATTCGAGACGCTCCTTCTCGGTGCGGCTTCTCAGTCGTCGGGAGGATGGTGGCCATGAAGAGAGCGATGTCCGAACGTCACGCCAGCGACCAGGAGCAGGGTGCCTGGAACCAGCTCGCGATGTTCCACGCGCGTGTGTCCGCCATGGTGGGACGCTCGTTGCAGGATCGGTTCGGGCTCTCCCTCACGGAGTACAGCGCACTGGAGGCGCTCGCCGAGGCGCAGGGGACCGATGGGCTGCGTATGCAGGTGCTCGCGGACACCGTCGGCCTGAATCAGAGTTCCGTCAGTCGCCTGGTCGCCCGGCTGGAGCGGGAGGATCTTGTCGAGCGGAACCTGAACCAGCGCGACCGGCGCGGCGTATTCACCACGATCACCCCGGCGGGACGCGAGATGCTGGGCGAAGCGATGCCCGTGTATTCGCAGACGCTCGCCGCCGCATTCGACAGACTGGGCGCAGATCCGGAACTGCGAGAACTGGTCGAGCGAATCGGCCGGTGACCCGTGGGTCGTTCTGCTTCCGGATCGTTCCCGGCCCGTCGGTATTCGGGTGGGGAATCGATGGTCCGGCTCCCTTCCTGTTGCTGTGGTATGTCGCGCGTGCGAGCCTGGTTCGGGTGTCCTGAAGGACTACGGAAATAGGGGTTCGATCATGACTGCGCCGGATGCTGTCGAGCGGTATTACGACGCCTGGATCAATCGAAATGGCGATATGACCCACGTTCCGCTCGCGGAGGACTTCACCTTCGTCGGACCCGTCGGTTCTTTCGATTCACCCGAGGGATTCCGGGAAATGGCAGCCCAGTTCGGACCCATTGCCCAGGATTTCACGGTCCGTCACCAGTTCTCCGACGGTGATCTGGTGTGCTCGATCGTGGAATGGCACCTCCCGCAGGTGCCGGGCACGACCACCGCCGCCGAGCTGCTGACGGTCGAGCACGGAGCCCTCGTGCGTGCCGAGGTCATCTACGACGGCGAGCAGTTGCGCAAACTCGCCGCCGGGTGATGTCAGGACGATGCCGCCCCGGGCACCGGTATCCGGTGCCCGGGGCGGCATCGTCCTGTCGGAGTCAGAGGGGCTTCCTCGCGCGCCGCCGGCGCCGGTGGGGGTAGGTGAGCAGCAGAAAGACCGTGGCGACGACAGCGACCGCCTCGGCGAGCGCGGTGAGTCTCTTTTCGCCGTACCAGAGGGGCTCGTACATGTTCGGGATCGGGCCCAGTTCGCCGACGTCGACATAGCGGTAGACCAGCAGGAGCGCGAGGCCTCCCGCCGCGACCGCCCAGGCGAAGAGGTCGCCCGGCACCCGGCGCCAGACCAGGACGACCAGCGCCGCGAGCGCGGCCAGCCCGGCCTCGATACGGAAGAGCGTGCCCTGGCTGATGCTCGCTGAGACGGTGTCGTACTGGTCGGCCAGCCGCGCGTGCAGATAGGCGTCCACCGCGAGCCCGGCCGCGGCCAGGACGCGGGCCGCTCCCCTCAGCAGCCGGAGCGTCCGCCCACGAGGAGAAGGTACGGCGGAGGTGTCTGCTGACATCGCGTCTCCTGTTGCACCGGGGCGGCACTTCTCGAACATGGGTGGGGATCCGCCGGACAGGGCCTAAGGGCACCACCCACTACACGGCACCCCCGGATACGGGGCCACTGGACAGAGCCGTCCGACGTACGTGCCGCCGTGGCCCGCCCCTTCCGGTATCTCCAGCGTCACGATGACCCGGCCCACCGTGCCCAGCGGGCCGGGTCCGCTGTTCTCCAGGTGGAAGTTCGACGGCGCGCCGCCGTGATCCGTACCGAGCACGGCGGCCGTGATCGACGCAGTGAGGAGCCTGACGCAGTGAACGCAGCAGCAATCAGACGGATGGGCCGGCCCGGCCCGCCGTCACCCGGTGGGCAGCGCGGACGGCCGCCGCGTACACGCGTAGGCCTGTGGATCGCCCTGGCCGCCGCCGTCCTGGTGCTGGGAACGGCCGGGACGGGCGGCTGGTTCTACACCGAGCTCAGCGGCAACATCCACGGCGCGGGCGTGGACGACGCGCTCGGCGACAACCGGCCCGGGGCCACCAGGGGCGGCGAGAACATCCTGGTCATCGGCTCCGACAGCCGCCGGGGGCTGGGCGACGCCTACGGCCGGGGTCTGACCACGATGCAGTCCGACACCCTGATGCTGCTGCATGTCGGCGGAAGCCGGCGGTGGGCCACCGTGGTCTCCTTCCCCCGCGACTCCTGGGTACGGATCCCCGCCTGCGAGCAGGGCAACGGCACCTCGTCCGTACCGCACCACTTCAAGATCAACGCCGCGTTCGCGATCGGCGGCGCCACGGGCGACACCGCCAAGGCCGCCGCCTGCGCGATCAAGACCGTCGAGCAGAACACCCGTGTACGGGTCGATCACTTCATGATCGTGGACTTCCGGGGGTTCACCGGCATGGTCAACGCTCTGGGCGGCGTCGAGGTCTGTCCCACGCGGCCCATCCACGACACACGAGCGCATCTGGACCTCCGGGCGGGGTGCCAGACGGTCAAGGACGACCAGGCCCTCGGTTATGTGCGGGCCCGCTACAGCCTCGGTGACGGAACGGACATCGGCCGTATCGGCCGCCAGCAGGAGTTCATGCGGGCCCTCACCACGAAGGCCAAGGCCAGGCTGTACAACCCCAAGGCGCTGTACGGCTTTCTCGACTCGGCCACCAAGTCACTGACCACCGACCCCGATCTGGCCGGACTCCGGCCTCTCTACGAACTGGCCTCCGGCGTCAAGGGTCTGCCCACCGACCGGATCGAGTTCCTGACCGTCCCCCACTACCCCCGGGCACGGGATGTGCCCGGGGACCTGGCCAATGTGGTGTGGAACCCGCCCGCGGCCCGGCAGTTGTTCACCGCGCTCACGGCCGACCGTGAGATGACCGGGGCCCGGCTCAAGAAGGCGGCCGGCCAACTGCCCCCCGCCGCCAACACCGTTCCGGTAGCGGTCCTCAACGGCACCGACACCAGCGGCAAGGCCCGCGCGGTCGCAGGCCGGCTGAGCGAACTCGGCTTCCGGATCACCGCGACCGGCAACGCCCCCGAACCGGTGGGACGGAGCACCCTCACCTATCCGCAGGGCCTCGCAGGCCAGGCCAAGGCCCTTGCCGAGAGGATCCCCGGACTCGACCCCACCGTCTCCGACCGGGCCGCCCCCGGCACCGTAACCCTCACCATCGGCCCCGACCTGCCCGTTCTCCGTGGGTGACCAGCGGGACCGTCGCGGGCGACCCGGCGGTCAAACCGACTCTTGGGCAAGGGAGTTGTGCATGACCGTGTGGTCTGATTTTCATCGACCACCGTCGTGCACATGGAAGGGCACGGTGGTCACCACGATCTTCGGCAGGGGCCGCAGGGCGCGCCGCAGCCGTCCCGCCAGGTGGCTGTGGAGCACACGGTGCCACCGGTGCCGTACGACGATCTCCGGGAGGATGACGGTGATGGTCAGGTCCGGGCGTTGGCGGTGCAGCGACTCGATGTAACTGATCAGCGGCGCCACGACCGCCCGGTAGGGGGAGATCACGATGCGCAGCGGGAGATGGTCTCCCCAGAGGTGCCAGCTCTCACGGAAGCGTTCGGCGTCCTCGTCGCTGGGGCTGACATGCAGGACGAGGACGGGCTGTTGGAGGGACGCCGCATACGCCAGGGCGCGCATGCTCGCCTGGTGCAGCGCGTCGATCGGGACGAGGGACAGATGGCGGATCTCCTCGGGGGTGTCCTCGCTCTCCGAGTCCCGGTCCCCGCCGGACGGCACCGGCGGCACGGAGGGCGTGGACGGTACGCGCGGGGTGGGCTCCGCCGGTGCGTGGGCCCCGGGCCGCGGCGAGATCGTACGGCTGGGAATCTCGATCATCTGCGGGCGAAGGCGCAACGCCCGCCGCACCATGTCGTAGTGACGCCGGATGCGCGTCGTCACGAGCAGGAACCCGGCGACGGCCAGAATGGCGAGCCACGCGCCCTCCGTGAACTTGGTGATGCCGGCCGTGATGAAGACGACCGCGGAGAGCAGAGCGCCGGTCGCGTTGAAACACAGGCTCTTGCGCCAGTGCCGGTCGCGCCTGCGCCACCAATGCACGACCATGCCGCTCTGTGACAGGGTGAAAGCGAGAAACACACCGACGGCGTAGAGCGGAATCAGCGTCGCCGTCCTGCCGTCGAACGCGACATAGACGACCGCCGCCGCCACGGACAGCACGATGATTCCGTTGCTGAAGGCCAGCCGGTCTCCCAGTCGCAGGAAGATTCTCGGCGCCTGGCTGTCGCGCGCCAGCAGGAACAGCACCCGGGGGAAGTCGTTGTACGCGGTGTTCGCCGCGAGCAGGAGCACCAGCGCGGTCGCCGCCTGCGTAAAGACATACATGCCGCCCGACCCGAAGCTGTGATGGGCCAGTTGGGACAGTACGGTCTCCTGCGACCGCGGGACGACACCCTCCAGGTACACCATGGCGACCGTGCCGGCGAACAGGGTGATGAGCAGCCCGATCATCCACGACAGCGTCGTACGCGCGTTGCGCCAGGCGACGGGCCGGAAGGCGGGCACCGCGTTGGAGATCGCCTCGATCCCGGTCATCGCCGTCGAGCCGGAGGCGAAGGCCCGCATCACCAGCAGCAGGCCGACGCTCTCGGTCGCGTGGAGCGGCGGGGTCGGCAAGGGCTCGAAGCCCCGGCCGGCCGCCTCGTACACACCGGCCCCCACCAGCGCCAGAATGGCGATGATGAAGGCGTACGTGGGCGCCGCGAACAGTGCGCCGGCCTGCCGGACGCCCCGCAGGTTCCCCGCGAGCAGGACCGCGATGACCAGCACCCCGATCAGGACGACATCATCGGCCAGTTGGGGGAGCGCCGAGGTGACCGCCGCCATCCCGGACGAGACGGAGACGGCGACGGTCAGGATGTAGTCGGTCATCAGACCGGCCGCGGCCATCAGCCCCGGTACACGCCCCAGATTGTCCGTCGCGACGATGTACGACCCGCCACCGTGCGGATACGCGCGGATCGTCTGGCGGTACGACAACCCGACCGCCAGCATCAGGAAGACGATCGCCAGGGACACCGGCACCGAGTAGCCGAGACCCGCCGTACCACCGAGCACCAGCACCGCGAGCAAGGCCTCGGGGCCGTACGCGACCGAGGACAGCGCGTCCGCCGAGAGAACGGGCAACGCCACGATCTTGCGCATGTGCTCGCGCGCGATCGCCGTACTCCTCAACGGCGCCCCCAGGACCGCCCGTCGCAGGCGGGCGCCGAAACGCCCGGCCTGGCCCGCGCCGTCCCCTTCGGCCTCCACCTCGCCCACGTCCGCACCGGACGGTCTCCCGCCGAACGGGGGCACCCGTACGAAACGGCCGAAGCGGGCCGGCACGATCTGCGCGGGCTCGGGATAGCTGCCGACATCGGGATCCACCGGCAGCGCGTCGCGCCAGGTGCCCGGAGCGGCGGACACCCGCCCCCACTCCCGCCCCACCAGCCGCAGCAGCATGGACTGCTCCGCGTCGGGCTTCTCCGCGATGACCGGCGCGCCGGCGGTGTCAGCGGCCGTGTTCCCCGGGTCCTGGCGGCGCCGTCGGTCTTCTCCTTGATTGTCCGTCACGCTCGCGAGTCTCTGCGGGGAGCTGTGCCGCCGGTCGCTCCTGGGGCGGTCGACACACGGGCGGGAACGCCGACAACCCGTTCGGACGTACGGCGAGCGCGGGGCACGGCCATCGTCGCGGCCACGGTTCCCCGTCGCGGGTCGCGGGTCGCGGGTCGCGGGTCGCGGGTCGCACGTCACGCGTCGCACGTCGCACGTCACAGGTACGGCCCGGAGCGGCCAGGGCGTGGAGGCGGCCGTCCGGGGAGCGGGCCGTCTACGAGGCCGTCTTCGGCAGCCCCACGGGGTTGAGCTCCGAAGAGGGCACCGCCTCGTTCGGCAGTCCCCAGCGCTTCAGGACCTTCCCGTACGCGCCGTTCTTGATCACGGTGTTGAGCGCCTCGTGAACCGGCTTGATCAGGCCGTTGTCCTTCTTGGCGGTGGCCGCGATCTTGCCCTGCACGGCGCTGCCCGCTCCCGAGAATGTACCGACGATCTCGGTCTGCCCGGTGGAGGCCGCATGGTAGGCGGCGACCGGGTTCGGCCCCAGATAGGCGTCGAGGCGCCCGGAGCCGAGCGCCAGATAGTAGTCGCTGGTGTTCTGGTAGATCTTGATGTCGGTGGGCTTGCGCCCCTCCCGCACGTTCTCCTTGTTCCAGTCGACCAGCAGTTTCTCCTGGTTGGTGCCGGAGGAGACCCCGATGCTCCTGCCCGCCACGTCCTTCGGGCCCTTCACCCGCCAGCCGGTGCCCTTCTTGGCCTCGAAGGCGATGTTGTCCAGCCGGTAGGTCGCGAAATCGTACTTCTCCTTGCGCTCCTCGGTGACGGTGATGTTGCTGAGGCCGATGTCGTACTTGCCGCTGTCGAGACCGACGAAGATGTTCGCCCAGTCGACCGGGTTGTAGTGCAGCTTGAGCCCGAGCACATCCGCCACCAGCGAGGCGATGTCCGGTTCCACACCGATCACGGTCTTGTCGTCGGTCGCGTAGAAGGTCAACGGGGGCACGGAACCAGCCGAGTTGACGACCTCCAGGGTGCCCCGCTTCCGGATGGCCGCCGGCACCAGTGCGGCGATGGAGTCCACCTTGGCCGCGGTGACCCGCTTCTGGTCGGGGCCCAGGTTGATCTGGAGGCCGTTCTTCCCACCGCCCTTCGCCGCGGTCCCGCCCGTGGTGCCGTCGGCGGAGTTCCCGCATCCGGTGAGCGAGAAGGCGGTGACGAGGCCGAGCAGGGCGGCGGAGGCGCGGAGGATGCGGCGGGGTGGCACGAGGAGCTCCTTGTCGAAGGTGGGAGGCGCGGCGCGAACGGGGAGGGGGAGGAAGGGGAGGAAATACGGCCGGGAGACAGGACGTCCGTAGGTCACAGGACCTTGGACAGGAACGCCTTGGTGCGTTCGTGCCGCGGACGGTCGAGCACCTCGGCGGGTGGGCCCTGCTCGACGACCACTCCCTCGTCCATGAAGACGACGGTGTCGGCGACCTCACGGGCGAAGCCGATCTCATGCGTGACGACGATCATGGTGGTGCCGGTACGGGCCAGATCCTTGATGACATCGAGGACCTCACCCACCAACTCGGGGTCCAGCGCCGAGGTGGGCTCGTCGAAGAGCAGCACCTTCGGCTCCGGCGCGAGAGCGCGGGCGATGGCCACGCGCTGCTGCTGGCCGCCGGAGAGCTGCCGCGGATAGGCCCCGGCCTTGTCGGTGAGTCCCACCCGCTCCAGCAGCCGTTCGGCCTGTTCGACGGCGGCCTTGCGGGGCCGGCGCAGCGCCGAGACCGGGGCCTCGATGATGTTCTCCACCACGGTGAGATGGGGGAAGAGATGGAAGTTCTGGAACACGAATCCGATGTGCATGCGCTGCTTGAGTACCTCACGCTCCTTGAGTTCATGCAGCTTGGAGCCGGAGCGGCGATAGCCGACCAGCTCGCCATCGATGCTGACGTATCCGCGGTCCAGCCGTTCGAGGTGGTTGATGGCGCGCAGCAGCGTCGACTTCCCGGAGCCCGAGGGGCCGAGTACGACGGTGACCTCTCCGGCGCGGACCTGGAGGTCGACCCCGCGCAGCACCTCCAGGGTGCCGAAGCTCTTGTGGACGCCGCGCACATCGACCATCAGAGCGCCGTCGGCGGCCGGATCGGGGTCGGTCGCCGGTACGGGGTCGGCGCCCGGATCGGCGGAGGCGAGCGGGGAAGGCGGCCGGGTGTCGGTGCTCATCGTGGGAATCCTCCGGTGGCGGCAGTGGCCCGCATCCTGCGGGTGAAGGCGCGGGCCCGCTGGAACGGCGTGGGCGGGGGCGTGCGTTCCGCACCGCGGGCGAAGTGCCGCTCCACGTAGTACTGGGCGAGGGTCAGCAGGGTGGTCAGCAGGATGTACCAGACGGTGGCGACCATGAGCAGGGGGACGACCCGCCCGTTACGCCCGTAGATCACCTGCACTTGGTAGAACAGCTCCCCGATGGCCATCACGGAGACGATCGAGGTGCCCTTGAAGAGGGAGATGACCTCGTTGGCGGCGTTGGGGAGGATGCCGCGCATGGCCTGCGGCAGCAGAATGCGGCGCAGTTGGCGCAGCCGGGGGATGCCCAGGGCGGCGGCGGCTTCCAGTTGCCCGGCGTCGACCGAGATGATCCCGCCACGGATGATCTCCGCCGCGTATGCGGCCTGATGCAGCGCGAGCCCGATGACGGCGGCCGAGAGCGCCCCCACCAGGTTCATCGTGTCGAAGCTCCACAGGACCGGGCCGAAGGGGATGCCGATTCCCAACTCCTCGTAGAGATAGGCCAGGTTGAACCAGAACAGCAGTTGCACGATGAGTGGGATGGAACGGAAGGCCCAGATGTACGTCCAGGCGACGGTCTGCAGAATGACGCTTCTGCTCAGCCGCATGAACGCGAGGACGACGCCGAGTGCGAAGCCCAGGGCCGTTCCGTACGCGGTGAGTTGGAGCGTCACCCAGACGGCCTTGAGCACGGTGTCGGTGGACAGGTAGAGGAAGAAGGTGTCCCATTCCCAGCCCGGGTTGGTGACCAGACCGTGGATGAACTGCGCGACGACGACAAGCGTGGCCACGCCGGCCACCCAGCGCCAGTAGTGGCGTGCGGGCACGACCTTCAAGGTGGCGGGGTCCTCGCAGGAGGGGCCCCCGGAGGCGGGATCGGTGCCGGACGGTGCCGGTGGTGCGGACGGCCGGACCTTCCCGGGTGGTTCGGGCGCCGACCGGGTGGCGGCGGTGCCGGTGGGGGATGTCATCGGAGGCTCCTGTCGGCTGCTTCTTCTACTTCTTCTGCTTCTTCTACTTCTTCTCGGGCGGGCTGATCCGGGACTCCTCGATGGCGGATTCCGTCGTTCCCCACTTGTCGAGGATCTGGCCGTAGGTGCCGTCGTCGATCAGCTTGTTCACGGCTCCCTGGAACGCCTTGAGCAGCGGGGAGTTCTTCTTGAAGGCGAATCCCACGTCGAGCCGGTGGAATTCGTTGAGGAACCGGACCCCGGCCGCCGGCTGATCCGCCTGGTGACGCAGGCCGTTGATCGTCGACATGACCACTTCGACCCGGTTCTGCTGGAGGCTGGTGAGCAGCGCGCCGTTGTCGGAGTACACATTGACCGTGTACGGCTTCTTGCCCGCGTCGGCGCAGACGCCCTTCCGGGAGTTGAGAGTGGTCTCGAAAGTGGTGCCCGCCCCCACCCCGACGGTCTTGCCGCACAGCTGGTCGAGCCGGGTCACCTTGCCGAGGCTCTTGTCGTCCTTACGGACGGAGAACCCCTGACCGTCATTGATGTAGGTGACGAAGTCGATCGTCCGGCGGCGCTCGTCGGTCACCCCGAAGTTTCCGGTGCCCACGTCGTACTTGCCACTGCCGAGCGCGGGCAGGATCGTCTCGAATCCGGCCTCCTGGCGCTCCAGCCTCAGCCCCAGGAGCTTGCCCACGGCATCGGCGATGTCGATGTCCTGCCCCGCGGGCAGGCGGCTCGACGCGCTGGGGAAGTAGGCGCTGGGCGGCGCCCCCACGGAAGCGGCGATCCGGAGCGTTCCCCGCTCCCGTACGTCCTCGGGCAGCAGCTTCGCCAGCGAGGCGTCCTTCATCAGTGACGCCGTGACATTCTCCGACGGCGCGGGCGCGGCTCCGCCCGCGCTCTCCTGCCCGGCAGCCGGGCCCGTTCCGCACCCCGCCAGGGCAGGCAGGAGCAGGGCGGCCGCAAGCGCGGCGGTCACCGGGTGGCGCACGGGCCGATGACGGCTCGGGATCAGGGTGTGCACGGGGTCATGCCTTTCTTCCGGTAAGGCTTTCGGCGGAGGCCGGGGAACGGTCGGAGAGATGTTTTTCGAAGGCGAGAGGGCCGATGGTCTCCGGATCGGCGCTCGTGTCGAAGAGCGGTGTGTATCCGGTCGTCAGATACAGCCCCCGGGCCTCCGGCTGACGCGGCCCGGTGGTGAGGAAGATCCGGCGGTAGCCGTGGTCGGCGGCGACGCGCTCCAGCTCGGCGACCACCAGCCGGGCCAACCCCCGCCGCCGATGGGCCGAGTGGGTCCAGATCCGCTTCAGCTCGGCGGTCGTGCTGTTGATGCCGGCCGGGGCGTCGGTGCCGTTGACGGTGTCGGTGTCGGTGTCGGTGCCGTTGACGGTGCTGTCGGTGCTGTCGGTGCTGTCGGTGCTGTCGGTGCTGTCGGTGTGGTCGTAACGGCGGAACGCCCCTCCGGCGACCGGCTCGCCGTGCTCCAGCAAAAGCAGCAGAACCCCGTGCGGCGGGTCGAACTCCTCTGCCGGGTAACGGGCCAGCTCGCGGTGCGCGTCCTTGCCGTAGCGGCTGGAGTACTCGTCCCCCAGCTCCCGCAGCATCGGCCCCACCAGCGGGTCCGAGACCCGGGTCCGCAACCAGGTCAGAGCGCCGGGCTCGGCAACGGAGGTCATCAGCCGGCCTCGACCAGCGTCCGCGGGGCACGGGCCGCGCGCTCCGCGTCCCGCTTGGCGACCTCTTCGCGTACCAGCGGAATGACATGCCGGCCGAAGTCGATGGCGTCGCCCAGCAGGTCGTATCCGCGGGCGGAGATGATGTCCACCCCGAGGTCGTAGTAGTCGAGCAGGGCTTGGGCGACCGTCTCCGGTGTGCCCACCAGCGCGTTGGAGTTGCCCGCGCCCCCGGTGGCGGCTGCGGTCGGGGTCCACAGCGCCCGGTCGTAGCGTTCACCCGACTCCGCGATCGAGATCAGGCGTTGCGACCCGGCGTTCTCCGGCTCTCCTCGGCGGTGATGGCGCACCACGGCTGCCTCGCCCTTCTCCTTGCGGGCCTTGATCGCGGCCACCGTCCGGTGCGCCTTCTCCCAGGCGAGTTCCTCCGTCGGAGCGATGATCGGCCGGAAGGCCACCTGGATACGGGGCGCGGTCGTGCGGCCGGCCGCACGCGCCGCGGCCTTCACCGCCTCGATCTGCTCGGCCGTCCTGTCCAGCGGCTCACCCCACAGGGCGTAGATGTCCGCCTCGGCGCCTCCGGCCTCGTACGCGGCGGCCGACGATCCGCCGAACGAGACATCGGGCCGCGGCTGTTGGACGGGAAAGACATCGCTGACGAAGTCGTGGAACCGGTAGTGCTCGCCCTCGTGGTCGAAGGCCTCGTGCGAAGTCCAGATCCGCTTGACGATCTCGATGTACTCGCGAGTGCGGGCGTAACGCCGGTCCTTGGTGAGTGTGTCGCCCTCGCGCCCCTGCTCGTGGTCGTTGCCGCCGGTGATGAAGTGGACCGTGAGACGGCCGTCGCTGATCTGGTCCAGTGTGGCGAAGGTCTTGGCGGCGAAGGTCGGATACGAGACGTTCGGCCGGTGCGCGAGCAGGATCTGGAGTCCGTCCAGCCGGGAGGCGATGTACGCGGCGGCCGGAGCGGGATCGGGCGAGCCCGAACCGTACGCGAACAGCACCCGGTCCCAGCCGTGGTCCTCATGGGCGCGGGCGAGCTTGAGCGTGTACTCCTTGTCGAACGCGGCGCCGGAGCGGGGATTCGTCTCCGACCCGTCGTGGGTGGCGGCGATACCGAGGAACTCCACAGGCATGACGGACCTTTCGAGCAGGAGAGCGAAGGGGGGGGGCGAAGGAGAGCCAGGGGCAATGCGAGGAGAGGATGGAGAGGGCTGAGCGGAGACAGGAGTTGTGCACCGGCGCCGGGCAGGCCGAAGCCGACCCTGGACGGACCGCGGGACACGGTGGAAGTGGAACGGGAGCACGTGTGACGGCTGGAGGCGCGATGACGGGCGGACACGACGGGTGGCGGCACGTGTGACGACGGGTGGTGGCACGTGTGACGACGGGCAGGCGTGATGGCGCGTGGAACGTCACATCAGGGATGCGGCGGCAGCGTGCGCCCGGTGAGATACGAGGAACTCGGCCCGCGACGGGATCACCGAGGGAGGGAAGGGCCGGTCAGGCGGCCCGCTGCCGGGTCAGGCGCAACAAGAGGAGGACCACACTCGACCGAAGTCGATGTGTCCGCGGGTGACCAACGGCAGCTGCTTCTGCATGGAGCCAATTGAGCACGGTACGTTCGCCGAAGTCAACACGCGCTCGCTCCATGGGCCGAAGTCGACCGGCGTTGGCCGACGGGCGTCCGCTCCGTGAACTGCCGCTCCGAGGCGGGCGTGGACGCTTCTTGACAGACACGCGGCATCCGCCCGTACGATCGAGACGCGTGCGGCTCTGTGTGAAGACGGAGGCGTGCCAGCCGTGTTGAGGGACACGGTTCGCGTGATGACGCCGTGACGACACCCGGATGTGCCGTGACAACCCCCGGATATGGCCGTGACCACCTCGGATGTTCCGTACGGATGTCGCGCAGCGAACGGATCAAGCCGAACCACCGCCGACCGTCTCTCCCGCCGGAGTCCCTCATGTCCGTAACGCCCTCGCCCGATGGCCTGCGCGTATCCCATGCCCCGCGCGTATCAGGGGCGTCGCCCACGAAGACGGACGCCACCGCGCCGGGGACACCCCCGCCGTCCCCATCTCTTCGGGATACCGAATCTCTCCGGGATACCGACGAGGCCCCGCGTATCGTCCCCCGCCGTCACCCCGGCCGGTGGCTGTCGGCCGCCGTGGCTCTGCTGGCCCTCGCGATGGCCGTCAACTCGGTCATCCGCAACGAGAGGTTCCAGTGGGGAGTGGTGGGCCAGTACTTCACCACCCCCGCCGTGCTCGACGGTCTGCTGCTCACCCTGTGGCTGACCGCCGCCGTGATGGTGCTCGGGTTCCTCATCGGAACGGTGTTCGCCGTCATGCGGCTGTCGGCCAACCCCGTGCTGCGCACGATCAGTTGGGGGTACGTCTGGATCTTCCGGTCCACCCCGCTGCTGGTGCAGCTGCTGTTCTGGTTCAACATCGGCGCGCTCTATCCGACCCTGGGCATCGGTATCCCCTTCGGCCCCGAATTCGTCACCTTCAAGACCGTGAACCTCTTCGGCGCCGGTCTCACCGCCCTGATCGGCCTCACCCTGCACGAGGCGGCCTACGCGGCGGAGGTGGTACGCGGCGGGATCCTGTCCGTCGACGCCGGACAGACAGAGGCGGCCGCCTCACTGGGGCTGAGCCGACCGCGGGTACTGCGCCGCGTCATCGTGCCGCAGGCCATGCGCTCGATCGTCCCCACCGCCGGCAACATGCTCATCGGCACCCTCAAGGGGACCAGTATCGTCAGTGTTCTCGCGGTGCAGGACCTGCTGTTCTCGGTGCAGTTGATCTACAACCGTACGTACCAGGTCATCCCGCTGCTGATGGTGGCGACCATCTGGTACATCATTGTCACGACGGTCCTGTCCGCCGGTCAGTTCTACATCGAGCGCCACTACGCCCGCGGCGCGGCACGCGAGTTGCCGCCCACACCTCTCCAGCGTCTGCGCCGCCGGCTCCACACCTTGGGCGTACGGCTCCGTACCGCGAGCGCCCCCGACGCAAAGCCGCTGTGACGTTGCCGGGGTCCGGCCGCCGGCCACAGGCGGGTCGGACTCCCCGTACGACGGCCACGGTTGACGACTGCGCTGGTCAGGGGCGGACGGACAGGATGAAGGAGTGCCCGGCCGGATCGGAGTAGATCCGCGTGTCGCGGGGTCCGCCGTTGTCCTTGGTGTCCAGCGGCCTGGCCCCCAGGCTGATCGCTTCGCGTTCCGCCTCGTCCATCTCCTCCCGTGACACCAGAATCCGCAGATGCGCCTGCTGGGAACTCTCGGGGCGCGGCCAACTGGCGGGCGCGTGGCCGTGATCCCTGCGGATCGCCAGATGGACCCCGGCGTGGCCGACTATCTCCACGAAGTCCGGATCCTTGCCGATCCGGGTCTCCGCGTCGAAGAACGCCGAGTAGAACTCCGCGAGTTCGGCGGGTTCGGCACTGTCGAGTACGAGCACACTTGTCTTCGCGACGGTCATGTCGCAGCGTCTACCCCCGGTCCCGGCCCGCACGCGTGGCATCGGCCCGTGCACAGTCCGTACAGGATCCGTCAGGTTGATTGCCCGGGAGAGTGAGCGGGTAGCCGCCCGCCGCGAGAACGTGACGCGACGCAATAGGACCGACCGGCAATTACAGGTCGGTCCAAGGAGAGGAGACGTGTGAGCGAGCGACACACGGCAGGCCCGGGACAGCAGGAGCGAACCGTCCCCAGGGACATGCCGGATCAGCAGGCCACCACGGGCCACGACCCTCTGGACCCGGGCCCCCTGGAAGCGGAGTCCGCCGGAGGCGAGGCACCGGACCACGCCGACCCCGACCATCGGATTCCCGACGCGGACGAGGCCGGAGCGGGCCGACGCGGCAGTCCGAACTCGGGCGCGGTGCATCCGGAGAAGCCGGTACCGGACGAGTCACCCGGTTGACGGTTCACGCACCACCACGGCCACCGTCGTCACCGCGGGGACCGCACCGCTCCAGTCGCACACTCGCGGCACCGGGGAGAGCCTGGAAGCGATCACGCCATCGCCGGGACACCTCGGGAGGACCCGGGTGCACCCCGTGACGGTACGGGCGCGGCAGGAGAGAGGAAGATCCACGTGACCAGTGCGGAGCATCCCGATACGCAAGTCGTGGTAGCACTCAGCGGCGGGGCGAAGGAGGACGCGCACGTCGTGTTCGGTGTGCTCGGTACGGCCTTCGCCTCGGACCGCGCGGCCGACGACGCCCCGCAGGAACTGCCGGGCGGGCGGCCGACCGTATGGACCGCGACCTTCGACGTCGCCGACGCGCACTCCGAACCCGGCCCCGCCCGGCTGACGGCGCCGGTCACGGCCAGCGTCCAGGGCGGCTACACGGCGGTGGAGAGCCTGCGGAAGGCTCTGGCCTCCGCTTTCACGGTCCGTGTCGTCGGAACGGCCTCGGGGGACCAGGAGGAGGAAGTCCAGCTGAAACTCGAAAGCCGGTAGCCACCGGTCCCTCTGCGCCGTGTCACTCCGCCGTTCGTGTTGCGGTTCCCGTGCGGCGGAGTCACGCTATGAGTGACCCAGAAGTGGTTATCGCTCACGCTTCGTGCTCGGGGGTCGTTGGTTCAACGTGGTGAAGCCTGTGGGCCTCTCTGTGTGAGGAGCCTGGACCATGACAGTTCCACTCGAACGTCACTACGTGGTGGAATTGCACGCCTCTGAGGAGCGCGTTCCGGAGATACGGTGCAGCGTCGCCGCGGTCCTCCGGTACTGGAAACTCGAACCGCACGTCGGCCCCGTCTGCAAGGGCATCGACGAACTGCTGGCCAATGTCCGCCGCCATGTCGGTGACGACAACAGGTGTGTGGTCGAACTGCGCTGGGCCGGCCGGCATCTCACCGTCTCGGTCGAGGACGACGGCCCGCGGATGCCGCCGCTGCTCACCGCCGGGGGGCGCGGGCTCGGCCGGGTGGCCGCCCTGAGCGACAGCTGGGGCACCTGCCCCACCGCCGAGGGCAAGGTCATCTGGTTCACCAGGAGTGTCCGCACTCCACAGAACGTCCCCCGTACGCCCTGGATCCCGCTGTCGGGCATCGACGCGGCACAGCGGAGCCCGATTCCGGCGCCCGCAGCCGTCCGCGTCCTTACGGCCGCGCTGCCGACCGCTTCTCCGGCCGTCCTCCGGGCCCGTACGCCGGCCTGCGTGCCGGCCATCGCCTGAAGCCCCCAAGTGCCGTGCACCGGACGGAATTTCACCCACGTCCGGTGCGCGGCACTCACGGCACGTGTGCCGGTTGTCGGTGCGGTCGGTGCGGTCGGCGGTCGGTACGGTCGCCGTCGGTACGAGAGACGGCACCTGGGCTCGTACGGAACCCAACTCGGCTGTGTTCGTACGCTCGTGCGGAGAACCTACTCGGCTCCGCTTTCCGTCTCTGCCTCCGCCTCGTCCGGGTCGGGAACGAGATGCACCGCGGCCTCCTCCGCCGACGCGGCCGCGCCGTCGATGCCGACGTCACTGGCGATCATGTCCTTCTCGGCATCCTCGTGGGCGCCTTCGTCCGGAGCCACCAGCCGACCGGACCGGCCGTCTCCGACCTCGTCGTCCAGCGATTCGCCCTCGCCGTACGGCAGATCCCCGATGCCGTCCCCGGCGAGACCCGTCCGGTCGGGAACCTCCTCCGCGAGCCGCTGGTCCAGCGATTCACCGGCCCGCTGCTCGGCGGGCGTCGTCCCCGTGTGCTCCACACCCAGCGGACGCTCGGGAGGGGACCAGCCCTCGTCGAAGGGATCGGCACCCCGGTTGAGGAGCGTGTCCTCGGGGTCGAGGATGCCCTCGTCCTCGGTGACCTCGCCGTCGTCCGGCTGGTACACCTCGTCCCCCATCGGCTCGTCGCCGTCGCCGCTCACGTCGTTCTCCTCGCTCTGTGTGTGCCACATGCCTCCGTCATTCGTTCCTGGTCGGTCCGCGCCTGGTCGGACCGCGCCTGTTCAGACCGTGCACGTTCAGACCGTGCCTGTTCAGGCGGCCGGGTGCAGGAGCACCTTCGTCCAGCCCTCGTCACGGGCATCGAAGTGCCGGTACCCGGAGGGAGCCTCGGCGAGTGGCAGTTCATGCGAGACGATCCAGGACGGAGTGGCCCTGCCCTGCTCGATGAGCCCGCACAACTGCCGGTTGTACGCCTTGACGTTGCACTGGCCCGTGCCCATGGTCTGTCCCTTGAACCAGTGCAGGCCGTAGTCGAAGGCGACCTCGCCGTCCTGGTACAGACTGTCGGGGCTGTTCGGGTCCTGCGGGACGAAGACACCGACCACACCGATACCGCCGGTGAATCTGACCGAGTGCACCAGATTGTTCAGGGTGGCGTTGGGGTGTTCGTTGCCCTCGATGTCATGGGCCTGATAGCCCACGCACTCGCAACCGCGGTCGGCACCCGCGCCGTTGGTGATCTCGTCGACCCGGTCGACCGCCGACCCCGTCGAGTCGTCGATGGGGATCGCGCCGATCTGCTCCGCCAGTGCCAGCCGGTCCCGGTGACGGTCGACGATCATGACCTTGCCGGCGCCCTTCAGCGTCGCCGAGAGCGCGGCCATCAGGCCCACCGGTCCGGCCCCGTAGATCACGATCGACTCACCCGCCCGCAGACCGGCGAGCTCGGTGGCGTGCCAGCCGGTGGGGAAGACGTCGGAGAGCATGACGTAGTCGCTCTGTCTCTCGCGGGCCTCCTCCGGCAGCACCAGACAGTTGTGGTCGGCGTACGGCACCCGCAGCAACTCGGCCTGACCGCCGTTGTGCGGGCCCATGCCGGCGAAGCCGTACGCGGCGCCCGCCATCCGCGGGTCCGGGTTGGTCGTGAGGCAGTACGCGGTCCTGCCCGCCTCGCAGTTGCGGCAGAACCCGCAGGAGATGTTGAACGGGAGGCAGACCAGGTCGCCAACGCGTACCCGGTCGACACCGTCCCCGACGGCGATCACCTCACCCATGTTCTCGTGACCGAGGACGCGCCCGGTCTCCATCTCGGTACGCCCTTCGTACATGTGCAGGTCCGAACCGCAGATGTTCGTGGTCGTGACCTTCACCAGGACGTCGGTGGGACGCTCGATCCGGGCGTCGGGCACATCTTTCACACTGACGTCGCGCGCACCGTCGTAGACGAGAGCTTTCATGACGCGATCCCTTGCCTTCCGGCGTGCCCCGGCGTCATTCCACAGCCGGTGATCCATTTCACGGCCGGTGAGATTTCCGGGAGCACGCGTGTGGTCGGGGCAGCGCTTGGCCGGGCTGCCTGCCCAGGCGCGGCTCATCCGCTTCGTCCACCCTCCCACCATTCACTGCCGTGTCAAACGGCAGGTGCGCCCCCGTGCCGCACGTCGTGGCCACACACCGGGGCCGTACCACGCGGGCCCCTCTCCGGGGTTTGTCGCCGCCCTCGGCGGGCACGTGACCCATGATCCGTACGACCCGAAAAGTAACTCTCCGGAGTCGAACGTGAGCCGAGAACGCATCGTCATCGTCGGGGCCGGGTTCGCCGGCTACCAGGCCGCCCGCACGCTCTCCCGCCGACTGCGGGAAAGGGCCGAGATCGTCCTGCTGAACCCGACCGACTACTTCCTCTACCTCCCGCTCCTGCCCCAGGTGGCGGTGGGAATCCTGGAGCCCCGCCGGGTGACGGTCTCTCTGACCGGCACACTGCCGTACGTACGGCTCGTCCTGGGCGAGGCCGACCATGTCGACCTGGAGAAGCGGCGCGTCGGCTACACCGGCCCGGAGGGCGAGCGGGGTGAGCTGGCGTACGACCGGCTCGTCCTCGCCGTCGGCAGTGTCAACAAACTGCTGCCGGTCCCCGGAGTCGCCGCGTACGCGCACGGCTTCCGGGGCCTGCCGGAGGCGCTCTATCTTCGGGACCATGTGACGCGCCAGATCGAACTGACCGCCTCCGCCGACAACAGTGCGGAGCGCACCGCCCGCGCCACCTTCGTCGTGGTCGGCGCCGGTTACACCGGCACCGAAGTCGCCGCTCAGGGCAAGGTGTTCACCGACGCGCTGGTCCGTGAGCGGCGGGGCCGGGGCCCGGTGCGAAAGCCCCGCTGGCTGCTCCTCGACATCGCTCCACGTGTCCTGCCCGAGCTGGACCGCAGGCTCTCCGACACCGCGGACCGGGTCCTGCGCGGGCGTGGCGTGGATGTCAGGACGGGCACCTCCGTCAAGGAGGCGGGACCGGCCGGGATCACACTGGACGACGGCGAGTTCATCGCGACACACACCCTCGTGTGGTGTGTCGGTGTTCGGCCGGACCCACTGGTCTCGGAGATCGGTCTGCCCGTCGACCAGGGCCGGCTGCGGGTCGACCCCCAGCTCACCGTGGTGGGCCACCCCGAGGTGTTCGCCTGCGGTGACGCGGCGGCCGTGCCGGATCTCACCAGGCCGGGGAAGTTCACCCCGATGACCGCTCAACACGCGGGCAGGCAGGGCAGGATGGCGGGCCGCAACGTGGCCGCCTCCCTCGGCCACGGCCGACGGGGAACGTACAAACACAACGATCTGGGATTCGTCGTGGACCTCGGCGGAGTCAAGGCGGCGGCCAACCCCCTCGGGGTGCCTCTGTCAGGACCGCTCGCGGGGGCCGTCACGCGCGGCTACCACCTGGCGGCCATGCCCGGAAACCGGGTGCGTGTCGCCGCCGACTGGCTGCTCGACGCGGTGCTGCCGCGCCAGGCCGTACAGCTCGGACTCGTCCGCTCGTGGACGGTGCCGCTCGAATCTTCGTCGCCCGAACTGGCGCGGGTCCCCGGCGGACCGGAGAAAGGCGGCGCGCCGGGGAAAACCGGCGCATCCGACGAATCCGGAGCACCTGACGAATCCGAAGTAACCGATGTACCCGGCGCGCCCGGCGCACCCGATGACCCAGGAGCAGCCAAGGAGGAGTGACATGAACAGCGAACAACTGACCGAACTGGCACAGCAGTTGAGGGTCGATTCCGTACGTGTCGCCGACACGGCGGGATCGGGCCACCCGACCTCGTCGATGTCCGCCGCCGATCTGATGGCGGCCCTGCTCGCCAACCATCTTCACTACGACTTCGAACGCCCCTCCCATCCGGGCAACGACCGGCTGATCTTCTCCAAGGGGCATGCTTCGCCGCTGCTGTACTCCATGTATCTGGCGGCGGGAGCGATCGACGAGGACGAGTTCCTCACCTACCGCACACTGGGCAGCAGGCTCGAAGGCCACCCGACCCCGGACCTTCCGTGGGTCGACGTGGCCACCGGTTCGCTGGGGCAGGGACTGCCCGTGGCGGTCGGCATGGCGCTCGCGGGCCAGCGGCTCGGCCACATCCCGTACCGCGTCTGGGTGCTCTCCGGCGACAGCGAGATGGCCGAGGGCTCCGTGTGGGAGGCGATCGAGCACGCGGGGGACCAGCATCTGGACTCGCTGACCCTCGTCATCGACGTCAACCGCCTCGGACAGCGCGGCCCCACCCGCCACCAGCGGGACCTGGACGCGTACGGCCGCAGGCTGCGCGCGTTCGGCTGGCACACCATCGAGATCGACGGCCATGACATGGAAGCCGTCGACGCGGCCTTCAACGAGGCCCGGTCGACGCTCCGCGTGCCGACCGCGATCATCGCGGGTACCCGCAAGGGGCAGGGCGTCGCCGCCGTCGAGGACCGTGAGGGCATGCACGGCAAACCGCTGCCCGACGCCGAGAGCGCCATCGAGGAACTGGGCGGCCGACGCTTCATCCGGGTGCCGGTGACCAAGCCCGGGGCGCCCGGCACACCCGCCCGCACCGCCCGGCACACCGCCACCGTCGAGCTGCCGCGTTACGACGTGGGCGACTCGGTCGCCACCCGTGACGCGTACGGCAAGGCGCTCGCGGCCCTCGGCTCCGCCCATGGCGATGTCGTCGTGCTGGACGGCGAGGTCAGCGACTCCACCCGCACGGAGTTCTTCGCCAAGGAACACCCCGACCGGTTCTTCGAGTGCTACATCGCGGAGCAGCAACTGGTGGCCGCGGCCGTCGGTATGCAGGCGCTGGGACATGTCCCGTACGCGTCGACCTTCGCGGCCTTCCTGACGCGCGCGCACGACTTCATACGGATGGCGTCCGTCGGCCGGGCCTCGATCAACGTCGTCGGCTCGCACGCGGGTGTCGCGATCGGCCAGGACGGTCCGTCCCAGATGGGCCTGGAAGACCTGGCGATGTTCCGTGCCATACACGGCAGTACGGTGCTGCACCCCTGCGACGCCAATCAGACGGCATGGCTCGTGGCCGCGATGCACGACCTGACGGGCGTCCGCTACCTGCGCACACTGCGGGCGAAGACCCCGGTCGTCTACGGCCCCGACGAGCGGTTCCCGGTCGGCGGCAGCAAGGTGCTGCGCCGTTCGGACGCGGACCGGGCGACACTGATCGGCGCCGGCACCACGGTCCATGAGTGCCTCGAGGCGGCGGACCTGCTGGCGCGGGAGGGCATCCCCGTCCGGGTGATCGACCTGTACTCGGTCAAGCCGGCCGACGAGCGGACACTCCAGGCCGCGGCGTCCGACACGGACTGCCTGGTGACGGTGGAGGACCACCACCCGGAGGGCGGCATCGGGGACGCGGTGGCCGAGGTGTTCTCCGACGGCCGCCCCGCACCGCGGCGGCTCGTACGGCTGGCGGTGGGCGACATGCCGGGCTCGGCGACGCCGGAGGAGCAGCTCCGGGCGGCGGGCATCGACGCGGAGTCGATCGCTGCGGGGCTGCGGCTGCTGACGGGGAAGGTCATCCGCTGACCCGCGAGTCTCCCGTCCGCCCGTTGTCGCGTGTCATAGCTGTCGTGCCGTCGTTGTGAGACAGGGCCACGGCAGGCGGTAAGGGCTGTCCTGTTTGGGAGCGAGTGATTGGGTACGCGAAGGACGAGCGCCCGCCACGACGGACGCACCCCAACTGTCGCAAGAGCGGGTACGAGAAGAGAAGGAGTCAGGCATGAGTACCGACCACGGCCCACGGCGCGTACGGAACGCCGCCCACCGGCCCACCGAACGCGAAGGCCGTATACGTACCTGCGTGTCGGCGCGAGCGACACAGCGCGAATGCCGGGCGAGGAAGGCCCGGAAGGGGCACGAGGCGGCGGACCAGGACTGGAACGTAGTGCGGGGAGAGGACTGAGTGACTGTGCGGCTGACCACAGCAGCCCAGCTGGACATGGGACCGGACACGGGATACGACGCGGACACCTGGAAATGGCTGCGCCACGCGGCCTGTGTCGGTGTGGACCCGGAGCTGTTCTTCCCGGTCGGGGACTCCGGTCCGGCTTCCGAGCAGGCGCAGCGGGCCAAGGAGGTCTGCCACAGCTGCCCCGTGGAGCGGCAGTGCCTCGAATGGGCGCTGACCACCAACCGTACGTCCGGTGTGTGGGGCGGTACGGACGAGGAGGAGAGGCGGCGGCTGCGGCGCCGCTCCGACCGGCGCAGGGCTCCGCAGAGTTCCTCGACCCGCGCCCGGCAGTCCTCGGCTCCCGGCGGATCGCGGCGTCCGTAGACGGGAACCGCGGACGCGTCCGCGCACCTTCCCGTTCGGACACCGCCCGGTCCGCGCACCTTCCGGTCCGTACCTCCGCGCACCTTCCTCCGTACGCCTGAGTCCGGGGCGTGCGCCTTCCCGCGGCCGGGGCCCGTGTTGCGTGCCGGGGCGGGTCGCGGAAGGGTCGGAGTGTCGAATCGTCGGAGTGTCGAACCGAGAAGGAATCGCCCATGCCCATCGCGACGGTGAATCCCGCCAACGGAGAGACACTCAAGACCTTCGACCCGCTGGGAGCCGAGGAGATCGAGCGTCGCGTGGCGGCTGCCGACAGCACGTTCCGTACGTATCGCACCACCGGATTCGACGAACGGGCACGGCTGCTGAACCGCGCCGCCGACCTGCTGGAGCAGGACGCGCCGGAGATCGCCCGCACCATGACCACCGAGATGGGCAAGCCGGTCGCGGCCGCCCGCGCGGAGGCCCTGAAGTGCGCCAAGTCGATGCGCTGGTACGCGGAGCACGCCGGGGAACTGCTGGCGGACGAGCGTCCCTCGGACGCGGACGCCGAGGACTCCGGTGCGGCACGCGTGAGCGTCCACTACCGGCCGCTGGGCGTGGTCCTCGCGGTGATGCCGTGGAACTTCCCCCTCTGGCAGGTCGTACGGTTCGCGGCCCCCGCCCTCATGGCCGGCAACGTGGGTCTGCTCAAGCACGCCTCGAACGTCCCGCAGACCGCGCTCTACCTGGAGGACCTGTTCCGCCGGGCCGGATTCCCGGCCGGCTGCTTCCAGACGCTGCTGGTCGGCTCCGGCGCGGTCGGGGCCATCCTGCGCGACCCCCGGGTGGCCGCCGCGACCCTGACCGGCAGCGAGCCGGCCGGCCGCTCGGTCGCCGCGATCGCGGCCGACGAGGTGAAGAAGACCGTCCTGGAACTGGGCGGCAGTGACCCGTACGTGGTCATGCCCTCGGCGGATGTCGAGCGGGCGGCGAAGACCGCGGTGACGGCCCGCGCGCAGAACAACGGCCAGTCCTGCATCGCCGCCAAGCGCTTCATCGTGCACGAGGACGTCTATGACGCCTTCGCCGCGCGATTCACCGCCGGGATGCGGGACTTGACCGTCGGCGACCCGCTGGACGAGTCCACCGACATCGGGCCGCTCGCCAGCGAACAGGGCCGCGCCGATCTGGAGGAGCTGGTCCACGACGCGCTGAGCGGGGGAGCCACGGCCCTGTGCGGCGGACAGCGTCCGAAGGGACACGAGCAGGGCTGGTTCTACGCCCCCACGGTGCTCGCCGGCATCACCGAGTCCATGCGGATCCACCGCGAGGAGACATTCGGCCCGGTCGCCACGCTCTACCGGGTCGCGGGCCTGGACGAAGCGGTGGAACTGGCCAACGACACACCGTTCGGGCTGAGTTCCAACGTGTGGACACGCGACGAGGAGGACATGCGCCGGTTCGTACGGGACCTGGAGGCGGGCGGTGTGTTCTTCAACGGCATGACGGCCTCGCATCCCGCACTGCCGTTCGGCGGTGTGAAGCGCTCCGGGTACGGGCGTGAGCTGTCGGCCCACGGCATCCGCGAGTTCTGCAACATCACCACGGTCTGGTACGGCGCCGAACCGGGCAACGGCTCGTAGTGGACGCTCTGGTGCCCGGCACGGCGCCTCGCCGCGTTGCCGAAACGCCCTGATCCGACAACATCGGCCGGACAGGACCCAGGACCTGTCCGGCCGATCTTCGCCGGGCCCGGAACAGGACCTGGCCGCGGCCGACTTGAACGCGACACGCTTGACGTCGAACGCGGCGTGCCCGAACGCGACATGAGTCCCCAGTACCCAGTCCCGAGGCGCGCGGCGGGCGGCTCGGTCCGGGCAGCCGGCCCACCGCCGCGCTCCGGTCGGGCGGTCACTCGCCGGGGAACTCGCCGGACATGACGGCGGCCAACCGCAGATGCGGCGCGGCCTCCGCCGGCCGGCCCTGGCGCTCCAGCGTGCGGCCCAGCATCAGGCGCGCGTAATGCTCCACCGGGTCACGCTCGACGACGATCCGCAGTTCGGTCTCCGCCTTCGCCAGCCGCGCCGAGTGGTAGTAGGCGCGGGCGAGGAGCAGCCGCGGGGCGACCTGCTCCGGGACCTCGTCGACCAGTCCGCCGAGGATGCGGGCGGCCGTGACGTACTCCTTGGCGTCGAAGAACAGCTGAGCGCGGTCCCAGCGCTCGGCGGCGGTTCCGTACTCGTAGTACGTGCTTTCCACGTGCCCTCCTCCATCGCATTCGCCTGACTTCGGCCGACTTCGCCTGGCTTCGATTGCCGTCGCCCCGGTCAACAGGGGAAGGTGGTTGAAAATTCCACTACCGATTTCGTGTGGATGTCGCCGCCGCGGGTGCTACGGGAATAGGTTGGGCGCCATGAGCAATCTTGATCGTCAGGCGTCCCCCACCGTCTGCGGCGGCCGGGGCTTCGTCGTCGCCGAACCGGTGCGCGAGCTGCTGAGCCCGCGCCGGGTCCAGTTGGGCGAGTCAACCGAGGTCCGCCGGCTGCTGCCCAACCTCGGGCGCCGCATGGTGGGTGCCTGGGCCTTCGTCGACCACTACGGTCCCGATGACATCGCCGACGAGCCCGGAATGCGGGTGCCGCCCCATCCGCACATGGGACTCCAGACCGTCAGCTGGCTGCACGACGGCGAGGTGCTGCACCGCGACAGCCTCGGCAGCCTCCAGACCGTCCGTCCGCGCGAGTTGGGCCTGATGACATCGGGCCGGGCGATCTCCCACTCCGAGGAGAGCCCACGTACACACGCCCGCTTCCTGCACGGCGCCCAGCTCTGGGTGGCGCTCCCCGACGCACACCGCGAGGTCCAGCCGCACTTCCAGCACCACGCCGGCCTCCCCCTGGTCACCGCGCCCGGCCTGAGCGCCACCGTCATCCTCGGCGCACTCGACGGCGCGGTCTCGCCCGGCACGACCTACAGCCCGATCGTCGGCGCGGACCTGGCACTCGACGCCGGCAGCGAGACCCGTCTGCCGCTCGACCCCGATTTCGAGTACGCGGTCCTGGCGATGTCCGGTGAGGCCGAGGTCGACGGAGTGCGTGTACTGCCCGGCTCGATGCTCTATCTCGGCTGCGGCCGATCGGAACTTCCCCTGCGCGCGGTGTCCGACGCGGGCCTGATGCTCCTCGGAGGCGAGCCCTTCGAGGAGGAAATCGTCATGTTCTGGAATTTCATCGGGCGTTCACAAAAGGAAATCGAAGAGGCCAGGCAGGCATGGATGGAGGGGTCCCGCTTCGGTGAGGTGCACGGTTACGAAGGTGAGCGACTGCCCGCTCCGGAATTGCCGCCGGTGCCGCTGAAACCCCGGGGTCGGGTGCGCTGAACTGGGATGATGAGCCCGTGCGGAGTCCCTGTCGCGAATTCCTCTCTGCTCGATCGGTCAGCGAATCGAGGGGCTGGCCTTTATTGCTGGTGGCGGCACACAAACCCGTTCGCATAACCTCATGGACATGGCAGATATGTTTGCGGGAGTCCGTCTGCTCGGCCCGCCAGTGACCGACGGCGAGTACATCGCGCTGAGTGAGCACGAGATAGTGCACTTGCACCAGTACACGCGGATCTACGCCGTGCCCGGCCTCTATGAGTATGTCGTCCAGGAACGGCTGCAGTGCACGTCGCCGCAGGTCGCGGCAGAGGGCTTCCTGCGCGCGGCCGCGCGCCTCGGGCTGGAGCCGGGCTCGTTGACGGTCCTCGATGTCGGCGCCGGCACGGGACTGGTCGGCGACCTGGTGCGTCGCGGTGGCGTAGCCCAGGTGGTCGGGGTCGACTCGCTGGCGGCAGCGCGCGTGGCGAGTCTGCGCGACCGGCCAGGCGTCTACGCCGACTACGTGGTCGGCGACTTCTTGCGCGACGACACACTCCGTGAGGAACTGCGCCCGTACGCGCTCGGGGGACTGGTGTCGGCCGGAGCGTTCGGCGGCACACACGCCACACCGAAGGCGCTCGACAACGCGCTCGCGGTCCTGCCACCCGGCGCTCCCGTGGCCTTCACGATCGATGAGCGGTGGATGGACGAATCGGATCCGGACGGATTCGGCGCCGCCGTCGAGCGGCTGGTGGCCGACGGAGAACTTGTGGTGATGGAACGAACCCGGTTCCAGCACCGGGTGACGACGACCGGCGAGCCGATCTTCTACGAACTCGTCGTGGGCCGGACCGGGTGAGGCGCCGGTGCACGACCGTCCGGCTCAAGTGACCCGCCGCTCCGCCCCGTTGGGCGGCTTCGCTCCTGGCCCCGTGCGGTGGTGAGTTGGAAGACGGGGACGCCGGTGCCTCCCGTGCTCACGTTGATGATGTCGTCATGGCCCAGACGGCTGATGCAGCCGTGAGCGGTGGTGCCGAACAGGTAGGGGTCGGTGCCCTCGTACCAGTCGTCGACAAGCAGCCGTCCTTCGTGCCACCGGGGATAGGGGATTCGGGGAATGCTCACGCGTTCCTGGAGGACATGGGGGACGGTCAGAGCCCGGCGCAGGTCGTCGCGCCACTGCCGTTCGGTGCGGTGCCGGCCGCGCAGGATCCCATGGCCGCCGTAGGAGTCGTTGGGTTTGAGGATCAACTGGTCGCGCCGGCACTGGGCGAAGTCGAGCAGGTCGATTTCACGGTCGCCGTGGGTGGTGGATCCCGGGCGCAGGAGTCGTGTCCAGGGGACGTGGGCGCGGGCGGCCGTGCGTTCCCGGGGGGAGAGCAGGTGCCTGGTGGTGGGGTCGGTGAGAAGGGCGAGGGCGGATTTCTTGTGGGCGAGGTGGCTGGAGGGTGAGTTGACCATCACACAGGCGCCGTCGGCCCATCCGCGCATCATGGGGTGCTCGGGCAGGGAGTTGCCGTGGCGGGCGATCAGATCGGTGAGGACCGCACGGCGGTAGACCACGGTGACCGGTCGGTGGCTGCCGTTGTCGTCGCGGGCACGCAGGCCCTGGCCGGGTGTGTAGGTGAGGTCGTCGGTGGAGCAGACCAGGGCATCGATGCCCTGGTTGGCCAGGTGTTCGCGCAGGTGGTGAAATTCCCAGCCGGCGACCGAGGTACCGCATTCGACGATGGCCACGGACGGGTGGCCTCCGGGGGCTCCGCCCGTTTCCCACGCGTGGAGCAGGGTGTCGGCGACGCGGGGGCCCGTCGCCGTGCTGTGGGTGGGGAATTCGCGGGTGAAGGCGCGCATCGCGGGGGTGTCGGCGTAGATTTCGGCGATGATGTCCTGCGTCAGGACGCCGCCGGGCGGGTGGGCGTTGTATTCGACGAAGGCGATCCGCTCGCCGTCGAGGAATCCGTCGAGCCTGCCGTGGTCGGGTGCGCCGTCCGTGGCCGGGGCCATGGCGGCCACAGCCATCTCCAGGGGCGCGGGTGCCAGGATCGAGCGCACCCGCCGCCCCATCTCGTCGTCGGCCAGGGCGTGGGCGGCGAGGCGGTGGACGGCACCGGTGAGGAGCGCGGCAGTGGTACAGATCCGGGCGTGGTCGGTGCCGGCGATCAGGCGGGGCCGCAGTGTGGATGAGTACGGACGCCCCTCCACCCGCAGTCCCGCGTCGTGCTGGCGGCGTGCGAGGAGGTCATGGGTGGACGACGCTACCCGGTCGTGGGCGAGGATCGCGTGGAATCGCTCGATCGCGGCTCGGATCGCATCCGGTCCCGTGGAACCGGCCGCAGTTGATTCCCGGTCGTCTCCGCGCCGACCGGTCACATCCGGGTACGTCGTCATGCTGTGCCTTTCCTGGAACCCGGGAGGCTGGACCCTGAATTTCGTTACCAGGTCAACGAGTTCATGACCACGAGGGCACGGACACGATCCCGTCCTCGACGCCGAGCCGAGGCCCGGACCGTGCCGACGGGACGTGCCTGTGCGGACGTTGATCACCCGGGGACACCGGCCGACGGTGACTCGGCCGGCTCCAGTGGACGCCCAGCCCCGCTCCCCGTTCTGTCAGTTCCAGTGGGGGAGGCGGGGCTTCGCCGTCCGGTCAGCCGATCTTGAGTTCGCCCATCTCGCTCCAGCCGGTGGCTCCTTCGATCGTGGTGCTCACGATCTCCGGAGTGCCGCTCAGCAGGGGCCGCATGGTCTCAAGACCGGCGCGGAAGTGGTCGGAGTTCACGTGGGCGGCCGCCGCGTCGTCCTGGAACGCCTCGACCAGCACGTACGTGTCCGGGGCCTCCAGGCTCCGGGACCACTCGAACCAGAGATTGCCCGGCTCGGACCGGGTGGCGGAGGTGAAGGCCGCCACGTGCGTCGGCCATTCGTCGACGTACTCGGGCTTCACCTGGAACTTCACAACGATAAAAATCATCCGTCCATCGTAGGACCTTTTAGACCAGGCGGCCCGGCCCCCAGGGCCGACCCACCCGCACCAGCCCTGGGGGCGGACAGGAATCGAGAGGCCCTGCAGGCGGGGATTGCCGGACAGAGCCTGGGCCGGTGGTCTTTCAGCGAGGTAGAGGCGGGCTGGGTGGTTGGGCCGTAGGTGAACCGGGGTCTGGTGCGCGGCCGCTTCTCACCGTCAGGTGGTGGGCGTGCGAAGGCCGGCCACCGCCCATTTCGCCCGCGTGGACAGCCGGCTGAGTGTCTTCGCCGACTCCTTGCCGATCCTGTCCAGCAGGAGCCCGCCGTGCGCCATCGTCGTACGTACGAGTTCCTCGTCACCCGCCTCGACCGCGGCGAGTGTCAGCTCCAGATGCTGCTCCGTGATCAGGCGGCCGAGTCCCCGGCGGTGCCACTGGGGAGCCGTTCCCTCCGGCGCGGTGCCGTCGGCGCCGACCGCCGCCCGTGCCCGCTCCAGCGCCCGCCCGGCTGCCGCGAGGTCGCCCTTGCGGCGCTCCAGGCGGGCGAGGACGTGGGCCTCCGAGGCCCTGTCCCAAGCGGTTTCCTGAAGCGAGAGGAGGTTGAACTGGGCGCGCGCCGCCTGGGCGTGGTCGCCGATGCGCTCCAGGGCGCGGCTCAGCTCCCGGAGCCGGTCGGCGTCCGGGCCCGTGTCGTCCAGCATGCGGATGAGCGCGACCCGGGCGTGCTCCGGACGACCCTGCCGGTGGGCCAGTTCGATCCAGGTGAACTCGCTCTCCGCGGTCATATTCCGCCCGCGCCACTCCGCCTCCTCGGCGCGGGCCCACGCCACGGCTCCGGCGCTGTCGGTGACCCGCCCGGCAGTGGCCGACCGCAGCAGCGGAACGTCCCTGTCCTGCCCGTGCGAAGCCACCAGCGCCGCGGCCAGCCGCCGCTCCTCGTACCACTCGGTCCGCGTGGCACTCTCGTGCTCCAGCAGGAAGCGCAGCAGCGGCAGGTCGCCGTCACGGCGGTCGTACCGCGCCGCGCGCAGCACTCCCGCCCGCAGTGTCCGATCCGCGGCCGCCTCCTCCCACGCGCCGTGGTCGCCGGAGCGCATCCGTTCCAGCGCCTCCCGTCCCGGGCCGAGGACGATGTCGCGCAGGGGCGGGCGGAAGGACTCGTCCAGCCGGTACGCGCAAAGTTCGTGGGAGTTGAGCAGGACGTGGTCCGGCTCGGTGCGCCTGGCGGCCGACCGTGACATGGCGAGGAGTTCGACCAGCGGCCGGTCCGGCAGTCCCAGACCGCTGATCAACGCCGCCCGCCGCGCGTCCAGGTCGGGGACGAACTCCTCCCGCGCCTCGTCGTCCGCCGCGCGTATTTCGGCGAGCAGGCCCTCCTCGTCCAGTTCGGCGGAGATGTTCTCGCACCAGCCGGGCAGCCTGATGAGGATTTCGAGAGCCTCGCCGACACTGTCGGCGAGCAATGCCGCGTACCCCTCGGAAGACGCGTGGAGTACGGCGGTTCCCCCGCACAGGAAGTACGTACCGCCGGTGTCGTCGCCGGCGATCGGCTCCAGCGACGCGCCGGACGCCAGATGCACCTCCTCGACGTGGTGCGTACAGTCCACATCGTCGTACGTACGAGTTCCTCGTCACCCGCCTCGACCGCGGCGAGTGTCAGCTCCAGATGCTGCTCCGTGATCAGGCGGCCGAGTCCCCGGCGGTGCCACTGGGGAGCCGTTCCCTCCGGCGCGGTGCCGTCGGCGCCGACCGCCGCCCGTGCCCGCTCCAGCGCCCGCCCGGCTGCCGCGAGGTCGCCCTTGCGGCGCTCCAGGCGGGCGAGGACGTGGGCCTCCGAGGCCCTGTCCCAAGCGGTTTCCTGAAGCGAGAGGAGGTTGAACTGGGCGCGCGCCGCCTGGGCGTGGTCGCCGATGCGCTCCAGGGCGCGGCTCAGCTCCCGGAGCCGGTCGGCGTCCGGGCCCGTGTCGTCCAGCATGCGGATGAGCGCGACCCGGGCGTGCTCCGGACGACCCTGCCGGTGGGCCAGTTCGATCCAGGTGAACTCGCTCTCCGCGGTCATATTCCGCCCGCGCCACTCCGCCTCCTCGGCGCGGGCCCACGCCACGGCTCCGGCGCTGTCGGTGACCCGCCCGGCAGTGGCCGACCGCAGCAGCGGAACGTCCCTGTCCTGCCCGTGCGAAGCCACCAGCGCCGCGGCCAGCCGCCGCTCCTCGTACCACTCGGTCCGCGTGGCACTCTCGTGCTCCAGCAGGAAGCGCAGCAGCGGCAGGTCGCCGTCACGGCGGTCGTACCGCGCCGCGCGCAGCACTCCCGCCCGCAGTGTCCGATCCGCGGCCGCCTCCTCCCACGCGCCGTGGTCGCCGGAGCGCATCCGTTCCAGCGCCTCCCGTCCCGGGCCGAGGACGATGTCGCGCAGGGGCGGGCGGAAGGACTCGTCCAGCCGGTACGCGCAAAGTTCGTGGGAGTTGAGCAGGACGTGGTCCGGCTCGGTGCGCCTGGCGGCCGACCGTGACATGGCGAGGAGTTCGACCAGCGGCCGGTCCGGCAGTCCCAGACCGCTGATCAACGCCGCCCGCCGCGCGTCCAGGTCGGGGACGAACTCCTCCCGCGCCTCGTCGTCCGCCGCGCGTATTTCGGCGAGCAGGCCCTCCTCGTCCAGTTCGGCGGAGATGTTCTCGCACCAGCCGGGCAGCCTGATGAGGATTTCGAGAGCCTCGCCGACACTGTCGGCGAGCAATGCCGCGTACCCCTCGGAAGACGCGTGGAGTACGGCGGTTCCCCCGCACAGGAAGTACGTACCGCCGGTGTCGTCGCCGGCGATCGGCTCCAGCGACGCGCCGGACGCCAGATGCACCTCCTCGACGTGGTGCGTACAGTCCACATCGAACTCGAACGGAAACGCGGCCAGTTCGGCCAGATCGGGGCGGGTGCGCAGGAGTTCCAGAACACGGTCGGTCATGCGACCGAACCCTAACGAGCCTCACGGTCTTGTCCCGCCGAATCTTTGGCCGGGACGTGGGACATCGTTGGCAGGGCGTGCGCCGTGCTGCGCCACGGCCAAGGGCACGGCGACCCGCTCCGCCGGCGCCCGCCTCGGCCTCCAGGACTTCGGCACCGCCTGGCGGACTTCGGCGTCTGGACAGCCTCCTGATCCCCACGCGCCGACCGACGCGGGCACACCCGGAACCGGAGGGCGGTCGCCGAACCCGGCAGCCGCCCTCCGTCGTGGCACGTCCCGCTGGACCTCGTGCGCAGCCATCCCTTCCGCAAGGACCGCTTACAGCCGTCCCGCTTCGACGATCCGTCGCAGGAACCGCTGGGTGCGCTCCTCCCGCGGGCCGCCGAAGACCTCCTCCGGAGTGCCGCGCTCCAGCACCACTCCGGCGTCCAGAAAGCAGACCTGGTCGGCGACTTCACGCGCGAAGGCCATCTCGTGGGTGGCGATGACCATGGTCATGCCCTCGTCCTTCACCTCGCGTACGAGGCCGAGCACCTCGCCCACCAGCTCCGGGTCCAGTGCGGCCGTGATCTCGTCCAGGAGCAGCAGCCGGGGGCGTACCGCCAGCGCCCGTACGATCGCCGCCCGCTGCTGTTGTCCGCCGCTGAGCCGGTCCGGGTACTCGTCGGCCTTCGCCCCGAGCCCGAGCCGATCCAGCAGTTCGCGGGCGCGCTCGTCGGCCTGTGGCCGGGAGAGCCCGTGGACGCGCTGGGGGGCCAGCGTGATGTTCTGCAGAACGGTCAGGTGAGGGAAGAGGTTGTACGCCTGGAACACCACCCCGATCCGGCGGCGCACCGTGTCCGGGTCGGTCCGCGGATCGGTGATCTCCTCGCCCTCGAGCCAGATGGCGCCGTCGTCGATCTCCTCCAGGAGGTTGGCGCAGCGCAACAGGGTCGATTTCCCGGATCCCGATGCGCCGATCAGCGCGGTCACCGTGTGCGGGGCGACCTCCAGGTCCACGTCCCGCAGCACCAGCGAAGTGCCGAACGACTTGCGGACCGCCTCCATCCGCAGCACGGGAGCCTCCGGTGCCGCGGCCGGTGCCACGCTCATACGATTCCTCCCTGTGCCCGCCGCCGGTCCATCCGGGCCGTCACCCAGTCGGTGAGCCGGGTCATCGGGATGGTCAGCGCGACGAAGACCAGACCCGCGACGACGTACGGGGTGTAGTTGAAGTCCTTGCCGGCGATGATCTGCGCCGCGTACACGGCGTCGACGGCACCGGCGATCGACACGAGTCCGGTGTCTTTCTGGAGCGACACCAGGTCGTTGAGGAGCGGTGGCACGACACGGCGGACCGCTTGGGGCAGTACGACGAAGCGCAGTGCCTGGCCGCTGCTGAGTCCCAGGGAGCGGGCCGCCGCCCGCTGCGAGGGGTGTACGGACTCGATGCCCGCCCGGAAGACCTCGGCGACGTATGCCGAGTAGGTCAGTACGAGGGCGCTGCCGCCCAGCAGCACGGGATCGGTGGTCACCCCCTGGAGGCGCAGCGCGGGCACTCCGAACACCACCATCAACAGGCAGATGATGAGGGGGAGTCCGCGGAAGAAGTCCGTGTACGCGGTGGCCAGTGCCCGTACGGGGAAGAACACCGGCCCGCGCAGGGTGCGCGCCACCGCCAGCAGCAGGCCGAGCACCAGCACGGCGGCGCCGCACACCGCCAGCAGCCGCAGATTGAGCCACAGGCCCTCCAGGACCTGCGGGAGCGCCACGCGCGCGTAGTGGGCGCTGAAGAACGTCTCCTTGGTGCGGGCCCAGCCGGGGGAGTTGGTGATCAGGAGGAACAGCACCGCGCCCGTCACGAGGGTACTGGTCGCGGCGATCGCCGTGGCGCGCCGGGTACGGGCACGCCGGTGGCGTTCGCGGGCGATGCGGCGTTCCGAGGGGACGTAGACGTCCTCACCGTCGAGTGTCTTGTGCGGTGTCATTTGAGCACCGGTGCGTCGACGGCCTCGGAGAGCCACTTCTTTTCCAGGGCGGCGAGGGTGCCGTCCTTCCGGAGAGCGTCCACGGCGCCGCTCACACAGGAGGTGAGCTTGCTCTCCCGGTCGAGGACGAGACCGAACTGCTCCGATTTTTCGGATGAGTTCGGGAACTGGCCGACCACCTTCGCCTCGGGCACCTCGGCCCCGGTGATGTAGAAGGCGGTGGGCAGGTCCACGACGATGGCGTCCACCTGACCGCTCTTCAGGGCCAGTTTGGCGAAGTCGTTCTTCTGATAGACGGCGGTCCGCTGTGTGGGCCTGACCAGATCATTGATGAAGTCGAGGCTGGTGGTGCCCACTTGGGCGCCCAGCTTCACGTCCTTGAGGTCGGCCGCGCTCTTCGCCTTCGCGGCCTTCGACGACTTCAGAGCGACGACGGCCTGGCGTACCTCGTAGTAGCCGGAGGAGAAGGCGACGGCCCTTTTGCGCGTCTCACTGATGGAGACCTGGTTGATGTCGAAGTCGAACTTCTTGGCTCCGGGCGCGAACGAGCTGTTGAACGGCACGTTCTGCCAGACCACCGCATCGCGGCCGTAGCCGAGCCGATCTGCCACGGCGTACGCCACCGCCGACTCGAACCCCTTGCCGTTGGACGGCTTGTCGTCGGTGAACCAGGGGGCGTAGGCGGGCTTGTCGGTGCCTACGGTCATCTTCCCCGGTACCTCGGTGGCGAGCCTGCCGGGCGCGCAGGACGCCGTCGCGCCCTTCTCGCCCGGCGCCTTCCCCTCCGGTTGCGGGGAACAGCCCACGAGGGCGGCGCAGAGGGCTACGACGGAGCAAAGAGCGGTGACCAGGGAGCGGTTGACGAGATGCATAGCGGGAGACTTGCAGTGGCCGGGCCCGTCTGTCGAGACGACGTGGCCGTAGTCCGTATGGTGGGAAGGGGTGTTGAGGTGTCCCCTCCGCGTCGTCTCCCTCCTCCGCCCTGCGATCCACGGCACCGGACCCCGCTCCCTGATCCGGCCCGATCCAAACGGAAGACCCGGTCCTAGCGTGTCGGGACGGCGTCGAGCGCGGCGAGCGTCGCGTCGTCGAGCACGATCGTGGCCGCGGCGACGTTCGCTTCGAGGTGCTCCGGGTTCGCGGTGCCGGGGATGAGGAGTACGTTCGGGGCGTGCCGAAGCAGCCAGGCGAGGCCGACCTGTGACGGAGTGCTGCCGAGGGACCGCGCCGCGGATCGGACCGCCGGCTCGTCGGCCACCTGCGGGATGCCGGGGAACGCACCGCCGAGGGGGAAGTACGGGACCCAGCCGATCCCTTCGGCGACGCAGGCCCTGACCATGTCCTCGTCGTCGCGCGTGACGAGACTGTAGGCATTCTGCACACAGACGATGCCCGCCGGGATCGCCCGGCGCAGTCCCTCGAGGGTCACGCTGCTCAGACCGATCGCGCCGATCTTTCCCTCGTCGCGCATCGCGGTCATCACCGCGAGCTGGTCATCGAGGTCGACCACCTGGTCACCCTCGGCCTGGAGACCGGGTCCGGCGTCCATGCGGCGCAGGTTCACGACCGGGACCTGGCCGACACCGAGGCTCCGGAGGTTGTCCTCGACGCTTGCCCGGAGTTCCTCGGGCCGCTGCGCGGGACGAAGCGGGACGGGACCGCCGGGGGCGGGGTCGGCGCCGACTTTGGTGACGACGAGGACGCCGTCCTCGGGGCGCAGCGCCTCGCGGATGAGTCCGTTGGCGAGACCGTCGCCGTAGAACTGGGCGGTGTCGATGTGGTCGATGCCGAGCTCGACCGCGCGGCGCAGCAGCGCGATGGCCGCGCCCCGGTCGCCACGCAGGCGTTCGAGCTGCATCGCCCCGTATCCGATACGGGAAACGGTCCGGCCGGCGAGCACGCCGGAGCCTCCCGGACGCGCTACGCCGGTGGCCGTGACCTCGGGGGAGGGAGTGCTGTCGGGTGCCATGCGAGCCCCGTCCTCGTGCGATGATGAGGGAAACGGAGGTTCCTCCGTTAATTGGACTGTAGCACTACCGGAGGTGCCTCCGTTTTGAGTCCGTCCGAACCGATACCCACCGGTGCTCCAGCCGGTCCGTCCGCCGCCGGCCGTCCGGTGCGCGCCGACGCGCGGCGTAACCGCGACAGGCTCGTCGCTGTCGCCCGAGCCGCTTTCGCGGCTGCCGACGGCACCGTCGCGCTGGAGAGCATCGCCCGCGACGCAGGAGTCGGGATCGGTACGCTCTACCGCCACTTCCCCACCCGCGAGGCACTCGTCGAGGCTGTCTACGCCGCCGAACTCGACGATGTCGCCACGAGTGCCCCCACCCTGCTCGACGAGTTGCCGCCCGAGGCCGCGCTCCGTGCGTGGATGGACCGCTACGCGGCGTTCGTCGCGACGAAGCGCGGAATGATCGACACGCTCCGCACCGGCTGGGCCTCGGGACGCATCGCGACCCCGGCCACGCGGGAGCGCCTCACCGCCGCGATCGGAATGATCCTCGCGCAGGGAGCGCGAACGGGTTCACTCCGTGAGGATGCCGACCCCGAGGACGTCACCACCATGCTCCTCGGAGTGTTCCTCTCCACGGCGGCCGTCGGTACCCCGGAGCGGACCGGCCGACTGCTCGACCTCCTTGTCGACGCGCTGCGTCCGAGGGGCGAAGCGGTGAACCTCCCCGAGACGAAGGGGTGAACCCGCGCGGCCGAAAGGGCTGTTGAGGCCGGTCCGCGCCCAGACTGAGGTGGCCGCCGGCCAAGGGCGGAGGCGGGTTTCGAGGGCCTCCGGCTCAGCCGCCCGTGTGGAAGCCGCCGGTGTGAAGCGGTCGGTGTCCCGATCATCGCGGACGGCGTCGCGACAGTTGCCTCGGCGCTGTCGGGCGTGTCGGGAGAGGGCCGAACCGCGAACGTGCGTGTCAGACGTCTTCGGGCGACTCGGGGCGCAGCAGCGGATGCACGACGCCGGGGAACACCCGGACCCGGATGACCGGCTCCGCCGCCCCGCCCTGGATCACGGTCTCGGCGACGCCCCACGGGCGGCCGGTCAGCTGGACGGTCAGGGTGTACGAGGACGAGCACCCGGTGCATTCGTACCGGTCCGCCCACGTCTCCACGTCCGTGACGCTGCCGGGGTACCGCTTCACATGCCGGTGCCGCGCGTGGCAGTGATCGCACTTCTCGCCGGGTTCGCAGGTCCCGCCGCACGGACAGGGCACGTCGAAGGAGTCCGCCGGGCGCCAGCGCTGGACGAGTACGGCCTCCCGGGTGGCGCCCATGTCCTTCATCGCCTTGAGGTTGCGGGCCGCGACGTTGTACGACTCACCGGTCGCGGCCATCCGGTCCCGGATGACGTCCTTGCGTCCGCGGTTCGTCGTCATGCTGCTCCTCCTGGGGTCACGCAGCCCACCAGGAGGCCCACGGGAATCGGTACACCTTTACGGTACCCGTAGCGGCGGCCCCCTCCTGCCGGAGCGATCGGCCGCGGGGCCGGGAGCTGTGGCCGTACGCTCGGGACGGCCGGAGTCCCCATCCCACCTTTGAGGCCCGGTGGCGCGGTCCTTCCCCGCCGGGCCTCGCCCTCTTGTTCTCTCTTCCTCTACCAGCGCGGGATGGTGGCCCGGTAGGTCGGGTGGATGGTGCGCATGTAGCCGGTGTCGTCCCTGTTGCGCAGACCGCTGGTCAGGTATTGCTCGTGCAGGACCCCCAGCGCGTCGCGGTCGAGCGTGACGCCGAGGCCGGGGCTGGTGGGCACCGCCACCGAGCCGTCCTTGAACGCCAGTACACCGGGCTCGATGATGTCCTCGGTCTTCCACGGCCAGTGGGTGTCACAGGCGTACGTGAGGTTGGGCGTGGCCGCCGCGAGATGGGTCATCGCCGCGAGGCTGATGCCCAGATGCGAGTTCGAGTGCATGGACAGGCCCATGCCGAACGTGTCGCAGATCCCGGACAGGAGTTTGGAGCGACGCAGCCCGCCCCAGTAGTGGTGGTCGGAGAGGATGACCTGCACGGCGTCCACCGCCACCGAGGGATGGAGCTCGTCGAAGGCCACGACGCACATGTTGGTCGCCAGCGGCATCGACACCTCGCGGGCGACGGCGGCCATGCCCTCGATGCCCGGTGTCGGGTCCTCCAGGTACTCCAGCACACCGTCGAGTGCCCGGCCGACCTCGATGGAAGTGGGCACCGTCCAGGCGGCGTTCGGGTCGAGCCGCAGCGGGTGGTCCGGGAACTCGGCGCGCAGCGCCCGTACCGCCTCGACCTCCTCCTCGGGCGGCAGGACCCCGCCCTTGAGCTTGATCGCGGTGAATCCGTACGCGTCGACCATGCGCCGGGCCTGGGCCACCACGCCGTCGGGGTCCAGCGCCGCGCCCCACTCGTCCGGGTCGGAACCGGGGTGGCTCGCCCACTTGTAGAACAGGTAGGCGCTGAAGGGCACCGACGCGCGCACCGCGCCGCCGAGGAGATCGGAGACGGGCCGGCCGCACGCCTGTCCCTGGATGTCGAGCAGCGCGACCTCGAACGGGGAGTGCACCCGGTCGACGGTGCTGCTGGTGGTGACCATCCCGGTCAGACCGGAGCCACCGACGCCGCCGACACGGGCGATGACCTCGCCGACGCGCCGGTGGAGTTCCTCGGTGGCGTAGACGTCGAGTCCGACGATCCGTTCCGCCACGGCCCGGAGCCGTTCCAGATGCCTGGCGTCGGCGTAGGTCTCGCCGAGTCCGGTGAGCCCGCCGTCCGTGCGCACTTCGACGATCGCGCGCAGGGCGTACGGTTCGTGGACGCCGACCGAGTTGAGGAGCGGCGGGTCGCGGAAGGCGACGGGCGTGATGGTGACGGCGGAGATCCGCAGCTGTTCGGCGCTCATGGTCACGCGTTCCTTACGAGTTCGAGTCCTCGCTCCAGGAGCGCGGAGAGTTCGTCGAGGTCTTCCCGCGTGGGGTCGCTCAGCGGTGCGCGGACCGGTCCGACGTCCAGGCCGCGCAGCCGTACACCGGCCTTGACCAGGGAGACCGCGTATCCGGGAACCTTGTCGCGCAGCGCGACCAGCGGATGGAAGAAACCGGCCAGGAGGGCGTCGACGCGCTTCTCGTCGCCCGTGGTCACCGCGCGGTGGAAGGCCAGGGAGATCTCGGGGGCGAAGCAGAAGACGGCGGACGAGTACAGCGGGACACCAATGGCCCGGTAGGCGGGGACGGTCGCCTCCGCGGTGGGGAGTCCGTTGAAGAACTGGAAGGGTTTGGCGCGCTCACGCAGCGATTCGCGGATGGCGACGACGGTGCGCGCCAGGGTTTCGATGTCGCCCACACCGTCCTTGAAGCCGACGACCCGGTCGATCGCGGCGACTTCCACGGCGGCGCGGGGGCTGAACCGGGCATTGGCCCGGTTGTAGACGATGAGGGGCAGCCCGGCGGCCTGAGCGACCTCCCGTACGTACCGCACCAGTCCGTCCTGATCCGCGTTGACCAGGTACGGCGGCAGCAGGAGCAGCCCGTCCGCGCCGTTCTCGCGTGCCGCTCCGGCGAGTTCGATCGCCGTCGGGAGCGGGCCGCCGACGCCCGCGAAGACGGGGACCGCCCCGTCCACCGACTCGACCGCGGTGCGTACGACGTCGGTGTGCTCCCGTGGCGACAGGGCGTGGAACTCTCCGGTACCGCAGGCGGGGAAGACCGCGCCCGCACCGGCGTCCACCCCCGCCCGTACATGCGTGCCGAGGGTTCGCGGATCGAGGGTGCCGTCGGGTGCGAACGGCGTGACCGGAAAGAACAGCACTCCGTCAAGCATAAGACTCCGTTCACGTATGTAACCGTGATCCATGATGATGTAAGCGTCAGTAAATTTAGGACGCACCGCCGGAACCGTCAAGCAATCGGGCCGTCACGTACTGCTCCTGACGTGGCCGATCCCCTCAGTTGGGCGCTCGACGCGGTCCTGGGGGATTCCGCGGGGAAGTCATTGACCCGGTGGACACGCGACCGTAACGTGTCCACACGTGTAACGCCCGTTCACATACATATACATCACTATGCGCCACCCCGATCGGGGTGCGGTGCGATCCCTCGCCCTCGCGAGCGGAGTTCGGCCCGCGCGGTCAACGGTGTGGGCCCCAGGCACATCTGTCATGCCGTCACGGCAATTGAAGTGGGAGACAATGATGGTCCCGCAGCCTTTTGCGAAGAGTCCCGAGAGCGAGCCCGACGCCGAAAGTCGCGCGGTCGGCAAATTCCTGCGCCGCATGCTGCCCATTCTGGTCCTGATGCTCCTGGTCAACCAGATGGACCGCACGAACGTCGGCTTCGTCCAGGACGAGTTGCGGGCCGACGTGGGGGTGAGCGCCACCGCCTACGGCCTCGGCGCCGGCCTGTTCTTCATCGGGTACGCCCTCTTCGAGGTGCCGAGCAACATGCTGATGGAGCGCTTCGGGGCCCGGGTCTGGCTGACCCGCATCATGATCACCTGGGGCCTGGTGATCCTGGCGATGTGCTTCATCCAGAACGTGACGATGTTCTACGTGCTGCGGTTCGTCCTCGGTATCGCGGAGGCGGGCTTCTTCCCCGGCGTGCTCCTGTACTTCACCCAGTGGCTGCCGGACTCCAGCCGCGGCCGGGCCAGCGCGATCTTCCTGGGCGGTTCCGCCACGGCCTACATCGTGACCGGCCCGATCACCGGCGCGCTGCTGGAACTGCACGGTGTGGGCGGATTCGCCGGCTGGCGCTGGATGTTCGCGCTCGAAGGGGCCTTCTCCATCCTGGTCGGGTTCGTCGCCGGATTCTTCCTCGTCTCCCGTATCGGTGACGCCCGCTGGCTCACTCAGGAGGAGAAGGACGCGCTGGGATCCGCGGTCGCGCGCGACCAGGAGTCCCGCAGCCGGGCCCCCAAGGTGTCGCGGTTCCGCCTGCTGCTCCACCCCCAGGTCGCCCTGCTGACCGGGGTCTTCTTCGCCATGGCCCTCACCGGCTACGCGATCACCTTCTGGCTGCCGAGCCTGGTGGCGGAGATCGGCGGGCTCTCGCCCTTCCAGATCGGGCTGCTGTCCGCCATCCCGTGGATCTGCGCGGTGATCGCGATGTACACGATGAGCCACTTCACGGACCGCGCCCCGGACCGCAGGCCGTATCTCGCGGTCTGTCTGATCCTGTCGGCGTCGGGCGCCTTCCTCGCCACCCTGGGCTCCCCCTGGTTCGGTCTGCTCGCCCTCACCCTGGCCGCGATCGGAGGGAAGTGCGCCGCCACCCTGTTCTGGCCGATGGCGCAGGCCGGGCTCGACCTGAAGATCGCCGCGGCCGGGCTGGCGGTGGTCAACTCGCTCGGCAACCTCGGTGGATTCGTCTCTCCCACGCTCTTCGGCTATCTCAAGGACACCACCGGCAGCACCAACGGAGGTCTGTACGCTCTCGCGGCCGCGTCCGTGCTGGCGGTCCTCGGCGTCGCCTTCATCAACCGGCCGGGCAGCCCGGCGGTCCGTACCGGACAACCGGCGGTTCACGGGCCGTTGGCGGCCGACGAGGCGCGGTGAGCGCGCGACGCGGGGGAGCGCCGCACCGGTCCGTGCCCGCCCACGCGTCCGTGCCCGGCCGCTGATCCGCGCCCGTCCTCCGCTCCAGGTGGCGGAAGGCACGGCCCGCAGAGGATCAGGCCCGGTCCCGCCGAGGATCCGCCGGGACCGGGCCTGCCGGGTACCGCCGCCGGTCGGCCGGCGGGGAGTTGTCGTTGGTGGACGCCTCCCTGCGGTCGCGCGACAGTCACGCCCGCCCTCAGCGCGGTGCCTGGAGCAGTGTGGCCAGCAGCCGCCCGAACAATTCGGGTGAGGCGCTCTCCGGGTCGACCAGGTACTCCAGGCCGAATCCGTTGAACAACGCGATGATTCCGGTGGCCAGTTGACCGGCCGGCATCGGCAGCTCGGCCTTCCCGGACTCCTGGTGCTCCTCCAGGAGTCCGACCACCGCGGACCGGATTTCCTGACGGTGCGTCATGAAGTGTTCGCGTACAGCCGGATCGCGAGCGGCGCGCAGCCAGAACTCCATCATCAGCAGATGGAGGTCCGGGCGCTGCCGCAGCGCTTCGGTCATCGACCTGCCGGCCCCCATCGCCCGCTCGCCCTCGCTCGGCGCGGGACGTACCGCATCGCGCAGCTGCCGCAGACGTTCGTCCACCGTCTCCCGGAGCAGAGCCAGGAACAGGTCGTCCTTCCCGGTGAAATTGGAGTAGATCGCACCGCGCGACAAGCCGGCCGCCGCCGCGACCTGTTCGAGGGAACTCTGGGCGAAGCCGTGCCGGCCGAAGGTGTGGACAGCGGCGGTCAGCAGGGCTGCGCGGGTGTCGGCGCGGGGTGCTCGGCGGACTCTGGCGGGTGCCGGCTCGGGCGTTGACATGCGACCTCCTCCAACTGGATACTCAAGTGTATTCAGTACCCAGATGTATCGAGTTTAAGGCTGCATGCGCAGCTGTCCAGGTCACAGAGCCTGTGAACGCTCTCGACCGCTGGTGCCTCGATCGGGGCGGCGCGGGCGGTGTGCTCACCCGAGACAGCGGTCCGCGCCGGATCGAGCGTCGGTGGTCGGCGGCGCGGCCGCAGCTCTCCAGGATGGAGTCCCGCACATATGACGACCCCGCAGACCGCTCTCCGAGAGGCACGAGAAGCCCTGGTGCGCGAGCACTTCGAGTCCGAGAGCACGCAGGAATTCGATGTCACCCTCGCCACCTTCGACCACCCCCGCTACGAGATAATGACCACCGGTCAGGTCTTCGACGGTCCGGCCGAGGTGATGAGTTACTACAACCTGACGCGTGCGGCCTTTCCCGACCAGCGGCACGAAAACGTCCGGTTGCACCACACCGACGACGCCGTCGTCGCCGAGTTCGACCTTCTTGGCACCCACCTCGGTGAGCTCTACGGCAACCCGCCCACCGGGCGCGCTTTCCGCTGCCCTGTCGTCGCGTTCTTCTTCTTCGACGGGGTGGAAGGGCAGCGCATCGTCTGCGAGCGCGTCTACTTCGACAGCGGCACCATCGCCACCCAACTCGGCATCGTCCCCACACTGCCGGCCGCGAAGGCCGACGCCTCCTGACCGCTCAGGCATGGTCGACCGGTGTGCCGCGGGCGCTCATCGAGCCCGCGGCACGCGGAGCGGGACGCTGCGCGTAGCGTGGTGAGGTGTGGCGTCCGCGCGACACGGGCCCGCCCGCACCGGCTCCCGTAGCCATCCCCCCACAACGCCCCTACGCAGCCTCACACGGAGCGGCATGACGATCCATCACCTCGACTGCGCCGGCATGTGCCCGGCCGGCGGCCGCCTGTTGCTCGGCAGCGGGCGGCTGTTCACCGGCCGCTTCGTGAGCCACTGCCTGCTCATCGAGTCGGACGACGGTCTGGTTCTCGTCGACACGGGACTGGGAACGGCCGACGTCGCCGACCCTCGACGGCTGGGCCTCGCCTTCCGCGCCGCCATGCGACCCGAACTCGCCCCGGACCGGACCGCCTTGACGCAGATCCGCGCCCTGGGCCTCGATCCCCGCGATGTGCGTGACATCGTCCTCACCCACCTCGATCTCGACCACGCCGGAGGGCTGGCCGACTTCCCGCACGCACGGGTCCATGTCCTGGCCGACGAACTGCGTGCGGCCGAGGCCCCTCCGACCAGGGGCGAGCGGGTGCGTTACCGACCCGTCCAATGGGCCCACCATCCCCACTGGGTCGAGTACGAGCGCCCCCAGGAGGAGTGGTTCGGCTTTCAAGCCGTCCGGCTCACGATGCCCGCGGCCACCCCCGAGATCCTGCTGCTCCCCATGCCGGGACACACGCGCGGCCACTGCGCGGTGGCTGTGCGGAGCGGCGAAGGCTGGCTCCTGCACTGCGGCGACGCCTTCTTCTCCCCCGCGGACATCCACCCCGGCAGGCCGCCCCGCCCGCCCGCGCTCTCCGTGGTCCAACGCCTGCTCGCCACCGACAACTCCGCACGACGGCACAACAGGCTGCGCCTGCGGGAACTGAACCGCGCCCAACCGGACCTGATCAGGCTTTTCTGTGCCCACGACCCGCACGAGTTTCACCGGCTGGCGCGGACCGGCTAGGTCCTGTCCGGTCGGTCTTGTCGGGTCGGTCCGCGGTGTCAGGCGTTCCGGGCCCGGCGAAGATCGGCCGGACAGGGCCCAAGGGGTCCTTGTGGAATGGGCGGCCGGCTCGCGACGCCTGGCACAAGTCCGGCCAGATCCGCCAGCCGCCGGTAGGAGTCCAGCTGCGCGTCGCGGTCGTACGTACTCGTCGTGACCAGGTACTCGTCGGCCGCGCTGCGTGCGAGCAGTCTCTCCAGTCCGGCCGCCACCTCGTCCTCCGTGCCGTACAGCTGGCCGCGCAGCGCGTCCTCGAACAGTGAGCGCTCCCGGTCGGTCATGCCGGTCGCGAGGACGGTGTCGACGGACGGGAGTGCCGGGAATTCCCCGTGCGTACGGGAGTAGGCCGTGGACCAGGCCTCCGGGAGCAGCAGTCTGTGCGCTTCCGCGGTGGTTCGGGCCACCGCGACCGTACCGGAAAGCACCACATACGGGCGCTCGCCCCAGGCGGACGGCCGGAAGTCCCGCCGGTACTCCTCGATGGCCCGCAGCATGGCGTCCTCGCCCCGTACGGCCGCGATGACCAGCGGCAGCCCGGCCTCGGCGGCGGTCCGCACGCCCTTCCCGGTGGCCAGGACGAACGCGGGCACGCGCAGCCCCTCGGCCGGGCGGGCGTGGACCTGGGGGTGCGCCGTCCGGGGGCCCTGGAAGTAACCGAGCAATTCCGCGAGCCCGCGGGGGAAGTCCTCGGCATCCCGCTTGTCCCGGCCCAGTGCCCGTCGTACGCCGTCGGTGAATCCCACGGAGCGGCCCAGCCCCATGTCGATACGCCCGGGGAAGAGGGACTCCAGTACCCCGAACTGCTCGGCGACGACCAGTGGTTGGTGGTTGGGCAGCATGACACCGCCGGTGCCGACGCGGATCGTGGAGGTCGCGGCGGCGACCGCCGCCGCGAGCACGGTGGGCGCGGAGCCCGCCACCCCCGGCACACCGTGATGCTCGGAGACCCAGAAGCGGTGGTAGCCGAGCTCTTCGATCCGCCGGGCGAAGCCGACGGTGTCACGCAGCGCCTGCGGGCCCGCCTGCCCCTCCCGGATACGGGAGCGGTCCAGTACGGAGAATCTGGTCGTCGTCACGGTACTCACACCTACCGCAACACTCCGGCCGCGCCAGGATTCCCGAACCTCGTGATCACCCTGCGGTGCCCGGGGCAGCGCGCGCCGCGAGACGTGTCAGTGCTTCGCGGCGCGCGCCGATCGGCCTCAGGGGAAGGACACCACCGTGGACGGCACGGTCGTCGTCCCCGACGTCGGCGAGCCGATCGCGTTGATGACGTGGTCGTACTGCCCGTTCCCGCTGAGCGACACCACGAGCAGGCCGTGGAACTTCACACCCGCGACAGCGGGTGCCGCGAAACCGTGTGCCTGCCGGATCGACGGGTCGACGTTGTAGTAGCAGTAGCTGCCCAGACCCCAGCCCTCGTGTGTGCTCACGTGGTCGGCGACCTTGTAGGCGGCGTAGCCCCGGGTACCGCCGTTCTGGATCGCGGCCTGGTTGGGGGCGTCGTACGCCTTCTCGTTCTGGAAGAAGATGGTGCGGCCTCGCTGGCCGTTCCACTGGACGTCGTACTTGTTGAAGTGCTCGACGAACAGACCGGTCGCCAGCACGTCGTCGCCGTTCACGACGATGCCGTAGTCCGCGCGGTTGGTCTCCCAGCCCACGCCTTGTCCATGGTCCGCACGCCAGACCCAGGTGTGGTCGATGATCGTGTGACGGCTGTTGACGACCATGCTGGTGGTGGCCTTGCCGGGGCCCGCGCCGCCGATCCGGATGAAGACGTCCTGGACGGTGGTCGGGTTGGCGGAGTGGTCGGTGGACGTGCCCTGCGGCCCGATCTCCAGCAGGGTGGTGGAGTTGACGGTTCCCGCGTCGATCAGGAAGCCGGCGAGCCGCACCCCGTCGACATCGGCCACCTTCATCGCCGTCGCTCCGTTGTCCGGTACGAGAGTGGCGTAGCCGAGGCCCAGGACCACCGTGTTCGCGCGCTCGACCCGCACGGGCCGGTCGACATGGTAAATGCCGGGCGTGAAGAGCAGGTTGAGGCCCTGGGCGAGGGCCTCGTTGAGGGTGGCCGCGCTCACTCCGGGCTTGGCGACGTAGAACTGGGTGAGCGGGAGTGAGGTCCCCCTCGGCGTGCCGTTTCCCCATGTCGTGCCGCGCGCGTTGGTGCGCAGCTCCGGAAGGAAGACTCTGAAGTTGGCGCCGTCCAGGTAGAGGAACGGCTTCTCGCGCGAGATGGGGGTGTTGTTCAGTGTGGTGTAGGGAGGGTTGGGGAAGCCCTGTCCCGGGGCGCCCTCGACGCCGGAGAAGGTCATGTTCCAGACGGCATTGGTCCAGCCGCCCACGGAGCTGTCGCGGGTGTACCACTGCTGCTGGGAGTACGGTCCGACAGTGCCGTCGATCCTGCTGTCGGCGATGTAGCCGCCGCTGGCCCAGCCGTAACCGGCGGGGGCGAGGTTGAGTCCGCCCTTGATGTGCATGCGACGGAAGGGAGCGGCCTGGGCGACGGCCCACCGGTTGGTGCCGTTGACGGGGCTGAGCGCCAAATTCTCGGCCGAGCGCCAGAAGTTCTGGGTGGCGTTGCCGTTGAACCAGCCGGCGTCCACGGTCACATCACCGTTGAAGGTGGTGTCGTCGGGAGAGAGCCCGAGACCCGAGATCGAGGTGTAGAACCCGATCTGCGCGTTGATGTTGTTGTAGGTGCCGGGCTTGAACAGCAGTTGGTAGCGGCCGTTGCCGAACTGCGCCGACTCCTGTTGCCGGAATATCTGGTCGAGCGTGCCCTGGATATTGGGAGTCGACGGATCGAAGATCAATACGTTCGGGCCGAGATCACCACCGCCGGGCAGAGCGGCGGCGCCGGTCCGCGCGGCTGCGGGCGACGACGCGGAAGCGGGCGAGGACAGGGCGAGCGTGCTCGGCGCGGCGGCTGCCGCTGCCATCACGCCGAGAACCGTACGACGCGTGGGGGGTGTGGGCATGGCGGCTCTCCTTGTTCAGGAAATGAACGATGCGAGTGTGGGGGAGCGCTCTCTCACTCAGGCATGTTCATGGCATGTGAACACCTCGTCAAGAGAAACGACCGGGAGTCAAGGTGAGCGCATCCCCAACTAGCCCTTTTACAAGCTCCTATGGAAATGTTTCGAGCTCGGTGACCGCGCTGTCCGGCACCTTGCTTCGTCTTCACAAAGTGTCGAATTCCCCGAGTGGCCATCGCGCGGCGCGGCCCGATTCCCACGGGCGGGCCCACTTGTGCGACGCTCGTGCCCGCGAGCCTGTCGCTGATCGAAGGACACATGAGAACCGTGAGCAAGGATCTGGACGTCCCCCGGTACCACGACGCCTCCGGAGCCGCCCGTATCGCCGGAAGCCCCTACGGCGCGCCCCTCGTGGAGCGTCTCGCCGAGGCGGTCACCGCGCACCACCCGGAGTACCGGTACGCGACGAACCTGGTCAGCACCGAGGCCGCCGTACCGCTGCTCTGCTTCGGCGGGGCCCTGCTCTCCGTACTGACCAGGCCGTACAACCGCGACGAGCAGGTGCCCTTCAAGAAGATCGTCGGGGTCCCGCCCGCCACGGTCCGGATCGCCCGGATCACTCCTCTCGACATCTACGTCCACGAGAGCAACGACCTGGCCGCCTTGGAGCGGTCCGACACACCGCGCGTGTTCCTCTCCGGCGATCCGGCCGGCGATCTGGACCTCTGGTCCCAGCTGGGAGTCCAGGGCGCCCTCGCGGCTCAGCGCATCGACACCATCGCGTCGGCCGAGCACCGCCACTTCCTGAGCGGTGGTGTCAAGGCACTCGGCTCGGTCGAACAGGTCGTACGGCTGACGACCACCACCGCGACCGACCGGCAGACGCTCGACGCGCTGGCGGCGAACCCGGCCGGTATCGCCGTGGCCCCCGCCGGTCTCGAACGGGAGGGCGTACGCCCCGTGGGCCTCGCGGCGGCCTTCCCACGCCGGCTGCTGCTCGTCCTGCGCCGCCGCCGCGACGGCTTCGTCGAACCGGCCGCCGCGGAGCTGGCCCGTCACGCACTCTCCGAGGCGGGCCAGGCCGTCGCCGACGAACTGGCCCCGCGATTCGCCCGCCTCACCGACGACGACCTCGGCACTGCACGAGCCGAACTGGAAGGGAGGGAGGTCCGATGACGTCCCGGAAACCGCCCGTGTACCAACCCCGTCCGGTCCCGGTGCCGAAGGACCGGCCCTATCTGCTGCCCGACGGTGATGTGCTCTTCGTCGGCAACGACGGAATGGCGGCCCTGCTGGACGAGTTGAACGGTGTGTTCACCAAGGCCCACCCGGACATCCGTTTCCACGGGGTCTTCGAGGGCTCCTCGACCGGATTCCCCGCCCTGATCAGCGGAGCCACTCCGCTGACCGCCCTCTCGCGCGAGGTGTGGCCGGAGGATCTCGCCGCCTTCCGCGCCACCCACGGCTACGAGCCGCGCTCCATCACCTTCGGCTACTCGGGCCACGGCCCCCGGGACAACGGCCGCACCCCTCCGTCGATCTACACGCACAAGGACAATCCGCTGCCCGGCCTCACCCTGGAACAGGCCGTACGGCTCTTCTCCGACGGCCATACTGAGGGATCCCTCGTACGGTGGAGCCAGCTCGGTCTCGAAGGACGCTGGGCGGGGCGCCGAATCCACGCCTACCTTCCGGACGACGGCCTGGGCTTCGTCGGCGGTTTCCAGGCCCGCTTCTTCGACGGCCTGCCGGTCGCCACGCGAGCCGAGAACGTGGGCAGCAGGGAGAACGCGGTACTCGCCGTGGCCGACGACCCGTTCGGGATCTGCGTCGTCGGATGGTGCGCCGCCCGGGAGCTGACGGACCAGGTGCGCGAACTCCCGCTGGCCGCGGCGGACGGGGAGCCGTACCGCACGGCGTCGAAGGAGGACGTGGCCGCCGGGGCCTATCCGCTGTCGTACCCCCTCAATCTCTATCTGTGGGAGGACCCGGACGGCATCGATCCCCTCGCCTACGAGTACTGCCGCCTCGCCCTCTCCCGGCAGGGCCAGGAGGCCGTCGCGCGTCAGACGCCCACGGAGGAAGGGTATGTTCCGCTCTCGGCCGCCGACTTGGCTGTCCAGCGGGCGAAGCTGGAGAGCTGGGCCGGCGAAGTCGCGTGAGATCGGGGCCTGGGCGCCGTAACTCTCCAGAGGTCTGTCCCGATGGCTGAAACGCTCCTGTACGGCCCCGCTGTCCCCCCGGACCATCAGGGGATGGCATGCGAGGCCGGGCAGGGCCGGTGCCGCCGTGAGATCCCCGAGGCATCGGCCCACTGGAGGGCGGACATGGCCACTTCCCGTACGAGCGTGCTTTTACCCACTCCCGCCGCGCGCGGCGACCTGCACATGCCGACCGGTCGGACGCTCATGATCCACCCGCCCTACGTCCACGACAACTACCTCGCCCGGGACGCCCCCTTCGCCCCCGACCGGCTGCCCTTCCTGCCCGTCGCGCCGCTGTACGCCGCCGAGTTGCTGGAACGGCGCGGGATCGCCGACCCCAGCCTGTTCGACTGCCAGCTCGACGACCTGCGTGAGGCACCCGACCTGGAGGAGTACGACTCCTTCGGCATCGCGGTCATGGGCGCCCAGAACATCGCCCCGGCCGCCCACGTCTTTCAGTACCTCACCGCCGACCGCGGGCTTCCGCCCGGCCGCGTGCATATAGGCGGGCAGGGCATAGAACGGCTCTCCCGAGAAGAGTTCGAACGGATCTTTCCCGGCGCGCACAAGAGCGACCGGAACTCACTGGCCGCGTTTCCCGGGGCGATGGACATCGACCTGCGGAGCCAACTGGACAAGATCGGCGAGTCCGCCCTGCGCACCTACCTCGCGCACGAGATGACCCTGCCGTTCAGCCAGGGCTGCATCTTCGGGTGCAGCTTCTGCGGGGCACAGACACGGGCGCGTGAGACGTTCTTCAACGTCCGGGCCCACCTCGACGCCGCCTGCCGCCTCGCGGAACGCTTCGAGGTCCCCTCGCTCAACCTCTACTGCACCTCGCTGGACTTCTTCCAGCAGGCACTGCCGGGCGGCGACCTGGAACTGCTCACCAGACAACTCGAATCCGTCATCGAGACGAAGGAGCAGCATCCGGGCCTGAGCATCGGACTGCACGCCCTCACCCGCGCCGACTCCTACAACGCCGCGATGCGCTCGGACCATGTACGCGACCTGGTACTGCGGGCCGGCTTCAACCGCTTCGGCTTCGGCGCCGACGGCGCTGCCTCCGTGGAGGTGCTGCGCGCGATGCGCAAGCACGCCGACACCCTGCGCTCCGACTTGATCACAGCGTTTCAGCACATGGAGGAGAACGGTCTGGTTCCGGAGATCCTCTATGTGTTCGGCGTCCCCGAGGACACCGCGGAGACACTCGCCGAGACGCGCGCCCTGTGCGGCCTGCTCCTGGAGACGTTCCCGTCCTCGGAATACCGCGGCTTCCCCGCGAAGAACGAGATCCCCGGCAATGCCAACTGGAACCGCGCGGGCTGGAAGGGCTCACCGGCTCACAACCGCCTGCTCGATGAGCCCGACCAGTTCCTCAACCTCGGCTTCGAGACGCTCGCCAACGAAATCTCGCACGAGGACCCGGAGACGCGGCTCCTGGTGAACCACTACGCCGTCGACATGAGCCGGCACGCACACGAACTGGGCCGCGTCCGCAGCTACCTGACGCTCCCCGTCGCCACACCCGGCGCCCGGATCATGGACGAGGCCACGCTGGACGGTTTCCGCGAGATCGCCGCCCACTACGCGCCGGACGTGGCGGAGGGCCTGAACGCCGACAACCTCGCGGAGCGGCGCGCCGCCCTGAACTCGGCGATCCCGAAGGACTACTGAGGGCGGGCGGTGTCACGTCCGTCCCGGACAGGACCTACTTGTTGACCCTGACGACGACGGTGCTGCACACCTTGTCGGCGAAGGTCTGGTTCTTGTCGTCCCACAGCGGCCACAGCCAGCCGAGGTAGCAGGCGAAGCTGTCGAGCATATGGGCGAGCTTGCGGACGAAGGCCATGCCGAAGCCGAGCGTGCGACCGTCCGACTCCCGGTGGAGGCTGATCCCGACGACCTTCTTGCCGATCGTCTGGCCCGTGCTGCCTTCCTTGTAGAGCTGGAAGATGCCCATACCGAAGGCGTACAGCATGCCTACGACGCCGAGAACCCCCGGAGTGGACGGATCGGAACTGGTCGCGAGGTCGACGAAACCCACCGCGTACATGGGACCGGCGATGATCAGCGCGTCGAGGAGGGAAGCGCCCACACGCTGGCCCCAGTGGGCCAGCGGCGGCAGACCGCCACCCGGCATGCCCGGCGGCGGGTACGGGCTGTACGGCTGGGGTTGCTGCGGATAACCGGCCTGCTGCGGGTAACCGGGCTGCTGCGGATAGCCGTACTGCGGAGGCACGCCGGCAGGCGGCTGTTGCGGGTATCCATAACCGGGCTGGTTCTGCGGGGGCCGGCTGTACGGGTTGTTCGGGTCGCCAAAGCTCACGGCGAGTCCCTCCGGTTAATCGTGGTGAGGCGGTCCGAGCGGGGGAGATTCTCCATCTGCCCCGGCGCTACCGCGTTGTGCGAGACACATCGTGGTCGGGGAATCGAATTCTTGTCCAGTCGGTCTCAAAAGGAGTCGGGTGCGGGGACGCGCCGGGGCGCGAGGCCGTCGCCGGGCGCGTGGACGCGCATGCTCAACGCGCTCTCGCGAGTAGGCTGTTCGCCCGCCCGCTCGCCATACGTCAACGGGCGCCTCATCGTTGCTGGTTCATCGTCGCGACCGCCCACACAGGAGCGCCCCATGACCGCGGGTACATCGAAGCCGAAACCTCAGCTGGACACCAGCAAGCCGCATCCGGCACGGGTGTACGACTGGCTCTTGGGCGGCAAGGACAACTACGCGGTCGACCAGGCCGTCGGGCAGGCGATCCCGCCGGAGGCCAAGGGAAACGCCCGGCGGAACCGGGCGTTCATGCGGCGCGCCTCGGCCTGGGTGGCCCGGCAGGGCATCGATCAGTACCTTGACATCGGTACGGGAATCCCGACCGAGCCGAATCTGCATCAGATCGTCCAGGAGATCCTCCCGGAGTCGCGGATCGTCTACACGGACAACGATCCCATCGTCCTGCGCCACGCCGAGGCCCTGCTCATCAGCGCGCCGGAAGGCAGGACCGACTATGTCCAGGCGGATGTCCGCCGGCCACAGGAGATCCTCGACCACGCCCGCGGTTTACTGGACTTCAGCCGTCCCGTCGCGCTGTCCCTCATCGCGTTGATGCACTTCATACCCGACGAGGACGATCCGTACGGCATCACCCGCACACTGGTGGACGCGCTGCCCTCGGGCAGCTATCTGCTCCTCTCGCACACCACCTTCGACGAACACCCGCAGTACGAGGAAAAGGTCATGAAGGCGTACAGGGAGGGCGAGATCCCGCTGCGTATGCGCGACCATGCCGAGGTCGGGCGATTCTTCGACGGCCTCGAACTCACGCCTCCCGGGCTGGTGACGGCCACCCACTGGTACAAGGACGAGCCGGCGCCCGCGGACGAACTGAGCGGCTTCTACGCGGGTGTTGCCCGTATTCCCTAGCCAGGTCCAGGAGCCCGCTGTGGCGCCGCCATGTCACCTACGGGATCATGGGGCGTGTGCGGGACCCCCGGCGAACTCGGTGAGTTCGCTCCTGCCGCGTGCACCGCGGGAGTCGCGGGCGTCGCCGAGGTCACTGGTCCGGGAATTCACGAGCGGTACGGCGGAAAGCGGGAAACACAACAATGAAGGTGATCCTCTTCGGCGCGACCGGGATGGTCGGGCAGGGCGTCCTGCGCGAGTGTCTGCGCGACGGCGCGGTCGAGAGCGTCCTGGTGGTCGGCCGCACCACGGTCGGCGTCGAGCATCCGAAACTGCGCGAGATCCTCCACGCCGATCTGGCGGGCGTGATGGACCGGCCCGGGGCCGAAGCCGAGTTCTCCGGATACGACGCCTGCTTCTTCTGCCTCGGTGTCTCGTCGGCCGGCATGGCAGAAGAGGCGTACCGCCGGGTCACCTACGACCTCACCCTCACCGTGGCCCGTGCCCTGTCCTCCTGGAATAGGGGGCTCACCTTCGTCTACGTGTCCGGGCAGGGGACGGACACGTCCGAGCGGGGGCGGGTGGCCTGGGCCCGGATCAAGGGGAAGACCGAGAACGACCTGCTGGCGCTGGAGATGGACGCGTACATGTTCCGGCCGGGCTTTATCCAGCCGCTGCACGGGATCACGTCGAGGACGAGGCTGTACCGGGTTCTGTACGTGGTGGGCGCGCCGCTCTTCCCCGTACTGAGAAGGCTCGTTCCGGACCAGGTCACCACGACCGAGCGGCTGGGGCGGGCGATGATCGCGGTAGCCGGGGCCCCGGCCGGAGGCGGAGCCGGTGCCGCCTCCCGGGTGCTGGGCACGAAGGAGATCAACAGGGCCGCGGATTAGGGCCTGTCCGGTGGATCTTCGCGGGCCTTGACAGCGTCCTGCCATCAGGACGGTGTCAAGGCCCGCGGCGCCGGCGGAAGAGCCGCGTCAAGGTCTCCGCCCCCGCCGGTCCGGGCGGGGCCCCGGGTACACGATGGTGTCGTGGCCCCACGAAGGGGCCTGCCACCGGGACCGGCCGCCGAGGGCCCGACCGGCGGCCGGCGTACGAGCCGCTGCGAGGTGGACCCATGGGATACCCGCTCCGTGACCGCGTTGCCCTGGGTGCCGCGCTGGCGGCGCCTCTCGTGGTCGCTCTGCTGCTGGTGCCCTTCCGCGCGGGCCTGGCGAGCACGAATCTCGCGCTGATCCTGGTGGTGGTCGTGGTGGCCGTCGCCGCCATCGGGAACCGCGTCGCGGGCGCGCTCGCCGCGCTGTCGTCGGCCGTGTGGTTCGACTTCTTCCTCGCGCGGCCCTTCGAACGGTTCGCCATCACCGACCCGAACGACATCGCGACGGCCGTCCTGCTGCTGGCCGTGGGGCTCGCCGTATCGCAACTGGCCGCCCGTGCAAGGCGGTTGCATGTCGTCACCATGCTCGACGCCGGACTCCTCGCCCGGATCCACGACACGGCCGCACTCGCCCAGTCCGCCGGCTCTCCCGATGCCGTGGTCGACCAGGTCAGCCGTCATCTGGTCGAGATCCTGTGGCTGCGCGGGTGCCGTTTCGAGTACGGGAGTCTGCTCGGGCACCCCGCTCGGCTGGAGCAGGACGGCAGCGTCGTCCTCGACCGGAAGCCCTGGGACCTGGAGGAACTCGGCTGGCCCCACGGCGAGATCGAGCTGCGTGCCGCGCACAACGGCCGTTATGTGGGGCGGTTCATGCTCCGGCCCACTCCTGGGCTCGTTCCGTCCCGGCAGGTGCGGATGGTCGCGGTGACGCTCGCCGACGACGCGGGCGCGGCGCTCGACACCGCTGGACCGGTCCTGGACGGGTGACGGCTCGGCGGGCAGACACCGGGGGGTGCCGGCACCGTTCGACTCCGGCCTTTTCGGGCCGGTTCCCTTCGGAATCCGGAGCCGGGGTGGCCAAGGGGACGGCACTGCTTGGCTCGTACAGGTTCGTCGTCCATACTGCCGGACGTGGAGCAGCGCATAGATCCAAAAATCTGGCCCGAGTACGCCGTGGGGAAAGACCCGGCGTACGTCCCAGGCCTTGTGCCCCCCGTAGGGACAGAGAAGGACGATGTCCCTGAGGAGGCCGAGGACCGTACTGGCGACGCCGTCCCTCAGGATGTTCTCGCGGAGGACGCCCCGGAGGATGAGCCCGCCCCCGAGGAGGAAGGTGCTCTCGGCGCGGAGAAAGTGGAAGCGGCAGAGGTGCCGGAGGAGGGTGGCTCCGTCTTCGAGGCGGCCGACCGCCGCGGCTCGATCAGGGCGGACAGGAAGGGCATCCGATTCCGGCTGGACGACCAGGAGGCCGATTTCTGGTGGGACGAGATCGGTGCGGTCGAGGTGAAGCCCGCGCGATTCGGGCGCCGGCTCACGGTCACGGTGCATGTCTCGACCCGCCGGTGGTTCGACGCTGAGGTCGAGGCGGAGAGCAGGGCGCGTCTGAAGGAATGGACGTCGGAACTCGACGCAGTCCTGGACGTCTATTTCGAGGACGCCTGACCGGTTGTCCGACGGAACGGGGTCTGTCCGTACCGCGTTCGGCCGGTCGCGAGCACAGGGTGGCGCGACCGGCCGAACGTGTAGCACCAGGGCCTGTCGTGTGGATCTTGCCGGAGCCTCGGCCGCCGACGGCGTATCTCAGTCCTCGCCCGCGCTCGCCTCGAGCATCGCCTCACGGGCGACGATCTTCACGCGTTCGCGTTCCTGCGCGGCGCCGAGTGCCTTCTCGGCGGCGTCCAGACGCTGCCAGCCGTTCCACGTCGTGTATGCCACGCCCTTGTCCCGCAGGAACGTGGGTACCGCCTCTTCGCCGGGGACGGTGGGTTCGTGCAGCCGGCCGTTGCTGTGGTCGTCGAGCAGTTTGGCGACCGTCTCGTTGGCGTCGCCCTTGGTGTGCCCGATGAGCCCGACGGGACCCCGCTTGATCCACCCGGTCACATACGTCGACCGGAGGTGTTCGCCACCCTCGATGACCCGGCCGCCGTCGTTCGGCACGGTGCCGGACAGGAAGTCGAAGGGGAGCTTGGGGAGTTCGTCGGACAGGTAGCCGACCGCCCGGTAGACCGACTGGACGTCCCAGACACGGCTCTCGCCCGTACCGACGACGTTGCCCGTGCCGTCCAGCCGCGTCCGTTCGGTGCGCAGCCCCACGACCGCACCGTCCTCGCCGACGATTTCGGTGGGGGACTCGAAGAAGTGCAGGAACAGCTTGTGGGGCCGCTCGCCGACATCGCGGATCGCCCAGTTCTCCAGGGTGGAGGCGACCATGTTGACCTGCTTGTCGGCCCGGCGGGCGGCGATGCTGCCCTCGTCGTAGTCGATGTCCTCGGGGGCGACGACGACCTCGATGGTGGGGGAGTGGTCGAGTTCCCGCAGCTCCATCGGGGTGAACTTGGCCTGCGCGGGTCCGCGCCGCCCGAACACATGGACCTCGAGAGCCTTGTTGGCGGCCAGTCCCTCGTACACGTTCGCCGGGATTTCCGTGGGCAGCAGTTCGTCCGCGGTCTTCGCCAGGATGCGGGCCACGTCCAGGGCCACGTTGCCGACGCCGAGGACGGCCACCTTCTCCGCCTCGAGCGGCCAGGTGCGCGGCACGTCCGGGTGGCCGTCGTACCAGGAGACGAAGTCGGCCGCACCGTAGGACCCGTCGAGGTCCACGCCGGGTATGTCGAGCATCCGGTCGGCGCTCGCGCCGGTGGAGAAGATGACGGCGTCGTAGAACGCGCGCAGGTCGTCGAGGCTGATGTCCGACGGGTAGTCGACATTGCCGAAGAGCCGGATCTGAGGCTTGTCGAGTACCCGGTGGAGGGCGGTGACGATGCCCTTGATGCGGGGATGGTCGGGGGCGACGCCGTAGCGGATCAGCCCGAACGGCGCCGGTGCCCGCTCGAAGAGGTCGATGGAGACGCCGGGCTCGGCGGCTGCCTCGGACTTCAGCAGTGCGTCAGCGGCGTAGATCCCGGCGGGGCCGGCACCGACGATCGCGACCCGCAGGGGGCGAGGCATGACAAGTTCCCTTCGAGCGAGGTTCACCGGCAACCACACCGGTGAGAGCAACGGAAAGCGGCGACGCGCCGTAGTGACGCGTGCTGCGACAGCGTCTCATCCGTCAGCCTGGCAACAACAATCCGGTCCTGGTACCTGCCCTGGATCTATGACCTCATAAGCGCGGCTTATGAGGTGAGGCAGGATCGGCGCCGACGTGGGAGCGGACGCACGGTCGGACGTTCATGGCGTGCTTCGTGGTTGACGTGGACCGAGCGGCGGGTGAGTCGGCGAGTGAGGCCGGCATCGGGCGTCGACCTGGGGTTTCGAGTCCTCCGGCGGGGTGCGGCGGTGGTCGCGCCGGAGCGGGCCCGACGCCCCTCGGGTCGGACGGCGGCAGCCCCTTCATTCGTAAGCATGAAAATTCCGCCGACACGGCATAATTGCCTCTTCTTGACCTGAGAGACTGACCCGGTGCTGATCCGATACCTTCTCTCGCACGCGCTGTCCCTGTTCGGGAACACCGTCGCGGCGATCGCCCTGCCCTGGCTGGTGCTCGTACGCACCGGTGACGCCGCGGCGGCCGGCCTGATCGCGGCTGTGAGCGCGCTCCCCATGCTGGTGGCCGCCGTGGCCGGCGGAATCCTCATCGACCGGGTGGGCCGGCGTCGGCTGTCGGTGGGCGCCGACCTCGCCTCCGCCGCGTCCGTCGCCGCACTGCCGATCGTCGACCGGGCCACCGGGCTCACGATCGCATGGTTCATCGTCCTCGGTGTCGCCGGAGCGCTCTTCGACGTGCCGGGCATGACCGCGAGGGAGGCGCTGGCACCCGACGTCGCGGCCGCTGCCGGGGTCGGAATGGAACGGCTGGCCGGGCTGCGGGAGGGTATCGGCGGCGTAGTGGTGATCGTCGGTCCCGCCGTCGCCGGTGGGCTCCTCGCGGTCATCGACCCCACGACGGTGCTGTGGCTCACGGCAGGGTGCTCGGCCGCCGCCGCGCTCGTCACGGTGACGCTCCCCAAGGGCGTCGGCGGCCAGTCCGCGAGCCCGTCCGAGAAAAGTGGTGTCCGGGGCGATCTCGTACGAGGCCTCGGTGTGCTCCGCGGCGACCGTGTGCTCGGCACGATCACGCTGGTCTCGGCGGGAAGCGTGGCCGTCCTCGCGCCGCTGCAGAATCTTGTCCTGCCGGTCCACCTGGTGGCCAGGAACTCGCCCGGAGGCTTCGGCCTGGTTGTGTCCTTCCTGGCCGTGGGCGGGATCGCGGGGGCCAGTCTGTACGCGGCGGTAGGTGCCCGCTGGTCACGGCGTTCCGTCTTCGTGGCGGCACAGATCACGACCACCCTCGGCATCGTGGGGCTGGCCGTCCTCCCGCCGACCCCGCTGATGCTGGCGGCGGCGGCGCTCGCCGGGTTCGGATCCGGGCCCTTGCCCGCGCTGCTCCTCGTCCTGGTCACGGAACGCATCCCGGACGAGGTCCGGGGCCGGGTGCTGGGGCTCCAGAACGCCGCGACGATGACGGCGATTCCACTGGGGACACTGGGGGCCGGGCTGCTCGTCGAGTCGATCGGGCTCCGGCAGACGGGCATGCTCCTGGCGGTCGTCTGGGGAGTGATGGCGTCGGTGACGCTGCTCCTCCCGGCACTGCGACGGCTCGACAGCGCTCAGAAGGCCGAGACGGCCGACGCCGGTGAGGCCGGTCCCTCGGGGGCCGCGGTGGCCGGAAGGTGACATCGGGCTCTGGTCCCGGCCCGCCGGGACCGGAGCGTCTGGGGGAGAGTCCCGCCCGGCCCGCGACGCCTGCGGTGTGTTCCTACGAGCCGAAGGCGTACCGGGAGATGTGCCCGATCCGGCGCAGCACCGGGAGTCGCGAAAGGAACTCGACCTCGAACCGGAGCCGGAATCGGATGGCGCGCGGCAGGCGTTCCACATCGGCCCGATCGGCCGTGTCGAATGCCCTGGCCGCCTCGATCAGCCGCAGCCCCGGCACGGCACGCTCCAACTCGCGGGGATCGTCGATGCCCCAGTTGAGCCGGGCCCCGGTCTGCCGGAACACCGGCAGAGGCCGTGTCATCCGTACGGCGAACCGTGAGTACGAGTCGAAGACCATCTCGCCCTGCGGGAAGTATCCGACGAGATTCCGCAGCATGCGGGGTCCCTCGTCGGCGGGCAGATACATCGTGAGCCCTTCGGCCACCACCAGGACCGGGAGATCCCGGGGCACTTGGGTCAGCCAGTCGGCGTCGGTGACCGACGCGGCGATCGTACGGTGGCCCGGTCGCGGCGCGTAGAGCCGCGCACGCAGATCGATCACCTCCGGCTGGTCCACGTCGAACCAGTTCACCCCCGGACCGGGGGCGACCCGCTCCACCCGGCTGTCCAGGCCGCACCCCAGGTGCAGCACGGTGGCGTCCGGGTGGGCGGCGAGGAACTCCTGTGTACGGCGGTCGAGGAACCGGGCGCGCAGCGCGACGCCGATCGCGGTGGCCGACCGGATTCCCAGGCGGCTGAAGTCGTAGTCGAGACTGTCCAGCAGCTTGGCCGCGGTCGGATCGGCGAGCAGCGGGTGGGCGGACCGGGCGTCCACGGCGCGCGCGTAGAGAGGCGCGAGCAGCGTCTCCGCCGCTCCTGTCAGTGTGACCTTCATGGCACGTCCCCTCGACTCGAATCCGCGGGTTCGTCGGCGGTGTGTCCCGCGATTATCGCCAGGTAGAGTCGGCCCGCGCTATCGAACGGCGGCGCACATTATCTATTGCGTCAGCACCGGCCGATATTTATCAATTTCCGCCTGCTCGCGGTCGTTGTTTGGCAGGTCGGCGCCTCTTTAAATCATCCGGATAATATGAATATCAACTTTAAATCAACTTTGCGCCACTGTTCCATAAGCTTTACGCCAAGTTGAATGCGGTCTTGACGGCAATGCCGGGTCCGCCTCAGCATGGAGAAGTCCTTGCACTACGTCTCCGGGGGAGATGGTTCCGTGCTCAAGGTTCGAAACGTCTCTCTCGTGTCGATGCCGTGGAACAGTGTAATGCGGCCCTCTATTCAGGTGGGGACTCTGCGTTCTGTCGCCGAGGCCGAAGGCTGGCAGGTCGAATCGCACTACGCCTACCTCGATTTCTACGCCCTTGGGCAACAGATGCTCGGATTCGACCACGCGGACTGGGCGGATGCCTATGAACTGGTTTCCGAGAAGCTGTATCACCTGTCGGTAGGGGATTGGATCTACTCACTCCGGCATGGCGAATCCGGAGAACGCAAGGACTATTTCGATCTGTTGCGTTCCAAGCGTGTGGACGAGGCGACGATTTCGCTGATCGACGCGTTGCGTGAGGTCGCCGACCGGCATGTGGAGGAGACAACGGCGTCCCTGCTCGAAGCCGCGCCGGATGTCGTCGGGTTCACCACGATGTTCAGCCAGAACGGCGCGACGCTCGCGGTGGCCGACCGGCTGCGTGCCGGGGGGTTCAAGGGGGCGATCGTGCTCGGCGGCAGCAACTGCGAAGGGCCGATGGGGCGGGCGCTGTTGGCCAACTTTCCCGCGGTGGACGCCATCGTGGACGGACCGGGGGAGGAGGCGTTCGTCGCGCTGCTGAGGCAGGTGGCCGGGGAGGGGCCGCTGGGATCGGCGGGCCGGCTGATCACGAGGCGGGACAGTGCCCCCGCCCAGCAGGGCGACGGGCTCTCCGCGGATCTGCTGAGTGTTCCGATGCCGAATTACGACGGATTCTTCGAGCAGTTGCGGGCGGCCGGACTACAGAGGCTGGAAGCGGACATCAGCCTGCCGGTCGAGTTCTCCCGAGGCTGCTGGTGGGGCGCGAAGACCCATTGCACCTTCTGTGGTCTGAACGGGGCGACGCTGGGCTACCGCAGCAAGCATCCGGATTCGGTGGCCGGTGAACTCAGCCACCTCATGGACCGTTACGGTGTCCTCGATTTCTTCGCCGTCGACAATATCCTCGACCTCAAGTACCTGGAAACCGCGCTGCCCCAGGTCGAGGAGTTGCGTACGGATCATTCCCTGTTCTTCGAGGTGAAGGCGAACATGGAATGGGCCGACATCAGAGGAATGCGCCGGGCCGGCGTCCGCTCCGTACAGCCGGGCATCGAAAGCCTGAGCACCGAAGGACTGCGCGTACTGAAGAAAGGCGCCACCGCCTACCAGAACGTACGATTCCTGCTCGGCTGCGCCGAGTACGGGGTCCGGGCGGACTGGAACATCCTCACCGGCTATCCGAAGGAGACACCGGAGTCGATTCTCGCGCAGCTCGACCTCGTCGCGTCACTCTCGCACCTCACGCCACCGCACATCACGCTGATCCGGTTCGACCGGTTCAGCCCGTATGTGGAATCACCGGAGTCGTTCGGGCTCGAATTGTCGAGTCCCTTCCCCGGTTACCGGTACGCGTATCCCGATATGCCGGCGGAGGACCTCTGGAACATCGCCTACCATTTCGAGGGCGATTTCACCGATGACAGCCGTAATGCCGAGGTCAGACGGCGTTTGGCGGCCCGGGTGAGGCTATGGCGGACCCACCATGAGGCGGCCGGTTTCACCTATCGGCTGGGTTTCGCCTCTGTGGTCCTCAGCGACCGGCGCCCCGGACTTCCCCGCCAGGAGACCACTTTGCGCGGCGACGAGGCACAGCTGTTCCGGGCGGTCATCGGCGGCACCAGATTCCGCGACCTTCAAGCCCGGGGATGGGACGGGCCGCGATGGGAATCCGCGCTCGGCACCCTGCGGAGCTGGCAGCGCCGCCGATGGGTGTACGTCGAGGGGACGAAAGTCATCGCGCTCGCGGTCCGTCACCAGCCGTCCGCCTACCGTTCCCCGCCCGCCAAGGGCACCCCCAGACGTGCCCGCACCCCCGTGCCACTCACCCTCACCAGCCGCGACTGAAGGAGGTTGCCCGATTCCCGACGAACGCACCACGGCACGACGTTGAAGCACCGCCAACCAGCGAAAGGAAGATCACGATGGGCCCCGTAGTCGTATTCGACTGCATGACAGCGGATTTCCTCAACGACGACCCCAACAACGCCGAGCTGAGCGCACTCGAGTTGACCGAACTCGAGTCGTGGGGCACCTGGTCCGAGGACTCGGACCCGAGCGCCTGACGCCCCACCGCGCGTAGACGCCTGGAGAAGCAGGCGAAGCAGGAGAAGAGAGTCGGCGAGGCGGGCGTACCAGGAAGAAGGGACCATGACCGAGGCATCGGTGGCCAGTTGCGTGCTCCGGGACATCGCCTACCGTTCGTATCCGTCGGATCGAACGGTGACGGTCCGGTGCACGGTGGTGCCCGAATCGGGCACCGCGCCGGCCGATGGTTACGGGACCGCGAGGGCCGAGGCCGTCGCACGGAAGAAGGCGCTGTCCGAGGCCGTCGAACGGCTCGTGGCGTGCACGCCCTTCGCCCTGGTCGCCCGCCCGCCGACGGCACGAACCGGCCGGGGCACGACACCCCATCCGCTGTCGGACGGGGTGCGTACGGTGCCCGACGGCTGCCTCGTGCGCCGTTACCGCTCGCTCGGCGGAGGCTCCCCGGAGCAGGTGCCGATGTTCTGGTCGTCACCCTGGGTGGCCGGCCGGGAGCTGCGGTCGGCGCATCTCTCGGCGCAGGAGGCGCGCCTGTCCAGCACGATCGGGTGGGCCGTCGCGCCGTCTCCCGCCGAGGCCCTGCGCGGAGCCCTCTTCGAGCTGACCGAGCTGCTGAACTACGGCGCCTTTCTCTACCGGTGCCTGACCGGACCCCCGGGGCGCCCGTCCGACGACCGGTCCGGGCGCGGTTCCCGAGACCACGACGACACCGTCGTCCAGACCGTTCCCATCGATTTCGCCGCCCGGACGCCGACCGTCCTCGCCCTGTCGAGACGCGGTGGACGGCTGATGCCCGCCACCGGCGTCGGCTGCGCCTCCACCACGGCCGAGGCGACCGCCCGCGCCATGCTCGAACTCGCCCAGGCCGAAACGCTCTGGCGGTCCAACACGACCGCCGAGACGGCCGAGCGCTTCTTCGTACGCCGCTTCGACCGGTGGCCGTTGCTGCGGCGTTGCGTCACCCTCGACTTCGACCCGATACCCCATGCCGAGCCGCCCGGTGCCATGCCAGGTCCCTCCCCTCTGGAGGAGCTGGCGGCCAGATCCATCGCGACATGGGCCGACGCCGGTGCGATCGACATATCGGGTCCCGGCACCGAAGACACCCGCCTCTATTTCGCCCATGTGGTGTCACATCCGCAGCCGCTCCTGGGCCTTGTCCGCGCAGGCATTCCCGTCTTCGACACGGGGGAAGTGAGGAAGATCCTTGACCGATCACGTCGATCACGACCTTCTGACCGCAGCCCTTCTGAGCGGATCTCTCAAGGAGGACGTCCCGCCGGAACGTGAAACACCCATCGGGACGGCGCTCGCCGCCGTCGGCGACTGGCTGACCGCCGAGCGGCTGACACCCGACATCTGGAAATACGGCCTCGACAACGCGCCGACGTACGAGGTCCAACTGAAGGACGCCGACGGCAACTTGTGCTCGCGCAGCTCCGGCAAGGGCCTGGGGCACCGGAGCATGGCGAGCGCGCTCTTCGAGAGCGCCGAGCACTACCACCTCGACTGGCGCCGCGACCCCGGGGCCGGCGACGCCGTGTTCCTCCCCGGTCGTGAGATCGCCGGCCAGCCGACGGCGCGGCGGTCGGCGCTGTTGCAGCGGCTCGGCGACATCGCCCCGGACGCGCCGATCCTCGCCCGCGCCTACCGTCCCCTCGCCGCGGCCTTCGGCGAGCCCGTGGACGAGGCGGCCTCCCACCACCAGCCCGTCTTCCTCCGCGACGGCGGCTACCGCAACTGGCCGCATCCGGCCGACGACGGATCGTTCAAGACGCTCTGGCACTACACGTCCAGCGCCGGGTACGCGGCGGGGGCCACGCTCTTCGAGGCGCTCGTCCACGCGGTCAACGAGCTGATCGAGCGCGACGCATGGTCGTACCAGCTCGCTCGGTCGTACTTCGGTATGACCGGCGGCGACACCGGCCTGCGCGTCATCGACCAGGACAGTCTCCCCGCCGACCTGAAGGAGCTGGCCGACTGCGTGGAGACGGCGCGCGGAGCGCCGGTCCTCATCGTCTCGATCACCTGTGACACGGGTGTGCCCGCCTACGTGGTGTGCGACGCCGCGAGCCACGAGGACGTCCGGCTGATCGGCAGCGGAGCGTCGCCCGTACAGACCTACGCCCTGCAACGGGCGCTGCTCGAATACCTCCAGGTGCGCACCATGTTCGAGCACGGCCCCGTCGACCAGGACCGGGAGGCCAACCAGATCGTCACGGCGCTCAGCCGCTATCCCCGCCACCTCGCAGCGGCGCGCTTCGATGTCCACCGGCTCTCCCACGAGCGACACCCGTTCCGCGCCGACGAGGGACTACCGGTCACCGCGACGCCCGAGCAGCTCCTGCGACACCTCGTCGAGCAGCTGCGTGGTGTGGGCGTCGACGTCCACTACCGCGTCCTGACCAGGCCGGGCGCCATCACGGTCGTGGACGTGGTCGCCCCCGGGCTGGAGATGCTCGACAAGGCGCGCGCGGGCTACCCGGTGCTGCCCACCGGACGGCTCGGCGCGGTCCTGCGCCGGCAGAGGAGCGGGCAGCCATGAAGCTCGTCCTCGTAGCACCGCCGTGGAACAGCCTGTACCGCCCGTCGATCCAGATCGCCGCACTGGTGGCGTTGGGCACGGAGGAAAGCGGAGACCCGATCACGTCCGAATACGTCTACCTGGACTGGTTCGAGTTCGCCATCGAGTCGTTGGGTTGTGACCCGGCGCAGTTCGTCACCGTGTACGACACCATCGGCGAGGAGCTGTACGGTCTCGGCGTCGGCGACTGGATCTTCGGCGGTGCGCTTCCTCCCGTCGGCGACAGGGACGAGACGTCCACGCGTGACCGGTACGCGGCGTTCCTCCATGAGCGCGGTGTCTCCGCCGACCTGGTGACCTGCGTGCTTTCGCTGCGCGAGGCCGCTCCGCGCTTCACCGCGGCGCTCGCCGACCGTCTCGTCGAGACCGACGCCGACTGCTTCGGGTTCACCACATCGTTCAGCCAGCTGGTGCCAGCTCTGGCCATCGCCCACGCCATCAAGGAGCGGGCACCCGACCGGCTCGTCTTCCTCGGCGGCGCGAATTGCGACCGCCCGATGGGCGAGGCCGTGATGCGCGCCTATCCCTTCGTCGACGGAGTCGTGCAGGGCGAGGGAGAGGGGGCGGTGACCGCGATCAGTGCCGCCAGGAGCGCGGACGAGTTGGTGTCCGCCCCCGGGATCGTCCTGCGGGAACAGGGGACCCTGCGCGTCTCGCTGCCCGTGGTCCAGTCGGTCGAGGCCACACCCGTGCCCCGGTACGACGAGTACTTCCGCCGCCTGCGCCGGCTCCCCTGGAGCGACCTGATCACGCCCCATGTGGCGCTGCCCTTCCAGATGTCCCGGGGATGCTGGTGGGGCGAGAAAATGCAGTGCACCTTCTGCGGTGAGAACGGCAGCGGTATGCCCTACCGGAGCAAGCCGGGACGACAACTCGTACACATGATCAGAGAATTGACGGAAAGTCAGGGAATTCTCGACACCTACGCCGTCGACACGATCCTGGCCAGGAGCGACAACGGCCTGTCCGCGCTGGCCGATGCGGAGGTCGACATCACCACCTTCTTCGAAGTGAAGGCCAACCTGGGACCCAGAGAGCTGGGGGAACTGCGCGCGGCGGGCGTCACCATGGTGCAGCCCGGCATCGAAAGCCTCAGCACCGGCTCGCTGAAGCTGCTGCGCAAAGGCGCGACGGGCTTTCACAATCTGCGCTTCCTCGTCCTCTGCAAGGAGTTGGGCATCGACGCCCAGTGGAATCTGCTGTCCGCGATGCCGGGCGAGTCTCCCGGCATGTTGGAGGAGCAGCTCCGGCTGATCCCCTTCATCTCGCACCTGGCGCCACCGTCGACGGTGAGCAAGGTACGCGTCGACCGTTACAGCCCGTACTTCGAACAGCCCGCTGAATTCGGCATCGAGCTGCGCGGCCCCGAGAAGAAGTACGAGTTCATCCACCCCGGCAGGGACGAGGAGCGGACGGCGCTCGCCTACTCGTTCGAGCACGAGCAGACCGTCCAACAGGCCGACCACGAGACGATGCTGACCCTGCGCCGCCGCCTGGGCGCGCGGGTGGGGCTCTGGAAGAAGCTCCATGAACAGTCCCGATTCTCCTACCGGTTCGGGCCGGGCATCACCGTCGTCCACGACCACCGGCCCCATGTGGGCAGGGGCCGGCATGTATTGCGGGGGTGGGCCGACGAGCTGTTCCGCTCGCTCGTCCACGGCGGACGCGTGGGCCGGGCCATCGGCGTCGTCAGCGAGAAGACCGGCACGCCGGAGGCGGATGTGCGGAGCGGGTTGCGTGAGTGGACGGAGTGCGGCTGGGTCCACGTCGAGGGCATGCGCGCTCTGGTGCTCGCCGTACACGACAGCAGGCGCGACGAGTTGGGCCGCGCGGCCGAGCTGGGAGGCCGCAGTGCGCAGCGGTGACGGCGTCGGCGAACCGGAGCGCTTCGAGGCCGTGTCGAGCGACGGCACGCGTGTCCGCGGTGTCCGCAGACCCGGACCGGGCGAGACTCTCGTCCTCGTGCACGGCGTCGCGATGGACACGCGTATCTGGAGAGAATCGGGGTTCCTCGACGCCCTGCCGGACGTCGATGTCGTCGCACTCGACCTGCGGGGCCGTGGCGAGAGCGAGCACGTCGGCAGCGCCGCACGACACGCGGTGGACCGCTATGTCGAGGACGTCCAGGCGGTCCTCGACCTGTTCCCCCGGCAGCGGTACGGCGTGTTCGGCACCTACTTCGGCGGGCGCGTCGCCCTCCGGGCCGCCGCGGCGGACGCCCGGGTGACCCGGGCGTTCTCGTTCTGCGCGCACGGCGAGGCGGTCGACATCCCGGCCGGGGCCGTCGAGGAAGAGGCCTCGGCCATCGAGGGCCCGGACGGTCACGCCTACCTGCGTGACCACTTCACCGAGGTGGGCGCCCCGCCCTGGATGGTCGAGGCCTGCGACCGGGTCGATCAGGGCGAGCTGGCGGCGGCGACCCGTGGACTGCTGTACGGATCGGGCCGTGGTGTCGAGCGCCGCCACCACGCCCAGGATCTCGTGCTGGTCACCGCGGACGGTGACCCCGGCCTGGCCACGTTCCGTGCCAGCGAGAAGCGGCTCGGCGCACGGCTGTGGCTTGTCGACAGCCGGTCGAGGGTGCGGGCCGCCGCCCGGCTCGCGGAGGTCGGCCGCCGGGTGGCCGACACACTCGACACACCGTTCGACACCTCGCCCGACACGGCCCGCGAGGCCGGAACGGAGGCCGGATGACATCGGCCGAGGACGCCCTCTGGCAGCACCGGACGGGGTTGCTGCCCGCCGGTGTCCCGCTCGTCTCCGCCCTGGAGGAGATGGCGGGGCGCAGCCGTAGCCATGTCTTCCGCGCCATCGGACTGATCGATGTGACGACCGGGGACGTCTCGCCACCGCGCGACCTGGAGGTGGTCGACGGGACGGTCGTCGGCTGGAGCCCGACGCGGCCCGTCGACGGGCGGGCCACGCCGTACGCGTGGTTCGCTGCGCCGGGATTCGTCGACGCCCACGCCCATGTGTCGTCGGTCTCCGACCTGGTCGGCCTCCTCGTGTACGGAGTGACCGCGTACCGCCAGATGTGGGGGGAGCCCGCACACCGTTACACGGCGGGTGTGTACCGGGCCCGGCATGCCGTCGTACCACGGCCGTGGGTCGCGACCGGGGTGGTCGACGGCCCACGCTCCCGGGTGCCGCACGCGGCCACGATCGTGGACGGCACCCGGGCGGTACGGCAGGTGATCGACGAGGCGATCGCGTTCGGGTTCGACGGGATCAAGGTCTATGACGATCTCGAGGAGCCGGTGTTCGCGAACCTGGCCGGTGAGGCGGAACGCGCGGGTCTCCCCGTCGTCGGGCATGTACCGGAGCGGGTTCCGCTCGATCTGGCGCGCCACGGCATGAGGTCGACCGAGCACCTCTACGGCATCGTGCCGAACGTGTTCCGGCTGCCCCCGGCCGAGCGCTGGCGCGCCCTGGCCCGGGAGCTGGGCCGCAACGAAGGCGAGACGTACGCCGTCGCGGCTGACTTCGCCGGTCATTTCGTGTGCCCGACGCTCACCGCCTGGCGGGCACGGACCGGGGAACGCCGCTTCACCAGGCCGTCGGGAGTGACCATCCAGGCGGCGACCCCCAGCCGGCGCGGGGCATGGACCAGCGCCGCTCGGGACGCCCTCAGGACCGACCGCCCCGAGGCGAGGGAGCGCAGCGCACTGGTGGACCGGCTCGGACGTATCGCCCGCGTGCTCGCCGACGAGGGCGCACGGCTGCTCGTCGGCACCGACTGCGGGAACCCGTTCGTCGTGGCCGGGCCCTCGTACCACAAGGAGTTGGCCGAGCTCTCCCGGGCGGGGCTCGGCCTCGGCGCGATCCTGCGGGCGGCCACCGTCGACGCCCACGAGGCCATGGGGTGGGGCGACCCGCCCGGCGACGCGTCCGCCGTGGGCCGGGCGAACCTGGTCTTCTACCGTCGGCCTCCCGTCGAGGGCGTCGGCGCCCTCGCCCGGCCCGACGGCGTGATGGCCGACGGCGTCTTCCTCGACGGGGACGACCTCGACCACCTCTGGGGCCTGCGGCTCGCTGCGGCGGGACTCGACGCCCGCGCATGGCCCCGGGGCGAACTTGATCCGCCGGTCACCGGCGCTCAACGCGAGAAGGAGACTGCTGGTGCAGGCTGACAACTGTCCCGAGGCGACGCGGACGACAGGCGTGACGGGGACGCCCCTGGCACCGGGGCGCGCCGAGGCGGAGGCCGTCGACTTCGAGTTCTTCAACGCGCCCGCGGAGTACCGCCGGGTGGCGGCCGAGCACGCCCGCGACGGCGCGTTCTACAGCGGTCAGGGCGCCGGGTTCTGGGTGCTCACCACCTACGACGCCATCTGCGAGGCTTTCAAGGACGAGGACCAGTTCACCGTCGGGCGTGTCAGCGCCGCCGAGGGCGCCGAGGAGGAGCGCTGGATCCCGCTGACCGTCGAAGGCGGCCCGCACGCGGAGTGGCGCAGGAAGCTGGCCGCGTGGTTCACGCCCGGCCGGGTGCGCGAACTGGAGCCGTTGATCCGCCGGAACGCCCGGAAGCGCATCGAGGGGTTCGTCGAGCGCGGCGAGGTGTCGTTCAACGAGGACTTCGCCCGGCCCTATGTGCTGGAGAACCTGATGACGGCCGTCGGCTGGCCCGTCGAGGACCTCGACCACCTCCTCCGGATCAACCGCGCGATGATCGCGGCACGGTCCGCCCCCGACCCGCGAGAGGCCTCCTACTCCGACCTGGGCCTCCCGGCGCTCGAAAAGTACGTCCGTGAACACGTCGGGCGTCGGCATGCCGAGCCCGCCGACGACCTCACCACCGCGACGTTCACCTGGGAGGTCGATGGCGCCCCCGTCACCGACGAGGACCGGGTCTCGCTGCTGTCCGTGCTCTTCCTCGCCGGGGTCGACTCCACCGTCAACCACATGGCCAACGCCGTACAGCACCTCGCGTGCCACGACGAGGACCGGCAGCGGTACCTCGCCGAGCGGGACGTCCGGCCGGCGGCGGTGGAGGAGTTCCTCCGGGCGTTCTCCTGCATGTACCCCGGGCGGATGGCCGCGCGTGACGGGGCGGGCAGCGTCGCCGACCGGGGGCAGACGGTGCTTCTGCCGCTCGCCCTCGCCAATCACGATCCCGACGTCTTCCCCGAGCCGGGGCGGATCGACTTCGACCGGGAGCGGAACCCGCACATCGCGTTCGGCACCGGACACCACCAGTGCCTGGGCGCCGCCTTCGCGCGGACCCAGATCCTCACGGCCATGGACGAGTGGCACGCGCGCATCCCCCGGTACGGGCTGCCGGAGGCGTCCGAGCGGTCGGCGGCCCGAACCGGAGGGGCCGACCCGTCGGAGCCGCCGTTCCTGCGCAACGCCTACGACCTGAGGCTCGTCTGGTGAGCGCGCCATGAGTGGAGCCGGGCGCATGAGTGGAGCCGGGGGAGTGGGGCAAGCCGGGCGAGTGACGCTCGTGTCCATGCCGTGGAACAACGTGGCACGGCCCTCGATCCAGGTGGGAACCTTGCGTTCCGTCGCCGAGGCCGAGGGCTGGCAGGTCGTCTCGGACTATGCCTACCTCGACTTCTACGCCCTCGCTCAGCGGATGCTCGGCTTCAACCAGGCGGATTGGGCGGACGCCTACGAACTCGTTTCCGAAAAGCTCTATCACCTGTCGGTCGGGGACTGGATCTACTCGCTCCGCCGGGGCGATGTCACGGAACGCGGCGCGTATTTCGATCTGTTGCGCTCCAAGGGCGTGGCCGAGGCGACGATCTCGCTGATCGACGCATTGCGTGAGGTCGCCGACCGGCATGTGGAGGAGACGACGGCGTCCCTGCTCGAAGCCGCGCCGGATGTCATCGGGTTCACCACGACATTCAGCCAGAACGGCCCGACCCTCGCGGTGGCCGACCGGCTGCGCGCGGGGGGGTTCGCGGGGACGGTCGTGCTCGGCGGCAGCAACTGCGAAGGCCCGATGGGACGGGCGCTGTTGGCCAACTTCTCCGCGGTGGACGCCATCGTGGACGGACCGGGGGAGGAGGCGTTCGTCGCGCTGCTGAGGCAGGTGGCCGCGGGCGCGCCCGTCGCATCGGTGGGCCGGCTGATCGCGAGGCGGCACCAAGGCTCCGTACAGCAGGTCGAGGCCCCTGCCGAGGATCTCCTGAGTGTGCCGATGCCCAATTACGACGGATTCTTCGAGCAGTTGCGGGCGGCCGGACTGCACAAGCTGGAAGGGGACATCACGCTGCCGGTCGAGTTCTCCCGAGGCTGCTGGTGGGGTGAGAAAGCCCATTGCACCTTCTGTGGTCTGAACGGGGCGACGCTGGGCTACCGCAGCAAGCATCCGGATTCGGTGGCCGGTGAACTCAGCCACCTCATGGACCGTTACGGTGTCCTCGATTTCTTCGCCGTCGACAATATCCTCGACCTCAAGTACCTGGAAACCGCGCTGCCCCAGGTCGAGGAGTTGCGTACGGATCATTCCCTGTTCTTCGAGGTGAAGGCGAACATGGAATGGGCCGACATCAGAGGAATGCGCCGGGCCGGCGTCCGCTCCGTACAGCCGGGCATCGAAAGCCTGAGCACCGAAGGACTGCGCGTACTGAAGAAAGGCGCCACCGCCTACCAGAACGTACGATTCCTGCTCGGCTGCGCCGAGTTCGGGGTCCGGCCGGTCTGGAACATCCTCACCGGATTCCCGCAGGAGACGCCGGAGTCGATCCTCACGCAAATCGACACCGTCCCCTCCCTCGGTCATCTCGAACCGCCGGACACCGACATCCTGGCCGTACACTTCGACCGGTTCAGTCCCTATGTGGAATCACCCGGGACCTACGGTCTCGAATTGACGCGCCCCTTCCCCGGCTACCGGTTCGTCTACCCCGGCGTATCGGCCGAGGATCTCTGGGACATCGCCTACCACTTCGAGGGTGATTTCACCGAAGACAGCCGCAACGCAGGGCTCAGACGCCGTCTGGCGGCCCAGGTGCGGATCTGGCGGACCCGCCACGCTTCGGCCGCCTTCACCTATCGGCTGGGTTTCGCCTGTGTGGTCCTCAGCGACCGGCGCCCCGGACTTCCGCACCAGGAGACCACTTTGCGCGGCGACGAGGCACAGCTGTTCCGGGCGGTCATCGGCGGCACCAGATTCCGCGACCTTCAAGCCCGGGGATGGGACGGGCCGCGATGGGAATCCGCATGCGAAACCCTGCGGAACTGGCAGCTGCGTCGGTGGGTATTCATCGAGGGAACGAAAGTCATCGCACTCGCGGTCCGTCACCAGCCGTCCGCCTACCGTTCCCCGCCCGCGAAGGGCACCCCGAAACGTGCTCGGACTTCCGTACCCCTCACCCTCGGTGCGCCACCGCTGTCCCGGCGGCGTGGCTGAAAATTGGCCGCTCACCGCGGCGTTCGGTCCGATTCTTCCCGATACCCTACGGGCGACCTGATGACCCCCATGACAATCCCGAAGGTGGACCACGTGGACACGACCAATACCGAGGAGCGTCCGCCCTCCTGTGGCGACCTGGTCGGCACCCTCGCTCAACCGGACCGGCGCTCCGCCTACGCGGCTCTCGTGCTCGGCGCGACTTCTCTGGCGGAGGTCGCCGAACTCGCGAAGCTCCGTCCCCCGGCGGCGGCCGCCGCATTGCAGAAGCTGGTGGACGGCCGAATCGCCGTTCTCGACCGCGCATCGAATACCTATCGGCTGGTGGAGGACGCATTCCAGAAGGCCATCCAGGCGGAAGTGCGGGTGACCGGCCGAAGTGGCGGTGACGGGGCGGGCGCCTACTTCCGCCGTGGCCGGCTGAAGGCCATTCCGGGGGACTCGGCGGTGCGCGCCCGTGTACTGCTCGTCGTGGCGGACTCGTTCCAGCCCGGCGAGGTCTATTCCGAGGCCAAGGTCAACGCGTTGTGCGGCGAGTGGTTCGACGACTGGGTGAGCCTGCGCCGGGCCCTGGTGGATGAGGGGCTGCTCCGCAGGGACCAGACGTGCACGACCTACGAGCGCGTCTGACGGGTGGTCCGCGTCTCGGCCGATGACGTCCGCCGGCCGGCGGACGTCATCGCGCGACCCTGGCACTCCGGCATGCCGACGAGCGCCTTCAGCCGTCGGCGCGGCTTTGTGGCCCGACCCGGCCAGGTCGTCGCCGAGCCCTCTCCCGACGGACACGCGGTCCTGCTCAACGTCGGTCTGGGACAGGCCCGTTCGGCCACGACGGCCACATTCCGCAGGGCAGCGGCCGCCGCCGTCCGCGCGGCGGGCCCCGCGCGTACGCTGCGCCTCGACCTCGCCCTGCTCGACGACAGCGCTGTTCCGGCGGCCGACCGTGCCCGTGCGGTGGCGGAGGGCGCCGCCCTCGCCTCGTACCGCTACGACGCGTACAGGTCGAGCCGGCCCGCCGGGACGCCGACCGAGATCATCGTGGTCACCGCCGAACACGAGGCCGTCGCGGAGGCGTTGGCCGCCTGCGAGGGGACGTGCCTGGCCCGCGATCTCGTCAACTGTCCCGGTGGTGAACTGACACCGCCGGAATTCGCCGACCGTGTGCGGCGCCTTGCCGAACAGCACGGGCTCGACTGCGTGGTCCACGAGGGTTCGCGCCTCGATCGACTGGGCCTCGCCGGGCTCGCCGCCGTGAGCCGGGGATCCCGGCAGCCTGCACGGTTCGTGGAGGTGGAGTATGTGCCTCCGGCCGCGCCGTCGGCCGCGTCCCCGGCCCTCACCGTCGCTCTCGTCGGGAAGGGCATCACGTTCGACTCCGGCGGGCTGTCCCTCAAGCCGTCCGTGGAGATGCGGTCGATGAAGTCCGACATGGGCGGCGCCGCCGCGGTCGTCGGGGCGCTCGTCGCCCTGCCCCGGCTGGGCCTGCCGGTACGCGTCCGTGCCTTTCTGCCGCTGGCCGAGAACATGCCGGACGGCGACGCCCTGCGTATCGGTGATGTCGTACGGCACGTCGACGGTACGACCACCGAGATCGTCAACACCGACAACGAGGGGCGCGTGGTCCTGGCGGACGTCCTCGCCCACGCCTCGCGCCCCGGGCCGCGCGGGGCCGACATCGTGGTCGACGTGGCCACCCTCACCTCGGCCGCCGCCCACGCGCTCGGCACACGGACGGGGGCACTGTTCTCCACCGACGACCGGCTCGCCGACGCGGTGCTGGAGGGCGCGGCCCTGGCGGGCGAGTCGCTCTGCCGCCTGCCCCTGCTCAACGAGGAGCGCAGGCACCTCCGCTCGGCCGTCGCCGACCGCGTGAACTGCTCCAACCGCTACGGCGACACCGTCCAAGCAGCCCTGTTCCTCAGGGACTTCGTCGCAGCGGGGACACCCTGGGCGCACCTGGACATCGCGGCGGCCGCCTTCAACGACGACGGCCCCTACGACGAGGTTCCGCACGGGGGGACGGGATTCGGTGTGCGTACGCTGATCGGGGCGCTGAGGATCCTGTCGGCGGGCGGCACCCTCGCACGGTGACCACCGCTGACCCGACCGGAGGACAGTAAGGCGCGGGCGCGACCCGGAGCGGCCCCGGGGGACCGCCGTACGGTCCAACACGACGCGCGGCCGCCCCGGGGCAGGGCTGCAATGGACGGGTGACCGCGCCTCCGGACGACTGCCTCGCGCGCAATGAGTGGATCTGCGGCGCCTACCTCTCCAGCCGCCGCGCGATCCTCATGGACGCGGTGCTCCAGCACCTCCAGCTGACCTTCGCCGCCGTGCTGCTCGGCCTGGTGATCGCCGTTCCCCTCGCGCTGGCGGCCCGCCACTGGAACTGGGCGTCGGGGCCGGTGCTCGGGTTCACGACCGTCCTCTACACCGTCCCGTCGCTCGCGATGTTCTCCCTTCTGCTGCCGGTGTACGGACTCTCCGCCGGGCTCGTCGTCGCCGGCCTCGTCCTGTACTCGCTGACCCTGCTCGTACGGAACATCCTGGCCGGACTGCGGGCGGTGCCCGAGGAGACCCGGCAGGCCGCACGCGGTATGGGATACGGGCCGGTCCGGCTGCTGCTCGCCGTCGAGATGCCGCTCGCCCTGCCCGCCGCCATGGCGGGCCTGCGCATCGCGACCGTCTCCGCCGTCTCCCTCGTCACCATCGGGGCGATCGTCGGCTACGGCGGCCTCGGCAATCTCATCTACGCCGGGATGAACACCTTCTTCAAGGCGCAGGTGTTCACCGCCTCCGTCCTCTGTGTCCTCATCGCGGTCATCGCCGATCTGCTGCTGCTCGGACTCCAGCGGCTGCTCACACCCTGGACGAGGGAGCGCGGGAAGGGCCGGACGAGGAGCGACACGAGAGACCGGACGCGTGAGGGCGCGAGAGACCGGACGGGCGAGGACGCGAGAGAGAGCACGGGAGAGGACCGCACCGAGGAGCGAGCCGGTGGGCTGACGAGGGAGGCACACGGATGAACACACTCTCCGCCGCCTGGTCCTGGCTCACCGATGCCTCCCACTGGCCGGGGCCCGACGGGATCGGGAACCGGCTCGGACAGCATCTCTTCCTCACCGTCGTGTGCCTCGTCATCAGCTGCGCGATCGCACTGCCCATGGCCCTGGTCCTCGGCCACCTGGGCAAGGGCGGCGCCCTGGCCGTCAATATCTCCAACGTCGGCCGGGCCGTTCCCACCTTCGCCGTCCTCGTCCTGCTGCTCCTCACCCCGCTCGGCTCGTACGGGCAGTGGCCGACGATCGTCGCGCTCGTCCTGTTCGCGATCCCGCCGCTGCTCACCAACGCCTATGTCGGTATGCGGGGCGTGGACAGCGATGTCGTACAGGCCGCCCGGGGAATGGGGATGACGGGCAGTCAGTTGTTGCGGCGGATCGAAGTGCCGCTCGCCCTGCCGCTGATCCTCACCGGCGTACGCATCGCGGCTGTCCAACTCGTCGCGACCGCGACGATCGCCGCGCTGGTCGGCGGAGGCGGCCTCGGCCGGATCATCACCGCCGGATTCAATCTCGCCGACACCGCGCAGGTGGTCGCGGGGGCGGTGCTGGTCGCCGTGTTCGCGCTGCTGGTGGAGGGCGTGTTCGAGGTGGTGCGACGGCTGGCCCCGCGGCGAGGGAGGGGCGGCGCCGGATGAGACGGCTCCCCATCGGCCGCGCCGCCCGTGCGGCCGGGCCTTCCCGTTCCGTCCGCCGTGCCGTGGCTGTCGCCACGAGCATCGCCCTGCTCCTCGTGGCCACCGCCTGTAGCAGCGGGCCGTCCCTGGAGAACCGGGGCGAGGTCACCGCGACACCGGGCGACAGCAGGCATCTGACCATCGGCTCCGCCGGCTTCACCGAGAGCGACCTGCTCGCCCAGATGTACGCCCTCCTGCTGAGCCGGGCCGGGTATCACACCAGGATCCTCGCCGTCACCAACCGGGAGATCTACGAACCGGCCCTGGAGAGCGGTCAGATCGATGTCGTACCCGAATACGCGGCGACCTTCGCGGACTGGCTGAACGCCAAGACCAACGGAGCCGGCGCCAAGCCCGTCGGCTCACCGGATCTGGCCACCACCATGAAGTCGCTGCGCTCCTTGGCGACGGCGCGAGGTCTCACCGTCCTCGATCCGGGCCGGGCGGTCGACCAGAACGCCTTCGCCGTCGCCGCCGGATACGCCCGGAAGCACCACCTCAGAACGCTGAGCGACCTCGGCGGATCCGGGCTGCCGGTGAGGCTCGCGGCGGGCGACGAATGTGTACGGCGCCCCTACTGCGCGCCCGGGTTGAAGAAGACGTACGGCATCGACATCACCGGCGTCGACCCCAAGGGCGTCGGCACCACCCCGGCCAAACAGGCCGTACGGAGAGGACTGGACCAGATGGTGCTGACCACGACGACCGACGCGACACTCGGCCGGTTCGGTCTGGTGCCGCTCGCGGACGACAGACACCTCCAGAACGCGGACTACCTCGTTCCCGTCGTCAACCGCGCACGCGCCGGGAGCAGGGGAGTCACCCGGGCGCTGGACAGACTGAACACCGTGCTGACGACCGAGGACCTGGCCCTGATGAACCAGCGGGTGGACAGCTGGCGCCGACTGCCGGAGGACGTCTCGCGGAGCTACCTGGAGTCGAAGGGGCTGATCCCGTCGTCGGGCTGAGACGCGGGGCTCGGTGTGCCGGACCACGCGGCTACGCGTCCCCCCGCGCCCACGGGTTCCCCGCGCTCACACGTCCGACACCGAGTCGAAGTCGACCTCGTCCCGCCCGATGCCCTGGGCGTCCGCGTCGACCGAGCGGCGCAGCGCCTCGTGGAGTTTCGCCGGGGTCAGGACCCCCAGGAAGCGCGCCCCGTCGAGCACCGCCACCCATCCCGCGTCCTGCTGGAGCATCTCGCTGAACGCCTGCTTCAGCGGTGAGCCGAGCGGTACCCAGGCCTCCATCCGCCGCGCCAGATCGCCCACCGCGTTCCACTCCCCGACGCCCGTCAGCGCGTCGGCGGAGACCCAGCCGTGCAGTTCGCCGTCGCTGTTCAGCACCACGGCCCAGCGGGCTCCCTCGGCGCGCATCCGCGCCGCCGCGTCCCGCGCGGGCTCGTGCGTCCTGGCGACCGGCGGCTCGTCCAGGTCGGCCGGTTCGACGGCGGTGACCGACAGCCGCTTCAACCCCCGGTCCGCACCGACGAATTGGGCCACGTAGTCGGTGGCCGGAGCGCCGAGGACGGCGGCCGGGCTGTCGTACTGCTCGATGCGGCCCTCCCCGTACACCGCGATACGGTCGCCCATCCGTACCGCCTCCTCGATGTCGTGAGTCACCAGCAGCACCGTTTTGCGCACCGTCGCCTGGAGTTCGAGGAACTCGTTCTGCAACCGCTCGCGCACCACCGGGTCCACCGCGCCGAAGGGCTCGTCCATCAGCAGCACCGGCGGATCGGCGGCCAGTGCGCGCGCCACTCCCACCCGCTGCCGCTGCCCGCCCGACAGCTGCGCCGGATAGCGCGGACCGTATGTCGCGGGGTCGAGCCCCACCAGCTCCAGCAGTTCGGCGGCCCGCGCGCGGGCCTTCGCCCGCTTCCAGCCGACCAGCGCGGGCACGGTCGCGGTGTTGTCGAGGACCGTGCGGTGCGGGAAGAGCCCCACCTGCTGGATGACGTAGCCGATACGGCGGCGCAGCGCGACCGGGTCCACGCCGGAGATGTCCCGGCCCTCGACGAAGATACGGCCCGACGTGGGCTCGATCAGCCGGTTCACCATCATCATGGTGGTCGTCTTGCCACAGCCGGAGGGCCCCACGAGCGTCACCAGTTCGCCTTCACCCACCTCGAAGGACAGGTCGTCCACGGCGACCGTACCGTCCGGGTAGACCTTGCTGACCTGCTCGAACCGGATCATGGCCTCACGCTAGGAGGGTGCCGCTCCCGGCGCACACGGGCCGGGACCGTCCGAGTCGTGTACGCGTCGAACGAGCCCGGCGCCTCCGGGACCGCGCCACTCCCCGCTCCGGGCGGTCGGGAGCGGTACGGGCTGAACGCGCCCTGTGCCCGATCCGTATCCCTTCGTGCCGAGCGGGTGGGTTCCGCCGGTCGCGGGCCCGTGTGCTGAACTGTCCCCGCGTCACCGCCCCGAAGGGCACGAAGGAGAACAGGAGCACCCTTGACCAGCTATCGCCAGCCCGGCGTCGTCCTCACCGATCACCGCTTCGAGGTCCCGCTGGACCACGGCGATCCGTCGGGGGAGCGGATCGAGCTGTACGCACGCGAGGCCGTCGCCAGTGGCAAGGCGGACGCGGACCTGCCGTGGCTGGTGTATCTGGAGGGCGGTCCCGGCTTCGGCGCGCGCCGGTTCACCGGCCGGCAGGCCTGGCTGGGCCGGGCGCTCCAGGAATTCCGGGTGCTCTTCCTCGACCAGCGCGGCACCGGACTCTCCACCCCGGCCAACCGGCAGACCCTGCCGCTGCGCGGCGGACCGCGCCAACAGGCCGACTATCTGGCGCACTTCCGCGCCGATTCGATCGTGCGCGACTGCGAGAGCATCCGGCCGCGACTGACCGGCGGCGCCCCCTGGACCGTACTCGGCCAGAGCTTCGGCGGGTTCTGCGCCACCCACTATCTCGCCGCCGCGCCCGAGGGGCTTCAGACCGTACTGATCACCGGCGGTCTGCCCTCCCTGGACGCCACGGCGGACGAGGTCTACCGCGCCGCGTATCCGCGCATCGCACGCAAGGTCGAGGCCCACTACCACCGTTATCCGCAGGACATCGGCCGGGCCCGCCGGATCGCCGGGCATCTGGCCGAGCACCGGCCCGTCCTCCCCTCCGGACACGTCCTCACGCCCGAGGCCTTCCAGTCCCTCGGCATCCTGCTCGGCGGCGGCGACGGCAGCCATCAGCTCCACTACCTGCTGGAGAACGCCTTCGTGTCCACGCCGGACGGACCGACGCTCTCCGACGCGTTCCAGGAGAACGTGGCATCGTCCCTCTCGTACGCCGGGCATCCGTTGTACGCCGTGCTTCACGAGGCGATCTACGCACAGGGCGAGCGCCCCACCGCCTGGGCCGCCGAGCGGGTACGCGGCGAGTTCGCGCGGTTCGACGCGGCCACGACCCTTGCCGGGGAAGGGCCGTTGTACTTCACCGGCGAGAGCATCCACCCCTGGCACTTCGACACCGACCCGGCGCTGCGCCCGCTGCGCGAGACCGCCGAACTGCTCGCCGGCCGCACCGACTGGCCCCCGCTGTACGACACCGCCCGGCTCGCCGCCAACGAGGTGCCGGTCGCCGCCGCCGTGTACCACGACGACATGTATGTCGACACGGAACACTCGCTGCGCACCGCGCGCGCGATCCGCGGGCTGCGCACCTGGGTGACGGACGAGTTCGAGCACGACGGGGTACGGGCGGGCGGGCCGCGCGTCCTGGACCGGCTGCTCGCGCTCGCGCGGGACGAGGACTGACGAGCGTACGGCGGACGAGGACTGACGACCGTACGGCAACCGTCGCGCCGTCCCGCCGCCCCGTCGTAGGCTGCGGACATGACCGAGCAGCTGGAACCGATGCCGTCCGACTGGCAGCGCGCCCTGGCCGTTGTCGCGCATCCCGACGACCTGGAGTACGGCTGCGCCGCCGCCGTCGCGGCCTGGACCGACGAGGGCCGCGAGGTCGGCTATCTCATCGCCACCCGGGGGGAGGCCGGCATCGACACCATCGCCCCGGCCGACTGCGGTCCGGTGCGTGAGCGTGAACAGCGGGCGAGCGCCGCGGTGGTCGGCGTCAGCACGGTCGAGTTCCTCGGTCACCGGGACGGCACGATCGAGTACGGGACCGGGCTGCGCCGGGACATCGCGGCGGCGATCCGCCGCCACCGGCCCGAACTGGTCATCACGCTCAACCACCGTGACACCTGGGGCGGCGTCGCCTGGAACACCCCCGATCACCGGGCCGTGGGGCGGGCCACGCTGGACGCGGCCGGTGACGCGGGAAACCGGTGGATCTTCCCCGAGCTGACCGAGCAGGGCTTCGAACCCTGGGACGACGTCCGCTGGGTGGCCGTCGCGGGATCCGCGCACGCCACGCACGCCGTCGACGCGACGGCCGGCCTGGAGCGCTCCGTACGCTCACTCCTGAAGCACCGCAGCTATATCGAGGCACTGACGGACGAGGATCCGGAGACCTACTGCCGAACGTTCCTCACCGGCACCGCGCAGGCCGAGGCGGAGCGGTTCGGCGGCAGGCCCGCCGTGACCTTCGAACTCTTCGCCCGCTGAACGGTCCCCGCGCGCCGGGCCCCCTCGGCCACCGTGCCTCGCCGAGCGGATGCGGGAGCGCCGGGGGACAATGGACGCCGGGGACCGGTTCCGTGCTGCGCGGGGTGCCGGGGCGCGCCCCGGCACCGACCTCGCGATCCAGGCGTACGGACCCCTGGGTGAGCCGGCGGGACTCCGACGCGGGAGGTGGTGCACATGCTGCTGCCGGACAGACATCTGGTCGCCGACCTGCTCGGCCGCTACCGCGCCTGGGAGCGGCTGGTGCTCGCCGATCCCCTCGACGAGACCACACGCGGACGGTTCGAGGACGTGGCGTACACCCTCTGCGTGCTGATGGGGCGGCGCACCGCGCGTGAGGCGATCTGGCAGGCGGAGGCGTATCTGCGCCGGATCAGGCCCGTTCCGGTCTTCCCGGACGGAGAGAACGCGGTCGGGCCGTCGGACGCGAACACGTCGATCGGGCGGGGAGCCCGCCGGAACTGATCCGTCGGAAGCGACCGGAAGCTATCTGCCGGACCGAGGGCCGTCGGTCCGGCTCTGCCCCCGGGCCGATGCCGTGTCAATCCATCAAGACCGCGTGAGTGGGCTGTTCCCACCCGGGCAAGCGACCGCTTAGTATCCGACGAGCGGTACTGCCCATCGTGTGTGGAGGCCCCGAAATGCAGGCATGGCGAGTGCACCGGAACGGCGAACCGGGCGAGGTGATGCGGCTCGAAGAAGTGGAGCGCCCCGTGCCCGGCGAGGGACAGGTCTCACTCCTGGTCCGCGCCGCGAACATCAACTTCCCGGACGCCCTGCTCTGCCGGGGCCAGTACCAGGTGCGCCCGCCGCTGCCCTTCACCCCGGGCGTGGAGATCTGCGGGGAGACGGCGGACGGGCGCCGGGTCATCGCCACCCCCGCGCTGCCGTACGGCGGCCTCTCCCAGTACGCCGTCGCCGACGAGGCGGCGCTCCTGCCCGCGCCCGAGGCGCTGGACGACGCCGAGGCGGCCGCCCTCCACATCGGGTACCAGACAGGCTGGTTCGGCCTGCACCGGCGGGCGCGCCTGAAGCCGGGAGAGACCCTGTTGGTCCACGCGGCGGCGGGTGGTGTCGGCAGCGCCGCCGTACAGCTCGGCAAGGCGACCGGGGCCACCGTCATCGGTGTCGTCGGAGGTCAGAACAAGGCTCGCGTCGCCCGGGAACTGGGCTGTGACATCGTGATCGACCGGCGTACGGACGACATCGTCGCCGCGGTGAAGGAAGCCACCGGCGGCCGGGGCACGGATGTCGTGTACGACCCGGTGGGCGGCGACGCCTACACGAAGTCGGCGAAGTGCGTGGCCTTCGAGGGCCGCATCGTGATCGTGGGTTTCGCGAGCGGCACGATCCCCAGCCCGGCCCTCAACCACGCGCTGGTGAAGAACTACACGATCATGGGCCTGCACTGGGGTCTCTACAACACCAAGGACCCGGCGGCGGTGCTGCGTTGCCACGAGGAGCTGACCGAACTCGCGGCCCGGGGCGCCGTCAAGCCGCTCATCAGCGAGCGGGTGCCGATGAAGGGCGCCGCGGACGCCGTCCAGCGGGTCGCCGACGGCACCACCACCGGACGGGTCGTCGTCCTCCCGCAGGGGGACGCCGGATGACCGACGCCGCCGAACTCCGCTCGCTGACCAGGAAGTTGCTGGCCGGCCACCCGCCGGCCGAGACCGACCGCACCGCATTCCTCCAGGCCCGCTTCGACGCCGGACTCGCCTGGGTGCACTACCCGTCGGGGCTCGGCGGACTCGACGCGCCGCGCTCGCTCCAGGCCGTCGTGGACGCCGAACTGTCCGCAGCGGGCGCGCCCGACAACGACCCCCGCCGGATCGGCATCGGCCTCGGCATGGCCGCGCCGACCATCCTGCGCTACGGAACCCAGGAACAGAAAGAGCGCTTCCTGCGCCCCCTGTGGGTCGGCGAGGAGGTGTGGTGCCAGCTGTTCAGCGAGCCCGGCGCGGGCTCGGACCTCGCCGCGCTCGCCACCCGCGCGGTGCGCGAGGACGGTTCCGGCGACTGGATCGTCAACGGGCAGAAGGTGTGGACATCCAGCGCCCACCTCGCGCGCTGGGCCATCCTCATCGCCCGCACCGACCCGGACCTGCCCAAACACGAGGGCATCAGCTACTTCCTGTGCGATATGACCGCTCCGGGTGTCGAGGTACGGCCGCTGCGCCAGATCACCGGTGAGGCCGAGTTCAACGAGGTCTTCCTCACGGACGTACGCATCCCCGACGCGCACCGCCTCGGCGAGGTCGGCGAGGGCTGGAAGGTCGCCCGGACCACCCTGATGAACGAGCGGGTGTCCATCGGCGGCGCCCGGATCCCGCGCGAAGGCGGCATGATCGGCCCGATCGCCCGCACCTGGCGTGAACGGCCCGAGCTGCGCACCCACGATCTGCACCAACGGCTCGTCACGCTCTGGGTGGAGGCCGAGGTCGCCCGGCTGACCGGGGAGCGGCTGCGCCAGCAGCTCGTCGCCGGACAGCCGGGCCCGGAGGGCAGCGGGATGAAGCTCGCCTTCGCCCGCCTCAACCAGGAGATCAGCGGCCTGGAGGTCGAACTCCTCGGTGAGGAAGGCCTGTTGTACTCCGACTGGACCATGCGCCGGCCCGAGCTGGTCGACTTCACCGGGCGGGACGCCGGTTACCGCTATCTGCGGTCGAAGGGCAACTCCATCGAGGGCGGTACGAGCGAGGTACTGCTGAACATCGTCGCCGAACGCGTCCTCGGTCTGCCGTCCGAGCCGCGCAACGACAAGGACGTCGCCTGGAAGGACCTGTCCCGATGACCACGCAGCCCGACGCCTCACCCGATCTGCTCTATTCGGAGGCGGAGACCGAACTGTGGGCAGCCGTACGGTCGTTGCTCACCGACCGGAGTGATGTGCCGGCGGCGCTCCGGCGCGCCGAGTCCGGCGATCCGTACGACCCCGGACTGTGGACCTCGCTCGCCGCCGGGATCGGCGCGGCGGGGCTGCTCGTCCCGGAGAAGCTCGGCGGCCAGGGCGCGGGCCCGCGCGAGGCCGCTGTCGTACTGGAGGAACTGGGCCGCGGCGTCACCGCGGCCCCCTACCTCACCAGTTCCGTGACGGCCACCGCGACGCTCCTCGCCTGCGACGGCGAGAGCACGGAGAACACGGATGTCGCGGGGCTGCTGACCGCGCTGGCAGGCGGCCACCGGGTCGCGGTGCTCGCGCTGCCGTTCTCCACCGCCCCGGACGCGCCGCTGCCCACCGGGCCGGGCGACGGCGGTGCGGTCACGATCACCGGCGTCGCCGACGCCGTACGCGCCGATGTCCTGCTCGTCCTGAAGGAGGACGGGCTGTACGCGGTCGAGACGGCGTCGCCCGGCGTCACCGTCGAACCGCTGACCCCGCTCGACCTGACCCGCCCCCTCGCCACGGTCACCGTCGACGACGAGGCCGGGCTCCGGATCGCCGGGGCGCCCGCGGCGGAGGCGGCCGTACGCCGGGGGCTGCTGACCGGGGCCGGACTGCTCGCCTCCGAACAGCTCGGCATCGCCGAGTGGTGCCTGGAGGAGACCGTCCGGCACATCCGCGACCGGCATCAGTTCAACCGGCCCATCGGTTCGTTTCAGGCGCTCAAACACCGGATGGCGCAGCTGTGGCTGGAGGTTGTCTCGGCCCGCGCCGCCGCCCGCAACGCGGCCGACGCGCTGGCCGGCGGCAGCCCCGACGCCCCGCTCGCGGTGGCCCTCGCCCAGGCCTTCTGCGGGCGGGTCGCCGTCCACGCGGCCGAGGAGTGCGTCCAGCTGCACGGCGGGATCGGGATGACCTGGGAGCACCCCGCGCATCTCTACCTCAAGCGAGCCAAGTCCGATGAGATCGCGCTGGGTTCGACGGGCCGGCACAAGGAGGCGGTGGCGGCGCTGGCCGGTCTGCCGGGACCCCGGTAACGGGCCCGACGGTCACGCGGCGGGCGGGCCGGTCGTCACGGGCGGCCGGGGCTCCCGTGAACACGGCTTGAGTGCCGGTGCCGGGACTGTCTGAATCGCGGATGGCGCGTCGGCGAACTCTGTGCGGGACAGTCCCGGTTGTACCGGTACACGGCGGATACTCACGTGGACCGCGCCCCACCGCGCCCCACTCTGTCCCCCGGAGGCATCATGGCCCTCACCACCCGCCGCCGAGCCGTCAGCACACTCGCCGCCGCGCTCGCCGGAGCCGTCGCGGCGCCCGCGTACGCCCAGGCCGTGTCGCGGACGCCGCACAGCCGCGGCGCCCGCCCGCTGCGCCAGGCCCACGCCCACAACGACTACCTGCACCCCCGCCCCCTCCTCGACGCCCTGTCCCACGGATTCACCAGCGTGGAGGCCGATGTCTTCCTGGTGGACGGCGACTTGCTGGTCGCGCACGAGGCCGCCGACCTCGACCCGGCCCGCACGCTCCGCGGCCTCTACCTCGACCCGCTGCGCTCCCTCGTACGGGCCAACCACGGCTTCGTACACCCCGGTTACCGCCGGCCCGTACAGCTGCTCATCGACATCAAGACGGACGGCGCCGCCGCCTACGCCGAACTCCACCGCCAACTGGCCGTCCACCGCTCGATGCTGAGCAGCTGCGTGGACGGCTCCGTACGTCTCGGCGCCGTCACCCCTGTCATCTCCGGAGACCGCGCGGCCCGGGTCCCGATGGAGGCGCAGCGGCTGCGGTACGCCTTCTACGACGGGCGGCTCGACGACCTGGGGACCACGGCCCCGGCGTCCTTCGTCCCGCTCATCAGCGCCAACTGGACGGAGGCCTTCGGCTGGCTGGGCGTGGGCGAGTTCCCGGCCGACGAACGTGCCGAGTTGCGCCGCATCACCGACACCGCGCACGGACGCGGGCAGCGCGTGCGTTTCTGGGGAACCCCCGATCTGGCGGGCCCCGCGCGGGAGGCGGTCTGGGCAGAACTGCTCGACGCCGGTGTCGACCACGTCAACACGGACGACCTCGCGGGCCTCGAACAGTTCCTGCGCGAGCGGCACGCCTGAAGCGTCGTCCGACGACAACCACCCGTACGGCGGACGTGCCAGTCAGCCGTACGGGCCTCCTCCTCCGCCACACTGGCGGCCGAATGCCGCGATTCCGGTGCGGCGGCGGAGGAGGTTGGCCATGGCCATTTCGATCTCAGTGGTGCTGCTTCTCGTGGTCCTCGCAGTGATCTTTCTGCGCACGGGCGGACTGAAGTTCTCGCACGCGGCGGTCTGCGTACTGCTCGGCTTCCTTCTCGCGAGCACGAGCATGGCCCCGACCATCGCGAACGGCATCTCCACCACGGCCGGGGTGGTCAGCAGCCTGAACCCATGAGCCGGGTCGGTGCCCTGCCACGCTACGTCCCGACCAGCCGTGAACGGATCAGGAAGCGCACCCCTTCGGGGGCCTCCAGCGAGAAGCCGCTGCCGCGCCCCGCCACCACATCGACGATGAGCCGGGTGTGGCTCCACACCTCGTACTGGCTCACCGACATCCAGAACGGCACCGCCTCGGCGACCCCCTCGACCCCCAGGGACTCCAGCAGCACGTCGGAGTCGCCCGTACGGAACTCGCCGTGCGGATAACACATGGGAGCGCTGCCGTCGCAGCATCCGCCCGACTGGTGGAACATCAACGGCCCGTGGTCCGCCCGCAGCCGCCGGATCAGATCGGCGGCCGCGGGGGTCAACTCCACACGTGGGGCCTGCTCGTTCATGGTCTGTCCGCCGTCCTCGGTCTGGAAGAAGCCGGGATTCTCGGGCGAGTGGCCGACCCAGGTGGCCAACAGGCCCTCGTCGCACGTCGGTACACCTGCTACCCCTCCCTTCGCCGGCCGAAACGGCCGGACCGACCCGGGCGATTGACGGGGACATGCCGCATACCTACGGTGTGCTCGAAGTGACGAACCATGGCCGGGATTTCGAACGGGAGTTGTCGGTGACGGGACGCGCCGACGCACCGGTGCGCGTCACGGCCATGCGAGCCGAGAGGACATCCCCATGTCGCATCCCCGCCGCAGACAGATCCTCACCGCAGCCGGTGGCGCCGTGCTCGGCGCCGCCCTGCCCTCCGCCTCCGGCGCCGCCGCGGCCGCGTCGTCCAGGGCCGCCGCCGCGTATGGCGGATACGCCATGGCGTACTTCGCCGAGTCCCCTCAGGGCCTGGGCAACAGCTACGCCCTGCATCTGGCCGTGAGCACGGACGGCCTCCAGTGGAGCGCGCTGAACCAGAACGCTCCCGTCGCCACACCCACCGCCGGCACCAAGGGCCTTCGCGACCCGTTCATCCAGCGCAAGCAGGACGGGACCTTCGTCATCCTCGCCACCGACCTCAACGGCCAGAACTGGGGCGAGACCAACCAGTACATCCACCTGTGGAACTCCACCGACCTGCGATCCTTCACCAACTACCGGCGGATCAAGCTGCACTCGTACGCCGCCACACACGCCTGGGCGCCCGAGGCGTTCTGGGACGCGGGCCGCGGCCAGTACGCCATCATCTACTCGGCCCACAACGGCACTCGCGATGTGATCATGGTCAATTACACGACCGACTTCCTCACGGTCGGCGAACCGCAGACGTACTTCGACCCGGGCTTCGGGATCATCGACGCCGACGTGGTGACCGGCGTCGGCGGCATGAACTACCTCTACTACAAGCGCGGAAACGAACTGTACGGAGCCAGATCCGCCTCCCTGGCCCCGGGCGCCTTCGACTCCGGCACCTACACCGGGCCCATCGCCCACGGCGGCACCGAGGCTCCCATCCTGGTCAAGTCGCTCACCTCGGAGACCTGGTACCTCTGGGGTGACACCTACACCCCCAACGGCGTCTTCTACGCCTGGCGGACGAACGACCTCGCAGGCGGCAACTGGACCCCGGTGGACCAGCGTTCCTACACCCAGCCGCTGAACTCCAAGCACGCCGGGATCACTGCGATCACCACCACGGAGCTCAATGCCCTCAAGGCCCGCTGGGGCGTGCCGACATGGAGCCGGCTGAAGTCCTACAACTACCCCGGCCGCTTCGTCCGGCACAGTGACTACGTGGCCCGCATCGACAGCGTCCCCTTCGACCCGTACCCGGACATGCAGTGGAAGATCGTCACCGGTCTGGCCGGCAGCGGTGTCTCCTTCGAGTCGGTGAACTACCCCGGCCAGTACCTGCGGCACAGTGATTTCGCGGTGGGTCTGGCGCAGAACACCGGCACCGCACAGTTCGCCGCCGACGCCACCTTCGTCCCGGAGGCCGGGCTGGCCGATTCGGCGGCGGTCTCCTACCGCTCGTACAACTACCCGACCCGCTGTCTGCGGCACAGCGACTATTTGCTGCGGATCGACCCGGTCTCCACCGGCTCCTCCACCACGGACAAAGAGGATGCGACCTTCCTGCTGACCAGCTGACCAGCTGACCTGCTGAGCACGCCGCCCCGCGGGATCCGGCCGGGCCCTGTCCGGCCGGACTTCGCCGGGCCCGGAACGCCGCAGCGACTTAAGCCGCCATCGCGGCGGGCGCCACCTCGCCCCGTTGCCGAAACGCCCACAGGAAACCAAGTATTTTTCCGGCGCACCAGGGTCCGGTACGGGGCTCGGTACGGAAATTCCCACGCATGTCACGAATTGCCGAGCAACTGGGGCGCGCGAAAGGCTCTTTCCCCATTCTTTACCATCGACGCTTCGGTGAATGGCGGATGGACGGCGGCCGGGCGGTGTCATGAATCAGGACCGAACACCGACCCGGCCCCCGGGCGATGGCGTCACGGAGAAGGCCGAGTCCGCGCGAACACGGGGGAAACTCGCGGTAACCCCCGTTGTTCGGGAGCGCGTCGCCGGATCCCTGCCAGCGGCTACGGCCTGGCCTCGGCGCACGACCCGCGCATGGTCGGAGCGCCTTGGAATCTTTTGCGATCTGGGGTGATTGTGGTTACTTGCCCAGGGGAACGGGTGGTTCTTTCGGTGACTGCCAGGTGCTACCGACTGTCGTGAGGCGTCCACCGTCCGTTGACATCCGCTCCACGGGAGTGGTTGAGTCGAGCGCGCCGGGGGAGGCCCCCTCGGATTCGCCGAACTACTGGGGAAGGACGCGTTGTTACCCGTTTTCATCTTGGTCGCACGCGTCAGGAAAACCTCTGACCGGGGATTTCCTCCTCCTTCTTTCCCGGTGGCGGTTTCGGTGTGTTGTTCACGCCCGCCTTTACGCAAGACGTAGCGGGGAACGATGCGGCCGGCCCAATGCCGGGACCGCGTTCGCTCACAGATCTCGGGGGATCCAGGGATGGGAGCACGGTGTGCTTGAGGCCCGGAAGGACGTTCAAGAAGTCGGCCACGGAACCGGCGACGAGGCCGTCCGGGAATTCGACAGGCCGGCCACGAAGGCACCACATCTCGTGGTGGACGGTGGCCGGGAGTTACGCGACCACGGGCCACTGACCGTCGCCGTACCCGGCGACAAGTCGGTGAGTCATCGGGCACTGCTGGCCGCCCTGCTGCCCGGCGCCCCCGCCGTCCTCACGGTGCGCAACGCCAACGTGGGCGGCGCGGTACGGGCGTTACTCCCCGCCATGCGCGCCCTGGGGTTACGGGTGGACGTCGAGTGCGACACACTCACCGTGCGGCGCGGTGCCCGGCCGGTGCCGCAGCCGGTCCGTGAACATCCTGACATCGACACCTGGCCCCACAACGCGCCGTATCTCGAGACCGGCGGCTCCAGCGCCGCGGCGCGGCTGCTGATCGGGGTGCTGGCCGGGACCGGAACCCGGGCCGTGGTGGACGGGGACGAGGTGCTGCGACACCGGCCGATGGAGTGGATCGTCGACCCACTGGCCGAACTCGGGGCCGAAATAGACTACTTGGGCGACCCGGGACGCTTACCGGTACTGGTGAGGAAACCGGTGTGCAGACCCGGAGCGGTGCGGCTGTCGGTGGGCAGCGCACAGGCACGGTCCGCGGTGCTGCTCGCCGTGGCCGCGGCGGGGCTGCCGGCGACCGTGGCCCATCCCGTCCGCTCGCGCGACCACACCGAACGGATGCTCGCCGCGTTCGGTGCGGGGCTGAGCCACACCGAACACCGGATCGTCTGGAACGGCGGGCCGTACCGGGTCCCGCCCCTCATCGACGTCCCCGCCGACCCCTCACTCGCCGCCTATCCCGTCGCGGCCCATCTGATGTGGGGCGACGGCGGGGCGTTACGGGTGCCGGGTGTCTGCCTCAACCCGACCCGGCTGGGATTCTTCGAGGTGCTGCGTCGGGCCGGCGCGGATGTCGGTTACGAGGACGAGCGGTCCACCAGCGGCGGCGAGCCGATCGGGACGGTGGTGGCCAGGGGCGGGCTGGACGGCCTGGATCCGGTACGGGTCGACGACCCCGCCGTCCTGCACTCGCTGATCGACGAGGTACCGCTGCTCGCTGTGGTCGCCGCTCTCCTGCCGGGCACGTCGTGGATCGGCTGCGCCGAGGAGCTGCGCTTCAAGGAGACGGACCGGTTGACGACGACGGCGCGCATGGTCGGCGCCTTCGGCGCCCGGGTGGAGGTCGCGGCGGACGGGCTGACGGTGTCCGGAGGCGCGGCGCTGCGCGCCGGGACCGTACCGGGCTTCGAGGACCACCGCATCGCCATGGCCGCCGCGACACTCGGGACGCGTCTTCCCGGACGCACGACGGTGCTCGGCGGAGCCTGCCACCGCACGTCGTTCCCCGACTTCGCCGACGTACAACGCGCCATCGGCGCCCGGATCGCGGAGGACAGCCGGCGATGACCGAAGCGATGACCGAGGGAGTGAGCGGCGCGGTGGGCGATGTACGAAGCGATGCGCGGAGCAAGGAGAGCGGACGACGCGGCGCGGTGGAGGCACGGTCCACCGGCAGCACCCTCGGGCCGGAGTTCAGCACCGGCAGTGGCCCCTGGCTGTACACCGAGGACGGCACCGCCTGGTTCGACGGTACGGCCGGCAGCGGGGCGGCGACCCTGGGCCATCAGCACCCGGACGTCACGGCCGCGGCGGTGGCCCAGTTGAACCGCCTCACCCACACCGGCTGCAAGCTGGGTTCGGATGCCCGCAGGCGCATGATCGAGCGGATCGGCGCACTGTCCCCGTACGCGGAGCCGGCGGTGCTGCCCACCGCGACCGGTGCCGAGGCGGTGGAGTCCGCGCTGAAGATCGCGCGGGCCGCCACCGGCCACCAGGCCGTGCTGGCCTTCCGCCACGGCTACCACGGCAAGACCGCGGGGGCGCTCGCGCTGACCTGGCGGGCGGAGTTCAAGACCTACGGCGGACCGCGACCGGACCATGTCGTCACCGCGGAACTGCCCGACCCCCGGGCCGAGGACGTGGCCGGTGCGGCCGAACACTTCGCGGCCGGGCTGTTCGCCGCGCTGGACGCCGCCGATCTGCGCGGCGGCACCGCCGCCGTGGTCGTCGAACCGGTCCAGGTGACCGAGGGCGTGCTGGCCGTACCGCCGGTGATCCTGGACGAGATCGCCCGGCAGGCGCATTCCAGGGGCGCGCTGCTGGTGCTGGACGAGATCTACACGGGACTGGGCAGGGCCGGGCGGCTGTTCACCGCCGAGCTGATGACCGAGAGGCCGGACCTGACACTGCTCGGCAAGACGCTGGGCAACGGCTTCCCGGTCGCCGCGGTGGTGGGGGAGCGCGCGGTGCTCGACGCGCTGCCGCCGAGCGTGCAGACCTCGACGTTCTCCGGCCACCCCGTCGCCTGCGCGGCGGCCGCGGCCGTCGCGGAGATCGTCGTGCGGCAGGACCTGGCGGGCCGCGCACGGGCGCTGGGCGAGCGGTTGCGTACCGATCTGCTGGTGCTGGCCGCCCGCCACCCGTGGATGCGCTCCGTCCGTACGGCCGGGGCGCTGGGCGCCTTCGACTGCGTACGCGAGGGGAGCTTCGACCCGGCACTGGCGAAGGCGGTGACCGGTGGCGCGCTACGGGGGCGGCTGCTGCTGTTCGGTGGCGGCCCGGAGGGCGCCACCGTCAAGATCGTGCCGCCCGCGCTGCTGGCGGAGAGCGACTACCGCTGGATGATGGAGGCGATCACGGCGGCGGTGGCAGGGGCCGAGTCCGCGCCGGCGGGAGACGCGGCGCACGGGGGTGGCCGAATATGACCTTCCTCCAGCTGGAGAAGGACGTACTGGCACCAGGGCTGTGCGCCGTGTGCGGAGCCTGCCAACTGGCCTGCCCGGCCGGGGTGATCGGATTCGACGGGCTTCAGCCCGTGCTCACCGCCGAGTCCTGGACCGCCTCCGACTGCGGGGAGTGCACCGACTGCCTCGACGTGTGCCCGGGATCCGACCCGGGCACCCCGGCCGCCGAGGAACGGCTGTTCGGCCGCACCCGGACCCCGCAGGAACGCTGGACCGGGGTCTTCTCCGAGGTGGTCGCCGGGCACGCGCTGGACCCCGCGGTCTACGAGGCGTCCGCGAGCGGCGGCAGCCTCACCGCCCTGCTCCAGGTCGCCCTGCGGGAGTTGGGGGTGACGGCGGTGCTCTCGATGGGGCGGGACGAGGAGGAGCCCTGGCGGGCCGCCCCCGTACTGGTGCGCCACCCCGACGAACTCGCGGAAACCGCCCAGTCCACCTACCAACTCGCCCCCTATCTGGGGGAACTGCGGCAGCTCATGCTCGACGAGCCGGACGCCCTGGTCGCCATGACCGGCGTGGCCTGCCACATCCAGGCCATGCGCAAGCTCCAGGCGATGGACACCGAGGCGGGCCGCTGGGCGCGCGACCATGTGGTGCTCCTGATCGAACCCGCCTGCTCGTCCAGTACGCGCCCCGAGGGCACCGCCGCCGTGATCCGCGAACGGGCACGGGTCCCGCTGGACTCCGTGGTGCGGCTGCGTTACCGCGAGGGCGACTATCCCGGCGAGATCGCCATCCGCACGGACGACGGCGCGGATCACCGGGTGGAGTTCTGGCGCGCGGTGCGGGACTTCGCGGGAAACAAGACACACCGCTGTCTGTCCTGCGGTGACTGGATGTCCGGGCTGGCCGACGTCAGTGTCAGCGACGGCGATCCGAACATCTTCGCCGCCAGTGTGTCCGGCTCCGAACAGACCAAGTGCGGCAGGGTGTTCATCCGTACCCGGGCCGGCGCGGAGGCGGTCGCCGCGGGGGTGGACCGAAAACTGCTCAGCCATACGCCGGTGGACCTGACCGGCCTCAACCTCGGCCTCGAGCGCAAACGCAACCGGCGGGCGTCCTACGAGCGGTCCGGCGGTCCGGTGCCGCTGGGACCGATACCGGGCTATCGGGAAGAGCTGGAGATCATACCGGACGAGCGGTGGATCGCGGCTCCGGAAGAGGAGGGCGGCAAATGACGGCGGTGCACAGTGCTCCGGCGGCGCGCACGGAATCGCGGCCGGCCGGGGAAGGGTCCGAAAAGGGCTTACCGGTACGGCAGTTGGTCGCGAACGGCGCCGCCGAGCCGATCGTGGAGGAAGTACGGCGTGAGCCGCCGGGACGCGGCGAGGTGCGGCTGCGTGCCGCGTGGAGCCTGGTCAGCCCCGGCACCGAACTGCACTATCTGGACCGCAGCGCGCGGACCGGGGAACGTTTTCCCCTCGGCTACTGCTCGGCCGGAGTGGTGGACGCGGTCGGCCCGCACGTTCCCGGATACGCGCCCGGCGACCGGGTGATCGCCATGGGCTGGGGCGAGGCCGTGCACAGCGACGCGGTGACCGTCCCCTTCCGGCTCTGCCGCCGTGTCCCCGATGCCCTGGACCTGGCGGACGCGGTGGTGGCGGGCCTGGCGGCGACGGCCGTGCACGCGGTGGACCGGGCGACGCTGGAGCCCACCGACGAGGTGGCCGTCATCGGCGCGGGCATGGTCGGGCAGCTGGTCGCGCAGACCGCCGCTGCCCACGGTGTGCCGGTCACACTGGTGGACGTGCGCCCCGAACGGCTGCGTACGGCGGCGGCACTCGGGCTGGCCACGGCCGACGGCGCGAACTTCCTGGAGGAGACCTTCGAGGAGGAGCGGCCGGTGGGCGCACGCGGCGGACGGTGCGTGTTCCTGTGCGGTACGGGGGACGCGGGCGACACCATCGCAGCGGCGGCCCGCTGGGCGGGCCGGGCACCGGGCAGGCCACGACTGGTCGGCGTGGGCCGGTTCGCCGCGCACATCGACTTCAGTGTGGATCTGGGCAACCTCGACATCCGGTACGCGGCCCGCTGCGGCGCCGGATACCGGGACGCCTCGTACGCGCGCGGACTACGCGACGTCACGGCGCCGGACGGTGAGAGCACGGTCACCGAGAACCTCCAGCGAGCCCTCGACCTGATCGACTCCGGTGCCGTCCGGCCTTCCGCGATGGGGCTGCCGCGCTTTCCGCTGGAGCGGGCGGCGCAGGCGTACGCGCAGCTGCGGGAGCGGCCCGCGCACCCCGCCGTCCTCTTCGCCTACGGCCAGCCCGAGGGGAGCCCCACCTCGTGACGGACCCTGACACGACGGCGGTCGGTTTCCGGTCGGTGGTGCCTACGGTGTCCGAAGTACCCACGGGACACCGGCCGTTCCCCACCGCGCACAGCGCGGGGACACTGGTGCGCCGCTTCCTGGAGCAGGCCGCCGCCCACCCCGGACGCGAGGCCGTGGTCACTCCCGAGGTCCGTTGGACCTACCGGGAGACCGCGCGGCGCTCGGCCGGGGTCGCCGCCGCGCTGACAGCGGCGGGCCTGCGGCCCGGCGACCGGATCGGCCTGCTCTTCTCGCACGGCGCCGAGATGATCGCCGCGCTCCTCGGGGTGCTGCGGGCAGGCATGTCCTACGTACCGCTGGACGCCGCCTACCCGGAAACCCGGCTCGGTCACATGGCCGACGACGCGGGCATACGGGCGCTGGTCGCCCTCGCGGCCCACGCGCCGGCCGCCCGGCGGATCGCCGGCGCGCGGCAGGTGCTGGCGTACGAGGACCTGGTACGCACGGCCGACGCGGTCGGCGTGGGCGGGGACGGCGCGCCGCTCCTACCGGTGGATCCCGGCAGCGAGGCGTACGTTCTCTACACCTCCGGCAGCACCGGGCGGCCCAAACCCGTCACACAGATCCACCGCAATGTGCTCCACCACACCCGGGCCTGGACCGACGGGCTGGGCATCGGCCCGCTGGACCGGGTCACCCTCCAGTCCGCGTACAGCTGGGACTCCGCGGTCCAGGACACCTTCGCCGCGCTGCTCAACGGGGCCGCGCTCTATCCGGTCGACCTGAAGTCCCTGGGGATCAGCGGTCTGCTGGACTGGATGGCCGCCGAACGCGTCACGGTCTACCACTCCACGCTCCCCGTCTTCCGGGCACTGGTACGGGCCATGGAGTCGCGCGGCACCGAACTGCCCGCGATGCGCATGCTGGCGCTCGGCGGGGACACCCTGCACCTCGCCGACCTCGACGCCGCCCGGCGGGCTTTCGGGGCACACTGCCGCGTCGCCGGCGCGTACGGCTCCACCGAATGCTCCTGCGCCCTGCTGCGGGTCGCCGACCGGGACTACCAACCGCCCACCGGCGTCTTCCCGTTGGGGTTCGCGGTCGCGGAGACGGCTGTCCGGCTGGAGGACGCCGAGGGCCGCCCGGTGCCGGGGCCGGGCGAGGGCGAGATCGTCGTCGAGAGCCCCTATCTCGCACCGGGCGCGGTCCCGGACGGCCGCACCCACCGCACCGGCGACCTCGCCCGGCGGCTGGACGACGGCACGCTGCTGCTGATCGGGCGGCGCGACTTCCAGGTGAAGATCTCCGGGATCCGGGTGGAGACCGGGGAGGTGGAGAGCGCGCTGAAGGACCTGCCCCAGGTGCGCGAGGCGGTCGTGATGCCGTTCGACGACAGGCTGGGAGAGCGGCAGTTGGCCGCGTATCTGGTGGCGGCCGACGGGGGCCCACCGGAACCGCCCGCGCTACGGGCGGCGTTACGGGCCGTGCTGCCCGACCACGCCGTACCCACCGCTTTCGTGCTGCTGGACGCATTGCCGCTGACGCCCAATCACAAGATCGACCGGGCCGCGCTGCCCGACCCGTCGGCGGTAGCGGAACCGGCGCGGGCCACCGCACAGCACGGCGACGCGGGGAGCGTCGGCGCGGGGCCACTGGAGCGGGCGGTGGCCGAGGCGTGGCGCGAGGTGCTGGACGTCGGCGCCGTCGGCCTGGACGACAACTTCTTCGACCTGGGCGGCACTTCGCTGCGGGTGGCCGCCGTACACGAGAGGCTCACCCGTACCCTCGCGCCCGCGCTGCGGATGACCGACCTGTACCGCGCGCCGACCGTCCGGGGCCTGGCGCGGCTGATCGGGAGCGGCCGGCCGGACTCCGCGGCGGGTGGCGCCCGGGGAGCACGCCGCCGCAGTGCCCACGGCGCCCGCCGCGCCGCGGCCCGTACCCGCACCGCTCCCTCGTTCCCGGACAACCGCACCTCAGGAGGCACTTGTGACTGACCGTCCCTACGGCGAGACGGACGCCACGGCGGCCCCCGTCGACGCCGCCCCCGACGGCCGGATCGCGGTCGTCGGCCTGGACTGCCGGCTGCCGGGCGCCCGCGACCAGGCCGAGTTCTGGCACAACCTGCTGGCGGGCACCGAACATGTCACCGATGTGGACGAGGAGCGGCTGCGTGCCGCGGGCGTGCCACCGGAGTCGCTCGCCAACCCCCGCTACGTCCGGCGCGCCTCGGTGGTCGAGGACGCCGATCTCTTCGACGCGTCGTTCTTCTATCTCAGCGCTCGCGAGGCCGAGCGGATGGACCCGCAGCTGCGCCTCTTCCTCCAGTCCTCCTGGTCGGCCCTGGAGCACAGCGGCCATGACTCCGAGCAGTACCCCGGCCGGATCGGTGTTTTCGCGGGCGCGCTGAGCAGCACCTATCTGCTGCACAACGTGCTGACCGGGGAGCGCGGTTTCAACGGCTCGCTGCCCCGGATGCGCGAGGACCTGTCCGCGCTGATGGGCAACGACCCCAACTACCTGACCACCAGGGCCTCTTACCACCTCAACCTCACCGGGCCGAGCCTCTCGGTGCAGACCGCCTGCTCCACCTCGCTGGTCGCCGTGCACCTCGCGATGCAGAGCCTGCTGGCGCAGGAGTGCGACGCGGCACTGGCCGGCGGGGTGGCGCTGCGCTTCCCGCAGGAGGCCGGCTACGTCCACGAGAGCGACGGGATCACCTCCGCGTCCGGAACCGTACGGCCCTTCGACGCGGAAGCCGACGGCACGGTCTTCGGCAACGGTGTCGGCGTCGTCGTGCTCAAGCGACTGGAGGACGCCGTCGCCGAGGGTGACACCGTCTGGGCGGTACTGCGCGGCTCGGCGATCGGCAACGACGGCGCCGACCGCGTCGGTTACACCGCGCCGGGCGTCGCGGGCCAGGCCGACGTACTGGCCGAGGCACTCGCCGTGGCCGATGTGGACCCCGCGAGCGTCAGCTATCTGGAGGCGCACGGCACCGGCACCAGGATGGGCGACCCCATCGAGCTGGCCGCGGCGGCGCAGTCCTACCAGGTGGCGGGCGCGCCGCCGCTGACCATCGGGTCGGTCAAGGCGAACCTCGGCCATCTGAGCACGGCGGCCGGTGTCACCGGGCTGATCAAGTGTGTCCTGATGCTGCGTCACCGCACCCTGGTGCCCACCCCGCACTTCACCGGGTGGAACCCGCAGTGCGCCGTCGAGGGCACCCGCTTCCGTGTCGGTACGCGGACCGAGCCCTGGCAGTCCCCGGACGGCGGCCCACTGCGCTGTGCGATCACCTCCACGGGCATGGGCGGCACCACCGCGCACATCATCCTGGAGGAGGCCCCGGCCGCCGGTCCCGAGGCCCGGGAAAGCGCGCCCGCCTCACCGGTGGTGCTGCTGCCGGTCTCCGCCAAGTCCCCGGCCGCGCTGGAGACCGCGCGCCGGCAACTGGCCGACCACCTGGAGAAGTCCGGGCCGCAGTCGCGGTCCGAGCTGCAGGCCGCGCCCGGTGGCGCCGCCCTCGGCGACACCGCCCTGGACGACACCGCGTACACCCTCGCCACCGGCCGCCGTACCTTCAACTACCGTGCCGTGATCACCGCCCCCGACCGGGCCACGGCCGTACGCGCCCTGCGCACCGCCGACCCGCGCTTCACCCACCAGGACTCCGGGCAGCCCGCCGACCGCCCGATGGTCCTGCTCTTCCCGGGCCAGGGCGCACAGCACCCCGGCATGGGGGAGAGCTGGTACGCCCAACTCCCCGTATTCCGCGCGGTGCTGGACGAATGCGCCGACCTGCTGCGGCCGCACCTCGGCCTGGACCTGCGAGATGTCCTGCACCCCCGGTCGCGCGGATACACGGGCGAGAGCCACGACCTGAACCGCACCCGGCTGACCCAGCCCGCGCTGTTCGCGGTCGAGTACGCGCTGGCCCGGCAATGGATGGCCTGGGGCATCCGCCCCGCCGCGCTGATCGGGCACAGCGTCGGCGAGTACGTCGCAGCCACCCTGGCGGGAGTCTTTCAACTTCCCGACGCGCTACGGGTGATCGCGGAGCGCGGCCGGCTCGTCGACGCGTTGCCGGGCGGCGTGATGGCCGCGGTGATGCTCTCGCCCGAGGAGCTGACCCCGTACCTCGAAGGCGGCGAGGTCGCGCTCGCCGCCGTGAACGAGCCCGCCGTGTGCACCGTCGCCGGCACCAAGGAAAACGTCCGCGAGCTGACCACCCGGCTGAGCGCCGACGGCGTGGCGCACCGCAAGGTCGTCACCTCCCACGCCTTCCACTCGGCGACCATGGACCCCGCCGTCGGCCCGCTCACCGAGGTGCTGCGCGGCGTCGAACTGCGCCGCCCCCGGATCCCGTTCCTCTCCAACCGCACCGGTACGTGGATACGCGACGAAGAGGCGACCGACCCGGCCTACTGGGGCGGGCATCTGCGCGAGACCGTACGGTTCGCCGACAGCCTCGCCACGGTGCTCGCCGACGGCGACCACGTCTTCCTCGAAGTGGGGCCCGGCCAGACACTGGCCACCTTCACCCGCAGGCACCCCGATCGTGAGACCGGTGTACCCGTCCTCACCTCGGCGGCCCGCGGACGGGACGCCGGCGCCGACCTGACCGCGGTGACCGCGGCGCTCGGCCGGCTGTGGGCGGCCGGGCTGAGCGTGGACTGGCAGGGCTTCCACCGGGACCGGGGGCGGGCGCGAGTGCCTCTTCCCACCTACCCCTTCGAGGGGACCCGCTACTGGGTCGAGCCCGGCAGCGGACCGCTCACCGGCGCGGGCGGCGGCACGGCCGTACAGAAGCTGCCCGTGGACGAGTGGTTCTCCGCCCCGGTGTGGCGCCAGGCCGTCGGCACACTCGACGCGACCGCCGAGCCCGTCGCCGATCCCGTACTGCTGTTCGCGGACGCGCGGGGAACCGCCGCGCGGCTGGCCGGGCACGCCTTCGCGGGCGAGGTGCTCACCGTGACCGTGGGCACCGCCTACGGACGCGACGGCGACACCTGGACGCTACGGCCGGACTCCGAGGAGGACCACACCCGGCTCATCGGGGACCTGCTCGCCGAGGACCGGCTGCCGGACCGCGTGGTGCACGCCTGGTCCACCGAACCGCTGCCCGACGGGCGCGGAAAGGAACGCTTCGAACTGGCCCAGCGAAACGGCCTCTACAGCCTGATCGCACTGGTCAAGGCGGTCAGCGAGCACGGTGTCACCCGACCGCTGTACCTCGACATCGTCAGCGCGGGCGCCTACGCCATCAGCCCGGCCGAGCCCGAGCCGGCCGCCGAACTGGTCTCCCTCGCCGTCGCCGCCCGGGTCATCGGCCAGGAACACGGCAACATCGGCTCCCGGCACTTCGACCTCCCCGCGACCCCGGACGACCGGTCGCTGCGCACCCAGGCCACCGAACTGGCCGGGGTGCGCCGCCCCGAGATCGCCACCACGCTGCGCGGCGCCACCCGCTGGATCTCCGACATGGAACCCGTACGCGCCGACTGGACCGCCAAGGCCGCCTCCCGCCTGCGCGACGGGGGCGTCTACCTGATCACCGGCGGACTGGGCGAGATCGGCTCCACCGTCGCCCGCTGGCTGCGCCGCGAGTGCCCCGGCGCCCGGCTGGCGCTGCTCACCCGCGATCCGCTGCCGCCGCGTGAGAGCTGGGACGCGTGGCTGGCCGAGCACGAGGAGGACGACGGGACGTCGCTGCGTATCAACCGGCTGCGGGCCCTGGCGGCCGACGGCGCCGAGCCGTTCCTCGTGCACGCCGATGTGGCCGACGAGGACGCGCTGCGAGCGGCGGTGGAGCGGGTCACCGCGCATTTCGGCGCGCTGGACGGTGTGGTGCACGCGGCCGGACTGCCCAGCGAGCAGTGGGACCGGGCGATCACCGCGGCCAGTGTCGAGCAGTGCCAGTGGCACTTCGCGCCCAAGGCACACGGCCAGATCGCGCTGGAGCGGGTCCTCGCCGACAACCCGGTGGACTTCTGCCTGCTGCTTTCCTCGCTGGCCGGAGTGCTCGGCGGACTGCGCCTCCTCGGATACGGCGCCGCCAACCACTTCATGGACGCCGCCGCCGAACGCGCCAACCGCGGCCTGGACCGTACGGTGTGGATCAGCGCGGCCTGGGATGTCTGGCAGCACCACCAGGACGAGAAGCGGGCGATCTCCGCGATCGGCCGGAGCATGGACGACAAGGCGATCCAGCCCGAGGAGGGCCTGGAGGCCATCCGCCGGCTGCTGACGCTGCGGGACGTCTCTCATGTGGCGGTCTCCACCTGGGACATCGGGCACCGGCTCGACCAGTGGGTGCGCGACGAGCGGATCGCGCGGCCGACGACGGGCGTCACGGCGGCCGGGGACACCGGTGACGGTACGGGGGACGACGGGGCGGGTGAGCTGACCGACCAGATCCTGCGGCTGGTGCGCGGGGCGCTGGGCAGCGACGAAATCCCCCTGGACGGTGACATCTTCGAGTTCGGTGGCGACTCGCTGCTGATCGTGCGGCTGCTGTCGAGTCTCCGCGAGCAGTTCTCGGCCGAGGTGCCGCTCGCCGACGTACTCGGGGCGCCGACGCCACGGGCGCTGGCCGGTTTCGTACAGGAGCGGATCGACTCCCGTACGCGGGCCGGGGCGGCGGCGGTCGGCGCCGCGACCGGAACCGGGGCGCTTGCGGACGCGGAGTCCGGCGGCGACGACGACATCGAGTCCCTGGCCGCCGAGTTGTCCGGGCTCGGACCGCAAGAGATCGAACGGCTGCTGGCCGAGGCCCAACAGGCGACGGACCGACGCGGAAGTGACCGGGGCACAACGGACCGGCAGACGACGGACCGGCAAGGAACCGTCAAGCGGGCAACAGCCCAACAGGCAACAGACCGGCAGGAACAGGAGCGCTGACCGTGGACTTCAGCCTGATCTTCTTCTCCGGCGACGAGAAGAACAAGTACCGGTTCGTGCTCGACGCGGCCCGCTACGCGGACGAGAACGGCTTCACCGCGATCTGGACCCCGGAACGGCACTTCCACCGTTTCGGCGGTCTCTACCCCAACCCCTCGGTGCTGGGCGCCGGTCTGGCGATGGCGACCCAGCGCCTGCAGATCCGGGCGGGCAGTGTCATCCTGCCGCTGCACAGCCCGATCCGGGTGGCCGAGGAATGGGCGGTGGTCGACAACCTCTCGCGCGGCCGCGCCGGTATCGCGCTCGCCACCGGCTTCAGCCCGCTGGACTTCGCCATCAAACCGGACGGCTGGCAGGACCGCAGACAGCGCACCTTCGAGGCGGTCACCACCATCCGCGAGCTGTGGGAGGGCGCTCCGGTCTACGTCCAGGACGGCCTGGGCAACCACGTCGAGGTGGAGCTGCACCCGCAGCCCGTACAGCCCGAACTCCCCATCTGGCTCACCTGCACCAAGAGCCCGGAGACCTTCGAGACGGCCGGGCGGCTCGGCTGCAATGTGCTGACCGCGCTCATCGACATGACCAACGAGGAACTGGGGGAGAAGCTCGCCCTCTACTACAAGACCCTCGAGGAGTACGGGCACGACCCCGAGAACACCACGGTCACGCTGATGCTGCACACCTTCATCGGCACGGACCTTCAGGAGGTACGGGAGACCGTCCAGGCCCCCTTCAGCGACTATCTGCGGTCCTTCTTCACCGTCATCGACTCGCAGAAGAAGAACCTCGCGCCGGGCGCCGGAGTACGGGACATCTCGGCCGGCGACCAGGACGAGCTGATCAAGTTCGCCTTCGACAAGTACTTCGAGAAAGGGGCACTGCTCGGTACCCCGGACTCCTGCGTGAAGGTCGTCGACCGGTTCAAGGGCATGGGGGTCGACGAGATCGCCTGCCTGATCGACTTCGGCGTCGACGAAGACCTCGTCGTACAGAGTCTCAGCCACCTCAACGAACTCCGGAGGCGCTACGCGTGACCGCCGACCTCGTGGCCCGTCTCGCCGCGCTCACCCCCGAGCAGCGGGCCCTGATACGTGAACGCATTCCGCGAGTGCCGGGTGGACAAGGCCGACTGACGCCTGGTCAGCTACGGCTGTGGGAGACACGCCGGTGGGTGGCCGACCGCCCGGTGGACGTGGTCTGCCAGGTGGTCCGCCTCACCGGCGCTCCCGTCGACCTCGACCTGCTCGCCGAACGGGTACTCGGCTTCGTACAGGCGCATGAGGCGTTGCGGACGACCTTCGAGAGCGACGGAGACAGGACCGGGGACGGGACCGGGGCTGTGGCCGGTGTCCGCCCGGTGGTGCACGCGCAGCTGCCGCCCCGGGTGGTGCGCACCCGCTGCGCGGGGGCCGACGAGGCACACGCCCTCGCCCGCGAACTGGCCGCCGAACCGTTCGATCTGGCGAACGGCCCGCTCCTGCGGGTCGGGCTCGCGGAGGGAACGGCGGCCGGCGGAGCGCCGGAGGGTGGCGCGGCCGGCGAGGCGTGGCTGCTGGTCGTGGTGCACAACCTCGTCTTCGACGCCTGGTCGTTCGAGTTGCTGCTGGACGAGCTGGCCCGGCCCGCGGACACCGGGCCGGTCGCCGCGCCCGCCTTCGGCGGCTTCGCGCACGAACAGCGGCGTTGGCTGGAGAGCGATGCGGGCCGGGCGGCGGCCGCGTACTGGACGTCCGAGGTCGCCGAGGCCCCGCCGCCCCTGCCCACCGACCGGCCGCGCGGTTCCGGTACCGGCCGCAGGGGCGCCCGGGTGGAGTTCACACTCTCCCGCGCGGTCGCCGACGGGATCGCCGCCGCCGCGCAGCGCGAGGCGGCCACCGCGTACACCGGCTGGCTGGCCGTCGCCTGGGCCGCGCTCGCCGAGTACGGAGGCCGCGACGACGTGCTGCTCGGCACGTTCACGGCGGGCCGGGACCGGCCCGGCACCACCGATGTCGTCGGCTATCTCCTCAACGTGCTGCCGGTGCGGCTGCGCGACGCGGGCGACGGTTCGCACGCCGCGCGTACCCGGGCGGCCCGCACGGTGACCAGGGCCGGGCTCGCCCACGCCTCCTACCCCGGCGAGCTGATCGCCGGGCGGCGCCGGGTGCCGGGCACCCATCCGCTGCTGGACGCCGTCTTCGTATTCGACAACCTGGGGGAGGGCGGCCGGGAGATCCAGGGCGCCCGCGCGCACACCGACGACCTGGACAAGGGCACCGCGCGCTACGACCTGACGCTGGCCGTCTATCCGGGTCCGGACGGTGCCCAGGGCTGGCTGGAGTACGACACGGACCTGTACGACGAGGCCACCGTACGGCGGATCGCCGAGCGGTTCACCGCGCTCGCCGGGAAGGCCGCGGAAGCCGGAACGACAGCGGAAGCCGGGAAGGCCGTGGAAGGGGGACAGGGATGATCACCGCGCGGCTCTGCGCCCCGGCCTACGAGCTGGGCGAGTACACCGACTCCGTGGCCGAGCTGCCGGAACTCCTGGCCGACCCCGCGATCGCCGCCGAACTGACCTCCCCGGCGGCCGGGTTCGACACCTACCGCTGGTCGGACGCGCCGGTCGTGGAGCTGATGACCGTCGCCGTCCAGCGCACCCTGGGCGACGCGGGAGTCACGGGTGACGAGGTCGACCTGGTGCTGCTGGCCACCGACTCGCTGCCGCGCGACCGCTCGGCGCACCGCGATGTCGCCGAACTCCTCACCGAGGCGGGGCTGACCCGGGCCACGGCGAGCACCCTCGGCCTGATGGACTGCGCCACCGCCATGGCGGCCGTGGGCACCGCGGCCTCCCTCGTCAGGGACGGCAGCGCACGCCATGTGCTGGTGGTCTCCGGCGATCTGGCCGACCACGCCACCGGCGGCGAGCGCGTCGTCGCGGGCGGCGCGGCCATCGCCAGTGACGCGGCGGCCGCCGCGCTGGTGTCGGCCACGGCGGCCGGCCTGCCGGTGCTGGGCATGGCCCACCACAGCTCGCCCGGGATCGGCAACGGGGGCGGTGCGAGGCGGGAGTTGGCCTCACGGGTCGACGCGCACCGCGAGCTGTTCGCCCGCCTCGCGGCGCACCACCCGTTCCGGCCCGAGGACGTACACGCGGTACTGCCCAGCAACTTCGCCCGCAACGTGCTGGAGATCTATCTCTCCGACGTCGGCTACGGCGGTGACAAGCTCGCGCTGGGCAATGTGGGGCGGATCGCGCACTGCCTGGGCAGCGATCCGCTGATCAACCTCGCCGACCGGCTCGCCGAGGCGAAGTCCGCCGGTACGTCCACGCAGGACGCGGCCGACGGCCACCTGGTGCTGCTCGGCGCGGGGATCTCCCATCTCGCGGCCGTACTGCTGGGCGCGAGGGCCCTGCCCGAGGTGCCGGAGGGAGCCTTCTGAGCGCCGGGGCCGCAGCCGGAACCGCGGCCGGGGCCGCTGCCGAGGCCACTGCCGGTCCGGTCACCGCCGACGCGCTCCGCGCCGTCGCCCGCTGCCTGCCCACCGGCGTCACCGTCGTCACCGGCGGACAGGGCGAGGACGTGCACGGCATGACCGTGAACTCCTTCGGCACGCTGTCGCTCGCGCCGCCCCTGGTGTCCTTCTCCTTGGGCGCGGGCGCCCGTATCAGAGCACTGATCGAGCGGTACGGCGGCTTCGTGGTCAACGTACTGGCGGCCGAACAGGCTTCGCTGGCAAGGAAGTTCGCCGACCCCGACCGTCCGGTGGGCCTCGACGGGTTCGCCGGGGTGGAGACCGGCCGGACGTCTCCGTACGGAGGGCTGCGCCTGCCCGGTTCGCTGGCCCACTTCACCTGTGATTCCGCCCGGTTCCTCGCCGTGGGTGACCATGTGATCGTGGTCGGCTCGGTGCGGGAGTGCGCGACGATGCGGCAGGCGCCGCCCCTGGTCTTCGAGGGCGGCGCGTTCCGTACGACCGTGGAGCCGGCGCCGACGGAGAGGGCGCGATGAGCACCGCCTACCTGAACGGCTGCGGCGCGGCCCTGGGAGCCCGGCGCCTGAAGGTGGCCGAACTGCCGGAGTACACACAGGAATTGCCCCGCCCCGGGGCCTCCTTCGACGAGTACCGTCTCGCCGAAGGCGACATCCTGGACCTGCTGCGCCCGGCCATGGAAGCCGCGCTGGACGCCGCCGGTACCGACCCGGCGGCGGTCGACATCGTGCTGTTCGCCACCGAGTCGCTGCCCAGGGGTGAGGCGTCCCAGGCCGCCGTCGCGGGGCTGCTCGGTGACCTGGGGATGCGCGGCGCCTACCCGATGACGCTCGGCTTCGCCGACTGCTCCACTGCCACCACCGCCCTGAACACGGCTGCCTCGTTGGTGAGTTCGGGATCGGCCGGGGTGGTGGCCGTGGTCTCGGGTGACCTGGTGAGTACGGCGCAGCCGGGCAGCCGGGTCATCCTCGGCGGCTCGGCGATCGCGAGTGACGGAGCCGCCGCGGCCGTCGTGTCGGCGCGGCGGAGCGGGTGGGAGATTCTCGGCGGCGCCCGCCGCGTGTCGTACGACCTCTTCGGCCCCGGCCCGGCCGGCCGGCAGCTCAAGGCTCAACTGGGCCTGTATCAGGACCTGTTCGGGGATCTATGGTCGGCGACCGGACTGACGCCGGGCGAGGTGGACGCGGTGCTGCCCAGCAATCTCGCGGCCGACACCCTGCGGGTCTTCCTGGGCGAGGCCGGCTTCGCGGCCTCTCAGCTGTACCAGGACAACGTGGGGCGCGTCGCGCACTGTCTGGGCAGCGATCCGCTGATCAATCTCATCGACCGTACGGAGTCCGCGACCACGCGGTCGGCGTACCCCGTTGTCGTTCTGCTGGGATCAAGTGCGGCGCATCTCGCCGCAGTTCTGCTACATGCCGTGGAGGGCTGAGCCATCATGTCGTCGGTGGACGAGAGAGTCGCCTCGATCTGGCGGGAGATCCTGGACCTGGCCCCGGGTGCCGCTGCCCTGGAACCGGGTGCGGGCCCGGGGGCCGGTGGCGCGCTCGGCGCCGAGGACGACTTCTTCGCGCTGGGCGGTACGTCCATGCAGGCCATGGCCCTGGTGCAGCGGCTGCGCGAGGAGTTCGGGGTCTCGGTGGGGCTCGGCGCGCTGCTGGACGATGCCTCGCTGGGCGCGGTGAGCGCCGCGGTCACGGCGGCCGGAGGCGGCCCGGCGGCCGGACCCGGGGGAGCCGGCCGGTCGTGAACATCCAGTCCGTGGCCGCCCTGCGCAAGCTGCCACCGCGTACGCGAGCGGTGATGGGCGCCAACCTGATCAGCGCGGTGGGCACCGGCCTGGTGCAGCCGTTCCTCGTCCTGTACCTGACCCAGGTACGCGGGCTGTCCGTGGGCACCGCCACCGCCATCATCTCGGTGATCGCGGCGGCGTCCCTGGTCGGCGGACCGCTGGCGGGGCGGCTCGCCGACGGTTTCGGCGTACGCGGTACGGCCGCCGCCGCCATGACGAGCGCCGCCGTGGGTACGGCCGGATTCGCCCTGGTCACCGAGGTGTGGGGCGCCGTCCTGGCGGGGCTGGCCTACGGGCTGGCACATGGCGCGATGCTCTCCGTATGGAACATCGTCATCGCCGAAAGGACCGACGGCGAGACTCGCTCCACGGCCTTCGGGCTGCAATTCGTCGCGCTCAACGCCGGGGTGGGACTCGGCGGCGTGCTGGGCGGGATCTTCGCGTCGACCGCGGACCCCGGCCGTTTCCAGCTGCTGTACGTCTGCGACGGGCTGTCCTTCCTGGTGGCCGGGGCGGTGCTCGTCCTGGCGATCGGCCGGCAGCGGGATCCCGTCGCGGCGGGCAAGGGCAGCGCGCGCGCTTCCGCCACCGGTCATCGTGGCTACGGGGTGGTCCTGCGCGACCCGGGCCTGCTCAAGGTCCTCGCCCTCACCGTCGCTCTCATGGTGGTCGGGTACGGGCAGTTGGAGTCCAGCATCCCGGGGCTGGTCGCGGTACGGGGCATGGACGCCCGGATCATGGCATGGGCGTTCGTGGCCAACACCTGCTGCATCGTGCTGATCCAGTTCGCCGCGATCACCCGGATCTCCCGGGCCCGGCCCGCCGCGCTCCTCGCCGTCACGGCGGCCACCTGGGCCGGGTGCTGGCTGTTGCTCCTGCTGGCGACGGTGAGTGAGCGTACGGCGCTCGAAGCCGGCCTGGTGATCGGCGCGTTGGCGGTCTTCGCCGTCGGCGAGGCGCTGCTCGCCGTGGCGCTGCCCACGCTGGTCAACAATCTGGCGCACGACGCGGTACGCGGACGGTACAACGGCGCCTACTCCGCGGCCATGTCCGCCGGCCTGGTCATGGGCCCGCTGCTGGGCGGCCGACTGCTCGCCGACGGCCACGCCTGGCCGCTGGCGGTGGTTCTGGGCCTGGGCGCTCTGGCCTGCGTCCCCGGCGCGCTGCTGCTGGGCCGTCAGCTGCCGGAAGCGCGAAGGGTGGTGCGGGTGTCGGGGAACGGGTACGACCCTGGGCACGAAAAAGCAGCCGATGCCGGGAACGAAGAAGCATCGGGAGAATCGCCAGAGGCACACGACCAGCCGGGGCGGCTGGAGTCCGGAGGGGTGCGATGACGGATGGGTACGACCCGGAAGACGGCCGGGGTGTCATTCACGAGATCTTCCGGCGCCGGGCGACGGAGCGCCCGGACGCCCTCGCGCTGATCCACCGGGACACCGTCGTGGACTACCGGACGCTGGACCGCGCCTCGGACGCCTTCGCCGCCGAGCTGGCCCGGTCCGGCGTGCGCTCCGGTGACCTCGTGCCGGTGCTGATGCCGCGGTCACCGCGGTTCGTGGCGACCGTGCTCGCGGTGCTCAAACTGGGCGCCGCCTACGCGGCGATGGACCCGCGCTGGCCCCGCCCCAGGGTGGCCGAGCTGGCGGAGCTGACCGACGCGCCCCTGATCGCCGCCGCCCCGGAGCACGCGGCGGGCTGGTCACGACCGGTGTGGGTGCCCGAGGGCGATCTCATACGGGCGGCGGCGGCGCCCGCCACGGTCCTCGACGCCCCGCGCGTCCGGGAGGCGGACACCTGCTGTGTCTTCTTCACCTCGGGCAGCACCGGCCGCCCCAAGGGGGTGCTGTCCCCGCACGCCGGTACGGTACGGCTGTTCACCCCGGCCCGCTTCGTCGACATCGGCACCGGCACGGTCATGCCGCAGGCCGCCCCGCTGCCGTGGGACGCCGCGTCGCTGGAACTGTGGTCGGTGCTGCTGGGCGGCGGCACCAGCGTGCTGATCGACGAGCCCTACCTGACCGCGGACGGCCTGCGCACCCTGGTCCGCGAAGCGGGGGTGAACACCCTCTGGCTCACCGCCTCGGTCTTCAACCTGCTCGTGGAGGAGGACCTGGGCTGTTTCGACGGCGTACGGCAGCTGATGGCCGGAGGCGAACGGCTGTCCCCCGCGCACGTCCGCCGATTCGTCCGCGCGCACCCCGGAACCGCCCTGGTGAACGGCTACGGCCCCGTCGAGAGCACGGTCTTCACCACAACACACCGGATCACCTCCGACGACCTCACGGCCGGCGGGGAGATCCCCCTGGGCCGCCCCGTGCCCCGTACCGAAGTATTCGTCCTGGACGGGGAGTCGCGGCCGTGTCCGCCAGGTGTGACCGGCGAGATCTGTGTCGCGGGCGCCGGCCTGGCCAACGGCTATCTGGCGCATCCGGAGCAGACCGCGAAGAGCTTCACGGAGATCGATATCGGGGGCCCGCGCCGGATCTACCGCACCGGCGACCTCGGTCACCTCTCCGCCGACGGGGTGCTGCACTACGCGGGCCGCGACGACCGCCAGGTCAAGGTGCGCGGACACCGTATCGAGCCGGGCGAGGTGGAGGCCCGGGTGGCCGAGCTGCCGGGGATTCGCGGGTGCGCCGTCATCCCCCTGATGGAGGACGGCGGTTGTGTCGGGCTGGCCGCCGCGTACACCGTCGTGGACGGGGAGACGGTGAGCGAGCGGACCGTGCGCGATGCGCTGGCGAAGCGGCTGCCGGACTACCTGGTGCCCAGAGTGCTCGCCGCCGTCGACGCGTTCCCGCTGACGGACAACGGCAAGCTGGACACCGGTGCGCTGCTGGACCTGGTGAAGCGGCGGACCGGCGCACGGCACCGGACCGGTCACACCACAGAGCCCGGCACCGGGCCCGGCGCCGGCTCGGTGCTGAGCGAGGTGGCGCGCGCCTTCGCCGAGACCCTGCGCACGGATCGCACGGTTCCGTACGACACCTCCTTCTTCGAACTCGGTGGCGACTCGCTGGACGGCGCCCGCCTGTGCGTACGGATCGGCGCGCGCACCGGAGTCCCCGTCCCGGCCTCCGTGTTCGTCGCGGGCCCGACCGTGCGGAAGCTGGCGCACTGGATCGAGAGCCGGACGGCGGCGGACAGGGCCCGCGCCGCCGAGGCCGCGCCGCTGTCCGGCGAGCCGCTGCCGCTGCTGCCCACCCAGAGCGGATTCCTGTACGCACAACAGCTCGACCCCGCCGACACCTCGGCCCACTGCGAGCTGGTCTGGCGCGTGACCGGAGACTTCGTCCCGGATGCCTTCCGGGCCGCGACGCAGGATGTGCACCGCCGCCACCAGTCGCTGCACGTCCGTTACGTCTTCGACCGGCGCCCCGTCGCGCAGCTGGACGGGCGGCCCGGTCCCGTGGACGTACGGGAACTGGACCCGGCGGCCGGCCGGGACGAAGCCCTGACGGCGCTGCGTCAGGCGCTCGGACAGCCGCTGGACATCGGGTCGGGCGCCAACTGGCGTTGTGTCATCGCGCCGTTGGCATCGGGCGGCGAATGGCTGCTGGGCATCGTCGCCCACCACATCGCCTTCGACGGCAACTCGGTACGGCCGCTGGCCGAGGACCTCACCGCCGCCTACGCCGCCCGCCTCCGGGGACGGCCCACGGACGCCGGTCCCCCCGCGCCGCTGGCGGCAGTCCTCGCGGCCTGTCGCGCGCAGGTGGACGACGCCGGACTGGAGAAACACCGCGCGTTCTGGGCCGAGGAACTGACCGGCGTACCGCCGCTCACCGTGCCGGGCCCGGACGGCGGCGCGGCGTCCCCGCACGCCTTCCGGATCTCCGCCGCGGACTGGAGCGCGCTGGAGACACGCGCCCACCGCTGGGGCAGCACCCGCTTCGCGGTGACGCTGGCGGCCTACGCCGAAGCGCTCGCCGTGGTGACCGGGGACCGGGATCTGGCGATCGGCGCGCCGATCGCCAAGCGGTACCACCCGGACACCGCCGACGCCGTCGGCTGCCTCATCGACGTCGTCTGTTTCCGTACGCGCCCGGCCGGCGACGGCACGACGGATTCCCTGCCCGCGCTCCTGGACGGCGTGCACGCGGCGCTGGCCGCCCAGGACGTACCGTTCGAGGACGTCGTACGGCTCGCGGCCGACCCCGCGCGCGACCGTTCCCGACATCCGCTCTTCCAGACGCTGTTCGCGCTACAGAGCGGCCCCCCGCAACACGCCCTGGCGCTCGAAGGCTGCACGGCCGACTTCGTACGACCCTGGACAGCGCACGCCCTGCACGAACTGGAGGCGGAGATATGGCCGCGGACCGACGGCGGCGCGGAGGTCGTTCTCGGGCACCGGCCGCAGAGCACCTCCTCCTCGTTCGTGGCGGAGGTCGCCTCGGTCTATCGCCGGCTGCTGCGGGACCTGGCCGCCGGGACGGAGCTGACATGAGCGAACGCCCGGCGCAGGCACGGCGGGAAGCCGCCCACCAGGACGTGGAACAACACCGCGAACGTCTGCGGGAGCTGGACAGCGACATCATCCGGCTGATCGGGCTGCGCCTGCGCGAGGACCGGCGCCTACAGCGCGCACGGCGCGCGGCCGGTCGCGCGAGCACGGACCTGGCGCGGGAGAACGCCGTACTGCGCGGCTACCTGGACGCCCTGGGGCCGTCCGGCGCCCAGCTGGCCCTGCTCCTGATCGGTATGGCCCGCAGCCCGGATCCGGCCTCCGGCGGCCAGGACGAGCGTCCGTCGCCCGAACTCTGACATCCCGCCCCGATACCGGAACCCCCGTGTCGCGGCTCCGAGAAGACGAAGGAGAACGCATGGCAGCGCCCCGACGCAGCTTCGCGGACTACCAGTTCGAGATCTACATGAGAGGGCTTCAGGACGAGGTCCCGCCGTTCACCACGGACCTGTCGGCCCTGGAGGACGCGGCCCGCGACCGCATCGGCCCGCAGCCGTACTGGTACGTCGCGGGCGCGGCCGGCACCGGCGCCACCGCCCGCGCCAACCGCGCCGCGTTCGACGCGCACCGGATCGTCCCGCGCATGCTGCGCGACGCCACCGCCCGTGACCTGCGCACCACCGTGCTCGGCAGCGAACTGGCCGCCCCGGTGCTGCTCGCCCCCATCGGCGTGCAGTCCGTCGTCCACCCGGACGGCGAACTGGCCACCGCCCGCGCGGCCGAGGCCACCGGCGTACCGATGGTGCTGAGCACCGCGTCCTCGCACACGATCGAGGAAGTGGCCGAGGCCAACGGCGACGGGCAGCGCTGGTTCCAGCTGTACTGGCCGCACGACGACGAGGTGACCGCCAGCATCCTCGAACGGGCCCGCGCGGCCGGATACACGACCCTTGTCGTCACCCTGGACACCTGGCAGCTGGCCTGGCGACCGCACGACCTGGACCAGGCGTATCTGCCGTTCATCCGCGGCGACGGCGTCGCCATCCCGCTCTCCGACCCGGTCTTCCGCTCCCGGCTGGACCGTCCCGCCGAGGAGGATCCGCGGGCCGCCGCCATGCGGTGGCTGCCGATCTTCAGCGGAAAGGCGCACACCTGGGACGAACTGGGCTTCCTGCGGGAACACTGGGACGGCCCGATCGTGCTCAAGGGCATCGTGCACCCGCAGGACGCGCGCCGGGCCGTGGAAGCCGGCGTGGACGGCGTCGTGGTCTCCAACCACGGAGGGCGCCAGGTGGACGGAGCGGTCGCCGCCCTCGACGCGCTCGTCGACGTCGTCGCCGAGGTCGGCGACGAGACCGAGGTGCTCTTCGACTCCGGCATCCGCGGCGGCTCCGACGTGTTCAAGGCGCTGGCCCTGGGCGCCCGTGCCGTACTGCTCGGCCGCCCCTACGTCTACGGTCTGGCCCTCGGCGGCGCAGCCGGGGTGCGGCACGTCGTCCGGGGCCTGCTCGCCGACCTCGACCTGACGATGGGCCTGGTCGGCTGTACGGAAGTGGCGCAGATCGGCCCGGACACACTGCACCGGCCGCACACGCCGGTACGCGCGGCGGCACCGGGCGGGGAGGCCGGACGGTGAACCGCGATCGAGGGCGTACCGGCCGGCCGGCCGCGGCGATCACCGGCGCGCTCGCGCTGGCGCTGACCTCGGTGGTCCTCACCGGGTCCGGGGTACTGGCCGACACCGCGCCGACCGCGACCGCCCGGGGCGGCCCGGCACCGGCGGCCACCGCCGCGTGGCCCCCCGCCACCGGCCGGGGCCCCTGCGAGGTCGGTGAGACCACCGATGTCGGCGCGAAGATGCGGGACGGCACCGTACTGCGCGCGGACGTCTACCGGCCGCGCACCGAGGACAAGGTCCCGGTCATACTGATGCGGACCCAGTACGGCAAGGCGGACGCCGAGGTGCAGCCGTCGAGTTACCAGTCCCCGGAGTGGTTCGCCTCGCACTGCTATCTCGTCGTGGTGCAGGACGTACGCGGTCAGTACGCCTCCGACGGCGACTTCTACGAATTCGCGAACGAGGGCGAGGACGGCTACGACAGCGTGGAATGGGCGGCCCGGCTGCCCGGTTCCAATGGCAAGGTGGGCATGTACGGGTCCTCCTACGTCGGCGCCACCCAGTGGCTGGCCGCCCAGGAACGTCCGCCGCACCTGAAGACGATCGTGCCCGCCCTCACCTCCGACGACTACTACGACGGCTGGACCTACGAGGGCGGCGCGTTCCGGCTGAACTTCGTCGTGCCATGGGCGATGCGCAAGATCGTTCCGTCGGCCGCCGCCAACCGCGCCGACTGGAAGACGTACCACCAGGTCAACCGGGACTACCTGGACGTACAGAAATGGCTGGGCACGGCCCCGTACAACAGGTTCCGCCCGTTCCACCCCGGGGATCCGAAGGTCGCCCCGTACTTCTTCGACTGGATCAACCACCGTACGAACGACGACTACTGGCGACGGTGGGCTCCGAAGGAGCACTACGAGAAGGTCGACATCCCCGTGCTCAACTACGCGGGCTGGTACGACGCCTTCCTCGACGGCTCGGTCAAGAACTACGAGGGGATGGTGCGCAGGGCCGGTTCGCCCGGGGCGCGCGAGAACCAGCGGCTGGTCATCGGGCCCTGGGACCACACCGGCTGGGGGCGCCCGACCAGCGCCGCCGCTCCGATGCTCCAGCGGATCGGCCCGGCGGCCAACAGCCCGATCAACGAGATGATGCTCGCCTGGTGGGACCACCATCTCAAGGGCGAGGACAACGGAGTCCGGCGCGACGGCGTGGACTATTTCGTGATGGGCGCGAACAAGTGGCGCACCGCGCCCTCCTGGCCGCTGCCGGGGACCCGCTGGACCGACTACTACCTGGGCTCCACCGGCCACGCCGCGGGCAACACCCAGGACGGCACGCTCTCGACCACACCGCCCGCCAGGGGCACCGGCGCCCCGGCCGACCGCTACACCTACGACCCGCGCAACCCGGTGCCCAGCGTCGGCGGCCACTCCTGCTGTACGGCGGCGATCAGTACCCAGGGCCCGTACGACCAGCAGCAGATCGAACAGCGCCCGGACGTGGCCGTCTACACCGGTGCGCCGATGACCGAGGACACCGAGGTCACCGGACCGATCACGGTGAAGCTGTACGCCGCTTCCTCGGCGCCGGACACCGACTGGACCGCCAAGCTCGTCGACGTACACCCCGACGGTACGGCGGTGAACCTCAACAGCGGCATCGTGCGCGCCAGTTACCGCGAATCGTCGACCGATCCGAAGCCGATCGTGCCGGGCAAGGTGTACGCGTACACGATCAAGGTGTGGCCGACCAGCAACCTGTTCAAGAAGGGGCACCGGATCCGGCTGGACATCTCTTCCAGCGACTACCCGCAGTACGACCCGAACCCCAACACCGGCGGCTGGCTGGGGGAGTCAACGGCCCGGCGCGTGGCGCACCAGACCGTGCTGCACGACGCGGCACACCCGTCCAGGGTCACACTGCCGGTGATCCCGGACGGCGGCCTGTCCCAGGGCAGCGACACGCCCCCGCAGAAGTAAGGTCGGCGGCATCTGGTGCGGGAGGGGCGCCGCGCCACGGAGGACCGTGACCGTGATACCCGAACCGACGGAAAGGCAAGGCATGCACGACGTACGCCGGGCTCGTACGGCCGACTACCCCACGCTCGTGGAGTGTGTCCAGAAGTGGTGGGGGGACTCCCGCACTCCGGAAGGCGCACGAGAGCTGTCGCTGCTGCTGCCGCGGCTGTTCCTCCAGCACTTCGCCTCGACCAGTCTGGTGGTGGAGGACGAGACCGGTATCCGGGCGTTCCTGGTCGGTTTCCACTCCGCCGACAACGCGACGGAGGCGTACATCCACTTCGTCGGAGTGGACCCGCTGCTGCGCGAGCGGGGCATCGCCCGCGGGCTCTACACCACCTTCTTCGAGCACGCCGCCGCGGCGGGCCGCACCGAGGTGCACGCCATCACCTCGCCGGGGAACACCGGCTCCGTGGCTTTCCACCGCGCCATGGGCTTCGAGCTGGACGCCGGCGACCGGGAGACCGACGGCCTTCCCACGCACAGCGACTACGACGGCCCCGGCCAGGACCGGGTGGTATTCCGCAGGAAGCTCGGCGCACCGGTCATGGACACACTGGAGCCCTTCACCACGCGCCCGGCGGCGCCGGAGGACTTCGACGCCATCATCGCGGTGGTCGACGACTGGTGGGGGCGCCCCGCCTCCCGCGACCTGACCCGCCTCTTCGTCAGCCACTTCTTCGAGACCAGCCTGATCGCCGAGCGCGACGGCGAGCTGGCCGGCTTCGTCATCGGCTTCCTCTCGCCGTCCAAGCCGGAGGAGGCGTACATCCACTTCACCGGTATCGCCCCCGCCTGGCGCCGCTCCGGCCTCGGGCGCTTCCTCTACGAGCGGTTCTTCGAGCGGGCGCGCGCCGACGGTAGGACCGTCGTCAAGGCCATCACCTCACCCCAGAACTCCCGTTCCATCGCCTTCCACAACGCCATGGGCTTCACCGACTCCGCCCCGATCGCGGACTACGACGGCCCGTCGCTGGACCGGGTCACGTTCACCCGTCCCCTCTGAGACATGCGACGGCTCCCGGAACCCAGCGCGTCCGGGAGCCGTTGCATGTCAGGGGACGGGTCCGGGAACGGCCGCATCCGCGAACAGTGGTCTTTCGACCGGACTCGTTGACCTAAGGTTTTCCAGGAAGTTTTGTCACCAGGTAACCCGAGTAGGAATCCACGAATATGCCGACTGAGACATTCGAGTTCCAGGTAGAAGCGCGCCAGCTCCTCCAGATGATGATCCACTCGATCTATTCGAACAAGGACGTCTTTCTGCGTGAGCTCATCTCCAACTCTTCCGACGCGCTGGACAAGCTTCGCCTCGAAGTCCTCCGCGACGACACGCTCGGCGTGGACGTGTCCGACCTCCACATCGGCATCGAGACCGGAGAGGACCCGCGCACGCTCACGGTCCGCGACAACGGCATCGGAATGTCGTACGACGAGGTGGTCCAGCTCATCGGAACGATCGCGAACTCCGGTACCGCGAAGTTCCTGAAGGAGCTGAAGGAGTCCAAGGACGTCGACAACGAGGGACTCATCGGGCAGTTCGGGGTCGGCTTCTACGCCGGTTTCATGGTGGCCGAGGAGGTCACACTGCTGACCCGGCGGGCTGGCGAGAGCAAGGGCACCCGCTGGACGTCCACCGGCGAGGGCACCTACACCCTCGAGGCGGTCGAGGACGCGCCGCAGGGCACGGCCGTCACCCTGCGGCTCAAGCCGGCCGACGCCGAGGACCAGCTGTTCGACTACACCTCCCCCTGGAAGATCAGGGAGATCGTCAAGCGGTACTCGGACTTCATCACCTGGCCGATCCGGATGGCCGCAGCCGACCCCCAGAGCGGCGAAGGCGCCGAGGACGGCGAGGACGGCGCCCGGCCGGAACCCGAGACGATCAACTCCATGAAGGCCCTGTGGGCGCGGTCGCGCGACGAGGTGACCGACGAGGAGTACCACGAGCTCTACAAGCACATCAGCCATGACTGGGCCGACCCGCTCGAGACCGTCCGGATGCAGGCGGAGGGCACCTTCGAGTACCAGGCCCTGCTCTTCATCCCCTCGCGCGCGCCCCAGGACCTGTTCACCCAGGGACACAAGCGGGGGATACAGCTCTATGTGAAGCGCGTCTTCATCATGGACGACTGCGAGGCCCTCCTGCCGGAGTACCTCCGCTTCGTGAAGGGCGTCGTCGACGCCCAGGACCTGTCGCTCAATGTGTCCCGCGAGATCCTCCAGCAGGACCGACAGATCCAGCTGATGCACCGCCGGCTGGTCAAGAAGGTCCTGTCCACCGTCAAGGAGATGATGTCCGCCCACGCGGACCGCTACGCGACGTTCTGGAAGGAGTTCGGCAAGGTCGTCAAGGAGGGACTGCTCAGCGACTTCGAGAACCGCGACGCGATTCTCGGCGTCTCGTCGTTCGCCTCCACCCACGACAAGGACGAGCTGACCACTCTCCAGCAGTACGTGGAGCGGATGAAGGAGGGGCAGCAGCACATCTTCTACATGACGGGCGAGTCCCGGGCGGCCATGGAGAACTCGCCCCACATGGAGGCCTTCCGGGCCCGGGGCGTCGAGGTGCTGCTCCTGACCGACCCCGTCGACGAGGTCTGGGTCGAGGCCGTCCCCGAGTTCGACGGCAGGCAACTGCGCTCCATCGCCAAGGGCGAAGCCGACCTCGACACCGAGGAGGAGAAGAAGGAGGTCGAGGGCGAGCGTGAGAAGCGGCAGCAGGAGTACGCGGGCCTGCTGACCTGGATGACGGAGCAGCTCAGCGAGGACGTGAAGGAGGTACGGCTCTCCTCCCGCCTCACCGTCTCCCCGGCCTGCGTCGTTTCGGACAGCGACGACGTCACCCCGGCCCTGCGGAGCATGTACCGGGCCATGGGCCAGGAGATGCCGCAGACCAAGCGCATCCTTGAACTCAACCCCGATCACCCGCTGGTCGACGGTCTGCGGAAGGCCCAGGCCGAGCGTGACTCCGACCCGGGCCTCGCCGAGACGGCCGAACTGGTCTACGGAATGGCGCTGCTTGCCGAGGGCGGCGAACTGAGCGACCCGTCGCGCTTCACCAAACTGGTGGCGGAGCGCCTGGAGCGCACCCTGTAGGACATCCCGGCGCCCGGAGGGCGACCAGGGGAGCAACGAGGGGCGTCCGACGCGCAGGTGTGCACGTCGGACGCCCCTCGCGTACGTCCGGCGGAGCCCCGTACGTCCGGCGGAACCGCCGAATCAGAGGGCGCGGCCCAGGAGTTCCAGCAGGGCCGTCCAGTGGCGTTCCGTCGCTTCGGCGTCGTGCATGGCCGTGTCGGCCTGGGTGAAGCCGTGGTGGGCGCCGGTGTAGACCTCGGTGCGGTGGCGCACGCCCGCCGCGGTGAGCGCCTTGTCGAGGCGGTCGACCTGCTCCGGGGGCAGGGTGGAGTCCTGGTCGGCGTGGCCGAAGTAGAGCTCGGCGGTGATGCGGTCGGCGAGCAGGTGGGGGCTGTCCGGCGCCTCGGTCGCGAGATACGCGCCGTGGAAGCCCGCCGCCGCGGCCACCTGGTCCGGGTGGGTGCCGGCGGTACGCAGGGCCAGCCCGGCGCCCATGCAGTAACCGGTGATGCCCACCGGGCCGCCGGTGGTCAGCGGGGAGGCGGCCAGCCAGTCGAGGTAGGCGCCGGCGTCCCGCATGGCTGCCTCGGGGGTGAGCGTCGCCATGGCCGGGCGGATGCTCTCGAAGATCTCCGGGCGCTCGGCGGGGTTGATGAAATCGGGAAGCGGCACCAGGGGCGCCCGCCCGCTGCGGTAGACGACGTTGGGGACCAGGACCGTGTAGCCGGCCGAGGCGAGCCGGTCCGCCATCTTCTTCAGGTGGGGGCGCAGTCCGAAGGCGTCCATGTAGAAGAGGACGGCGGGGTGCGGGGCGTTGTCGTCGGGGTGGGTCAGGTACGCGTCGGCGGTTCCGTCCTGAGTGGGGATGTCTACGGACGATCCGTGTACAGCGGCGGTCATGGGTGTCTCTTTTCGTTACGGGGGGTGGATCTCGTGACGGGGGTGGATCGTGACGGCGTGCGGACACAGCGGGCGGCTGCGGGTACAGCGGGTGGGCGCGGTCCGGGCTCAGTTCCCGGAGATGGCCGCGCGGGAGCCACCCGCGGGGCCTCTGGTGGCCGTGTCGGTCAGTTCCTTGACACGGTCGGCGGGAACCGGGACGCCCAGGGCCTCGAAGAACCAGTGCCGCGCCGCCTCCTGGTTCATCTCCCCGGGCCGCTCGCCCATGTACGGATGGACGTAGACCGGGGTACCGGGCTCGCTGCGCCAACTGTCGGCAAGCGTACCGATGTCCACCGCGTCGTAGCCGAGGACGTCCAGCAGCCGGGCCACCTCCGCCTTGGCGGCCGGGTCGTCGGCGGCGATGGGAAGGGCGCTGCGGTCCGGGGCGCCTGCGGGCCGGGCGCTGGTGAACAGGCGGCGGAAGTCGATGTTGTTGAACGCCTTGACCACACGGGAGCCGGTGAGCCGCCGCTGCACCAGGCCGCTGGTGGTCAGCTCTCCCGCGTCCAGTTCGGCGATGCGGCCGTCGCGCTCGGGGTAGTAGTTCATGGTGTCTATGACGGTCCGGCCCGCCAGGGCGACGGCGGGGAGCCGGTCGTGGGCATGCAGCGGGACGGTCGCCACCACCAGGTCGCCGGCCCGCGCGGCTTCGGCGGGTGTGGCCGCTCGCGCACGCTCGCCGAGTTCGCCGACGAGACCGGCGAGGCTCTCGGGGCCACGGGAGTTGCTCAGGACGACGTCCAGGCCGGCGGCGACGGCGAGGCGGGCCAGAGTGCCGCCGATCATGCCGCTGCCGATGACTCCGAGGGTCTGCGTCCGATGCTCGGTCACGGTGCCAGGTCTCCGTTTCAGCGGGAGGGGCGTTCGGGTCTCCTCCGGGTGCCCCTCGAAGCCGACTGCGATATCTCAGGTCATATATGAAACTCGGTGTCACGTTAGTAACTGAGATGCACTCCTGCAAGTCGGTGCCAAAGAGATAGGGTCGCGGCGTGAGCGGAACAGCGCGTACGAACACGAGAGACATCGCCCGAGCCGCCGTGCGGGCCGAACTGGCCCAGGTGGCCTTCGACTTGTTCCGCCGCGAGGGCTTCCACGGGGTCACCCTCGACGACCTCGCCGCGGCCGCCGGGGTGTCCCGCAGCACCTTCCTGCGGTACTTCGGCACCAAGGAGGACGCCGTTCTCGGTGCCTTCGACGCCCACGGCGGGCAGGCCGCCGACGCCCTCCGCGCCCGCCCCGCGGCCGAGGACGACTGGACGGCGCTGCGGCGTGCTCTGGACACCGTCATCGAGCGCTACCACGAGGACCCGGCCGGCGCCCTCGCGACAACCCGTCTCGTCCGGGACACACCCGCCCTGTGCGCCCGGCAGTTGGAGAAACAGCACGGCTGGCGCCCCGCGCTGGGCCGGGCCCTCGCCGAACGGGACGGCTCGTCGAGGTCCGCGACGATCGGCCAGACGGTACGCGCCGCCGCCGCCCTGGACTGTCTGAATGTCGCCATCGACCACTGGACCGCGAGCGACGGCCGACTGGACCTCGCCGACCTCTTGGACGAAGCCTTCGCCGCGCTCGCGCCCGCGCGAGCGGTGACCTCGCCCGGCGAGCCGGGCTGACGGCGTCCTTGAGATCGCGACGACTCCCCGGCATCGGCCGGGGAGGCGTCGGCGTGCGGGGACGCGCTTCCTGCGCGGGATCCCGCTCCTCGAGAACACCGTGCTCCGGCAACGGCGTACCGGTCAGGACAGCGCGGACGGCTTCCGCGGCGGTGGCAGGCGGTTGAGGATCTCCCACAGCGGCCGGGAGCCGGCGGCCCACTCGCCCAGCAGATGCCGGTCGACCAGGTGCAGGCGCTGGGACTTCGCGTACGGGGGGCACTGCTTGCTGAAGCGGCCGTTCGTCACCAGGACGACGACGTCGCCGCCGTGCAACTGCCGGCCGGTGCCGTTCAGGACGTGAAGGTCAGGGGTACCGACCGCGGACCCGGACCAGCCGGCCCGCCTGTGCTTGCACTGGATGACCCACCGCCTGCCCAGCGGGTCGGTGGCCTTCACGTCCGCGCCGTTGTCACCGCGGCCGCCGACCTGGACCGCGTCCGTACAACCGTCCCGCCGCATCAGATCACGTACCGCGTACTCGAACTCCCGGTGGTGCAAAGCGTCCAGATGGGAGAGCTGGTAGCGCAGCCCCTGTTCCCTCACCCGCTCCCACCCCGCGCGCTGGCGCCGCCAGTGCCCCCAGGCGGCCACGGCCCCGGCCGCCAGTACGGCGAGAAGCACCAGCACCCACGGGTGCGCCGCCAGCCACTGGAACACCGCCACCACGACCGACAGCCCCACCACCGCGACGACCAGCAGACCGATGCCCTCCGCCTGCGCCGCCTGCCTTCGAGGTGTCCGGCGTCCCGTCACCCTTCTCCGCGGCGCCGCAGGACGGCGCCGGGCGGGCGGCCTGCGCCGGGTCACCGCCGCCCCCCGGTGCCGACGGCGATGCGCCCGACATCGGCCGCCGAGCCGGTCGAGACCAGGGCGTGTGGCGAAAGTCCCGCCCGGCCCAGCAGCATCCCCCCATGCTCCGTACGGACGTTGATCCCCATAGCTCTCCCCTCGGACGCAACGGCACTCCCCGAACCGATGACCATCCAAGCATCTGCACTGGCAATGAGCGACAGATCGAACGCTCTGCGTCACAGGAGGGGTTGGCGAGACCGAGGGGTTCTTCAGCAGGGCGCGAGTTCGGACAACGGAGCCGGATCGGCAGTGATTCCTGGCGATGTCAGTGGGGGCCGGTAGCTTCTTGGCATCCCGCGGACACGAGTTGTCCCGGATCGCCATCGCAGTACGACTACTGAGGGACGCTCATGGAACCGGTCTTCGCGGATTTCTCCACCACTCCGGCCCGGCTGTCGAACGCCGTTGTCGGGTACCACCGGTGCGGGATCGCACCCTCGCATCTCGCGCTGGGCTCCGACGGATACATCAAGCTGGACTTCACGACGGACGGACACGAGGAAGTCGCCGGGGCCGTCCTCACCGTGACGACCCTCGGCGCCGGCGTTCCCATGGACGTCCTCCTCAACGGCAAGGCCGTGGCGGACGGGCTCACGTTCCCCGGGACCGGCGGGCACGACGTTGCCCAGGACAGCGTCCTGTCCCTCCCGGGAGAGCTGCTGATGCCGGGCGACAACCTCCTGGAGATACGCAGCCCCGCCGGCGAGGCGGAGTTGCTCCGGCTGACCACCATCACCCTGGACCCCGCCCACGACAGCGGCCGCGCCCGGCGCGCCATGGCCGCCAGGGCGAGCGCCCGTTCGGTCTTCGCGTTCGGTACCGAGCGGCGCCCTGCCCACTCCACCGTGTGGCAGCCCGCTCCGCGGCTGCTCTTCCACATCGACCGGGGCGACCGGGCGGTTCCCGCACAGCTCTCGTGGCGCGGGACGGACGGCGCGGAAGCGGCGATAGCCTTCCGCGCGGACATGTCCGGCTTCCGTGGTCACTACCGCGCGGCCGACGGCGCGCTCGGCGAGTTCCGTGGCACGCTCGCGGACCGTTGGGCCTACCCCGACGGCACCGCGGACGCCCCACTGCACCGGTTCTCCACCGAGGAGGGGCAGGACGGTGACTGGCGTCCCTCCGGTGAACTGCGACTCCTGCTCGACGACGGCCGGGCGACGCCCGTGGAGCGGGTGTCCTGGAGCGACCGGCGCGGGAACGCGGCCTCGGTCACCCTGTCCGCCGCCGTCACCACGGCCGACGGCCCTGCCGCGACCGGCGAACTGCGCGACATCACCGACACGGTCACCGATGTCGAGGCGAGCGACGAGTTCGAGGCGGCGGGGGAGGTCGCGCGCAACCTGCTGCGCAAGTCCCGGAGCAAGTGGCTGGTACACGACGACACCGCCGACCTGGACTTCACCCTCCGGAGCCCGGCCGCGGTCGCGTCGTACAGGCTGACCTCCGCCAACGACGCCCCGGGCCGCGATCCGCGGGAGTGGCACCTCCAGGGCTCGCACGACGGCAACACGTGGACGACGCTCGACACCCGTACCGGCGAACGCTTCACCCACCGCTTCGAGACGAGGGACTTCCCCTTCACCAACACCACCTCCTACCGCCGTTACCGGCTGCGCATCACCGACAACGCCGGCGGACACGAGATCCAGCTCAGCCAGGTCGAGTTCCTCGCCGGTGCCGACACGGCTCCCGCACTCGCCGCGTCCGACTTCATCGGCTACTACGGGCCGGTCGCAGGGGCACCCACCGGGTACCGGGGCACGACCGTTTCCGGACCGGAGTCCGACGCCGAGGGGGAAAAGGAAGGGCCGCGGGAGAAGCTGCTCGCCGGGGACCTGACGGACACCGCCCAGGGCCTGGACAGCGCCGCCCGCCTCATCGGAAAGCTGGCGGAGTACCTCCGGACCCCCTGACCCGTACGTGATCAGTGGAGATGAAGGGTGCCTGACGGGAGTTCTCCCGGCCAGGCACCCCTTCTCAGGAACCGGGAACGAACCGCCGAAGAAGACGTACCGGGCCGAGGCCCCCGGGAGCCGTACGGGCAGTGGCCCGGGTTCCGGAGCCGGTCACGACCGCTCCTCCTGGGTGTGGGGGTTGGCCGCGATGCCCTCCGTGCTGAGCAGGACGACGGTCGAGGCGCCGTCGACGGCCAGGGCGGTACGGCGCTCGGCGGCGCCCTCGCCGGTCAAGGCGGCGCGGGCGCCCGCCAGTGAGGCCGCACCGCAGGGGCCCGAGGAGACACCGACGGCGGCGAGGTCGCGTGCGGCATCGGCGCTGTCGGCGTCCGTGACCGCGACAGCGGCGTCCAAGCCGTCGCGCAGCGAAGGCCACGCCAAGCTGGAGACGGTGCCGCAGTTCAGGCCGGCCATGGTGGTGGCGCCGGTCGGCACACTGACCGGCGCCCGGTGGCCGAGGCTGGCCAGGACGCAGGCCGCGGAATCGGGCTCGACCGACAAGAGGGCGGCCGGAGCGGGCCCGGCAGGCCGGCTGCGATAGTGGGCGACCGCGGCCTGCGCGAGCGAGCCCACGCCCACCGGGACCGCCACCAGGCCGGGCGACCCGGCGCCCACGGCGCCCAGCTGCGCGTCGATCTCGGCGAACAGGGTGGAGTAGCCCTCCACGATCCAGCCGGGAATCCGCTCGTAGCCGGGCCAGGCGGTGTCCTGTACGAGCACGGCGTCCTGCCCGTCCGCCGCCTCGTCGGCCGCCCGGCGTACGGCTTCGTCGTAGGAGCCGGGAACCGGTGTAACGTCCGCGCCTTCGTTCGCGATGGCGGCCACAGCCGTCGGGTGCACGCCCTGCGGTACGAAGACATGGGCACGCTGTCCGAACAGGCGCGCCATACGGGCCACGGCCCGGCCGTGATTGCCGTCGGTGGCGGTGACCAGCCGCACCGGGCTGCCGTTGTTCGTCCGCTGCGACAGGACCCGGTGGATCGCCCAGGACGCGCCCAGCGCCTTGAACGCGGGCAGGCCCAGGCGCGAGGACTCGTCCTTGACGAACAGCCGCCCGACACCGAGTTCCCCGGCCAGAGTGGGGAGTTCGGTCAGCGCGGTGGGCGCGTATCCGGGCTGACCGGCATGGAAGTCCCCCACCTCGGCCGGGGGCGGCGCACAGGTCCAGGACCTGGCATCGGATCGTACGAACCACGGCAGGTGGCGCGGGGCGGAGCTGGCGGAGCCGGAAGGATTATTGGACACGTGACCAGCCTGCGACCCAGCCATGTGTTCGGTCCAGTGAATCTTTCCGACCCCGTCGTCGGGAGGACCTCACGAGCGACCGCTCAAGCGGGCTTGTAGGAGCGCAGTGCCGTGACGGACCGCTGCACGGTCTCCGTATGTCCGAACAGCCCCGGAAGCCCGCCTGTGTGGAGAAACACTGTGCGCCGGCCCGGCCGGATGTCGCCATCCCGGACAGCGGCGATGAGTCCGGCCATGGCCCGCCCGCTGTAGACGGGGTCCAGAACGATGCCTTCGGTGACCGCGGCTTTCTTCATGGCTTCCAGGACGGGTTCATGGAGGAGCCCGTATCCCGCGCCGACCTGGTCGGTACGGATGCGCAGGGAACCGGGGGCGATGTCGCTGTGGGTGAGTGCGCCGGCGAGATGGGCCACGGTGGCGGCTGGATCGTCCACTGCCCCGCAGTGGACGCCGAGGACACGCTCCACTCCGAGTGCGGCTGTCAGGCCGGCCATGGTTCCCCCGGAACCAACTGCCAGGACAACGTGTTCCACGTCGGGCAACTGGGCGAGAAGCTCCTGGCCACCCTCGACGTAACCCTGTGCTCCGAGGGGACTCGATCCCCCGAAGGGGATCGAGTAGGGCCGTGCTCCGTCGCGGCTCAGCTGCCGGCAGACATCTTCGGCCACGGAGGCCATGTCGCTGGGACGGCTGTCCCCGGCCCAGAAGACGCCGGCTCCGAAGAGGCTGTCGAGGACGAGATTGCCGGACGCGTGCGCCGCGCTGTCGGGTGTTCCGGGAAAGACGAGTATGACGTCAAGTCCCAGGCGGGCGCCCGCGGCCGCGGTGAGACGGGCGTGGTTGCTCTGCCCGGCACCGGTGGTGACCAGCGTGTCCGCACCCGCGGCCACCGCGGCGCCAACGGTCCATTCCAGTTTGCGGACCTTGTTGCCGCCTCCTCCGAGGCCTATCAGATCGTCCCGCTTGATCCAGAGGTCGTCCTCGCGCAGACCCAGGGCCGCCGCGAGGCGTGGCATCGGCTCCATCGGCGTGGGCCATGTCGACAGGGCGATCTTGTCACTCATGAAGTCTCCGTCCGCAGTGGTGAAGAGGCCGTGGGCGGATACGGATCGCACGGACGTATCCATGATCACCCACCGGCATCACCGCTCCGGAGCCGTTACCGCTCGTGCGGGGGCGGCGCCAAGGGGCGGTGGGCTCGGGGGCGGTGGGCTCGGCCGGGTCGATCAGTGTTCGGCCATGACGCGGGACACGTGGTACTGGCGGATACGCCATGCGTCCACCTCGCGCCGGAGCGTCAGTGACAGGTGCACCGCCGCCTCCCAGCCCTTCGGGTCGCGGAAGGTGACATCGGCGAATCCGCCTGCCACCTGCTCGCCGATGGTGTACGTGCTCAGGACGGTGACTTCGGCGGTGCGATCGTCCGGCACCGCCTCGTAGTACGCGCGCACCGCGTCGCGACCGGCGACGACCTGGGGGCCGAAGCCCTGGAAAAGGGCGTCGGACGTGAACAGGTCGGCCATCGCGTCCACTTGGTGACCGTCGAAAGCGTCCTTCCAGCGATCAAGGATCTCGCGCATCGGGTCGGTCATGACGCCTTCTTTCGTGATGAGTCACCGTGGGGATGAGGGTTCTTCTGCCGTCAATATAGTCGACCGGTCTAGTAAAAAGTAGTCGACCGGTCGTAGACTTGCAAGATGGGACGAACGAGCGATTCAAGAGAGAGGATTCTCGGCGCCGCGCAGACACTCATCGAGCTGCACGGCTACTCCGCCTTGGGCGTGGCCGAGATCTGCAAGGCGGCAGGCGTACCGAAGGGCAGCTTCTACTACTTCTTCAGCTCCAAGGAAGAGCTCGCTCTCGCTGTTCTCGATGAGCACTGGTCCAGCCAACGCGACAGCTGGAACCGGATATTGCGCAGCGATGACCCGCCCCTTCAGCGGCTTCGGGAGCTGTTCGAAGCCACTGAAGCGGGCCAGCGTGCCGGGCAGCAGAGTTGCGGCACCATCTCGGGCTGCCTGTTCGGGAACCTGACCCTGGAGATGAGCAACCAGACCGACGTCATCCGCGAACGCCTGCAAGAGATCTTCGATGCACAGGTCGACATGGTCGACGATGTGGTCAGCGAGGCCCGCGAGCGCGGAGAGGTCGGCGTCGCCGACACCCACGAGGCCGCGCGATCCGTTGTCGCCCAGCTTGAGGGCCAAGTGCTCTTCGCCAAGCTGTACAACAACACGCGGAATCTCGGTGGCCTGTGGAGAGACTGTCTGGCTCTTCTCGGCGCCACGGCTTCCGGCCGAACCGCCTGATTCGCGACCGGGCCGGCGCCGCGCCCCCGTGGTGGGTTCGTGGGGTCAGGTTATGGGCTGGGCCTCGATGACCGCGAATGCTCCGGCAGAACTCACATGGACGCGGCGCAGGCCGGCCGCGGCGAACAGGGAGTCGAACTCGGCCATCTGCCGTTCCCTGCCACCTGTCATGCCGAGCATATTCATGTCCATCAAAGGAGCGAGCCCAGGCTTGCCGGTCTCCTCGACGAGGAGATCGACGATGGCGATACGGCCCCCATCCACCAGTGATGCCCGGCAGTTCTCGAGGATGCGGACACAGTCGGCGTCGTCCCAGTCGTGCAGGATGTACTTGAGCACGTAGAGATCCGCTGCCGGAACGGACTCGAAGAAGTCACCGCCGACGGTGGTGAAACGCCCGTCAAGTCCCTCGGCCTTCGCGGCTTCCGCGGCGGCGGGAACTATATGGGGCAGGTCGAAAACCCCGCCGTCGAGTTCCGGGTTGGCCCTCATCATGGCCCGGATGACGTCACCGCTCGCTCCGCCGATGTCCAGGGCGAGGGCGGTGCCCTTTGTGTCCAGCACGGCGGCTATGCCGAGGGCCGCGGCATAGGACAGATTGCTCATGGACTCGGTGAAGAAGGAGGCTTCGTCGGGGTGCTTGGAGAAGTAGTCGAAGATGTTCGCTTCCCCGTGGGCCGCGGCGACTTGGTGCTGACCCGTTCGAACGGCCTCGGGGAACCTGCCCCACGGGAGCCAGTGACCCGGTGCGGACTGGGAGATGGCGAAGTGCCGCAGCGAGTTGGGGGCATCCGTGCGCAGTGTGCCGAGCAGGGACGTGCCGGTGAAGTGACGCCCGTCCTCGGAGGTCATCAGGCCCAGGGAAGCGCACGTGCGCAGCAGACGCCGGGTCGCGTCGGGATCCGTGGACTCCAATGCGGCGATCGCCTCGGCGGTGTCGGTCCCAGCCGCGAGATGATCCGCGAAGTTGTACAACGCGGCAGCCCGAACCGTCTGAGTAACCCAGAAACCCGTCACCATGCCCATCATCCGCTCATATTCCTGAGCTTCCGCCGGCACTTGTGCGCTGGTCAATTCAAACTCCTCTTCAGAACGACGACATGATGTCGCCGTCGAATCGCGTGATCGCCTGGCTCAAAGATGAAAGTCACGGAGACCCCACTCGGGGCTGCCGGTGAATTTCCGGCAGCCCCGAGTGGGGTGCGGATGTGCGGGTTGTTATTCCACGACGAGTTCGACCGGGATGTTTCCGCGTGTGGCCTTGGAGTACGGGCAGCCCGCGTGCGCCTGCTCGACCAGCTTGTGGCCGGTCTCGTTCCGCAACTGTTCGGGAAGCTTAACCCGCAGCACCGCGGCGAGCGCGAAGCCGCCGTCCGTCGCATCCTTGCCGATGCCGATCTCCGCGGTCACCGAGATCTCACCGGTGGGGATCCTGGCTTCTCGGCCCACCACGCCGAGGGTGCTGGTGAAGCAGGCCGCGTAGCCGGCCGCGAAGAGCTGCTCGGGGTTGGTGCCCTGGCCGTCGCCACCGAGCGCCGGCGGGAACGCCAGGCGCACATCGAGGTGTCCGTCGGCGCTGACGGCACGGCCGTCCCGGCCGTTGGCGGTAACGACCGCGGTGTAGACAGCGTCCATAATTCCCATCACTTTCCTTGCCTGTTCCACTGCTGTTCTCATGTGCCGCGCTTCAGCGGCAGTGCGAAACTTCCCGGCGCACCGGGCCAGGAGATGCTTGGACACCCGGGTGGGCCGGGCGTCCGCGCCGGTCAGGAGACCTCGATCCCCAGCAGGTCGACCGAGGTGATCACAGGCGCCGTGCTGAGCTTCGTCAGCGCGGCCTCTCCCGGCGCCCGACCGCTCCTCGCGTAAGGGCCGCCGGGCTCCCGGCGCACAACGAACCTACGGTGACGGTTTGTGAGCGCATCAGTGGCAGAAACGACACGAGTGATAGCGTTCCCGCCATGCATGTAGTGGTCGTCGTCTTCGACGGCGTGTTCGACTCAGGGCTCGCGGCAATCCTCGACGTACTCAGCAACGCCAACGCGCTGGGCGGACAGCTCCACGAATCGCCCACCTGGAACGTGACGTTGGTCGGCTCGACCGCTCAGGTGCGGACCGGTGCAGGGCTCCTCGTGGCGCCCAAGCCGCTCGACCGCGCACAGACCGCGGACCTCCTGGTCGTTCCGGGACTCGCGGAAAGCGAGCCTTCGGTACTGCTCGACCGGGTCGGCGGCGACGGGTCCCGTCCCGTCCGCGACCTCATCGCGCGAACCCGTGAGCGCGGCACGGACATCGCGTCGGCGTGCACGGGCTCCTTCCTGCTGGCCGAGGCGGGAATCCTGGACGGACTGCGCGCCACGACGACCTGGTGGCTCTCGCCGGCATTCCGGAACAGGTACCCCGGGGTCCAGGTGGATCACAGTCAGATGGTCATCACCTGCGACGGCATCACCACCGCCGGCGCCGCTTTCGGCCACGTCGACCTCGCGCTGGCGATCGTCCGGGCGAGCAGCCCCGCGCTCGCCGACCTGGTCGCCCGCTACCTCGTGGTCGACGAACGCCCGTCGCAGTCCGCGTACACCATCCCCGGTGCCCTGGCTCAGAGCGATCCGGCCGTCGCGGCCTTCGAACTCTGGATCCGCGAGCGTCTGGACGAACCCATCAGCATCCCCGACGCGGCCAGAGCCATCGGCGTCAGCGAACGGACCCTGCAGCGCTCCGTGCGGCGCGCCGTCGGAACGTCCCCCATCCGGTTCGTCCAGGACCTGAGAGTCGAACGCGCCTGCCACCTGCTGCGCACCACCGAACTGTCCCTGGAAACCATCTCCCGGAAAGTCGGCTACGAACACCCCAACACCCTGCGGGTGCTCCTTCGTGAACGTACCGGAAAGACAACATCGGCCCTGCGCGGCGGGTGATGCGGCCGGTGTTCGCCAGGAGCACCTGTATCAGGGCCTCGACCCCCGCGCGAGCGGCGACGTGAGATCCCGACGGTCCTGGCCGCCCTCGAATCGCTCAACTGCAACACGCTGCCGTGGCGGCTCGGCCGGCTCACCCGGACCAACTCTTCCCGCTGAGCGGTCGAGCGGCCCCGGCCTCGGCGGGGACCGCATCCGTCCCGATCACCGTTCGGTACGAGCGCAAAGGCGGACACTTCCTCGCCTTCTTCGCCCTCACGGCCGCGCTGATCCGCTACAAGAAACCTGCCAAACGCACCACATGAGACATCGTCATATCAGTCCATCAGGCGCCGACTTCGCACTGTGACTCTCGCAACACCGCATCGGGTTGCGATCGCAATGAGGGGTTGGATAATTAGTTACGAGCAAACTCTGCTGGTACAGAAGGAAATTGAGATCAGAGATCGATGGCCCCAGCAAGCTGGGGCCGCCCGAAGCACTGGATTGCAACCGATCACTCCGCTGTAATCCCGACATGTCTGGTTGAGCTAACTGATGCGCCTTGTCCACTTTTCGATGACTGTTGACTCCAACCGCTCAAGGTTACGGAGAAGTTTCAGTGCCCGCACTGGCCGGTGTCTGCGGTGAGGGCTCGAATCCCGGTGCAATCCCTTTGCGGGCGAGCTGTGTTCGCCTCCTTCCTTCTCACGCACGCGGCATCCCGCGTATCACCTGAAGCGCGCCAAGGCGTGGGTGCGCGATGTCAACACCACATAAACGGCCGAGGAGTTCGTCCTCGGATGTGTGTACCGACCGCGTCATGCCCTGAGTTCCGCCGACGCGTGTCGGCGACCCATCGCCGCCCTGGTCAACGGCGGCGGTACGGTTAGCACTTGACCCGAGATGATGAGCCACCGGCGAGTTCGAAGCCCATTCCGGGCAAGCTGCCGCAGTCCGCTCAGGGGTCGTTGAGCAGCCGTCAGGTGTCCCCGGCCGACCTCGCTCGCCGTGGCCACGACCAAGGAAGAACCATCTCAAGACGCGCGTAACGCCCCAGTGTTCAGGCGGCTTCGCATTCAGCGTTCCAAGCCGCTGCCCCACCGTTTTCCGCCCAGGCAAGGACTGGGTCGATAGCGGGACTTCCGGCTGCCGTAAAGCGGCTTCCCATACGTTTTGTCCTACGGTTTTCACTAGTGAAAACCGTGCGGCTCCATGCATAACCTGTCGAAAGCCCAATGACCTTCATGCCGGCCATGTGCGGCGCCCCGAGCTGTCTGCGCACACCCGATACGGCTGAGACCGTCATTCGATCGAATCAATATCGCCAGGACCTCGGAAAGGTTGGCAACGCTCATGTCAGTCGGTAGTGACCGCAGTGGGTCCTCGCGCTCGACGGAACCAGTGGCGATCGTCGGAATTTCCTGCCGACTCCCCGGAGCACGTGACCACAGGCAGTTCTTCCGGTTGCTCAGGTCCGGAATGGAGAGCATCTCCGAGGTCCCCGAGAGCAGGCGGGCAACGTTGTCCGTCTCCTCGGCCGAGCCGCGCGCCGGATTCGTCGACTCGGTCGACTCGTTCGACGCGGGCTTCTTCGGCATCTCGCAGCGCGAGGCGGCCGCGATGGACCCGCAGCAGCGACTCATGCTGGAGCTGGGCTGGGAAGTGTTCGAGGACGCCGGCTGGCCCGACGGCCGGTTCCGGCGCTCCGACACCGGGGTCTTCGTCGGCTCCATCGGCACCGAGTACGCGACCGTCGTACACGACCAGGGTCCCGCGGCGCTCACCCCGCACAGCCTGACCGGGCTGCTGCGCGGCGGCATCGCGAACCGTGTCTCCTACGCCCTCGGTCTACGCGGGCCGAGCCTGGTGGTCGACTCCGGGCAGTCGTCCTCCCTGGTCGCCCTGCACCTCGCGGCGGAGAGCATGCGACGGGGCGAGTGCTCGGCCGCGGTCGCCGGTGGAGTCAACCTCATCCTCACCCCCGAGGGCACGCTCGCCGTCGACAAGGCGGGTGCGCTGTCACCGGACGGGCACTGCTACACCTTCGACGCGCGCGCCAACGGCTACGTACGCGGCGAGGGCGGCGGCGCCGTGCTGCTGCGTTTCCTGTCCGACGCACTGGCCGACGGCGACCACGTCTACGCCGTGCTCGCCGGCGGCGCGGTGAACAACGACGGCGGAGGCCCGGGGTTCACCGTCCCGGACGAGCGGGCGCAGGCCGAGGTGCTGCGCCTCGCCCACCGGAACGCCGCGGTCGATCCGTCCGACGTGGACTACGTCGAGTTGCACGGCACCGGAACCGCGCAGGGCGACCCCGTCGAGGCCGCCGCACTGGGCGCTGTGTTCGGCGCGTCGCGCCAGGACGGCGTACCGCTGCGGGTCGGGTCGGCGAAGACCAACATCGGCCACCTCGAAGGTGCGGCCGGTATCGCCGGGCTGATCAAGACCGTGCTGTGCCTGCACCACGGGGAGTTCGTGCCGAGCCTCAACTTCGAGGCGCCCAACCCGCGTATCGACCTCGACGAACTCAAGCTCAGTGTGCAACGCGAGGCCGAGGCATGGGTCTCCGAGCGGGCCAGGGTGGCCGGGGTCAGCTCCTTCGGTATCGGCGGCACCAACTGCCACCTGGTGCTCACCGAACACGCCGCCGCCGACGCGCCGGAGCGTCCCGCGGCACCGGAACGTCCCGTATCCAGCGAGGAACCCGAGCTGGTCACCGAGACCGCGCCGCTCTCCTGGGTGCTCTCCGGCCACACCCCCGACGCGCTCGCGGGCCAGGCGAAGGCGCTGTCCGCCCTGCTGGCCGGTCAACCCGACGCGACACCGGCCGACGTGGCGTTCTCCCTGGCCACGACCCGTACCCACGCGCAGTACCGCGGCGCGGTGGTCGGCGCGGACCGGGCGGAGCTGATGCGGGGGCTGGACGCCCTGGCGGACGGCACCCCCACGAAGGCCGTGACGAACGGACGATCGCTGGCCGCTCCCGGAACGGTGTTCGTCTTCCCCGGCCAGGGCTCGCAGTGGGCGGGCATGGCCGCGGAACTGATGGACTCCTCCGCCGTCTTCGCCCGCTCCGTCGCGGAGTGCGAGGCGGCGCTGAGCCCGTACGTCGAATGGTCCCTGTCCTCGGTGCTGCGCGGCGAGGAGGGCGCGCCGACCCTGGACCTGGGTGACGGCGTCGTACAGCCCGCCCTGTTCGCGGTGATGGTGTCGCTGGCCTCGCTGTGGCGGGCCTGCGGGGTGGAGCCCTGCGCCGTGGTCGGACACAGCCAGGGCGAGATCGCGGCGGCAGTCGTGGCGGGCGCGCTGTCGCTGGAGGACGGCGCGCGCATCGTGGCGCTGCGCGCGCGTGCCCTCACCCAACTCGCCGGGCACACCGGCCTGGTCACCCTCGCGCTGTCCGTCGACGAGACCGAGGAACTGCTCCAGGAGTGGTCCGGTGCGCTGACGGTCGCCGCGGTCAACGGACCCGCCGCCACCGTCGTGGCCGGGCCGCGCGCCGAGCTGACCGAGCTGACCGCACGCTGCGAACAGCGGAGCGTACGCGCCCAACGGGTGCCGATCGACTACGCGTCCCACTCGCCCGCGGTGGAACCCCTGCGCGAGGAACTGGCGGAGATCCTGGCCGGGGTCACCGCGGTCGCGACCGACGTGACCATCGTGTCGTCGGTCACCGGCCAACCGGTCGACGGCACCGAGTTGGGCTCCGAGTACTGGTATCGCAACCTGCGCAGCCCCGTCCGCTTCGACACCGCCGTGCACGCACTGCTCGACCAGGGACACCAGGTGTTCCTGGAGATCAGCCCGCACCCGGTGCTGACCGTCGGGGTGAGTGAGATGGCGCGGCGGCACGAGACGGCCGCCGAGGCGCTGCCGACGCTGCGCAGGAACGACGGCGGCTGGCGCCGGTATCTCGGCGCGCTCGCCCGCGCGCACTGCCTGGGCGTCGACGTCGACTGGACCGCTGTACTCGCCGCTCACCGTCCGGTGCGCGTCGACCTCCCGTACTACGCCTTCCAGCGCCGCGAATTGGGAGCCGCCGGTGACGGCGCCGCGACACGCCGTCGCGCGCCGGCCGCCCGGTCCGAGCGGGCGCTCGGGCCGGTGGGCGACGACGAACCGGGCCCGTCCGTGCCCTCCACCCGCTTCGAGCGGGCCTCGGCGGCGGGCGGAGCCCGGCGGCGTACGCTGCTGAACCTCGTCCGGGACGAGGCGGCCGCTGTGATCGGGCACGACGACGCCGTCGAACTGCTGCCCACGACAAGCTTCCGTGACGTGGGGTTCGACTCCGCGCTGGCCGTGGAACTGCGCGACCAGCTCGTGGCGGTGACCGGTCTCGACCTGCCCACCACGCTCATGTACGACCACCCGACGCCGAACGCGGTCGTCGATCTGCTCGTCGCTCTGCTGGACACCGACTCGGCCGAGGCCGCGCCGGTGCACGTGGCGCGGGCCTCGGACGACGACCCGATCGCGATCGTGTCGATGACCTGCCGGCTGCCCGGAGGTGTGCGCTCGCCCGAGGACTTCTGGTCGCTGCTGACCGCGGAGGGCGACGCCATCGGCGGCTTCCCCACGGACCGGGGCTGGCAGTTGGACCGGTTGGCGGACGCCGTACCCCGCGCGGGCGGATTCCTGCACGACGCGGCCGACTTCGACGCCGCCCTGTTCGGCATCTCGCCTCGCGAGGCCACGGCGATGGACCCGCAGCAGCGCGTGCTGCTGGAGACGGTGTGGGAGGCTTTCGAGCGCGCCGCCGTCGATCCGGCCCGGCTGCCGGACCGCAGGGTCGGTGTGTACGTGGGCGCCATGTCCCAGGACTACGGGCCGCGCCAGCACGAAGGCGCCGAGGCGGTGCGCGGCCACGTACTCACCGGTGTCACCGCCAGCGTGCTCTCCGGCCGCATCGCGTACGCGTTCGGCTTCGAGGGCCCGGCGATCACGGTCGACACCGCGTGCTCGTCCTCGCTGGTGGCCCTGCACCAGGCGGCCGGCGCGCTGCGCGCGGGGGAGTGCGAGCTGGCGGTCGCCGCCGGCGTCACCGTGATGGCCCGGCCGGGAATCTTCGTGGAGTTCGCCGCCCAGGACGGGTTGTCACCCGACGGCAGGTGCCGGGCATTCGCCGAGGGCGCGAACGGGACGGGATGGTCCGAGGGAGCGGGTGTGCTGCTCCTGGAGCGGCTCTCCGACGCCCGCCGCAACGGACACGAGGTACTCGCGGTACTGCGCGGCAGCGCGGTCAACTCCGACGGCCGGTCCAATGGCCTGACCGCGCCGAACGGCCCCTCACAACAGCGGGTGATCCGTGACGCGCTGGCCTCGGGCGGGCTGCGCTCCGACGAGGTCGACGCCGTCGAGGCACACGGAACCGGGACCTCGCTGGGCGATCCCATCGAGGCGCAGGCGCTGTTGGCGGCCTACGGCCGCGACCGCTCCGAGCCGCTGTGGCTGGGCTCCGTCAAGTCGAACATCGGGCACACCCAGGCCGCGGCCGGGATGGCCGGTGTCATCAAGATGGTGCTGTCCATGCGCCACGGCATGCTGCCCAGGACCCTGCACGTGGACGAGCCGACCCCGCACGTGGACTGGTCCTCGGGGCAGCTGCGGCTGCTGACCGAGGCACGGCCGTGGCTCGAACTCGACCGTCCCCGCCGGGCGGGTGTGTCGTCGTTCGGCATCAGCGGCGCCAACGCGCACGTCATCATCGAGGAGCCCACGGACGAGAGCTCCGTCCTCTCCCCGGCAGGAGCCCACGAGGCTCCGGTCCAGGCCACCGACGCAGACACGGACGCAGGCACGGACGCGCCCGCCGTGCCGCTGACGCTGTCCGCCGCCGCCCCCGAGGCGCTGGCCGACCACGCACGCCGGCTCGCCCACCTGCTGGGCGACGGCGGCCCACGCCCCCTGGACATCGCTTACTCGCTGGCCACCACCCGTACCGCACTGCCGTACCGGGCCGCCGTGCTCGCCGCGGACGCCGAAACGGCCCGCGACGGACTGCTCCGGCTGGCCGAGGGAGCGTCCGCGCTGCCCGTCGACAAGGCGGGGTCGCACACCGTGGCCTTCCTCTTCTCCGGCCAGGGCTCGCAACGCCACCGGATGGGCAGCGAGTTGTACCAGGCGTACCCGGTGTTCGCCGCATGGTTCGACTCGGTGTGCGCCGAGTTCGACGGCCTGCTGGAACGTCCGCTGCGCGAGGTGATCGACGAGGACCCGCGACTGCTGAACGAGACCCAGTACACCCAGCCCGCCCTGTTCGCGGTCGAGGTCGCGCTGTTCCGGCTGCTGGAGTCCTGGGGGATACGGCCCGACCTGCTCGTCGGCCACTCGATCGGCGAACTGGCCGCCGCGCACGTCGCGGGCGTGTGGTCGTTGGCCGACGCGTGCACCGTGGTCGCGGCCCGGGGCCGGCTCATGCAGAACCTGCCCGGCGGCACCATGGTCGCGGTGGAGGCATCCGAGTCCGAGGTCCTGGACCGGCTTCGCGAGAAGTCGGCGACCGGCGCCGAGGTGGACATCGCGGCGGTGAACGGCCCGTCCGCGGTGGTGCTCTCCGGCGGGACGGACGCCGTGCGCGAGATCGCGGCCGAGTTCGCCGCGCGGGGCGCCCGTACCCGCGAGCTGCCGGTGAGCCACGCGTTCCACTCGCCTCTGATGGACCCGATGCTCGCGGAGTTCGCCGAGGTGCTGCGCGGGGTCGACTTCGCCGAACCGAGTCTGCCGGTCGTCTCCAACGTCCTGGGAGAGCTGGCGGGCGACGAGTTGTGCACCCCCGAGTACTGGGTGTCCCACGTGCGGAAGGCTGTGCGCTTCGGCGACGGTGTCGCCGCGCTGCGCACCGCGGGCGCGACGGTCCTTGTCGAGGTGGGACCGGACGCGGTGCTCTCCGGGATGGCCATGCAGGTGCTCGCCGACGCCCCCGGGACACTGGTCCTGCCCACGCTGCGACGAGACGGCTCCGAGCAGCGTTCGGCGGCCACGCTGGCCGCCCGGCTGCACGGCCGTGGTGTCGAGGTGGACTGGGACGCGTACTTCCGCGGGACCAACGCGCGTCTCGTCCAACTGCCCACCTACCCCTTCCGCAGGCAGCGGTTCTGGGCGGAGCCCGACACGGGCGACCGGCGGGTGTCCGCCGCCCCGGACACCGACTTCTGGGACGCGGTCGGCCGCTCCGATGTGGCGGAGTTGAGCCGTACGCTCGGGGTGGACGGCGACGAGCCGTTCCACACCGTGGTCGAGGCGCTGGGTTCCTGGCGGGCCGAGCGGCATCGTCGGGCGACCGCGACGCGGTGGCTGCACCAGGTCGAGTGGCACCCGGTCACCCCGGCCCGCGCAGGGGCGCGTGGCAGCGCGCTGCTGGTACTGCCCGCCGACGATCGGGCGAGCGGACTGAAGGCGCTGGTCGAGGACGCGCTGGCCGCCGAGGACGTGACGGCGCGTGCGATCACGACCGACGGTCTCCCGCTCGCCGGACGGCTGCGAGAGCTGTTCGACGAGGCACCGGTGGACATCGTGGTGTCCCTGCTGGACTCGGTCGAGGCGACCGTCGCGCTGGTCCAGGAGCTGGCCGAGCTGGAGCGGCCCACCCGGCTGTGGTGCCTGACCACGGGCGCCGTCACCGTCGCCGGGGAGAGTCTGGATAGCCCCGAGCAGGCACAGCTGTGGGGCCTCGGCCGGGTGGTGGCGCTGGAACACCCCGGCCTGTGGGGCGGCATGGTCGACCTGCCCGCGGCGCCCGGCGCCCGGACCGCCCGTCTGCTGGCTCAGGCTCTGGGCGGCGGGGACGAGGACCAACTCGCCGTCCGCGAATCCGGGATGTACGCACGGCGGCTGGTTCCGCTGCCCGCTCGCCCGGGTCCCGAGCAGACGTGGAACCCGACCGGCACGGTGCTGATCACCGGCGGGACGGGAGCGCTGGGCGCACACGCCGCCCGGTGGGTGGCCGGGCTCGGGGCGGAGCACATCCTGCTGCTCAGCCGCTCAGGCCGGTCGGAGGCGACGGCGGAGTTGGAGACCGAGCTGGCCGGACTCGGCGCGCGGGTCGGCGTCGAGGCGTGTGACGTGACCGACCGGGACGCACTGAGCCGGGTGCTCGCGGGCATCCCGGAGGAGTTCCCGCTGACCACCGTGCTGCACACGGCGGGCGTGGTGGACGACGGCCTGCTCGTCGACCTCACACCGGAGCGGATACGTGCCGTCGCCGAACCGAAGGTCGTGGGCACGCGCAACCTGCACGAGCTGACCCGGGACCTGGACCTGAGCGCGTTCGTGCTGTTCTCCTCGTTCACCGGGGTCATGGGCAACGCCGGACAGGCGAACTACGCGGCGGCCAACGCCTACCTGGACGCCCTCGCCCGGCAACGCGCCGCCGACGGCCTGCCGGCCGTGTCCGTGGCGTGGGGGCCGTGGGCCGGCGGCGGGATGGCCGCGGGGGACGCGGTCGGCCGGCGCATGCGCGGGCTCGGCCTGACCGACCTGGAGCCGGAGCCGGCCCTGGCCGCGCTGCGCGGACTGATCGGACGGGGCGACGTGCCGGCCGTCATGGCCGTGGACGTCGACTGGTCCCGCATGCTGTCCACGATCGCCGCCGTGCGCCCCGACCGGCTGTTCACCGAACTGGGCGACATCCGCGGGCAGGGCACACCGGACGGGCCCATCACGCCGCGCGCGGGGCTCGGCGCCGAACTGCACGCGCTCGCCACGGACGAGCGGCTGACCAGGCTCACGGCCCTCATCCGCGACCAGGCGGCATCGGTGCTCGGCCACAACGCCGTCACCGCCGTGGACACCGGCCGCGCACTGCGCGAGCAGGGCTTCGACTCGTTGGCCGCCGTCGACTTCCGCAACCGCCTCGCCGCGCTGCTGGACCTCGAGCTGCCTCGTACGCTGGTGTTCGACCACCCCACTCCGGACGCGATCGCCCGCCACATCCTGGCCGCGCACTTCGACGAGCCGGGCGCCGAGGCGCTCCGCCCCGTCACCGTACGGTCCGTCGCGGACGATCCGATCGCGGTGGTGTCGATGTCCTGCCGGTTCCCGGCGGGCGTCGACACCCCTGAGGACCTGTGGCGGCTGCTGCACGAGGGCGGCGAGACACTGACCGAGTTCCCCGCCGACCGCGGCTGGGAACTGGACGGCCTGTTCGACCCGGACCCCTCGCACGCGGGCACCACGCACGTGCGGGTGGGCGGATTCCTCGACCACGCCGCCGAGTTCGACGCCGCCTTCTTCGGCATCTCACCGCGCGAAGCGCTCGCCATGGACCCGCAGCAGCGCATTCTCCTGGAGCTGGCCTGGGAAGCGCTGGAGCGGGCCGGGATCGACCCGGCCACCCAGCGCGGCAGCGACACCGGTGTGTTCGTGGGCACCAACGGTCAGGACTACGTGGCCCTGCTGCGCAGGGCGGCCGAGGACACCGAGGGTCACATCACCACCGGCACCGCCTCCAGCGTGCTGTCCGGCCGCCTGGCCTACACGCTCGGACTCCAGGGGCCCGCCGCGTCGGTGGACACCGCCTGCTCGTCGTCGCTGGTCGCGCTGCACCTTGCGGTCAAGTCACTGCGGGGGGGGGAGTGCTCCCTCGCGCTGGCCGGTGGCGCGACCGTCATGACCACGCCGAACCTGTTCGTCGAGATGTCCCGCCAAGGCGCGCTGTCACCGGACGGACGGTGCAAGGCGTTCGGCGCGGGCGCGGACGGCACGGGCTGGAGCGAGGGCGCCGGACTGGTGCTGCTGGAGCGGCTGTCGGACGCGCGACGCAACGGACACGAGGTCCTCGCGGTGATCGCGGGCTCCGCCATGAACCAGGACGGTGCCTCCAACGGCCTGTCCGCGCCCAGTGGCCCCGCACAGCAACGGGTCATCCGCACCGCGCTCGCGCAGGCCGGACTGGAACCGGCCGACGTGGACGCCGTGGAGGCACACGGCACCGGCACCTCGCTCGGAGACCCGATCGAGGCGCAGGCACTGCTGGCCACCTACGGTCAGGACCGGGAACAGCCGCTGCTGCTGGGCTCGGTGAAGTCCAACATCGGCCACACCCAGGCGGCCGCCGGTGTCGCCGGCGTGATCAAGACCGTACTGGCGCTGCGGGCGGGCGAGTTGCCCCGGACCCTGCACGCCGACGAGCGCACCCCCCACGTGAACTGGTCGGCGGGTGCGGTCGAACTGCTCACCGACGAGACCGCGTGGCCCGAGGTGACGCGGCCCCGGCGCGCCGCGGTGTCGGCCTTCGGGATCAGCGGCACCAACGCGCACGTCATCCTGGAGCAGGCCCCGGCCGACGACTCCGCGGAGACCGACGTGCCGGCGGACCCGGGCGGTGACGCCGGGGCCCCGGACGCACCGCAGGGCGCGGTGCCCGTCGTACTGTCCGGCAGGTCGGCGGCCGCGGTGCGGGACAACGCCGCGCGCCTCGCCGGGCTGCTCGGTAACGACCCGTCGCTGCGTCCGGCCGAGGTGGCGCTCGCCGCGCGCACCACGCGCGGCCTGTTCGACCACCGGGCCGCCGTCGTCGCCCGGGACCACCAGGAACTGCTCGCCGGGCTGGACGCGCTCGCCACGGGTACGGACGAGGCGAACGTGGTCACCGGTGTCGCGGACGCGACGGGCGGCGTCGTGTTCGTCTTCCCCGGGCAGGGCGCGCAGTGGCCCTCAATGGGACGGCAACTGGCCGGAAGCTCACCGGTGTTCGCCGCGAAACTGCTGGAGTGCGAGCAGGCGCTGGCTCCCTTCGTGGACTGGTCGCTCACCGACGCGCTGGACGACACGGCGCTGCTGAGCCGGGTGGACGTGGTGCAGCCGGTGCTGTGGGCGGTGATGGTGTCGCTGGCCGCCGTGTGGGCGGAGCACGGAGTGCGCCCGGTGGCGGTCGTCGGGCACTCGCAGGGCGAGATCGCGGCGGCCTGCGTGGCCGGGGCGCTCTCGCTGGAGGACGGCGCGCGGGCGGTGGCGCTGAGGTCGCGCGCACTGGGCGCCGTGGCGGGCACCGGCGGCATGATCTCGGTGTCCCTGCCGGTCGAGGAGGTCGAACCACTGCTGAGCGGGGTCGACGACGTGTCGGTCGCCGCGGTCAACGGCCCGCGTTCGGTGGTGATCGCGGGGCCGACCCGGCCGCTGGAGCTGGTGCTGTCGAGCCTGCTGGAGCGGGACGTCCGGTGCCGCCGCATCGAAGTGGACTACGCGTCCCACTCGGGCGAGATGGAGCCGCTGCGCGACGAACTGCTGCGCCTGCTCGCCCCGTTGACGCCCCGGGACCCGGAGATCCCGTTCTACTCCACGGTGGACGACGCCTGGGTCGCTCCTGGTGAACTGCTCGATGCCCGCTACTGGTTCCGCAACCTGCGCCAGACCGTGCGCTTCGAGCCCGCCGTACACGGCCTGCTCACCGAGGGGTTCCGTACCTTCGCCGAGATCAGCCCGCATCCGTTGCTCACCGTACCGATCCAGGAGGCCGCCGAGTCGGTGGACGTCGCGGCCGTGGTGACCGGGACGCTGCGGCGGCAGCAGGACGAAGAGGTCCAGCTGGCGACCGCGCTGGCGCGGCTCCACGTGCACGGGGTGCCCGTGGACTGGTCGTCGGCGCGGCCCGGGGACGGCATCGCACGACGGGTGGAGTTGCCCACGTACGCCTTCCAGCGACAGCGGTTCTGGCCGTCCCCGGTGGCGAGCGCCTCCGACGTGGCGGCGATCGGGCTGCGCACGGCGGGTCACCCGCTGCTCGGCGCGAGCATGGAACTGCCGCAGAGCGGCGGGCACGTGTTCACCGGCCGGCTGTCCCTGCGCGCGCACCCGTGGCTGGACGGCCACCGCGTGCACGGTGTCGCGGTGTTCCCCGGTACGGGGTTCGTGGAGCTGGCGTCCAGGGCGGGCGAGGACGTGGGCTGCCCCCGGGTCGGCGAGCTGGCGCTGCACGCGCCGCTGGTCCTGCCCGAGGAAGGCGGGGTACGGATCCAGGTCGTGCTCGGTGAGCCGGACGGCGCCGGTGCGCGGACCGTCGAGATGTACGCGTGCGGCGACGACGAGGAGGAGTGGAAGCAGCACGCCGGCGGTGTGCTCACCCCGGCCGTCGAGGCGGAGACCGGCTGGGCCGGCGATGCCTGGCCGCCGGCCGGCGCCGAGCCGGTGGTGGCCGACGACTACTACCAGGAGCGTGCGGCAGCCGGTTTCGGCTACGACGGGCCGTTCCGGGGGCTGCGGTCGGTGTGGCGGCGCGGCGACGAGGTGTTCGCCGAGGCCGTGCTGGCCGAGGACACGGGCGACGACGCGGAGCGCTTCGTGATCCACCCGGCGCTGCTCGACTCGGCGTTGCACGCCGGCGGCTACAGCGCTCTCGCCGAACCGGAGCAGGGCTGGCTGCCGTTCGCGTTCAGCGGGGTCACCGTGCACGCGGTCGGAGCGCGTACGGTCCGGGTGCGGATCACCACCCTCGGCCCGGAGTCGGTGGCCGCCGAACTGGCGGACCCGGCGGGCCGGCCGGTGCTCTCCCTGGCCTCGATGGCGGTACGCCCGGTCTCGCCGGACGCGTTGCCGGTACCCGGACGCCGGGGCGACGACATGCTCCTGGGGCTGTCCTGGCCCGCCGCGAAGACCGCCGACGGGCCGACGCCGGGGACCGAGGTGGCCCGGATCGCGGCAGGGACCGGCGAGGTCGGCACCGAGGTGCGCGCGGCCGTGGCCGAGGCGCTGGAACTGCTGCAGCGGTGGCTGGCCCGTACGGACGCCGACGACAAGCGCCTGGTCGTCGTCACCCGCGGCGCGGTGAGCACCACCGACGGGGAGCCGGTGCGCGATCTGGGCGGCGCCGCTGTCTGGGGGCTGCTGCGCTCGGCGCAGACCGAACACCCGGACCGGTTCGTGCTCGTGGACCTCGACCCGGACGCCGAGGAGACAGAAGGACCGCTCGCGGACGCGGTGGCCACGGGAGAGGCACAGGTGGCGGTACGCGGTGGTAAGCCGCTCACCCCCCGCTACGCCCGGCTGTCCACCGACGACCTCCTTCCCGTACCGGACGGAGAGCCGGTCTGGCGGCTGGAGATCACGGAGAAGGGCTCGCTCGACAAGCTGGCGCTGCGGCCCGCCGCCGAGGTGGCCGGGGCGCTGGGTCCGGACGAGGTACGGGTGTCGACGCGCGCGGTGGGTCTGAACTTCCGGGACGTGGTCAACGCCCTCGGCATGATCCCCGGACAGAACAACCTGCTGGGCACCGAGGCGGCGGGAGTCGTCACCGAGGTAGGCGCCGGTGTGACCCGGGTGCGCCCGGGGGACCGGGTGCTCGGCATGTTCCACACCAGCGGCGCGGGCCCGGTCATGGTCACCGACGAGAGGCTGCTCACGCGGATACCGGCCGGCTGGTCGTTCGCCCGTGCGGGCTCGGTGGCCGCCACCTACCTGACCGCCTACTACGGCCTGGTCGAGGTGGCCGGGCTGCGGGCCGGGGAGTCCGTGGTGGTGCACGCGGGGGCGGGCGGTGTCGGCATGGCAGCGGTCCAGCTGGCCCGTCACCTGGGCGCGGAGGTGTTCGCCACCGCGAGCCCGGCCAAGTGGGACCGGCTGCGCGAGCTGGGCGTCGCGGACGACCACATCGCCTCGTCCCGGACTCTCGATTTCGAGCGGTCCTTCGGCGCGGTGAGCGGCGACCGCGGTGTCGACGTGGTGCTGAACTCGCTGGCCGGTGAGTACGTCGACGCGTCGCTGCGGCTGCTGGGCGACGGCGGGCGCTTCGTGGAGATGGGCAAGACCGACATCCGCGACGCCCACGAGGTCGGGGTGCGGCACCCCGGCGTCGCCTACACCGCCTTCGACCTGATGGCGGTGGGCCCGGAGGGGACCGCGCGCATGCTGGACGCGCTCGCGAGGCTGTTCGAGGACGGCGCGGTGGCTCCGCTGCCGGTGACGACCTGGGACATACGGCGGGCGCCCGAGGCGTTCCGCTTCGTCAGCCAGGCCAGGCATGTGGGCAAGGTCGTACTGACCGTGCCGAAGCCCCTCGATCCCGAGGGCACCGTGCTGATCACCGGTGGTACCGGCGGCCTGGGCGCGCTGTTCGCCCGCCATCTGGTGACCGAACACGGTGCGCGGAATCTGCTGCTGACCAGCCGCAGGGGCGCGCAGACGCCCGGGGCCGGGGAGTTGGTGGCGGAACTGACGGCGCTCGGGGCCCAGGCCCAGGCGGTGGCCTGCGACGTCACCGACCGGGACGCGCTGGCCGGAGTGCTGGCCGCCGTCTCGGCGGAGCACCCGCTGACCGGGGTCGTGCACACGGCGGGCGTGCTTCTGGACGCCACGGTCGGATCGCTGAGCGCGGAGAGCGCCGAGCCGGTACTGGCGCCGAAGCTGGACGGGGCCTGGAACCTGCACGAGCTGACCGAGGACGCGGACCTGTCGATGTTCGTGATGTTCTCCTCGGCGGCGGGCATCCTGGGCAGCCCGGGACAGGCCGCGTACGCGGCGAGCAACACGTTCATGGACGGTCTGGCGGGCCACCGCCGGTCGTTGGGGCTGCCCGCGACCGCGATGTCCTGGGGCACGTGGTCCCGGGAAGTCGGTATGACCGGCTCGCTGACCGAGGAGGACATGCGGCGCATGGCGCGCATCGGCCTCGCCGAAATGCCCGCCGAGGTCGGTGTCGAACTCTTCGACGCCGCGCTCACCGTGGACCGGGCGGTGGTCTCGCCCATCCGCCTCGACCAGCGGGCGCTTCGCGCGAACGGGCACCCCTCGCCCGTCGTCAAGGACCTTGCCCCCCGCGCGCGGCCGGTACGGCGCACCGCGGCGGCAGCGGACCTCGGCGGGCAGGAGGGGCTCGCCGCCACGCTGGCGGCGCTGCCGCCCGCGGAGCGGACCCGTGAGATACGGGAGCTGGTATCCCGGCTGGTCGTGGCGGTGATCGGCCATAGCGACGCCGAGAGCGTCCGGGTCGGCGTGGCCTTCAAGGACCAGGGCTTCGACTCGCTGACCGCGCTGGAGCTGCGCAACCGGGTCTCCGCCGCGACCGGGCTCCGGCTGCCGGCGACCGTGGTCTTCGACTACAGCACGCCGAACGCGCTGGCCGACCACATCCTCGGGCAGCTGCTCGGTGACGACGCGGCGGCCGCGACCACCGCGGTCACCGTGGACTCCCGGGCCGAGGACCCCGACGACGACCCCATGGTGATCGTCGGAATGGCCTGCCGACTGCCCGGCCAGGTCGGTTCCCCCGACGAGTTCTGGCAGTTGCTGGAATCCGGGACGGACGCCGTCGCGGGCCTGCCCACGGACCGGGGCTGGGACCTCGCCGGGCTCGCCGCGGCCGGCTGCGCGACCACCTCGGGCGGATTCCTCTACGAGGCCCCCGGGTTCGACGCCGACTTCTTCGGCATCTCCCCGCGCGAGGCGCTGGCCATGGATCCCCAGCAGCGGCTCGTGCTGGAGACCTCGTGGCAAGCCCTGGAGCACGCCGGGATCGTGCCGGCTTCGCTGCACGGCAGCCGTACCGGCGTGTTCATGGGCGCCAGTCACGGCAGCTACCTGGACGGTGGCGGCGAGGGGCTGGAGGGCTACCTGCTGACCGGCAACACCTCCAGCGTGCTCTCCGGCCGTATCGCCTACACCCTCGGCCTGGAGGGGCCGGCCGTCACCGTGGACACCGCGTGCTCGTCCTCGCTGGTGGCGCTGCACCTGGCCGGCCAGTCGCTGCGCTCGGGCGAGTGCGAACTGGCGGTGGTGGGCGGCGTGGCCGTGATGTCCACGCCCGGCCTGTTCCTGGAGTTCACCCGGCAGGGCGGACTGTCCGCGGACGGGCGGTGCAAGGCGTTCTCCGCCGCCGCCGACGGCACCGGCTGGGCCGAGGGCTGCTCGACGGTGATCGTCGAGCGGCTGTCGGCCGCGCGCCGCAACGGCCATCCGGTGCTGGCCACGATCCGGGGCTCGGCGGTCAACCAGGACGGCGCGTCCAACGGCCTGGCCGCGCCCAGCGGTCTCGCGCAGCAGCGGGTCATCAACCAGGCGCTGTCCTCGGCCGGTCTGGCCGGCGCCGACGTCGACGTGCTGGAAGGGCATGGGACGGGCACCACGCTGGGTGACCCGATCGAGGCGGACGCGGTGATCTCGACGTACGGACAGAACCGGACCCGGCCGCTGCTGTTCGGATCGGTGAAGTCCAACATCGGCCACACCCAGGCCGCGGCCGGTGTCACCGGCGTGATCAAGATGGTGCTGGCCATGCGGCACGGCACGGTGCCCCGGACGCTGCACGCCGAGGAGCGCTCGCCGCACATCGACTGGTCCGCCGGTCTGGTCGAGCTGGCGAGCGAAGAGCACGAGTGGCCGGACACCGGGCAGCCGCGCCGCGCCGCCGTGTCGTCCTTCGGCATCAGCGGGACGAACGCGCACGTGATCATCGAACAGCTGGAACCCGTCGCCGAGCCTGCCGCCCGGGAGGCGAAGGGCCCGGAGTTCACCGTGCCGGTCGTACTGTCCGCGAGGACGCCCACCGCGCTGCGCGACCAGGCCGGCAGGCTCGCCGCGTACGTGGCCGAGCGGCCCGCACTGCCCGTCGCCGACGTGGCGTTCTCCATGGCCACCGGCCGCTCACGGTTCAGGACCGGCGCCGTGGTGACGGCCGGCGACCGGGACGCTCTGCTGGCCGGGCTCCGCTCGGTCGCCGCCGGTGACACGCTCGCCGAGCCGGTGTCCTCCGGGCCTGTGGCGTTCGTGTTCTCCGGGCAGGGCTCGCAGCGTGCGGGCATGGGCCGGGAGTTGTACGAGCGGTTCCCGGCGTTCGCCGAGGCGCTGGACGAGGTGGCCGAGGCGCTGGACACCGCCGGTCTGGCGGGCCCGCTGCGCGAGGTGATCTTCGAGGACCCGGAGCGGCTGGACCGCACGGAGTTCACCCAGCCCGCGCTGTTCGCACTCGAGGTCGCCCTGTTCCGGCTGCTCCGCTCGTGGGGGGTGCGTCCGGACCACGTCGCCGGGCACTCCATCGGCGAGATCACCGCGGCGCACGTCAGCGGCGTGCTGTCGCTGGCGGACGCGTGCACGCTCATCGTGGCGCGCGGCGCGCTCATGCAGGCGCTGCCCGAGGGCGGCGTGATGGTCTCCGTCCGAGCCTCCGAGGAGTTCGTCGCGAGCCTGGTGGAGGGCGAACCCGAGGTGTCGATCGCGGCGGTCAACGGGCCCAGGTCCGTGGTCGTCGCGGGAGCGGACCAGGCGGTCACCCGGATCGTCGAGGCCTGTGCGGACCGGCAGGTCACCACCCGGCGGCTGCGGGTGAGCCACGCGTTCCACTCGCAGCTGATGGAGCCGATGCTGGCGGAGTTCCGGGCGCGGCTGGAGCAACTGGAGTGGCGGGCACCGGAGATACCCCTGGTGTCGACGGTGACCGGTCTCCCGGCCACCGAGGAGTTCGGCTCGCCCGACTACTGGGCCGAGCACGCGAGGGCGGGAGTGCGCTTCGCGGACGCGGTCACCTGGCTGCGGGAGTACGGGGTGTCCACGTTCGTCGAACTCGGCCCCGACGCGATCCTCACCGCGATGGTCGGCGAGATCGCCGACGGCGCCCCCGACGTCGCGGCGGTGCCCGCCCTGCGCCGGACGCAGGACGAGCAGTCGGCGATCCTCGCGGCGGTGGCGCGGGCCTGGCTCGCGGGCGCCGAGGCGGACTGGCCGGTGGTGCTCGCGGACACCGGGGCGCACCGGGTGGAGCTGCCCACGTACCCCTTCGAGCACCAGCGGTTCTGGCCGGAGCCGACGAGCGGACGCGCGGACGCGTCGGACACCGAGTTCTGGACGGCGCTGGAGAACGACGAGGTGCTGACGATGCTGGCCGGCGTCGACGCCGAGACCCCGGCGAGCCGACTGCTGCCCGAACTGGCCGCGTGGCACCGCCGGCGGCAGCAGGACGGCACGGTCCGGGCGTGGAACTACGACATCGGCTGGGTGCCCGCCACCCGGCGCGGCACGCAGCGGCTCGACGGCCGCTGGCTGGTGCTGACGCACGCCGGATCCACGACCGGGCCGGCGGCCGAACTGGCGGCCGAACTGGCCAAGCGCGGTGACGACACGCGCATCGTGCCCCTGGACCCCCACGGGCTCGACCGCGCCACGCTGGGCGAGCAACTGGCCCCGTACGCCCACGACGGCGAGCCCGTTTCCGGGGTGCTGTCGCTGCTCGCACTCCATGACGAGCCGTCCCGGCGCGAGGGACCCGAGGCCGTGCTGGCCGCGACCACGACGACGCAGGTGCTCGCCGACCTGCTGCCGGACGCACCGCTGTGGTACCTCACCCGGGACGCCGTGGCCGTCGGCGAATCGGAAGGCGAACGGACCAGTCCTTCGCAGGCGGCTCTGTGGGGCCTGGGCCGGGTGGCCGCGCTGGAGCTGCCCCAGCAGTGGGGCGGGCTGGTCGACCTGCCCGCCCGGCTGGAACCGGACACCGTCACCGACCTGATCGGTGTGGTCACGGCTGGCGGCGAGGACCAGGTCGCGCTGCGCTCCGACGGGATACGGGCACGCCGCCTGCGCAGGGTGGCGTCGCTGCCGGACAACGGGCGGCGGGTGCCCGAGCAGGGCACGGTGCTCGTCACCGGGGGTACGGGCGCGCTCGGGCGGCACACCGCGCGATGGCTGGCCGGTGCCGGGGTACCGCACCTGCTGCTGGCCAGCCGCCGTGGCCCGGACGCCGACGGGGTGGCGGAGTTCCGTGCCGAGCTGCTCGAACTGGGCGCCGAGACCACCGTCGTGGCCTGTGACGTCGCCGACCGCGACGCTGTCTCCGGCATGCTGGCGGACCTTCCCGAAGACCGCCCGCTGACGGGAGTGGTGCACACGGCGGGCGTACTGGAGGACGGCGTCCTGGACGGGCTCACCGCCGAGCGGCTGACCGCGGTGTGGCGTCCCAAGGCGGACGCGGCACTGGTGCTGCACGAAGCCACCCGGGACGCCGACCTGTCGATGTTCGTGGTGTTCTCCTCGCTGGCCGGGATGGTCGGCGCGGCCGGCCAGGCCGGATACGCGGCGGCGAACGCCTTCCTGGAGGGGCTCGTCACCTGGCGGCGCGCCCAGGGACTGCCCGGGACGGCGGTTGCCTGGGGTGCCTGGGCAGGCGGTGGCATGGCCGCCGACGGCGCCGCGGCCGCCCGCACCGCGCACACCGGGGTGCTGGCCATGCCGGCGGAGCTGGCCACCGCCGCGCTGGAGACCGCGCTGCGCGCCGACGCCGCGACGGTGATGGTGGCCGACGTCGACTGGGACCGGTTCGCCGCGACCCAGACGGCGACCCGGCCGAGCCCCCTGCTCGCCGAACTCACCCGGGCCGCCGAGGGCGTCCAGGGCGGCCCCGCGCAGCCCGAGACCGACGGCGGTACACGGCTGGCGGAGCGGATGGACGGGCTGAGCGACCCGGCGCGACGTGAGTTGCTGACCGGGCTGGTGCGTACGCACGTCGCAGCGGTGCTGCGGCACGCCGACGACAGTGGCATCGCGACGGACCAGCAGTTCAAGGAGCTGGGCTTCGACTCGCTCACCGCGGTGGAGCTGCGGAACCGGCTGAACGTCGCCACCGGCCTGCGGATCAGCGCGACCGCGGTGTACGACTACCCGACGCCCGGCGATCTGGCCGGTCACCTGCTGGCTCAGCTGGCCCCCGTGGAGCTGAGCCCGGCCGAGCGGATCCTGCTCCAGCTCGACCAGCTCGAACCCGAGGTCGAGTCGCTCGCGCAGGGTGACGACGCGAGCGGTGAGATCGGGCAGCGGATGCGCCGCATCCTGACGCTGCTGAAGGCGGGCGCGCCGGCATCGTCGGGACCGGTCGACACCGACGTCGACGACACGGACATCGACGAGGTCTTCGCCTTCATCCAGAACGAGTACGGCGGTTCCGACACCGATCCCCGGTGATCACATCCGATTCCCACCGACCGATTTCCTTCCCACCAGGGGTTGTTGATGAGTGTGAGCACTGACGAGAAGCTCGTGGGTTACCTCAAGAAGGTCACCACGGATCTCCAGGAGACCCGACGCCGGCTGCGCGAGCTGGAATCGGCCGCGGCCGAACCCATCGCGATCGTGGCCATGTCCTGCCGCTTCGCCGGCGGCATCGACTCGCCCGAGGGACTGTGGGACGTGGTCGACGGCGGCCGGGACATGATCGGCGACTTTCCCACCGACCGGGGCTGGGACACCAGCGACTTCGACCCCGGCATCTGCCAGCGGGGCGGGTTCCTGTCCGACGCTGCGGCCTTCGACGCCGACTTCTTCGGGGTGTCGCCCAAAGAGGCGCTCGCCATGGACCCGCAGCAGCGGCTCCTGCTGGAGACCACGTGGGAGGTGCTGGAGCGGGCCGGGGTACAGGCCTCGTCGCTGCGCGGCTCGGCCACCGGGGTCTATGTGGGCATCACCGCCCAGCAGTACTGGCCCAAGGACGACACCGAACAGCAGCAGACCATGGGCCATCTGCTGACCGGCACCACGGACAGCGTGGCCTCCGGGCGGCTGGCGTTCATCCTCGGCACGGAGGGGCCGGCGCTGTCCATCGACACCGCCTGCTCGTCCTCGTTGGTCGCGCTCCACCTGGCGGTACGGGCGCTGCGCGCCGGGGAATGCACACAGGCGCTGGTCGGTGGGGTCAGCGTGATGGGCGGACCCGCGCTCTACGCCGAGCTGTACGAGCAGGGCGGACTGTCCGCGGACGCACGGTGCAAGGCGTTCTCGGGGGACGCGGACGGCACCGGCTGGGGCGAGGGCGCGGCGATGCTGCTGCTGCGCCCCCTGAGCGAGGCGCGACGGCTGGGCGAGCCCGTGCTGGCCGTGGTCCGGGGCAGCGCGGTCAACTCCGACGGCGCGTCCAACGGGCTGACCGCGCCCAACGGCCCCTCCCAGCAGCGGGTGATCCGCCAGGCGCTGCGGGACGCCGACCTGAGCGCCCCTCAGGTCGACGTGGTCGAGGCGCACGGCACCGGCACCCGGCTCGGTGACCCCGTCGAGGCACAGGCGTTGCTGGCCACCTACGGCCAGGGCAGGCCGGACGACCAGCCGCTGTGGCTGGGCTCGGTGAAGTCCAACATCGGGCACACCCAGGCGGCGGCCGGGCTGGCCGGCGTGATCAAGATGGTCATGGCGATGCGGCACGGCACGCTGCCCCGGACGCTGCACGTGGACGTACCCACACCGGAGGTCGACTGGTCGTCGGGCGAGGTGCGGCTGGCGACCGAAGCCGGCTCCTGGCCTCGTACCGGACGGCCGCGCCGCGCGGCGGTCTCCGGCTTCGGCATCAGCGGTACCAACGCCCATGTGGTGCTCGAACAGGCCCCCGAGCCGGCCGCGGGTGAGGCGGCGGAGGACGAGCCCTCGGCCTCCGGCGATCAGACTCGGGCCGCCTCCGTGGACGTGGAGGTGCCCGCCACGCTGCTGGTCACGGCGCGGGACGCGAAGGCGCTGCGGGAGTCGGCCGCCCGGTTGCGGGAGTTCGTCGAAGCGCACCCCGAGACGACCGGCGCGCAGTTGGCCGCGGCTCTGGCCACCACCCGTGACCGACACCCGCACCGGGCGGTCGTGGTCGGCGCCGGCCGGGAGCAGTTGCTCGGCGGCCTGGAGCTGCTGGCCCAGGGGCGCACCGGGTCCGGGGTCGCCCACTCCCGCGCCCGCCGCCACGGCGGTACCACGTTCCTCTTCAGCGGCCAGGGTGCCCAGCGCGCCCGGATGGGGCGGCAGCTGTACCAGGCGTTCCCCGCGTTCGCCGCCGCGTTCGACGAGATCACCGAGGCGTTCGCACCGCATCTGTCCGAGCCGCTGTCCGAGGCGATGACCTCCGACGAACTCGTCTCCCGCGCCTCCATCGCCCAGCCCGCGCTGTTCGCCGTCGAGGTGGCCACCGTGGAGCTGCTCAAGGACTGGGGCCTGACCCCCGACTACCTGCTGGGGCACTCCCTCGGCGAGCTGGCCGCCGCGCATGTGGCGGGGGTGCTCGACCTCGCGGACTCCGCCGCTCTGGTCGCCGCCCGGGGCCGGCTCATGCAGGGCACCACCGGCGGAATGGCATCGATCGCGCTGTCCGAGGAGGAACTGCGCGAGATCCTCACCGAGACCGGGCAGCACGTCGACATCGCCGCCGTCAACTCGCCGCGCTCCATGGCGGTCTCGGGCACGGACGACGCGATCGAGAGCGTCGTCGCGGCCTGCGAGGCGCGCGGGAGGCGGGCCCGGCGGCTGTCGCTCGGCCTGGCGGGCCACTCCGCCTCCATGGACCCGATATTGGAGCCCTTCGGCGAGGTCGCACGCACCCTCACCTATCACGCGCCGAAGATCCCGCTGATCAGCGATATGACCGGCGAACTGGTCAGCCCCGACGAGATCACCGACCCGGACTACTGGGTACGGCACATGCGCCGCCCGGTGCGCTTCCGCGACGGCATCGAGCGGCTCGTCGGACTCGGCGTCACCGCGTTCCTGGAGGTCGGCCCCGGTGGCCTGGCCCTGCCCACCCGCGAGTGCGTACAGGACTCCACGGAGACGCTGACCGTCGCCTCCACCATGCAGCGCGACCACGACGAACCCGAGACGCTGCTCCTCGCCCTCGGTGAGCTGTTCACGGCGGGCGCGCCGGTGCCGTGGGAGACCATGCTGGCTCCGGACGGGGCGGTGCGCCTGGACCTGCCCACCTACCCGTTCCAGCGGGAGCGTTACTGGCTGACCGGAACGGACGCCGCAGGAAGCGCGGCACCCCGCAGGACCGGGACGGCCGCGCCGCGCACCGAGCCCGCGCCCGAGGCGGCGCCGGTGGCGGTGTCCGCTCCGCCGTCCGAGTCCGACCCCGCCGAGCTGCGGCGACGGCTGCTTGCCGACGTACGCCTCGCCGCGGCCGATGTCCTCGGCTTCCGGGACCCCTTGGACATCGAGCCCGACCGTGCGTTCACCGAGATCGGCATGGGCTCCATGTCGGCGGTGCGGCTGGCCGACCGGATCAGCAACGACATCGGCAGCCGCCAGCCCGCCACCCTGGTGTTCGACCACCCCACCCCGGCCCGCGTCGTCGACCACCTGGTCGCCGAACTGCTCGGCCGCGACGATGTGTTCGACACGGACACCGCGGTCCGCGCCGATACGGACGATCCGATCGCGATCGTCGGCATGGCCTGCCGGTTCCCCGGCGGTGAGGGCCCGGACGAGCTGTGGCGGCTGGTGCGCGACGGTGCGAGCGGCGTCGGCCCGTTCCCCACCGACCGCGGCTGGCAGCTCGACGACCTCGACCTCTCCATCTGCAAGGAGGGCGGATTCCTCGCCGACGCCGCGGGGTTCGACGCCGACTTCTTCGGAATCAGCGGGCGGGAGGCACTGGCCATGGACCCCCAGCAGCGCGTGCTGCTGGAGGTGGCCTGGGAGGCCGTCGAGAACGCCGGAATCGACGCCGGAACGCTGCGGGGCCGCAGGACCGGAGTGTTCGCCGGAGTGGGCGGCTCGGACTACGAGCACGCGATGTCCGGGACGGCCGCCTCCGGCGGCCACCTGCTGACCGGTACCGCCGCCAGCGTGGTCTCCGGCCGGATCGCCTACCTGCTCGGCCTGGAGGGCCCCACCCTGACCGTCGACACCGCGTGCTCGGCGTCGCTGGTCGCGCTGCACCTCGCGGTGCGCGCCCTGCGGGCCGGCGAGTGCGAACTGGCCCTCGCGGGCGGTGTCGCGATCATGTCGACCGAGCGCGGATTCCGGCAGTTCGCCGAGCTGGGCGGACTGGCCGGCGACGGGCGGTGCAAGGCGTTCTCCGACGACGCCGACGGCACCGGCTGGAGCGAGGGCGCCAGCATGCTGCTGGTCGAACGGCTCTCCGACGCCCGCCGCCGGGGACACCGGGTGCTCGCGCTGGTGAGCGGCACCGCGATCAACTCGGACGGCGCGTCCAACGGGCTGTCCGCGCCGAGCGGACCGGCCCAGCAACGGGTGATCCGCGCGGCCCTCGCCGACGCCGGTACGCAGGCGTCCGACGTGGACGCCGTCGAGGCCCACGGCACCGGCACGGTCCTGGGCGACCCCATCGAGGCCCAGGCCCTGATGGCCGTCTACGGCCGGGACCGGGATCCCGAACACCCGCTGTGGATGGGATCGGTCAAGTCGAACATCGGCCACGCCCAGGCGGCGGGCGGAGTCCTCGGCGTGATCAAGATGGTGCAGGCCATGCGGCACGACGTGCTTCCCCGTACCCTCCACGTCGAGCGTCCCAGCACCAAGCTGGACTGGTCGCGCGGCAATGTCGGACTGCTCGCCGAGGAACGGCCGTGGCCGGTGCCGGAACGCCCGCGCCGCGCGGGCGTGTCCTCGTTCGGAGTGTCCGGTACGAACGCCCACATCATCCTGGAGCAGGCGCCCGAGGACCCGGCGCCGGCGCCGCTGCCCCCGTCCGGCGGCGTACTGCCGTGGGTGCTCACCGCCCGAGGCGACCGCGCGCTGCGCAAGCACGCGGAGCGGCTGGCCGACAGCACCACCGAGCCGGCCGGCGAGGACCGGCCCGGCATCGGTGAGATCGCCTCCGCGCTGGCCGGCACCCGTGCCACGTTCGACCACCGTGCGGTGGTGCTCGGTACCGACCGCGACTCGCTGGCCGCCGGCCTGCGTCTGGTCGCGGCGGGCGAGAGCGCCGACGGCGTGGTCACCGGGACGGCCCGGTCGTTCGACCGCGCGCCGGTATGGATCTTCCCCGGACAGGGCAGCCAGTGGCCCGGCATGGCGAACGAACTGCTCGACAGTTCTCCCGCGTTCGCCGCCCGGTGGGACGAGTGCGACCAGGCGATGCGACCGCACCTGGGCTGGTCGATCACCGACGCGGCCCGTTCCGGCTTCGGCGACCGGGACCCGGAGGCCGCCGACGTGGTGCAGCCGATGCTGTTCGCCACCATGGTGTCGCTGGCCCGGCAGTGGGAGTCGTGGGGGGTACGGCCCTCGGCGGTGATCGGACACTCGCAGGGCGAGATCGCGGCGGCCTGCGTCGCGGGCGCCCTGTCCATCGAGGACGCCGCCGCAGCGACCGTGCTGCGCGCCCGAGCCCTGCGCGAGCTGTCCGGAAAGGGCGGGATGCTCTCGGTCGCCGCGACCCCCGACGACGTGACGCGCTGGATCGAGCGCTGGGGCGACGCGGTGTCGGTCGCGGTGTTCAACGGCCCGGCCTCCACCGCCGTCTCAGGTGAACTGCCCGCGCTGCGGGAGCTTCAGGCCGAGGCGGAGAGCAAGGGCGTGCGCTCCCGCTGGATCGGCATCGACTACGCCTCGCACTCCGCGCAGGTCGAGCCGCTGCGCTCGCGCCTGCTCGACGTTCTGTCCCAGGTCACCCCCCGCACCGGCGACATCCCCTTCTTCTCCACCGTCACCGCCGACTGGCTGGACACCGAGGCACTGGACGCGGAGTACTGGTACGGCAATCTGCGCCGGCCGGTGCGGCTGACCGAGGCGGTCACCGCGCTCGCCCGGCAGGGCCACCAGGTGTTCACCGAGATCAGCCCGCACCCGGTGCTGACCCTGCCGGTCACCCAGACCGTGGAAGAGGCCGGAGTGACGGCCCTGGTCACCGGCAGCCTGCGCCGGGGGGACGGCACGGAGCGCCGGCTGATGACCGCGCTGGCCGAGCTGTTCGTCAACGGAGCCCCGGTCGACCTCGCGAAGGTCCTGCCGGTCGCCCCGCTGGGTCACGTCGAGCTGCCCACGTACCCGTTCCAGCACCGGCGTTTCTGGCCCGACGGGCCGCGCAGCGCGGGTATGGGCGCGAGCGCGCCCCGCGAAACGGCCTACGAGACCGAATGGGCGCCGCTGGACCCGTCCGGGGAAACCGTCACCGGCCGGTGGCTGGCTCTGGTTCCCGCCGACGGCACGGACACGACGGCCGGTGCCGCGAGCGCGGCGGACCCGGTGCTGGCCGCGCTGCGGGAGGACGGCGCAGAGATCGTCACGATCCCGGTTCGTCCCGACGAGTTGAGCGCCGACACCGGGGCCGATGCCGACGCGCTGGCCGACCGGATCCGTACGGCGGCCGCCGGAACCACCCCGTCCGGAGTGCTCAGCCTTGCCGCGCTCGACCAGACCCCGCACCCGCACCGCCCGGAGGTGTCCACCGGGCTGGCCGCCACCCTCGTCGCGGTGCGGGCGCTCGCGGCGGTCGGGCTCGGTGTACCGCTGTGGTGCCTCACCCAGGGCGCCACGGGGGAGACGACGAACCCCGCACAGGCCGCCGTGTGGGGCCTGGGCCGGACAGCCGCGCTGGAGTACCCGGACGGCTGGGGCGGCCTGATCGACCTGCCGGCCACGCTCGACGAGAAGTCCGGCCGGCTGCTGCGCGCCGTGCTGGGCGGAGCGGACGGCGAGGACCAGATCCGCGTGCGGGACGGGCAGGCGCTGGGCCGCAGGCTCGTGCCCGCCGGGCTCCCCGCACGGCCCGGTGACGGATGGCGCCCGGCTGGCACCGTCCTGGTCACCGGCGGGACAGGGGCCTTGGGCGGCCACATCGCCCGCTGGCTGGCCGGACACGGCGCCGCGCACGTGGTGCTGGTCAGCAGGCGGGGCCCAGACGCACCCGGCACGGACGAACTCCTCGCCGACCTGCGGGCCGAGGGGGTCGACGCCAGCGCGCTGGCCTGTGACCTCACCGACCCCGCCGCGGTGACCGGACTCGTCGGCACGCTGCGCGACACGGGCGAACGAGTCAGTGCCGTCGTGCACGCCGCCGGTGTGGGCGGAGCCGCTCCGCTCTCCGCCACCGGCGTCGACGACCTGGCGACGATGCTGGCCGCCAAGGTCCAGGGGGCGCTCCTCCTGGAGTCGGCCCTCGACCCCGCCACGCTCGACGCCGTCGTCTACTTCTCCTCGGTCAGCGCCGTCTGGGGCATCCGCGACCACGGCGCCTACGCGGCGGCCAACGCGGTGCTCGACGCGCACGCACGGAACCTGCGTACACGGGGAGTCCAGGCGCTGTCCGTCGCCTGGGGACCGTGGGGCGGTGCCGGGATGGGCGACGACGCCGCGTTCCGGGAGGGCCTGGCCCGTACCGGCGTACGTCTGATCGACCCGGCCGAGGCGATCCGCACGCTCGACACGCTGCTGGCCGCCGACCGCACCGAGGTCGCGGTCGCCGACATCGACTGGCAGCGGTTCCTCTCCGTGTACACCTCGGTCCGGCCGAGCACGCTGTTCGGAGCGCTGTCCACGCCGGGGCCCGACGCCGTCGAACCTCTCGACGGTGAGCGTGACGGCACCGGCTTCGCCGAGACCCTGCGCGGCCTCGGCGTCGCCGAGCAGAACGAGCGGCTGCTGAGGCTGGTGCAGCGGATCTGCGCCCGCGTACTCGACCACCCGGACCCTGCGGACATCTCCGCGGGCCGCGCGTTCCGCGACCTCGGGTTCGACTCGCTCACCGCCGTCGAGTTCCGCAACGAACTCAACCGGGCCATGGACCTGCGACTGCCCGCGACCGTCGTGTTCGACCACCCGAACCCCAACGAGCTGATCGCCCAGCTGCGGCACCGGCTCGAACTGGACGGGCCGGACGTCCACCACACCTACGAGACCGAAGAAGAAGCACGGGTCCGGCACGCTCTGGCGACGCTTCCGCTGGAGCGGTTGCGCCGCGCGGGCGTGCTCGACCTCCTGAACACCACGACCGACTCCGATCGGGACACCGACGCCGGCGGGGAGCAGGACTCCGGGGCCATCGACGCGATGGACACCGCGGACCTGCTGTCACTGGCCCGGCAGAGCATCGCCGACTGACCACCGTTATCCCGAGAGGACACCCCCCATGGACAACTCCGCCGAAGTCGTAGCGGCACTGCGCGGGACGCTCAAGGAGGTCGAGCGCCTGCGGAAGCAGAACCGGACGCTTCAGGACGCGGCCTCCGAGCCGATCGCCGTCGTCGGCATGGCGTGCCGGTACCCCGGCTCGGTCCGTTCCCCCGAGGACCTGTGGCACGTGGTCGCGCAGGACATCGACGCGGTCGGTGACTTCCCCGACGGCCGGGACTGGGACGTGGATTCGCTGTACGACGCGGATCCGGAGGCCCCCGGCAAGAGCTACACCCGCCATGGCGGGTTCCTGGACGACGCCGGGGAGTTCGACGCGGGTTTCTTCGGCATCTCACCGCGCGAGGCGGAGGCGATGGACCCGCAGCAGCGTCTGCTGCTCGAAACCTCCTGGGAGGCGATCGAGAGGGCCGGGGTCGACCCCGTCTCGCTGCGCGGCAGCCGCACCGGAGTGTTCGTCGGGACGAATTACTACTACTACGGCGCGAAGGCCCGGAAATCGCTGGAGGACATCTCCGGGTACGAGGTGACCGGCACCTCGACGAGCGTCACGTCGGGCCGCATCTCCTACACGCTCGGACTACAGGGGCCGGCGCTGACCGTGGACACGGCGTGCTCCTCGTCGCTGGTGGCGATTCACCTGGCTGCGCAGGCACTGCGCCGCGGCGAGTGCTCGCTGGCGCTGGCCGGCGGCGTCACCGTGATGGCCGAGCCGGACACCTTCGTCGTCTTCTCGCGCCAGCACGCGCTGGCCGAGGACGGCCGCTGCAAGCCCTACGCCGAGGCCGCGGACGGCACCGGCTGGGGTGAGGGCGCGGGTGTGCTGATGCTGGAGCGGCTGTCCGACGCGCGGGCGCAGGGGCATCCGGTACTGGCGGTGCTGCGCGGCAGCGCGGTGAACCAGGACGGTGCGTCCAACGGTCTGACGGCGCCCAACGGTCCGTCGCAGGAGCGCGTGATCGTCCAGGCGCTGGCGGACGCCGGTCTCTCGACGGCGGACGTGGACGTGGTGGAGGGGCACGGCACGGGGACGCGCCTGGGGGATCCGATCGAGGCGCAGGCGTTGCTGGCCACGTACGGGCGGGGCCGCGCGGCGGGCGGGGCGCCGCTGTTGCTGGGGTCGGTGAAGTCGAACATCGGTCATACGCAGTCGGCTGCCGGTGTGGCCGGTGTGATCAAGATGGTGATGGCGATGCGTGCGGGGGTGGTTCCCCGGACGCTGCACGTGGACCGTGTGTCGTCGCATGTGGACTGGTCCTCGGGCGGCGTCGAGGTGGTGACCGAGAAGGTCGACTGGCCGGAGGTGGACCGGCCCCGGCGGTCCGGCGTGTCCTCCTTCGGTGTCAGCGGCACCAACGCGCACCTGGTGCTGGAGCAGGCTCCGGAGCCTGCACCAGCGGCGGCCCTCGAACCGGCCGACGGGGCCGACCCCGGTACGTCGCCGCACACCCCGGTCATGAGTGACCTGGGGGTCGTGCCCGTACGCGTGTCCAGCCGTACGGGCGAAGGACTGCGGGAGCAGGCCGGCACGCTGGCCGAGTTCGTCCGGTCCCGTCCCGGGACCCGCCTGATCGACCTCGGACTGTCCTCGGTGCGTACCCGCTCGGCGTTCGAGCGCCGCGCCGTCGTCGTCGCGGCCGACCTGGACGAACTGCTGGACGGACTGGACGCGCTCGCGGCGGGCCGCGAGCACCCGGCGGTGATCTCCGGCTCGGTGTCCGGCACGGTCGAGGACGGTTCCGGCGTGGTGTGGGTGTTCTCCGGCCAGGGATCGCAGTGGTCCGGCATGGCGGTGGCACTTCTGGAGTCGTCGCCGGTCTTCGCCGAGGCGCTCGGGGAGTGCGAGCAGGTGCTGTCCGAGCTGACCGGCTGGTCGCTGACCTCGGTGCTGCGCGGTGAGCCCGGCGCGCCGGGGCTGGAGCGGGTGGACGTGGTGCAGCCCACCCTGTTCGCGGTGATGGTGTCGCTGGCGCGGGTGTGGCGGGAGCTGGGCGTGTCGCCCGCAGCTGTCGTGGGTCACTCCCAGGGAGAGATCGCGGCCGCGGTCGCCGTGGGCGCCATGACGCTGCGCGACGGCATGCGGCTGGTGGTCGAGCGCTCCGGCGCCATCGGGACGAGCCTCTCCGGCCACGGCACGATGGCGTCGATGGCCGCGTCGGCCGAGGATGTCCGGGCCGAGCTGCGGGACGGCGTGGAGATCGCCGCCTACAACGGGCCCCGCTCGGTGGTGATCTCCGGTGAGGTGGACGGCGTCACCGAGATGGTCGCCGCGTTCGAGGCACGCGGCACCCGGGCCCGGGTCATCCCTGTCGACTACGCCTCGCACACGGCGCAGGTCGACGCCCTCACCGAGGTGATCCGCGCGGTGGCGGGCCGGGTCGGGGCGGTGTCCCGCCCGGAGACCTTCCTGTCCACGGTGACCGGAGCCCCGGTGGACACCGCGACGCTGGCCGGCGACTACTGGGTGGACAACCTGCGCCGCCCGGTGCTGTTCGACCAGGCGGTGCGCGCACTGCTCGAGCGGGGCCACGGGACGTTCCTGGAAGTGAGCCCGCACCCGGTGCTCTCCGGCTCGGTCGAGGACACCGTCGACGACGACGCGGTGCTGGTCAGCGGAACGCTACGGCGCGACCGCGACGACGTGACCTCGCTGCTCACGGCGATCGGCACGCTGCATGTGCGCGGCGTGGAGGTGGACTGGGCCCGGCTGTACGACGGGGCCGGTGCCCAGGTCGTCGAGCTGCCGACCTACGCCTTCGAACGCCGCAGTTACTGGCTGCGCGGCGGCTCGGCGAGCGTGGACGGGCAGGCGCTGGGTCTGCGCACCAGCGGCCATGGTCTGCTCGGCGCGGTCGTCGACCAGCCCGACGGCGGGGCGGTGCTGACGGGGCGTCTGTCACTGCGTACGCATACGTGGCTCAGCGACCACCGGGTCCGGGGCGGGGCCGTGATGCCCGGAACCGCCCTGCTGGAGATGGCGCTGCTGGCCGGCGACGAGACCGGCTGCGGGTTCGTCGAGGAACTGACCTTCCACGCCCCGGTCGTGCTGCCCGAACGCGGCGAGCTGGACGTGCAGGTGGTCGTGGATCCGCCGGCCGGCCGGGCGCGGGGGATCAGCCTGCACTCCCGGCCGGTCGGGGAGGCCGGCGCGAGCTGGCAGCTCCACGCGAGCGGGACGCTGTCCGACAGTGCCCCGGCGGCGCAGGGGCCGTCGCTCGAACAGTGGCCGCCGCACGGCGCGCGGGCGTTGGACATGAGCGGCGCCTACGACCGGTGGGCGGCGCAGGGCCTCGAGTACGGCCCGGTGTTCCAGGGGCTGAGGGCGGCGTGGGAGTCCGGCGACGAGATCTTCGCCGAGGTCGAGCTGCCCGAGGGCGCCCTCGGCGACGGGCGGTTCGCCCTCCACCCGGCCGCGCTGGACGCGGCGCTGCACGCGGCGCTGCTCACCGTGGACGACGACACCGTCAGGCTGCCGTTCTCCTGGCAGGACGTGTCCCTCTACGCGACCGGGGCGACCACCCTGCGGGTGCGGCTGACCCGCACCGGTGAGGCCACCGGCGTACTGGTGGCGGACGCGGAGGGCACCGCGGTCCTGACGGCCGGAGCGGTCGTGTCCCGTCCCCTCCCCGAGGCCGGCGTGGCCGGCGCGGGCGCGGGCGGGCTCAACCGGGTGGACTGGGTGCCCGCGGCGGAGCGCCCCTCGGTGCCCGCGACGGCCGGTGCCTGGCCCGCCACCGGCCAGGACGTTCCGGACGTGCTGGTGCTGGACTGCCCGGACGGCGATCCCGGGGACGTGGTGGAGTCCGTACTGGCCACCGTGCGGGACTACCTGGGCGACGATCACCACGCCAACTCCCGCCTCGCTGTCGTGACGCGCGGCGCGGCGTCCGGCGAGAACCTCGCGGCCGCCGCCGTCTGGGGCCTGGTGCGGTCGGCGCAGACCGAGAACCCCGGCCGGATCCTGCTCGTCGACTCCGCCGAGCCGGTGCCCGAGCCGTCCTGGGGTGCGCTGCTGGGCCTGGAGGAGTCGCAGCTGTTGCTGCGTGAGGGCGAGACGCTGGTGCCCCGGGTGGTGGCCGCCGAACAGCGGATGACCCCCCTGTCGCAGCCGTGGCGGCTGGAGCCCGGCGCGGAGGGCACGGTCGACGCTCTTTCCCTGATGCCGGCCCCCGACACCGCCCGGAGCCTCGGCGAACACGAGGTCCGGGTCGCGGTGCGCGCGGCCGGCGTGAACTTCCGGGACGTGCTCATCACCCTGGGCATGTACCCGGACAAGGCACTGCTCGGCGGTGAGGGCGCCGGTGTGGTCACCGAGACCGGCCCCGGCGTGACCGGCCTGTCGGTGGGCGACCGGGTACTGGGTCTGATCGACGGTGCCTACGGGCCGGTGGCGGTGGCCGACCACCGCATGCTCGCCCGCATCCCTGACGGCTGGTCGTTCACCGACGCCGCCGCGATGCCGACGGTGTTCCTGACGGCCTACCACGGCCTCGTGGACCTCGCCGGGCTGCGAGCCGGCGAGCGGGTCCTGGTGCACGCGGCGACCGGCGGGGTCGGTACGGCAGCGGTGCAGCTGGCCCGCCACCTGGGCGCCGAGGTCTTCGCCACCGCGAGTCCCGGCAAGTGGCACGTACTGCGTGAGATGGGGCTGGACGACGCGCACATCGCCTCCTCGCGGACACTGGAGTTCGAGCAGAGCTTCGGCGACGGGCCCGGCATGGACGTCGTACTGAACGCTCTGGCCGGTGAGTTCACCGATGCGTCCATCCGGTTGCTCGCCCCGGGCGGCCGGTTCATCGAGATGGGCAAGACCGACATCCGTACCGAGGACTCCCTCCCCGAGGGAGTCATGTACCGGGCGTTCGACATCGGCCGGGTGGACCCCGACCGGCTGCGCGGCCTGCTGACGGAACTGCTCGCGCTCTTCGACCAGGGCGCACTGGCCCTGCCACCCATCACCACCTGGGACTGCCGCGCCGCCCGGGACGCCTTCCGGCACATCTCACAGGCCCGGCACATCGGCAAGAACGTGCTGACGATCCCGGTGGTGCCGGGGTCGGAGGGCACGGTGGTGGTGACGGGTGCGACGGGGACGCTGGGTTCGGCGTTGGTGCGTCATCTGGTGGTGGAGCACGGGGTTCGGCGGTTGTTGTTGCTGAGTCGTCGGGGTCCGGCTGCCGAAGGGGTTGGTGGGCTGGTCGAGGAGTTGCGCGGGTTGGGCGCCGAAGTGGAGGTGCGGGCGTGTGATGTGGCGGATCGGGAGTCGCTGCGGTCCGTGCTCGACGGTGTGGAGATCGGTGGTGTGGTGCATGCGGCGGGTGTGCTGCATGACGGGGTGGTGGAGTCGCTGGGGGCGGATCAGCTGCGTGAGGTGCTGGCGCCCAAGGTCGCGGGAGCGTGGAACCTGCACGAGCTGACCCGCGATCAGGACCTGTCCATGTTCGTGCTGTTCTCCGCCGTGGCCGCGACCGTCGGCGGCGCCGGTCAGGGGGCGTACGCGGCGGGCAACGCGTTCCTGGACGCTCTGGCGCTGACTCGGGTATGTGCCGGGCTGCCGGGGTTGTCGCTGGGCTGGGGCCTGTGGGAACAGGCCAGTGGCATGACGGGCGGAATGTCGGATGTGGACCGGGCCCGGGTGTCACGTGCCGGTGTCCGGGCACTGTCGACCGAGGACGGACTGCGGCTGTTCGATCGCGCCCTCGCCGGATTCGACGGCGCGGTGCTGGCGGCGTCCTGGCACAGCGATCCCGCCATCGATGTCCCGCCCGTGCTGCGCACCCTGCTCGGTGCTCCCGCACGGCGGCGCGCGGCCGCCCGGCAGACCGGTGACCGGCAGGGGCTCGCCGACCGGCTCGCTGCCCTGCCGCAGGAGCAGCAGCTCACGCGGCTGGCCGAACTGGTCCGTGAGCAGGCCGCACTCGTACTGGGCCACGGCTCCGCCGACGACATCCCCGCCGACCAGGCGTTCAAGGAACTCGGCTTCGACTCGCTCACCGCGATCGAGCTGCGCAACCGGCTGACCCCGGAGATCGGGCGCCGGCTGTCCGCCACGCTCGTGTTCGACCACCCCACGGCGACCGCGTTGGCCGCGCACTTGCGCGACCTTCTGCTGGGTGCGGCCCCGAAGCGGGTATCGGCGCCGGCCACCCGGGCCGCGGTCTCCGACGACGACATCGCGATCGTCTCCATGGCCTGCCGGTTCCCGGGCGGCATCGCCTCGCCCGACGACTTGTGGCGGCTGGTCGATTCCGGTGGTGACGCGATCGCCGACTTCCCCGACGACCGGGGCTGGGACATCGACGGCCTCTACGACCCCGAGGGAGAACGACCGCGCTCCAGCCGTACCCGGACCGGTGGATTCCTCTACGACGCCGCCGACTTCGACCCGGGATTCTTCGGTATCTCCCCGCGCGAGGCGGTGGCGATGGACCCGCAGCAGCGTCTGCTGCTGGAAACCTCCTGGGAGACCATCGAGCGGGCCGGAATCCGGCGTGACGTCCTGCGCAACAGCCAGACCGGTGTCTACGTGGGCATGTCGTACAACGACTACGACAGCCGGCTGGACGAGCTCGACGACATGGAGGGCCACCGGGCGACCGGTAACACGGCCAGCGTCGCGTCCGGCCGACTGGCCTACGTACTCGGCCTCGAGGGACCGGCGCTGACCGTCGACACGGCGTGCTCGTCGTCGCTGGTGGCGATTCACCTGGCGGCGCAGGCGCTGCGCCGTAACGAATGCGAGCGGGCGCTGGCGGGCGGCGTGACCGTGATGTCCTCACCCGCCATGTTCGTCGAGTTCTCCCGGCAGGGCGCCCTGTCCCCGGACGGCCGGAGCAAGGCGTACTCGGAGGCCGCGAACGGATTCGGATCCGCCGAGGGCGTCGGTGTGCTGTTGCTGGAGCGGCTGTCCGACGCGCGGGCGCAGGGGCATCCGGTGCTGGCGGTGCTGCGTGGCAGCGCGGTGAACCAGGACGGTGCGTCCAACGGTCTGACGGCGCCCAACGGTCCGTCGCAGGAGCGCGTGATCGTCCGGGCGCTGGAGGACGCCGGTCTGTCCGCATCCGACGTGGACGTGGTGGAAGGACACGGCACCGGGACGCCGTTGGGCGATCCGATCGAGGCGCAGGCGCTGCTGGCGACATACGGGCAGGATCGTCCGGCGAGTGGCGCGCCGCTGTTGCTGGGGTCGGTGAAGTCGAACATCGGTCATACGCAGTCGGCCGCCGGTGTGGCCGGTGTGATCAAGATGGTGATGGCGATGCGTGCGGGTGCGGTTCCCCGGACGCTGCACGCGGATCGCGTGTCGTCGCACGTGGACTGGTCCTCGGGCGGTGTCGAAGTGGTGACCGAGAACGTCGCCTGGCCGGAGGTGGACCGCCCCCGTCGGGCCGGAGTGTCGTCCTTCGGTATCAGTGGCACCAACGCGCACGTCATCGTGGAACACGTGCCCGAGCCGGAGCCGGTGGACGCCGAGGAGGACGGAGCGGCGCTGCCGTTCGTGGTCTCGGCCCGGTCGGCGGGCGCGCTGCGTGAGCAGGCCGCCCGGCTGGGCGAGCACATACGGTCCCGCCCGGCACTGCCGCTTGCCGATCTGGCCGCCTCACTGGCCGTCAACCGGTCGCGATTCGAGTACCGCGCCGCGGTCGTCGCCTCGGACCGGGACGAGCTGCTGGCCGGCCTGGAGGACGTCCGCGCCCAGTCGACGGCACCCGCCTCGGCCGCCGCGCACGTGGCGATGGTGTTCTCCGGCCAGGGCAGCCAGCGAGCCGGCATGGGGCAGGAACTCTACGAGCGCTACCCGGTGTTCGCCGAGGCCTTCGACGTCGCGCGGGCCGCGGTGCAGGAGGCGACCGCGGCGCTCGGGCTGCCGGAGGTGGATGTCGCCGCGGCGATCACCGCCGGGGAACTGAACCCCACGGGCGCGGCGCAGCCCGCGATCTTCGCCGTCGAAGTGGCGCTGTACCGGCTGCTGGAGTCGTGGGGGGTGCACCCGGACGTGGTCGCCGGCCACTCGGTCGGCGAACTCGCCGCCGTCCACGTGGCCGGCGTGTTCGGCCTCAAGGACGCGGCGACGCTGGTGGCGGCCCGAGCCGGGCTGATGCAAGCACTGCCGGAAGGCGGGGCGATGCTCGCGGTCCAGGCGTCCGAGGACGCCGTCGCCGCCGAGCTGACCGACCGGGTGGGGCTGGCCGCGGTGAACGGGCCGTCCTCCGTGGTGGTCTCCGGCGACGCGGACGACGTGGCGGCCCTCGGCGCCCGGTGGCGCGAGCAGGGGCTGCGCACCTCGATGCTGCGGGTCAGCCACGCCTTCCACTCCGCGCACATGGACCCGATGCTGGGGCGGTTCGCCGAACTGGTGGCCGATGTGGTCACCGGCGCGGCCGAGCCCTCCGTACCGGTGGTGTCCACCGTCACCGGCGAGCGGGCGGGCGCCGATCTGTTCGGCACCACCGCGTACTGGGTGGACCAGGTGCGGAGCACCGTCCGGTTCGCCGACGCGGTGGCCGGCATCGACGCCGCACACCGGCGGCCGGGCACGGTCTTCCTGGAGGTCGGCCCGGACGCGGCGCTGACGCCGATGGTGACGAACTGCGTCGGCGGGCAGCCGGACGCGCCCACCGCGGTGTCGACCCTGCGCCGGGACCGTTCGGAGGTGGCTTGCCTGCTGTCCGGCGTCGGACAGGCGCACACCCGCGGCGTGCCGGTCGACTGGGCGGGGGTGCTCTCCGAGGCAGGCGGGCGCGTGGTCGATCTGCCCACGTACCCCTTCCAGCGCGAGCGGTACTGGCCGAGGCCGTCCGCCGGGCGGGTGGACGCCGCCTCCGCCGGGCTGGCCACCACCGGGCACCCGCTGCTCGGCGCGACCGCGAGCCTGGCCGGCGGTGACGAGTACCTGTTCACCGGGCGGCTGTCACTGGCGACGCATCCCTGGCTGTCCGGACACGTGCTGCACGGGCGGGTGGTGTTCCCGGGCACGGCGATGCTCGAACTCGCACTGCACGGCGGGCGCGCCCTGGACCACCCGGTGCTCGCGGAGCTGACCCTGGCCCGGCCGCTGGTCTTCGACGACCGGCAGGCCGTGCAGGTCCAGCTGCGGGTCGGGGCGGAGAGCGAGGAAGGCACCCGGTCGTTCGCCGTGTACTCGCGTCCTCAGGACGCCCCGGTCGGCGAGCCGTGGACCGAGCACTCCTCGGGTCTGCTCGCCCGGGGACCGCAGGCGGTCGACTCCGAGCGGCTCGCTCCGCTGTCCGGCAGCTGGCCCCCGGCCGGGGCGCGAGCGCTGCGGACCGAGGGCGTCTACGAGGCGATGGACGACTCCGCCGTCTACTACGGTCCCGAGTTCCGGGGCATGCGGGAGGTGTGGGAACGCGACGGCGAACTGTTCGCCGAGATCGCGCTGCCCACGTCGTCCCATGCCGAGGCGGCCACCTTCGGACTGCACCCGGCGCTGCTGGACGCGGTGTTCCATCCCGTACTGGTGGCTCCCGAGCTGATTCACGGCCACAGCGGTGAGGACAACGGGCCCGGCCAGGTCCGGATGCTGTTCTCCTGGTCCCGGATGTCGATCCACACCCTCGGCGCGCACTCGCTGCGGGTGCGGCTCACCCCGATCGGGCCCGACCAGATGCGGCTGACCATCACCGACCACACCGGACTCCTGGTGGCGGCGGCCGACTCGGCCGCCATGCGCCCGGTGGCCCAGAAGCAGCTCGCCGGGGCCGGCACGGTGACACGGGACGGGCTGTTCCACACCGAGTGGACACCACTGCGGCCGCAGACGAGGGAGCGCTCGGCCGGCTCGTACGCGGTCCTGGGCGAGGACGCGCACGCTCTCGCGTCCGCACTGGCAGAGCTGGGGCTGGACACGCGGAGCCACGCCGACCTGGCCGCGCTCCTCGCGGAGTCCGGCTCGGCGGCCGATTCCGCACCCGCGACAGGGGCCGGCGCCGTATCCGCGACAGGGCCCGACATCGTGCTCGCGCCGATCGACGTGCCCGAGCACCTCGACCCGGCCCGGAGCGCGCACCTCGTACTGGCCCGGGGCCTGGCGCTGCTTCAGGACTGGCTGAAGGAGGAACGGCTCGCCTCGACACGGCTGGTCGTGGTCACCCGGGGCGCGGTCGCGACGGACGACGGTGCGTCGGACCCGGCGCTCGCCGCGTTGTGGGGCCTGGTCGGCTCGGCCCAGTCCGAGCACCCCGGCCGGTTCGTCCTGCTCGACCTGGACGCCCCGGACGCCTCGGCCACCCTGGTGCCCGAAGCGGTCGCGGCCCTGGAGCTGGACGAGCCGCAGTTGGCGGTGCGTACGAGCACCGTGCGGGTGCCCCGGTTGCGGCAGGCCACGCCGTCGGCCGAGGAGGACACCACGCTCGACCCGGCCGGCACCGTGCTGATCACCGGTGGCACCGGGGCGCTGGCCCAGCACGTCGCCGAACATCTGGTGAAGGACCGGGGCATCGCACATCTGCTGCTGCTCAGCCGCAGGGGCCCCGAGGCGCCCGACGCCGAGGAACTGGTCACCAGGCTGACCGGGTACGGCGCCTCGGTGGAGGTGGCGGCGTGTGACGTGACGGACCGGGACGCCCTGGCCAAGACGCTCGCCGCCGTGCCCGCCGCGCACCCGCTCATCGGTGTCGTACACACCGCCGGAGTGGTGGACGACGGCGTGGTGGCCTCCCTCGACGCCGGCCGGCTGGACACGGTCCTGCGGCCCAAGGCCGACGCGGCCTGGCACCTGCACGAGCTGACGCGCGACATGGACCTGGCGTTCTTCGCGCTGTTCTCCTCGGCCGCCTCGGTGCTCGGCGCGCCCGGCCAGGGCAACTACGCCGCGGCCAACGCCTTCCTCGACTCGCTCGCGCTGCTGCGCCGTGCCGAGGGCAGGACCGCCACGTCGATGGCGTGGGGTCTGTGGGCCGACGGCGGGATGGGCGGCCGGATCAGCGAGCGGGAGCTGGAGCGCATCACCCGCGCCGGAGTGTCCGCGATGGCCGCGGGCGACGCCTTGGAACTGTTCGACGCCGCGCTGCGGACCGACACCGCCTCGCTGGTCACCGCGGTGCTCGACCTCAACCGCATACGGACCTCGGGGGCCCCGGTGCCCGCCGTACTGCGGACGCTGGTTCCCCCGACGGCGCGCGTGAGCACGCCGTCGGCCCCGGAGAGCGGTGATCCGCTGATGGGCCGGCTCGCCGGACTGTCGCCGCAGGACCAGCGGCGCGAGTTGCTGGCACTGGTACGCAGCCAGACCGCGACGGTGCTCGGACACCCGTCGTCGGAGTCCGTCCTTCCCGACGCCGGATTCCTGGAATCGGGGCTCGACTCGCTCACGGCTGTGGATCTGCGGAACAGGCTGGCGACGATGACGTCGATGCAGCTGTCGCCGACGCTGGCGTTCGACTACCCGTCGCCCGTCGCGCTCGCGGAGTTCCTCTGGTCGCAACTGGACCCGGAGGAGACGGGACCGGGGATCAGCACGGCCGCCCTGCACGGCGAGTTGGACCGGCTGGAGACCGTGCTCCGGTCCGTCGAGCTGGCGGGTGGCGAGTACGACACCGTGATGGCCCGGCTGAGCACGCTGATGGCGCTGCCGAGCGCCCCGTCCGACGCGACCGCCGGAGAGTTCGGCGGTGGATACGGGAGCGACCTCGACGACGATGTCGCCGGCCTCGAAGAGGCGTCGGCCGACGAGGTGGTCGCCTTCATCCAAAGGGAGTTCGGTTCGGACTAGCACCCCTCCCGGCACGGTCTGCCCGTCGGGCAGACCGTGCCGTGTGTCCGCGCAGCACCCTCACCGCATCAATCCATGCCGAACCGACCTCTTCCTGGTGGTACCAGATATGACCGAAACAGCCGCGTCCGGCAAAGGCAACGGCCTGCTGGAGAACCTCAAATTCGTCACCACCGAGTTGCACCGCACCCGCCGTCGTCTCCGCGACGTCGAGGCGCAACGCCGGGAACCCATCGCCGTGGTGGGCATGGCCTGCCGCTTCCCCGGCGGGGTGAGTTCACCGGAGGACCTGTGGCGGTTGGTCGACGACCGCGTCGACGCGATCACACCGTTCCCGCAGGACCGGGGCTGGGACATCGACGGCATCTACGACCCCGACCCGGAGCACCTCGGTCATACCTACGTCAAGGAAGGCGGGTTCATCACCGACGCCGCCGACTTCGACGCGGATTTCTTCGGCATCTCCCCGCGCGAGGCGGTGTCGATGGACCCGCAGCAGAGGCTGTTGCTGCAGACCTCATGGGAAGCCATGGAACGCGCCGGGGTCGACCCGTTGTCGCTGCGCGGCAGCCGCACCGGGGTGTTCGTGGGCGCGGCGTCCGCGGGATACGCCAACCCGGGCGGCCGGGACATCCCGGCCGAGCTGGCCGGCTACATGCTCACCGGCAACACGCTCAGTGTCATGTCCGGCCGGGTCTCCTACACCTTCGGCCTGGAGGGGCCGTCGGTCACGGTCGACACCGCCTGCTCCTCGTCGCTGGTGGCGCTGCACCAGGCATGCCAGGCGCTGCGCGAGCAGGAGTGCTCGCTCGCGCTCGCGGCCGGCGCGTCGGTGACGGCCACCCCGTTCATGTACGTCGAGTTCTCCCGCCAGCGCGGAGCCTCCCCGGACGGCCGGTGCCGGGCGTTCGGCGAGGGTGCCAACGGCACCGGGTGGTCCGAGGGCGTGGGTGTGGTGATGCTGGAGCGGCTGTCCGACGCCCGGCGCAACGGCCACCAGGTGCTCGCCCTCGTCCGCGGGTCCGCGATCAACCAGGACGGCGCGAGCAGCAGGCTGACCGCGCCCAACGGGCCGTCCCAGCAGCGTGTCATCAAGCAGGCGCTGAAAGCTTCGGGACTGTCCGCCTCCGACGTGGACGTGGTGGAGGCGCACGGCACCGGAACCCGGCTCGGTGACCCGATCGAGGCGCAGGCACTGCTCGCGACCTACGGCCAGGACCGTCCGGCGGACCGGCCGCTGTGGCTGGGCTCGCTGAAGTCCAACATCGGGCACACCCAGACGGCCGCCGGGATCGCGGGCGTCATCAAGATGGTGACGGCGATGAACGCCGGAGCCATGCCCGCCACCCTCCACGCCGAGCAGCCGACCTCCCGGGTCGACTGGTCGCCGGGCGGGGTGAAACTCCTGACGGAGAAGCGGGAGTGGCCGGACGCCGAGCGGCCCCGGCGCGCCGCCGTGTCCGCGTTCGGGATCAGCGGCACGAACGCGCACGTGGTGCTGGAGCAGGCCCCGGCATCCGACGCGCCGTCACCGACGCCCGGCACAGGGGCGTTCGGCCGGCTGCCCGTCGCGCCCGTGGTGGTCTCCGGACGTTCCGCGGAGGCGCTGCGCGCACAGGCGGCCCGACTGGCCCGGTTCGTCACGGAACGGCCCGAGCTGCGCCCGGTCGACGTGGGGCTGTCGGCGGTGACCTCCCGTGCCCTGTTCGACCACCGCGCCGTGGTGCTCGCCCCGGACCGCGAGACGCTGATCGAGGCGCTGACCGCGCTCGCCGGGGACACGCCGCATCCCGGCGTCGTCACGGGCGTGCTGACACGGACGGTCGCCGACTCCGGCGTGACCTGGGTGTTCCCGGGACAGGGCTCGCAGTGGGCCGGGATGGCGCTGCGGCTGCTGGAGAGCTCCCCGGTGTTCGCCGAGGCGATGGCGGAGTGCGACACGGCGCTGTCCGAGCTGGTCGACTGGTCGCTGCCGGCGGTGCTACGAGGAGAGAGCGGCGCGCCGGGGCTGGAGCGGGTGGACGTCGTGCAACCGGTACTTTTCGCGGTGATGGTGTCCCTGGCCCGGCTGTGGCGCGAGGTGGGCGTCGGCGCCCGTGCGGTGATCGGGCACTCGCAGGGGGAGATCGCCGCCGCGGTCGCGGTCGGCGCGCTCTCGCTGCGCGACGGGCTGCGCCTGGTGACGGGCCGGTCCGCCGTACTGGCACGGTCGCTGTCCGGCCACGGCACGATGGCGTCGATCGCACTTCCGGCCGCCGAGGTGGAGCGCCTGTTGCCCGAGGGGGTGGAGGTGGCCGTGGTGAACAGCCCCTCCTCGGTGGTGGTGTCCGGCACGGTCGAGGGCGTCGAGGCGCTGGTCGCCACCTGCGAGGCCCGGGAAATCCGTGCCCGGCGGATCGCGGTGGACTACGCCTCCCACTCCGCGCAGGTGGACGGGATCGCCGCCGAGCTGCGGCCCGTCGTGGCCGGGGTGAACGCGGTGTCCCGGCCCGAGCTGTTCTGCTCGTCGGTGACCGGAGAGGTGGTCGACACGGCGTCGCTGTCCGGTGACTACTGGCTGGCCAACCTGCGCAGGCCGGTGCTGTTCGACAGCGCGGTGAAGACTCTGCGTGCCCAGGGCTTCTCGGTGTTCGTCGAGGTCAGCCCGCACCCGACACTGTCCGGCGCGGTCGAGGACACGGTGGACGACACCTCGGTCGAGGTGACGGGCTCGCTGAAGCGGGACCGCGACGACACGACGTGCTTCGTGGAATCGCTGGCGAGGCTGTTCGTGCGGGGCGTCGAGGTCGACTGGACCCGGGTGTACGGCGGACTGGGCGCATCGCCCGCCCCGCTCCCCACCTACGCGTTCCAGGCCGAGCGGTACTGGTACGAGGCCCCCGCCGTCGCCGACGTGCGCGGGGTCGGCCAGCGTCCGACGGTGACGCCGCTGCTCGGAGCGCAGATCGACAGCCCGGACGGGCGGCTGGTGCTGACCGGGTGCCTGTCGTTGCGGAACACGGCGTGGCTGGGCGACCACCGCGTCGACGGTGCCGCGCTGCTGCCGGGGACCGCGGTGGTGGAGATGGTGCTGTCCGCGGGTGACGAGGTCGGCCTCGGACGGATCGACGAACTGGTCCTGAGCGAACCGCTGATCATTCCCGAGTCCGGGGATGTGCGCGTCCAACTCGTGGTGGAGAGCGAGGACGAGCAGGGCAACCGGGCGTTCGCGCTGCATTCGGGCGACGACCGGTCCTGGCGCGGTCACGCCACCGGCACCCTCACCGCCGGCACCTCGGCCGGTGCCGTCGAGTTCACTCAGTGGCCGCCGACCGGTGCGGAGCCGGTCGAGACCACCGACTGGTACGAGCGGCTCGCGGGTGTCGGGCTGGACTACGGTCCGTCGTTCCAGGGTCTTGAGGCCGTGTGGCGGCGCGGTGACGACGTGTTCGTGGAGGTCGGCCGTCCGGCAGAGCAGCGGCCCGACGACGGTTTCACCCTGCACCCGGCACTGTTCGACGCGGTGCTGCACGGCATGGCGGTGTCCGGCGAAGGGGATTCCGCGGCGCTGCCGTTCAGCTGGCGGGGAGTGGAACTGCACAGCAGCGGGGCGGCCCGGCTGCGCGCCCGCATCTCACCGGTCGGCCCGAACGCCGTCTCGCTGGCGGTGGCCGACGGCACCGGTGCCCCGGTGGCCGAGGTCGAGACCCTGGCGGTGCGGCCTCTGACCAAGGGCCGGCCCGACCGGGTGGACGAATCACTGTTCGCGCTGGACTGGGTCCCGGCCGCCGTCACCGCTGACGCCACCGGACTCACTCTGGACGTCTGGCCGGTCGAGGCCGGTCGGCCCGACGTGGTGGTGGCGCGGTGTCCGGAGCGTACGGACACCGACCCGGTCGCAGCCGTGCAATGGTGCCTGGAGGTGCTCCAGTCGTGGCTGTCGGACAGGCGCTGGGCCGATTCCCGGCTGGTCGTGTCGACGCGGGGCGCGGCTTCCGGGCAGAACCTGGCGGCCGCCGCCGTGTCCGGGCTGGTCCGCTCGGCCCAGACGGAGAACCCGGGCCGCATCGTACTCATCGACTCGGAGGCAGACCCGGACCCGGACTCCGGCCCCGTCGGAGAGCTGCCGACGCAGAAGGTGGCGTCGCTGGCGCACGGTGACGAGCCTCAACTGCTGGTGCGGGGGACCCAGGTGCTCGTGCCGCGGATCGTTCCGGCCACCCTGGCCGCCGATACCACGATCCCGGTGGTGCCGGGGTCGGAGGGCACGGTGGTGGTGACGGGTGCGACGGGGACGCTGGGTTCGGCGTTGGTGCGTCATCTGGTGGTGGAGCACGGGGTTCGGCGGTTGTTGTTGCTGAGTCGTCGGGGTCCGGCTGCCGAAGGGGTTGGTGGGCTGGTCGAGGAGTTGCGCGGGTTGGGCGCCGAAGTGGAGGTGCGGGCGTGTGATGTGGCGGATCGGGAGTCGCTGCGGTCCGTGCTCGACGGTGTGGAGATCGGTGGTGTGGTGCATGCGGCGGGTGTGCTGCATGACGGGGTGGTGGAGTCGCTGGGGGCGGATCAGCTGCGTGAGGTGCTGGCGCCCAAGGTCGCGGGAGCGTGGAACCTGCACGAGCTGACCCGCGATCAGGACCTGTCCATGTTCGTGCTGTTCTCCTCCGTGGCGGGCACGCTCGGGCCCGCCGGTCAGGGGGCGTACGCGGCGGGCAACGCGTTCCTGGACGCTCTGGCGCTGACTCGGGTACGTGCCGGGCTGCCGGGGTTGTCACTGGGCTGGGGCCTGTGGGAAGAAGCCAGTGGCATGACGGGCGGAATGTCGGATGTGGACCGGGCCCGGGTGTCACGTGCCGGTGTCCGGGCACTGTCGACCGAAGAAGGACTGCGACTGTTCGACCGTACGCTCGCGGGCGGTGACGGGGTGCTGCTCCCGGTGCCGCTGCGCGCCGATGCCCTCGGCGACGACGTGCCCGCGATTCTGCGGGCACTGGCCCCCCGGCGCACGCGCAGGCGCCGAGCGGTCGAGGGCGCCGCACGGCAGGATCTCGCCGCGCGCCTGGCGACCATGGCCCCCGACGAGCGGGAGCAACAACTGCTGGGCATGATCCGGGAACAGATCGCGACGCTGCTCGGGCACACCTCGGCCGAACAGGTCGGCCCGGACCGTAAGTTCAAGGAACTGGGCTTCGACTCGCTCAGCGGCGTCGAACTCCGCAACCGCATCGCGGTCCTGACCGGTAAACGGCTGCCCGCCACCATCGTGTTCGACTACGACGGCCCCCGGGCCCTGGCCCAGCACCTCAGCGGGCTGACCTTCACCCCGGGCGACACCGGCCCGGCCGAGACCCGCCCACAGGGCGACGACTTCATCCTGTCGTTGCAGCGCAAGGCGATCGCCAACGGCGGCTACCAGCATTTCCTCGACGTGCTCATGGCGGCAGCGCGGATCGAGCCGACCTTCGAACGGGCCGATGACGAGCTGGTGAAGCAGATCGCTCACCGGATCGGCGACGGCCCGGCCGGGCCGGGGCTCATGTGCTACCTGTCGCTCGTCGCGCCGTCGGACATCGACCAGTACACGCCGTTCGCCCGCCGCATGGCCGGAGAGCGCGAGACCTGGGCAAGCGCCTCGCCGGGATTCGGGGCGGCCGAGCCGCTGCCCGCCGACCTCGACGCTCTGCTCGACCTGCACCGGGCCACGCTGCGGGCGACGTTCGACGACCGGCCCCCGGTACTGGTCGGGCACTCGTCCGGCGGTTGGATCGCGTACGCGCTCGCACAACGCCTGGAAGAACTCGGCGAGCCACTGGCCGGTGTGGTGCTCATCGACACCTACCTGCCCCCGCCGCACATGGACCAGCAGGTACAGGAGCGCATGCTGCGGGAGAACACCCAGCGGACCATGCTGCTCTCGGACGCCCCCGGCGCGGCATCGCGCCAGTTCGTGGCGATGGGCGCTTACGCACGTCTGTTCAGCACGTGGAGCCCCACCCCTCTCTCCGCAACCCCGGTGCTGTGCCTCACCGCCGCCGAGTGGCTCGACGAAGAGGTCGAGGACCCGTGGTGGCGGGCGTCGTTGGGCATCCCGCTGGAGCGGATCGAGGTCCAGGGCAACCACTTCACGGTGATGACCGAGCACGCCGAATCCACGGCGGAGGCCGTGGACCGATGGCTGTCGAAGGGGGACCTGTCCACGCGCGGGGACAGTACGGAGCGGTGAGGTTCGGTCGGGTCGGGACGACAGCGAGACAAAGCGGGGCGAGGAATTAGGTCCGGCCGGACAGGGCCTGGTTCGCATTCTTGCCCGAACCGCGCCTGCGAAGGGCGCCTGGCCGGGGATACTCCCCGGCCAGGCGCCCTTTCTCGTCTCCGGCGGCCAGATGGTCGCCCCGCGCTCAGTCGCCCGGTGGAACTTCCGACCGGTCACCCCCTCAGCTGCCCGCTGCCCGCTGACCGCGGCTCGAACTTCGTGTCCATCCCACGCGGTCCGCGTCCAACGCGTGGTCTCATACCGCGCGAGGCAACAGGTTTGGCCCTCGCACCACGGGGCCGGGCCACCTGCGCGCACATACTGGCCCGAGACCGGAACGTGACACGGACAGGAGCTCGCGATGTCCGCGACGACGACCGCAGCGAAGCGTGAATCCGCCACGCACTGCCTTGGGACTCGCCATAGAGGCAGACATCAGTAGTCGGTGACAGCCGGATCGCCCGGCACGCGGGGGGCGAAGCAGCTGGACCTCGGCCTGACGGGCGCGGGCCGGATGGATCTCCATCACCGGGCGTGGAAGGACCAGTAGGCAGCTGGCAGCTGACCAGCGTCTTTGTCGCAGCGCCACGCCCCGCGGCCCGGCCTTTCCGGAGCACGCGGCCGGCGGCCTCTTGGTTCTCGCCACGGAAGAGTATGTGCGACTGAGCGAGGTGAACGATGACCAGCAGCCCCACCCCCAACCCCACCCCGGCAACCGTGCCGTGGGTGCTGTCCTCGGACAGCGCGGTGTCCCTGCGGACACGTGCGGGCAGGCTGCGGGAGAGCCTCGCGGCGCACCCCGAGTGGAGCCTCACCGAGGTGGCACTCACCCTGGCGCACGAGGCGTCGGCCCACGAAGCCGCCGCCTCTCACCGCGCTGCCCTCCTCGCCGCCGACCGGCCCGCCTTCCTCGCCTGCCTCACCGATCTCGCCGAAGGCCGGGACTGCGCGGGCGTGACAGCGGGCACCCCGGTCGGCGACGGGGCGGGAACGATGGACGGCCCGGTGTTCGTCTTCCCCGGCCAGGGTGCCCAGTGGCCCGGTATGGCGAGCGCCCTGTACGTTGACGCGCCCTCGTTCCGGGCCCGGATGGACGAGTGTGTCCAGGCCCTCGAACCGCACGTGGAAGGCCGGCCGCTCGGCGACACACTGCTCGGTGTCCCCGACCGTGCCCTGCTCGACCGCCCGGAGGTGGCTCAGCCCGCGCTGTGGGCGGTGATGCTCTCGCTGGCCTCGCTGTGGCAGTCGTACGGCATCGAACCGGCGGCCGTGCTGGGCCACAGCATGGGCGAAGTGGTCGCCGCCGTGCTGGCCGACGCACTGACCCTGGACGACGGCGCTCGCGTGATCGCCCGCTGGAGCCAGGCACAGACCGAACTCCTGGGCCAGGGCGAGATGCTCTCGGTGCTGGCACCGGCCGAGGCCATCCTTCCCCGCCTCGCCGGCGATCGGTATGCCGGCCGACTCGATGTGGCCGGGCTCAACGGTCCCGCCTCGGTCACGATCTCCGGGGACACCGACGCCGTCCACGCCCTGCACCGGGAACTCCTCGACGACGGCCTTCAGGCCCGGCTGATCGCCGTGGGCCTGGCCGCGCACTCCGCCCACATCGACCGGATCACGCCGCGCGTGCGCACCGACCTCGCCGCGCTGCGCCCCCGCCCGGCCAGGCTGCCTTTCTACTCGACACTCGAAGGCCGACTGCTGGCCCCGGACGAGCCCCTGGACGTCGATTACTGGTGCCGCAACCTGCGCGGCACGGTCCTGTTCGAGCAGGCCACCCGTGCGGTGCTCACGGCCGGCGCCGGGGTCCTCCTCGAGGTCAGCCCGCATCCGGTGCTCACCACCGCCATGCAGTCCACCATCGAGGCCGTCGGCAAACCCGCCGTCAGCCGGGGCTCCGTGCGCCGCGGCGACGCCGGCCCCGAGCGGGTGCTGCACACCTTGGGCGAACTCTATGTCGACGGCGTCGCCCCGGACTGGACGGCCCTGTACGGCCGTAGCCCCGGCCCTGTCCTGCCACTGCCCGCACCCGAGCCCACGACCGGGTCCGAGCCCGTGCGCGGCCCCGATACCGGCCCCACCCTCATCGAACGGCTGGCCACCCTCACCGCCGCCGAACAGCTCGCCCGGCTGGAAGAGCTGGTTCGCCGGCAGACGGCCCTCGCCCTCGGCCTCCCCACCACCGACGGACCGGGCCCCGACCAGGCCTTCCGCGACTACGGAGTCGACTCGGCGAGCGCGCTGGCCCTGCGCAACCGGCTCTGCGCGGCTCTCGGCACCGCCCTCCCGGTCACCCTGGTCTTCGACCACCCCTCTCCGGACGCGCTCGCCGCCCATCTGCGCACCGTTCTGCTGGACCTGCCGGCTCCCGACCCCGGCCCGGCCCCCGCTGCGCACGGCACCATCTCCGTCGAGGACCCTGTCGTCATAGTCGGCATCGGCTGCCGACTGCCCGGCGGGATCACCGGCCCCGACGCCCTGTGGCAGCGGCTCACTGCGGGCACCGACGCGGTCGCCGCTTTTCCCACCGACCGGGGCTGGGATCTCGCCGGTGAGCACCGGCCCGGCGCCGGAGGCCGAGTCCACCAGGGCGAGGCGGGCTTCCTGCACGACGCCCCGCTCTTCGACGCCGGCTTCTTCGGCGTGAACCCCCGTGAGGCGCTGGCGATGGATCCGCAGCAGCGCCTCCTCCTGGAAACCTCCTGGGAGGCCTTCGAGGACGCCGGCATCGACCCACTGTCCCGGCGCGGGAGCCTCACCGGCGTCTTCATCGGAGCCATGGCGATGGACTACGGGCCGCACCTGGACGGCAGCCCGGAAACCGGCGGCTACGTCTTCACCGGCAATACCGGCAGCGTGCTCTCCGGACGTCTCTCCTACCTCCACGGCTTCGAGGGCCCCGCCGTCACCGTCGACACGGCCTGCTCCTCCTCCCTCGTCGCTCTCCACCTGGCGGTCCGCGCCCTGCGCTCCGGAGACTGCGAACTCGCCGTGGCCGGTGGTGTCACCGTCATGTCGGGGCTCGGCATGTTCGAGGAGTTCTCCCGGCAGGGCGCGCTCTCACCCGACGGCCGGTGCAAGGCGTTCTCGGCACGGGCCGACGGCTTCGGCCTCGCCGAGGGCGTCGGACTGGTCCTGCTGGAGCGCCTCTCGGCCGCCCGCGCCGCCGGACACCGTGTCCTCGCCGTGGTCCGTGGCTCGGCCATCAACCAGGACGGCGCCTCCAACGGGCTCACTGCTCCCAACGGCCCCGCCCAGCAACGCGTCATCCGGGCCGCGCTCGCCGACGCCCGGCTCGTACCCGCCGACGTGGACGCCGTCGAGGCCCACGGGACCGGAACCCGTCTCGGCGACCCCATAGAGGGCCAGGCGCTCAGCGCCGCCTACGCCGGATCGAGGCCGCAGGACCGGCCGCTCTGGCTGGGCTCGGTCAAGTCCAACCTCGGGCACACCCAGGCCGCCGCAGGAGTCACCGGCATCGTCAAGATGGTGCTGGCCCTGAGCCACGAACTCATTCCGCGCACTCTGCACGCCGACGAGCCCACGCCCTATATCGACTGGCAGAGCGGCCCGCTCCGGCCCGCCACCAGCCCCGTGCCGTGGCCCCGCGCCGCCGACCGGCCGCGCAGGGCGGGCATCTCCTCGTTCGGCGTCAGCGGCACCAACGCGCATGTGATCCTCGAAGAACCACCGGCCGACACCAGCCGCATCCAGGTCGGTCCGACCGGTCCCGGCTCCCGCGGGCCCTTCCCCTACGTACTGTCGGCCCGCGCCCCGCAGGCCCTGCGTGCCCAGGCCCAGCGCCTGTTGGCCCACCTCGACACGGAACCCGACCCGGCCGCCCTCGCGTACTCCCTCGCCACGACGCGTGCCGCGCTGTCCCACCGTGCGGCCGTGGTCGCCGCCGACATCCCGTCGCTGCGCGACGGCCTGCGCGCCCTCGCCGACGGCGAACCCCACCCCGCGGTGGTGCACGCCCCTGCGCTCCTCGCCGGTGCACGGCCGGCGGCCGGGGACGAGGCATCGTCGGGCGCGGGACGGGCCGTGGCTAGGGCGGGGCGCAAGGTGGTGTTCCTCTTCCCGGGACAGGGCGCTCAGTGGGTGGGGATGGCGCGGGAACTGTCGGTGTCGTCGGAAGTGTTCGCCGACTCGATGTCCGCGTGCGCGGAGGCTCTGGAGCCGTTCGTCGACTGGTCGTTGGCGGACGTCCTGGAGGATGCCTCGGCTCTGGAGCGGGTGGATGTGGTGCAGCCGGCGCTGTGGGCGGTGATGGTGTCGCTCGCGGAGGTGTGGCGGTCGTTCGGGGTGCGCCCGGACGCGGTGGTGGGTCACTCCCAGGGGGAGATCGCGGCGGCGTGTGCGGCGGGTGCGCTGTCTCTGTCCGACGGCGCGAGGGTAGTGGCCCTGCGCAGCCGGACCATCGCCACAGCACTGGCCGGGAAAGGCGGCATGGTCGCGCTGAGCCTGCCGGCCGAGGACGCCGTCGAACTGATCACCTCCTGGGACGGGCGTTTGTCGGTGGCCGCCGTCAACGGCCCTGCCGCCGTGGTCGTCTCCGGTGACGCCACCGCGGTCGAAGAGCTTCTCGGACACTGCGCCACGGCGGGGGTGCGGGCCCGCCGGATCCCGGTCGACTATGCCTCGCACTCGGCGCAGGTCGAGGGGGCTCGTGACCGGATCCTGGCCGATCTCTCCTCCGTCACGCCCCGGCCCGCCTCCGTTCCGGTCTACTCCTCGGTCACCGGGGAGCCGGCGGACACCAGCGGCTGGGACGGTGCCTACTGGTACCGGAATCTGCGCGAGACGGTGCGGTTCGAGAAGGCGGTGGGTGCCGCGCTCGCCGACGGCCACACCGTACTGCTGGAAGTCGGTCCGCATCCGATCCTGACCCCGGCGGTGCAGGACATCCTGGACGGTGCCGGTCAGCGCGACGGTCTGGCGCTGGGCACGCTCCGCCGCAGCGAGGGCGGTCCTGACCGGGTCCTCGTCTCCCTGAGCCAGCTGCACATCCACGGGGTGAATGTCGACTGGAGTGCGGTCTTCGGCGACCCGCCGCCCCACCACGTCCCGCTCCCCACCTACCCCTTCCAACACCAGCGCTACTGGCCACAGCCCACCGAACGTCCCGGTGATCTGAGGGCCGCGGGGCTCGCTCCGGCGGAGCATCCGCTGCTGGGAGCGGGTGTGGTGCTGGCCGAGGGACAGGGCGCCGTGCTGACGGGGCGGATCTCGTCGGCGACGCACCCGTGGCTGGCGGACCATGCCGTTCTCGGGGTGGTGCTCCTGCCCGGCACCGCCCTCGTGGAGATGGCCCTGCGCGCGGGTGACGAGGTGGGCTGCCCGCACATACGAGAGCTGATTCTCGAAGCGCCGCTCGTCGTGCCGGAAGACGACGCCGTACAGCTTCAAGTGACCGTCGGCGCCGAGACAGCCGACGGCACACGGCCGGTCACCGTCCACTCCAGCCCCCAACGGCCGGACGGCACAGTGCGGTGGAGCCGCCACGCCACCGGGGTACTCGCGGGCGAGGGCGCCGACGCCTGCGCCGAGGCGGGTAACAGGAGCGGGGTCCGGGACGCGACGTGGCCGCCTGAGGGCGCGACGCAGGTCCTGGATCTGTATCCCACCCTCGCCGGCCTGGGCCTGGACTACGGTCCGAAGTTCCGCGGTGTGACCGGCGCCTGGCGTCGCGGCCGTGAACTCTTCGCCGAGGTCAGCCTGCCGGGTGGCGGGGGGACCGGCACAGGGGGATTCGGCATCCACCCGGCGCTGCTCGACGCCGCACTGCACGCGGCCCTGTTGATGCCGGACGCCGCGAGCGCGGATGAGGTACCCGAAGCCGTACGGGACATCGCGTACTGGGCGCTCGACGCGCTCACGCGGTGGCTCGACGAAGAGGCGATGCCCGCTTCCCGACTGGTTCTCCTCACCCGCAACGCCGTCCGGACCGGCTCAGGCACAGAGGCCCTGGACATCACACAGGCTCCCGTCTGGGGTCTGGTACGCAGCGCCCAGACGGAGAACCCCGAACGGATCACGCTGGTCGACCACGACCGCGAGGCCCTGGCCCGATGCTTCGACGTCGGGCAGCGGCAGACCCTGCTCGACGCGCTGGCCGACGGATCGCCTCAACTTGCCATCCGGCAGGGGCGTCTCCTCCTGCCTCGGCTGGCGCACTCGCGGGCCGGTGGCGGTACGGATGGCTCCCCGCTGACGACCCTGGGCACGGGGACCGTGCTGATCACCGGCGGAACCGGTGGCCTCGGCCGGGCGCTGGCCCGGCACCTCGCCGCCGCCGGCGCGCGGCATCTGCTGCTGCTCTCCCGCAACGGCCCGGACTCGGAGGGAACACACACCCTGCGGCAGGAACTCGTCGCGACCGGTACCGGGCTCACCGTCCTGGCCTGCGACGTCGCCGATCGCGAACAACTCAGCGCCGCACTCGGCTCCGTTCCCGCCGAACATCCCCTGACCGCGGTCGTCCACGCCGCCGGAGTGCTCGACGACGCGGTGATCGGATCGCTGACCCCGGAACACTTCGAGGCCGTGCTGCGGCCGAAGGTCGACGCGGTATGGCATCTGCACGAACTGACCGCGGGAAAGGGCCTGTCGGCGTTCGTCACCTTCTCCTCCGTGTCCGGAACGCTCGGTGGACCGGGCCAGGGAAACTATGCCGCCGCGAACGTCTTCCTCGACGCGCTGATGCAGTTCCGGCGCGGCACGGGGCTGCCCGGTCAGTCCCTGGCCTGGGGCCTGTGGGCCGAACAGAGCGGAATGACCGGAGGACTGGCCGACACCGATGTCAGGCGGCTGAACCGCAGCGGGATCATCCCGCTCGGAACGGAAGAGGGCATGCGTCTTTTCGACACCGCCCTCGGCCATGACGAAGCGCTGCTGGTCGCCTGCGCCCTGGACCTGCCCGCCCTACGGGCGACCGGGCCGGACCGCGTGCCCCTCCTGCTGTCCGGCCTCCTGCCGCGGCCCCGTCGGGCCACCGCCCCGTCGAGCGGCCCCACCACCGCGAACCTGGGTGCGCTCCGTACCCTTGGCGCGGCCGAGCGGCGCAACCGGATGCTGGAGATGGTGCGGGCCGAGGTCGCCGGAGTCCTCGGGCACACCGGTGCCCGGGACATCGGCCCCGATCGGGCGTTCACCGAGCTGGGTCTGGACTCGCTGACCGCCGTCGAACTGCGCAACCGACTGTCGGCGGCGACCGGCACCCGACTGCCGAGCACACTCGTCTTCGATCATCCCACCCCCACCGGCCTCACCGCATTCCTCCTCGGCGTCCTCTTCCCCACCGTTCCCGAGCCGGCGGAGGAGCGCCCCCGCTCCGAGCCGGACACGCTCGACGCGTCCACGGCCCCCAGCGTCGTCGACCGGCTCGCGGACGCCACCGTCTCCGAGGTTCTCGACTTCATCACCAACGAACTCGGCGTCTCCGGCGTCTAGGACGAGTCGTCCCGAACACCGACGGTGCGTCTGGGGACGCGGCCAAGGCTTTCACAGCGGAACAATCCGGCCGGATAAAGGCAATAGCTGCTCAAAAGGATTTCTTATGCCGACAGAGGCAGAACTTCTCGTATACCTGAAGAACATGGCCGCCGACCTGCACGAGGCGCGCAATCAGCTCAAAGCCGCCGGCCAGCAGCGCTTCGAGCCGTTGGCGATCGTAGGCATGAGCTGTCGGCTCCCGGGCGGTGTGTCCACCCCCGACGGGCTGTGGGATCTGGTGGCCGGGGGTACGGACGCGATCGACGACTTCCCGCACGACCGTGGCTGGGACATCGACGGGATCTACGACCCGCATGTGGCGCGCGAAGGCAAGACGTACACCCGCCGGGGCGGATTCCTGCACGACGCCGGTGAGTTCGACCCGGTGTTCTTCGGGATCTCGCCGCGTGAGGCGCTGGAGATGGATCCGCAACAGCGGCTGGTGCTGGAGACCACCTGGGAGGCCCTCGAACACGCCGGCATCGACCCGCACTCTCTGAAAGGCTCTCGGACCGGAGTCTTCGCCGGGTCGATGTACCACGACTACGGGCCCGGGAACACCGTGGGCAGCGTCGTCTCGGGACGGGCGGCGTACTCGTTCGGCTTCGAGGGGCCCGCGCTGACGGTGGATACGGCGTGTTCGTCCTCGCTGGTGGCGTTGCATCTGGCGGGCCGGGCACTACAGGCCGGGGAGTGCGATCTCGCGCTGGCGGGCGGGGTCAGCGTGCTCGCGACGCCCCGCATGTTCGTGGAGTTCTCGGGTCAGCGTGGGCTTTCGGCGGACGGGCGCTGCAAGGCGTTCGGGGCCGGGGCGGACGGCACCGGCTGGGCCGAGGGCGTGGGCATGCTGGTGGTCGAGCGGCTGTCGGACGCGCGCCGCCATGGTCATCAGGTGTGGGCGGTGATCCGGGGCAGTGCGGTCAACCAGGACGGCGCCTCCAACGGCCTGACCGCCCCCAACGGCCCCGCGCAGCAGCGGTTGATCCGTCAGGCCCTGTCAGCGGCGGGGCTGTCGGGTGCCGAGGTGGACGCGGTGGAAGCGCACGGGACCGGTACGACGCTGGGCGACCCGATCGAGGCGCAGGCGATCCTGGCGACGTACGGACAGGATCGCCCCGAGGAACAGCCGCTGTGGCTGGGGTCGTTGAAGTCGAATGTCGGGCATACGCAGGCCGCCGCCGGTGTGTGCGGGGTCATCAAGATGGTGCAGGCGATGCGCCACGGTGTGCTGCCGAGGTCCCTGCACGTGGACGAGCCGTCCCCGCACGTGGACTGGACACAGGGAAACGTGTCCTTGTTGAACGAGCCGGTGTCCTGGCCGGTCACCGGGCGTCCGCGCAGGGCGGGGGTGTCGGCGTTCGGTGTGTCCGGGACCAACGCACACGTCATCCTCGAAGAGGCACCGTCCCCCGACGAGGCGCCGAGGACCCGGGACAGCCGGACAACGGGACGGGTGCCGTGGGTGCTCTCGGCCAGGACGGCGACCGCCCTGCGCGGACAGGCGGCCCGGCTGCTGCGACGGGTCCGCGAGAACCCCGCCCCGGACCCGCTGGACATCGGATTCTCCCTGGCCACCGGGCGGGCCGCACTGGAACACCGCGCCGTCGTCCTCGGCGACGACCGCGATCGCCTCGTCACCGCGCTGACCGCGCTCGCCGAGGACACGGTCACACCCGACGTCGTCACCGGCACTGCCACCGGGGCGCCCCAGGTGGCCTTCGTCTTCCCCGGCCAAGGCGCACAGTGGGCGGGCATGGGCCTTGAACTGCTGGACTCCTCACCCGTGTTCGCCGCCCGGATGGCCGAATGCGACCAGGCACTGGGCGCCCACACGCGGTGGTCCCTGCTCGATGTCGTACGAGGCGTCGAGGGCGCGCCTGAGCTGGACCGGGTGGACGTGGTGCAGCCGGTGTCGTTCGCGGTGATGGTGTCGCTGGCCGCGATGTGGCGCTCGCTCGGGGTGGAACCCGCCGCGGTCGTGGGACACAGCCAGGGAGAGATCGCGGCCGCCTGCGTGGCCGGCACGCTGCCACTTGACGACGCGGCCCGCGTCGTGGCCCTGCGCAGCCTGGCGATCACTCGGCTGTCCGGCCAGGGCGGCATGCTGTCGGTACGGCTGCCCGCCGAGCAGGTACAGGCCCGCAGCGCGGCCTGGGGCGAACGCCTGTCGCTCGCCGCGGTCAACGGGCCCGGCTCCACCGTCGTCTCCGGCGACTCCGAAGCCATCGACGAACTGCTCGCCGCCTGCCGGGAAGACGGTGTACGAGCCCATCGGGTCAGCGTCGACTACGCCTCGCACTGCGCCCATGTCGAACGCGTCCAGGCCGAACTGAGCCAGGCCCTCGGCACCCTGTGGCCCCGGCCCGCCGACATCCCGTTCTACTCCACGGTGACCGGCGAACTGCTGGACACCACCGTGCTCGACGCCGGGTACTGGTACCAGAACCTCCGGCAGACCGTCGAGTTCGAGCAGGCCGTCGTGGCGCTGCTCAAGCGGGGCATCGAAGTGTTCGTCGAGGTCAGCCCCCATCCGGTGCTGGCCGTGGGCGTGCAGGAGAGCATCGACGCACAGGCCGCGCGGGCCAGGACCGTCGGCACCCTGCGCCGCGACCAGGGCGGTCTGGACGAGGTCGCCGCCGCCGCGTCCGAGCTGTTCGTCGCGGGCGTGCCGGTGGCATGGCCCGCGCTGCTGCCCGGCGGCCGCCGCACCGACCTGCCCACTTACGCGTTCGAACGGCAGCGGTACTGGCTGCCCGCCCGGAACACGGCTCCGGACGCCGGCGCGCTGGGCCAGACACCGGTTGAGCACCCGCTGCTGGGGGCGGCGCTGCCGCTGGCCGAGGGCCGGGGCGTGGTACTGACCGGACGCCTCTCGCTCGCCTCCCATCCCTGGCTCGCCGACCATGCGGTCCGAGGCCTCGTCCTGCTGCCGGGCACCGCCTTCGTGGAACTGGCCCTCCGCGCGGCCGACACCGTGGAGTGCTCCCACGTACGAGAGCTGGTCCTGGAGGCGCCCCTGGCCCTGCCCGAGCAGGAGGCGGTACTGATCCAGGTGACCGTCGGCCCCGGAACACCGGACGGCGCCCGCACGGTCACCATCCACTCCAGCCCCCAGCGCCCCGACGGCGCGGTGGAGTGGACCCGCCACGCCACCGGCACCCTCACCGGCGAACCTCCCACGGCGGATGCCGCGAACGCCGTACACCACGTGGAGGGCGTCCACGACGAGGTCTGGCCTCCGCACGACGCGGTCGAGCTGCCGGTGGCCGACCTGTATCCCTCGCTGGCCCGACTCGGCCTCGAATACGGGCCGGCGTTCCGTGGAGTGACCGGCGCCTGGCGCCGGGGCGAGGACATCTTCGCCGCGGTCACCCTGCCGGGACTCCTGTGGGAGGACGCACAGCGTTTCGGCGCCCACCCCGCCCTGCTGGACGCCTCGCTGCACGCCGCCGGCCTGGGCGGGCTCTTCGGCGCCGAGGACGCGGAGCGGACCCGGCTGCCGTTCTCCTGGAGCGGTGTCACTCTCCACAGCCGGGGCGCAAGCTCCCTCCGCGTCGGGATCACCCCGGCCGGCCCCGACACGCTCGCCGTCCGGCTGGCGGACACGAACGGCGCACCGGTCGCCTCCATCGACGCCCTCCTCATACGCCCCATCACCCAGGAACAACTCGCCTTCGCACGGAGGACCGACGCCGACCGCGCGGCGCTGCTGCGCGTCGACTGGAGCCCGCACACCCCGACCGGGCCCCGCCCCGGCGCAGCCGAGCTGGCCTTCGTCGCCACCGGACCCCAGCAGTCCCCTCCCGGCGTGCGCGCCCACACGTCCGTCACCGACCTGATCGACGCCGTCCGCGCCGGCGCTCCCGTCCCACGCGCCGTACTCCTCGCCGTCCCCTCCCCGAACGGTACGGACATGCCGTCCCGGACACGCGAGACGGTGCACAGTACGCTCCGGGCACTGAAGCAGTGGCTGTCCGAGGAGGCGACGACGGCCTCCCGGCTGGTCGTGCTGACTCGGAACGCCGTCAGGACCGGGCCCGGCGGGGGAGAGCTGACGGTGTCGCAGGCCGCGGTCTGGGGACTCGTACGAAGCGCGCAGACGGAGAACCCGGGACGGGTCACCGTCATCGACCTGGACGCTTCCACCGCCCTCGGCGACGGCGTACCCGGTCACGGCGATGCCACCGGCCCGCGCTCGGCCTTCGCCTCGGACGCCGGCCCGGACGGGGTCCCCGCACCGCTGCTGGACGCGCTGGCCGCGGGCCTGCCGCAGATGGCGATCCGGCAGGGGCGGCTCCTCGTCCCCCGGCTGCGCCGCCAGGACAAGGAGACCGTGTCCGGAGGGCGCACGGCTTCGGTGGTGTCCCGGCTGGGCGGCGGCACGGTACTGATCACCGGCGGAACCGGTGGTCTGGGAGCCGCCCTGGCCCGGCACCTGGCCGGGGCGGGCGTGTCCCGCATGCTGCTGCTGTCCCGGAGGGGCCCGCAGGCTCCCGGTGCGGCAACGCTGCACGAGGAACTGACCGCCGCAGGAACCCAGGTCACCATCCGGGCCTGCGACGTCGGCGACCGCGAACAGCTCCGCACCGCGCTCGACTCCGTCCCCGCCGGACATCCCCTGACCGCGGTCGTCCACGCCGCCGGAACGCTCGACGACGCGGTGATCGGCTCCCTCACCCCGGCGCACGTCGACACGGTCCTTCGGCCCAAGGCGGACGCCGCATGGCACCTGCACGAACTCACCGCCGGCCAGGACCTCTCCGCGTTCGTGGCGTTCTCCTCGCTCGCCGGCCTCATCGGAGGATCGGGCCAAGGCAACTACGCCGCCGCCAATGTGTTCGTCGACGCCCTGATGCAACACCGCCGCGACGCCGGGCTGCCCGGTCTCTCCCTGGCCTGGGGACTGTGGGCCGAGCGGACCGGGCTCACCGGACAACTCGACGACGCCGACATCCAGCGGCTCAGCCAAGGCGGCATGACGGCACTCACGACGCAGGACGGCATGTCTCTGTTCGACGCCGCCCTCACCGGTACCGGACAGCGACCGGACCCCGGGGAGGACGCGGTGGTGGCCGCTCTGGCACTCGACATGCCGACCCTCCGCGCCACCAGGACCGAATTGCTCCCCCCACTGTTCACCAGCCTCCTCCCGCCCCGCAGGAGCCCTGTCGACCAGCGCCCCGCGCAAGACCGCCCCGAACCCCGCTCGGCCTCCGGCTCCCGGCCGCACGTCACGGAGCGGATACGACAGCAGGTCGCCGGACTGCTCGGCTTCGACGCCGACCGGATGGACATCACCGCCCCGCTCACCAGCCTCGGCCTGGACTCGGTGACGGCCATGCGCACCCGGGGCCTGGTGGAGGCGGACTCCGGCCGGGCCCTGCCCATCGCCCTCCTGCTCGGTGGGGCGAGCGTCACGGACATCGTGGACCAGGTGTTCGACGGTCGGACCGGAACACCGGACGACCGGCCCCCCGCACTCACGTCCGGATCCAAGACGCCCGCTCGCCCGGACCGTATCGGACCGCTCACCCCGGACGCGGACGGCACCGTCCGGTGCCCGGCGACCCGCGACGTCATGCGGCTCCTGCGCGCTGAGCAGCAGGGCACCCCGGGCGTCACCCACAACATCGGCTTCGCCGTCAGACTCGCCACGGCAGCCACGAGGAACCGGCTCACCGAGGTGCTCGGCGCCGTCGCCGCCCGGCACGCGGCCCTGCGCACGGCGATCGTCGCGGACCCCGAGCACGGCTTCCAGCTGACGGTCGGGCCGAGCCCGTCCGGCACACTGCTGCGCTGGTCGGCCGTCGACGCGGGCACGGACGCGGACGCACGGCTGCGCGAGCTGCTGGAGCCGCCGTTCGACCTCGCGGTGGCGCCACTGTGGCGGTTCGAACTGCTGGAATACGCCTCAGGGGAGCAGGTGCTCCTCTACGGGGCGCACCACGCGGTCTCCGACCTGCCGTCACTCGTCCTCGTGGCGGCCGAGATCGGCGCCGGACTCGCCGGCGGGCAGCTGTCCGCCACGCCCTCGCTGGACGACATCGACCGGCTGCTCCTGGCACAGGCGGTACAGCAGGACGTCGGCCCGGACGCGGCGGCGGCGCGTCCGCCCGAGTGGTTCTCCGGGGCCCGCAGGCTGGACCTGACCCTCGCGAAGCCCCGGCCCCCGGTGCGCACCTACCGGGCAGCGACCGAGTTCGTGGAATTCCCCGAAGGGCTGCACGAGCGGGTCGCCGCCGAGGCGGAACGGCTCGGGATCACACCGGCCGCCGTCTGGCTGGGCGTACTGACCGTGTTCCTCGCCCGGCTGAGGGAGCGCAGCCGGTTCGTGCTGGCCGTGCCCGTGGACACCCGGATGCACGCGGAGGCGCTCGACGCGGTCGGGTTCTTCGGCGTTCCGCTGCCGTTCCCCGCCGAGGCGGCCCCGGACGAACCGGTGGCCGATGTGCTGCGCCGGACGGACAGCCGTCTCGGCACGGCGCTGGAACAGGGCAGCACGTTCTTCGACACCATGTCCACGCTGGTCGCGGAAGGGCTGTACCGCGAGAACGCACCCCTGGTCGAGGTGTACTTCAACTACCTCCGGCCACGCGCCCTGAGGCTGCCGGGACTGGAGATCCTGCCCGCGAGCAACGGCTACTCGGACCTCGATCTGATGCTCACGGTGGCACCCGACCTGGGCCATCTGCGGCTCGACTACAACCTGGACATCCTCGACGGCCCGAGTTGCGCCCGGCTGGGCCGGGACTATCTCGGCCTGCTCGCCGAAGTGACCGGTCCAACGACGCCGGACACGGTCGGCGGACTTCAGGTGGCGACAGACCCGGCCGACGCGCCGCACGCGGCCAGGAGCGCGGTCGGCGTCCCTGCGGCGGACACCGCGTCCGGTACGGCACCCGCATCGGTGGCGCTGGCCGCCACCTTCGCCCTGGGCAACCTGTCGGGGCTGCTCGGCCTCGCCCTCGACGACACCGGGCTCACCGTCACCGAAGCGCCCTATCACCAAGTGCTGGCGAGCCTGCACGACCCGTCCGGGGCCCTTTCGGCGCCGTCGACCGCAGCTGCCGTCGTCCTGCTGCGCGCCACTGACCTGGGGCGTTTCGGCGAGGTAAGTGACGAACTGCTCGCGCGGCTGGGCGAGGAATACCCGGCGGCGCTGCGATCGGTGGCCGAACGCACCGGGAAGCCTTTGATCGTCGGCTTCCTGCCCACCCGCTCGGCCGAGGACAGGTTCCGCGACTGGGAGGAGCGGGTGATGTCCCGGCTCCGGGAACACCCCGGGATCGCGGTACTGGGACCGGACAGCTTCAGGCGCGACGACTGTGCCGACAACCCGTTCGACGTCCGGACCGACGACCTGGCGCATCTGCCGTTCGGGATGGAGTTCCAGGCGGCGGTGGCGCTCGCCCTCGCCGAGCTGGTCCGGGCCGTGCGCCGTACCCCGCCCAAGGCGATCGCGGTGGACGGCGACGAGACCCTGTGGAGCGGCATCGCCGGGGAGGACGGGCCGGAGCACGTCGACCTCACCGGGGCCCGCGCCCTGCTGGCCCGCCGTCTGCTCGAATGGCGCGCCGCCGGGGTGCTGCTGGTGCTGGTCTCCAACAACGACGAGGCCACCGTACGTGCCGTGCTCGACCGGTCCGACAGTGTGCTGGGCACCGAGCACTTCAGTGTGATCTCCGCCGGATGGGGACCAAAATCCGCGCGTGTCAAGGCGGTCGCGGAGGGGCTGGGACTGGGCCTGGACACATTCCTGTTCCTCGACGACAACCCGGCCGAGATCGCGGGCATGCGGTCCGCGCTCCCCGAGGTGCTCTGCGTCACCTGCCCGCCTGCGGCGGATCTGACGGACTTCGTGACCCGGCTGTGGCCCGTCGCCCCGCGCCCGGTGACGCGGGAGGACGCCGCTCGGGCGGACTTCTACGGCCAGGAGAAGGTGCGCGAGGAGGAACGCTCCCGGACCGGCTTCGCCGACTTCCTCGAACAGCTGAACCTGGAGCTGGACTTCGAGCCCCTCTGCGGAGCCACGCTGGAGCGGTCCGTCCAACTGACCAGGCGCACCAACCAGTTCAATCTCCGTCCCTCGGTGGTGGACGGGACCGCGCTCACGCGCTGGCAGCAGGGCGGCGAGGTATGGACCGTACGGGCACGGGACCGCTTCGGTGACTACGGGCAGATCGCCGTCCTAGCCGTCCGCCCTGGCGGCGAGGCGCTCGAGATCCTGGGCTGGATGATGAGCTGCCGGGTCCTCGGCCGCGGCGCCGAGGAACGGATTCTCGGCTGGCTGGCCGACCGCGCCGAGGCCCTGGGCTGCCCGGCCGTGCGCCTGATCGCCGAACACACACCGCGCAACGTCCCGGCGCGGCGCCTGGTCGCCGCTCTGGACGGCGGCGCGGATCCGGAGGCACCCCGGCTGGATGCGGTGGTCCGCCTGGACCGGCTCCGGAATTTCCGCTCGTGGGACGCCACTTCGAACGCCATGGAGACAACCCCGTGAATTCAAGCCCCGGCACAGGCGGCCATGTCCCGGCCCGCAACCACGACATCGACCGGCAGTACGAGGGCGAGCTGCTCGACGGCGCCGCCCGCGGGGCGGCCGCGGTCGCCGGACTCCTGGCCCGCTTCCAACCGTCTTCCCCGGCACCGGGGAAGCCCGACAGCGACACGAACGGCTCGTCGGACAGCGCGGCGGTGTGGAGTCTCGAACAGCTCGCCATGGCCATCGTCTCCAAGGCCACCGGCTTGCTGGGCGGCAAGGAGATCGACGCCGAGACGGACCTCTTCGACGCCGGCGCCACCTCGGTGGACGCCGTCCAACTCGTCGCCCTGCTCGACCGTGATCTTGACGTCCGGCTCAGCCTGGACGACGTCTTCGCCGACGCCAGGCCCCGCCGCCTCGCCCAGCGTTGGCTCGGCGGCGTGGCGAAACGCTCGCTGCCCGACTCCTCCGTGCTGCCCGACTCCTCCGTGCTGCCCGCCCCCTCCGTGCTGCCCGCCCCCTCCGTGCTGCCCGACCCCTCCGAGCTGCCCGCGGCCTCCGGTGCCCCCGGACCCCCCGCTGTCTCCGCGCCGTCCCCCGCCGCCACCACGACGGCACCGCCGGACACCGGACTCGCGAGCGCCGGCCCCGACGCGCCGGACGAGAACCTGTCAGCGCCCGGCGACACGGCCGAGGAACTGGCCCTCATCACGGCCGACCTGGCACGCGCCGACCTTCTCCCCTGGTGCAGCAGCGACCCCGAACCGGTCCCGCCCCGCCGCGTCCTGCTGACCGGTGCCACCGGCTTCCTCGGCGGCCACATGCTGCTCGACCTGCTGCGGCACAGCGACGCACACGTCGTCTGTCTGGTGCGCGGGGACAACGAGCAGGACGCGGAACGACGCCTCGCCGAGGGCCTCGCCAGTTTCTCGCTCCCGTGGTCGCCCGAGATCCGACGGCGGGTCACGGTTCTGCCCGGCGACATACGCCGGCCCCGGCTCGGGCTGCGGGACGAACAGTGGAACCTGCTCACACGCGAACTCGACTCCGTCGTCAACGTGGCGGCGGCCGTGGACTTCATGCGCGGCTACCCGTCGCTTCGCCGGACCAATGTTCTCGGTGCGCTCACCCTCGCCGAACTCGCGATGACCGGACGCTCCAAGCCGATGCACCACATCTCGTCGGTCGCCGTGTTCAACGAGATCGGCATCGCGTCCATGGGCGAGGACGATCCCGTGGCACATGTGGACCAGTTGGTCGCGGGGTACGACAAGGCGAAGTGGGCGGCCGAGGCGGCGCTCAGGAGGGCCCGCGAGCGTGGTCTGAAGGTGACGTTCCTGCGCCCCGGCGGCATCGTGGGCCACACCCGCACCGGCGCCTACAACCCGCACGACATCAGCTCGGGCCTGGTCTCGGTCATGTCCCGCTATCGCACCATGCCCGCCGCGCGCTACCTGAACGTCGCCCCGGTGGACTGGGTGAGCCGTATCGCGGCCGCCGTGATCTGCGAGCCCAGCGGCTGGGGTCAGAACTACCACCTCGCCGGGCGGCCGAACACCCTCACCGAGATGGTCCGCGACATGGAACTCGGCGGTCTGAACGTCCAAGTGCTGGAGTGGAACGAGTGGCGCGAGGACTTCCTGGCCCGCAGCGAAGCCGAGCCTGTCGCCGAACTGGATTTCCTGGTCCGGGTGATGCGCAACCCCGCCGCCCAGAAGCTCTGCGAGGCCACCCTCACGGGCCCGGCGGCGACGAGCGAGCGCACCGAGGCGTTCATCGCCCGGCACAAGCTGCCACCGGCCACCCGCTACGACGCGAAGGCCCAGCTGAAGAACTACGAACGGATGGCCCGCGACGGCCGGGTGATCCTGCCCAGCCGCGACGACCCGCCGTACCTGTGGTTCCCGGAAACCATGCGCGGCAGGCTGGGTCCGCTGGACGGCTCACCGGACACCCGCTGCGTTTTCGCGCTGACCCTGTCGATCGCCAGCATGTACCAGCTTGTGGAACACCGCACGATCCACGTACGCGGCACGGTCTCCTGCCCCCGTCTGCACGAGGATTCGCTGATCGTGGACGACGGCGAGATCCTCGTACGCCCCGACGAAGGAGTACCCCACCGGCACGGTATGGACCATCCCCTGCTGCGCTATCGCCTCGCCCTGCGCGACCGCGACGGCAACGGCTGGTGGCTGGAGGGCTGGAAGACAGCCCGCGCACGCCGCGACTACTGGAAGCAGGCTCGCACCCTCTCCGTCCGGGTCGGCCGCGAGGGCGAACCCGCGAGCCTGGCCGGAATGATGCGGGTGCCCGGCAAGAGCTATATGCGTGAGCAAATCGACGGCATCCGGGTCAACCCCGATCTGTCGATGCAGGAACAGCGAATTGCCAAGCTCACCTGGCTGACCTGGTTCGGCACACAGATGGGCCAGGGGCTGCTGGAGCCCACCCTGCGCGTCGGCGCCGAGTTGCTCGATCTGCGCCGGGACGCCATCGACCGCGACAAGGACAGGTTCCAGGCCAAACTCAAGAAGCTGGAAAAGGACAGGAAGCGACTTCAATGACACTGCGACCGCTCTACGCCCCGCTGGACCGCTTCACCATCGAGGAGATCCCGTTCCAGGCATCCGACGGTACGGAACTCGGCCTGTGCAGGGTGGTCGCCGACCCCGTCGACGACGACGGCACCGACCGTCCCGCGGTCCTGCTCCTGCACGGCCTGACCGCCTCGGCCGACCTGTTCGTGCTCCCCGAGACCCGCAACCTCGTGGACGTACTGCTCGACGCGGGCTACGAACCATGGCTGCTGGACTGGCGGGGCAGCTGCCGCCTGCCGCACAACGAGGCCCGCGTCCGGTACACCTTCGACGATGTCGCGCTCTACGACATCCCGGAGTCGGTGGCGTACATCCGTGGCCGCATCGATGGGCGCCCACTGTTCGTGGTCGCCCACTGCCTCGGAGCACTGCCCCTGGCGCTGAGCATGACCGGAGGGCTTGTGCCGGACCTGGCCGGCGTGGTGGCCCAAGGGGTGTTCATGACACCGAAGGTCTCCGCGAGCACGCGGCTGCGGCTCCACCTCGGCGGCGAGCTGATCCGCTCCCGCTGGGCCCATCTCCCGATCGACTTCACCAAGGTGGGGCTCCGCTCCCGCTACACCCCGGTGTTCGCGCTGGCGTCCCTCTCCGCCGACGACTGCGACGACCCCACCTGCCAGATCCTGCACAATTCCGCCTGGGGCACGGGCGCATCCCTCTACATGCACGAGAACCTGCACAAGACCACCCACGACCGGCTGGCCGAATTGTTCGGCACGCTGCCCACCTGGGTACTGCCGCACCTCCGGCGTATGGAACTGGCCCATACGGTGATGCGCTGGAACCCGGCCGACCGCCGCTACGGCCAACTACCCGAGAACGCCCTGGACAACGCCGACCGTATCGACTGCCCGGTCCTGCTCCTCGCCGGCAGCGACAACAAGATCTGGCTCGACTCCAACGAACTCTGCTACGACATCCTCTCCAGCCGCCATCCGGACCTCGACGTCCGCTACGTCGAGGTCCCCGGCTACGGCCACATGGACCCGATCATCGGCCGCGGCGCCGCCCTGGACGTGTTCGGCCACATCATCAACTTCCTCAACGAAAGGTCTGTCACGCCGACCCGGCAGCCGTGAGTCCTGACGTGGAGGCCGCGGTGCGCAGGACGGCGTTCGGGGCGCGTCAAGGATTAACCGGTACGTCATGTATCCGGACCTGGTCGGCGGCCAGTTCCGCATCGCGCGCCGGTTCAGATCCCGGTCGGCCTTGACGAACGCCGGCGCGTCCAGCACCGATCGCTGCGCGGACGTCGCCTCCAACTCGGCGTTCCGACCGGACAGGCCCTGATCCCCCGGCTGCCCGCTGACCGTGGCTGGATCCTCGTGTCCATCCCACGCGGTCCGCGTCCAACGCGTGGGTTCATACCGCGCGAGGCAACAGGTTTGGCGCTCGCACCACAGGGCGGCGCCACATGCGCGTAATACTGACCCGAGACCGGAACGTGATACGGACAGGAGCCCGTGATGTCCGCGACGACGATTGCATCGAAGCGTGAATCCGCCCACGCGGCACCGCTGTCCCACGGTAGGAGGGCGGCTCGCGAGCAAGACGGTTTCTAGAACCGGCCGGATATTGAGTCAGCCCACCTCGGCGTGCGGTCCGCGCACGCCGCGTTTCAACGCGCCCGGCGCTGCCCGGTTTCCGCGGGGCGATCCGGCCTTCGTTCTTCTCATCGAGCTTCCCCCGCTCTCCGTAGATGACGGCCCGAAAGGCAGTTGAGGTCCATGCGTTCGGATGCGACAAAGAGCAGTTCTTCGCCGAGGACGGCCCCACCCATTGGCGGATACCGGCTGCCGTGGCTGATCCGTTCGGTCAACCGGTTGCTCGATCCGGCCGGAAACCGGTTGTGGCCCGTCGAGGCAGCCGAACTCGCCGACCGGGCCCGCGCAAAAACCGGACTGACGGATTTCGGTGATATCGCTCCTTTCGAGGAGCCGCTGGAGATTCTGTGCCGTTCGGCCAACCAGGAGGTCGACCTCAGCGCTTTCGGCCGCCTGATGGTCCGACGGCTGCTCACCCAGCCGATGGTCCACCGGCTGCGGCTGACCGAACTCGCGGCCAAGCGCCCCGAATTGTTCGAAAAGCCGGTCTCCGCACCACTGTTCGTGGTGGGCATGCCCCGGAGCGGCACCACGTTTCTGCATCGGACGATGGCACGCGACCACGCCTGGTACCACATGCCCTTCTGGGAATCGCTGGAGCCGATCCCGGCCGGCGGCACCTCGCGCGGCAGTGGGCCCGACCCGCGCGTACGGACGGGCGAGCGGTTCGTGCGTGCCATGTCCTGGACGTTCCCCGGATTCGTGGACAGCCATGAGATAGCCAACGACGAGCCCGAAGAGGAAATGCCGCTGCTGGACGCGGCGCACGTGTCGCTCCAGTTCGGTTTCGGCTATTTCCCGGAATACGCACGGTGGTACACCGAGGCCGACCACTCCGGCGGGTACCGGCTGCTCCGGCAGTACCTCCAGGCCATGCAGGCCGACCGGCCGGACGGTGGCCGCTGGCTGCTCAAAACGCCCACACACCTGGAAATGCTGCGCCCCCTGGTGACGGTGTTCGACGACGCGACGGTGGTGCAGACCCATCGCGACCCGATCTCCTCCCTGGTCTCTCTCGCCGCACTGAGCACGTTCTCGACCGGAATGCTGTTGCGGAACCCCGATCTGCACCACATCGGCGGACTGTGCGCCGACTACATCGAGCGAGCCCTTCGTTCGATGGTGGACTACCGCGACAGTGCCGAGGGAATCGCGAACAAGGACCGGTTCGTCGACGTCTCCTTCGGCGAACTGGTCGGCGATCCGATCGGCACGGTGACCCGAATATCCTCGGCGGTGGGCCACGAACCGGACGACATCGCCATGGAAGAAATGCGCGCCTTCACTGCGAAAAAGGACGGACATCGCAGCAGGCAGCGCTTCACCATGGAGGACTTCGGGCTCGACAAGAACGAATTGCGTGAGCGGTTCAAGTTCTACTACGAGCGATTCGACGTGCCGATGGATCGCGCCTAGGCGCTCCTCCGAGCGATTCTCCGATGGCAGGGCCGGCCGGTGCCGCCGGCCGCCGCCATGTCCCCTTGTCACGAGTGGCTACCCGAGAGAACTCTGATGACTGATTCCTCTTTGGACCGGGGCCCGATCGCCGTTGTCGGTGTGTCGTGCCGATTGCCGCATGCCGCCGATCCGGCGGCCTTCTGGACCCTGTTGCGCGACGGCGTGGACGCGATCTCGACGACTCCCGCCACTCGTTGGGACGCTGCCGACGGCCCCGGTCCCGACGCCGATGGCACGGCGTTCGGGGGCTACCTGGAGGGCATCGACCAGTTCGACGCGTCGTTCTTCGGGATCTCGCCACGTGAGGCCGCCGCGATCGACCCGCAGCAGCGGCTGATGCTCGAGCTGAGCTGGGAGGCCCTGGAAGACGCCGGGATCGTCCCGGATCAGGTACGGGGCGCCGGCGTCGGTATGTTCGCCGGCGCCAACAAGGACGACTACGCGGCTCTCCTGCACCGCCGCGGGCTGGATGCGATCACCGCACACAGCAACACCGGTGTGCAGCGCGGAATGATCGCCAACCGCGTGTCGTACACGCTCGGACTGAGCGGCCCGAGCATCACCGTGGACACCGCGCAGTCGTCCTCACTGGTCGCCGTGCATCTCGCTTGCGAAAGCCTGCGCCGTGGGGAGTGTTCCAGCGCGATCGTCGGTGGCGTGATCCTCAATCTCAGCCCGCACGCCGCGGTCGAGCTGTCGAGGTTCGGCGGGTTGTCGCCGGATGGCCGATGTTTCACCTTCGACGCCAGGGCCAACGGGTTCGTCCGCGGTGAGGGCGGCGCCGTGGTGGTGCTCAAGCCACTGCGGCAGGCGCTGGCCGATGGTGACCAGGTGTACTGCGTGATTCGCGGGAGCGCGGTCAACAACGACGGCGTGAGCGACGGGCTGACCGTTCCCAGCGGTGCCGCGCAGGAAGAGGTCATCCGGCGCGCGTACGAGCAAGCCGGTGTGAACCCGGCCGAGGTGCAGTACGTCGAACTGCACGGGACCGGCACCCGGGTCGGCGACCCGATCGAGGCGGCCGCGCTGGGTGCCGCCGTGGCTGGGCCACGGCGTGCCCATGGCCCCCTGCGAGTCGGATCGGTCAAGACGAACATCGGCCACCTGGAGTCGGCGGCCGGAATCGCCGGCCTGCTGAAGGTGGTACTGGCGATCAGGCATCGCCGGATCCCGCCGAGCCTGAACTTCAGCGAGCCGAATCCGCGGATCTCGCTGACGGATCTGAACCTGCGCGTGCAGACGGAGACCGGTGCGTGGCCCGATGATGAGCGGCCACTGCTGGCAGGCGTGAGTTCGTTCGGCATGGGCGGTACCAACTGCCACGTCGTGGTGAGCGAAACGACCGGCCTCGACAGTGCCGAGGCACCGGTGGAGCCGGAGGACGTCCCCGCCGGTGGTGCCGTGCCGTGGCTGTTGTCGGCGAAGTCGGCGGAGGCGTTGCGGGAGCAGGCTGTCCGGCTGGGGCAGTGGGCCGCCGCCCGGCCGGAAAACGATCTGATGGCCGCGGGTCGTGCATTGGTGACGACGCGGTCGATGTTCGACCACCGCGCGGTCGTGGTCGCTGACGACGTGGCCGGGTTTGTCGCCGGGCTGCAGGACCTTGAGACTTCCGCGGCGGTGGTGCATGGTGTCGCGGTGCCGGCTGGGCTGGGTCCGGTGTTTGTGTTCCCCGGTCAGGGTGCGCAGTGGGTCGGTATGGGGCTGGAGTTGTGGGACACCGAGCCGGTGTTCGGGGAGTCGATGGAGCGGTGTGCGGCGGCGTTGGAGCCGTTCGTGGACTGGTCGCTTCGTGATGCTCTTGGTGATGCTGAGTTGCTGGCGCGGGTTGATGTGGTGCAGCCGGTGTCGTGGGCGGTGATGGTCTCCCTGGCCGAGCTGTGGCGCTCTGCTGGTGTGGTCCCGTCCGTTGTGGTGGGTCACTCGCAGGGCGAGATCGCTGCGGCTACCGCGTTTGGTGGGCTGTCGTTGGAGGACGGCGCGCAAGTGGTGGCCTTGCGTAGTCAGGCGATTGTGGCTCTGGCGGGTTCCGGCGGGATGGTGTCGGTTCGCGCCACGCTGGCTCAGGTCGAGGAGTGGATCGCTCCGTGGGCTGACTTGTCGGTGGCCGCGGTGAATGGTCCGGCACAGGTGGTGGTTTCGGGTGCCGCGGTGGCGTGTGACGAGTTCGTGGCCCGGCATGCCGGTGATGGTGTGCGGCGGATCGCGGTGGACTACGCGTCGCATTCGGCGCAGGTGGAAGCCATCGAGCAGCAGCTGGCAGCTGACCTGGCCGGGCTGGAACCGACCAGCAGCCAGGTGCCGTTCCATTCCACACTGGAAGCCGCACTGGTCGACACCGCGGGGCTCGACGGTGGGTACTGGTATCGGAATCTGCGTGAGCAGGTGCGTTTCGCCGAGGTGATCGAGGCGCTGGTGGCGGCCGGGCATCGCACCTTCGTCGAGGTGAGTGCGCATCCGGTCCTGGCGATGGCGGTCGAACAGGCCGGTGAGGGACTGACGGTCACCGGCACGTTGCGTCGTGATGACGGCGGCCGGGGCCGGTGGCTGCGGTCACTGGCCGGCGTACACGTCGCGGGTGTGCCGGTGGACTGGAGTACGCAGCTCGGCACCCAGACCGGTCCCCACACGATCGGCCTGCCGACGTATGCCTTCCAGCGGAAGCGGTACTGGCTGCCGGATGCGCCGGCCGTGGCTCCGGGCCGTGACACGTCTCCGGGCACCGAACTCGACGCGCTGCGGTACGAGGTGTGCTGGGCGCCGATCGGTCCCGTGCTGGACCGGGCACTGACCGGCCGATGGGTCGTGGCGGTACCGGCCCACCATCCGCAGGAGGACGCGGTCGGCCAGGTTGTCGCCGCGCTCTCGGAAGACCGGGACGAGTCCGTGCTCATTCGGGTGGACCCGGCCAGTCCGGAAACCGCCTTCGGGGACATGGAGCCGGTCGCCGGTGTGGTGTCGTTCCTGCCGCCTGACGTTTCCGCCGGCATGGTGTCCGGCGTTCCGGTGTGGTGCGTGGCAACCGGCGTGGCCGGTGGATCCCGGGAATCGTCGGGAACGGAGTCGGGAACGGAGTACTGGGACCGGCCTTCGGCCCCGGGCGGTGTCGGCGGCCGTCTCGAACTCCCTTCGGAGTGGGACGCGACGACCTCGCGCAGGCTGCGCGCCGTCCTGGCCGGTGAGTACGGTGAGGACCGCTTGGCCCTGCGCTCCGCCGGGGTGTTCGCCTGGCGGGTACGGTCCGCGCCGGTTCCGAGTGCGGCGCCGCAGCGCAACTGGCATCCCTCCGGCACCGTACTGCTGGCCGGTGGAGGCACCGGCCGCTCGGCCGAAGCGCTGGTCCGCTGGTTGGAGGGAAGCGGCGCGCGCGTCGTACGGGGCAGTGACCTGCCCGCCGAGCCGGACCTCTCGGCAGTCCTGTACCTGCCGGAACCTGAGGGCACGCCCGACGCCGACGCTCTCCGGCGGCTGCATGCGCAGAGTGCCGACCGCGAGTTGTCCGCGTTCGTGGTGGTGTCGCGTGCGAGTGCTCAACTGGGCCTGGATCCGGACTCGAACGGCCACGTCGAGGCGCTGATCCGGCTGCGCCGGGCGAACTCCCTGCCGGGCAACGTCGTGGCATGGCACGACGAGGACATGCCGTCGGTCGAGGGGATGCGCCCCACTGATTCCGCCCGCCAGATCGAGGCGCTGGTCAGCGCCGTCGAACACGACGACCCGAGCGTCGTGTTCGCCGATCTGAGCAGTGACCTGCGAGACACCATGGTGGACGGCCCACGCCGCGATGAGCGTCGGCGCGGTCGTACCGGAGCCGTTGCCGCGCCTGGCACTGCCGCCAGCGAGTCGTACCTGCTCGACCTGGTCCGCACGCACGCGGCCGCGGTGCTCGGTCACGGCGGAGCACCGGACGTCGACGCCCATCGGAGCTTCCGGGAGCAGGGCTCGGATTCCTATATGGCTGTGGAGCTGCGCAACCGGCTCATCGCGGCTGTTTCTCTGGATCTGCCGACCACCTTGCTGTTCGACTATCCGACCCCCGCGCGGCTGGCCGCGTATCTGCACCGCCGTTTGTCAGGAGTGTCCGAGTCGGATCGGGCACCGGCCGGTGCGGTCTTGGCGGCGGATGAGCCGATCGCGATCGTGGGCATGGGGTGTCGTTTCCCGGGCGGCGTGGATTCGCCGGAGGCTTTGTGGGAGTTGCTGGCCGCCGGCGGGGAAGGCGTGTCGGAGTTCCCGGTTGACCGTGGCTGGGATGTGGAGGGCCTCTACGACCCGGACCGGCTGCGCCCGGGTACCTCTTACGCCCGGCACGGCACGTTCCTGGCCGAGGCGGGAATGTTCGATCCGGAGTTCTTCGGGATCGGCCCGCGTGAGGCGACGGCGATGGATCCGCAGCAGCGGCTGGTGCTGGAAACAGCCTGGGAGGCGTTGGAGCGGGCCGGGATCGTGCCGGAGTCACTGCGTGGTTCGGACACCGGTGTCTATGTGGGTGTCGGCGGATCCGACTACGGTTCGGTGCTGGCGTCCGGTTCGGACGAGGTCGACGGACATGTGCTGACCGGCAATGCGGTGAGTGTGGCCTCGGGCCGGGTCGCCTACACGCTGGGCCTCGAAGGCCCGGCGGTGACGGTGGACACCGCGTGTTCCTCTTCACTCGTGGCGGCGCACCTGGCCGCGCAGGCGTTGCGTGCCGGCGAGTGTTCGATGGCGCTGGCCGGTGGTGTCACGGTGATGTCCACTCCGGACATGTTCGTGGAGTTTTCCCGCCAGGGCGGTCTGGCCGCCGATGGCCGGTGTAAGCCGTTCGCTGACGCGGCTGACGGTACCGGCTGGGGTGAAGGCGCCGGTGTGCTGGTGCTGGAACGGCTGTCCGATGCGCGCAAGCGTGGGCATCAGGTGCTGGCGGTGTTGCGTGGCAGTGCGGTGAATCAGGACGGTGCGTCGAATGGTCTGACCGCGCCGAACGGCCCCTCCCAGCAGCGGGTGATTCGTGCGGCGCTGGCGAGTGCGCGGTTGTCTTCGGCCGAGGTCGATGTGGTGGAGGCGCATGGCACCGGTACGCGGCTGGGTGACCCGATCGAGGCGCAGGCGCTGCTGGCGACGTACGGTCAGGACCGGCCGGAGGAACGGCCGTTGTGGCTGGGCTCGGTGAAGTCCAACATCGGTCATACCCAGGCCGCCGCCGGGGTGGCCGGGGTGATCAAGATGGTGCTCGCCATGCACCACGATGTGTTGCCGCGCACCTTGAACGTGGACGCGCCGTCGTCTCATGTGGACTGGTCGTCCGACACCGTGCAGTTGCTGACGGAGCCGGTGCAGTGGCAGGCCAATGGCCATCCCCGCCGGGCGGGTGTCTCGTCGTTCGGTATCTCCGGCACGAACGCCCATGTGATCATCGAGGAACCCGAACCGGTATCGGTAACCGAATCGGATGAGACCCCCGCAATTGGCGTGGTGCCGTGGCTGCTTTCGGCCAGGTCGCCGCAAGCCTTGCGGGATCAGGCGTCCCGGCTGGCCAGGTGGAGCGCCGAGCACCCGGAAACCGATCCGGTGGCGGTGGGGCGCGCGTTGACCACGACGCGCTCGGTGTTCGAGCACCGGGCAGCGGTGCTGGGCCAGGACCAGCACGCGCTGCTGGAGAGCTTGCGGGCATTTGCCGAGGACCGTCCGAGCGCAGGCGTGGTGACCGGGCAGGCAGGAGCTTCCCGGCTGGCGGTGGTGTTTTCCGGTCAGGGTAGTCAACGTCCGGATATGGGTTCGCAGTTGTCGGCTGCGTTCCCGGTGTTCGCCGAAGCCTTTGATGAGGTGTGTGCGGAGCTGGATCGGCATTTGCCGCGTCCGATCC